>CAVUOI010000048.1:0-95500 GCA_963742935.1 uncultured Alphaproteobacteria bacterium | reverse complement strand
TGTCATTCGGCCTGCAATATTGACCCCCTAAGCCGGGGGATCGGCGTCCAAAATTGACCCCCTACAGGTTGGTCTGTTGCGCTGCCTGCTTTGTAATGAAGCAGGTGGTCGGGGATGCTGATCGTGGAGACGATTGCCCGGATACGGCGCGAGCACTTCATCAAGGGCAAGACGATCAAGGAGATCGCCCGTGACCTGAAGGTGTCGCGGAACACGGTCCGGAAGGTGCTGAGGTCGGGAGAGACCTCGTTCGAGTACGAGCGTGTTGTCCAGCCGCGGCCGAAGCTGGGACGATGGGCAGCAGAACTCGACGGATTGCTGGCAGGGAACGCGGCCAAGTCTGCTCGCGAGCAGCTGACGTTGATCCGGATCTTCGAAGAGCTGCGCGGGCGCGGCTATGACGGCGGTTACGACGCCGTGCGCCGTTACGCCAGGCGATGGAGCAAGGAGCGCGGGCAATCGACGGCTGCGGCCTACGTCCCGCTGAGCTTTGCGCCGGGAGAAGCCTATCAGTTCGACTGGAGCCATGAGGTCGTCCTGCTCAATGGCGTGACGGTGATCGTGAAGGCCGCCCATGTCCGGCTCTGCCACAGCCGGATGCTGTTCGTGCGGTGCTATCCGCGCGAGACGCAGGAGATGGTGTTCGACGCCCACGACCGGGCGTTCGCTCTGTTCAAGGGCACCTGCGTGCGCGGCATCTACGACAACATGAAGACCGCCGTGGAGACGATCTTCGTCGGCAAAGGTCGTCTCTACAATCGCCGCTTCATGCAGATGTGCAGCCACTACCTGGTCGATCCGGTCGCCTGCACGCCAGCGTCGGGCTGGGAGAAGGGCCAGGTCGAGAACCAGGTCGGGCTTGTCCGGGAGCGCTTCTTCACGCCGCGGCTGCGGTTCAAAACCCTCGACGAGTTGAACGCCTGGCTGCTGGACAAGTGCATCGCCTACGCCAAAGCGCACCGGCATCCGGAACTGACCGAGCAGACGGTCTGGGAGGTGTTCGAAGCCGAGCGGCCGAAGCTCGTTCCCTATGCCGGCCGGTTCGACGGATTCCACGCGGTGCCGGCATCGGTCTCGAAGACCTGCCTGGTGCGCTTCGACAACAACAAATACTCGGTCACGGCCAGCGCAGTCGGGCGGCCGGTCGAGGTTCACGCCTACGCCGACCGCATCGTGATCCGCCAGGACGGACGCATCGTTGCCGAGCATGCTCGCTCGTTCGGCCGCGGCGATACCGTCTACGATCCCTGGCATTACGTGCCGGTGCTGGCTCGCAAACCCGGCGCCTTGCGCAACGGCGCTCCCTTCAAGGACTGGGTGCTGCCGGCGGCGATCGAACGTGTACGGCGCAAGCTCGCCAGTGCCGACGATGGCAATCGGCAGATGGTCGACATCCTCAACGCGGTTCTGACCGACGGCTTGCCGGCCGTCGAAGCAGCCTGCGCCGAGGCGATCGCTCACGGCGTTCATTCCGCCGATGTCGTGCTCAACATCCTGGCCCGCCAGCGTGATCCTGCGCCGCCGGCCAACATCCTCACCCCGGCTGCGCTGACATTGCGCCATGCCCCGATCGCCGACTGTGCCCGTTACGACAACCTCAGGAGAACCATCTGATGGAACGTACTCAACTGTTCGACCTCATGGGCGAGCTCAAGCTCTACGGCATGAAGGCCGCCTTCGACGAGATCATGGCGACCGCCATCAAGCGCCAGCACGAACCTCAACGCATTGTCGGCGACCTGCTCAACGCCGAGATCAACGAGAAGCAGGCCCGCTCGATCAAGTACCAGCTCACCATCGCCAAACTGCCGCTTGCCAAGGATCTCGAGGACTTCCAGTTCGAAGGCACACCCATCAACCAGACGCTGGTCAATGATCTCGCCGGCGGCGGCTTCATCGCCCAGCAACGTAACGCCGTCCTGGTCGGCGGTACCGGCACCGGCAAAACCCATCTGGCCATCGCCATCGCCAGAAGCTGCATCCGATCCGGCGCCCGCGGTCGCTTCTACAACGTGGTCGACCTCGTCAACCGCCTGGAGATCGAGACCCGCAACGGACGGCAGGGTCGTATCGCCGAGCATCTGACCCGGATGGACTTCATCGTCCTCGACGAACTCGGCTACCTGCCGTTCGCCCAATCCGGCGGCCAGCTGCTGTTCCATCTCGTCAGCCGGCTCTACGAGCGCACCTCCATCGTCGTCACCACCAATCTCGCGTTCGGTGAATGGCCCAGCGTGTTCGGCGACGCCAAGATGACCACCGCGCTGCTCGACCGCCTGACCCACCACTGCGACATCGTCGAGACCGGCAACGACAGCTGGCGCTTCAAAAGCCGCGACGACGATCACGCAACCCGCGCTCGCCTCGTCTCCGCAACCCCGGCCAGCTCCGACGAGGCGAGCGCTACCGTCAAAACCCGCCGCTCAAAGGGGTCAAAATTGGACGCCGATACGGGGTCAAATTTGAACGCCGATTGACACCGCAAGTGAAGCGAGACCATGAGGATGGCAAAACGTGAATCGTCGATGCTCCGACCTACCATGGAAAAGCTCGGCCTGACTGTCCCGGAGGCTGCGGCACTTTCCTCGCTCGGCCAAACGTCCATTTACAAGGCGATCAAGGAAGGGCGCTTGCGAATTCGCAAATACGGCACGCGCACCATCATCACGCGCACCGATCTGGCGTCGTTCTTGGAAAATCTGCCCGATGAGCGATGATGTGCCGCCCGCTCCAAATGGACAGCAGGAACGCTCAGGCGGCCTTCATCGGCGTCACCTTGTTGTTCGGTGGCCGCGTCGCAAAGTCGGCGAAGGCCTGCATCACGATGCGCCGCTTTCTTAGAGCCTCGCCGCGCTTGTAGGCCTTTTCGGCATCATCGCCTGTGATGTGGTGCAGGCAATGTTCGACGATCTCCTCCTCAAAGTCGGTTTCCTCCTGCGCCCAGGTTCGGAACGTGGTGCGGAAGCCGTGCACCGTCAGGGTTTTGTCCCCAGTAATCTGCTTCAAATGCTTGAGCATCGTCATGTTGGAGATCGGCTTGGCCAGGCTGCGACCCGGGAACACAAACTCTTCGCTCACGCGGCTGTCATAGGTCTCGCGCAGATAGGCCAACGTTTGCCCGGGCAGTGGCGTGCGCTTGAGCCGTTCGTTCTTGGTATCAAGGGTGCCCAAATCCCAAACGCCGCTTCCGAGATCGAGCTGCGACCAGCGCATGTTCTGCACCTCGATAGTTCGCGCGAATGTGAGGATGGCGACCTCAAGCGCCCGGGCGCTTTGATCGGAATTGGCGGCGAGCTTCTGCATGAACGCGGGTAGATCATGGTAGTCCATGGCCTTGTGGCCGCCGCGGACGGTGCCGCGCTTCCGCTGCTTCGGCATGATCGGCTTCAGTCGGCTGTCCCAATCGGCCGGGTTGTGTTTCGGTCGCAGGTTCAGCGCGATGGCTGCGTCCAGAATCTTCTTGATCCGCTGCCGCGTGTCGCGCGAGATTTCGCGCTGATGCCAGACCTTGCGGAGAACGGCAATGACGTGCTCGGTCTCGATCTCGTCGAGCCGCAGCTTGTGCAGCGGCTTGCAGATAACCTGCACGATGCGCTTGAGCTTGTTGCGCGCAGCCTTGTGTTTCAGGCCGGTCTCATAGGTCTGCCGCCATTCCTCGGCGAACTCGCCGAACAGGCGCGATCCTTGGGCGCGTCGCTTCTCGTCGTTACGGTGCTCTCTTGGATCAGTTCCCTTGGCGAGAAGTCGCAAGGCGTCAATCGCCTTGTCCTTGGCCTCGGAAAGCTTAAGGCCCGCCGCTTTGGCCGAGCCAAAACCCATCTTTTTCACGATGCCATTGCGCTGGTAGCGGAACGCCCAGCGGCGGCCGCCACTTGGCGTGACGATCAGATAAAGGTTGTTGCCACAGGGGTATTCGCCGGGGCCGACGGAAAGGTAGTTCTTTGCGGTAATTTCCGGCTTTTCGGTTCCAAGCTCCATGGGAGATTCAAACTCCTGTCCCTCGGTGGCAAACCGCGCTGTTTTGGCAAGAGAGATTCTAACTCAGATCGAGGGACAGTTAAAGGGGCACTCCGGCGGCTGCTGGTCGGCGACGACGAGCGACGGCCGGCGACTGCCAGTAATGCGATAAATCCTTATTTTATAAGGCTTTCCTTCACGTCGTGGCGACGATTGGCAGTGGCGAGTGAAGCTTGGTGAAGGTGGGGCTGGCGCGCTCGGAGAGATTCGAACTCCCGACCCTCGGAATCGAAATCCGATGCTCTATCCAGCTGAGCTACGAGCGCGTGCGAGGGGTCGATTATCAGACTTGGCCCGGCAGGGCCAGCGGCGGAGCTAGTAGCAGGGATGCCGCCGGCGGTCCTGGCCGATATAGGCGGCCGCGCTCTGGCGGCAGAGGATGGTGGAGGGGCCATCGTAAAAGGCGAAGGTGCCGGGCTGCGGGCCGGGGCCGTAATTGTGCAGGTAGCTGATCGGGTAGGGCAGGCCCCAATTGTGCAGGTGGTGCCGATTGTGGCGGGCATCGGCCAGGCCGGGGGCCAGGGTCGCGGCGGACAGCAGGGCGGCGGCGATCAAAAACTTGGCTTTGGTCATGTCGATTCTCCGGAAGCGTCGCCCGAAACTATAGCGATTTCGGGCCGGGCCGATAGCCGCTTGTACGACGGAATAAAGCATGTTAAATCAACAAGATATGAGGAAAACTGCCGATTTGTCCAAAATCCAGGGCCTCGCTCGGCCTGGCCGATCCGGTCCCGCACCGCAGGAAAGCCGGTAGAAAAGCTGCGGAAAACCGCCCCAATGTGCCCATTTTTGGCCTCAGGGATGCTTAACGAATTCCCAACACAGTCCGGCCAGAGTTCTGCTGTCTTGTCCTTGCCTGGCGGACCGCTTATCCCGCGTCTAACCACGGCTATCCGGTTCCCTTTCGATCCATGCGCATCACGTCCCTTGCCCTGCTGTTCCTCTCGGTGCTGGTCGCGACGCCGGCGCGCGCCGACCTGCATATCACGCGCGACCACGGCGGATATGTCGAGGAGTACAAGGCCAAGTACAAGCGCATCCGCGACCGCAAGGAGCGCGTCATCATCGACGGCATCTGCAATTCGGCCTGCACGCTGGTGTTCGGCATCGTGCCGATGAACAAGATCTGCGTGACGCCGAAGGCGAGCCTCGGATTCCACCAGGCCTATTACGACAAGGCCTTCACCTTCGGCATCAAGGTCACGAGTTCGGAAGGGACGTCGGACCTGATGTCCTATTATCCGAACACCGTGAAGGACTGGATCCGCCGCAATGGCGGGCTCACCACCGAGATGAAGAAGATCAAGAACGGCGGCGAGCTCTGGAAGATCGTCGATGCCTGCCCGGAAGAGTGGCGCTGATCGCGTCCCGGCGCGTTGCCCTGCAAGTCTGACCTCGCGCTAGAACGTCACCACGCCGCGGATCGACTCGCCGCGCTTCATCAGTTCGAACGCGTTGTTGATCTCGTTGAGCGGCATCACATGCGTGATCATCGGGTCGATCTGGATCTTGCCCTGCATGTACCAGTCGACGATCTTCGGCACGTCGGTGCGGCCGCGCGCGCCGCCGAAGGCGCGTCCCTTTCCAGACCCGGCCGGTGACGAGCTGAAACGGCCGCGTCGCAATCTCGGCGCCGGCCGGCGCCACGCCGATCACGATCGACTGGCCCCAGCCGCGGTGGCAGGCTTCCAGCGCCTGCCGCATCACGGTGACGTTGCCGGTGCAGTCGAACGTGTAGTCGGCGCCGCCGATCTGGTCCGCGCCCGCCTTCGTCATGTCGACGAGGTGAGGGACGAGGTCCTTGCCGAGCTCTTTCGGATTGACGAAGTGCGTCATGCCGAACCGCTCGCCCCACGCCTTGCGGTCGTTGTTGATGTCGACGCCGATGATCATGTCGGCGCCGGCGAGCCGCAGGCCCTGCAGCACGTTGAGCCCGATGCCGCCGAGCCCGAACACGATCGCTTTGGCGCCTTGCTCGACCTTCGCGGTGTTGATGACGGCGCCGATGCCGGTGGTGACGCCGCAGCCGATGTAGCAGACCTTGTCGAACGGCGCGTCCTCGCGGATTTTCGCCACCGCGATCTCCGGCAGCACGGTGTAATTCGCGAATGTCGAGGTGCCCATGTAGTGATGAACAGGCTTGCCGCCGATCGAGAAGCGCGAGGTGCCGTCGGGCATCAGGCCCTGGCCCTGGGTGGCGCGGATCGCGGTGCAGAGATTGGTCTTGCGCGACAGGCAGGACGGGCACTGCCGGCATTCCGGCGTGTACAGCGGAATGACGTGATCGCCCTTCTTGACGCTGGTGACGCCCTTGCCGATGTCGACCACGACGCCCGCGCCTTCATGGCCGAGGATCGCCGGAAACAGCCCTTCCGGATCGGCGCCGGACAATGTGAATTCGTCGGTGTGGCAGACGCCGGTCGCCTTGATCTCGACCAGCACTTCGCCCTCGCGCGGTCCCTCGAGCTGAACGGTCGTTACTTCCAGCGGCTTTCCAGCAGCGACGGCGACGGCGGCGCGAACATCCATGGCATTCCTCGTTCGAGATATCAGGCTTCGATATGTGAAATCGCGCAAGGTCCCGGCGCGATCGGTTCTTGCCGCATAGCATATGATCGGGCAACAGGGGCGGCAAATGAAACAGGATTTCGACAAATTCGCCGCCCGCGCGGCGCCGGCGATTTTCGTCCTGCTGTGGAGCACCGGCTTCATCGGCACCAAATACGTCATCAACAATGCCGATCCCTTGACCTATCTGGCGATCCGCATGGCCCTTGTCGTGGTGCTGATGGCCGTCATTTGCGCCGTCGTCCGGCCGGTCTGGCCAAATCGCGCCGAGATCGGGCACAGCATCGTCGCCGGCATTCTGGTGCATGGCGTCTATCTCGGCGGCACGGCGGTCGCGATCTCGCTGTCCATCCCTGCGGGCCTGTCGGCGCTGATCCCGGGCCTGCAGCCGATCCTGACGTCCACCATCGCCAACCGCTGGCTCGGCGAGCGCGTGACCGCGATGCAATGGGGCGGGCTGTTGATCGGGCTTGCCGGCGTTGCGCTGATCCTGCACGACCGGCCGATGGGCGGGCAGGCCGGCTGGGGCTGGATCGCGTCGGCGATATCGCTGGTCAGCATCACGCTCGGCACGCTCTACCAGCGGCGCTATTGCAGCCGCATCGACTGGCGCAGCGGCAACCTCGTGCAATATGTCGCGGTGACCGTGTTCTTTGCGATCGGCGCGTTCCTGTTCGAGCAGCGCGTGGTGCATTGGACCACCGAATTCATTCTCGCTTTGGTCTGGCTCGCGGTGGTGCTGTCGATCGGCTCGATCGGCCTGCTGTATTGGCTGATCCGGCACCAGGCCGCGACATCGGTGGCGAGCCTGTTCTATCTGGTGCCGGCCGTGACCTCGCTGATGGCCTTCGTGTTGTTCGACGAGCGGCTCGATGCCGTCGCGATAGCCGGCATGATCGCGTGCGCCGCCGCCGTGCTGCTGGTCAATCGCTCACCGACAAAAACCTAATTGCCGCGGATCGTCGCGTAAGCCGTTAGCGCGCGTTCGCGGCCCACCTTGTGATCGACGATCGGATGCGGATAGGTCTTGCCGAGTTCGATGCCTGCACTTGCGAGTTCAAGCGGCGTCGCGGTCCAGGGCTGATGAATGAGCTTGTCGGGCAATGCCGCCAGCTCCGGCACCCAGCGCCTGACATAGACGCCATCGGGATCGAACTTCTCGCCCTGCAGGATCGGATTGAAGACGCGGAAATAGGGCGCGGCGTCGGCGCCCGAGCCCGCCACCCATTGCCAGTTCGCCGGGTTGCTGCCGGCATCGGCATCGACGAGCGTATCCCAGAACCATTGCTCGCCTTCGCGCCAGTCGATCAGGAGATGCTTGACCAGGAACGACGCCACCACCATCCGCACCCGGTTGTGCATGACGCCGGTGTGCCAGAGTTCGCGCATGCCGGCATCGACGATGGGATAGCCGGTCAGGCCGCGCTGCCATGCGCGCAAGGCCTTGGCATCGTGCTTCCATGGAAAGCCGTCGAAAGGGGCTGCAGGTTGCGCGTGGCGAGATCGGGGACGTCGAACAGCAGATGACGGCAGAACTCGCGCCAACCGAGTTCGCTGAGAAATTTTTCGATGTCGGCGGACAGGCGAGGGTGCTCGGCCGCGGCAAAGCGCGCGGCATGCCAGATCTGGCGCGGACTGATTTCGCCGAAACGAAGATGCGGTGAGAGCCGCGAGGTGCCGTCGCGGTCGGGCCGGTCGCGATCGCCGGAATAGCCGGCAATGCCGCCGTCGAGGAACGCCTTGAGGGCCGCTTGCGCGGAGGCCTCGCCCGGCTTCCAGGTGTCGCGCAGGCCGCCGGCCCAATCCGGCCGGGTCGGCTCGAGCTTCCAGTCCTCCAGCCTATCGCCGGCGAGGTCCGCCACGCCCTTCAGCGTCTTCGGCGCAGGCAACGGCTTCGGCGGATCGCCCAGCGCCTGCACCCGCCGCCAGAATGGGGTGAACACGCGCAGGCCCCGGTTCTCCTTGTTGCGGATCTGGCCCGGCGAAGCCAGCAGGTCGCCGGGGAAGCGATGCGACGGCAATGCCTATCTCGCCAGCGCGGCGGCAACCTGATCTTCCATGGCCCGGTGTGGCGCCTGCGCGATCTCGTTCCAATAGACCGCCTCGGCGCCGATCTCGCGGGCGAGCGCGGTGATGACCGCAGGCGCCGATCCCTTGCGCAACACCAGCGATGCACCACGCTCGGCCAGGCTTGCCTGCAAGGCGCGCAACGACTGCGCCAGCCACCATCGCGCCGCGCCGCCCAATGGCCGAATGCCCGGCGCTCTGTCGTCGAGCACGTAAATGAACGCAATCGATGCGTGTGATTTGGCGGCTGCGGACAGCGCGGGATGATCGGAAATGCGGAGGTCGTCGCGGTACCAGACGATGGCGGTCATGCGCGCATAGGTTCCTTTGAATTCCTCAGCCTTTGCCAAGGGTTGTGCCCATTAATGCGATCGTAAGCAAAAAAGTTCAGATTGGGCTCGATTTTGGGGGATTTCTCGTTATGACCACGCGATCGATTGGAAAGTTCCTGCCGACGCTCAATCTTCGGCTCGGCACCAAGGCCGTTATCTGCGCCATATTCCTGATTGCCGTAAATACCGCGCTGGTTGTAGGAGCGGCCCATTGGTCGCTGACATCGGAATTCGGCGACCGGGCGCTGCGGGACATCGAAGTCAACCTGCGCACGCTGAGCCTGGCGTTTGCCGAGACCTACGGCGACGCCAAGATCACGATCAAGGACGGGGCCGTCACCCGCGCCGAAATTCCCAAGATGCCCGAGTTCAAGGACCACGCGATTGTCGACCGCGCCGTCGGCTATACCGGCGGCAACGCGACCCTGTTCGTCTATGACGAGGCCAGCAACCAGTTCGTCCGCCGCACCACCAACGTCAAGAAGGAAAACGGCGACCGCGCCGTCGGCACCCAGCTCGCCCCCGACCACCCGGGCAGGCGGTCGTGCGCCGCGGCGAGGCCTACAAGGGACCGGCGACGCTGTTCGGCAAGACGTTCATGACGGCCTACTATCCGATCATGAGTCCGGCCGGGAAAGGTGATCGGGCTTCTATATGTCGGCATCCCGATGGCGCATTACGAGACCATGCTGTCGCATGCCATCCAGAACATGGCGATCGCGGCAGGTTTCGCGGCGCTGCTCGTGATGCTGCTGACCACGCTGATCGTGCGGCGGGTGACCAAGCCGCTGACCTCGGTCACGGCCTCGCTCACCGCGATCGCCAACGGCAAACCCGATGTTGCGATCGATTGCGAAGACCGCATGGACGAGATCGGAGAGATTGCGCGTACCCTCGCCGTCTTCAAGAACAACTCGGCCGAACGCCGCCGGATGCGCGAGGAGCAGACCGCGGCCGCCGTTGCTGCCGCCGATCAGCGCAAGGCCGAACTGCGCGGTTTCGTCGACGAGTTCCAGACCAGCGTCGGCAGCATCCTCGACAAGGTGCTGAACTCCTCCGGCGAATTCGAGCGCGTCGCGCGGCAGCTCACCGAGACCGCGCGGACCACCGCCGGGCTCTCCGGCAAATCGGCCGGCGCTTCCGAGACCGCCTCCGAGCATGTCCGCACCGCGGCGACAGCGTCCGACGAGCTCTCCAGCTCGATCGCGGAAATCACCCGCCGGGTCCAGGAATCGAACGGGATCGCGGCCGATGCCGTCAAGCAGGCGGCCGCCACCGACCAGCGCATCAACGAATTGTCGGAAGCCGGCGCGCGGATCGGCGACGTGGTGAAACTGATCACCTCGATCGCCGAGCAGACCAATTTGCTGGCGCTCAACGCCACCATCGAGGCGGCGCGGGCAGGCGACGCCGGCCGCGGCTTTGCCGTGGTGGCGCAGGAGGTCAAGAGCCTCGCGGGCCAGACCGCGAAGGCCACCGAGGAGATCTCCAGCCAGATCGGCAACATGCAGCTTGCCACCGAAGAGTCGGTCAGCGCGATCAAGGCGATCGGCCAGACCATCGAGCGCATCAGCGATATCGCCACCTCGATCTCGGCGGCGGTCGAGCAGCAGCGCGGCGCCACCCAGAACATCGCCCAGAGCGTTCGCGCGGCGGCCAGCGGCACGGCCGATGTCGCGGCCAACATCCGCAACGCCGCGCAGGGCGCTGACGAGACCGGCGAGACCTCGAGCCGGATGTTTGCGTCCGCGCAGAATCTGTCGAGCGAAAGCCTGCAGCTGAAGGGCGAGGTCGAAAAATTCCTCAATCGCGTCCGCGCCGCCTGAGCGCAGCGTCACGGGGGCGAAACCGCCGCCCGTGAAACCGGAAGCCTCCACATTCGTATATATTTCTGTATGATTGCCCTCGTTTCCCGGGCTGGAGGCCACCGTGAACCGATACGTCGTACTCTATCTGGTGACGCTGCTCGTCATCGTCCCACATCGATTTCCTGTTTCTCGGCATTGTCGCCAAGGACTTCTTCACCTCGCAGGTCGGCCGCATGCTGGGCGAGATCAAGCTCGTGCCTGCGATCCTGTTCTATCTGCTCTATGTCGGCGGCACCGTGATCTTCGTCAGCGGCGGGCAGGGCGCGACCTGGCAATCGACGCTGCTCTATGGCGCGCTGTTCGGCCTGTTTTGCTATGCGACCTTTGACCTCACCTCGCTGTCGATGCTCAAGGACTGGAGCTGGCCGGTTGTGATCGTCGACGTCAGCTGGGGCGCGTTCGTGACGGCGGTCTCCTCGACCGCCGGACTGCTCGTGGCGAATTGGGTGGTGGCGAAGGTTCTAGGCCTCTCGTCACTTCGGCTGCGGCACGATCCGGATGTAGGGCTTCGGCGACTTCCAGCCCGCCGGATAGATCGTCTTCGCCTCGTCGTCGCTGACCGAGCCCGCGATGATGACGTCCTCGCCCTGTTGCCAGTCGGCCGGCGTCGCGACGCGATGCTTGGCCGTCATCTGCAGGGAGTCGATCACGCGCAGGATTTCCGCGAAATTGCGCCCCGTGGTCATCGGATAGACCAGCACCAGCTTGATCTTCTTGTCCGGCCCGATGATGAAGACGTTGCGGACGGTCTGGTTGTCGGCGGGCGTGCGCGTGGCGGATCGCCCGACGTCGAGGCCGGCAGCATGTCGTAGAGCTTGGAGACGTTGAAATCGGTGTCGCCGATCATCGGATAGTTCGGCGCCGCGCCCTGCGTCTCCTTGATGTCCTCCGACCACTTCGCGTGGCGGTCGACGGCATCGACGCTGAGGCCCATCAGCTTGACGCCACGCTTGTCGAATTCCGGCTTCAATTTTGCGAGAGCGCCGAGTTCGGTGGTGCAAACCGGCGTGAAATCCTTCGGATGCGAGAACAAAAGCGCCCAGTCATTGCCGATCCAGTCGTGGAATTTGATCTTTCCCTCGGTGGTCTGGGCTTCGAAATCGGGGGCGGTTGCGCCAATCTGGAGTGCCATGATCTGACCTCATCTCATTCTAGTTACAGGGGAATTCGTCATGGTGATTATAGTCTCGCGCGACGGCTAAAGGAACCGGCTCACGTAAAAAGGTGAGATCCTTCTCCGCAAGCGTGGAACTCCTAGCATCTTCTTTTGATCTGCGCGCCTGCGGGGAAAGAACCGATTGCCGCGATTGTCCGGGTTGCCCCGACATCGCTTTTTGATGTTCATCACGCGGCCCGCCGGCGGCGTGGCCTGAACCGTGACCGACGTCACAGCGACCAATTGGCAACGGTCTCAAAAATCTCGAAATGCCAGTTTCGATTCGTTAACCGCTCGTTCATGCCCGGTATGGAAATGCTGGGCTGGATTAGAAATTGAGAAGTGCAACAATGCCTGCCCCGACTGCCAACATCGCTAAACGTCTGCTGAAACGTCCGACGTGCCGCAACCGTCCTGCCGCCAGACCGCAGCCCACGCGCTCACGATCGTGCGCGACGGCGTGATCACCGGCGAGGGGCCCACCACCAAGGGCCGTATCCATTTTTCCCGCGCGCTCGATGCCGACGACGCCGCCTGGTGCGCGCGTATCCTGACCGTCAGCGAGGTCGAGCATCAGCCGGTGAGCCGCGCCGAAGTCGAGGCGCTGTTTGAAATCAGCGATGCCGCTGCCGAACGAACCGACGACGGACGTTTCGACGATCTCCTGGCCAAGGCGGTCGCCCATCACGCGGCCTCCGAGTCCGGCCTGCCGGTGCCGCCGCGCACGGTTGCGCTGTCGCCCGATACCGACATCGAGAGCTGGGCGCCGACGCAGGCCGCCAACATCGATACCAAGGTGCTGGAATGGCTTGCCAGCCAGATGCGCGGCAAGCGGCGCATCAACCATCGCCTCACGGCAATGGTCGCAACCCTGATCGGCGCCGCCGCGCTGCCGCTCGCGCAGTTGCCGGGCATGCTGGACATGGGGATGCTGTAGGTTTCATCCGGCGACTAATGGTTGAAGAACGGCGGGGTCATTCCCGCCGTTTTTTTTTGTAGGATGGGTGGAACGAAATTCCCGGCGTCTGGGGGTTTAATACCGGCTCACGACTCCCCATATGAGTCTGATGGCACAATGGAAATCATCGACAACGCGGCAACCTCCGATGACGAAGGATGAGTTGCGCCTGATGCTGGCTCAAGCGGTTCGCAACACACAGCCCATCGCCGAGCCGAGCCCGAAGCTCTCCGCAAAGGCCGATGACGATTAGCATTAGCTGGTGGTTGCCGCTTCTTCGAATACTCCGGAAACACAACAGGCGGACGGTTGGCGTCGATCCCGCAAACCGGCGTATTGTCGACAAGATGGCGCGCCACATACCTGAGCACTTCATCGTGAACGTCGGTTCTGGATTGCAGGAGCAGTGATGCTGAAAGATCGCGAAAATATCCTGGATGCGCTTCGCGAGAAGCCGCAAAAGGCCTATCAACTGATGCGGCGTGCCAACCTTCCCAATGAGGAAGCCTGCCAATCCCTGCTGCTGAAGATGCGCGACGAAGGCCTCGTCAAGTTCGACATCCACAAGGGGCTATGGCAGATCGGCTAGCCCGTTGGATGTTGGCTGCATCCGCCGCTGCCGTTGTCGCAGATCGGGCAGTGGCCGGTGCCGCTGCCGCGTGTCGGACGGGTACTCGCCAAACAATTGATGGTAGTAGCCGGCGAAGCGGCCAAAATTCTGGAAGCCGAACTGCATTGCGATAGCCGAGATCGTCTGGATATCCTCACCCGAGCGCAACGCGGTGTGGGCGGCACACAGCCGGCGGTGGCGAAGAAAAGCGATAGGGCCGGTTCCGAGCGCCTCGTGAAAGGCGCGATGCAGCGTGCGTCGCGACGCGTGAAGGTGGCTGCAAATCTCGGAAATATGAACGGGTTCGGTGGGCCGCGCGTCCAGATATTCCTCGACCTGTCTCACGATCTTCAACGCGGAAGGAAGTGGGCCATCGCGCTCCGAGGACATCCCGGCTGCGACGTTGGCGGTGACCGCCTCGATCACCGCCCGCTTCCAGAACTCTGCGGCCTCCAGCGTCAGCGACATCGTACCGAGCCTCCCGAGCAGCGATTGCAGGTGGGGAATGGTGCGTTTGACCGTCTCGGCATTGCCTTTGTAGTGCTTTCGCCACCAGCACGATGGATCGCGCATCCGCGCTTCCGTGGCATACGATGACGCGATGTCGGCCTCCGATGCCATCACGACGATGACGGAAGCGCCCCCATGGTACCTGTTCTCGTGCTCGCAACCGGGCTGCATCACCAGCACGTCGCCGGGACGGGATTCATAGGACGAACGCACGACGTGGCCGGCACTGGCGGCGAGCAATCCGATTCCGATGCGATCCCTGGGCGATCCGCCCTTCGTCCTGATGCCGAGATTGAAGTTTGCCGTGTCGATCGGCAGATCGCCGATCAGGGCGTGCGCGATCTCGCCGCTGATCTTTCCGCGTTCAAGCTGAACGAGCTCGCGGCGCGTGCCGGGAACGATTTCCTTGAGTTCCTCGAAACCTTCGATTGTCTGCCTGCGTAGCGCCGCGAAATGTCCCATCGCGCCTGCCTCGTCTTTGCAGCGGCCAAGCTTCTGTAATGACTTGCTCTTCGCGTTGCGATTGTGACGGCAAAATGCTCCCCCTCAAAGTCGATTCTGCCGGGAAAATGCGGCAATGCGTCGCGAACCGGCGGTATTTTTCGCAAATGCGAGACGAACCGGAGGGCGCAACATTTGGCACAAACTGTACGTCACAGGCGGGAAAATTTCGCTTATGCTTGGAATACAACGACAAATAGAAACGGCCGAACGCTGCGGATCGCTCGTCTAAAATAGGACAAGAGGGCTGATGTAACGCTGCGTCGGGGTTCGCAGCGAGAGAGAAATGAAAGGGAGCTGACAATGCTACCGACAACAACCATCCTTGCTCGCCGGATACGACAATCGCTCAATTCGATCGCACTGGTCGCCATATTAAGTATCGGCGGGATAGCTGCGTCTTCCAGCCCATCGTCCGCCCTGAGCCCTATGGGGAGCGCTGCACTGGTATCCCAGGGCAAGGCAGCAGACCGGCGACGTCGTCGAAATTCGTGCGGTCGTGCGCCGCAGTGGTGTTGCGGTTGGACCGCGCGGCAATGCCGCGGCCTATCGGAGCAGAACGGTGGTGCGCGGCCCAGCGGTGCGCGGCGCTGCGGTGGTGAGGCCGGGATATGGTGGCGGCGGCGTCCGCTGGGCGCGGCCTGCTGCGTATGGCTGGCCCCGCGGCGGCGCGATCGCGGCTGGCGCCGCGATTGGCATGGTCACGGCTGCAACGGCGGCCGCATGGGCAGGCGCGGCCCCGGCGCCGGGCATGTGCTGGTACT
The DNA here is from genome assembly GCA_963742935.1 of uncultured Alphaproteobacteria bacterium. Lineage (GTDB taxonomy): Bacteria > Pseudomonadota > Alphaproteobacteria > Rhizobiales > Xanthobacteraceae > Bradyrhizobium. The sequence goes on along the minus strand of CAVUOI010000048.1, from coordinate 80,149 downwards.
ACACCGATCCTTCCCGCACGCAGGGGTTCTGGGATTACTGCCGGTAGGGCGGAACCCAGCCCGTGCGGGAGATCGTGATGTCGCAGGCTGAGGCTGAAACGGAACGGCGCGCGCCAGATGTGACTGGATCTGGCGCGATGGTCTTCATTCCCGGCGGAACGTTCCGCATGGGATCCGACCATCACTATCCCGAAGAGGCGCCGTCACACCGCGTTGTCGGTCGATCGCTTCTGGATCGACCGCACGCCGGTGACGAACCGGCAGTTCAAGGAATTTGTGAAGGCGACGGGTCACGTCACCACCGCACAAGTTCCTCCGAAACCGGAAGACTATCCCGGCGCGCTGCCCCACATGATCTATGCGGGGTCTTTGGTGTTCCTGCCACCGCGCCGCGTTACCAGTCTCGGCGACTGGAGCCAGTGGTGGACCTTCATGAAGGGCGCAGACTGGCGGCACCCGTCAGGTCCGAAGAGCAACATCAATGTGCTCGACAACCATCCTGTCGTGCACGTGTCCTATGCTGACGCGCTGGCTTACGCGAAATGGGCCGGCAAGGATCTGCCGACCGAAGCCGAATGGGAATTTGCCGCGCGGGGCGGGCTCGAGGGTGAAGAGTTCGCCTGGGGCAACGCGCTTGTGCCTGCCGAAAAGCATATGGCGAATACCTGGCAGGGCAACTTCCCGATCGAGAACCTGAATGAAGACGGCTATGAGCGCACCTCGCCGGTGACCGCGTTCCCGCCGAACGGCTACGGCGTCCACGACATGATCGGAAACGTCTGGGAATGGACCTCGGACTGGTGGTCGCAACAACACGAAGCCGATGCGCCAAAGGCCTGCTGCATTCCGCAAAATCCGCGCGGCGGCGGCGAGGACGCCAGCTACGACGCATGTCAACCCGCGATCAGGATTCCGCGAAAAGTCCTGAAGGGCGGCTCGCATCTGTGTGCGCCAAACTATTGCCGCCGATATCGGCCGGCGGCGCGGCATGCCGAACCGATCGATACGTCGACAAGTCACGTTGGATTCAGATGCGTCAAGAGGAGCCGCATCGCTGAATAAATGATTCTCAATCTCCGATCGTGCAGCAGGAGGAGTCATCGCTGCGTATCAGGAGCAAGCCAGCACCTGGATCCCCAAAGAACGGAGAGTCGAATGAGCCGTCAAGCGGAAGGCCAAGATCAGGCAGCGATCTCGTCCGGCAAGACCGAAGCAAAGCCGATCAACCGCCGCAACATTCTGCTCGGCACCTCGACATTGGTGGCGGCTGCGGCGATGACATCAGGCGCGCTGGCCCAGGCGCAAAAGGCGGCACCCGCAGGGCCGGCCGCATCTGCCGCGGCATCCGGCAGGAAGCCGAACATCCTCATGATCATGGCCGACGACATCGGCTGGTTCAATGTGAGCGCCTACAATCTGGGCGTGATGGGCTACCGCACGCCGAACATCGACCGCATCGCCAAGGAAGGCGCGCTGTTTACCGACTGGTATGGCGAGCAAAGCTGCACCGCAGGGCGCGCGGCCTTCATCACCGGGCAATCACCGATCAGGACCGGCCTGACCAAGGTCGGTCTGCCCGGCGCAGACATCGGACTTCGCGCCGAAGACATGAGTGTCGCGGAAGCCTTGAAGCCGCTCGGCTATGCCACCGGGCAATTCGGCAAGAACCATCTCGGCGACCGCAACGAATACCTGCCGACCGTACACGGCTTCGACGAATTCTTCGGCAATCTCTATCATCTCAACGCCGAGGAAGAGCCGCAAAATCCGGATTACCCCAAGGATCCGAAGTTCCGGGCCAAATTCGGGCCGCGCGGCGTGCTCAAATGCAAAGCCAGCGACACCGACGATGCGACCGTCGATCCCGCCTACGGGCGGGTCGGCAAGCAGGTGATCGAAAATACCGGCCCGCTCGACACCAAGCGGATGCAGACGGTGGACGAGGAATTCATCGGCGCGGCGATCGATTTCATCGACCGCAAGCAGAAGGCAAACACGCCGTGGTTCTGCTACTTCAACCCGACGCGCATGCATGTGTGGACGCATCTGAAGCCTGCTTCCGAGGGGCAGACCAAGCTCGGAGTCTACCCCGATGGCATGGTGGAGCTTGACGGGTTGGTCGGCCAGTTGCTGAAGAAGCTCGTCACGACCTCGGCATCGCCGACAACACCATCGTCCTGTTCACCAGCGACAACGGCGCCGAGGTGATGTCCTGGCCGGATGGCGGCACCACGCCCTTCCGCGGCGAGAAGGCGACCAACTGGGAGGGCGCCTTTCGCGTGCCGACGGTAATCCGCTGGCCCGGCACGATCAGGCCCGGCACCGTCTACAACGAGATGTTCTCGCATTACGACCTGATACCGACCTTTGCCGCCGCTGGCGGCGACCCTGATATCGTCGACAAATGCAGGCGGGGAGCGCAGATCGGCAACAAGACGTTCAAGGTCCATCTCGACGGCTTCAATCTCATTCCCTTCTTCAAGGGCGAAGCGAAGGAAGCGCCGCGCAAGGAGTTCGTCTACTGGAATGATGACGGCCAGCTCGTCGCGATTCGTGTCAACGAATGGAAGTCTGTTTTCCTGGAGCAGAACAACAAGGGCATCGGGGTTTGGTCCGGTCAATTCACCGATCTGCGCATACCGAAGCTATTCAACTTGCGCTCCGATCCGTTCGAGCGCGGCGACGAGTCCATTCTCTATAACAAGTGGATGGCGGAGCGCGCCTTCGTCCAGGTGCCGATGCAGGCGCTCGCTACGCAGTGGCTGCAAAGCTTCAAGGAATTTCCGGTGCGGCAGAAGCCAGCGAGCTTCAACCTCGACGCGGTGATGGCGAAGCTGGAGAAGGCAGGGGCGAGCGCCCCCTGATGGAGGCGATCGATACGTCGACAAGTCACGTTGGAATTCGTTGCGTGAAGAGGACTGCAGCAACGGAATAATCGTTAGTCCTCACAGTGCGGAAGGAGCGTTGCATGCCTAGCGATACCGACAAGGGACGACACGAAACCTCATCGAACGAAAACGAAGAACGGACTCTCAACCGTCGCAATATTTTGCTCGGCTCGTCGGCGCTGGTGGCGGCAGCGGCGATAACCTCCGGCGCGTTGGCACAGGCGCAGAAGGCGCGCCGGCAGCCCCTGCGGCGGCTCCTGCTCCAGCGCCTACTGCAGCGGCCGGCCGCAAGCCAAATATCCTGGTCATCTGGGGTGACGATGTCGGCGTCGCGAACATCAGTGCCTACTCGAATGGCGTGATGGGTTATGAGACGCCGGGCATCGATCGCATCGGCCGGGAAGGGATCAAGTTCCTTCACTACTATGGCGAGCAGTCATGTACCGCGGGCCGCGCAGCGTTTTTGACCGGTCAGCACGGCATCCGTAGCGGCCTGACCAAGGTCGGCTACCCCGGCGCGCCAATGGGCATGAGCCAGCTTGATCCCTCGATCGGTGGTCTGCTCAAGAACCTGGGTTACGCCACCGGTCAGTTCGGCAAAAATCACGTCGGCGACCGCAACGAATCGCTCCCGACAGTGAATGGCTTCGACGAGTTCTTTGGAAATCTCTACCATCTCAATGCGGAAGAAGAGCCGGAACTGCCGGACTATCCGAAGGATCCGGCCTATTTTGCCAAGTTCAGCCCGCGCGGCGTCCTGAAATGCAAGGCAAGTGACCGCGACGACCCCACTGTCGATCCGCGCTTCGGCAAAATCGGCAAACAGACCATCGAGGATACCGGAGCGCTCACCAAGAAGCGGATGGAGACTATCGATGACGAGACGTCGGCCGCAGCCATCGACTACATGAAACGGCAGCAGGCCGCCGGAAAGCCGTTCTTCTGTTGGCTCAACGCGACGCGCATGCACCTGCGGACGCACGTTCGAAAGGATCATCGCGGTCGCTACACTCACGGCGATAGCGAATACATCGACGGTATGCTGGAGCACGACGACATGGTCGGTACCGTGCTCAAGGCCCTGGATGACATGGGGATCGCGAACAACACCATTGTCGTCTACTCCAGCGACAACGGGCCGCACATGAACTCCTGGCCGGACGGCGCCATGACCTGGTTCCGCTCAGAGAAAAACACCAACTGGGAAGGCGCCTTCCGCGTACCCTGTCTGGTCCGATGGCCGGGCGTCATCAAGCCAGGCACGGTCACCAATGAGATGATGAGCCACAACGATTGGATACCCACGCTCTGCGCTGCCGCCGGCGAGCCTGATATCGTGAACAAGCTCAAGGCTGGCTACACGGCTAACGGCATCAACTACAAGGTCCACCTCGACGGCTACGACCAGTCCGGCTTCCTCCGCAACGTCAGCGGCACCGCCGGTATAAACAACGGGACGAAAAGCGCGCGTAACAAGTTCTTCTACGCCGACGACGACGGATCGTTGGTGGCGTTCCGCACGGGCGACTACAAATACGTCTACGCCGAACAGCGAGCTCCCGGAACGATGCAGGTTTGGGCGGAGCCGTTTACCAAACTCAGACTGGCAAAGATTTACAACCTGTTCCAGGATCCGTTCGAACGGGCCGACATCACATCCAACACCTTCTGGGACTGGCAGCTCAACCACGTCGGATCGGTCTACGGCGCGATGGACGAAGTCGGCGCGTTCGTGATGACGTTCAAGGAGTTTCCGCCGCGCGCGTTCCCGCCAAGTTTCGTGCCGACCAACATCCTGGAAGAGATGATGGACGACATCAAGGATCAAAGGCAGAGGGCCGGGCAGCGCGCCCAAAGCATCGACAAGATCCGCTCCGGCGTGAATCAGATGATCGAGCAGCAGCTCCAGCAGCGCGGGATCAAGTAAGGGACGCTGCATCTGTACCGGCTCGCCCACGGGCGGGCCGGATAATTTCCCCCTTATGGCCATCTCAAACGCGATCGGGGCGGTTCAATGTCCGCATTTCTCGCCAATGCCGTCCGTCATGCCTTGTTCGTTGCGTGGCTGGTCGTCAATTTGGTCGCTGCCACGGCTTCATCGGCGCAAACCGCTTCCCCGGCGGAGGCGCAGGCGATCGCCAAGGACGCCTATGTCTATTCCTACGCCATGATGGAAAGTTATCAGACCTGGCGCACGCAAGCCGTCGACAAGACGGCGAATGGATATGTCGGCGGCTTCAACAAATTCCGGCACTATTCCGAGCCGTTCACGCCCGACAACAAGGACATCGTCACGCCGAACAACGACACGCCATATTCCTGGGCGTGGCTCGACCTGCGCGCCGAGCCGATGGTGGTCAGCGTCCCTGCGGTGCCGAAGGATCGTTATTACGTGATGCAGTGGATCGACCTGTTCACGCAGAACTTTGCTTACGTCGGCGTACGTTCAACCGGCTTCGGCGCCGGCAACTACATGATTGCCGGCCCGAAATGGAAGGGAAAGAAGCCCGCCGGGATCAAGCTGGTGTTCACGGCTGAAACCGACATTGTGGGAACGCTGACGCGAACGGCTTTGCAAGGTCCTGAGGATGTTCCCAACGTCAAGGCAATACAGGCGCAATACAAGCTGCAGCCGCTCAGCGCCTTCCTGAAACAGCCCGCGCCACCAGCGCCGCCTGTTATCGACTTCCCGCCCTACGACAAGGCCAAGGCGCGGACGCATGATTTCATCGGCTATCTGAACTTCCTGCTGCAATTCGCCGAGCCACCACACCCGAGCGAAGTCGCGATTCGAAAGCGCTTTGAGAAGATCGGTATCAGTCCGGGCAAGTCGTGGGACGCCTCCAAGGTCGATCCCGCGACGCTGGCGGCGATCGATGCCGGCGTGAAGGAGGGGCAGGCGGAGATCGACGCACTCGCGGCCAAGACCTTCAGCACCAACGGCCTGTTCGGCTCGCGTGCGCAACTGAAAACCAATTACCTGCAGCGCGACGTCGGTGCCATGAAAGGCCTTTACGGCAACTCGCTCGAGGAAGCCTGGTATGGCGGCTACGTCTGTGACGGCAGCAAGCCGTCGACGGTTCGCTTCACCAAGGCGAGCCTGCCGCCGGCAAAGTTCTTCTGGTCCATGACCATGTATACGATCCCCGACCGGTTTCTCTATGCCAACCCGATCAACCGCTATTCGATCGGCGACCGCACCAAAGGACTCGTCTATGGCAAGGATGGTTCGCTCGATATCTATGTCAGCAACGCTTCGCCCGGCAAGGACAAGGAAAGCAACTGGCTGCCTGCGCCGGCCGGCAAATGCAGTCTCGTCGCCCGCGTCTATGGTCCGAGCAAGGCCGCGATGACGGGAGCCTGGAAGCTGCCACCGCTGGAGCAGGAGAAGTGAAGACGCCGCGACTAGTCTGATTTGAAACGGGACCGATCCGAACGGGAGTATCTGCGATGAAGCCAGGACTTATTCTTTGCGCCTTGCTGGGTTCGGTTGCCTGGGCAGGTTTGGTTTCGGCACAATCACCTCCCGCCAGCACCGTCCCCGTCACCGTCGACAACTTCCCCCGCGCCGAATCCGATCTGTATTTTGCAGGCCTCCTGCGGGACAGCGGTGGCATCGGAAAATTCCTGCACCGCCGCGAACCGGCGCGGATCGACAATCAGACGGTGATTCGCCTCAACCGCGACACGCTGTATTCGTCTGCCGTCTTCGATCTCGATGCAGGACCGGTCACGATCACGCTGCCGGACGCCGGCAAGCGCTTCATGTCGATGCAGGTCATTAGTGAAGACCACTACGTGCCGGAAGTCGTCTACGGCAAGGGCAGCTACACGCTGACAAAGGAGAAGGTCGGCACGCGGTACGTCGCCGTTGCGATCCGGACGCTCGTCGACCCCGTTGATCCCAAGGATATCGAGCAGGTCCACGCGCTGCAGGACGCGATCAAGGTCGACCAGGCGGCCGCGGGTAAATTCGAAGCGCCGAACTGGGATCAGGCCGGCCAGAAGAAGGTGCGCGACGCGCTGCTGGTCCTTGCGACGACCATACCCGACTTCAAGAAGGCCTTCGGCACAAAGGCCGAAGTGGACCCGATCCGTCATCTGATCGGAACCGCCGCCGGATGGGGCGGCAACCCGGACAAGGACGCGACCTATCTCAATATCACGCCGGCCAGGAATGACGGCACCACCATCTACAAGCTCGCGGTCAAGGACGTGCCGGTCGACGCATTCTGGTCGGTCAGCCTCTACAATGCCGAAGGCTATTTCGAGAAGAACCCCTACGACGCCTATTCGATCAACAGCATCACGGGCGAGAAAAACGCCGATGGCTCGATCGCCATCCAGTTCGGCGGCTGCGACGGCAAGATTCCGAACTGCCTGCCGATCATGAAGGGCTGGAATTACACCGTGCGGCTCTACCGGCCGCGCGAAGAAATACTGAACGGCAAGTGGAAATTCCCGGAGCCGCAACCAGCCAGTTGAGGACCTATCATGAGCGGCCTCGACATCTTTGCGTGGATCGTCCTGATCATTCTCGTCGCCTGCGCGGTTGCGGTGTTCTGCATCGCAGGCTGGCTGCCGGGTCATATCGCCAAAACCCGCGGCCACCCATGGGCGGATGCGGTGACGGTGGCCGGCTGGATCACCCTTATCTGCGGTTTTGCGCTGTGGCCGGTCGCGCTGATCTGGGCCTATGTCGATATTCCCCGCCGTGATGCGGAGACACGCCCATGATAATCGCGATCTTGGCGGTCTATCTGACGCTGCTATTTGCGATCGTGCAGCTCGGCATCGTGCGCTTCAATCATGTTCTGGAAGGCTTCGCCGCTCATCGTGTTCTTGCTCCTCAACATCGGGCTGTTCATCCCGATGGGATGGGGCGCGCCGCAGGGCACGGCATTGGTCGCGCGCAATTCGGTCGCCATCGTGCCCAGCGTCGCGGGAGAGGTCACCGAGGTGGCGGTCGTTGCGAATACGCCGTTGAAGGCCGGCGATACCCTGTTCCGGATCGATCCCGTTCCCTATGAGGCGCAGGTCAAGGCGATCGAGGCGCAACTGAAGCTTTCCGAACTGCGGCTGTCGCAGATGACGCAGCTCTATGAACGCGATTCCGGCCGGGCCTTCGACGTCCAGCAGCGGCAGTCCGAAGTCGATCAGCTCAAGGGGCAGCTCGAGGCCGCGCAGTGGAATCTGGACAAGACCGTGGTGCATGCGCCGGCCGACGGCTATGTCACCAATCTCGCGCTGCGCAAGGGAGCGCGGGTCGCGAACCTGCCGCTCGCGCCGGTGATGGCATTCATCGACACGTCGGATACCTTGATCGCGGCTGCGATCGCGCAGATCGATGCGCGCTACATCGCGCCGGGGCAGGAAGTCGAGGTCACTTTCAAGTTCATGCCGGGCGTGGTCTATCCGGGCAAGGTCGAGACCGTGTTGCAGGCGATTTCGTCGGGGCAGACGCAGGTATCCGGAGCCGCGGTGGCGCCGAGGACGCTCGCTGCCGAGCCGTTCGTCGTGCGCATCAGGCTGGACGATCAGCGCGCTCGCACACCGGCTGCCGGCGGGCGCGACCGGCACGGCCGCGATCTACACCGATCATGTCAGGTTCGCGCATTTCATCCGGCGGGTGCTTTTGCGCCAGATCGCGATCCTCAACTACGTCAACCCGTTCTGACGACCATTTGCTGAAGATGCGCGTTGAAGGTTTGGTGAAATTCGACATTCACAAGGGAATATGGAGCATCCAATAGTCAGATACATGCGGCGGGGTTATTTCCCAGCCGTCTTCTGCTTGCCTTCGCCGGCATCGAGCCCGAGCGTGCGGCCGGGAAAACCGGCCGCGTCGAAATAGCGCTGCGAGCCGACGCGCTGGAAGTTGAGCACGGTGCGCAGACCGTTCGCCGCCGGCTTCGATTTCACGGTGCCGGCATAGGCGGTCGGCGTTGTGCCGTTGGGCATCGCTTCCGTCATGACGCGGCCGATCAGCTTGCCCTTTGCCTTTTGCGTCAGCCCCAGCAGCCTGGCCGCGGTGGCGCCGACATCGGCGTTGCTGACGGGCAGGGGGCTCACATACCCCGATTTGAAGTCGGGCCCGATCGCCGCGGTGAAGTTCAAGGTGTCGCCGCGGCTGAAGCTGCCATGCATGCCCTGGCCCTGGCGCAGCACGGTGTCGGCGATCTGCACCGAGCAGTTGGTCGGCTCCTCGCATCCCGACGACCAGGAGCGGAAATTGACCACGATCGACGGATGCGGCACCACCGCCTTGCCCTTGAGACCGAGCTGCGACATCGGCAACGTGCCCGGGAAATTTCCGAACTCGTCGTCGACGAAGAGGCCGCTGACGTAGTCCTGTTCCAGCAATGCCTTGATGGTGCGGTCCGCGAGCTTGCGGTCCTTGCCGGGAATATAGATCAGGTCCGACCCTCCATTGGTCGCGACCACCAGATCAGGCTTTGCCGGGTCCTTGCCCAGCAAGCCGTTGCCCGCCTTCGGATGCGCGTTGTCTGCAACACGCGCGTTCTTGTCGTTGGGGTCGAACAGCGGCAGGTCGAGCGCCTTCGCAAGGTCGATCGCGAGGAAGCCCATCGGCAGAAAATCCTTCGGCGTGTCCTCGTAGGAGATCTTTGCGGCCGGGCTGGTCTTGCTCTCCTTCGAGATCGTCGAAAAGCCGTGGTCGGAGGAGACGATGATGTTGGTCGAGGCGGCGAGGCCGAGTTCGTCCAGCGTCTTGCGGAGCTGGGCGAGGTTGTTGTCCGCGTTCCTGATGCCGGCCATCGAGGTCGGCCCGTTGATGCCGGGCGTGATGGTGTTGAGGCTGTCGCCGGTGTTGTGCTGGCTGCCGTCGGGGTCGCGCGACCAGAACACCAGCACGAACGGCTTGTTGCGCGCCTTGAACATCGGCAGCACGACCTTGGCGGCGACGTCGGCCATGTAGGCCTGCTGCGCGACATTGGCGCTGGTCGTGCCCGGCGTCTTGGCGTCGCCGGCCTTGCCGTTTTCGCCGCGCGGGGGCGTCGCCAGCGGCAGGTTGGCCTTGGTCAGCGCCTCCTTCATTTCATCCGACAGCGCCACGCCGTTCTTGCTGCCGGTGGCGTCGTCGATGATGATCGAATGCAGCCCGGCCGTGCCGACCTTGTCGGTATGGTCGAAGATGAAGGTGGGACCGTGCTTGCCGATGGCCGCGGTGCTGTAGCCTTTCTCGCGCGCCATTTTCAACAGCGTCTCTTCGTTCAAATAGTCGCCACCGAAATGCTCGTCGACTTCGAGCAGGACGGGATTGACCTCGAGGAACGGCGTGACGGTGTCGTTGGAGTGGGCGGTCGGTTTTCCGGTGTAGATCGTGTTGCTGAAGGTGCCGGTATCGCCGAGATAATGGCCGCTGGCCATCGCCGAGCCGTTTGCCATGGTGAAGGTCGGAAACAGCGAGTGCGAGTTCTTGAAGTTGACGCCCTTGTCGCGCAGCTCGGCCATTGCGGGGGCGGTCTGCGGCGTCACGATGCGGCCGCGCAAGCCGTCGGGCACGAACAGGATCAGGTTGCGCGGCGCGGCGTTTTGCGCCGATGCCGAACTCGCGGCGAGGGCAAGCAGGCTGGCGGATAGCCATACGATTGTGCGGCGCATCAGATTTTCCTCATTGGACGTACATCCGGCCGACCCGCCGATGTCTTCGTTTAGTTTTGCTGTACGACAGGATTGTTACACCTGATGGAACCGGCCTCAAGAGGCGGCGAGGGAAACATTGCGGCCTGACGCTGTTTACACCGCAGGAGGCTGCAATGACTAAATTTCACGAAAGAACCGAAGCGCAGACAAAGCAGATCATTGGGCAGATGCCCGGTGACGAAAAGCCGGTGCAGGTAGGCAAAAAACAGCAACGGCACGCGACTGAGTCTGGATCGTCGGACGATGGCCATGACCAAGGCATCGTGCGCGACGAGCGTGGGCAGGAGCAGCCTCGCGACAAGGAGCGCGCCCAGCGTGTGAGCAGGGTGGACAAGGGCGGTGATCCGCCGGGAAGAAAAGCATAGAGCGTTTCCGCTGAAGAGGCCCCGACACCGCATGAGACAGCATGCGGCCGACCTCTCACGGGATTTAGGAACCATTTGGTTCGACCCGCTGTTGATGGCGCGTCAATCGCCTCAACAATGGAGAACGTCATGGCTGAGAAAGACCTCAACGAACTTTTTCTCGATACGCTCAAGGATATCTACTACGCCGAGAAGCAGATCCTGAAGGCCTTGCCGAAAATGGCAAAGGCCGCCAATTCGGACAAGCTGCGGGCCGCTTTCGAAAAGCATCACGAGGAGACTGAAGGACAGATCGAGCGGCTGGAGAAGATATTCGAACTGCTCGGCAAGGCCGCACGCGGCAAGAAGTGCGATGCGATCGAGGGCATTCTCGATGAAGGCAAGGAGATTATGGAGGAGTACGCCGAGACGCCCGCGCTCGACGCCGGCCTGCTGGCCGCCGCGCAGGCGGTCGAGCATTACGAGATTTCGCGCTACGGCACCCTGAAGGCTTGGGCGACTCAAGCTCGGCAACCCGCAAGCCGCAAAACTGCTCGACCAGACCCTGGCCGAAGAGAAGAAGACCGACGACAGCCTGACCAAGCTGGCCGAAACGGCCGTCAATTACGAGGCCGCGGCATAGCGGTCTTATCCGGCGAATGGCGCGGATGGCCCCGTCCTCCGCGCCATTATTTTTCGGCTTCATCGCAACTGGAATAAAGGGAGCCCCGCGACAGCCCGTTGAGGGATGTTCGGCGGGGCTCGAGTTCGGCGTCACGGGGGAAGAAACGCCGAATAACGAAAAACGTGCCGCCGGCCCGATCGTTCCTGCGGTTGTCCCGCATATTTCGTGGCCACTGCGGAGCCGATATCGCAAAGAAGCGCTGCGGTAAAACGCGCGCCAAGGTAGTGGTTTTACATCGCCGGGGTCGTAGTTTTACTAGGCCGAACAAATATTTGCGCGGGCACGCGCCGACGTAAGCAAACGTTTAGCCGCCGTCCGTAAAATACCGGCATCAATTTGTATTTAACGCCTGGTTAGTCATGCGCCTCATGCCGATGAAAGAGCCGGATAGATCCTGGCGGTCGATCAAGGGCCAATGGAAGAAGGACGCCGAGAGCGTCGGCGAGGACTTTACGACCTTTTCGACCGGCATTTTCTCGGCCTATGACGGCCTGACCAAGGACGGCGACAACCCCAACCTCTACTGCCTCTCCGACGGCGAGAGGGTGCATGCGACCTGTCAGGTCAGCCGCCTGATGATGAGCAAGTTTCCAAACCCCATCCTGCGTGCCCGTTTCATCGTGGTGTCGCCGATCTACGAACTCGGAATCGCCAACGCCGGCCAATATGCCCAGATGATGGTGGCGCTGTTTTCCGGCATCGTTTGGCTGTCGCGGGATACCATGACCGCGAGCCACATCCGCTTCTTTCTGAAGAGCCCGGGGGATGCTCAGTTTTTCGCGCCGCTGCAGGCTGCGACCGAACAGTCTCCATTCTCGGAGTTCACGATCGGCGGGGCGCTGATCGAATGCAGCCTCAAGGAAGCAGAAGCAGAAGACGCGGACTGGGCGGAAGCCGAAACCGCCTGACGCCGCGGCGGCCTTAACCTCCCGATAACTCATTTTGCTAACGCCATTTTGGCGTGTGCTCCCTACAACAAACGCCTGTAGGGGCGGCGGAAATGCTTGGTAATTCATCGCAAGACGGCACCATGAAGCGCTGGCCGTTTTCCGGCGCGGGCGCGGCGTCGCGGATCAAGCTCAGCGCCATCCAGTGGCTGATCCTGACTGCGGCGGCGCTCGTGATCGCGATCACGCTCGGCACCGGATATTTCGCGATGCAATACCGCGAGCGGGCACTGGAAGTCGCCGAGCGCCAGCTCGACAATAGCGCGCTTCTGCTGTCGCGGCATTTCGACCAGCAACTGCTCGACCTCCAGCACGTCCAGGAAGACGTCGTGAACGGCCTGCGGGCGGACGGGGTCCACACCGCCGACGACTTCGAGTCCAAGATGTCGACATTGAACGCGCACGAGCTGCTGCGCAGTAAGCTCTCGGTGCTGCCCTATGTCGGCGCACTGAACCTGTGGAGCGCGAAGGGCTCGTTGGTCAATTCGTCCGAGATGTGGCCGGTGGCGGATAGCACGATTACCGACCGGCGCTACTACCGGGAGTTCATGTCGGATCGGCCGACTCCTGATGTCATCGTCGAAGCCGTTGTCAGCAAGGTGACCAAGGTCTGGACCACGATATTCGCGCGAAAGATCATCGGCCGCAAAGGCGAGATCATCGGCTTTGCCGTCCGCGGCGTCGAGCCTTCTCACTTCGAAAACTTCGTTGCATCGCTGGCGCTGGACAATGGCACCGCGATTTCGATGATCCACCGCGACGGCACCGTCATCGCACGCTACCCCAAGGACGACCGGCTGATCGGCCAGAACGTCGCGGGGTCGGCCGAGTTTCAGCGCGCGCTTGCGATGGACGGCAACATTTCGGGACGCTTCACCAGCGAAAAATTCCTGGATGACAAGGTCGGGGCGGTCAAATCGCTGGAGCACTTCCCGATCCTGATCGTCGCGACCACCCAGACCTCGGCTGCGCTGCACGATTGGCGCGCGCAAACCAGGCTGCAATTTTTCGCCGCCGCGGCGGCGATCGTCGTCGTGATCGGCATGATCTTCCTGATCGTGCGCCAACTGCGCCGGCAGCATACCGCAGCCCAGCGCAAGCTCTCCGAAAAGAGCCAGCATCTCGACACCGCCATCAACAACATGACGCAGGGCCTGCTGCTGTTCGATGCCTCAGGCCGGCTGGTGATCTGCAATCAGCAATATCTCGACATGTTCGGGCTCTCACCGGACGTCGTCAAACCCGGCCTTCATCTGCTCGACCTGATCCGCTACCGCCAGAAGATCGGCTCTTTCGTCGGCGACGTCGACGCCTATTGCGCCCGCTTTCTCGATCCCACAGACAGCCTGGTTCAGGATACCGTGATCTCGACGCCGGACGGGCGCACGATCCGGCTGATCTACAAACGCTCGCCGGACGGCGGCTGGGCCACGACGCTGGAAGACGTCACCGAAGTGCAGCGCGATCAGGCCAGGATCGAACATCTCGCACATTACGATGCGCTGACTAACCTGCCGAACCGGACCCTGTTCCAGCGCCATGCCGAGGAATTGTTCCGCGACACCGAAGGGCGACCGTTCGCGATCCTCTATATCGACATCGACGAGTTCAAGCGCATCAACGACACGCTCGGACATCTGATCGGCGACGAGTTCCTCAAGGGCGTGGCAGAGCGGTTGCGGCAGTCGGTCGGGCGGGATGATTTCATCGCCCGCCTCGGCGGCGACGAATTCGCCATCCTGCAGCGCGGCATCGTCAACAGCGAGGACGTCCAGGCGCTGGTGGCGCGGATCTATCAGGCGCTGCGCAGCCCGTTCGATTGCCACGGCCACCAGATTTCCAGCGACGCCAGCATCGGCATCGCGATCGGCCCGCGCGACGGCGCGGACCTGTTCGACCTGCTGAAGAACGCCGATCTGGCGATGTACGCAGCGAAGGCGGCCGGCCGCCGAACCTATCGCTTCTTCGATCCCGCGATGGAGCAGCAGGCCATTGGACGCCGCGAACTGGAGGCGGATTTGCGCGCGGCGCTGGCGCAGGGCAGCTTCGAGCTGCACTACCAGCCGCAGGTCGATCTGAACAGCGACCGTGTCGCCGGCTGCGAGGCGCTGCTGCGCTGGCGGCATCCGGTGCGCGGCATGGTCTCGCCGGCGGACTTCGTGCCGGTCGCCGAGGAAACCGGCCTGATCGAGGAGATCGGGCAGTGGGTGCTTCGAACCGCCTGCGCGGAAGCAGCCAGATGGCCGGCCGATATCCGCATCGCCGTCAACGTCTCGCCGATCCAGTTCCGCTCGGAAACGCTGTCGCTCAAGGTCGCTTCCATCCTCGCCGAGACCGGCCTCGATCCGCGCCGGCTCGAGCTCGAGATCACCGAGGCGGTCCTGATCGCGGACGACGACGCGGCGCTTGCGACGCTGAACCAGCTTCGCGCGCTCGGCGTGCACATCGCGCTCGACGATTTCGGAACCGGCTATTCCTCGCTGCAATATCTGCAGCGCTTTCCGTTCGACAAGATCAAGATCGACCGCTCCTTCGTCAGGGAAGTGACGCACAACTCGTCGTCGGCCTCGATCATCCGCGCGGTAGTGAGCATCGCCGCCGACCGCAACATGATCACGACCGCCGAAGGCGTCGAGACCCTGCAGCAGCGCGAGACCGTGCAGACTCTCGGCTGCACCCAGATGCAGGGCTTTCTGTTCAGCGCGGCGCGCCCGGCGCAGGAGATTCGGAAGCTGCTGGCGTCGGGGAAGGCCGGTGTTGAGGACGCGGCGTGAGCCGGCACCCTGTTACGTGGGTCAAAACACAAAATGTGTAAAACAACCCCATGCAAAGTAGGGCGCAGCGCCTTCAAGCGAAGCAGAAAGCGCGTCAAAACAACGGGTTAGAGTTCAGTCCTAATTCAATCGGAACGTAGCCCTAACGCTGCGCCTCCGAGATCGCTTTCCGGAGGCTGCGCGACAACAGTTCCTCCGGATAGGACTTCCAATCAATACGTAACTGCGGCGAGCGTCCTCCGCCAGCATCCAGCATCGGCTAGGTCGTCAGTACGTCATGGCCGCAAAAGAGAATTGAAAAAGCAAGCGCATCTATCGAGTGCGAAGTCTTTCATTCAAATGATGCAATTCAGAATGCAAGCTACGCAACGTTTCCAGAAATATTGAAAGAAATTTAGCGAGCCAAGAAATCAGTTTACAACGTTGAGAAGTGCTATCTACGAATAGCAGTCGTTCGTTAGTCGCGCATGGCGGTCTTGAGCGATCCTTGGTGCGTTGGCGGCACGGATCGCTCCGCTTTGGGTTACGGTGCAGTGCTGACTGTTTGGGCGCCCACCGCAATGCTAGGCCGATTCGGCTAGACCGTAAGTGTGGGCAGTGGAGCGGTTGATGGACTCAAAGAGGTCGTCCTGAATGTTGTGCTGGCCCTCATTGTCGTCTTGCCGCTTGTAATCATGTGGCTTGCGGGACCGATTGTGTGGACGGCGCTCCGTACGGGTAAGCTTTTGGGGCGGGGCCGAATTTACGATCGCGCCGAGCGGCCTGCGATGTATTTCGGATTACGGAGACAGTGCTGGACTGCACCCTTAAGTGAAACACGATAATTGTGGCGACAACGCAGTTGCCGCGCCTTGTCCTGATCCCGTCCTGCCTCAGCGGCGCGCCTCCGAAATCGCCTTCCTGAGACTGCGCGACAGCAATTCCACCGAATAAGGCTTCTGGATCAGCTCGAAACCGTGGTGGGCATTCTCCGCCAGCACGTTGCTGTAGCCGCTGGTCAGGACCACGGGCAGGCCGGGATAGCGCTCGCGTACGATGCCGGCGAGTTCGACGCCGTTCATGCCGGGCATGATGACGTCGGAAAACACCAGGTCGGCGGAAAACTCGTCCTCGGCGAGGATCGCCAGCGCCGCATCCGCGCTGGCGACGCGGCGAACGGTGTAGCCGAGATCTTCCAGCAATTCGGTGGAGAATTGTCCGACGTCGTCATTGTCCTCGACCACGAGCACGCGGTAGCCGCGGCCGCGCGCCGCGGGTTCGGCGCCGGTGGCCGCGGCCTCGACGGCATCGGCCGGCGCCGCGGCTTGCGGCAAATAGATCGTGAACGTCGCGCCGTGGCCGGGCTCGCTCGCGACCGCGATGTCGCCGTCGGATTGCTTGGCAAAGCCGAACGCCTGGCTGAGGCCGAGGCCGGTGCCCTTGCCGACTTCCTTGGTGGTGAAGAACGGCTCGAAGATCGTCTCCAGCAGGGCAGGGGCGATGCCCTGGCCGGCATCGGTCACGGAGATAGCGACGAAATCGCCGCTGCGGGCGGAATGCGCCCGGAGGGGAGGGATGCTGTCCACCTTGCGCACGCCGATGGTCAGCCGGCCTTCGCCTTCCATGGCGTCGCGGCTGTTGACGGCGAGGTTGATCAGCGCGGTCTCGAACTGGGCGATGTCGGCAATCGCAAAGCAATCGCTGTCCGATATCTCGACCTCGATCCGGATGCGGCCGCCGACGAGAGGACGGACGAGCTGGGCGACGGCCTCGACCTGCGTGCCGACATTGAACACCTGCGGCTTCAGCGGCTGCCTGCGGGCGAATGCCAGCAATTGTCCGGTCAGTTTGGACGCGCGCTCCACGGTTTCGGAAATGGCGTCGATGTAGCGGCGGCGGCGCTCCTCCGGCAGTTCGCGGCGGCGCAGGAAGTCGGTCGCGGAGCGGATGATGGTTAGCAGGTTGTTGAAGTCGTGCGCCACGCCGCCGGTCAATTGCCCGACCGCTTCCATCTTCTGCGACTGTCGCAGGGCTTCCTCGCCTCGGCGACGCTCGGTGATGTCGACGGCTTCCGGCACCGCGCCGATCACCGCGCCGCGCTGATCGCGCATCGGGCGCATCGTGAAGTCGAAATAACGTTCGCCGATCGGCAGTTGCAGTTGCATTTCAGCCTGGATCTCTTCGCCCCTCATGACCGCGACGAAGGCGTCGTGGACGGTATCGCGCATGCCGGGTGTGCCGGAAAACCACGGCGTTTCCCAGAATGGCTTGCCGATGACGTCGCCGGCCATGGCGCGGATGCCGGCCAGCGACGTCTTGTTTGCGTAGAGCAGGTGCCCGTGCGGGTCGAGCAACCCCTGGTACTGATGGCTACTCTCGAAGATTGCCCGCATCCGGGCCTCGTTGGATTCCAGCTGCGCCGTCCGCTCGGTGATCCGCAATTCGAGTACTTCGTTCAGCTGGCGCAAATCGTGCTCGGCCTGCTTGGCTGCGGTGATGTCATGGGCGACGCCGATGAAGCCGATGTGATCACCGGTCGGATCCCAGCGTGGCTGGGATTCCGAGCGCAGCCAGCGGTATTCGTCCGCGGCGTTGCGGTAGCGCGCTTCCAGCACGAACGGCTTGAGCGAGGCCTCGCCGGCGATCAATTCCTGCACGACCCGTTGCTGGTCGTCCGGATGAAGGCGCTTGCGCCAATCGAACGCGATGGCTTCCTCGAACGGCAGCCCGAGAAAGTCGACATAGGCCTGGTTGGCGAAAGATCGCGTGCGGTCGAGCTTGGTGACCCACATCGGCACCGGTGCGCTGTCGGCGATCAGGCGGAAGCGCTCCTCGCTTTCGCGCAGCTTCTCCTGGGCCAGCATCCGGTCGGTGGCGTCGATATGGGCGCCGACCAGCCGCAGCGCGCGTCCCTCGCTGTCGCGGTCGATCTTGGAGACGACGTCGATCCAGCGGGTCTGGCCGTCGCTCGGCCGCACGATGCGGTAGGTGGCGGCATAGTCCTCATCACGGCCGGCGAGGGCATCGAGAAACTGTTTGACCGTGCGCTCGCGGTCGCCGGGATGGATGCGCTCGACCCAGTCTTCATGGGTTTCGTTGGCCGCATCCGGCGGCAGGCCGTGGATGATGAGATATTCCGGCGAGCGGCGGTTCTTGAATCCGTCGCGGAAGTCGACTTCGACGCCGCCGACGCGCCCGATGCGCTGGATCCGGGCGAGTTCCGCCTCGCGTTCCTGCAGGGCGCGATGAGCCCTGTCGCGCTCGTCCGCAATTTCCTGCAGATGTTGCCGCAAGCGTTGTGCGGCGGCAGAATCCGGCAAGACGTTCGAACTGTCCGAAGGGGTCATGCTTCCCAGCTACCTCTGCCGGCACTTTCACACAGCAAGCAGCCGCTTTGCCAGCTTCATTTGCTTTTGGTGGCCGACCGGCAGTTATAGGCCCTGCGGAACCCGGCGGCCTGCGCATCTTCCTCGGAACAGAACCAGCGATCCGGTTTGGTCAGGCCCGGATAGGAGCGGCACGCCTGCAGATGATAGATGCCGAGGTTCCCGGTGACGCGCGCGCGGACGGCGTACTTGCCCTTGATGTTGCAGCTCGCCGGCATCACGAGATCCTCGGGGAACAAGGCCTCGCGGATTTCACGGTCGCGATCGGTGCGGCACGCGGTCCCGAGCAGGGCGCCGTCTTTCTTGCCGGCGCGGAACTCGCGCGGTGCGGCGAAACAGCCTTTCCACAATCCCTGGCGGTCTTCCTTGGCGCGGGCCTCGTCGGCCTGGAAGCGTCCGCTGGCGGAGGCTTCGACATTCAGGGCGAATCCGTTGCGGACCAGCAACTGGCTGAGACTTGCCGTGTCGCCTTCGATCTTGCAGACGCCGAGTTGCCGTTTCTTGTAGGCGGGATCGGGACCGAGGTCGTCGCAGCGCACCTGTTTGCCGCCGGTCAACTTGCTCAGCTGATCGCGCGCCTCGATTCCACATGTCCACACGTCGGCGTGCTCGTCGATGCAGAGCTGGTCGACGCTCGGAGCATCGATGCCGTCGAGCCGGTAGGTGACATTGCCAAGCTGAAGCGTGCCGCCGTCCCGTACGATGGCGGTGGCGGCCGTGCTTTGGCCGGCCGGAAAGACGATCGATAGCAACACTGCAACAAGGGAAAATCGTGACTGCATCGGTTTCATTTCAAGTCAATTCCAAACGGCACGCCGCGTTCTATCATAAGGGGAGGCGATTGAACCAAGGCGCTCGCATCCATCGCGCATATCCGCAGGCTGGGGAAAACCATGTGTACCGGGTGAGTCTTCATACCAGTGGCCCATTGACTTGACGAGAACAAAATAAGAACATTGGTCGCATCGCTCACCACGGAATATTTGCCATGTCGTCCTCTTCACAGCCGGTATCCGAAGAGAACGACGAGCTGGAAACCGCGGTGGATCAGGCGATTTCCGCCTGCGGTGGCGATACCAGGGCGACGATCCGCGCGCTGATCCTGGCCAATGATTATCTGGAATCTGAAGTCGGCGAGCTGATGAAGGCGGTATCCCGCGCCTATGTGCGGGGCCGGTTCAAAGCCTATTCCGGCTGATTGGCAGCTTTCCGGCAACGCCGGGCCGATACGAGACCGTTGCCTCCATCGATTTTTGCTGTACGACGGGTTTGTTACCCGCGTTGGCGCATGTCATATGGCGGGTGAGGATCCTGCCCAAAGCTCAAGCAAGAAGAACATGTTCAAACGAATTCTGATCGCAAATCGCGGCGAGATCGCCTGCCGGGTCATCAAGACTGCGCGCCGCATGGGGATCGAGACGGTAGCGGTGTATTCCGAGGCCGACCGCGACGCGCTCCATGTCGAGATGGCCGATGATGCCGTGCTGATCGGCCCACCGGCAGCAGCTGAGAGTTACCTGCTGATCGACAAGATCGTCGAGGCCTGCCGCAAGACCGGCGCGGAGGCCGTGCATCCCGGCTATGGCTTCCTGTCCGAGCGCGAGGCGTTTCCGCGCGAACTCGCCAAGGCGGGCATCGTCTTCATCGGCCCCAATCCGGGCGCCATCGCCGCGATGGGCGACAAGATCGAATCCAAGAAGGCCGCCGCCAAGGCCAAGGTTTCGACGGTGCCGGGGCATCTCGGCGTCATCGAGGATGAAAAGCACGCGGTGAAGATCGCCGACGAGATCGGCTATCCCGTGATGATCAAGGCCTCCGCCGGCGGCGGCGGCAAGGGCATGCGGATCGCGCATTCGAAGGCCGAAGTCGCCGAAGGCTTCAACCTCGCCAAGGCCGAGGCGAAATCCTCGTTCGGCGATGATCGCGTCTTCATCGAAAAGTTCATCGTCAATCCTCGCCACATCGAAATCCAGGTGCTGGGCGACAAGCATGGCAACGTGATCTATCTCGGCGAGCGCGAATGTTCGATCCAGCGCCGCAACCAGAAGGTCATCGAGGAGGCGCCGTCGCCGCTGCTCGACGAAACCACCCGCCGCAAGATGGGCGAGCAGGCGGTATCGCTGGCCAAGGCCGTGAACTACGATTCCGCCGGCACGGTCGAATTCGTCGCCGGCCAGGACAAGAGCTTCTTTTTCCTGGAGATGAACACCCGCCTGCAGGTCGAACATCCCGTCACCGAATTGATCACCGGCATCGACCTCGTCGAGCAGATGATCCGGGTCGCCGCCGGCGAGAAGTTGTCGATCGCGCAGAAGGATGTCACGCTGACCGGCTGGGCGGTTGAATCCCGCGTCTATGCCGAGGATCCGTTCCGCAACTTCCTGCCGTCGATCGGCCGTCTGGTGAAATACCGTCCGCCCGCCGAAGCGAGCCATGACGGCATCACCATCCGCAACGACACCGGCGTGCAGGAAGGCGGCGAGATCTCGATCCATTACGATCCGATGATCGCAAAACTCGTCACGCACGCGCCGTCGCGGGCGGCAGCGATCGAGGCGCAGTCCGCCGCGCTGGATGCGTTCTACGTCGACGGCATCAGGCACAACATTCCGTTCCTGTCGGCGCTGATGAACCATCCGCGCTGGCGCGAGGGCAATCTTTCCACCGGATTCATCGCCGAAGAATTTCCAAAAGGCTTTTCCGCGCGTCCGCCGGAAGGCGAGGTGGCGCGGCGGCTGGCGGCCGTGGGCGCCGCGATCGATCACGTGCTGGGCGAACGCAAGCGGCAGATTTCCGGCCAGATGAACGGCCGGGTGGTGCAACGCGAGCGCCGCCGCGCGGTGTGGCTCGATCGCGAGGAAATCGCTCTCGACGTGGCGCGCGAGGCCGACGGCGTCGCGGTGCGCTTCATCGGCGCCGACGGCCTGCCGGGCAATCCACACAATCTGGTCTCGGCCTGGACGCCCGGCGAGCCGGTCTGGCAGGGCACCATCGACGGCCATTTCGTGGCGATGCAGGTGCGCGCGATCCCGAACGGCATCCGCCTGGCGCATCAGGGCTTTGATGTCGCGGTCAACGTCTTCACCGAAAGCGAGGCCGCGGCCGCCCGGCTGATGCCGGTGAAGTCGGCCGCCGACACCGGCAAGAAGCTGCTGTGTCCGATGCCCGGGCTGGTGGTCTCGATTGCCGTGACCGAAGGGCAGGAGGTCAAGTCCGGCGAGACCCTGGCCGTGGTCGAGGCGATGAAGATGCAGAACGTGCTGCGCGCCGAGCGCGACGGCACGGTGAAGAAGATTCATGCGGCGCCCGGCGCGACGCTTGCCGTGGATGCACTGATATTGGAGTTTGCGTAACGCTTCCCGTTTCGTCATTGCAAGGGAGCGTCAGCGACGAAGCAATCCACACTTTCTTCGCTGCACAATGGATTGCTTCCGCCTTCGCTCTTCGAGCTATGGCGGACAAGTCGCTCCCGCTCGCAATGACGGCGGATAGAACTGAGGACACCATGGCTTTCCGTCAACGTCGTGAGAGACTGCGTTCCATCCTCAATGGCGCCATCTGCATCCGGCCGGGCTCGGTCTATGACGCCACCTCGATCCGCATCGCCGAGGACCTCGGCTTCGAGCTCGGCATGTTCGGCGGCTCGGTGGCCTCGCTGGCCGTGCTCGGCGATCCCGACATCGCGCTGATCACGCTCACCGAACTGGCCGAGCAGATGCGCCGGATGTCGCGCGCAGCAAGCCTGCCGGTGCTGGTCGACGCCGATCATGGCTATGGCAATGCGCTCAACGTCCGCCGCACCGTGCAGGAATTGGAGGCGGCCGGCGCCGCCGGCCTGACGATCGAGGACACCCTGCTGCCGCAGCCGTTCGGGCAGGCCGGGATGCAATTGATTCCGCTGGAGGAGGGCGTCGGCAAGATGAAGGCCGCGCTCGACGGCCGCGGCGATCCCTCGCTGGTCGTCATCGGTCGCACCGGTGCGGCGTCCGTCACCGGCCTCGACGACACCATTGCGCGCGCCAAGGCCTATGAGGCCACCGGCGTCGATGCGCTGTTCTTCACCGGCATCAAGAGCCGTGGCGAGCTGGAAGCGATTTCGGCCGCCACCCGCCTGCCGATCGTGCTTGGCGGCGCGCCCGAGGACATGGCTGCGCCCGACTATCTCGCGGGCCAGCGCGTGCGGGTCGCGCTGCAGGGCCATGCGCCGTTCGCCGCCGCGACGCAGGCCGTCTATGAGACGCTGAAGGCGCTGCGCGAGGGCGCCTCGCCGAAGAGCCTGAAAGGGCTGGCGTCATCCGAACTGACGGGCCGGGCGATGCGCGAGGCGGACATGAAAGCGCGCAGCAGCGCCTTCCTCGGATTGAAGAAGCCATGAGCGATGCGATCCGCCACGTCACGGTCAGCGGACGGGTGCAGGGTGTCGGCTACCGGGCGTTTGTCGACCACGCCGCTCGGTCGCACGATCTCGAAGGCTGGGTGCGCAATCGCCGCGACGGCAGCGTCGAGGCGGTGTTCGCCGGCCCGGCGGAAGCCGTCACGGCCGTGATCGCGACGTGCCGGCGCGGGCCGTCATCGGCGCGGGTGGAAGCGCTGCGGGACGAAGCCGCCAGCGCCGACATGCTGAACTTGCGCGCGGCGGACGAGCGGTTTTCGGTGCTACCAACGGTCTGACGGCAGCAATGGCTGCGACCCATCATGAGGTGACTGAATGAAGCCGCAACAAGCGGGACGCGACTGGAGAAAAATCCATCATTCCCCGATGTTCTGGATCGGGGTGGTGATGTGCCTGGCCGCGATCATGATCTATGTGCTGTCGGATGATCTCTCGTGGCGGCCTGGCGCGAGATAGGGGCCGGGCGCTGAGGCGTACTCATAATTCAAGTTCTGCGCCGTGCGCGCGAAGCCAGTGGGAATTAGGACGGCGGCGGAGCAGGCGACGGCCGGGATCAATCGCCCCGGACCGCTGTCAGTTTGCGAAAGGCGTCTGCGGCGCGATCTTGTTCTGCGCGATGATGGCTTCGGCCCGCGCGAGATTTTCCAGCAGGCGCTGGCTGGTCAAGACAAGGAAGTAATAGCCGAACTGCGGGTTTTGGAAGTAGATCTCGAGCAGCTTTTCATAGCTGATGGTCAGGACGCGGCCATCCTCGATACATTCGATCGTCGCGGTCCGGCGGTTGTCGGGCGTGAGGAAACCAAGCTCGCCCATCAAACGCCCCGGCGGAAGTTCGACATTGATTTCGATCACCCGGAATTTGCCGGTAACGGTCAGCAGCATTTCATTGGCTGCGTCACCCTTCTTCATCAAGATATCGCCCTTGCGATACTTGCGGTCGGTCATGAACGGCTTGAGCCACTCCATCGACATGTCGCCCTGTGTTGCGGCGCGCGCCTTTTTCACGAGAGCGAGCATTTGACGGAGACGGTAGGCATTGATGGGTATCATCAGGAAATAAAGAAAAAAGGTCGCGACGGCGCCGGTGAGCGCACCGAAGATGGCGAAGAATGCGCAACCGATCATGTTCGCGACCCGCAGCGGCACCATCGTGTGCGTCAGCAATGTGGCGACAAAGAAGATCGCGCCGACCAGGGCGAACGAGTTCGCAAGCGTGATGTTGTGCAGCAAGATTTCCAGCAGCCGGTTGAAGATGGCGTCCCAGCTCACGTTGTTCGGATCGAGACCCATTTGGACCAGAATCTTCGCGAATCTCAAATTGTCGGTTGCTGCATCGAGAATGCGGTCCAGCATGATGGACATATCTCCTTTTGGCGTGAGGACAATTCTTTAGCGCGCGCCGTTAGGGCAATCCGAACCAACGGTGCTGAGTGTCACGTCAGCCCCAAGCATGGCAATCGTTGCGGCGGCTCATGTGCACGGGCGGGTGCTGAGTGACGTTCATCACAGCGCTGCCATGCACGCCAAGTGTAGATCACGAACAGGGACGGATGGGACCGCCCCGCGTTAAATTGGGGACTATCAGCCATGACAACATGCTCCGGCGACCAATTCAGGGAATTCGGCAGGGATACTGACCATAATTTGCGTCGCGCGCGTTTGGCGGGATATGTGCTGCTTGCGGGTCTTTTTCTTGAAGTTGTGAGCTGCGCAATTTGGTTTCATGGCATAGAGACCTTGGCTTCGATGGTATGCGTCGCGTTGGTGGCCGGAGGTGTGGCGGGAGAGATCTTCTTTGAGCATAGAGCCAGTCTGGCCGACAACAGCACGCCCGACGTCACCGCGCTCCCCATCAGCGGGGTTCGGCATCCGGAGCCGGACTACAGCCATTCGGACAGCTGCGTAAACAGGACAGGCATGCAACTCAGCATCGGGCCCGCAGAACTCCTTCGCCATCGAAATACGTCGCCGTCGCCAAACTATTCGAAGCTACTGCAGTCATTTCCTGAACGAGCTCGCCGAAACCTGCCATCGCGCCGATGGCGAGAGCGCTTTGCGGTGCGCTAGGCAGACTTGTACGAAACAAGCTTCAGCTGCAAGTCGCCTGAAAGCACTCACCCGATAGCAATCATCTGCGATCTCCCTAAGTCGGCGCCCGCGCGATAATCAGCGCGGGGGATTTTGCACAGATATGAGCTGGTTCACCTGTCAGACGAATTTCAGCAACGGTCAGTGCGTCCGTTGGGCCGGCGCGAACTCGCCGTCGTGCTGAATGGATTCGCTGTCGACATAGTGCAGGTTGAGCGAGGAAGATACCATGCTGCGGTTGCGGCCGAGACGCTTGGCTTCGTAGAGCGCGGAGTTGGCTTCTCCCACCAGAGCGGAGTCGTCGCGCGTCGCGTCGGTTCTGGCGGCGACGCCGACGCTGACCGTGATGTATCCGCGGCTGCTGCCCGCGTTGGGAACGCCCAGCGCTCGAACCGCCAGCCGGATTGCCTCGGCGACCTTCAAGGCGTCATCCTCGCCCGTGTCGGGCAGCACGACCGCGAATTCTTCGCCGCCATAGCGCGCGGACAGGCCTGACGTGTTGGAGGTGGCGTCTCCGATCACTTTCGCGACGGCCTGCAAACAGCGATCGCCCGCCTGATGCCCATAGGTATCGTTATGGCCCTTGAAGCCGTCGATATCGAGCAGCAGCACCGAAATCTCGTCGCAGCATTCGAATTGCCGCAGCAGGAAGTCGTCGAAGGTGCGCCGGTTGGTCAGCCCGGTCAGGCCGTCGGTGGCGGCAAGCTGGGCGAGGCGGCGGTTGAGCTGGTTCAACTCGTCCTCCATCCGCTTGCGTTCGGTGACGTCGCGGATGACGCAGAGGAATTCCAGCTGCGCCGGATCGTCCGGCAGCGCCGCCAGCTTGAACTTGCTTTCGACCCAGGCCAGCGTCCCGTCGGCGCGCCAGGTGCGAAACACCACCGTGCTGACCCTGTCGATCCCGCTGAGTTGCGCCGTCGCCGACCTGACGCTTTCCTGGTCCTCGGGATGGATCATGTCGAAGCAGGACTTGCCCAGCAGATCCTCCGGCCGTTTTCCCAGCACCGGCTCGACGGATTGCGAAACGTAGCGGAGCCGGCTGCGGGCGTCGATCAGGATGATGATGTCGGCGATGTTGTTGGCGAGCAGGCGGTAGTGCTCCTCGCTCTTGCGTAGCGTGCGTTCGGTCTTCATGCGGAAACGGAACTGCGAGAACAGCACTGCGGCAAGCAGCAGGATCATGCACAGAAGAACGGCAGACACCATCGCGTCGGTGCGCAACGTCTTTCGCCAGTCGGATAGCAGCCACTCCTCCGAAATCGCCACGGTGACGACCATGTGGTAATGCCGCGTTTTCTCGTGGCCGATATACTTCTCGATGCCGTCGAAGGGAGAGGTGGTCTTGTAGTACCCGACCGGACTCTGCTTGAGGTGCCTGGAGAACAGTTCGGTCGAAGCAAGATTCGTGCTTTTCTCCGAGACCGGCCAGCGGATCAGGACGATGCCGTCGTCCCGCAGCAGGCTGATGCTGCCGTCGGGGCCGAGCTGGAACATCCGGTAGAACTCGTTGAAGTAATCGCCGTCGATCGCTGCGGTAAGAACGCCGCCGAAGCTGCCGTCCCGCTTTTCGACGCGCTTCGACAGGATGATGGTGGACCGTCCGGTCAGGCGAGATTGCAGGGGCTCGTTGATGCGGAGCGCATTGCCCGGCGTCTCGCGGTGATAGGCGAAGTAGGGCCGGTCGGAATTGTTGTGCAGGGGCGTTTGCGGCAACGACGAATACAGCCACTTGCCATTGGCATCGAGCACGCCGATCTCGCGAATCTGCGGCAGCGAGTTCGCCGTTTCCGCCAGATACCGGTTGAACCGCTCCGGGACCGGGTCGCGATACCTGAGCAAGTCGACCATTCCGGCCATCGCGATATCGGCCGATTGAATGGTATGGGCCGCATGTTCGGCCAGCGAGTGCGCGAGGTTGAGGGTATCGGTTTTGCCGCGCGCGAGCGTGGTTTTCTTGGCGTCGAGCGCCTTCCAGACCACGACGCCCAGAACGCAGGCCGTCATGACCAGCGCAAAGGCGACGACCATCACCGCAGGCGATACGCGGCGGAGCGGCCCGTCGGGCTTTGGAAGGTGTCGATCGGGCATGGTTCGCCTTGATGGCCGTGCCGTATCCATTGGCCGGCAACACCGACCAAGTTTACGGCGCATCGGTGCCGAAGCGGTTAACGGATTCACTACAACGACGGAACCTCGTGATTGTCCGGAGTCCAAAGCGGGGAACTGGCCTGCAGCTTGTGCCGAGGGGTGAAGGCGACGCCATCGGGGAACAATGAGCCATGGCGGGAGCGCCGCGGGCGGCCCTTGACAATCGAACGGTATCGTCAGATATTTCTGTCATGACAGAAACAACCGACAAGAAGAAACTCCCTCCCGCCGTCGAGCGGTTCATCCTGCACTGGGGCGACATGGGCGACGAGTGGGGCGTCAACCGCTCGGTCAGTCAGATCCACGGCTTGTTGTACCTCGCCGAGGCGCCGATGACTGCGGAGGACATCGCCGAGACACTCGGCATGGCGCGCTCCAACGTCTCCAACTCGATCAAGGAATTGCTGGCCTGGAACCTGATCCGAAGGATGCCGATCCTCGGCGATCGCCGCGATCATTTCGAGGCGGAGACCGACATCTGGGAAGTCGCGGCACGGATCGCCGCCGGCCGCAAGGCGCGCGAGATCGATCCCGCGGTGGATGCGCTGCGCGCGTGTGTTTCCGACGCGGCCGACGATCCGACCATCAGCCCGGTCGCCAGCAAGCGGCTGAAGGAAATGCTGGCTTTCACCGAGCTGGTCGACCGCTGGTACGTGCAGATGCTCAACGTGCCGCGGCCGAGGCTGGTCGCGCTGATCAGGCTCGGCGAGAAGATCGTCAGTTTCCTGCCAGCGGGGAAAAGCAAATAGGGCAGAGGGCAAGAGAGGGGCGGACAGGAGCGTGCGATGGCATCCACGAGAGTACCAAGGCTTCCCACAACGTTCGCCTCGAACACCATCCTGCTCGACGACCGCCGCTTCCACGATCTGCTGCCCGACGAGGCCTGGGGCCGGCTGCCGCTGGCGATCTGGCGGCGTTTTTCCAAGCGTTTTGCCGATGGCGAGACCGTCGTCTATGTCGGCACAATAGAGGAGGCGTGTTTCAGCCGCGCTGGCTGGTGGCTGGCGCAGCTGGCGCGGATCATCGGCGGGCCGCTGCCGACCGGCGCCGAGACCGGCGTCCCGATGGTCGTGACCGTGACCGAGGACGCCGCGAGCGGTGGCCAGATCTGGACCCGCATCTGCGCGCGCAGCAACGGCTTTCCGCAAGTCATCCATTCCGCAAAGCGTTTCGCCGGGCCGACCGGGCTCGAGGAATATGTCGGCTATGGCGTCAGCATGGCGCTGAAAATATCGGTCGAGCACGAGGCGCTGGTGTTTCGCAGCGCCGGCTATTGCTTCCAGATCGGGCCGCTGCGATGGCCGCTGCCGGCGCGGATGACGCCCGGCGATCTCACCGTGACCCATTCCGATCTCGGCGGCGGCACGTTCCGCTTCACGCTGGAGATCGTTCATCCGCGCTTCGGCCGACTGCTTCGCCAATCCGCGTTGTTCCGGGAGTTCTTCATCATGACGTCGCTGCTTTGGATCCTGATCGCCATTCAGGTCGCGATGGGCGTGTTCGACACGTTCTATCACCATGAACTGACCGAGCGGCTGGCATGGCGGCCCTCGCAGCGCTACGAGCTCAAGCTCCACAGCTTGCGCAACATGCTTTACGCGCTGCTGTTCCTGGTGCTGGGCTGGCTGGAAGTGCACGGCATCCTGGCGATGCTGATCGTCGCGGTGCTGGCGGCGGAAATCGTCATTACGCTGATGGATTTCGTCGAGGAGGACATGAGCCGGAAATTGCCGGCCAGCGAACGCATCAATCACACGCTGCTGGCGATCAATTACGGCGCCATTCTCGTGCTGCTGCTGCCGGTCCTGATCGGCTGGGCGATCCAGCCGACCGGCGTCAAATTGGCCTATGCAGGCTGGCTCAGCCTGCTCGCGGCCGCCGCCGCGGTGGGCGCCGCGCTGTGCGGCCTGCGCGACTATGCGGCGTCAAAGCGTCTTTCGCGCATGGTCTTCGCGCCCGCGGCGGGCCTCGTGGAAAAACTGCCCGTGCGGCAGACCGTGCTGGTGACCGGCGCCACCGGCTTCATCGGCAGCCGCCTGGTGGCGGCGTTGAGCGGGGCAGGGCATCAGGTCATCGCGCTGGTGCGCAACCCTGCGAAAGCCGACATGCTGCCGCCGCCGATCACGCTGATCACCAGCCTCGACCAGCTCCCGGCGGACGCGAAGATCGACGCGATCGTCAATCTTGCCGGCGAGCCGATCGGCAACGGTCTGTGGACCGACGCCAAGCGGCGCAAGATATTGGACTCCCGCGTCGACATGACCGGCGATGTCGTCGCTCTGATCGCGCGGCTCGAACGCAAGCCGGCGGTGCTGGTCAGCGGTTCGGCGATCGGCTGGTACGGGCTGTGGCAGGACCAGGTGCTGACGGAATCGGCGAAATCCCACGCGTGCTTTAGCCACGAGCTTTGCGACGCCTGGGAGAGCGCGGCGCATCCGGCGGAGGGGCACGGCGTGCGCGTGGTGTACTTGCGGATCGGGCTTGTGATCGGCACCGATGGCGGCTTCATCACGCGGATGCTGACGCCGTTCGAATTCGGCCTCGGCGGGCCGCTCGGCTCGGGACGGCAGTGGATGTCGTGGATCGAGCGTGACGATCTGATCCGCCTGATCGCGCATGTGATGGCGCGCCCCGATATCTCCGGCCCCGTCAACGCGACGGCGCCGATCCCGGTCACCAATCTGAAATTCACCGAGGAACTCGGCCGCCGGCTGCGGCGGCCCGCGCTGTTCCGAATTCCCGATGCGCTGCTGCGCCGTGTCGGCGGCGACTTCGCCGGTGAGTTGCTGCTGGGCGGCCAGCGCGTGCTGCCGAACAAGGCGCTCAGCCACGGCTTTGTGTTCCGCCACGAAACGCTGCGCAGCGCGTTCGAGGCGATCCTGTGACGGACGCGATCAGCCGCCCCGCAGCATCGACAGGATCTGTTTCGTCGATTTGTAGCTGGCGATGGCATTGTCGCGAAAGCCCGGCGTCCAGTTCACGGCCTGGCGTTCCTCTGAACTCATCGACGAATAGGCGTTGAGGATGCCGAGGCTGAGCTGGGAGGGATCGCCGCTCGTCTGGCTCTGGTTGAGTGCGGCCAAAATGCTGGCGCGGCTGCGCGAACCCAGCAACTGCTTGGCGGCAAAGCTCTCCTGCTGCGAGAACAAGTCGTCCTGGTTGAGCGAGATCGCCGCCAGCGAACGGTTGTCGAACGAAGCAAGGTCCGCCTGCTGGCCGGTCTTGCGGCCGGGATCGAACACCAGCTCCTTCCCGGCGGCGGTGGCCACCTTGGCCTGTGCGTCGAGCGCAGTGCGGACTTTTTGGGCGACGGCCGAGATATTCAGGGTGGCGGTGCTGCTGCCCGCGGCATCCTGCGTCAGGTAGGCCGCGACGGGATCGTTGGCGATGGCGGGCGCGACGGTCGGATTTTGCAGCGTGGCCTGAACGCCCTTTTGCACCGCCGTCCGCTGCGCCGACCAGGTCGCCGTTGCCTTCTCCTCGTTGCTGGCGCCGTCGAGATAGTCGAGCGCGGCCTTGTAGAGTGAACTGAAGTCGCCGGTCAGTTTTGAGGTCGCCGCCGGCGGCGCCAGCACGGCGTCGAAGCGGTTGCCGAGTTCGGTGGCGGCGGCCTTCTGCTCGTCGGGGCTGAACTTGCCGCCATTGTTGGTCGCCACCGCAAACAGCGAACGGCGGTCGAGCGAGGATAGCTCCACCGTCGTCTTGCCGTCGGCGCCGATCGGTCCCGTGACCCCCGCGGCGGCGTAGAGCGCATCGAGCGCTGTGCGCGCCTCGCTCGTCACCGTCGTAAAATCCTTCGATGCCGTCCCGCCGGCGAGCTGAGCGCGCGCCGCGTCCGACAGCGTCAGATTGGTCGCGGCATTGTCCGGCGGATTGCCGGCTTCGGCATTGTTGAGGGCATTGGCCAGCG
This sequence comes from uncultured Alphaproteobacteria bacterium, assembly GCA_963742935.1. Lineage (GTDB taxonomy): Bacteria > Pseudomonadota > Alphaproteobacteria > Rhizobiales > Xanthobacteraceae > Bradyrhizobium. The sequence continues at coordinate 48,942 of CAVUOI010000048.1, read as the reverse complement.
AGGTCTGGGTGGCAGCCGCGCGGGCATAGGCGGAGCCCATTTGGGTGTAGGGATTTAGTCCGGCGTTTATCGAGGTCATTCGCGTTCCCCGCTTGGGCAACGGTTAAGGGACCGTTACCGCGGCGGACCATTTCAAAGCATGGTTAACGGACCGTGAATGCCCCGGTACTTCTCCTGATCTTTTCCGGTGTTGGGTGGCGTCGTCACCGCGGCAGTTTCGCGATCGCCCGGCTGAGTTCGTGGATTTCATAGGGCTTGCGCAGAATGGGAAAATCGCCGCGTACGTTCAGCGCGGCGTCACTGTAGCCGCTGGTCAGAAGGACCGGCAGTTCGGGCCTGATCGCCTTCAGGCGGTGCGCGAGGCCGAGGCCGTCCATCTTGCCGGGCATCACGATGTCGGAGAAGACCAGGTCTATTCCGTCGAGTTCGATTTCGCGCAAGGCCGCTTCGGCATCAGCCACCCGGCGAACGGTATAGCCGAGCTGTTCGAGCAGGCCGGCGCTGACGGTTGCGACATCTGGATTATCCTCGACCAGCAGCACGGTGCCGCTGCCGCCGGTTTCGCCGACCCTGACTTTTGCGGGCGCGGGCAGCGGCTCCCCGGCGCGGCAACAGGATGGTGATCCTGGTGCCCTGGCCGAGTTCGCTCGCGACCTTGACCGTTCCGCCGGCCTGGTGCGCAAAGCCGTGAACCTGTGACAGTCCGAGACCGGTGCCCTTGCCGACCGGCTTGGTGGTGAAGAAGGGATCGAAGATCTTGCCGAGGATGTCGGGCGCGATGCCGTCGCCGCTGTCCTGACCGAAATCGCGACATATTCGCCGCCGGAGGTGTCGTTGCGCGCCGCTATGGTGATGACGCCGCCGCCGGCCATGGCGTCGCGTGCGTTGATGACGAGATTGACCAGCGCCGTCTCGAATTCGGCGACGTCGACCATGACCGGCCCGACGTCGGCTGGGATATCGAATTGCAGCGTCACCGCGCTGCCGACGCCGGTGTCCAGAACTTCGCGCACCGCATTGATGTGCGTGGCGACGTCGATGGACTGCGGGTTGACGCTCTGCCGCCGTGCGAATGTCAGCAACTGGCTGGTGAGGGAGGCGCCGCGCTTGGTCGCCGCGTCGATCGCCGTGAGCGCCCGCTGGGATTTGGGATCGTCGCCGACCGCCTTCCGCAGCATGTGAAGACTGCCGCTGATGATCATCAGGAGATTGTTGAAATCATGCGCCACGCCGCCGGTGAGCTGGCCGAGCGCGTCGAGCTTTTGCGATTCCGCCAGTTGCCGGTGCATCTGCTCGAGCTTGAGCTGCGCCTCGCGACGCTCGGTGATGTCCCGGGTGATCTTGGCGAAGCCGACGAGCTTGCCGTCCTCGTAGATGGGATCGATGATGACGCTGGCCCAGAAGAAGGTGCCGTCCTTGCGGACGCGCCAGCCTTCCTCCTCGTAACGGTGCTGCTCACGCGCAATCTGCAAGGCCCGCCGCGGCTTGCCGTTGGCGCGGTCCCCCTCGGTGTAGAAGCAGGAAAAGTGCTGGCCGATGATCTCGTCCGGGGAGTAGCCCTTGATCCGCTGGCCGCCGATGTTCCAGCTCGTCACCACGCCGTCAGGATCCAGCATGTACAGCGCATAATCGGCGACGCCTTCAACCAGAAGTCGGAAATTGCGCTCGGATTCGAGAAGATCTCTTTGCTGTTGCTGATCTTTTTTCCCGAACATCCGACCTGCCCATTTAAGTGGCGCAAACGCGCAAGACGTGCTAATTGGTTCCACAAAAAACAGCTTTTTAACGAAACGGTCCACTAGGCCGAGCCGACCACGCTTCTGAACGTCGCCGCCAGCGTCCGCAATGCAGCGCGCTTGGCGGGATCACTGACCTTCGAATGCAGCATCACCTTGGAGGACGACAGCCGCGGCAGGGCTTCGGCCGGCCCGATATCGACGAGGCCCGGCGGCGCGATCCGCCGGGCCAGCGGCGCCACCGCAAGGCCGGCCATTGCCGCGGCGGCCACTGCGGTGAGGCCGCCGCCGACAAAGCACTCGGTCCAGGCGATGCCGGCCTTGTCGAGGGCGCGAATGGCAAGCGCGCGGACGCCGCAGGGCGGCGCCAGCGTCGCCAGCGGCAGCGGCTCGCCGCGGCGCCAGGCCAGGCGCTTGGCGGCGAACCAGCCGAACTCGTCTTCCGTCAGTTTCTCGCCGCCGCGGCGGCTGCCTTCCTGCCGCACCACCACGGCGTCCAGCTCGCCGGCATCGTAGGCGTCCAGCATCTGCGCGCGAAAAGCCGATCGTCACCGACAGCGCCAGCTGCGACGACACCGCGTGCAGCCGTTCGAGCAGCGGCACCAGTTCTGGCCCCGCGGCATGATCGGAGATCCCGAGCGACAATTTCTGGCGCGCGGGCGTCTCGCCCGACCAGGCGCGGTCATGCGCCTCGATCAGGGCGCGGGCGTGGGGCAGGAACGCCGCACCCTCGGCGGTCAGCGCCACCGCCCGCGGCGAACGCTCGACCAGCCGCTTGCCCAGCATGCCCTCCAGCCGCTGCAGCTTCATGCTGACGGCGGCCTGCGTCGTGCCGAGCGCCTCGGCGGCGCGGGTGAAGCCTTGCAGTTCGGCGACCAGCAGGAACGCCTGCACCGTGTCGATATCGAGTGTGCTCATGTCATCATCAATAACAGTTATCATTGTTATCAGTATAGATAAGATACCAAAATGATGGCTGCGGGTCTAGATAGAAGTCAGCGCGATGCCAGCGCGCCACATCGAAGGAGAACGACCATGCCGCTCATCACAGTCACCTATTCCAGCGTTCGCAAGTCGCCGTCCCTGAAGGCCGAAATTGCCTCCGCCGTCAGCGAACTCACCGCGCGGATCCTGCGCAAGGATCCCAAGGTCACCGCCATCATCGTGAAGTCGGTCGATGCCGCCGACTGGTTCGCCGGCGGAAAGTCGCTCGCCGAGCAGAGCCTCGCCAGCTTCTGGCTGGACGTTCACGTCAGCGAGGGCACCAATACCAAGGACGAGAAGGCGGCCTATCTCGCCGCCTTGTTCCAGCGCATGGGCGAACTGCTCGGACCGCTGCATGAGGAGAGCTACGCCCATGTCGACGAGGTGAAGGGCGACGCCTACGGTTTTGGCGGGCTCACCCAGGAACGGCGCTACATCGCCGGCAAGCTGGAGGTGGCGGCGCAGAAGGCGGCGGCGTGAGCTTCACGCCGTTGCTTCCGGCAGGCGCGAAGCCGTCGCGCCGAAGACCTCTTCAAACGCCTGCCGAAGCGCGACGTCGAGATCTTCCATCGTCACCGGCAGGCCGAGATCGACCAGCGACGTCACGCCGTAACGCGGATCGACGACGCCGCAGGGCACGATCGCGGAAAAATGCGACAGCTCCGGCTCGACATTGATGGCGATGCCATGGAACGACACCCAGCGCCGCAGCCGGACGCCGATCGCGGCGATCTTGTCCTCGTAGCCCGTGCCCTTGTCGGGCCGCCTGACCCAGACGCCGACGCGGTCCTCGCGACGCTCGCCGCGCACGTTGAAGGCGTCGAGGGTGCGGATGATCCATTCTTCGAGGCCGGCCACATAGGCGCGCACGTCCGGCCGGCGGCGCTTGAGGTCGAGCATCACATAGGCGACCCGCTGGCCGGGGCCATGATAGGTGAGCTGGCCGCCGCGGCCGGTGGTGAACAGGGGTAAGCGGGGGTCGAGCAGGTCGGCGTCCTTGCCGCTGGTGCCGGAGGTGTAGAGCGGGGGATGCTCCAGCAGCCAGACCAGTTCGGCCGCCTTTCCATCCGCAATATCGGCCGCGCGCGATTCCATTTCGGCCACGGCGTCAGGGTAGGGAATGGGCGCGGGCGAGATTCGCCATTCGACCTCGCCGCCGCCCTGCGGGCGCGCGAATGTCGTCAAATCAAGGCTTTGGCGGTCATTAACCATTGGCTAACCATAACGTGGTCAGGTGGAACCAGCTCAATCTAGTCCCCGTTTGGCGGTTCATAAGTGGCGACCCTCGATAAAGTCAGCGTCGATCTCATGGTGGTGCTCGGCACCACGACCATGCCTATCCACCAGGTGATGCGGCTCTCCCGTGGCGCCATCATCGAGCTGGACGCCACCGAGCAGGACGAGGTCAAGATCCTCGCCAACAACCTGCCGGTGGCCTCCGGCGTCGTGCTGGTGGATCGCAACCGCATCGCGGTCGAAGTCAAGCGGATGCTGCCGAAATCCCCTGATGTCAGATAGTTATCGGGGCACAAAACTGCCTTGTCCCCCCATCTCCGATTTGTTACATCGGCGCCGTTGATCCGGCGGACGCCAGTCCTTCAGCCGGTATCCCAAGCGCTCGTGGCGGAATTGGTAGACGCGCTGCCTTGAGGTGGCAGTGAGTAAAATCGTGGGGGTTCGAGTCCCTCCGAGCGCACCACGCACACACATAACCATCTGAATTTACAGCAACTTTTTTTCGGAATTGCGACGCAAAGTTACACCTTTGTTCGGAGCCGCCGTTCCCGTGCTGTTCTTGTGCGGCAACCGCATGAAATCATCGAGTGTGTGGCGTCTGATCGAAGGCGACCGCTTTCTCCATGCCGCCGATGCCGAGCTTCTCCCGATTCGCCTGCGCGATGTAATGTGCGGGCATCTTCGGAACGGTCCAGCCAATATCGCCATCATCTGGCTCTCAGTGTAGTTACCGTAAGCCGCAACCTCGGCGCGATCCGCCCGCAGGCTTTCCGCAAATTGGGGTTGCAACGGCACCGTACCGGGGGGTGTTGCCCTCAGCTTTTCTCTGCAGTGCGCGAACGCGCAATCAACGGCGCCTTAGAGACATCAGCAAGACTACCCACAGCCGCCGGGATAAATCAGTAATACACACAGGTTCCGCAATCGCTCGGTTTGCTATCTGCTTCCGGAACTCGGACCGGCCGCAAATGGCGAGTCGTTTTGCCGAGTCATTTTGTGATGTCCGACCATCAGTCGTTCACGGCAACGCGGTGGTCGGCCGGAAGCAGTCAGCGTCTGTTTGGGACGAGTTTTGCCTCCCTGCGACATGCGCTTTAAAGTTGTAAAGTTTTTACAATTGCAATTGTTTAAGTGGGGCTTCGCGTGTCCGCAATGTCACGGCGTGCGAATCCTTTGCGGCAGGGCGCGGGTTGTTGTCCCTGCCGCTGCAGCGTTCGCGTAAAATAGGCACACCCGCTGCCCGTCGATTCCGGCGGCTCCGCTGCCGTCCGGCGCTTCCTGGAAGTTCGACACGACAAAGACCACCCGGAGCATTTTCATGCTGTTTATGAGCTACGCCTATCGTGCCCTCTCCAACTTCGTGTTCCTGGCGCTGGTTTATCTCGCGCTGAATTTCCTCGACAAGTATCAGCACCGCGTGGTGGTCGCGGTCCTTGTGCTGATCTATGCCGCCATGCATGCGGCGTCCGCGCTGCGGTCGTTTCATTTCTTCCAGCGCATCGAGCGGCTGGAACTGGAGGTGCGCCGCTTGCTGGCGTCACTGGGCGAGGCGGCGAACGTGCCGTCCGCTCGCAAGCAAATCGTCACCGACGTCACCGCGCTGCGTCATTCCGGCGAGATCAAGGCTTATATCGACCTGCTGTTCCTCGCCATCGTCCTCCTGCTCTGCATTGCCAAGATCGTGGCGAACTGACGTTGTGACGATTGCTCAAGGGAAACGCATCGACAATGAGTGGCTGATGGCCTCGACCTCTTCGTTCGGAAATCGGCCGATCAGCGCTTCTTCAACCCGGCGACATGAACCGATCGCCCATTCCGCTTGGCTGGCGCCGCCGGCTTGGCGGCGGTCGCGCCGGCGCTTTGCGGCGTCGGCTCGCCATGCCCGGCAGGCGTCAGCGGTTTGACGACAGCCTTGCCGCCCTGGCGGCTGGGTTTGCCGGCGACTTTTGCAGATGACGCTTCCGTTGCGCGGGCTTGCGCCGCCGCCGCCCGACGCGTGGGGGAGGCCAGCAGGGTCAGGCGCGCAGACTCCGGAATTTTGAAAAGGCTGGCCGCTGGAATAGGCAACGCCGCCGCCGTGCTCACCGGCGGCAAATTCGTTGGCCGCGGCCACACGGCCGCCGGCGGCAAGGGGACGCCGCGCCCGCGCCGCGCGGTGCGCGCGCCGAGATCGCTCGTCTGCCAGTCGAGGTGGGACAGCGCCGGGACGGCCAGCGCGGCCGGGCCGGCCGCGTCAAATTTCGGCACCTTCGGCCAGCGCGAGATGGCCACCGTCTCGGACGGCGGATGCAACTGCCATTGCGGAGGCTCGGTCGGCGTTGGCGGCCGATCGGCGGCCGCCGGCACCACATGGACGATGCGATAGCCGCGCGCCTTCAGTTCGCTCAGGATTCTCGGCAGCGCTTCGACCGTGCGCGCCTGAATGTCGTGCAGCAGCAGGATGCCTTTTCCCTTGGCCTCGATCCGCTGGATCGCGAGATCGTAGACGCGGCTGGCGGAGACGTCGCGCCAGTCGTCGGCCGGAAAATCAGCGCTCCAGATTTGCAGCCCCTTGGAACGCGCGAACGCTTCCATGCCGTCGTTGACGCGCAGGCCGGGAATGCGGAGAAACGGCGCGGGCGCGGTCCCGTCTCCCAGTGCCGCGGTAACCGACGCAATGCCCTGTTCGATGTCCTGCAGGGAGCGGTCGAGCGGCAGGCGATGCATGCCGGCCGGATGGTTCTGGGTGTGGGTCGCCACCGTGTGGCCGGCGTCGCGCACCTTGCGCACGCCTTCGGGATTGCCGTTGGCCTGACGTCCGACCAGGAAGAAGGTCGCCTTGGCGCAATGCGCGGCGAGAATGTCGAGGATCTGATAGGAATATTTCGGCAGCGGACCGTCATCGAAGGTCAGCACCACCTCATGGTCTTCGAGCGGCAGCGTCTTGGCATACTGCATGGTGCCGATGACGGGATGGGCGCGCGGATCGACCACGATGGTGCGCGAGGTGCCGATAGCGTCGGGATGGCCGGGACAATCGGCGGCCGACGCAGCCTGCGCGGCGACGGCACTCAACAGTCCGACGCACAGGGCGGTCAAGGGTCGCCGCCGGAGTCCTCGAAACACGCTAGCAATCATTGAACCCCGGCTTCATTCCAAAAGCGCGCAACATCGGCGACATGAATGCCGCCAAATCATCTGTGTTCTACACCTAATTCGGCTTCTGATGGTGATCCAGGCCACAGAACCGCGTCAGCCAAACGGATCGTGATCTATTGTGCTTTGTCGGACACGGTTCTGGCACCGGCCGGCACGATATGGACCACGCGATATTTGTTGTCGCGAAGCCAGCGCAGGAAGGCCGGCAGCATGGCTGATGTCTGCGCCTTGGGATCGTGCAGCAGGATGATGCCCTTGCGCGCGGCCTGCAGCCGCTCGGTGAGCAGCTTCAACTGCTGCGCCGGCGTCATCGGATTCCAGTCGCTGGCCCAGAGGTCGGCGCCGAACACGGCGATGCCGCGCGTCTGCAAGGCGTCCAGCGTCGCGGGCGTCATCTCGAAGAAGGGAAAGCGAAAGAACGGCGTGCTCGGCGTGGTCGTGGCCTTGCCGTGAAGGGCCATTTCGACCGCGGCGATACCCTTGTCGATCTCGCCGATCGCGGCTTCCGGCTTCATGTATTTGAGATTGTGATGGGTCCAGGTGTGGTGCGCGACGGTATGACCTTCCGCTGCCATTCGTCGCACCAGTTCGGGATGTTCCGAGGCCGGCTTGCCGATCAGGAAGAAAGTCGCGCGCACGCATTCCTGCGCCAATGCCGCCAGGACCTTGCGGTCGGTCGCCGGCCACGGTCCGTCGTCGAAGGTCAGCACCACCTCGTGGTCCTCAAGTGGAAGCGTCTGCGGAAAGCTCTTGAGGCCCACGCGCGGGGTTGTCGCGGCGTCCACCGACAGAACGCGCGAGGTGCCGAGCGCGTCCTTGCGGGGGCATTCGGCGGCCGCGGCCGCCGCGGCGAAGACGATCGATAGTGCGACTGCCGCGCATAATGCCGCGGTGAAATTACGGGTCATTTGGCGTTGGACATATTTGGCATTGCGCGGGGTGTTACCGATTGGGTAAGCGTGCAGCGTAACTCAGACAAGTTCCCTTGATCTGTCAAACCGGCGAGGCGCGGCATGGCCGAGAATATCGACGTTGCCCAGGCCGAGGCGCAACCTGCGGAAGGCTCCGTGCTCGACCGTGTCCCGATGCGGGATGACGAGGGGCAACTGCGTCACGAATTCGTCGAAGAGATCGCGCGCGCCATCCACGCCGCCGACCGGCCGATGCTGTGCGAAGTCGTCGCGGAACTGCACGAGGCCGATCTTGGCGATCTGATCGGGGCATTGGAGCCCGAGGATCGCGTCACCCTCGTCGAGATCACCGGCACCGATTTTGATTTCTCCGCGCTGAACGAGGTCGACGACGCGGTCCGCGAGGAGATCCTCGAGGAACTCGAACCAGAGACGGTCGCGGAAGGCGTTCGCGAACTGGAATCCGACGACGCCGTCGAATTGCTCGAGGGCCTCGACGAGGCGGACCAGGAAGAGATCCTCGACAAGCTGCCGCCGGACGAACGCGAGCCGCTGGAGCGCAGCCTGCTGTATCCGGAGAATTCCGCAGGCCGGCGGATGCAGTCGGAGTTCATTGCAGTCCCGCCGGATTGGACCGTGGGGCAGGCGATCGACTACATGCGCGACACCCCGGACCTGCCGGACCGGTTCTATGAAATTTACGCGGTGGACTCCGACAAGCACTGGCAGGGGGCGGTCTCGCTCGACACGCTGCTGCGGGCGCGCCGGCCGGTGCTGCTCGGCGAACTGATCGACGAGGACCGCCGCCGCGTCTCGGTGCTGGACGACCAGGAAGAGGTCGCGCGGATGTTCGGCAAGTACAATCTGGTCGCGGCTCCCGTCGTCGACACCACCAACCGGTTGGTCGGCGTCATCACCATCGACGACGTTGTCGACGTCATCGAGGAAGAGGCGGACGAGGACCTGAAAGCGCTCGGCGGCGTCAGCAGCCAGGAAGAATTGTCCGACACCGTCTGGACCATCGCGCGCGCCCGCTTCAATTGGTTGCTGGTCAATCTGGCGACCGCGTTCCTGGCGTCCTCCGTGCTCGGCCTGTTCGAGGGCCAGCTCGAGAAGATGGTGGCGCTCGCCGTGCTGGCGCCGATCGTGGCGAGCCAGGGCGGCAATGCCGCGACCCAGACCATGACGGTGGCGGTGCGCGCGCTGGCGACGCGTGAGCTCGGCTCCAATAACGCGCTGCGCGTCGTGATGCGCGAGGCGATGGTCGGGCTCGTCAACGGGCTGGCCTTTGCCGTCATCACCGGCATCGCCGCTTATGCCTGGTTCAATATCCCGGGCCTCGGCATCGTGATCGGCCTTGCCATGATCTGTAACCTGGTGGCCGGCGCGCTCGGCGGCATCCTGGTCCCGATGGTGCTGGAGCGGGTGCGCGCCGACCCCGCGGTCGCGTCGGGAACGTTCGTCACGACCATCACCGACGTGGTCGGCTTCTTCTCGTTCCTCGGCATCGCCACGCTGTGGTTCGGGCTGAAGTAACTGCGCTTCTGCCTTTTTTATCGTTAATCGCGCCTTAACGCGCTTGGCGGATGATGCGCTCTTACGAGGGCACCATGCAGCGCTTGCGGCTGAAAGCGGACGGACGGATCGTCGAACTGCGGGACGGGCAGGAGTTCCCGCTTGCGCCGATGATGCCCGGGCTCGCGCTGGCGATGCCCGAGCCCGCGATTGCGACGCCCGCGGTCACTGCGACGCCGCCGGACGTACCATCAGGCGAAGCCCCGGCTCTGCCGGCGGTGCGCGACCTGCGTCGCCGTGCGCAGCTCACCCAGCTTGAATTCGCGGCGCGGCTTGGCGTGCCCGTCGAAACCATCCGGAACTGGGAACAGGGCAAGCGCGCGCCGCGCGGCCCGGCGCGGGCCTTGCTCGCCGTGATCGCCCATTCGCCGGAGACCGTGTTCGCCGCGCTCGCGCCCGAGGAACCGTCGCCGGCCTGAGCGTCATGGTTGACGTTTCGTTGCGCGAACCGGAGTGCGAAACGCTGTCTGTTGGCACGGCGATTTCCGCAGCCCATAATGGGGCAGGTACAGCGGGTGCAACCAATGCTGTCTATCGAAGCCAACGGCGCAAGAATTCCGGCAATCGGGCTGGGCACCTGGGATTTGCGCGGGCGCGCCTGCGCGCGGATCGTCGAGCAGGCGCTGCGGCTCGGCTATCGCCACATCGATACCGCGCAGATGTACGAGAACGAACGCGAGGTCGGCGAGGGGCTGCGCGCCTCCGCGGTCAAGCGCGAGCAGGTCTTCGTCACGACAAAGATTTGGCCGACGCATTTCGCGCCTCACGACCTGGAGCGCTCCGTCAAGGAAAGCCTGGTGCGGCTGCGCCTGACCGAGATCAATCTGCTGCTGCTGCACTGGCCGAACCCGCAGGTGCCGCTGGTCGAGACGCTCGGCGCGCTGGCGCGGGTCAAACAGCAGGGGCTGGCGCGGCATATCGGCGTTTCCAATTTCACCGTCGCCCTGATCGAGGAGGCGGTGGCGATATGTCCGGAACCGCTGGTCTGCGACCAGGTCGAGTATCATCCCTATCTCGACCAGGCCAAGGTGAAGGAAGCCTGCGTCCGTCATGGCATGGCGCTGGTCGCCTACAGTCCGGTCGCCCGCGGCCGCATCAAGAACGAGGTCACGCTGCAGCGGATCGGCGAACGCCATCGCAAGACGGCGGCGCAGGTCTGCCTGCGCTGGCTGGTGCAGCAGGGCGCGGCGGCAATTCCGCGCACCTCGAAACTCGAGCGGCTTTCAGAGAACATCGAGATCTTCGATTTCGAGCTGTCGGACGAGGAGATGCAGGAGATTTCCGCCATGGGCAGCGCCGGCGGCCGGCTGCTGGATTACGGCTTCGCGCCGAAATGGGATTGAGCCTCCGTATCGCCGGGCGCTATGCTGGCGTTAGGGGAATATCGAACATCGTTCCGATGCAATGGACCTGCGGCGGATCATACCATCTGACATCACGGCGTCGGCGATCGCGCACGTCTCGCTGCTGACGCTGCTCGTGCTGTTTTCCGACGTGCGTCCGTTTGGTGCCGTGACCGCCGACCAGATCCCGGTCGAGATCGTGACGCCGCAGGAGCTTGCCGAACAGCAAGCGCCTCTGGAGCAGCCACCGGCGGAAAGCAAGCCGGAGCCGGTGCCACAGCCCGATTTCTCCCGGCTGGACAAACCGCCTGCCGATACCGCGCCGCCGCCATCAACTCCGCCGGCCGCAGCGCCTGCGCCCGCCCGCGCCGGCGCAGAAGCAGGCGGCGCTCGCCACTCCGCGCGCGGCCCAGCCGCCGCCAGCGCAGCCGGCCGCGCCGGCCTACAAGCCGCCCGAGCCAGACGTCTCGATCAAGTATCAGGTGCTGCTCGGCCTGCCGCCCGACCTATCGCCGATGCCGCCGGCCCCCGCGCAAGGTCCCGCCAAGGGCGACGACAATTTCGACGGGCCGGCGACCGAGGCCGCCGATATCGCCAGTACGCTGGTCGCGGCGTTCCGGCGTCATCTCAAGACCTGCTCGAAACTGCCAGCATCGCTGTCGGGCACCGACGACGTCAAGGTCAAGCTGCGCGTGATGATGACACCGGACGGGAGGCTCGCGGCCGAGCCGGTCCTGATCGAGGCCAGCGCATCGATGAAGGGGCCGTTGCTGATGCAGGGCGCGATCCGCGCGCTGCAGGCCTGCCAGCCTTATGCGATGCTGCCGGCGGACCGTTACGGCGAATGGAAAGTGCTCGACCTCAGTTTTACGCCGCAGGATTTTCCAGCTTCCTAACGTCCCATCGCCCGCCACGCGTTGGACGCGAACTGCCGCCGCCAGGTGACGATGACGACGAGCGCAGTGGTCGCGAACAACACCCAGGGGCTGACGAACCAGCCGAGATAGCCGAGCGCGAAGAAGAACGCGCGCTGGCCGCGGTTGAAATGCCGGCCCGCCGCCTCGAACAGCCGCGTCGTGCGCATCACATGGGCTTCGGCTGCCGCGGTGTCGCGCTCCGACGAGGGCGGCATCGCGCCGAGCAGGATCGCGACATAGTTGAACAGCCGATACGACCAGGCGAATTTGAAGAAGGCGTAGATGAAGATCAGGATCAGGCCGACGCATTTGATTTCCCAGAGCGCGGGCGAGGGGGTGAGATCGATCGGCAGTTCGCGCAGCACGGCGAGCGCGTCATTGGTCGCCCGCAGCAGCGCCAGCCCGCCGCCGATCGCGAACAGGCTGGTGGAGGCGAAGAACGCCGTGCCGTTCTGCAGCGAGGCCATGATCTGCATGTCGACCATCCGCGCCTCACGGTCGAGCATGTTGCGTATCCAGACCTCGCGATAGCGGTTCATGCGCGCCGACAGGCTGTCGCGGCCGTAAGCCGTGTGCTCCAGCGTCAGGCCGTAGGCGAGCCATTCCACGACGAAGAACGCGACGGCGGCGATATCGACCCAATAGGCGCGCATGCGGCGATCTCCGGCGGCGGCGTGGTGACGTACAGGTTGAACGCGTGTGGGGCGCTATGGCAAGATCAGGATCGCAACAGGATCGCCCCGCACATGTTAAAACTGGTCATCGGCAACAAGAACTATTCGTCATGGTCGATGCGGCCATGGCTGGCGCTGCGCGCCAACGACATTCCGTTCGAGGAAGAGTTCATCCCGCTCTATACCGACAACAAGGCGGACAAGGACCGGATCCTGAGTTTTTCCCGCGCAGGCAAGGTGCCGGCGCTGATCGATGGCGACGTCACGGTGTGGGATTTGCTGTCGATCATCGAATATCTCGCCGAGAAGTTTCCGCAAACGAGGCTATGGCCGGAGGACCGTGCGCGGCGGGCGCATGCGCGCTCGATTTCAGCGGAAATGCATTCGGGTTTCGTGCCGCTGCGCAGTGAATGCGGCATGAACCTGCACCGTCCGGTCGGTGCCATCGCGCTCTCCGATGACGCGCGCGCCAACGTGGCGCGTGTTCAGGAAATCTGGGCCGATTGCGCGCGCCGCTACGGCAAGGACGGACCGTTTCTGTTCGGCGCGTTCGGCGGCGCGGACGCGATGTTCGCGCCGGTGGTACATCGCTTTCGCACTTATGCGATCGAGGTGAGCGGCGAGGCGCGGCATTATTACGAGGCGATGCAGTCGTTGCCGGCGTTCGAGCAATGGACCCGCGACGGTCTCGCCGAAACGATCGTCATCGAACGCTTCGAGACGGTCTGATTTCGGGCATAACCGGCAGCTGGGCCAGGAGAACTCGGCGAGGAAGCTGGGCGAGGAAGCTGGGTGCTCCCTGCAACCGGCAACGTTGGATCCATTCCAAGAAGTGTACGATTTCGGGAAAAATGCCCCTCCATAGCGGTTGAGCCGGTTCCCGGGAACCTACGGAATTGACCGCTTATCGCCCTGAAAAACATGCCGAATTTGCGCATTTGCCATGCCTTGATGTTGCTGGCTTTTGGGCGGTCGGCTGTGCTAGCTTGCCGCAGGGTTCTCAAGTCGGCCGAAAGCTAGCGGGACCGTGAGCGCGGCCGGCGTTCTTGCGTAATGGAGAGGGCGTTGAAGCATAAGTACTCCGTTGGAGAGACTGTCTATTTTACTGCCAGCAATGTTGCCCGTCCGGCCGCCACCGGCACCTATGAGGTGATCCGGCTGCTGCCGACAGAAGGCGATGATTGTCAGTATCGTATCAAAAGCTCGACCGAAGCTTTCGAACGGGTTGCCAAGGAAAGCCAGCTCGCGATTTCCTGAATCAATTGTGTGCAAGCGGTCGGCTGACGGGGTTCCCGTCCGATCGCCGTCAAAAGGCCCCGTTCGCAGAACCATCTGCCGAAAAACGGATGCGATAAAGACGCATTCGTTTTTCGATCGCGTTTTTCGATCGCGTTTGATGCTGCGTAAGGGACACCGCGCATGAATTGGGACTGGGCTGTTTCGCTGGATAACATCTGGCGCTCGCCGAACCTTCCATTGTACCTGACGCTGGCGGCGGCGGTATTCGTCGCGATCATCGTGCTGATCACGCTGCTGCGCTCGGAGAGATCCGTGGCCAACAGCGTGCTGGCGCTCATCACGCTGCTGGCGATCGGGGTTGCCGGGGTGGTGACCTTCCGCGGCTTCGGCTCGGCCAGCCCGGTGCAGTCGAGCGAGGCGCGTCCGGTTCAGACGTCGGCCGCGCCGCTGCCGCAGCTTTCCTGCATCGATGAGCTGGCCGGCGATGCCGTGCTCGCCGCGTGCGAGAAGGTGCTGTTTGGATCGGCCGAGTCGGTGGCGGCTGCAGTTGCCTATGCCGCCTCGCAGATCACGCTATTGACCTCGCTCGGGGATGTCGCCACCGCCAACAAGGGCGGGGGCTCGGACCTCCTGGCGTTGCGCCGCGCCATCGAGCGCGATCGTTACGGGCTGATGGCCTATGTGCTGACCGCGCGGGATCGCTGCACACCGGCGGCCTGCCGCGCGTTCCGCTCGCTGACCGAGCCGCGCCAGATCGTGTCCAACATGGAAGAGCGCGTCTATGAAAACCTGATCGTGCGCTACGCGACGTCCTGGAACACGCCGCAGGCCGCCGGCATGATCGCGGCGCTACCGCAGTCGATGCCCACGGGCAGGCCGACCAACGCCGAATTCCCGACCGCGGCTTCGACCCCGCCGATCAGCATCATGAACCCCGAACCGCCTGCCGGCGGCGCCCCGAAGCAGCCGCCGGTAGCCGCATCGGCACCAGCCGCGCGTTCGGTCGCGGCACCGCCGCCACCGGCAGCCGGGGCAGCACCACCGACGCAGGCACAGGCCGCCACCAAAAGACCGCCGCCGGCGCCGAAGCGGCCGGCCTCCACGGGACCGGTTCAGCTCACGCCGGGCGCGCCACCCACAGCTGATAACAGCGAGTGATCTTTTCAAAGCGCGCACGGGCCGCTACATCGGCTCCATCATGCCGCTTCATCTCATCAAGCTTGCCGTCGGCTGCGAGTCAGTCAAGGAACTCAAGGGCTGGGTCGCCGAACGGATGGCGACCGCCAAGAAAAAAGGCCTGCCGCTTCGCCACATCCATGTCACACGGATGACGCCGAAGCGCGACGCGGAAATCCTTGCCGGCGGCTCGCTGTACTGGGTGATCAAGGGCGAGATTGCCGCGCGCGAAAAGATCATCGCGATCGAACCGTTCCGCGACAAGGACGGTATCGGGCGTTGTCGCCTGGTGATGCAGCCCAAGGTGCTGGCGGTCTCGCCGCGGCCGATGCGCCCGTTCCAGGGCTGGCGCTACCTCGCCGCGGACGCCGCACCCGCCGACCTCACCAAATCCTCGGCCGCCAGCGTCGCCGCGATGCCGGAGCCGATGCGGCGCGAACTGCGCGATCTGGGGCTGCTCTGAGAGTCTCGCCGGTCCGACTTTAGACCCCGATATTGTCGATCAGGCGCGTCTTGCCGAGTTTGGCGGCAACGAGAATCCGAACCGGAACGTCCTTGATCGAGGTCACCGGCGCCAGCGTGGCGGCGTGGCGGGCCTCGAAATAGTCCAGCGCGAAGCCGGCGGCGCTGATCAGTTCGCGGCCGGCATCCATCGCGGCTGCCATATCCTCGCCGGCCTTCAGCCGCTTGGCGCTCTCCTTCATGGCGCGGTAGAGCACCGTCGCCGTCTGCCGTTCCTCCGCCGAGAGGTAGACGTTGCGCGAGGACATCGCTAGTCCGTCGCGTTCCCGCACCGTGCGCGAGCCGACCACCCGGACGCCGAGGTCGAGATCGGCGGCCATCTGCGTCACCACCCGCAATTGCTGAAAATCCTTCTCGCCGAAGATCGCCACATCCGGACGGACCTGGGTGAACAGCTTGCCGACCACGGTAGCGACGCCGCCGAAGAAATGCGGCCGGAAACGGTCCTCGAGGCTGGCGGTGGCCGGGCCCTCCGGCACGATCCGCGTGGCGAAGCCGTCCGGGTACATCGCCTTGACGTCCGGATTCCAGATCAGCTCGACCTTCTCGGCGGCAAGCTTCGCGATGTCGTCCTTCCAGGTCCGCGGGTAGGAACCGAAATCCTCCGTCGGCGCGAACTGCGTCGGATTGACGAAGATCGAGACGACGACCTTTTGGGCGCGGCGCCTGGCCAGCCGCACCAGCGACACATGTCCGTCATGAAGCGCACCCATCGTTGGCACCAGTGCGACGGTGGCCTTGCGGGCGCGCAACGCCTCGACGGCGCGGCGCAAGGCGGGAACGGTACGTACGACCACGGGACTTCGCGACATCTGGCCTCGATCTCTTGCAGTGACGGGTGAGGGGCCTGGCGGCCCCGAGCCTTTCGGGCGGGCACGCCGACCTTATAAGGCCGGCGCATTGTCGCCAAGGTTGCTCGGGCCTGTCGTCGCGCGGAATGGCGCATCAACACGAGTCCGGAGTCGTCACCGCAACCGCTGCGATTCATGATTAAGACACACGCTGTACGATTTGAATGTGTCGTCGCGCATTTCACTTGACCGCAGCCGCGCGTGGTTGAAGATATTGCGTGGGGTGCGAGTCATGTTGGTTCAGACGAGTCAGGGACAATTCGGTTCGGCGCATGTCGTCGTGCTGGGCAACGAGAAGGGCGGATCGGGAAAATCCACCTCCGCCCTCCATATCGCTGTTGCCCTGCTGAAGGCCGGACAGCGCGTCGCCACCATCGATCTCGACTGCCGCCAGCAGAGTTTTACCCGCTACATCGCCAACCGCAGCGCGTGGGCGCGCCGCACCGGCCTCGACCTCGAAATCCCCGTCCATTACTGCGTCAAGCTCGGCGAGACGATGCAGATCGCCGACAATGAGAATGCCGAGTTCCAGCAGTTCATGGAAGCGGTGAGCGCCATCGAGCGCGCGTTCGATTTCGTCGTCATCGATACCCCCGGTTCCGACTCCTACCTGATGCGCCTGGCGCATTCGATGGCCGACACGCTGGTGACGCCGATCAACGACAGCTTCCTCGATTTCGACGTCCTCGGCACCGTCGATCCCGCGACCTATTCCGTGACCGGCGAGAGTCATTACGCGGAGATGGTGCGCGACACCAGGCGCAAGCGCCGCCAGCTCGACGGCGCAACGACCGACTGGATCGTGGTGCGCAACCGCCTGTCGATGATCGGCTCCCGCAACAAGCAGCTGGTCGCCGACAGCCTGAAGGATCTGTCGCTGCGGCTGGGCTTCCGCTCGATCGACGGCTTTGCCGAGCGGGTGGTCTACCGCGAGTTCTTCCCGCGCGGCCTGACCGCGCTGGACGACATCGACGAGGCGACGCTCGGAACCCGGCCGAGCATGGGCCATGTCACGGCCCGCGAGGAAGTGACCAGCCTGCTGCGCCAGCTCAAGCTGCCGCTCGACGAGCGCGGCCGCCGCCGCGCCGCCAACCGTGCCGAATGGTTCACCCAGGTCGACAAGCCGCTCGAAGTCCACGACATCATCGGCGACATCGCCAGCGCCTGAGCCTTTATCAGCGCCTGAGCCTTTGCTCAGCGCTGCGGCTCGATCACCGTCATTTTGAAGGGACCGGCGTTGGCGGCGGCATGCGCCACGGCCTCGTTGGCGCGGTCGAGCCCGAAGGCTGTGACCTCGAAATGACCGAGTTCGACCAGGCCTGCGCGGACCAGGCCGGCCATCAGGGTCGCCGCATGCGGCGGGTACATCCATTGTCCGCGCAGCGTGATGCAGTTCCGCATCATCCAGGGGTAGGGCAGTTCGAGGCCGGCGCCGCCGAGCATGCCGACGCCCCCCATCAGCACCACCCGCCCGTATGGTCGAACCGCGAGAATGGCGGTCCGCACCTGTACGGCGCTGGCCGCCGGCGGCAGGATGTCCATCACGCAGTCGATCGGGCCGGGCGCTGCCTGCAGGATGCGGGCGCGATCGTCGGCCTCGTGGCCGCGCATCGGCACGGTGCGGACGCGGGCACCGAACCGCCGCGTCAACTCGCCGAGCGCCTGCTCGTTACGCCCGGTGGCGATCACACATTGCGCACCCATCCCTAACGCGACGGCGACCGCGGCGCTGCCAAAGCTGCCGGTGGCGCCATTGACCAGCGCGATCTCGCCGGCTTGCAGGTTTGCTGCGAGGAACCCGCCAAAGGGCACCAGCAGCGTGCCGAGCGCGCACCAGCGGCCGGCGTCGTTCGCGTCGATGTCGCCGATCGGAACGACGTTCTCGGTCGGCAGCCGCATCTGTTCCGCCCAGGCGCCGTCGTGGAAATAGCGCTGCAGGCGCAGGCCCGCCTCGGTCCCGCCAGTCAGGCCCTGCAGGGCGATGTCGGGTGCGCGCGCATTGTCGCGCGAGCGCACGGTCGGATCGCAATAGACCCAGTCGCCGACGCGAAGCCGGGTCGCGTCGGGGCCGGTGGCGCGGATACGGCCGATCGCGCCGGGGCCGGGCACGATCGGCAATTCCAGGAGGTATTTCCGTTCCCCGCTGAGCACCTCGTTGGCATAGGCCAGCACGCGGCTCGCCGCGACGTCGACAATGACCTCGCCGGTGCCGAGCGTCGGCTCGGGGCGGGTCTCGATCGCCAGCGGCGATCCGAATGCATTCAAGACGGCAGCCTTCATCGCAGGCCTCCTCATTTCGGTTGAAGCGCATTGTCGCGAGGCTTCAGGTGGCCAACAAGACCTGGTATTATCCTAGGATTGTTGGACCCTCTCTCAGGCACGGTGCGCATGGCGATTTCAGCCGCGAATTCGAGGCAGAGCGAACTCGGCGACTTCCTGCGGTCGCGGCGGCAAAAACTGACGCCGAAGGCGGTCGGTCTGCCAGTGGGCCGGCGGCGGCGCACGCCCGGCCTGCGGCGCGAGGAGGTGGCCGAACTCGCCGGCATCGGCGTCGATTGGTACGTCCGTCTCGAGCAGGGGCGATCCGTCAGCCCCTCGGCGATGACGATCGACGCATTGGCGCGCGCGTTGCGGCTGAGCAAGGCCGAGCACCGGCATCTGACCGAACTGACGCAGAATGGCGACCGGCGCCCTTTCATGCGCGAGACCGTCCCGCCGGCGATCCGGCGCACGGTCGAACAGCTCAACCTGCCGGCCTACGTCACCGGCCGGCGCTGGGACGTCCTGACCTGGAATGAAGCGGCCGACGAGATATTTGCCTTCAGCCGGTTGGCGGAGGCCGACCGGAACAGCCTGATCTCCGTGCTCACCAACCCGGCCTCCCGCCGGCTGTTCGGCGCGTCATGGGCGGAAGTTGCCAAGCGCATGGTTTCGCAATTCCGCGCGACGCACGATCTGTGGGCCGGCGATCCCGCCTTCCTCGACCTGCTGGCGCGGCTGCGGGAAGGCTGTCCTGAATTTGCAGGCTGGTGGGAGGCCCATGACGTCAGCGGCGTCGCGGCGGGTCGGAAATCCTTGATCCATCCCAAGAAGGGCCGGCTCAAACTGGAGTACACAAGCTTCCAGGCCAATGACGACCCGGCCTTGAAGCTCGTCATTTACACGGCGGTCTGACGTCCGGGACTAGCCGGTATCGCCACACCTGCGGCCCCCGGCGTCTTACGGGGAACCAGCGGCTTGCTCTGACGTTTTCGTTAGACTTTTATCTAACGATCGAACCGAAGCTTGATAGGAGACGTCGTAAGCAGTAACGGGGCTGAAGTTGGTGGGATTGCGCGCTGCACAATGGATAGGTGCATCGCACAACGATCAGGCGGTCAACACACAACATTTGGCCTTTATGTCACTCCATCGTGACATATATCATGAACAAGAGACCGGAAGAGTCTCAGAACAGGGATGGCCCTCTCACGGGGGCACGAGGACGAATATGAAACGTGGAATTCTCGTTCTGCTTTCACTTTCCGTGCTGCTTGCTGTCGGGTATTTCACCGCGAGCAAGTGGGCGATCCGGCATGAGACGATCGCATTCCACGATCCCGATCGCGGCAATCGCCTGGTTGCCGTCAGCGTCGCGGTTCGACGCGACAAGGAAATGCAGGCCAATAACGGCCTGATCAAACTTCCTGTTGCCGTCCTCAACCACGGCAACACCGTGAAGAACACCGAGTACTCCTTCCTCGCAAACGTCTTCGCCGCGCGCGGCTATCTTGCGATGAGCCCGCAGCATGATTTGCCGAGCGATCCGCCGATGGTGACCAAGGTCGGCGAGCCCTATGTCGGCCGCTTGCCGCAGATTCAGCGCGGCGTCGCCAACATCCATTTCGCCATTAACGAAATGAAGAAGCTTCAGCCCAACGCCGACTATGACAAGGTGACGATGGTCGGCCATTCCATGGGCGGCGACATCACGATGTATTTCGCCAAGGAGTTTCCCGACGAGATCAATAAGGTCGTGACGCTGGATAATCTGCGCGTGCCGTTCCTGACCGACGGCAAGTTCAAGATCCTTTCGTTCCGTTCGCAGGACGCACATTTCAAGCCGGACCCTGGCGTCATACCTGACGACGAGCAGTGCGAACAATCCGGCATCACGGTGGTGAACACCGGCTTCCAGCACAACGACATGCGGGACACCGGGCCTGACGCCGCCAAATCCTCGATCCAGTCGATGCTCGACAAATTCATCGACGAGTCCGACAAGAGCGGCGCGCTGAAACCCGTTCCGACCAGGGTGCCGGACATTCTCGCCGCCAATCCGGGCCCGGTACCGCTGTCGGTGCCGCCGGCCGTGCCTTTGGCCAGCAATCGCACGCCGAGCAAGCCCGTCACGAATTAGGGACGACGCGACCGATGTCGCGCCGTTGCATCCCTCATCCGGCGCATTGACCGGCGCCTGGCGCCGTCCCACATAGTGCTTGCAGCTTATATTTGCGAGCGCTCATGGCCGGCGAACCCATCAAACCGAAATCGACAGGCGACGTGACCTCGGCAAAGGACGAGGCGCGCAGCGATGGCCGTGTGCCCGGGGCCAGGTCGTCGACATCGGACGACATCGCGGCCTTCGTGGCGAAAGCGCGCGCCATGTCGCCGCACGGCACGGGCGCCAAGGGCAGGCTGGTGTTTGCACTCGACGCCACCATGAGCCGGCAGCCGACCTGGGACATGGCCTGCACGCTGCAGGCCGACATGTTTCGTGAGGCGGGCTCGCTCGGCAGCCTCGACATCAGGCTGGTTTATTACCGCGGCTTCAACGAATGCCGTGCCACCGGCTGGATTTCCGATTCCGCGCAACTGGCGCGGTTGATGGGCAAGATCGATTGCCAGGGCGGCAACACCCAGATCGGCAAGGTGCTGTCGGAAGCGCGCCGCGAGGCGGTGGCATCCGGCGTGCGCGCGGTGGTATTCGTCGGCGACGCCATGGAAGAATCTGTCGACGATCTCTGCGCCAAGGCCGGTGAGCTCGGCCTGCTCAAGGTGCCGGTGTTCATGTTTCAGGAAGGCCACGACCCCACGGCCGAACAGGCGTTTCGTGAGATTGCGCGCCTGACCGGCGGTGCATGGTGCAGGTTCGATCCCGGCGCCGCGGCGCAGTTGCGCGAGCTGTTGCGGGCTGCCGCGGCCTATGCCGCCGGCGGGCGCGAAGCGCTGCTTAGGCTGGCGAAAACCACCAGCGGCGCGGCTGCATTGATCGGGCAGATGAAGTGATGACGATTTCAGTTGGCGCCGGGCCGGCCGCCATGCTTTTCCGCGCCGATGCCGCTATATTAGAACCATGCCAACCCTGATTGCCGGCGTCGTCGCCGTTGTCCTTCTCTATTTGTTGCTGCAGATGTTTCGCGCGGCCAACCCGGTCTTGCTCGCGCGCTGGATCAAGATCGCGGGCGGCCTCGTGGCGCTGGCGGTCGCGGCCTTCACCGGGCTGCGCGGCGAGTTGGCGGTGGCAATCCCGCTCGGGATCTTCGGCGCCGGCCTGCTCGGCTGGTCGCCGTTCGGTCCGGGCAGCTTCCGCAATATCGGCGGGATTTTTGGCGGTGGCGGGCCGCGTTCATCGGGGCAGGCCTCGCGCGTCCGCTCGCAGTTTCTCGATATGAGTCTCGATCACGACAGCGGCGCATTGTCGGGCCAGATCATCGACGGACCGAATGCCGGGAGTTCGCTCGACGCGTTCGATCTGCCGCAGTTGATCGCAATGATCCCGGCCTTCGACGCCGAGAGCGTCGCCCTACTTGAAAGCTATCTTGACCGCCGGTTTCCCGCCTGGCGTCATAACGCGCAAGGCGACACGGCAGGGCGGCAGCGTGCTCCGGCGTCGAGTGGAAAAATGACGGACGAGGAGGCCTATCAGATCCTTGGCCTGCAGCCGGGGGCGGGGCGTGACGACATCAGCCGGGCGCACCGCGCCCTGATGAAGAAACTGCATCCCGATCAGGGGGGCTCGACGTACCTCGCCGCCCGTGTAAACGAGGCCAAGGATACTCTTCTTCGCACGCATCTTAGCTAACTCCAGCTCACGCCACTGACGCTACAAACCGAGCTTGCTTATCCGTCGTTTTCTGATTGACGCCCCACATCGCCCGCCGTTGCCCGGCGTGGTCGATCGTTCATTGCCGGTAAACCTAACCGCAAATTCTTGACGAGAAAGTTTTCGCCGGGCGGCGAATGGAAAGATCGCACGATGGTGCGCTACGGCAACACGATCCGCCTCAACCCCAATCTTTCCAGATCGCGCAGGGCGGCCGGCGCGCTGCGGCAATGGACCGAAATCAGGTCGTCATGGGAAAGATGGACCAGCGTTCTGGTGGGGCGGGGAATGAGGATGGCGTCGGAGCCAGTGAGGAGGGTCCATTTGATGCCCTGCACCATTTCTTGCCGCTCACCAGATTCGAAAAGCTGCCCCGGCAGATCGGCTAGACCACCGGTCGCGCCGTGCTTGTGACGCCAGGCGCCGTAGTGCAACCAATCCGGCGAAGCGTCCGGCTGCTGCGTTTTATCTCCCCAAACCAGGCCGTGCGACCACAACAATACATCCGAGAAGGGCCCGCAACAGGAGGCGATTGCCCCAGCTACTTCATCGGCATTTTCGAGACGACTTTTGTAGAGAAAGTCGAGCCGCTTCTTCATCGTTGTGAGCTTTTTGCGGTCCAATAGATCGCTGCTGCGGCCCAGTCGCTTCGCAAACGTCTCGCATTCGTCTTTGGACATGAAGCTCACGGCGCGCTCCGCGTTGCGGTTCTGCAGGGAAGCTGAGACAGGTTTCGAATTCAACTGTTGGCCGCGTTCTTTTCCGCGAACGGGACTGACGCGCGATTGAAACAACAAAGCCGGCGCTTGCGGCGCCGGCTTTGCGGATTTCAGCGAAAAGCCCGGATCAGTTGCGGACGGTCATGCAGGAGATGTCGGCGCGCTTGAGCGTTTTGCACACGGCTTCGGCTTGATCTTTGTCGAGACCGGCGAAGCGGGCGCGGTACAGCGTGCGATTTTCCTTGGACGTGGTCGTTTCGGTAAAGGGATCGGCCTTGCTGAGCAGTGAACTTGCCTTGGTGCGGGCGAGATCGATCCGCTGCTTGGCTTCGCTTTCGCTTTCGAGCGCGCCGACCTGGACGATCCAGCCGGTGCGAACCACCGCCGGCGCGGCCGCCTTGGCGGCTTCGTTCTGCGGCTGGGCGCGGGGTGCGGGAGCCGGATCGGCATAGGCCATCGTCTGGGTGTGCGGCGAAGCCTGCGCGGGACCTTGCGTCAGGCTGGAGGCCGGCAGTACGCCGAGGACGCCGTGGCCGGTGCCATGACCGGCCGGCTGCTGCGGCATCGCCGCCCTGAGGGCTTCCCTGGCGGCTTCGACCTTGGCCTCGGCGACGTTGGCCACCATGGCACTGGAGGTTTCGGCGACTTCGGGACGGGCAGGGATCGCGTTGGTGACCGGCGCTGCGACGGGCTGCGACGGTCCGGCGGACGCCAGCTTCATAGGACCGGCCTTGACCTGAACCGTCTTGACCTTGACCGGCTTCATCGGCTCGGCCGAGCCCGGGATCGTGGAGATGGCCTGGGTCTGGATGACGCCATTGGTCAACGGCGCGGGTTCAGGCCTGGCTTGCTGTTCGACCTTGGCCGCGGGCGGCGGCAGGGCAGCGGCCGCGGCCGCCATCAGCGACGGTTTTGCAATCGAACGGGTGGTCGGCATCGCCGCGAGGCCCGGCTCGGCGGCGGCGAGCGCGCTGCCGGACGGGGCCGTCTCGGCCGAACGCGAAGCGGTCTTGACCTCGGCCACATCGACGGAGCCGTCGGCCGGATTGCGTTCGGTGATCGCGGCGACCGTTCGCTTGCTCGCGCCTTTCTCCAGGTTCTCGGCCAGCAAATTGCGCATGGTGGCGTCGCGCGAACCGCCGCTGCGGCCGCCCAGCACCACGCCGACGAGATGGCGGTTGCCGCGGCGCATCGAGCTTACGAGATTGAAGCCGGAAGCGCGGGTGTAGCCGGTCTTGATGCCGTCGACGCCTTCGACATTGCCGAGCAGGCGATTGTGGTTGCGGATCGACTGGCCGCGATAATTGAACACCGTCGTTGCGAAATAACGGTAGTAGCGCGGATAGCGATCCTGGATCGCGCGGCCGAGCGTGGCCTGGTCGCGTGCGGTGGTCAGCTGTTCGTCGTTGGGCAGGCCGGAGGCGTTGCGATAGGTGGTCTTGCTCATGCCGAGCGCGCGCGCCTTACGCGTCATCAGCTTGGCGAACTCGTCTTCGTCGCCGGCAATGGCTTCGGCGATCACGACGGCGGCGTCGTTGGCGGAACGCGTCACCAGGCCCTTGATGGCATCCTCGACCCTGAGCGTCTGGCCGGGCTTGAGGCCGAGCTTGGTCGGCGCCTGTTCGGATGCGTGCTCGGAAACTTCCATCTCGGTGTCGAGCTTCATCTTGCCGGCGTCGAGGCGCTCGAACAAAAGATAAAGCGTCATGATCTTGGTCAGCGACGCCGGGCGACGGATACCGTCGGGATTGTTGGAACTGAGCACCTCGCCGGAATTGCCGTCGACGATGATGGAGGAGAACTGCGGATTGTAGCTTTCGCGCACGACATGGTGGTGTCGGCGATGCTTGTAGCGGCGCGCTTCAGCGCTCTCGCTGCTGATCAATATCGCAGTTGCGAAGGTTATGAGCCCGAGGGCACACACGCGCAAAGTGCGCGAGGAAGCCAAGGTTGTACGAAGCATTTACTTCCCCGTCCCAATTTCTGTCTTGATCACCGGCTCGTGAGGCAAAATTGTGCCCGAGAACCGCTGACGCTGCCTTGTTCGAAGTCCCGATCCGCACCTCACGTGCGGCCGGTTCGGCCGATCAGGTCGCTGTTCTAGCTAACGTGCTGTTCACAAACAGCTTTCAAGCTGTCTGTCGGAAGGCGAGCAAGTCCAGAAGTCAGGTTAGGCTGGGCGGGTTTCCAAAAGATTAATTAACTGTTGCGTAAGACCCCGGGCTTTAACGTGAATCGGCCGCAATTGTGCGTCGCACAATTTTTCTTGACTTAATTGTGCGGTGCACATATAAAGGTCAGGTCAGGGGGCCGGGACCTCCCGGCAATCGGTTTTAAGCCTGCAGTCTGGGAAAGGACGCCACAATGGTCAAGGTTGAGGACATTCAGAATTACGGCAAGGAGCATCTCGAATCGGTTGCCGCTTCCGCGAGCAACATGCAGAGCGGCGTCCAGGCCATTGCGAGCGCTTATGGCGACTATGCCAAGAAGTCGTTCGAAGACACCAAGTCGTTCGTCGAGAAGCTCTCCGGTGTGAAGTCGATGGACAAAGCGCTCGAGGCGCAGACCGAATTCGCGCGTTCGTCCTACGAGACCTTCGTTGCGGAAACGCAGAAGATCGCGGGCCTCTACAGCGATCTCGCCAAGCAGACCTTCAAGCCCTACGAGGGCCTGGTTTCGAAGTTCACGCCGGCCGCGAACTGATCGTCCGCGCTCCGATACTTCGGAAATGCTTTCTAAAAAAGCCCGGCCGCTTCGGCCGGGCTTTTTCGTGGTGCGCTGCTCATCCGCCAGATCGCCCGCCATCGGCAACAGTTTCTTGCACCGATTTCGAGGCGAGGTTCCGTAAAATGACGGGCTCAAGGGCGTGCGCCGCTGGGCCGCGCCCCCGGGCGATTCCGGTCTTTGTCAAAATCGCCGGAAACGATTAATCTTGGCCTCGGATAGCCGAGCCGGGAATCGGGCCGGCCACGGTTCGCGCCAGAGCAGGTCACTGCGCTTGCGGCGATCCGGCGGCGGACCCATATTCGAGGTGCCGATCCGGTCCATGGATCGGACCGGGAGCGGCGATCTGGAAAAATGCGTTGCTGGGTGCTTCGTGGTGGCTCGCGCCTGAGCCGGTCGCGAGTGCGCCAGGATGCGCTCTCCGGTCAACCCTTTTGGAATTCGAACGCCTGAGCCATGTTGCAGCCAACCTTCAAAGCTTGTTCGTCCGTGTCGGCAAAGTCATCTGCTGCCCCCCGGATGGGCAATGACGAGAACCGCAATACCGGAACCGGTGGGCCGTCGACGTCGGTCATCACCAAGGTCAAGCCGAAGACCAAGCGTCCGAACCTGTATCGCGTCCTGATTCTGAACGACGACTACACGCCGATGGAGTTCGTCGTTCATGTGCTGGAGAAATTCTTCCAGAAGGACGGCGAAGCGGCCACCAAGATCATGCTCCATGTGCATCACCACGGGATCGGTGAGTGCGGCGTATTCACTTACGAGATCGCCGAGACCAAGGTCACGCAGGTGATGGATTTTGCGCGCAAGCACCAGCATCCCCTGCAATGCGTGATGGAAAAGAAATAGCCGCGCACGGCTCTCGACCCGGCCGGCTGTGGGAACAGGTCTTGCATCGATTCACGCTGACGGAAGCCGATCGTATTCCCGGTAGTTTTTCGGAGAAGGGTTGCATGCTGCCGCCCGTGGGGATGGCAAGTTTAGAAGAAAAACACGTTTGCGGAACCGGTCTTTCGCCACGATCGCAGGTAACTATATGACGGGGGATGATGAAGGTTGTTGTTGCCTGACCGGGTAATGGCGATCATGATGACCCGGGGCCATAGAGGACGCGAATGCCAACTTTTTCCCAAAGCCTTGAACAATCCCTGCATCGTGCGCTGGCGATTGCCAACGAGCGGCATCATCAATATGCGACGCTCGAACACCTTCTGCTGTCGCTGATCGATGACTCGGATGCGGCGGCGGTGATGCGGGCCTGCAGTGTCGATCTCGACAAGCTGCGTACGAGCCTCGTCAACTATCTCGAAACCGAATTCGAAAACCTGGTGACTGACGGCGCCGACGACGCCAAGCCGACCGCAGGCTTCCAGCGCGTGATTCAGCGCGCGGTGATTCACGTTCAATCGTCCGGTCGCGAAGAAGTGACGGGCGCCAATGTGCTGATCGCGATCTTCGCGGAGCGCGAGAGTCATGCCGCGTACTTCCTGCAGGAGCAGGACATGACGCGCTACGACGCGGTCAACTACATCAGCCACGGCATCGCCAAGCGGCCGGGCGTCTCCGAAGCGCGCCCCGTGCGCGGTGTCGACGAGGAGACCGAGACCAAGGGCAGCGAGGACGCCAAGAAAAAGGGCGAGGCGCTCGATACCTATTGCGTCAACCTCAACAAGAAGGCGCGTGACGGCAAGATCGATCCGGTGATCGGGCGCAATTCCGAAATCAACCGCGCGATCCAGGTGCTGTGCCGCCGGCAGAAGAACAATCCGCTGTTCGTGGGCGAGGCCGGCGTCGGCAAGACCGCGATTGCGGAAGGGCTCGCCAAGCGCATCGTCGATTCCGAAGTTCCGGAAGTGCTGGCGGCCGCCACCGTGTTCTCGCTCGACATGGGCACGCTGCTCGCCGGCACGCGCTATCGCGGCGATTTCGAGGAGCGTCTGAAGCAGGTGCTGAAGGAACTGGAGGCGCATCCGAACGCCATCCTGTTCATCGACGAGATCCACACCGTGATCGGGGCAGGGGCCACTTCGGGCGGCGCGATGGATGCGTCCAACCTGCTGAAGCCGGCGTTGGCGTCGGGCACGATCCGTTGCATGGGCTCGACGACGTATAAGGAATACCGTCAGCACTTCGAAAAGGACCGCGCGCTGGTGCGCCGGTTCCAGAAGATCGACGTCAACGAGCCGACGGTGGAAGACGCGATTGCGATCCTCAAGGGCTTGAAGCCCTATTTCGAGGATTACCATCGGCTGAAATATACCAACGAGGCGATCGAGGCGGCAGTGCAGCTGTCGTCACGCTACATCCACGACCGCAAGCTGCCGGACAAGGCGATCGACGTGATCGACGAGTCGGGCGCGGCGCAAATGCTGGTCGCCGAGAACCGCCGCAAGAAGACCATCGGCATCAAGGAAATCGAGACCACGATCGCGACCATGGCGCGGATTCCGCCCAAGAGCGTGTCGAAGGACGATGCCGAGGTGCTGAAGCATCTCGAGCAGACCTTGAAGCGCGTGGTGTTCGGCCAGGACAAGGCGATCGAGTCGCTGTCGGCGTCGATCAAGCTGGCGCGCGCGGGCCTGCGCGAACCGGAGAAGCCGATCGGCTCCTACCTGTTTTCGGGTCCCACCGGCGTCGGCAAGACCGAGGTCGCCAAGCAACTCGCGGCGTCGCTCGGCGTCGAGCTGCTTCGCTTCGACATGTCCGAATATATGGAGCGGCACACCGTGTCGCGCTTGATCGGCGCGCCTCCTGGCTATGTCGGCTTCGACCAGGGCGGCCTGCTGA
This sequence comes from uncultured Alphaproteobacteria bacterium, assembly GCA_963742935.1. Classification (GTDB taxonomy): domain Bacteria; phylum Pseudomonadota; class Alphaproteobacteria; order Rhizobiales; family Xanthobacteraceae; genus Bradyrhizobium. The sequence continues at coordinate 20,322 of CAVUOI010000048.1, read as the reverse complement.
CCGATGGCGTGGACCAGCATCCGCATTGCGTGGTGCTGCTCGACGAAATCGAGAAGGCGCATCCGGATCTCTACAACGTGCTGCTGCAGATCATGGATCACGGCAGGCTCACCGACCACAACGGCAAGCAGGTCAACTTCCGCAACGTGATCCTGATCATGACCACGAACGCGGGCGCTGCCGACCTCGCGCGTCAGGCTTTTGGCTTCACGCGCAACAAGCGGGAAGGCGACGACCACGAAGCGATCAACCGCCAGTTCGCGCCGGAATTCCGTAACCGGCTGGACGCGATCGTCTCGTTCGCCCACCTCAATGCCGACGTCATCGGCATGGTGGTGGAGAAGTTCGTCCTCCAGCTCGAGGCGCAGCTTGCCGACCGCGACGTCACCATCGAGCTGTCGGAGCCCGCCAAGGCCTGGCTGATCGAGCATGGCTACGACGAGCAGATGGGTGCGAGGCCGATGGCCCGCGTGATCCAGGAGCACATCAAGAAGCCGCTGGCCGATGAGCTTCTGTTCGGCCAGCTCAAGGGCGGCGGCCATGTCCGCGTCGTTCTGCTCAAGGACGAGGTGGAGAAGGACAAGATCGGCTTCGAGTTCGTCGAGGGACCGGTCACGCCGAAGCCGGAAAAGCTGCCCGGCGCCCGCAAGCGTAAGCCGAAATCGGGCGGTCCCAGCGGAGGCGGTGGCTCGAAGGGGCCGGCGTCCAAGGGCCCGCTGGTCAAGGCGTAAGCGGCTTCAATTCGAAACCGAAAAGCCGGCGTGTCGCGAGACCGCCGGCTTTTTGCTGAGGCGTGTTTGGTGGCCGTGAGCGCTCAGCGCTCGTTAAGCAACTCGTCGATCTTCCGCTGCAGCTGCCGCTTCTTGATTTCGCTTTTGCGCAGCCGCTCGCCGAGGTCGGAGACCGGCTCGGCCGGGCTTTCGGCCCGGAAGGCGACGCCGACGAAATTGTCCCGCCACCAGATCACTTTGGCGAGGAAGGAGCGGCCCTTGCGCGCGATGCGCAGCGAGAGCTGTTCTTTCGGCAACTGGAAATCATTGCTGAATTCGATGTTCGCGCCGTTGTGGGAGATGTTGCGGACGATGCATTCGCGCGTCGTGCCGTGGTCGCCGATCTCGGCGACGCCGCCATACATCACCTTGTCGCGTACGCTCTCGCGCCGGTCCCGCATTGAAAGTCTCCCAACAAAGAGGGAGACTTTTACCCTGCATTGTTCCCCGTAAAAGCCCGGCTGCCGCAAAATGCGGCATTAACGTAAATCAACGGCGGTTCCGATGGCGCCTATTTCGGGTCAATCGCAATGCAAAATGGCGGTTTGCCGCGGCAAAGCCGCGGATCCAGCCGCGGTCCCCGACCGTTTAACTGCCGTGATTACCGCCGTTCGCACCTCCCGATTGCAGCTGCTCAAGCCTGGAAGCCGGTTTCTTCGTGCCCTTGGGTGCGCCCTGCTGCTGCTGTCCTCGTCCGCGAATGCCCTTGCCGAGGATGCCGGCGAGGCCACCCGGTCGAGCTTTCCGCCCCGGGTGGCGGACGGCGCGCGGGACAGCGATGCGCGCGAGGCGATGTGCCTGATGATCGAGTCGGCCGCCAAGGCCGCAGACCTGCCGCTTGAATTCTTCGCCCGTGTGATCTGGCAGGAGAGCCGCTTCCGCATCGATGCGATCGGTCCGATGACGCGCCGCGGCCAGCGCGCGCAGGGGATTGCGCAGTTCATGCCGGGCACCGCCAGCGAGCGCGGTCTGCTCGATCCGTTCAACCCGGTACAGGCGCTGCCCAAATCGGCCGAGTTCCTGGCCGAGCTGCGCGATCAGTTCGGCAACCTCGGACTGGCGGCCGCCGCCTACAATGCCGGCCCGCGCCGGGTCCAGGAATGGCTCGCAGGCACCGGGCCGATGCCGCAGGAGACGCGCAGCTACGTCATCGCCATCACCGGCTCACCCGTCGAGGATTGGGCGAAAGCGCAAAAGGGCGGCGGCATGCCGGAACGGAAGATTACATCGAACTGCCGGGAGTTGATGGCGCTGCTGAAGCAGGCGCCTAATCCGTTCGTCGCGGGGCTCGAACAGCGCGTCACGCTCAGCGCCGCCAAATTGTGGGGCGTGCAGCTCGCCGCTGGCTTTTCCCGCGACAAGGCGCTGGCGATGTATGCCCGCGCCATGAAGCGGCTCAGCGACGTGATCGGCGACCAGGACCCGAGCCTGCTCTCGTCGGTGATGCGCAGCCGCGGCCCGCGCACCTTCTACCAGGTGCGGATCGGCGCCGACACACGGCCCGACGCCGACACGCTCTGCGGCCGCATTCGCAAGTCAGGCGGCGCGTGTTTTGTGCTTAAGAACAGAGGCGTGGCGGGGTAGGCTTTGTAGCCCGGATGGAGCGCAGCGCAATCCGGGGCCGGCGCGTCTGAGATTCCCGGATTTCGCTGCGCTCCATCCGGGCTACGGGACCTGCATGGCCGCTCTGAGCGGCGCTTGCTTGACGCCGGTTGCTTTCGCCAGCCCTATGCCCGCGACGACTCAAACCTCACTTGGTCACACGTGGCGCTTCCGGCTCTCGATTCTCCCCAATGGCAAAGCCCCATCCGCGCGTTCGCGTGGGGAATGAGTTCGGTCGCGTCCACGGTGCTGTCGTTCGTGCTGTTTGCGACCTATCTCGGCATCGGCGCGCTGGCTCATGACAGCCATTTCAGCCTGGGCTGGGTGCTCGGCTCGACGCTGCTGGTCTGGGCCGGCCCGGCGCAGATCATTTTGATCTCGACATTGGGCTCCGGCGCGACGGCAGTGCAGGCCGCGATCGCGGTGACGGTGAGCGCGGTCCGGCTGTTTCCGATGGTGGTGTCGGTGCTGCCGTTGCTGAAGACGCCGCAGACCAAACGACGCCATCTGGTGCTGGCGACGCATTTCATCGCCGTCACGCTGTGGGTCGAATGCTACCGGCTGCTGCCGAAGGTGCCGCGCGAGCGGCGGATTGCGTTCACGCATGGGCTCGGCTGCGGGCTTCTTGTGGTCTGCATGGTCGCGACCACGCTCGGCTACGGCCTTGCCGCCAACCTGCCGCCGCTGTTCGCGGCCGCGATCCTGCTGCTGACGCCGCTGGCGTTCCTGCTCTCGACCGCGCGCAACTGCAAGCAGATCTCGGACGTGCTGGCGCTGGTGCTGGGGATCGCGCTGTTTCCGCTGGTCTCACAGCTGCACACCGGCGTCGATATCCTGATCAGCGGCCTCACCGCGGGCACCATCGCCTATGGCGCGCACTGGTGGCGCGAGCGGGAGCGCGCATGAGCGAGTTTTTCGGCAGTCCCCATGCGCTGCTGGTGCTGGTGCTCGCGGGCTTCCTGCCCAACGAGATCTGGCGCATGGCCGGGCTGTGGTTCGGCGCCGGCGTCGACGAGGGTTCGGAAATCCTGGTGTGGGTGAGGGCGGTGGCGACCGCCATTCTCGCCGGCGTCATCGCCCAGATCCTGGTGCAACCGCCGGGCGCGCTCGCCGCCGTGCCGGACTGGCTGCGCTACGGCGCGGTCGCGGCGGGTTTTGTGGTGTTCATGCTGGCGCGACGTTCAATCTTCGCCGGCGTGGTTTTTGGCGAGGTCGTCCTCGTGGCCGGGAAATGGTGGCTCGGTTGATTGCAGGCGGCGGATAATCCGCTACTGTCCGACGCACAAAAAACGCCCGAGGAAACCCAAATGAACTGGCTGAAACTGTCGGCGCTGGCTTGCGCGCTCGCCTGCGCCGCGCCGCAAACCCATGCAGCGGAATATCCGACGCGCCCAATCAAGCTGGTGGTGCCCTATGCCGCGGGTGGTCCGACCGACGTGCTCGGCCGCATGGTCGGCGATTATCTTTCCCGCGATCTCAAGCAGACTGTCGTGGTCGAGAACAAGGCCGGCGCGCAGGGCGCAATCGGCGCTGAAGTGGCGGCGCGCGCCGAGCCCGACGGCTACACGCTGTTCTTCACCGCGGCTTCGATCGTCGTGCTCAACCCGCAGCTCTACAAGAAGCTGCCATATGATCCGGCGAAGGATTTCCGGATGCTGGCTGTTATCACCGACCTGCCGGTGCTGATGGAAGTGCATCCCTCCGTGCCCGCCAAGACGGTCGCCGAATTCGTGGCCTATGCCAAGCAGAACCCCGGAAAACTCAATTTCGGATCGGCCGGCACCGGCGGCACGACGCATCTGGCCGGCGAGATGTTCCGGCAGATGGCCGGCATCGAAATGGTCCACGTCGCCTACAAGGGGGCGGGGCCGGCGCTGACCGATCTGCTGTCGGGCAACATCCAGCTGATGTTCGACACGCTCGGAACGGCGCTGCCACCGGTCAAGGCCGGCTTGCTGCGGCCGCTTGCGGTCTCGTCGGCGCAGCGCATTCCCGATCTGCCTGACGTGCCGACCATGGCCGAAGCCGGCTATCCCCAATATGCGGTCAGTGTCTGGTACGGTGTTGCCGCGCAGTCGAAACTGCCCGATGAGATCGTGCAGAAGCTCAAGGCCAGCCTCGATCGCGCCCTGAGCGACGACACCTTCCGCGCCTCACTCGACAAATCAGGCTTTGCGCCGCTGCGCCCGAAGAGCCTCGCCGACATCGACAAGTTCATCGACACCGATCGCAAATTGTGGGCGGGCGTGATAAAGGCGCTCAATATCTCACTCGATTAGGAATACCTGGATCAGGATATGGTTCGAGAAAGCGAAGTCCGCGAGGGCGAACTCACCGTCGACATGCCGCCGGCCCGCGATGCCGGGCTGGTGTTTATCGGCCGGATTAGGACGCCCTGGAAATCGCGGCTGGATACGCCGCGGCAGGGCCGCAAGGACGGCCCGGTCTGTCGCCTTGAGATCTTCGAGCCCTGGGTGCCCGCGATCAAGGGCGTGGATTTTTACGAGAGCCTCGAAGTGATCTACTGGCTGCACCAGTCGCGCCGCGACCTGGTGCTGCAGAGCCCGAAGAACAACCAGAAAACCCGCGGCACCTTCTCGCTGCGCTCGCCGGTGCGGCCCAATCCGATCGGCACCTCGATCGTGAAGTTCGTCAAGATCGAGGGCAACGTGATCCTGGTGCGCGGCCTCGACTGCCTCGACGAAACACCTCTGCTGGACATCAAGCCCGACCGCTGCGAGTTCACCCCGCTGGCGCCGCCGCAGCCCGGCGATTTTGAGACGGAGTAGGCGGCGTCCGTCATTCCGGGGCGTCGCGCAGCGACGAACCCGGAATCCATCGAGCGGCTTGTGAGTTGCCGGCTTGGGGCTCAACCAGCCGTTTCCCGAAATCGATTGCCGGAACGCGCGGATAGTTGGATTCCGGGTTCGCGCCAATTGGCGCGCCCCGGAATGACGCGGTGAGACTGCCCGTCTACCCCAGCGCCGCGACCAGTTTGGTCGCGTTATCCTCCAGCACCTTCACATCTTCCTTGCGGCTCGCCGGCGGCAGCAGCGCTACGCCGTCGTGGCGCGGCATCACGTGCATGTGCAGGTGAAACACGACTTGCCCGCCGGCGGGCTCGTTGAACTGCTGCACGGTGATGCCGTCGGCCTTGAACGCCTTCATCGCGGCGGCGGCGATCTTGTGGGCGGTACGTGCGACGTGGGCGTAATCGTCGGGCGTGATGTCGAGGATGTTGCGGGCAGGGGCCTTTGGGATCACCAGCGTGTGGCCCGGCGAACGCGGCATGATGTCGAGGAACGCCAGCACGTGGTCGTCCTCATAGACCTTGTGGCAGGGAAACTCGCCGCGCAGGATTTTTGCGAAGGGGTTGTTGGGTGTCATAGGCGGGCATGGCTTGTTCCCTCAAGGTTCGCTTTCAATCTCACGTCGCTTACCGGGCGAGGTCAAGCCTCGTCGGCGGCCTTTCGGAATGGACCGGCTCCGCCAGTTCGCGGCCGACCTCGGCGACATAGGCGCGCTCGCGCTTCAGGTAATCCGCGATTGCGCGGCGCAGATCGGGATCAGCGATGAAGTGCGCCGAGTAGGTGGTTTGCGGCAGGTAACCACGCGCCAGCTTGTGCTCGCCCTGTGCGCCGGCCTCCACGATCTTCAGGCCGCGCTGGATTGCGAAATCGATCGCCTGATAGTAGCAGACCTCGAAATGCAGGAACGGATGATGCTCGACCGCGCCCCAGTTGCGGCCGAACAGCGTATCCGAGCCGATGAAGTTGATGGCGCCGGCGATCCAGCGGCCGTTGCGCTTGGCCATCACCAGCAGCACGTCGCGGCTCATGCTCTCGCCGATCAGCGAGAAGAATTTGCGGGTCAGATACGGGCGGCCCCATTTGCGTGAACCGGTCTCCATGTAAAACCCGAAGAACGCGTCCCACGCGTCCTCGGTGATGTCGGCTCCCGTGAGATGATGGATCGTGATGCCGGCTGCCACCGCCTCGCGCCGTTCGCGCTTGATCGCCTTGCGGTGACGCGAATTGAGCGACGTCAGGAAATCGTCGAACGTGGCGTAGCCTTCATTGCGCCAGTGAAACTGCTGGTCGTTGCGCTGCAGGAAACCGTGCTCGCCCAGAAATTTCGCTTCGGCCTCGCGCGCAAAGGTCACGTGCACGGAGGAGGCGTTGGTGGCGTCGCACAGCGCCATCAGGCCGCTCGCCAGCGCGGTACCGATCTGCTCGCGATCGACGCCATTGCGGATCAGCAGTCGCGGGCCAGTTGCGGGGGTGAACGGCACCGAGGCCTGCAGTTTTGGATAGTAACGCCCGCCGGCGCGCTCATAGGCATCCGCCCAGCCGCGATCGAAGACGTACTCGCCCTGCGAATGCGATTTCAGATAGCAGGGGACGATGCCGGCGATCTCGCCGTCGAGCCGCGCCAGCAGATGCCGCGCGCCCCAGCCGGTGCGGGCGCAGGCCGAGCCGGAGGCTTCGGCGGCGGCAAAAAAGGCGTGAGAAACGAATGGGTTATAGACAGGTTCGCAGGCGTCGTTTGGAGACCCGCTGGCCGCCAGCGTGTCGAGGTTTTCGAGGCTGTTCGGATCAGGCATCGGATTGGCGCAGGCGTCCCAATCGGCAGCCTTGATGTCGCTGGCGGCGGGGACGGCTTCGAGGGTGATTTCGGATGACGCCATCGAGAAATTCAGACCAGTCCCATTGTGCGATCAGCCATCGCACAGGGTGGCCAATGTTTCAAAGATCGTGCATCGCGCGGGCGAGTTCAAGGTGGCCCTGCGCGGGTCAGGTTCCCGGCACAAACCCCTCGAAAATCATCTGGTCGGCATTCTCGGCGGCGCGCGCGCGCTGTTCCGGCGTGCGCACGGTCCAGGCCAATAACGGCAGTCCAAGAATGTTGTGGGCGATCCAGGGGGCGGCTGCCGGCAATTCATTCACCCAATAGGCGACGAAATGCGGCCGGGTGCGCAAGGCGTGGCGCAGGTGCGTCATGCCCCGGCGCTGTTCGGCCGACGCTTCCGGCCATTCCTCGGCGGTGTATTCGCGCTCGGCCACGATGCCGCGCGCGCGGCCGGGGATCAGTTCGCGCAACGCCACCACCTGTTCCGGATCGAAGGACATGCCGACCGCGGGGCCGCCATACGTGGCGAGCACCTCCGCCATCCGCTTCACCAGCCGGCGGTCACCGTCGAAATGGCTTTTGACCTCGATCACCAGCGGCACGCGGCCGGCGACGAGCGAACAGAGATCGCCGAGCGTCATCATCCGCTCCGGCGTGTTCTTGAACGTAACCGCTTTCAATTCGGCCGCGGTCTTTTCGAGCAGCGCGCCGGCACCCTCGGTGAGGCGGCCGAGCGCGTCGTCATGATGCACCATCGCTTCGCCGTCCGACGAAAGCTGGATGTCGCATTCGATGGAAAAATTGCCGTCGATGGCGGCTTGGGCTGCCGCCGGCATGTTCTCGACGATGCCGCGTGCAATGTCATGCAGGCCGCGGTGGGCAACCGGCCGTGCCGTCAGCCAGTCCGGCGCACGCATGGCGGACGCTCCGCTCAGGAGACTTCGAAGATGGCGTCGACTTCGACGGCGGCATCCGAGGGCAGCGAGGCGACGCCGACCGTGGTGCGGGCATGCCGGCCCTTGTCACCGAAGGCTGCGACCATCAGGTCTGAAGTGCCGTTGAGCACCTTGGGGCCATCGAGGAAGTCGGGCGCGGAATTGATGAAGCCGCCGAGGCGGACGACGCGGACCACCTTGTCGAGATCGCCGAGCGCGGCCTTGACCTGCGCCAGCAGATTGACGCCGCAGCCCTGCGCAGCCGCGTAACCCTGTTCGATGGTGACGCCGGCGCCGAGCTTGCCCTTGGCGATCAGCTTGCCTTCCGCATTGGCGCAGACCTGCCCGGAGACGAACAGCAGATTGCCTGACCGTACGAAGCCGACGTAATTCGCCATCGGGGTACGAGGCTCGGTCAGGACGATGCCTTGCGCCGCCAGCTTCTGTTCGACCGTGCCCGCCATGCTTTTCGCCCCTATTGATGTGACTGCGCCTGACCATCGATCAGGTGCGCATTGTTTCGCGCATCGCGCAGCCGGTTGCAAGACATCCCCCCACTGTCGTCACCCGCGCAGGCGGGTGACCCAGTACGCCGCGGCCTCTCCGTATATTACTCCGGTCGCTGCGAGTACTGGGTCCCCCGCTTTCGCGGAGGACGACAGCTCAGGTGTTGAGATAGCCACCCCCGTAGAACTGCCGGGAATCAGAGCTTCCGGGCGTCAAATTCCTGCGTTTCCGGGGCCTCGCCCTAGTTGCGACGCAATAGGGCCATCACTAATGTAACGAATCTCCATCAAGGAAAAAACAGCACATGGCTTGCTCGTTTCCGGTTCCGGTTCGTGCTTTGGCGTTCTCGGCTGTGGCCGCTTTGCTCTCGGGCTTCGCAAACGGACCGGCGCTGGCAGGCGCCAGCGGGCCGTTCCTCGCCCATCAGGCGCTGTATGAATTGAAGCTGGTCAAGTCGCGCGGCAGCAACGCGATATCGGGGGCGCGCGGGCGCATCCTCTATAATTTCTCGGGCAGCGCCTGCGAGGGCTACACGTCCGAATTCCGCCAGGTGTCGGAACTCGACAGTGGCGAGGGCAAGCTGACGCTGAGCGATCTGCGCTCGCATTCCTGGGAAGACGCCGCGGGCAAGAGTTATCGCTTCAAGATCGACACCCGCATGAACGATGCCGACGCCACGCCGGTCGACGGTATGGCCGAGCGTGTCGGCGACCGCATCACGGTCAAGCTGAAGCAGCCGGTTGCGAAGACGTTCGAGCTCGACGGCAAGACCGTGTTCCCGACCGAGCAGATCCAGCACATCATCGCCGCCGCCCGCGAGGGCAAATCGGTGCTGGAATTGATGGTCTATGACGGCTCCGACAATGGCGAGAAGGTCTACAACACGCTGTCGGTGATCGGGCAGCCTATACCCGGCACGCGCGATATCGCTTCCCCCGATCCCTCGACCGCCAACGACCAGATGAAGGCGCTGACCCGCTGGCCCGTGACGGTGAGCTATTACGACCGCGACGCCAAGGGCAAGGAAGGCGAGCAGACGCCGGTCTATGCGATGTCGTTCGAGCTGTTCGAGAACGGCGTCTCCCGCGCGCTGGTGCTCGATTACAACGATTTCGTGATCGCAGGCGCGATGGGCCGGTTCGACGTCAAGGATGCCAAACCCTGCAAATGACCGGCGAAAGCTGGCGTGCTCGCGCAATGACGTGGAAATGCCCGCCGGACCCGGATAGGCTTGTGCTTTCATGCACGTCAGGGAGGCACAACAATGAGCAAGCAACATCTCCGGCCAAGCGGCCTTCATCACAATCCGGCTTACTCGCACGTCGTCGTCGCCTCGGGCGCGCGCACGATCTATATCTCGGGACAAGTGTCCACCGATGACGAGGGACGGGTGGTCGGCGAGGGCGATCTCGCCGCGCAGACGACGCAGGTGATGCACAATCTCGGCCTGGCGCTGAAAGCGGCCGGCGCGAGCTATTCCAATATCGTCAAGATCACGACGTTCGTCGTCGGCTACAAGCCGGAGCTTCGTCCCCTCATCGGAAAGGCGCGCTCGGTTTTCTTCGAGGGCATGGAGCCGCCGGCGAGCACGCTGGTCGGCGTCACGGCGCTCGCGGCCCCCGAGTGGCTGATCGAGATTGAGGCCGTGGCCGTCGTGGATTGACGTCGCGGCGCTCGCAATGACGGGGAGAGAGCGGAGCGTTATTCCTCCTCTTCCTCGTCGTCCTCCTTCACTGGCCCTTTGTATGCAATGCCCCGGATCACCGCGGCATTGCCGAACTTCTTCCGCAAATCATCCATCGCGCGCTCGGCATGGGCCGAGCGGCGGTCGAGCATGTCGGTGTCGTCGGCCTGCGAGCCCTCGCGGAGCGCGCTGACGCCGGTGCCGATCAGGCGGAACGACGTGCCGTCGATCTCCTTCGCCAGCATTTCGCGCGACACCGCAAAAATCTTGGCGGCGAGTTGCGTCGGCGCCTGGATCGATTGCGAGCGGGTGCGCTGCCTGAAATCCGCGGTCTTCAGCTTCAAGGTAATGGTAAGGCCCGACAGCTCGCTGGTCTTGAGGCGCGACGACACTTTTTCCGACAGCCGCCACAACACCTTTTCCAGCGTGGCGAAATCCTTGATGTCGCTCTCGAAAGTGGTCTCGTTGGAAATCGTCTTGGCGCCGCGGTCCGCTACCACACTGCGGTCGTCGATGCCGCGCGCCAGCCGCCACAGCCTTCGGCCTTCGCCGCCGAACTGCTTCATCAGTTCGACCTCGTCGGCGCGCTGCAGGTCCGCGATGGTTCGGAAACCGCGCTGCACCAGCTTCTCTTGCGTGGCCGGGCCGACGCCGTAGATGAAGCCGACCGGCTTGTCCGCCAGCATTTCGCGGGCCTCGTCCTGGTCGAGGGCGGCGAAGCCGCGCGGCTTGTCGAGATCGGAGGCGATCTTGGCCAAAAACTTGTTGCAGGACAGGCCGACCGACACGGTGATGCCGATGTCGCGCTCGACCTCGCGGGCAAAGCGCGCCAGGACTTTTGCGGGGATCATGCCGTGAACCCGTTGCGTTCCGGAAAGATCGAGAAACGCCTCGTCGATCGACAGCGGCTCCACCAGCGGCGTCAGCGCCTGCATGGCGTGGCGGACCTCGCGGCCGACGCGGACATATTTCGCCATGTCGGGCGGGACGACGGCCGCCTGCGGGCAGAGCGCCAGCGCCTTGAACATCGGCATCGCCGAGCGCACGCCATAGGTGCGCGAGATATAGCAGGCGGCCGAGACCACGCCGCGCTTGCCGCCGCCGATGATCACGGGCCTGTCGGCGAGTTCCGGATTGTCGCGCTTCTCGACGGTGGCGTAGAACGCGTCGCAGTCGATATGCGCCAGCGTCAGCGAGGGCAGGGCGTGGTGGCGGACCACGCGCGGGGAGCCGCATATCCCGCACCGCCGGGCCTTGATATCGAGGTCGCCGAGGCAATCCCGGCAAAAGGCGCGCGGACCACCTAAGGCTGGCGCCGGTGCGCTCACGGCACGTCGCGCTCCCAATCCGGGTCGCCCAGCACCTGGCGGGCGGCGGCAATGTTGGTGGGATGCAGTTGCGAGACGTCGGCAAACGCCTTTACGGTTGAATCGTCGCGCATGACGAAGTCGAGCACGGAACGCAGGAATTGCGGGTCGGCCGCGGCCGTCCGCAGCGTCTCCGGGCCGAGCCCGCTTTCGGCCAGAAAAAGCCCCAATCTTTCGGGATCGCCGGCAATGAAGCTTAGCGCCTGAACTGCAACGATTTCAGCCACTTCGCGAGGGTTGTGAACAGGCTTTTTCAATGATGGGTTTGCCTTTCCGTTAACTTATGGTGTCTAGTTTGGAACCATCATGCCCGAGTCTGCGCGTTGTGTTCAAGCAAGTGGAAACCACACCGCAAAAGTTGGCGCATCGATTTAACGGCTTAGAGCGAAATCCGACGGTAGTTTAAATTCACTTTTCGACAGCCCGGCGGCGGTACAGGCGCGTACTGAAAGGCTGGACCTGTTGCATGGGATGAGGGGAGGGACGGGATGGCAAAAACCGTCCTGATCGTGGAGGACAACGAGCTCAACATGAAGCTCTTTCGCGACCTGTTGGAAGCTCACGGCTATCAGACTTCGGGCACCAGCAACGGATTCGAGGCGCTCGATCTCGTCCGCAAGCTGCGCCCCGATCTGATCCTGATGGATATCCAGCTTCCGCAAGTCTCGGGCCTCGAGGTGACGCGCTGGATCAAGGACGATCCGGAGCTGCGTGCCATTCCGGTGGTCGCGGTCACGGCATTCGCGATGAAGGGCGACGAAGAGCGCATCCGCGAGGGCGGCTGCGAGGCGTATCTGTCCAAGCCAATTTCGGTCGGCAAGTTTATCGAAACCGTGCGGCGGTTTATCGGGTAGAGCATGATCCGGAAAAGTGGAGACCGGTTTTCCGAAAAGATCATGCTCAAACAAAGAGATGAGATCATGATGCGATCCAGTCAAATCGCATCATGATCTAGTAGGAGTAAGTTTCGATGTCTGCGCGTATTCTCGTCGTCGATGACGTCCCAGCGAACGTCAAGCTGCTGGAAGCCCGTCTGTCGGCGGAATATTTCGATGTGCTGACGGCATCCAATGGTGCCGAGGCGCTCGACGTCTGTTCACGCTCCGATTGCGACATCATCCTGCTCGACGTCATGATGCCCGACATGGATGGCTTCGAGGTCTGCCGCCGGCTGAAGTCCAATCCGGCCACCCATTACATTCCCGTCGTGATCGTCACCGCGCTGGACAGCCCGTCCGATCGCGTTCGCGGGCTGGAAGCCGGAGCCGACGATTTTCTCACCAAGCCGGTGTCCGACATCGTGCTGATCGCCCGCGTCCGTTCGCTGACGCGGCTGAAGATGATGACCGACGAGCTGCGGATGCGCGCGCTCACTTCGCTCGAGATCGGCATGGAGGCGCCCGAACGCAGCGCCATCGCCGACAAGGGCGTCGGCGGGCGGATTTTGCTGGTCGACGACCGACCGTCGTCCTACGAGCGGCTGGCGCCGATCCTGTCCGCGGAGCACACCGTCGACGTCGAGATCAATCCGGCGGAAGCGCTGTTCCACGCCGCCGAGGGCAATTACGATCTGCTGATCGTCTCGCTCAGCCTGGAGAATTACGACGGCCTGCGGCTGTGCAGCCAGGCGCGCTCGCTGGAGCGCACGCGGCAATTGCCGATCCTCGCCATATCAGATGCCGACAACAATGCGCGGCTGCTCCGCGGGCTCGAAATCGGCGTCAACGATTATCTGTTGCGGCCCGTCGACAAGAACGAGTTGCTGGCGCGCGCGCGCACCCAGATCCGCAAGCGGCGCTATACGGATCAGCTGCGCGACAACGTGCAGAACTCGATAGAAATGGCGGTCCTCGACGCGCTGACCGGCCTGCATAACCGCCGCTACATGGAAAGCCATCTTTCGACGCTGGCCGAGCAGGCCTCCAGCCGCGGCAAGCCGCTGGCGCTGATGATCCTCGACATCGACTTCTTCAAGTCGATCAACGACACCTACGGCCACGACGCCGGCGACGACGTGCTGCGCGAATTCGCAGTGCGTATCCGCAAATCGATCCGCGGCATCGATCTCGCCTGCCGCTATGGCGGCGAGGAATTCGTGATCGTGATGCCGGAAACCGATCTGACGGTCGCCGGCATGATCGCCGAGCGCCTGCGCCGCTCGATCGCCAGCGAAACCTTTGCAGTCAACAAGGCCACCAAGCGGATCGACGTCACGATCTCGATCGGGCTGGCGACGCTGGATTGCAAGGACGAGCCGGTCGCCGACGTGCTCAAGCGCGCCGACCTGGCGCTGTATCGGGCCAAGCACGACGGCCGCAACCGGGTGGTTTCGACGGCGGCGTGAGTTGCAGCAGACGGTAGCTGTCGTCCCGGCGAACGCCGGGACCCATACGCCGCGTGCACCATTATTTCAGCAAGATGTCGGCGATCTCGCTTTTATGATAGGACAACGGCGGTATGGGTCCCGGCGTTCGCCGGGACGACGACTGATTTGCCTCACGCACCAACTTCCGCGCCCTGCTTCACCGCCTCATACGCCAGCCGCTTGAACTCGAACGAGAACGGATGGACGAACGACATCTGCCGCTGCGCCATCATCACGCCCGCCATATTCTGCTTCGGCGAGATCCACCATTGCGTACCGGCGACGCCGCCCCAATAGAGTTCGCCTGCCGCATCGGGGTGATCGAACGGTGAGGGCTTTTGGATCAAGCCGCCGGCGAGGCCGAACGTCTTGCCGGGCTGTTCGCCCATCAGGGCAAAGCGGATCCACTGACCCTCGGGCAACTGGTTGGTCATGATCTGCGCGATCGTTTCCGGCCTGAGCAGGGTCTTGCCATCAGGCAGCAGGCTGCGGATCAAGGCGACCATATCGGGCAGCGTCGACACCAGTCCGCCGCCGCCGCTGAGCCGCGCGATCGGGCGCAGGTAGGCGCCGGGGAACGGCGCATTGTCGGTGCGAGTTAGCCCCGGCTTCATCGGCTCCATCAGGTCGGCGCCGGCGTAATACGCGACGAGCCGTCCATGGTCCTTTTCCGGCACCACAAAGCCGGTGTCGACCATGCCGAGTGGCTCGAAGATGCGGGCCTGGATGAACGTGTCAAAGCTTTGTCCGCTGACGACCTCGACCAGCCGGGACACCACGTCGGTGGCGAGCGAATATTCCCAGGACGTGCCGGGCTGATAGATCAGCGGCAGGCCGGCCAGCACGTCCACCATGTCGGCCAGCGTCTTGCGGGGATCGTGCACCCCGCGCTCGTTGAGGGCCTTGTACATGGCGGTGCCCGGATCGAAGAAACCGTAGCTCAGGCCGGAGCTGTGGCTCAGCAGCTGACGGATGGTGATCGAGCTCTTGGCCGGCTCGGTGTCATCAAGCGAGGTGGCGCCCGGACGCAGCACCTTTCGATTTCCGAGCTGCGGAATGAACTTTTCGATGGCGTCATCGAGCCCGAGCTTGCCGTCCTCGACCAGCAGCAGCGCCGCGCAGGAGGTGATCAGCTTGGTGTTGGAAAACACGCGGAAAATGTGGTCGGTGCGGAGCGGCGCCTGCGCTTCCTTGTCGGCCCAGCCGACGCAGTTCACATCCACGAGGTCACGCCCGACCATGACCGCCCAGGAAATGCCCGACAGCAAATTATTGTCGACGTAGCGTTGCATGGCTGCGCGTGCCGGCTTGAAGTCGTACTTGCTGGCGGTGATTTTCAGGTCTTCCATTTTTGTTCCCTGTGCCGTCATGTTCTTGCGCGGCGTACTCTAGCGTCGTCCCTGCGAACGCAGGGACCCATAGCCACCGGCGCCCGTTATATTAGGAAACCAGCTACCACATCGCCTTACTGAAAGGCCACGGCGTATGGGTCCCTGCGTTCGCACTAGTGTTTCTACACATTTTCGATGGCTCTGGCAGCGACGATTGCTTGGAAGCGAACCATTCCATTGTGGAAGGTGATTGGTCCGGGTGGCCGATGTGAGGCATAGCCGGTCCATCCGCCAAGCTTGGCGATGATCCACGCCGCCCACTGAAGAGTGCGGGGGTGATGCGGGTTTTTCTGCAGCTCGGTTCTGCCTTTGATGGTTCGGTTGATGGCACCAAGCGCTTCGATTTCCTCAGCCGTGAAGGCGCATTTGACTGGCAATTGCTCGCCGCCATTGCGGGCCTGGACGAGCTGAATGACGATACAGGCGACCTTGGTCGCGATCACCACCAGCTTGATCAGAGCTTCGGCGCTTTCGAGCTGACTGTCCTCGACACGCAGACCTTGGTTCTTCAGCGAGCGAAACAGCTGTTCGACGATCCAGCGCTGCTTGTACCAGGAGACGATCCGCCAGGCATCGGCTGCATTGGCCACCGAATGGGTGGTCAAGAGCAGCCAATGAATGGGCTCGGTACCTTTTGGAGGGCGTCGTTCGACGACTTCAACGAAGTTGACTTCGACGCCCTTCGGCAGCCCCTTCACCCCGGGGCGCACCGGCCGCTTGATGACGACGGTTCCAAACCGTAGCGAGAGATGGGCTCGGCGGCCTTGGCGATCCATCCGCTGCGGCAACTCAATCACCGCCTTGTCGCAGAAGCGGGCTCGTTCCACGGCTTGGTAAAGCGTTTGGCCGTCGGCCAGCGCGTGATCATGCATGGCCCGCGTCAGCAGGTGGACGTTGTCGCCGGGCGTCAGCGCCCAGTTCGCAAAGAATTCTCCCTCACGGTCATTGATGACGGTGATCATGCGCGCCGCAGCCAGAACCTCGCAGCCTTGCTCGGCCGTCGTCACCCAGCGCGCCGATTCCTTGTCGACCAAATCCCGCTGGTCATGAGGGGTCTTGACCTTGCCCTTGCGCGTCCACACCTTGCCGCCGGTGAGGCCGAGACAGGCGCCGCTGTCGGCGTCGACCGCCATCATGGCGTGCAGCAACACGCCGCGGGCGTTGCCTTTGCCGACCTGGCCCAGTCCACGCCGACAACCTTCCCGGGTCTGGAACTTGACTTCGCTGGTGTCCTGAATCGCCAGCACATGACGCCCGCCGGCCACGGTCGACGTCTGCCTGCTCCAGCCTTCAATCAGATGATCGGTCGTAACTTGCGGATTGTTCACAAACCGCCAGTACGCCATGTACGCGGCCCAGTCACCCTGCGCCATCCGCCGCAAGCAGACACTGCGCGTGCAAAGCATAGCCTGGACGAAGGCCGCCCCCTTTTATCAAGGCGGACATCGCCAAACTTGCCCAATGTCAGATCCGGTTCTCGCTGCATCTCCGACGCTCCTTCGAATCAAAGCGTCAGAACAGAATCATACAAACTGAAAAACCCGGACAACATCCTGAAACGCCGAGTGAATCTGTCGCGCTAGATGTGTACAAACACTAGTGCGTTCGCAGGGACGACTGCGGAGAGGGCCTTAAGAGGGCGGCCTTGGAAGCCGCTTTTTTACCACGCGTTTGTTCGCGGCCACGCTCCCACCCACCTTCACCCCGGCATTCCGCAACAGCATCGTCGCGGCTTGCTTTGCCGCCCGCGCCATCGCGGGGTCATCGCGCACCATATTCTGCGCGATCGAACCATCGACCAGCATCGCAAGCTGCGTCGCCAGCGCTTCCGGCATCCGCGACGCCGAGCTGCACCAGCAGGTCGCGAAACCAGAGACGGCGGCTTTCCTTGAAGTCGATGGCGACCTTCCGCACCGCGCGATCTTCGCCGAGTTCGGCCACCGCGTTGACGAAACGGCAGCCGCGAAAATCCTTGGCCGCGAAACGCCGCTCCAGCGAATCGAAAGTCCCGAGAATCTGCTCGACCGGCGGCTTGTCCGATGGCCGCGGCTCACGAAACGCCGCGCCAGATAGGCCGAGATCAGCGCGTCTTTCGACGGGAAATGATTGTAGAGCGTGCGTTTGGTGATGCCGATTTCGGCGGCGATGGTGTCGACACCGATCGCGCGAATGCCCTGCAGATAGAACAGCCTATCCGCGGTTTCGAGGATGCGGTCCTTCATGTCGGGTTTGGCGGGCAGGGGTGCCATGCGCATGCGCGGGTCAGCTCAGCTTGACAGGACAACCCCCTTATAGCCTAGTTACACAGATCTGTGTACCTATTTCAGATATCGATTGCAGAACGCGGCGTTTGAGTCGCGCCCACTCGGAGAGAAAATAATGGCCC
Source organism: uncultured Alphaproteobacteria bacterium (assembly GCA_963742935.1). GTDB lineage: Bacteria > Pseudomonadota > Alphaproteobacteria > Rhizobiales > Xanthobacteraceae > Bradyrhizobium. The sequence goes on along the minus strand of CAVUOI010000048.1, from coordinate 2,686 downwards.
TGCTGCAAATCCTGCGGCCCCGCTGCCCATCCTGATCGGCGCCTCGCTGATGCTGACCCTGAGCATGGGGCTGCGGCAGAGTTTTGGGATCTTCATGCAGCCGCTGACGCACGATATCGGAATTTCGGTGTCGCAGTTCACGCTGGCGCTCGCCGTGCAGAACCTCGCCTGGGGATTTTTGCAGCCGGTCGCCGGCGCCATGACGGTGCGCTACGGTTTTCGCCCGCATCATGATCGTGGGCTCGCTGATGTATATCGTGGGCCTCGCCTTGATTGCGACCGCGCATGGGATGATCCCGATCCTGATCGGCGCGGGTATGCTGATCGGCGCCTCGCTGGCCTGCACCGCCAATGCAATCGCGATGTCGGTGCCGGCGCGCGCGGTGCCGGCCACCGTACGCAGCACCGTGATGGGCATGGTCTCGGCGGCGGGATCGCTCGGCGCTTTGGTGTCGGCCCCGTTCGGGCAGATGTTGAACGAAGGTTTTGGCTGGCGCGTCGGTGTCGCCGGCTTTGTCATCCTGTCGCTGTTCATGGTGCCGGCGGCCTGGTACGCGGGCAAGGCCGACAAGATTCCGCTGCCGCCCAAGGCCGCCGACGACATCGGCGACGCTTCAGCCTCGACAGCCGCAAAAATCGCTTTCGGCAACGCATCTTTCGTGGTGATGACCTGCGCCTATTTCGTCTGCGGCATGCAGCTTGTTTTCCTCACCACGCATCTGCCGTCCTATCTCCTGATCTGCGGCATGGATCCGATGCTGAGCGCGCAGACGCTCGGCATGATCGGCGGCTTCAACGTGCTGGGCAGCCTCTTTTTCGGCTGGGCCGGCCAGCGCTGGAACAAGCTGGCGCTGCTCGGATCGATCTACATCCTGCGCTCGCTGGCGCTCGCCTGGTATTTCATGCTGCCGGCGACGCCGGCGACCACGCTGCTGTTCGGCGGGATCATGGGCTTCCTCTGGATGGGCGTCGGTCCGCTGGTCGCGGGCGCCGTCGTCGAAATGTTCGGCATGAAATGGCAGGCGATGATCCAGGGCCTCGCCTTCATGAGCCACCAGATCGGCTCGTTCCTCGGCGCCTATGGCGGCGGGCTGATCTACGACCAGCTCGGCTCCTACACCATGGCCTGGCGGATCGGCGTCTCGCTGGGCCTGGCCGGCGGCATCATCCAGGTCGCGTTCGCGCTGATCCGGCCGAGCGAGCCGCCCCGGCAAATGCAGGCGGCGTAAGGATCCCATCCATCACCAGCTGTCATCACCCGCCTTGTGCGCAATTCGCACTGGAGCGGGTGATCCAGTATTCCAGAGACAGTAGTGGCGTAATCGAGAGGCCGCGGCGTACTGGGTCCCCCGCTTTCGCGGAGGACGACAATGGAGGGTGCAGCGGCCATGCCGGGCACAAACAAAAACGGGGCCCGAAAAGCCCCGTCAAAATCCGCCAGCGATGCGCTTACGAATTACTTGATCTTCGATTCCTTGAACTCGACGTGCTTGCGCGCGACCGGGTCGTACTTCTTCTTGACCATCTTGTCGGTCATGGTGCGCGAGTTCTTCTTGGCGACGTAATAGAAGCCGGTATCCGCCGTGGAAACGAGCTTGACCTTGATGGTGACCGCTTTGGCCATGTTCAGAACCTCAAATAGGGGGATATCAGGCGCCGGCCAAATCGGCCTGCATTTGTCGCGCAACCTAGCTTCCAATCGCCCAAAGTCAAGGTTTTCGGGCCAAAAACCGGCTCGATTTGAGGGTGGATTAACCCTCGAAGAACCGGTTTTTCGGCCTCGGCAGCCCCAAATTCTCGCGCAGCGTCCGCCCCTCGTATTCTTTCCGGAAAATCCCGCGCTTCTGCAGTTCCGGCACGACCTTGTCGACGAAATCGTCGAGGCCTTCGGGCAGAAAGGGGAACATGACGTTGAAGCCGTCGCTGCCGCGGCTGGTCAGCCACTCCTCCATCTGGTCGGCGATGGTCCGTGGCGTGCCGACGAAGGCCAGCCCGCCATAGCCACCGAGGCGCTGGGCGAGCTGGCGCACCGTCAGCTTCTCGCGCGCGGCGACCTCGATCAGCCGCTCGCGGCCGCTCTTGCTGGCGTTGGTTTCGGGGATCTCGGGGCACGGGCCGTCGGGATCGAAGCCCGAGGCGTCGTGGCCGAGCTGCATCGACAGCGAGGCGATGGCGCTCTCGGAATGTACGATGCTGTCGAGTTTCGCCCGCTTCTCCTGCGCTTCCTCGACGCTGTCGCCGACCACGGTGAAGACGCCGGGCAGGATCTTCAGGTGCTCGGGATTACGGCCGATCTTCTCCATCCGACCCTTGATTCGGCATAAAGCTTCTGCGCCGTCATCGAGCGGACGGCCACCGGTGAAGACGGCTTCCGCCGTTTCCGCGGCGAGCTGCCGCCGGGCTCGGACGCGCCCGCCTGGACGATCAGCGGCCAGCCCTGCACCGGACGGGCGATGTTGAGCGGGCCGCGCACCGAGAGATGTTCGCCCTTGTGGTTGAGCACATGCATTTTCTCGGGATCGAAATAGAGCCCTTGCTCGACATCGCGCACGAACGCGTCGTCGGCGAAGGATTCGACAGGCCCGTGACCACGTCATAGAACTCGCGCGCCCGCTTGTAGCGCTCGGCGTGCTCCATATGGTCGTCGAGCCCGAAATTCAGCGCGGCATCCGGATTTGACGTGGTG
>CAVUOI010000047.1:0-196620 GCA_963742935.1 uncultured Alphaproteobacteria bacterium | reverse complement strand
TGGGGTGCTCATGTCAGACGAACCAAACAAGGGCTTGCAGTCGCCGCTTCGCCGCAAACTGCTGATGGGGGCGGCGGCGCTGCCGTTCATTTCGATGCTTCCCCGGCCGTCATTCGGCGCCGGTCCCGCCGACCGCCAAGGTCAACACGACGGGTCTGGCGGTCACCGATACCGAAGTCACCGTCGGCATCCTGCACTCCGCCACCGGCACGATGGCCATCAGCGAGACCGGCTCGATCCAGGCCGAAAAGCTCGCCATCGAACAGATCAACGCGATGGGCGGCGTGCTGGGACGCAAGATCAAGGTCATCCAGGAAGACGGCGCCAGCGACTGGCCGACCTTCGCCGAAAAGGCGAAGAAGCTGCTGGTCAACGACAAGGTCGCGGCGGTCTTCGGCTGCTGGACGTCGGCGTCGCGCAAGGCGGTGCTGCCGGTCTTCGAGAAGTACAACGGCCTGCTCTACTACCCGACCTTCTATGAAGGCCTGGAGCAGTCCAAGAACGTCATCTACACCGGCCAGGAAGCCACCCAGCAGATTCTCGCCGGCCTCGACTGGATCGCCAAGGAGAAGAACGCCAAAACCTTCTTCCTCATCGGCTCGGACTACATCTGGCCGCGCACCTCGAACAAGATCGCGCGCAAGCACATCGAGAACGTGCTGAAGGGCAAGGTCGTCGGCGAGGAGTACTACCCGCTCGGCCACACCCAGTTCAGCTCGGTCATCAACAAGATCAAGCTGAACAAGCCCGACGTGATCTTCACCGACGTGGTCGGCGGCAGCAACGTCGCCTTCTACAAGCAGCTCAAGGCGGCCGGCATCACCGTCGAAGCAGACGCTGCTGACGATCTCGGTCACCGAGGACGAGATCGACGGCATCGGCGGCGAGAACATCGCGGGCTTCTATGCCTGCATGAAGTACTTCCAGTCGCTCGACAACCCGAACAACAAGGAATTCGTCGAGGCCTTCAAGAAGATATAGGGCGAGAAGACCGTGATCGGCGACGTGACGCAGGCCGCCTATCTCGGCCCGTGGCTGTGGAAAGCTGCGGTCGAGAAGGCCGGCAGCTTCGACATCGACAAGGTCGCGGCGGCCTCGCCCGGCATCGAATTCAAGGGCGCGCCCGAAGGCTACGTGAGCTCCACGAAAACCATCACCTGTGGAGCAAGACCCGCGTCGGCAAGGCCAAGCCCGATGGCCAGTTCGAGGTGATCTTCGAGTCCGCCGACTGATCGAGCCCGATCCGTTCCCGAAGGGTTACCAGTAAGCGCCGCGCGGTATTCCCGCGGCCTTTCTCCGAGCAGCCAGCTCCCTGGCGTGGACCGTCAATCCGCGCTTGACGACCCCGCGTCGCGAATTCGTTCGCGACGCGGGACCTTTCCCTCGACGGAGAAACATCGATGTTCGGCGACTATTCGATTGGCGATCTCGGCTCCATCTTCGTCATGCAGGGCTTTGCGGGCCTGATCCTGTTTTCCGTTTACGTGCTGATGGCGCTCGGGCTTGCGATCATCTTCGGCCAGATGGGCGTCATCAACATGGCGCACGGCGAGTTCATGGTCCTCGGCGCCTACGTCACCTAGCTGACGTCGAACACGTTCCAGCACTATCTGCCGTCGCTGTTCTCCGGATATTTCTTCCTCGCGATGCTGCTGGCGTTTCTGGCGTCCGGCGCGCTCGGGATGCTGGTCGAATGGGCGCTGATCCGGCATCTCTACAAGCGCCCGCTCGACACGCTGCTCGCCACCTGGGGCCTCAGCCTGATCCTGCAGCAGACCTTTCGTTCGATGTTCGGCGCGCGCGAAGTCGGCGTCGAACTGCCGCAATGGCTGCTGGGCTCGCTCAAGGTCACCGAGACGATCGACATTCCGATCAACGGCGTCTTCGTGATGGGCCTGACCCTGCTGATCACCGTCGCGGTCGCCTGCGTCATGTTCAAATCGCGCTGGGGCCGCCAGGTCCGCGCCGTGGTGCAGAACCGCATGATGAGCGGCGCCGTCGGCATCAACACCGAGAAGGTCGATCGCTCACGTTCGCGCTCGGCTGCGGCATCGCGGGCGTCGCCGGCAGCGCCTTCACCACGATTGGCTCGACCGGGCCGACATCGGGCCAGCTCTACATCGTGGATACCTTCCTGGTGGTGGTCTTCGGCGGCGCCGCCAGCCTGCTCGGCACCATCGCCTCCGCCTTCAGCATCGCGCAGACGCAGTCGACGCTGGAATTTTTCCTGACGGGCTCGATGGCCAAGGTGCTGACGCTGCTCGCCGTGGTCGGGATCCTGATGATGCGGCCGCAAGGGCTTGTTCGCCATCAAAGTCCGCAAGTAACAGAAGCAGGCAAGCCATGATCATCACTTCGCGCTTCTTCAATCGGTCCGAGCTGATCGGCTTCGTTGCGCTGGCCGTCGTCCTGTTCGTGGTCCTGCCGCTGTCGCTGGATGTGTTCCGGCTCAACCTGGTCGGGAAATACCTGACCTACGCCTTTGTCGCGATCGGGCTGGTGATGTGCTGGGGCTATGGCGGCATTCTGAGCCTGGGGCAGGGCGTGTTCTTCGGCCTCGGCGGCTACTGCATGGCGATGTTCCTCAAGCTGGAAGCCTCCAGCGTCGCGAACACCAAGATCCAGTCCACGCCGGGCATTCCCGATTTCATGGACTGGAATCAGATCACCTCGCTGCCGCTGTTCTGGCAGCCGTTCAAGAGTCTTACTTTTACCATTCTCGCCATCATCCTGGTGCCCGGCCTGTTCGCGCTGATCATCGGCATCGCGATGTTCAAGCGCCGCGTCGGCGGCATGTATTTCGCGATCATCACCCAGGCCGTCGCCGCGATCCTGACCATCCTCATCGTCGGGCAGCAGGGCTATACCGGCGGCATCAACGGCATGACCGACCTGCGGACCCTGAAGGGCTGGGACATCCGCACCGACCACGCCAAGATCGTCCTGTACTTCGTCGAAGTGGTGCTGCTGTTCGGCTGCATCTGCATCGCGCAGTTCATCCGCCTGACCAAGCTCGGCCGCATCCTGGTGGCGATGCGCGAAAAGGAAGACCGCGTCCGCTTCTCCGGCTACGGCGTCGCCAACTTCAAGATCTTCGCCTTCTGCATGGCCGCGGTGTTCGCGGCGATCGGCGGCGCCATGTTCGCGCTCAATGTCGGTTTCATGTCGCCGTCCTTTGTCGGCATCGTGCCGTCGATCGAGATGGTGATCTACACCGCGGTCGGCGGGCGGATGTCGATCTTCGGCGCGGTATACGGCTCGCTGCTGGTGAATTTCGCCAAGACCAGCCTTTCGGAATCCTTCCCGCAGCTCTGGCTGTTCGGCCTCGGCGCGCTGTTCATCGCGGTCGTGCTGGCCTTCCCGAATGGCCTGTCCGGGAATCTGGGCTGATTACGTTCAGCCGCGCATCGACCGGCTGCTGGCGATCGCGCAAACCGAAACCCAAGAACGGCTGGAGCGACGGTTCCGTCGCCGACGGCGCGCCGGCGGAGTGAGGAGATAGATCATGCTCATCGGTTCCCAGCCCAAGAATTCCTGCTCGCGGTCGAAGCGCTTACCGTTTCCTTCGACGGATTCAAGGCAGTCGACGATCTATCCTTCTATGTCGAGGAAAACGAGATCCGCGTCATCATCGGCCCCAACGGCGCCGGCAAGACCACGGTGCTCGATCTGATCTGCGGCAAGACGCGAGGCCACCTCCGGGTCGATCCAGTTTCGCGGCAAGGAGCTGACGAAGCTGAAGGAGAACGAGATCGTGCAGGCCGGCGTCGGCCGCAAGTTCCAGACGCCGTCGGTGTTCGAGGACCTCACGGTGTTCGAGAATCTCGAGATTTCCTATCCGCGGGGCCGCACCGTGTTCGGCTCGCTGGCTTTCCAGCGCGACGCCGCGGTCAAGGAGCGCGTCGAGGAAGTCGCGGAAATGATCTTCCTGAAGGACCGGCTCGACACCTTTGCGGACCAGCTCAGCCACGGCCAGAAGCAATGGCTCGAGATCGGCATGCTGCTGATCCAGGACCCGGACCTTCTGATGCTCGACGAGCCCGTCGCCGGCATGAGCGTATCCGAGCGCGCCAAGACGGCCGAACTGCTCAACCGCATCATCAAGGACCGTTCGGTGCTGGTCATCGAGCACGACATGAAATTCGTCGAGGACATCGCCCACAAGGTCACGGTGCTGCACCAGGGCCAGATCCTGTCCGAGGGGACGATGGAAAAAGTGAAGAACGATCCGAAGGTGATTGAAGTCTATCTGGGGCACTGACGGATGAGCAAGCAAAGTGGCGTCCGGTTTCCGGGAGATCATGCGCAAGGAATAAGGAGCAGGCAATGATGCTGGCAATTTCGGATCTGCACGTCGCCTACGGCCAGAGCGAGGTGCTGCACGGCCTCAATGTCTCAGTCGCGCCCAACGAGATCGTCGCGATCATGGGCCGCAACGGCATGGGCAAGACCACGCTGATGAAGTCGCTGATGGGCATCCTGCCGACCAAGAGCGGCTCGGTCAGCATGAACGGTACCGAACTCAGCGCGCTGCCGAGCTACGAGCGCGTTGCCAAGGGCCTCGCCTATGTACCGCAGGGCCGCATGATCTTCTCGACCATGACGGTGAAGGAGAACATCGAGACCGGCCTTGTCGTGTCCGGCGGCACGGAAGTGCCCGAAGACATTTATGAATTGTTTCCGGTGCTGCTGGAGATGAAGGGCCGCCGCGGCGGCAATCTTTCCGGCGGTCAACAGCAGCAGCTGGCGATCGCCCGCGCGCTCGCCACCAAGCCAAAAGTTCTGCTGCTCGACGAGCCGACCGAGGGTATCCAGCCGTCGATCATCAAGGACATGGCGCGCACGCTGAAACGCATCCGCGACGAGCGCGGCCTGTCGATCGTCGTCTCGGAGCAGGTGCTGAGCTTTGCGCTCGATATCGCCGATCGCGTGCTCGTCATCGAGAACGGCGAGATCGTCCGCGACGACCCGCGCGCCAGCGTCGATGCCGCGCAAGTGTCGAAATATCTGTCGGTCTAAGGAGTCCGGGAAGTGAACAGCAAATTTACTGGTAAAAAGGGGAGCATCTGATGCCAGAGACACTGATCAAGGTCGATCTTTCGCAGTCGGCCTACGACAACGACAAGATCCACAATCGGTGGCATCCCGACATCCCGATGGTTTCATGGGTCAGCCCGGGCGACGATTTCATCATCGAGACCTATGATTGGACCGGCGGCTTCATCAAGAATAACAATTCCGCCGACGACGTGCGCGATATCGACCTGTCCATCGTGCACTTCCTGTCCGGTCCGATCGGCGTCAAGGGCGCGGAGCCCGGCGATCTGCTGGTGGTCGACCTGCTCGACGTCGGCCCGCTGAAGGAAAGCCTGTGGGGCTTCAACGGCTTCTTTTCCAAGCAAAATGGCGGCGGCTTCCTGACCGATCATTTCCCGTTGGCGCAGAAGTCGATCTGGGACATCAAGGGCCTCTATACGTCGTCGCGCCACATTCCCGGCGTGAACTTCGCCGGCCTGATCCACCCAGGCCTGATTGGCTGTCTGCCCGATCCGAAACTGCTGGCGACCTGGAACGAGCGCGAGAACGCGTTGATCGCGACCAATCCTACCCGCGTGCCGGGCCTCGCCAATCCGCCGTTCGCGGCGACGGCGCATGCTGGCCAGGCCAAGGGCGACGCCAAGGCCAAGGTCGGCGCCGAGGGCGCCCGCACCGTGCCGCCGCGCGAGCACGGCGGCAATTGCGACATCAAGGATCTGTCGCGCGGCTCGAAGATCTTTTTCCCGGTCTATGTGCCGGGCGGCGGGCTCTCGATGGGCGACCTGCACTTCAGCCAGGGCGACGGCGAGATCACCTTCTGCGGCGCGATCGAAATGGCCGGCTGGCTGCATATCAAGGTCGACATCATCAAGGACGGCGTCGCCAAATACGGTATCAAGAACCCCGTATTCAAGCCGTCGCCGATCACGCCGAACTACAAGGACTATCTGATCTTCGAAGGCATTTCGGTCGACGAGGCCGGCAAGCAGCACTATCTCGACGTCCACATCGCCTACCGCCAGGCCTGCTTGAACGCGATCGAATATCTGAAGAAGTTCGGCTACTCCGGCGCCCAGGCCTATTCGATCCTCGGCACCGCGCCGTGCCAGGGCCACATCTCCGGCGTCGTTGACGTGCCGAACGCCTGCGCCACGCTGTGGCTGCCGACGGAGATCTTCGACTTCGACATCATGCCGTCGTCGGCGGGTCCGATCAAACACATCAAGGGCGACATCCAGATGCCGCTCTCCCAGGACAAGTAATCCCTGCGCGAAGGATGCGGGACGGCAGAATGCGTGCCGCCCCGCATCCACCATCGCGAAATCCATTCAAAAGTATTCGCGCGAGGAAACCAGATGCCGGTCTATGAATATCTTTGCAACGATTGCGGTCCGTTCACGGACATGCGGCCGATGGCCGAATGCGACGATCCGCAGGATTGTCCGCGATGCGAGCATAAATCGCCGCGCGTGATCCTGACCGCACCAGCGTTCTTCTGCATGCCGTCGGACAAGCGCAAAGCGATGGCGACCAACGAGCGCAGCGCCCACGCGCCGAAAACTTCAGCCGAATACAAGGCAGCGCACGGCCCCGGCTGCGGCTGCTGCTCGACCGGGAAGAAGAAGCCGGCCCGGCTGGTGACCAAGAGCAGAAGCGGAGCCAAGGGCTTTCCCACCGCACGTCCCTGGATGATCAGCCACTGAAGCGCGATCCGTCAAACCCGAACCAGAACGAGAGGCGATCCAATGCTCCACGGTGACATTTCCTCCAGCAAGGACACGGTCGGCGTCGCCGTCGTCAATTACAAGATGCCGCGGCTGCACACCAAGGCCGAGGTGCTCGACAACGCCCGCAACATCGCCGACATGATGGCCGGCATGAAGCTCGGACTGCCCGGCATGGACCTCGTGATCTTCCCGGAATATTCCACCCACGGCATCATGTACAACTCCAAGGAGATGTATGAGACGGCCTCGTCTGTGCCGGGCGACGAGACCGAGATCTTCGCCGCAGCCTGCCGCAAGTCAAAAGTCTGGGGCGTGTTCTCGCTCACCGGCGAGCGCCATGAGGAGCATCCGCACAAGGCGCCGTACAACACCCTGATCCTGATGAACGACAAGGGCGAGATCGTTCAGAAGTACCGCAAGATCATGCCGTGGGTGCCGATCGAAGGCTGGTATCCCGGCAATTGCACCTATGTGTCCGAAGGCCCGAAAGGTCTGAAGGTCAGCCTGATCATCTGCGACGATGGCAACTACCCGGAGATCTGGCGTGACTGCGCCATGAAGGGCGCTGAGCTGATCGTGCGCTGCCAGGGCTACATGTATCCCGCCAAGGAACAGCAGGTGATGATCTCCAAGGCGATGGCCTGGGCCAACAACGTCTATGTCGCGGTCGCCAATGCCGCAGGCTTCGACGGCGTCTACTCGTATTTCGGCCACTCCGCGATCATCGGCTTCGACGGCCGCACGCTCGGCGAAACCGGCGAGGAGGAAAACGGCATCCAGTATGCGGCCCTGTCGAAGCACCTGATCCGCGACGCCCGCCGCAACGGCCAGTCGCAAAACCACCTCTTCAAGCTGGTGCATCGCGGCTATACCGGCATGATCAACTCCGGTGACGGCTCGAAGGGCGTCGCCACCTGTCCATACGACTTCTACGCAAAATGGATCTCCGATCCCGAAGGCACCCGCGAAATGGTGGAAGCGATGACCCGCCCCACGGTCGGGACGGACGAATGCCCGATCGACGGTATCCCGAACGAGACGACGTCGAGCAACTATTAGATCGAGATCGGGCGGCTGCCGCAAGCCGCCCGTATGTCCGTACTTTCGCCGGTCAGCGAGCGATGCGCTCCACGGCGATCGCGGTCGCTTCGCCGCCGCCGATGCACAGGGCGGCGACGCCGCGTTTCAGGTTGCGCGCTTCCAGCGCATGCAGCAGCGTCACGATCAATCGCGCGCCGGTGGCGCCGATCGGGTGGCCGAGCGCGCAGGCGCCGCCATTGACGTTGAGTTTTTCCCTGGCAATGCCGAGATCCTTCTGCGCCGCCATCGCCACCACCGCGAACGCCTCGTTGATCTCGAACAGGTCGACGTCGCCGACGCTCCAGCCGACTTTATCCAGCAGCTTGCGGATCGCCGGGATCGGCGCGGTGGTGAACCATTGCGGCTCCTGGCTATGGGTGGCGTGGCCCTTGATCTCGGCGAGCACCGGCAGGCCGTCGCGCTCGGCGAGCGAACGCTTGGCCAGAATGAGCGCCGCGGCGCCGTCGGCATTGGCGGAGGAGGCGGCCGGCGTGATGGTGCCGTTGGCGCGGAACGCGGGCTTCAATCCGGGGATCTTCCAGGATCCACCTTGAGCGGATGTTCGTCATTGTTGATGACGCGCGGGCCGGCCTTTTCGGTGAGCGTGACCGGCGCGATCTCGGCCCTGAACGCGCCGCCCTCGACCGCCTTGCGGGCGCGGGTCAGCGTCTCGATCGCATAGGCGTCCTGGTCCTTGCGGGTGAACTGATAGGCCTCCGCGGTGGCCTCGCCGAAATCGCCCATCGAGCGGCCGGTCTCGTAGGCGTCTTCCAGTCCGTCCATCATCATGTGATCGATGATCCGGTCATGGCCGGCGCGATAGCCGCCCCGCGCCTTGGCCAGCAGATACGGCGCGTTGCTCATGCTCTCCATGCCGCCGGACAGCACGATGTCGGCCGAGCCGGCATGGATGATGTCGTGGGCCAGCATGGTCGCCTTCATGCCGGAGCCGCAGACCTTGTTGACCGTGGTGGCGCCGGTCGCGTCGGGTAATCCCGCGCCGCGCGCCGCCTGCCGCGCCGGCGCCTGGCCCTGTCCGGCCGGCAGCACGTTGCCCATCAACACCTCGTCGATGCGTTCCGGGGCCAGTTTCGCGCGCTCCAGCGCCGCCCGATCGCATGCGCGCCGAGCTTGTGCGCGCTCAATCGGCGACAATTCGCCCATGAACCGGCCAAGCGGCGTGCGGGCGGCGGAAAGGATGACGACGGGATCGGGGCTTGCGGGCATCGCGGCTTCTCCTGTGCGATCGTTATTATATGACGATAGTCATATATAACGGATTTGCAATGGCGTGCGGGGGCTCTTCGCAACGAGGTCCGATCGAGCGCGACTGCCGCGATTTTCCGGGAAATTCCCTAGCAAAAACAACCCCGGTGTGGAACGCTTCGCCCTTCCACGCGTTTGTTCGGGGGCGCGGGCCAGCCTCCGTCCTTCGTCCCGTGTTCGTGTCATATCTCGCCGAGGTGCCGTCTGCTGCAGAGATCATCCATCCTCATCCCGGGCGATACCGTCTGGAGAAGGTGCAAGGCAGGGCGGCTGGCGATCCTCAACGACGCCGCCGCCTATTTTGCGGCTTTGCGCGAAGCGCTGCTGCTGGCCACCCAGCAGGTCTACATCATCGGCTGGGACATCCACAGCCTGACCCGTTTCGTCGGCCCTTCCGGGCAGGCCGACGATGGCTATCCGGAAGAACTCGGCGCGTTCCTCAAGGCGCTGCTCGAGGCCAAGCCCGATCTGCGGATCGACATCCTGAGCTGGAATTTTCCGGCGCTCTACGCGGCCGAGCGCGAGTGGAATTCCCCCGCCAAATTCACCGCGGATGCGCCGGACCGGCTTCGCTTCTGTTTCGAACTCCAGCCTTCCGCTGGGCTCCGCGCAGCACCAGAAGATCGTCGTCATCGACGGCGTGCTCGCCTTCTCCGGCGGCCTCGACCTGACGATCAGGCGCTGGGACACCAGCGAGCACGCGGCCCATGATCCGCTCCGCACCGATCCCGACGGCAAGCCCTATCCGCCGTTTCACGACGTGCAGTGCATGGTCGATGGCGAAGCCGCCGCCGCGCTTGACGGAACTGGCGGAGAGCCGGTGGCGCGCCGCCGGCTGCACGGTCGACGAAATCGCGGCCGTTGCCGGCGACCGCTGGCCGGCCTCGGTGCCGGTGCAGGCCCGCGGACATGACGGCCGGCATCGCCCGGACCGAGATCGCCACCGGAAGCGAGCCCGGCGTCAACGAGGTCGCGCGGCTGTTCGAGGCCTCCATCAACGCGGCCGACCGCTTCATCTATATCGAGAACCAGTTCACCAGCGCCGTCGATATCGCCCGCCTGCTGGTGCAGCGGATGCTGGACGTGCCGGAGCTTCGTGTTCTCATCGTCACGCCGAAGATGCATTCGTCCTGGTTCGAATCGCAGGCGATGCAGAGCGGCCGCGGCGGCTTCATCGACCAGTTCGTCGCGGCCGAGTCGTGGACCGGGTCCGCTTCCTCTATCCGTCGACGCGGGCGCGCGGCGGCGCGGCGGCGGTCATGGTCCACAGCAAGGTGATGATCGTCGACGACCGCCTGCTGCGCGTCGGCTCGGCCAACCTCAACAACCGCTCGATGGGCGCGGACACCGAATGCGACCTCGCCTTCGAGGCGACGTCGCGACGACGACAGCAATTCATCGCCGGGTTTCGCCGCCAGACTGATCGGGCATTTCTGCGGCGTCGGCGAACAGGAGATCGAACGCCAACGAAGCCGACCTGTTCGGATATCTCGACGACTCGGCGGAAGCGATCGGGCACAGATCGCTGCAGCCGATCGATCCGGCCGCGACGGTCGGCGGCATGGCGACCGTGGTGCAGCCGGTCGCCGATCCCCGAGAGCCGCTTCATCTCGACCGCGCCGCCACTCGGATGTGGACGCGCCAGAACCGTCCTGGCGGTGCTCGGCCTGGTCGCGGCGCTCGCCGGCCTCGCGCTGGCCTGGCAGTATACGTCGCTGCGCGATTTCGCCGACGTCGGCTTCGTCTCCTCGGTGATCTCGCAACGCGCGTCCGGACTTCGCGCCGCTGCTGGCGATCGCCGCCTTTGTCGTCGGCGGCCTCGTGGTATTTCCGGTGCTGGTCCTGATCGCCGCCACGGCGGCGGCGCTCGGGCCGTGGATGGGATTTTTCAGCGCCGGCGTCGGCGTGCTGCTCAGCGCGCTGACGCTGTTCTTGATCGGCCGCTTTCTGGGCCATGTCCGGCTGCAGCGGCTGCTCGGACGCGCGGGCGGCGCGGATTCAGAGCCGCGTCATCGGCAAGGGCGTCGTTGCGGTCGCCATGATCCGGATGGTCCCGATCGCACCGTTCTCGATCGTCAATATCGTGGCGGGCGCAAGCAAGCTGAGCTTGCGTGACTTCATGCTCGGCACGGCGCTCGGCATGGCGCCGGGCATCGCGGTCATGGCCGTGCTCGGCGCGCAGATCGCCGACCTGGCGAGGAACGCGTCATGGACCAATGTCGCTGCTGCTCGGCCTGGCGATCCTGGCCTGGATCGCGCTGTGCCTCGGCGTGCAGTTCCTGGTGACCTGGCTGGCGGGACGAAGAACGTGACGGCCTCGATCCGCATCATGACGTGGAACGTGCACGGCACTTTCAGCTCAATCCGAATTTCGACCTGGATGGCGTCTGCTCGCATCATCCGCCACTGGTCGCCGGACGTCGTCGGCGCTGCAGGAAGTCGACTCGCGCGGCCGGACCGACGATCCCTTTGCGCGGCTGGCAAGGCGCGTCGGCGAACACAGCGTCGATGCGAGGTCGATCGTCACCAAGGACGGCGATTACGGCCAGGTCCTGATGAGCCGCTGGCCTTTCGCCGAGCCGCCGATGGTTACCGACGTCTCCTATCAGGAGCGCGAGCCGCGCCGGGCCATTGCCGCGCGCATCCTTTCCGATCAGGGCGAGGTCAAGGTCATTGCCACCCATCTCGGTCTCAGCATCCATGAAAGACACGCGCAGGCGCATGCGCTGGCCGAGCTGGTGCAGCCGACCCGGACGCTCGTGCTCGGCGATTTCAACGACTGGTTCTGGGTGAAGTCGGTGCGCGGCGTGCTGGCGCGGATCTGCCCGGTCCGGACGCGGCTACGGACATTTCCCGCGCGATTGCCGCTGATGCGGCTGGACCGAATCTATGCCTCGCGCGATCTGCACGATCCGCTCGGCCTGGACCGACCGCAAGGCGCGCGCCTATTCGGACCATCTGCCCGTGATCGCCGACGTCGCGCTGCCGGAGTAGCGGGCCTTACCGGCCCCAGCGCAACACCACGGGATCGAGCGTGCGTGCGATTTCGATCAGGCCCGCCCGCGCCTCGGGGCGGACATTTTGCAGGGGGTGACGAACCGCCGCCGAGCCGATCACGCCGCCTTCCTGCATCAGGATCTTTGCAGCCTGCAGGCCGCATTGCCGGTTTTCCCAATTGATCAGCGGCAGCCAGCGCGCATAGGCCGCCATCGCTTCGTCGCGGCGGCCCGCCAGATAGGGATCGACGATCTGCCGGATGCCGTCAGGGTATCCACCGCCGGTCATGGCGCCGGTCGCTCCCGCATCGAGATCGGCCATCAGCGTGATGGCTTCCTCGCCGTCCCAGGGGCCTTCGATGCTGTCGCCGCCGGCCGCGATGAGATCGCGCAGCTTCGTCGCCGCCATCGGCACCTCGATCTTGAAGTAGCGGATGTTGGCAATTTCCCGCGCCATGCGCGCCAGCAAATCAACCGATAGCGGCGTGCCCGCGACCGGCGCATCCTGGATCATGATCGGGATATCGATGGCGTCGGATACGGTGCGAAAGAATTCGAAGATCGCCTTTTCCGGCACGCGGAACGTGGCGCCGTGATAGGGCGGCATGATCATCACCATCGCGGCGCCCGCGTCCTGGGCCTGGCGGCTGCGCTCGGCGCAGACCCGCGAGCCGAAATGCGTCGTCGTCACGATGACCGGCACCCGGCCGGCGACATGCGCCAGCGCCGCCTGCATCACCTGTTCGCGCTCGGCGTCGGTGAGCACGAACTGCTCGGAGAAATTGGCGAGAATGCACAGGCCGTTGGAGCCGGCGTCGATCATGAAATCGATGCAGCGGCGCTGTCCCGCGAGATCGAGCGCCCCGCGTTCGTCGAAGATGGTCGGGACGACGGGAAAAACGCCGCGATAGGGCCGTTGGGCGGTCGGGCTCATTGGATGTTCCATTAAAGCATGATCGGTGATTGTATGGTCGTCTGATGCATTCAGCAACACGATAGAAGCTTCGGCCAATCGGGCCGCAAGAAACGAGGGAATGATCGATGGGGGGAGTTCTGGAGGGCGTTCGCGTGCTCGATTTCGGGCGCTATATCGCGGGTCCCTATTGCGCGACATTGCTTGCGGATTTCGGTGCGGAAGTCATTCGCGTGGAGAAGCGCGACGGCAGCGAGGACCGCTTTGTCGCCCCCGTCGGTGAAGGCGGCGAGGGCGCGATGTTCCTGCAGATCAACCGCAGCAAGAAATGCATCACGCTCGATCCGATGAAGCCGGAAGGGCAGGAGGTGATGCGCCGCCTGATCGCGACTGCCGATGTCGTGGTCGCCAATTTGCCGCCGCAGACGCTGCGCGCGATGAAGCTCGATTATGACTCGCTGAAGGCGATCAAGCCGGACATCATCCTCACGACGGCAACCGCGTTCGGCGGGCCGGGACCGTGGTCCGACCGCGTCGGCTTCGATGGCGTCGGGCAGGCGATGTCGGGTGCGGTGTACATGACAGGCAAGGGCGATCCGCCGTATCGCGCGGCGGTGAACTGGGTCGATTTCGGCACCGCGCTGCATTGCGCGTTTGGCACGCTCGCCGCCTTGATCGAGCGCGGCAAGTCCGGGCGCGGGCAGATCGTCGAGGGCGCGCTGCTGGCGACCGCGCTCTCTTTCACCAACGCAACCCTGATCGAGCAAGCGGTGATATCGGCCAACCGCGTGCCGACAGGCAATCTCGGCCAGACGGCGGCGCCCGTCGATATCTACCGCACCAAGGATGGCTGGGTGCTGTGCCAGGTCACGGGACACCCGCTGTTCATCCGCTGGGCCAAACTGATGGGCGAGGATCACTGGCTGCAGGATCCGCGTTTCGCCGACGACCTCAAGCGTGGCAATAACGGCCCTGTCATCAGCGAACGGATGGCGCGCTGGTGCGCCGAGCGCACCACGGACGAAGCGCTCGATACGCTCGGCAAGGCGATGATTCCGGCAGGTCCCGTCCTGAGCCCGCAACAGGCGCTGGAGCATCCGCACATCCGCGCTGCCGGCTTCATGCAGGACGTCGAATATCCCGGCTTGCCGAAGCCTGCGCCGACCGCGCGCGTCGCGGTGCGGCTGTCGGAGACGCCGGGCGAAATCGTGTCGCGTCCGCCGACACTCGGCGAGCACACCGATCGCGTGCTGGCCGAGCTCGGCTATGATGCGGAGGCCATCGCCGCGCTTCGCGGAAGCGGCATCATCTAGATGCCGCGGCCGTTGATCTGATCGGCTGTGAACAGTCGGAAAATCTGACGACATCCACTCCGGGAATCAGATTGCAGGAGGGCGAGGCTGCACCAATTGCGTGCCTCAAGCGATCACGTGCAAAGCCGACAAAGCTCAACGTGAGAGCGCAGATTCGCCTTTAAAAATAAGGCTTTAAAGGTGAACGAGCTCACATCGGAACTCGAGCGGCAGGTCCATTTTGCCAGCTTGGGACGATTCAGATGCATGACCGAGTCACCATCCCCAAGTTCGTGGTCGGCGAGTTGCCGGAGCTGAAAAGCCAAGGCTGCGACCTCCAAGGCTGCGACCTCCAAGGCCGCGACCTGCGAATAGACGCCTGCCGAGGCATCGCGCTGTGGTTCATCTTTCTCGACCATGTTCCCAACAACATCGGAACCTGGCTGACGCTGCGGAACTACGGCTTCAGCGATGCCGCGGAAGTGTTCATGTTCGTTTCGGGCGTAACCTGCGCGCTGGCTTACGGCAGTGCGAGACGCCGCGAGGGCTGGACCGGAGTGTTCAGCCGAACGCTGCGGCGAAGCTGGGATATTTACATCGCATTTCTGCTGCTCACGCTCGCCTGCGCCATCCTGGTTCACCTCGCCGGTTGTATTGCTGACGAGAGCAATATGCGCATCTTGCTGGACGATCCGGGTGCTACGCTCGCGCGCGCGGCGGTCCTGCAATACCGTCCGGTCAATACCGACGTGTTGCCGGTCTTCGTACTTCTTCACCTCTTGTTTGCGCCGCTGCTGTGGCTGCTGTTGCGAGCGCCGAACGCGACGCTTGGCGCCTCGCTGGCGCTCTATGTGTTGGTGCATGCCTTTGGCTGGACTGTCCCGGCGTGGCCGAACGGCCACTGGGCTTTCAATCCGCTCGCCTGGCAGCTGCTTGTCGTGCTTGGCGCGTGGTGGACGATCAACGAGGACGAGAAGGCCCGGCGGTGGGTGACGTCGCGCACGACGCTTATGCTTGCCGTCTTGTATCTGCTCTTCAGCCTGGTCATCGTATTGAGCTGGCGTATCAAACCGCTGGAAGCATTGATTCCGCAGGCGCTGGCGAAACTGTTTTACCCATTGGACAAATCTAATCTTGATCCGCTGCGACTGTTGCATTTTTTGGCCGTGGCCGTTTTGGCGGCATGGCTCGTGCCTCGCAACTGGCGATGGCTGACGACGCCCGTAATGCGCGGCGCAATCCGCTGTGGCCAGAACTCGTTGCCAATCTATTGCCTCGGCGTTCTTCTGACATTCGCCGGCCATGTGGCGCTGCTCAACATTTCAGACGGACTTGCGATGCAGATCGTATTGAGTCTCGTCGGCATCGCAGCGATGATCGCGACCGCCACGCTGCTGAACTCGATCAGCGTTGAACCCAGGCAGCGATCGCAATAGTTGGGCTGTTTTCTGGCATGGATTTTGCTCATGAATGTGCTGAGCCGAAAGGAACAGCGATCATGACAACAATCACTGCAACGGCAGACAGCGCGCGGAAACCGATCTATCAATCGCTATTCGTGCAGGTCTTGGCAGCTTTGCTGCTCGGGATCGTGCTTGGAATGGCCGCTCCGGACTTTGCCGTCGGGCTCAAGATCTTCAGCGACGCATTCCTGAAGCTGATTTCGATGATCGTGGCGCCGATCGTGTTCTGCGTCGTCGTGCATGGCATTGCCGGTGCGGGCGACCTGAAAAAGGTCGGACGCGTCGGCGTCAAGGCACTGATCTATTTCGAAGTGATGACCACCATAGCCCTCGTGGTCGGCCTGATGCTCGCCTATCTGTTCGGACCCGGCCACGGCATGAACATCGATCCATCGACGCTGGATGCCAAAGCGCTCAATACCTATTCCGACAACGCGCACAAGCTGCAGGGCGGCGGTATCGGGAGCTTCCTGCTGAACATCATCCCGTCCACCTCGTTCGACGCGCTGTCGCGCAACGACGTGCTGCAGGTATTGTTCTTTGCGATCCTGTTCGGAACCGGCCTGGCGCTGGTCGGCGGCGAAAAGGCCGAGAAAATCAACGGCACTCATCGACGCGGTTTCGACCGTGCTGTTCCGCGTCATGGGCCTGATCGTGCGCGTTGCCCCGCTTGGCGTGCTCGGCGCGGTGGCCTATACGGTCGGCAAATATGGCGTCGGTTCGCTCAAGCAGCTGCTGTCGCTGGTCGCCTTGTTCTACGTTTCGCTCGCCATCTTCGTGCTCGGCGTGCTCGGCGGCGTGATGGCACTGGCTGGGCTGAATATTCTCAAATTCCTCGCCTACTTGCGCGAGGAACTGACCATCGTGCTCGCCACCGCCTCGTCCGACGCGGTGCTGCCGCAGATCATGCGCAAGCTCGAAGCGCTCGGCGTCAAGAAATCGGTCGTCGGCCTCGTCATTCCTACCGGCTATTCCTTCAACCTCGACGCTTTCTCGATCTATCTGACGCTCGCCGTGGTTTTCATCGCGCAGGCGACCAATACGCCGCTGTCGTTCGGCGATCTCCTGTTGGTGCTGGGCGTCTCGCTGATCACCTCCAAGGGCGCACACGGCGTGCCGGGTTCCGCCATCGTGATCCTGGCGGCGACGCTGAATGCGGTGCCGAGCATCCCGGCGATCGGCCTTGTGCTGGTGTTGTCGGTCGACTGGTTCATC
Source organism: uncultured Alphaproteobacteria bacterium (assembly GCA_963742935.1). Lineage (GTDB taxonomy): Bacteria > Pseudomonadota > Alphaproteobacteria > Rhizobiales > Xanthobacteraceae > Bradyrhizobium. The sequence continues at coordinate 179,631 of CAVUOI010000047.1, read as the reverse complement.
GGCATGGCCCGCGCGCTCGGCAACCTGATCGGTAACTGCGTTGCGACCGTGGTCATCGCGGCCTGGGAAGGCGATCTGGATCGCGACAAGGCCCGGGCTGTGCTCGATGGACCGAACTGGTGGACGTCACGGCAGGCCCGCTAATCGCGTAGAACGGCGATAGCGAAGCGAACCTCAATCCGTGCGCGGAGAACGATGGGTTTCGCTTCGCTCATCCATCTTCGGTCTGTCATCCCCGCGCAGGCGGGGATCCAGTACTCCAGCGACATCTGGCTTAAACACCACGAGCCGCGGAGTACTGGATCCCCGCCTTCGCGGGGGACGACAGCCATTGCGCGGCGACGGTCCCGGATTGCAAAAGCTTGAAGTTTAAAATATATGCCTGGACCGATCCTTCCGGAGGCTTGACCGATGTCCCCATTGTCGCGTTCCTCCCATGCGCTCGTCACCGGCGGCGGGCGGGGCATTGGACTGGCGGTAGCGGCGGCACTGTCGAAAGCAGGCGCGACGGTCACGGTGCTCGGCCGCAACCGCGCGACGCTGGACGCGGCCGTGGCCTCGGGCGCGGCGCAGTTCGCGGCCGTTGCCGACGTCGCCGATCAGACGTCGGTCAAATCGGCCATTGCGGAAGCCGCCGCGCGGCAGCCGATCGATATCCTGATTGCCAATGCGGGCGCGGCGGAATCCGCGCCGTTCGGGCGCTCCGACGCCGCGTTGTTCCAGCGCATGATGGACGTCAATTTCATGGGCGTGGTCCACGCCGCGCAGGCGGTGCTGCCTGGAATGGTTGAGCGGCGTCAGGGACGGATCGTCGCCGTCGCCTCCACCGCCGGCCTCAAGGGCTATGCCTACGTCTCGGCCTACAGCGCTGCAAAACATGCCGTCATCGGCCTCGTCCGTTCGCTGGCGCTGGAGACGGCGAAGAGCGGCGTCACCGTCAATGCGGTCTGCCCCGGCTTCACCGAAACCGATCTGCTGGAAGGCTCGATCGACAACATCATCAAGAAGACCGGCCGCAGCCGCGAGCAGGCCATCGCCGAACTGTCAAAACACAATCCGCAAGGGCGTCTCGTCGCGCCGTCGGAAGTGGCGGATGCTGTGCTCTGGCTCTGCGGCGAGGGCGCCGTCTCCATTACGGGACAGGCCATCGCGGTGGCCGGCGGCGAAGTCTGATCGGCCGCCTCAACGATAACGAAAAAATTCAGGGAGACAACATGAGCAAGCCCGCCAACCCCGTCACGCTGCCGCTGGCCGATTATTCGGCAAAACATTTTTTGCTGGCTGTGGTCGATCGCGTCGCGACCGTGACGCTCAACCGCCCCGAGCGAAAAAATCCGCTGACTTTCGAGAGCTATCGCGAACTCACCGATTTCTTCCGTGCCTGCGCGATGGATGACGAGGTCAAGACCATCGTCGTGACAGGCGCCGGCGGCAATTTCTCGTCCGGCGGCGACGTGTTCGAGATCATCGGTCCGTTGATCCAGATGGACACCAAGGGGCTGACCGCCTTTACGCGAATGACCGGCGACCTGGTGAAGGCGATGCGCGCGTGTCCGCAGCCGATCGTGGCGGCCGTCGCGGGCATCTGCGCCGGCGCGGGCGCGATCGTCGCGATGGCATCCGATCTGCGTCTGGCTGCCACCGGCGCCAAGGTCGCGTTCCTGTTCAACAAGGTCGGTCTCGCCGGCTGTGACATGGGCGCCTGCGCGATCCTGCCGCGGATCATCGGCCAATCGCGCGCCTCGGAGCTGCTTTATACCGGCCGCTTCATGACCGCGGAGGAGGGCGAGAAGTGGGGCTTCTTCAGCCGTATCGTCACGCCGGAGCAGTTGCCGGCGCAGGCGCAACTGCTGGCCAAGCAAATTTCCGACGGCCCGACCTTCGGCAACACCATGACCAAGCGTATGCTGGCGATGGAATGGGCGATGTCGGTGGAGGAGGCGATCGAGGCCGAAGCCGTAGCGCAGGCGCTCTGCATGACCACGGAAGACTTCGGCCGTGCCTTCGAGGCGTTTTCGAACAAGCGCACCCCGGTGTTTGAGGGGAACTGAGCGTTGTTCCTCATGGTGAGGAGGCGCGTTAGCGCCGTCTCGAACCATGTAGGCCCCGATCTCACCCGCGGCCCATCCTTCGAGACGCGGCCTGAAGGCCGCTCCTCAGGATGAGGGTGGAGGGGTGGTGCCATCCCCTTGCTCAAAAACTATTTTAGGCTTAAAGTAATTCCTGTCCCGACAGCCTGTTTCGGAGGCGGCAGATGAAGATCGCGATTATCGGCGGCGGACCGGCCGGTCTCTACGCCGCGATCCTCCTGAAGAAGCAGCGGCCGCAGGCCGAGATCACGGTCTATGAGCGTAACCGCGCCGACGACACGTTCGGCTTCGGCGTGGTGTTCTCCGACGCCACGCTGGACAATTTCGAGAAATACGATCCGCCGAGCTATCGCCGCATCACGCAAGAGTTCGCCTATTGGGACGACATCGCGGTGCATTTCCGCGGCACCGTCCACCGCGTCGGCGGCAATGGCTTTTGCGGTTGCTCGCGCCGGACGCTGCTGTTGATCCTGCAGGAGCGCGCCCGCGAACTCGGCGTGACGCTCAAATTCGAGACCGACATCGACGACGAAGCGCGTTTTGCCGGTGCCGATCTCATCGTGCTCGCCGACGGTATCAATAGCCGCTTTCGCGACAAGCACATCGATCATTTCCAACCCCAGATCGATCTGCGCTCCAACAAGTTCACCTGGATGGGCTCGACCAAGCCGCTCGACGCCTTCACCTTCATCTTCCAGGAGACGGAGTGGGGACCGTTCATCGCGCATGCCTACCAATATGAAGCGGGGCGTTCGACCTGGATTTTCGAGACCGATGCCGAGACCTTCCAGCGCGCCGGGCTCGAAGGCCTGAACGAGCAGCAATCCGCGGACCGGATGGCCGAAATCTTCGGCTGGTTCCTCGACGGCCATCCGCTGTTGATCAACCGCTCGACGTGGCGCAATTTCCCGATGATCCGCAGCCAGCGCTGGGTCAAAGACAATATGGTGCTGCTCGGCGACGCCAAGGCGACCGCGCATTTCTCGATCGGCTCCGGCACCAAGCTTGCGATGGAAGACGCGATTGCGCTCGCCGACGCCATGGCGCAGTCGCCCTCGGTCGATGCCGCGCTGCAGACCTACGAGCACGGCCGGCGCGAGGAGGTCGAGAAGATCCAGCACGCCGCCGATGTGTCGCTGGTCTGGTTCGAGCACGTTGACCGCTTCTGGGATTTCGATCCCGTGCAGTTCGCGTTCGGCGTCATGACCCGCGCCAAAGCGATCACCTACGATAATTTGACGCTGCGCGCGCCCGAATTCGTCCGCGAGGTCGACAAGGCGTTTGCGAAGCAGGTTCGCGGCAAAGGGTTTGATGTCGATGTCGACAAGCCCGCGGCGCCGATGTTCCAGCCGCTCAAACTGCGCGAGATGCAAGTCGCCAACCGCGCAGTGGTCTCGCCGATGTGCATGTACTCGGCGAAGGAAGGCATGCCCGGTGATTTCCATCTGGTGCATTACGGATCGCGCGCGATCGGCGGTGCCGGGCTGATCTTCACGGAGATGACTTGCGTCGGCCGCGATGCCCGCATCACGCCCGGCTGCGCCGGGCTGTGGAACGACGAGCAGCAGGCGGCGTGGACGCGGATCGTGGATTTCGTGCATGCCAATTCGGCGGCAAAGATCTGCCTGCAGCTCGGACACGCCGGCCGCAAGGGCGCGACCAAGCTGATGTGGGACGGCATGGACCGGCCGCTGGAGCAGGGCGGTTGGGACACGATCTCGGCGTCGCCATTGCCTTACTTCCCTGACGGCCAGGTGCCGCGCGAAATGGATCGCGCCGCGATGGACCGCGTCAAGCAGGAGTTCGTTGCGGCGGCCTTGCGCGGCGAGGCCTGCGGCTTCGACATGCTGGAGCTGCACTGCGCCCACGGCTATCTGCTGGCGAGTTTCATCTCGCCGCTGACCAACGCGCGCACCGACGAATATGGCGGCTCGCTCGCCAACCGCCTGCGCTATCCCATCGAAGTATTCGCCGCGATGCGCGCGGCGTGGCCCGCGCATAAGCCGATGTCGGTTCGCATCTCGGCCACCGACTGGGCCGCGGGCGGCGTTACCGGCGACGATGCGGTGGCGGTGGCGCGCGCGTTCGGCGAAGCCGGCGTCGATCTGGTCGATGTCTCGACGGGACAGACCGTGCGCGACGCGCAGCCGATCTATGGCCGCATGTTCCAGACCCCGTTCTCCGATCAGGTCCGCAACGAGGCCCGGGTCGCGACCATGTGCGTCGGCAACATCACCACCGCCGACCAGGTGAATACGATCTTGGCCGCCGGCCGCGCCGATCTCGTGGCGCTGGGCCGGCCGCATCTGGTCGATCCGTCCTTCACGATGCGGGCGGCGGCCTGGTATGGCGCCGATATCGCCTGTCCGCCGCAATATCTACCCGGCAAGGAGCAGATCTTCCGCAACAGCGTGCGCGACCGGCAGGATTTCGAGGACCTCAAAATTAAGGGTAAGCCGAAAACCCGCGCCGAGCTGAAAGCCGAGGCGACAAAGCCGCTTGCAGCCGAATAGGCCGGATGGCAGGCTCTATCGGTCGCGGGGGCAAAAACAGCGACGGGTAGAGTTGGAGTCGGTCTGATGAAGGCAATCATTGTCGGAGGCGGCATCGGAGGCCTCACCACTGCGCTGATGTTGCGCGCGCGTGGCATCGACTGCGAATTGTTCGAACAGTCCGACACCATTCGCGAACTCGGCGTCGGCATCAACACGCTGCCGCATGCAATCCGTGAGTTGGCCGGATTGGGATTGCTGGACCGGCTCGACGCTGCCGCCGTTCGCACCGACCAATTATATTATCTCAACCGCCATGGCCAGGAAGTCTGGTGCGAGCCGCGCGGGCTCGATGCGGGCCACGACGTGCCACAATTCTCGGTTCACCGCGGTCGCCTGCAAAGCGTGATCCATCGCGCGGTCGAGGAGCGGCTCGGGCCTGAGGCCATCCACACCGGCTGCCGGCTTGGCGCGTTTGCGCAGCACGAGGGCGGCGTGGTCGCGCATTTCTTCGACCGCACCGGCGCCCATGTCAAAACCGCGCGTGGCGATATCCTGATCGGTGCCGACGGCATTCATTCGCGCGTGCGCGAGATGCTGTTTCCGGACGAGGGCCCGCCGTGCTGGAATGGCCTGATGCTGTGGCGCGGCGCGCGCGACTGGCCGGCCTTCCTGACCGGCCGTTCGATGATCGTGGCCGGCGGGCTGAACGCCAAGGTCGTGGTGTATCCGATCGCGGAAGGATCGAGCCCGGCGAGCCGGCTGACCAACTGGGCGGTGCTGGTGCGGATCGGCGAGGGTAATTCGCCGCCGCCGCGCCGCGAGGACTGGTCGCGGCCCGGCAAGCGCGATGAACTGATGCCGCACGTCGAGCGGTTCTCGGTGCCTCACGTCGACGTGCGCAGCCTGATCTCGGCGACGCCGGAATTCTACGAGTATCCCTGCTGCGACCGCGATCCGCTTGCCGTACTGGACCTGGGGCCGCGTGACGCTGCTCGGCGACGCCGCGCATCCGATGTATCCGGTCGGATCGAACGGCGCGTCGCAGGCAATCCTCGATGCCCGCGCGCTGGCTGATGAACTGGCGCGATCGGAGCATCCGCGCCAGGCGCTGGTGGCCTACGAACAGAAGCGCCTGCCGATGACGGCAGAGATCGTGCGCTCGAACCGCCGCGGCGGCCCGGAAGGTGTGATCGACGCAGTCGAGCAACTCGCGCCGGATGGTTTCACCGATATCGAGAAGGTGCTGAGCCACGCCCAGCGCGAGGCGATCGTGCGTGGCTATGCCTCAAAGGCCGGCTTTGCGCCGCCGCCGCTGGGATTGGCGGCGGTGCGGGCGTAGACGAGGTCCTCATCCTGAGGAGACCGCGAAGCGGTCGTCTCGAAGGATGGCCGCGGGCGAGATTGGGGCTTCATGGTTCGAGACGGCGCTGAAGAGGCGCCTCCTCACCATGAGGACCGGCTGCTCACGCCCCCGGAGGCGGTGGCAGGAAGTGGATGTTGTGCTCGGCCGCGAGCGCGACCACCGCGTCCGGCGTCTGCTCCTTCATATTGTGGATGCCCCAGAACAAATCGTAGAGCCGCCGCGTCGGCGACACCCAGAACAGCGTCTTGGCGGTGCGGCCGGACTTGTTGAAGATGCCGTGCGGCTTGCCCATCGGCAGCCGCACCAGATCGCCGGGTGCGCCTTGCGTCTCGGCGCCGTCGAGGAAGAAGTCGAGCGTGCCTTCGAGGATGTAGAGATATTCGTCCTGGTCGGGATGAATATGCGGCGGCACGAACGTTTCCGGCGGGAACGTCGCATGCCATGAGAAGGAATGCTCGGAGACGCTCTTCGGCACGTAGATCTGGCCGAGAATGTTCCAGGAAATTCCCTGCATGCCTTCATTGGCGCGGGTGATGCCGGCGATTTCGCTCTTCATTTGCTGTTTCCTTCCCAAATTATTTCGCGGGCGCGCAGTCCTTGGCGTAGCGGTCGCCGTAATTGGAAAACACCTTTTCGACGATCTCGGTCTGGAATTTTCCGTCGGCGCGCTTGGCCACCTTGGTCAGATAAAAGTTCTGGATCGGATAACCGTTGACGTTGAACTTGAAATCGCCGCGCAGCGAGGTGAACTCGGCCTTCTTCAGCGCGGCCGATACCGCATCCTTGTTCTTGAGGTCGCCCTTCACCGCTTTGACCGCGCTGTCGATCAGCATCGCCGTGTCATAGCCCTGCATGGCGTAGGTGCCGGGCACGCTGTTGTAGGCGGCCTCGTAGCTGGCGACGAATTTCTTGCTCTGCGGATTGTCCATGTCAGGCGCCCAGTTGGCGCCGCCGAACATGCCGATCGCAGCGTCCTGCTGCGCGGGCAGGGTGGATTCATCGACGGTGAACGCCGACAGCACCGGAATCTTGTCGGCAAGGCCTGCCTGACGATATTGCTTGACGAGGCCGACGCCCATGCCGCCCGGCATGAAGGTGAACAGCGCATCGACCTTGGAGGAGGAAATCTTGGTCAGCTCGACCTGGAAATCCAGCGTGCCGAGCGGCGTGTAGCTTTCCTCCGCGATCTCGCCCTTGTAGTCGAGCTTGAATCCGGCCGCCGAATCCTTGCCGGCCTGATAGTTCGGCACCAGCACATACATGCGCTTGTAGCCGCGATCCTGGGCTACCTTGCCGAGGATCTCGTGAACCTGGTCGTTCTGGTACGAAGTCACGTAGAAGAACGGGTTGCATTCCTTGCCGGCGTAGCTCGACGGCCCCGCATTCGGGCTGATCAGGAACGTCTTGTTCTCGGTCACCGGCCGGTGAATGGCCTGCAAAATGTTGGAAAAGATTGGTCCGACGACGAAGTCGACCTTCTCGCGTTCGAGCAGGCCCTTGGCCTTGGTCACGGCGCCGTCGGGCTTGAGTTCGTCATCGACGACGACGACCTCAACATCCTTGCCGGCCATCTTGCCGCCGAGATCCCTTAGCGCGAGCTGAAAGCCGTCGCGCGATTGCTGGCCGAGCACCGCCGCCGGGCCGGACAAAGTCGTGATCACGCCGATCTTGATCTTCTCCTGCGCTGCGGCCGGAGCGGCACCCAGCAACACGGCAACTCCGGTCAGCATTAGTCCGGTCAGCGGCAACGACTGCTTCATGATTATTCCTCCAATCGGCCCCAGCAGCCGAAAACTTGACGCCATACAAAATGCCCGGATTGCAGCTTATTCTGACGATCACTGCACCTGCAAGCCAAACGCGTCCATGCAAGCCATGCGCCAATTGCTTGAAACCTAAAGAAATATGGGCGATGATCCGCAGGTTGCGCGCTGTTCGGATCGCCGGACGCCCACGCCGGACAAGATTGCAATCATGATCCTCGATTCAGAGACCAAGGCCGTCGAACTCCCCGAACATCATGGCGACGAACTCAGGCTATGGCTTCGCTTGTTGACCTGCACGACGCTGATCGAGGGCGAGGTGCGCAGCCGGTTGCGCGAGCGCTTCGACGTCACGCTGCCGCGGTTCGACCTGATGGCCCAGCTCGACAAGGTGCCCGATGGCATGACGTTGTCTGATGTCTCCAAGCGGATGATGGTGTCGAACGGGAATGTTACGGGATTGGTCGAGCGCCTCGTCGAATCCGGGCATCTCGACCGCCGCACCTCGGACGCCGATCGCCGCGTCCAGGTGATCCGCCTGACCAAGGCGGGCCGCGCCGAATTCCGCAAGATGGCGGCGGAGCACGAATTGTGGATTGCCGATGTGTTCGGCGACCTGACACCAAAGGACGTCCGCGATCTGATGCGCCTGCTGGCCAAGACCAAGGCTTCGGCGCAAAAATCCGCGAAGGCGCGGACGGGCTGAGGCCGCTATCGGGAAGGGTGATCCGTTGAGCGCGGATGTGGACTACGAGGTCGAATACAATAATCGCGCGCGGGTGCCGGAGAATCCCGCGATCATCGCCGGCTGGTCGCGCGATGCCGCGGCCTATCGTGAGGCGCATCGACCGAAGGTGATCGCTTACGGCGCCGGCGAGCGCAACCGGATCGATCTGTTCTCCGGCGATGGTGCGGGCGCTATCGTCGTCTTCATCCATGGCGGCTACTGGCAGGCGCTGGATGGTTCGTTCTTCAGTCATCTCGCCGCGGGGCTGAATGCCCATGGCATTGATGTCGCCGTGCCGAGCTACAATTTGTGTCCCGCGGTTTCGATCGCCGACATCATCGGCGAGATGAGGACGGCGATGCGGGAGCTGGCAACACTCGGCCGGCCGCTCGTCGTCAGCGGCCATTCCGCGGGCGGCCATCTCGCGGCCTGCATGCTGGCCACCGACTGGCGCGCCTTCGATGCGTCGCTGCCGGCCGATCTCGTGACATCAGCCTACGCTATTTCGGGCCTGTTCGATCTTCGTCCGCTGGTCACGACATCCATCAACACGGCCTTGAAGCTCGACGATGCCTCCGCCAAAGCCGTGAGTCCCTTGTTCTGGCAGGCGCCGTCGCGGGGCACGCTGGACGCGGTGGTCGGTGGCGATGAGAGCGCCGAATATTTCCGGCAGAGCCGCAGCATCGTCGACGCCTGGAATGCCGCCGGGATCGCGTCGCGATTTGCGACCATTGCCGGCGCCAATCATTTTACCGCTATCGCGCCGCTCGCCGATCCCAATTCGCCGATGACGCTGCGGCTTAAGCAACTCGCCGGACGCTAATTCCTGACCAACCGCAACAGAGGAGAGGACGATATGGCAGCGCTCGAGAAAGGCATCACCGCTGACGGCACCGGCTACGCTGGCAAGACCTGGAATATCCTCGGCCAGGTCTATTTCCCCAAGGCCGTGACCGATTCCACCTTTGCCTTCGAGACCAACAGCGAACCCGGCCAGTTCGTGCCGGTGCACATTCACCCGACGCAGGATGAGTTCATCCTGGTGCAGGAAGGCGTGCTCGACCTCAAGCTCGACGGCGTCTGGGTGCAGGCCAAGGCCGGCGATCTGGTTCGCCTGCCGCGCGGCATTCCGCACGGCTATTTCAACAAATCCGACAAGCCGGCACGGGCGCTGTTCTGGGTGTCGCCGATGCAGAAGCTCGAAGCGCTGTTCAACCAGCTGCACAATTTGACCGACCCCGCGGAGGTGGTTCGGATTTCCGCGCTCCACGAAGTGGACTTCCTGCCGCCCGAGGCCAACGAATAGTTCTTTGCGGCAGTTGTATTGCGGCCATCCTTCGAGACGGCGCTCTCGCGCCTCCTCAGGATGAGGTCCTTTTTTGCCGCAAAATACTCGACCCTCATGGTGAGGAGCCCGCGAAGCGGGCGTCTCGAACCATGCGGCCGAGCACGAGCGTCCGGGGGGCGGTTCCCGCTACCGCCCGGCACTCGGAGAAGCGCAATTCCGCCCTTGCGGAAAATTACTTTAAGCCTAAAATGATTTGCCAAGACGGCGTTGCCGGGCGTCCTCGATATTGATCTCGAGCCTTTCATTGCTGAAAGCGAGGGGAGATGAAAATGTCAGGTAGAACTCCCAGCCCAACCGTAGCCGGTCGCTCGGCCCGTCGGGCCATGTCGATGATTTCGCGCGGCGAAACCTTCCGCCACCGGAGCAATGCCCGGACCTGCTGCTCGATAGGCCTGAGTTCAGATATCCGGAATATCTCAACGCCGCGGTCGAACTGACCGACCGCATCGTCGAAAAGGGCTGGGGCGACCGCATCGCGCTGATCGGCAATGGCCGCCAGCGCACCTACAAGGAACTGGCCGATTGGTCCAACCGTCTGGCCCATGCGCTGGTCGAGAATTACGGCGTCAAGCCCGGCAACCGCGTCCTGATCCGTTCCGGCAATAATCCTGCGCTGGTCGCGGCATGGCTCGCGGCCACCAAGGCGGGCGCCGTCGTCGTCAACACCATGCCGATGCTGCGCGCCGGCGAATTGGGAAAGATCATCGACAAGGCCGAGATCGCGCTGGCGCTGACCGACAGCCGGATCGCCGACGAACTCGTTGCCTGCGCGAAGACCAGCCGCTTCCTCAAGCAGGTGGTGAATTTCGACGGTACGTCCAACCATGACGCCGAGCTCGATCGGGTGGCGCTCAACAAGCCGGTGAAGTTCGATGCCGTGAAAACCGGACGCGACGATGTAGCCCTGCTTGGATTTACCTCCGGCACCACGGGCGAGCCCAAGGCCACGATGCATTTCCACCGAGATCTCATGATCGTCGCGGACGGTTACGCCAAAGAAGTCCTCAACGTCACCGAGGAAGATGTTTTCGTCGGCTCGCCGCCGCTGGCCTTTACGTTCGGGCTCGGAGGACTGGCGATCTTTCCCTTGCGTTTCGGCGCCACCGCGACGCTCTTGGAGAATGCGTCGCCGCCCGAAATGGTTGAGATCATCGAGACCTACAAGGCGACGATCTGCTTCACGTCGCCGACCGCTTATCGCGCGATGATGGCGGCGATGGACAAGGGGGCGGATCTTTCGTCGCTGCGGCTGGCCATTTCCGCCGGCGAAACTTTACCCGCGGCGGTATTCGAAAACTGGACCCGAAAGACCGGCAAGACCATTCTGGACGGCATCGGCTCGACGGAATTGCTGCACATCTTCATTACCAACCGCGTCGGCGATGCCGCTGGCGGAACGACAGGACGCCCGGTTTCCGGCTATGAGGCGAAAATCGTCGACGACGACATGAACGAATTGCCTGATGGCACCGTTGGCAAACTCGCGGTGCGCGGTCCGACCGGATGCCGCTATCTCGCCGACAGCAGGCAATCGAACTATGTACGCGACGGCTGGAACCTGACCGGCGATTCCTTTGTTCGCGACGCGAACGGGCGGCTGTCCTTTGTCGCCCGCTCGGACGATATGATCGTCTCCTCCGGCTACAACATCGCGGGCCCCGAGGTCGAGGCGGCGTTGCTGTCGCATCCGGCCGTCGCCGAATGCGGCGTGGTCGGTGCGCCCGACGAGGCGCGCGGCCTGATCGTCAAGGCCTATGTGGTTCTGGCGGGAGGCGCGTTGGGCGATGCCGCGCTGACGCAGGCGCTGCAGGATCACGTCAAGCAGACCATCGCGCCGTACAAATATCCGCGTGCGATCGAATTTGTCGCGCAACTGCCGAAGACCGAAACCGGCAAGCTGAGGCGCTTTTCTCTGAGGCAGATGGCCGCGGGCGGTCCGTCATCGCCGAGTATCGCTGCGGAATGAAGCCTGGAGTTTTGTTTTGACGCGTTTTCTTCACGCGAACCGGTGTCCACTTCGCTTGAAAACGCTTGAATTGATGGAGAATGCCGGTGACCACGCCTAAAGGCCCCGCGCTGAGCGTGGTGCCTGATCCGAAAGCCGATACCTCTCTCCGGCCCGCACGTGTTGCAGCCGAGCGGCTGGCCGACGCCCAAAGGATACGCCAACGGCATGGCCGCCGACGGCCGGCTTGTCGTGACCGGCGGCGTGATCGGCTGGGACACGCAGGAAAACCTCGCGCCCGATTTCGTTGGCCAGGTGCGCCAGACGCTGCGCAACATCGCCGAGATCCTCGCCGAGGGCGGCGCCAGGCCTGAGCACCTGGTGCGCCTGACCTGGTATGTCGTCGACATCGAGGAATATCTCGCCAGCCTGAAAGAGCTTGGCCGCGCCTACCGCGAGATCTTTGGCGCGCATTATCCGGCCATGGCGCTGGTGCAGGTGGTGCGCCTGGTCGAGAAGGCCGCCCGCGTCGAGATCGAAGCCACCGCCGTGGTGCCGCGCTGATTGTGTAAGCCCCTCATGGTGAGGAGGCGCGTCAGCGCCGTCTCGAACCATGAAGCCACGGGCGGGCCTGCATCCTTCGAGACGCTTGCTCTGCAAGCTCCTCAGGATGAGGGTTTGACCGGCATCATCTCGGCTGAAACGTCTGCACCGTCTGCCGTGCCCCAAGGGTATTGAGTTTCGTCAGCGCCTCCGTGACGGCGCTGCGCATGCGCGGATCGCTGCCGAGCGCGCCGAAAATGGATCGCACTTCCAGCAGCGCAGGCGCCAAGCGCTCCGCGACCGGGCCGGCGCGCTCGGCAATCCCGAACAATTCCCCGGCAAGCGGATCGCGCACGTCGATGGCACGTCCCTGTTCGTCCCTGGCGGTGACGTAGCGCATCCAGCCCGCGACCGCGAGCGCATGCGTGTCGATCGAAAGGCCCAGCCGCAACCGGTCCGCCATGGTGGCGAGCAGCCGCTGCGGCAGTTTCTGCGAGCCGTCCATCGCGATCTGCCAGGTGCGGTGATGCAAAGCGGGATTGGAAAAGCGCTGCAGCAGCGACGCGCCATAGGCCGCGAGATCGGTGCCGCCGGGCATCGTCAGCGTCGGGGCCGCATCGTCCATGATCTGTCGCGCAAGCGCTGCGAAGCGGATGTCGGTCATGGTGGAAGCGATGGTCTCATGGCCGGCGAGATAGCCGAGATAGGCCAGCGCCGAGTGGCTGGCATTGAGCAGCCGCAGCTTCATGTGCTCGAACGGCGTTACGTCCGAGACCATCTGCACGCCCGCGGCCGGGAAGTCCGGCCGTCCCGCCGGAAAGCGATCTTCGACGATCCATTGTGTGAACGGCTCCGTCACCACCGGCCATGCGTCGGTCATGCCGAGCGCGGACGAAATCTCTGATCGGTCGATCTCGGTGGTCTCAGGCACGATCCGGTCCACCATGGTCGATGGGAAGGCCACCTCGGCTTCGATCCATTTGGCGAGATCGCGCGATCGCAAGGCGGCGAACTGCGTCACGATCCGCCCCACCGTATGGCCGTTGGCCGAAAGATTGTCGCACGACAGAACGGTGAAGGGGGCGGCACCCGCGGTTCGCCGCCGTGCCAGCGCGGCGACGAGAAATCCAACGGCCGAGCGCGGCGTGTCCGGATTCTGCAGGTCGTGAACGATATCGGGATGGCTTTCATCGAGATCGCCGGTTTGCGGCGTGTGGCAATAGCCCTTCTCGGTGACCGTCAGCGAGACGATGCGCGTGGCCGGGTCGGTCAGGCGTGCGATCAAGGGAGCGGATTTCCCGTCGACGACTTCGCAGGCGAGAACCGAGCCGATGACCCGGTGATCGGTGCCCGCGCCGGAACGAACCGCTGTCGTGTAGAGGCAATCCTGCGGGGCGAGGGCGTCGCGCGTCGCCGGACTGCGCAGGCTGGCCCCGACGATTCCCCAGTCGGTGGCGCCGCCGGCAAGCAGGTCGTCGATCACCACCGCCTGATGCGCCCGGTGGAACGCGCCAATTCCGAGATGAACGATGCCCGGCGTGACCTGCGTGCGGTCATAGGCCGGCCGCCGGACGCTGCCGGGAAGCCGATCCAAATTGGCCATCGAGAGGCGGAACTCGCCGTCCTTAGGCCCGGACAGGTGATTTTTCGGCGTTTTGCTTGACATGGGACGCTCGATCCATCAATCGTTGGTCAATTGGTAAGGCCAATGTTCCCGATTTATTGGCCCTAGCCCGATCAAAGCAAGAAAAATCGACTCCGCTCAGGGGTCATCAGGGAGAGCCAGGCGTGCCGCTCGAAGCCGTGGAAGCGCGACGTCTTTATCGCCAGGTTGCCGATCAGCTCCGCGCCTTGATCGACAGCGGCGAATATCACGTCGGCAGCCGTCTCCCGACCGAACGCGATCTTGCCGAACAGTTGAAGGTATCGCGGCCGACCGTGCGCGAGGCGCTGATTGCGCTCGAAGTCGAGGGCAGGGTGCGCATCCGCGTCGGCTCCGGCATTTACGTCAGTGAGCCGGCGGCGCACGCGCCGTCCTTGCCGGCGGCCGAGATCGAAGGCCCGTTCGAATTGCTGCGCGCCCGCGAGTTCATCGAGGGCGCGATTGCCGAACAGGCGGCGAGGGTGGCGACGCCTGAGGACATCGCGCGCATCGACGCGTCAGTCGAGGCGATGGCATCCGTGCAGCATCCCGGCGAAGCCTCGATGATCCATGACCGCGCGTTTCATGTCGCTGTGGCCGGATGCCTCGACAATGCCGTGCTGGTCCGCGTGGTCGGCGAATTGTTCGACCAGCGGCTCAATCCCTACTTCGCCAAGCTCGCGCATTATTTCGAGAATCCCCAATCCTGGAATGCGGCGCTGGCCGAGCACCGCGCGATCCGCGATGCCATTGCCGCAAATGATGCCGATGCGGCGCGCCTGACGATGCGCGAGCATCTGGCGTGTTCGCAGGCGCGCTTTGCGCAGAATTTCGGACCCGAAGCTGCTCTCGTGTCCGCGCGACGAGCGGCTGAGTGACGAGAATTCGAACGGGCCGGCGAAATGCCGGACCGGTTGGGTAACAAAAGAAAATTGTAGCAAGGAGGAATTCCAGTGTTGAAGAAATTGACGATTGCATTCGCAGCGTCCGCTGCGTTGTTGGCCGCGACCACATCGGGCATGGCGCAGGCCAAGCTCAAATGGGCCCACGTCTACGAAACGTCGGAACCGTTCCACACCGCATCCGTCTGGGCGGCGGGCGAGATCAACAAGCGCACCAATGGGCGCTATGCGATCGACGTCTACCCGGCTTCGCAGTTGGGTAAGGAAACCGACATCAACCAGGGGCTTTCGCTCGGCTCGGTCGACATGATCATTTCCGGCTCGAGCTTTGCGGCCAAGAGTTTCCCGCCGATCGGCGTGACCTATTACCCCTATACCTTCCGCGACGCCGATCATCTGCTCGCCTACACCAAGAGCGACGTCTTCAAGGAGCTCACAAAGGGCTATGAGGACAAGACCGGTCATCGCATCCTGGCGGTGACCTATTACGGCGTGCGCCACACTTCGTCGAACAAGCCGATCAAGATCTGCGCCGACATGAAGGGCCTCAAAATTCGCGTGCCCGACGTGCCGGCCTATCTCGCGATGCCGCGCGCCTGCGGCGCCAACACCGCGCCGATCGCGTTTGCCGAGGTCTACCTCGCCTTGCAGAACGGCACCGTGGAGGCCCAGGAAAATCCGCTCACCACGATCGAGGCCAAGAAATTCTACGAGGTGCAGAAGCACATCGTGTTGACGGGCCACATCGTCGATCATCTCAACACCGTGATGTCCGGCGCGCTCTGGAAAAAATTGTCCGAGGAAGACCGCAAGATCTTCACCGACGTCGCGCAGGAAGCGGCGGCGAAGGCGACCGCCGAGATCAAGACCAACGAAGCCAAGCTGGTCGATTTCTTCAAGCAGAAGGGCTTGACGGTAACCGAGGTCAACAAGGACGAGTTCCGCGACACCGTGCTCAAGAACGTGAGTTTTGAGAGCTTCGACTATCGCAAGGCCGACTGGGATCGCATCCAGGCGGTGAAGTAAACGGTTGGGCTTTCGTCCGTGCCCGTCGCGAATGTTAGCGACGGGCACGGACGCCACTTCTGAGATGCCTTTTTCGGGGAGGGCGCATGTCGACGGTCGAAGTTCACAAGCAGATCACGGCGGACGAGATCGCCCACACCTTCGAGGACGAAGCCCCGAAGACGGCTGACCTCAGCCAGTACGCAGTAGAGGATTGGCTCGCGCTGGCGATCTTCTGGATCATGGCGCTGTGCGTCTTCCTGCAGTTCTTCACGCGTTATGTGCTCAACGACAGCTACGCGTGGACCGAGGAGATCGCGACCTACTGCCTGATCGGCGTGGTGTTCATCGGCTCGGCGATGTGCGTGCGGCTGTCACGGCACATCCAGGTCGACCTGATATACCGGTATTTGCCGCACGCTGCGGCGCGAGCGCTCTCGACCGTGATCGACCTGATCCGGATCGCATTCTTCGGCTACGCGATCAAGCTGGTCTGGCAGTTCATCCAGATCATCGGCGACGAACGGATGACCACGATCAAGTTTCAAAAGGGCTTTGTTTATTACGCCGTGCTGCTCGGTTTTGCGTTGATGTTCGTGCGTTCGATCCAGATCGCGGTCGAGAACTGGCGGCGAGGTTATTCGATCCTGGAGCGACCCGGCGCATTCGACGGAACGGAAGGCTAGGCCGATGCTGCTGCTGCTTGGGGGATTTCTGCTGCTGATGCTGCTCGGCCTTCCGGTCGCGCTCGCCATGGCGACATCGTCGCTGGTGTATATTCTCGTCACCGGCATCACGCCCGACGTCACGCTGGCGCAGCGCATGATCGCGGGCGTCGAGAGTTTTCCGCTGCTGGCCGTTCCGTTCTTCATTCTGGCCGGCAATTTGATGAACATCGCCGGCGTGACGGGCCGCATCTACAAATTTGCGGTCGCGCTGGTAGGCTGGATGCGCGGCGGCCTCGGCCACGTCAATATCATCGGCTCGGTGATCTTTTCCGGCATGTCCGGCACCGCCATTGCCGATGCCGCAGGCCTCGGAACCATCGAAATCAAGGCGATGAAGGATCACGGCTATTCCACCGAGTTCGCCGTCGGCGTGACGGCAGCCTCCGCCACGCTCGGTCCGATCATCCCGCCGTCGCTGCCGTTCGTGATCTACGGCATGATGGCGAACGTCTCGATCGGCGCGCTGTTCCTCGGCGGTGTGATCCCGGGCGTCGTCATGACTCTGGCCATGATGGCGACCGTGGCCTACTTCGCGCACAAGAACGGCTGGGGCAGCGATGCGCCGTTCTCATGGCCGCAGCTCGGCTCGGCGGCGCTGGAAATCTTCATCGTCCTGGCATTTCCGATGGTGGTCTGGCTCATGGTCGTCGGCGGGATGTCGGTGAACATGGCAGTCGGCATCGGCCTCGCGGCGTTGCTGGCGCTCGACTGGTATTTCGATTTCTCCGCCGTAATGGCGCTGATGGCGCCGGTCATCCTGATCGGCGGCATGACGCTCGGCTGGTTCACGCCGACCGAAGCCGCGGTTGCGGCCGTGATCTGGTCGCTGTTCCTGGGACTGGTGCGCTATCGCTCGATGACGCTGAAGACGGTGGCGAAGGCGACCTTCGACACCATCGAGACCACCGCATCGGTGCTGTTCATCGTTACCGCAGCTTCCATCTTTGCATGGCTCCTGACGGTATCTCAAGCGGCCCAGATCCTGACCGACGCGATACTCGGGATCACCCAGAACAAGTGGGTGTTCCTGCTGCTCGCCAACATCCTGATCCTGTTCGTCGGCTGCTTCATCGATACCATCGCCGCCATCACCATCCTGGTGCCGATCCTGCTGCCGATCGTTCTGAAACTGGGGATCGACCCCATTCATTTCGGCCTGATCATGACGCTGAACCTGATGATCGGCCTGCTGCATCCGCCGCTCGGCATGGTGCTGTTCGTACTCGCACGTGTCGCAAAGCTGTCCGTCGAACGCACGACCATGGCGATCCTGCCATGGCTGGTGCCGTTGCTATTGGCGCTCGTCGCCATCACCTACATTCCCGAACTGACGCTCTGGCTGCCGAAATATATGGGGCTTTCAAAATGACATCGATGGCTTTGGCCGCAACGCTGTTCGGCCCGGAAGATCTGCGCATGGTGGAGCGGCCGCTCGATCCGCTCGCTTCAGGCATGGTGCGCATCCGTTTCGGTGCCGGCGGCATCTGCGGCTCCGACATGCATTATTATCGCCACGCCCGCACCGGCGACTTTGTCGTGACCTCGCCGTTGGTGCTCGGCCACGAGATTGCGGGTGAAGTCGTCGAGATATCAGGCGTCGCAGCCGGCGTGAAGGTCGGCGATCGCGTCGCCCTCAATCCGTCGCGCTGGTGCGGCCACTGCAAGCCGCTGCCGCGAGAACCGGCCCAATCTCTGCGAAAACATCTTCTTCATGGGATCGGCCTCGAAGACCCCGCACATGCAGGGCGGCTTTGCGTCCTACTTCGACGCCATCCCGGCGCAATGCGTCAAGATCCCAGATCACGTGACCTATCAGGCGGCGGCGCTCGCCGAGCCGCTCGCGGTGTGCCTGCATGCGGTCGCCCGCGCCGGCGACGTTACCGGCAAGCGCGCCGTATTGTTTGGCGCCGGGCCCATCGGCCTGCTGACCATGCTGGCGGCCCAACGCGCCGGGATTGCGGAGACGACCGTCGTCGACATCGCGGCGGCGCCGTTGGCGTTCGCTACAAAGCTCGGCGCCAACCATGTCGTCGATATCTCCGGAGGGGAAGACGCGTTGAAGGCCGAGGCTGCGGCGCGTCCGTTCGATGTCGCGTTCGAAGTCTCGGGCACGGCCGCCGGTCTCGCCAGCGCGATCGGCGCCGTCAGGCGTGGTGGCGTCGTGGTCCAGGTCGGCAATTTGCCGGGTGGCCAGATCCCCGTGCCGGCGAATGCGGTCATGGCCAAGGAGATCGATCTCCGCGGCTCGTTCCGCTTCGGAACGGAATTCTTCACTGCCGTCGAACTGATCGCCGATGGCAGTGTCGACGTGCTTTCGCTGGTGACGGCGCAGCGCCCGCTTTCGGTCGCGCCCGACGCGGTGCGGCTGGCGCTCGACCGCTCGCAGAGCGTCAAGGTCGTGCTGACGGCTTGATGGTCGTGCTCATTGCAGGAGACGTCGCATGATGTTGCAGGGATGGCGCTGGTACGGGCCGAACGATCCCGTGTCGCTCGACGATATCCGCCAGGCCGGCGCGACCGACGTGGTGACGGCGCTGCATCAGGTGCCGATCGGCGAGGCCTGGACGCGCGCTGCCGTCGAGGAGCGCAAGAACGTGATCGAGAACAGCCAGCCCGGTCGTTCGCCATTGACCTGGTCGGTGGTGGAATCGATTCCGATCCCCGATGACGTCAAGCGGCTCGGCGGTGGTGCGACGCGCTCGATCGAGGCCTGGATCGCGAGCCTCGAGGCGGTGGCGGCGGCCGGCATCAGGATCATCTGCTACAATTTCATGCCGGTCGTGGACTGGTGCCGCACCGATCTCGAATGGGAGCTGCCGAACGGCGCCAAGGCGATGCGCTTCGACCACGAGCGGTTCGCAGCGTTCGATCTGCATATCCTGGAGCGGCCCGAAGCGCCGGCCGAATATTCTGAAGGAGCGCGGCGCCGCGCCATGGAAGTCTATTCAGGGATGACGCAGGCCGATATCGACGTCCTCGTCACCAACATTGCCAGCGCGCTGCCGGGCTCCACCACCGATCCGCTGACGATCCCGCAATTCCGCGATCGCCTGCAGCAATATCGCGGCATCGATTCCAACGTGCTGCGAAAGCATCTCAGCGAATTCCTGGCGCGCGTCACGCCGGTCGCCGAATCCCTCGGCGTGACGCTGACGCTGCATCCCGACGACCCGCCGCGGCCGCTGTTCGGCCTGCCGCGCATCGCGTCCTCGGCGCGAGGATTATCAGGCGCTGTTCGACGCCGTGCCCTCCAAGGCCAACGGCATCTGCTTCTGCACCGGCTCGCTCGGCGCGCGCGCGGCAAACGATCTGCCCGCGATGGCCAAGCGCTTCGCACCGCGCATTGCGTTTGCCCATCTGCGCGCCACCAAGCGGGAAGGCGATACGCCGTCGTTCTTCGAGTTCGATCATCTCGACGGCGATGTCGATATGATCGCGGTGCTTAAAGCGCTGCTCACCGAGAACCGAAAGCGATCATCGGCCGACCGAATCGTATTCCGCCCCGATCACGGCCATCGCATGCTCGACGATCTCGCCGAAACCAAGCGCACCAATCCCGGCTACACCGCGATCGGCCGCCTGCGCGGCCTCGCCGAACTGCGCGGCGCGATACGGGCGATCGAGCACGTGGGCGAGTACGGCGCGCCAATGCAAAAGCTTAAATGGCTTGTTGCGACTAGGTGACGTTGGTCACGTACAACTTAAACTTCTCTCGCATTGCTGACAACGAGCTTGGCTCTCACTCGGGAGATCGAATCATACATCGCCGAAATTCCTCGACATTTGAGACGTCCATTCGGAGGTGCAGGCGGGCCGGATGTCGCCGCTAGATTGTCAATACGGCGCAAAATCAGCCAGCCGCCTCTCTTGAATCGATGTCGCAAACCCGCATAATGATTTCTTTCATTCTGCGGATTTTACAGGTGCTCTTTGACTGGTGGCGGCGCTTCTGACGGACAAGGTGCCGAAGGCGTCCGCAAGCGGGATGATTCCAGCGGGCCGCAATGGCGCCGGGTAGCTCCGCCTCTGATCGGAGGCTTGATCGCCGGTATCGTTATTGCCGCAACGCTGTCCCCACAAAGATCCGGCGGAGACGGTGCGGATCTCGCCAGCGTCGCTGGCTCTCAGGTCGATGCCGCCATAGCCACCATGAATTTCGATGCCGCGAAGGATGCGGTCGCCGACGCGAAAAGCTGCCGGGTCCCCCTCGGCCGAAATCACCCTTGTCGCGGCGCCTGGTACGACATCAACGGTCCGCGTTCGCTCGGGCGGCTATGTGTCACCACCGTTCGCATTGACCGATCGGCCGCAGCGCATTGCCATTCCGTTCCCGGCGGCCTACCCGACCGGCCGCGGCACGATATCGGTCGAGGGCCAGGCGTTGAATCTCGCTGTTGCCTTGACCCCGACCTGGAACGTCAACTCCCAGACCGGCACTGCGGTCAGGGATGTGATATGGACCCCGAAAGCCGGCTGCTAACTGAACGAGCACATTACATGAGCAAGTTCTTCACCGACCGCCCCATGCTTGGCTTTCTTGTCGTCTCGGTTCTCGCTGCCCTGATCAGTGCCTGGGTGCTGAATCCACAATCGAGCCCTGTCGAGTCCGTTAAAGTGATGATCAACGGACTGAATTTCGCAAAAGCCACCGCAGCTTTGCTGATCCTGCTGGCAGGTGCCGGCTTCACCTACATCGCATGGCGACTGGCGTCCGATCCGACGGCGATGGGTCTGGTGCCGGCAGGCGCGGGTTACACCGTCGGCCGTCGGCTAACCGTCACCTT
This sequence comes from uncultured Alphaproteobacteria bacterium, assembly GCA_963742935.1. Taxonomy (GTDB): domain Bacteria; phylum Pseudomonadota; class Alphaproteobacteria; order Rhizobiales; family Xanthobacteraceae; genus Bradyrhizobium. The sequence continues at coordinate 158,296 of CAVUOI010000047.1, read as the reverse complement.
GCCGGATTCAACGACCAGGATCGTCACCCGCACCGCCGACGATGCGCTTAACGATCTCGAAAACATGATCGGTCTCAATCCGGTCAAGGAGGAGGTCAACAGGCTGCTCGCCAGTCTGGAGGTTGAACGCAAGCGGCGCGAACAGGGCCTGCCGGTTGCGCCGACCAGCCGCCACATGGTTTTCACCGGACCGCCCGGTGTCGGAAAAACCGTGGTCGCGCGTGCCCTTGGTGAGATCTATTGCTCCCTTGGTGTGCTGCGTAAAGGCCATCTGGTCGAAACCGACCGTGGAAAGGTGGTGGCCGGCTATATCGGTCAGACTGCGATCAAGATGCTGGAGGTTTGCAAGTCTGCGCATGACGGAATTCTATTCATTGACGAAGCCTATGCGCTCGCCAGCGATCCCGGCAGCGGCTCGGATTTCGGCCGCGAAGCAATCGACACCCTGCTGAAATATATGGAGGACAACCGTGATCGCCTGATTGTGATCGCGGCTGGCTATCCCGACGAAATGCGACGCTTCATCGGCGCCAATCCGGGGCTCGCCAGCCGTTTCACCAAGACCATCAATTTCCCGTCCTATGAAGCATCGGAACTCGCATCGATCTTGCAGGTGATGGCGAAGCAGCAAGGGTATCAGCTCCCTGAGGGGTTCGAACCGAAGTTCAAGAGTTGGGTCGATGCCGAGCGCGGCAGCTCGGACTGGGGCAATGCGCGCTCGATCAGGACGCTGCTGGAAAAGGCACGCGAAGCGCACGCGGTGCGCAGCTATTCCGACGCCGCCGCCGACGTATCGAAGCTTGAGCTCGCTGATCTCGAAAGTGCCTACGCCGCGATGGGATATCGGTAATGACCCGGCTCGTGCCTCAACTCGCAGCGCTGCACGGTGGTCTCTGGACCGTCGACCCCTGGTATCAGCGCAGCTGGTTCGTCGCGCCATCCGCGATCGCTCTCGTGATGGCCGGGTGGCTGATGAGCGGCACCACGTCGCCGGGCACGGCGCCGTGGGCGAAACCTGCAAATCCGGCGCCGGTTAATTCCAGCACGCCGCCGACAAGCAGCAAACCGGTTCCTCAGCAACAACAAATCTGCCGCAACAACAATGTCGACAAGGCTCAGGGCGTTGCTGCCTGCACGGAGGCGCTGGCTGACGCCAGTGTCGATGCCAAGACCCGCTCCGATCTGCTGACCCGCCGGGCCTATCTACGCAACCAGACGCCCGAGGCCCTGGCCGATCTCAACGAAGCGATCCGGCTTAATCCGGATAGTTACTGGTCGCTGGCACGGCGCGGGGCGCACCGGTTGGGCGAGCGAGACTTTGCGGGTGCCGCCGCCGATCTCAACAAGTCGATCGGCCTGAACGCAACATTCGACTATGCGTGGCTGTCCCGCGGCGAGATGTACTCTCAACAGCAGCAGTATGACCAGGCAATCAAGGATCTGACCGAGGCGATCAAGCTCGATAATGCTTACACTCGAGCCTATTATCTGCGCGGCCTGGCGGAGTTCAACAAGGGTCTCTATGCCGCCGCTGCGCGCGACTTCAGCGAATACCACAAGCTCAATCCGTCCGACGTGGCCGGCTTGCGCTCGCGCGGCAACTCGTATGTCTACGCCAAACAGCTCAACGAAGGCATCGCCGATTTTAGCGAGGTGCTGCGGATCAGCCCGCGAGACCAGTTCGCGCTGGCGCTGCGCGCCAGGGCCTATTACTGGCAGAAGAAATACGATCAGGCGCTCTCGGATGCCAACGAAGCGCTGGAAATCGACGGCTCGATGGTGATCGCCAGCGAGGTTAGAGGCTGGATCAACTTTGACCGCGGCAGATACGACGCCGCGATCGCCGATCTGAACAACGCTATCAAGGGAGGCCCCAGCGTCGAGAAACTCCAGGTCCGTGGTCGCGCCTTGATGGGCACGGGGCAGCTGGATGCCAGCTATCGCGACTTCAAGCAGGCCGAACAGATCGATCCCAAGGCCGGCTACACGCAGTACCTGTTAGGGCTGGTTTCCGAGCGCCGCGAAAATGCTCGGGTTCGTCGCTGCGTTGCCGGCGCGCTGGCGCCCGAGGACTATGCCAAGATGCCGATCGGCGGCGGCACAAATTGTTCTCGCAATCCCGACTATACCGAGGCGGCGGCATATTTTACCAAAAGCATCGAGCTTACGCCTAATTTCGCGACGAGCTACTTCGACCGCGCGCGCATACTGATGGCGCAGCGCCAGTTCGATCGCGCTCAGGCTGATGTCGAGGCGGGCATCAAGCTTGATCCCAACAACTCAGAGGGCTACCTGACGCGCGGAAATCTGTGGTTGACGCTGGAACGTTGGCGGGATGCGATTGACGATTACTCGCGCTCGATCAACATCAATTCAAAATCGGCAATGGCATTTCTTAATAGAGGCCAAGCCTATCTTAAGCTCAACGATCGCAACAACGCAGTCAATGATTTACGATCGTCGCTCGGACTGGACTCGAACAACGAATATACAAAAGGCCTTCTACGTTCGCTCGGTCAGCGTATTTAATTGGTGATGCCGCCACCTCACCCTCCGCCGTCATCCCCCGAGCAGGCGGGGGATGACACCGCGCAAAAACTGAAATTCAATCAATCACATGCCTACTGTGCATGGGGTTGTGTTCGTAGTTTTGAGTTAGGCCAGTGTCCGGGCCTGCTTGGCCGCCTCGAACGCCGCTAGCCGCGCCGCGAATTTGCCGTTCGCCATGCCTGCTCGCGCGAGAATGGTCGGCACAGGCAGCTTCTCGAAGAAGTGACAGGCCACGCGATGACCCGGCGCGGCCTCGCGCAGTATCGGCTCCTCAGCCGAGCAGCGGGCTTGCGCATGCGGGCAGCGGGTGTGGAAGCGGCATCCCGGCGGCGGCTTGAATGGGCTCGGCACATCGCCCTGCAGCATCACGCGCTTGGTGCGCAGGGAAGGGTCCGGCTTCGGAATCGCCGCCAGCAGCGCCTGGGTGTAGGGGTGCAACGGCCGGTCGTAGAGCGTCTTCTTGTCCGCGATCTCGACCAGCTTGCCCAGATACATCACCGCGACGCGGTCGCTGATGTGTTTCACGACCGCCAGGTCATGGGCGATGAACAGATAGGAAAGCCCAAAACGTTGCTGCAGGTTCTGCAGCAGGTTGACGATCTGCGCCTGGATCGAGACGTCGAGCGCCGACACCGGCTCGTCGCAGACGATCAGATCGGGGTTGACGGCAAGCGCGCGGGCGATGCCGATGCGCTGGCGCTGCCCGCCCGAAAACTGGTGTGGGTAACGCCTGGCATGTTCGGGAGACAGGCCGACGATTTGCAGCAGTTCGCGTCCGCGCGCGGCGCGTGACGAGACGTCGCCGATCTCGTGGACCCGCAGAGGTTCGTCCAGGATTTCGCCGACGGTCATGCGCGGATTGAGCGAAGCGTAGGGGTCCTGAAAGATGATCTGCATGTGCCGGCGCATCCGGCGCAGCGCGTCCTTGTCGAGGTTGGCGATCTCCTTGCCCTTGAAGCGCACCGAGCCTGATGTCGGGTCCATCAGGCGCAGGATCAGGCGGCCGGTCGTGGACTTGCCGCAGCCGGATTCGCCGACCAGCGCCAGCGTCTCGCCGCGCGCGATCTCGAAGCTGACGTCCTCGACGGCGCGCACGAGGCCGATCACCTTGTTCTTGATCAGTCCGCGGGTGACGCCGAAATGCTTGACGAGGCCGTTGACCTCCAAAACCGGTGTCTCGCCGGATACGCCGATCATGACATCACCTCGACCGGCGCTTTCCAGCATGCCACCTGATGACCGGGTGCGATGTCTCGCAACGGCGGTGGATCACGCCGGCAGCGCTGGTCCGCGAAGGGACAGCGCGGCGCGAAGCGGCAGCCGGCAGGCTGGTTGTTCGGACTGGGGACCATGCCCTCGATGGTGGCAAGCCGCTCGCGGTCGACGTCGATGCGCGGGATCGAGCCGAGCAGGCCGATCGTATAAGGATGCTGCGGGTCGGCGAACAGATCGTTCACGTCAGCGCTCTCGACGATGCGCCCGGCATACATCACCAGCACCTGATCGGCGACTTCGGCGATGACGCCGAGATCATGGGTGATGATCAGGATCGCCATGCCGAGCCGTTGCTGCAAGTCGCTCAGGAGGTCGAGGATTTGGGCCTGGATGGTGACGTCGAGCGCCGTGGTCGGCTCGTCGGCGATCAGCAGCGCCGGCTCGCAGGACAGCGCCATCGCGATCATCACGCGCTGTCGCATGCCGCCGGACATGTTGTGCGGAAAGTCGTCGATGCGCTGGGCGGCGGAGGGTATCCGCACCAGATCGAGCATTTCGATCGCGCGCTCCCGCGCCGCCCGCGGCGTCATCGCGCTGTGGGCGAGGATCGCCTCGATGATCTGCTGGCCGACGGTATGGACCGGATTGAGCGAGGTCATCGGCTCCTGAAAGATCATCGACATCTTGCTGCCGCGCAGTCGGCGGCGTTCGTCGGCCGAGAGCTTCAGCACGTCGCGATCGTCGAACAGCACCGCCTCGGCCTCGACCTTGCCGGGCGAGGCGACGAGGCCCATCACCGACAACGACGTCACGCTCTTGCCGCAGCCGGACTCGCCGACGAGGCCGATGGTGCGGCCGCGCGGCACGTTGAAGCTGATGCCGTCGACGGCGCGGAACAGGCCGCGATCCGTCGCGAAATGGGTTTTCAGGCCGCGGACCTCGAGGAGATTGTCCATCAGAACGAGTAATCCAGTCCTTTGTAGAAGGTGTTCTGATAAAGCATGTGCGGCCGGACACCCTTCAGCTTCTTGAGGCTTGTCGTGTACATCGCGATGTTCATGACCGGCATCCACAGATGCTCCTGGGTGACGCGCTGCTGTGCCAATGCGTAGTACTTGGTGCGGTCGGCTTCGGTCAGTGAGGCGCGACCCATCTTCAAGTACTCGTCGGTCTTCGCGTCATTCCAGTTCATGCGGTTGGGCGCCGGCATGTTTCTGGAGTCGAAGTAGAAGTTGAGAAGATCGCCTGCCGAGATGTAGGGAAATGTCACCGTCCACAATTCGTAATCTTGCTTGGCCATCTCGGCCGGCGCGATCGTGGAGTCGAAGCCTATGATCTTCCAGTCGATGCCGATCTTGCGCATATAGCCCTGGATCGCCTCGGAGACGCGCGGGAAATAGGCGACCTGGGTGTACAGCACGCGGGGCGCCAGCTTCACGCCGTCCTTCTCGCGGATGCCGTCGCTGCCGACCTTCCAGCCGGCCTCGTCCAGCAGTTTCTTGGCACGTTCGGCATCCTCCTTGATGATGCCCTTGGTTGATTCCGAAAAGTCCAGCGCCTTGGGATCGATGAATGTGTAGGCGGGCTCGGCATTGCCCAGCATGATGCCCTTGACGATGTCGGCGCGGTTGATCGCGATGTTCATCGCCTCTCGCACGCGTGCATCGGCGACCATCGGCCGCGTGGTCTTGTAGCCGTAATACATCAGCTGGAAGTTGGGCAGCGCTTCCTGGACGGTGAGGTTAGGCGCAGTCTTGACCTGCTGAATGAATGCCAGCGGAATCTGGTGCGTAATGTCGAACTGTCCGCCCAGCATGGCCGCGACGCGGCTAAAATCCTCAGGCACGATCTTGATGCTGAGCTTCTCGAACTTCACCGGGCCCTTGTTCTGATACATCGACGGGCCCCATTTGTAGGCGTCGTGGCGCTTCAGCACGATTTCGGTGCGCGGCTGCCAGCTTTCGAAGCACCACGGCCCGGTGCCATCGATTCCCTTGATGCCGTAGTCCTTGCCGAGCGCTTCCACGCTTTCCTGATTGTGGATCGCGGTCGTGAACATCGTGAGCTGGAGCAGCAGATCGGAGAACGGCTCGTTGAGTTCATATTCGACTGTATAGGGATCCGGCGCGCGCAGTTCCTTGATGTTGCCGGCCCGCCAGGCCAGCGGCGCCTTGAGTTCGGCGCTGGTCAGGCGCTTGAAGGAATAGATCACGTCGGCCGCGGTGAACTTCTTGCCGCTGCAGAACTGCACGTCGTCACGCAGCTTGAAGACGTAGGTTTTTCCGTCCTCGCTGATGGTCCACGACTTGGCCAGATAGGGGATCGCGGTCTTGCCGTCCCAGTCCATGGCGACCAGCGTGTCCTGGAACATGTTGACGATATCGGAGCTGGGCGACCACGTCGTGCGTTGGCCGTCATAGTGCGGCGCGTCGAGCGACTTCATCATCTTCAGGGTTTGCGCCTCGGCCATCGAAGAAAGGCCGGCAGCTCCGAGCAGCGTCACTACGCCCGCAAAAATCCTGCGCATCGTTTTTCTCCCAGTCCCTGTCTTCTTTTTGTTTTGAGCATGATCTTTTCGGAGAGCCAGTTTGTACTTTTCCGGATCATGCTCTAGCGCGTTACGTCCAGCCCCTTGTAGAACGTGTTCTGGTAGATCATGTGCGGCCGAGCCCCGGTGATCTTCTTGTTGGCCACCTGGTCCATGTTGATGTTGAGCACCGGCATCCAGAGGTGCTCGCGCGTCACCTTCTGCTGCACCAGCGCGTAGTACTTGGCGCGGTCGGCTTCGGTCAGCGCCGAGCGGCCCTGCTTCAGCCAGCCATCGGTTTCGGCATCCTTCCAGTTCATCCGGTTCGGCGTCGGGATGTTGGCTGAATCGAAATAGATGTTCATGAGGTCGCCGGCCGACAGATAGGGCACCGTCACCGACCAGATTTCGTAGTCCTGCTCCATCATCTTCACGGAGGAGATCGTCGAGTCCCACGGGTGCAGGCGCCAGTCGACGCCGATCTTCCTGAGGTAACCCTGGATGGCTTCGGCGACGCGGGCCGAGTTGGCGTTGGCGGTAAAGTAAACCCGTGGTGCGAGCTTCATGCCGTCCTTCTCGCGGATGCCGTCGGCGCCGGGCTTCCAGCCCGCTTCGTCGAGCAGCTTCGCGGCGCGCCCAAGATCCTCCTTGATGATCCCCTTGGTCGCCGGATCGAAGTCGAGTGCATCCGGATCGACGAAAGTGAAGGCCGTATCGGCATTTCCCAACAGGATTGCCTTGGCGATCTCGGCGCGGTTGATGGCGATGCTCATGGCTTCGCGCACGCGGGCATCGGCCACCATCGGCCGCGTGATCTTGAAACCGTAATAGAGCAGCTGGAAATTAGGCTTGGCCGGCGTCACGGTCAGCATTGGCGCTGCCTTGGCCTGGGTGATGAACTGCGCCGGAAACTGATGGGTGATATCGAACTGGCCGGACATCATCGCAGCAACCCGGCTGGAGTCTTCCGGAACGATCTTGACGACGAGTTTTTCGAATTTCACCGGCCCCTTGTTCTTGTACATCGAGGGGCCCCATTTGTAGGCATCGTGGCGCTTGAGCACGATCTCGGTGCGCGGGTGCCAGTGATCGAAACACCACGGCCCGGTGCCGTCGGCGCCCTTGATGCCGTAATCCTTGCCCAGCGCCTCCACGCTCTCCTTGTTGTGGATGACGTTGGTGAACATCGTGAGCTGCAGCAGCAGTTCGGAGAACGGCTCCTCGAGTTCATATTCGACGGTATGAGGATTGGTCGCGCGCAATTCCTTGATGTTGCCGGCGCGCCAGGCGAACGGTCCCTTGATCGCGGGGTCCTTCAGCCGCTTGAAGCTGTAGACGACGTCGTCGGCGGTGAACTTCTTGCCGCTGCAGAACGAGACGTCGTCGCGCAGCTTGAACGTATAGGTCCTGCCGTCCTCGCTGATCGTCCACGACTTGGCGAGATAGGGGATGGGCGTCCTGCCGTCCCAGTCGAGCGCCACCAGCGTATCCTGGAACATGTTGACGATGTCGGAGGTCGGCCCCCAGCTCGTGCGTTGCGCATCGTAATGCGGGGCGTCGATGCCCTTCATGATCGTGAGTGTCTGGGCCGTTGCCGTGCCCGCCATTCCGAACGCCAATGCAACACCCAGAAACGATCTGATCATGTCTGCAGCCTCGGATCGAGGACGTCGCGGAATGCGTCGCCCAGAAGGTTGGCGGCCAGCACGATCACGAAGATGGCGCAGCTGGGGATCGTCGCGATGTGCGGCGCCATGAACAGGAAGTCGCGGCCTTGTGCCGCCATCATGCCGAGTTCGGCGGTCGGCGGCTGTGCGCCCATGCCGAGGAAACCGAGTGCCGAGCCGATCAGGATGATCTGGCCGAAGCGCAGGGTGAGAAATACGAAGATCGTCGAGATGCAGTTCAGCGTCAGGTAGCGCCAGATCAGTTCGCGGTCGCAGACGCCGACGGCGCGTCCGGCTTCCATGAACTCCTGGCCCATCACGCCGATCGCCGCACCCCGTGCCACCCGTGCCACGTCGGGCACGGTGGCGACGACGAGCGCAATCACCACCGCCGTCAGTCCGGCGCCGAAGATCGCGGCCACCGCGAGCCCGATCAGGATCGCGGGGAAGGCCAGCATCACGTCGACCAGCCGCATGATCCAGCCGTCGAGACGGCGATAATAGGCGGCGAGGATGCCGAGAGCGCCGCCGATGAAGCCGCCGACGATGACGCCGACCAGCCCCAGCATCAGCGTGTTGCGCGTGCCGTAGATGACGCGGCTCAAAATATCGCGGCCGGTATTGTCGGTGCCGAACCAGTGCTCTGCATCCGGTGGCCGCATCACCTTGGTAAGATCCGTGAAATAGGGATCGTAGGGCGCGATCCAGGGCGCAAACAGCGCTGCGAGCACCACCACCGTCAGCACCAGGCCTGCGAGTGCAGCCACGCGGTCGCGCGCCAGCCGTCGCAACACGCCGGCGCGGGCGAATACGCCGGTGTCGCGCACTTCCGCAAAGCCTGTGTCGAGAGCCTCGGCGCTCATCTTCGCTGCACCCTCGGATCGAGATAAACGTAGAGCACGTCGACGATCAGGTTGATCGACAGGAAGGCGATGGCGAGGATCATGATCGCGCCCTGCGCCGTCGGAAAGTCGCTGGAGACGATGGCGCCGACGGCGAGCCGGCCGACGCCGGGCCACGAGAACATGGTTTCGGTGACGACGGCGCCGCCGAGCAGGAACGCGGCCTGCAGCCCGATCAGGGTGACGACGGGGATCATGGCGTTGCGCAGCGCGTGATGGACGATCACCACCCGCTCGCGCAGTCCCTTGGCGCGCGCCGTGCGCACGAAATCGGCGCCGAGCACTTCAAGGACGGCCGTGCGCGTCAGCCGCGCGATCGGGCCGATCAGCACCGCGCCGAGGGTGAGAGCGGGGAGGATCAGGCTTGGCAGTCCGCCGTCCCATATCGGTCCGGTGCGGCCGGTGAACGGCAACAGCGCCCATTTAAATCCGACGTACTGGATCAGGATCAGGCCGATGAAGAACACCGGCATCGACACGCCCGCCACCGAGCACGCCATGATGATGCGATCGGTGATGCGGCCGCGATTGACGGCGGCCAGCGTTCCGAGCGCAAGGCCGCTCGGCACCGCGATCAGCATCGCGCCAAGCATCAGCTCGACCGTCGGGCCGATGGTCATGGCGAGTTCCTCGCTCACCATCTTGTTGGAGATGATGGAGCGGCCGAGATCGCCGCGTAGCACACGCATGATGTATTCGTAGAACTGGATCGGGATCGAACGGTCAAGACCAAGTTCCAGGCGGATGGCGGCGATGGTCTCGGCCCTGGCGTCGGGCCCTGCGATGATCATCGCCGGATCGGCCGGCACCACCTGCAACAGGCAAAAGCAAAGGAAGAGAACCCCGATCAAGGCGGGGAATGATATCAGCAGACGATGGACAATCTGTTGTCCCATGCGACGCCAACGGACGGGTTGGGCCAAAAGGAACGCGCGCGCCGACGTTGACGCTTTTATTTCCCCCTCGGCAGCCGCGCTTCGTCCGACGTGCGCGACTTTTGTTTATCGTTGGATAGTGACACCTGTCTGCCGCAACGTCACGCGCAAACTGGCGGTCGGATCCGGCTGCGTCCTTTTGCGCACCGCGCAAGCAACCGTGTTTCGCCAATGCGAAAATTTCGTGTCGCGGGAACAAGCATGTAACGCTCGCCCGTGGCGTGCCAGCGAAGTTTGTCGGGAGCAATGCTGGCGCGTCACAACTCCAAGGCATCATGGCCTCGTTGATACCCGTGTTCTTGCGGAGACCTCGGTTGCATGTGTCACGATTGTGAGCAGTGGTTTTTGTGGTTCCGTAACCGGTGACTCGCTATAATCAGCGAACTCCGACCGGTTGACCCCGCAATGCCCGACGGCTCCGCCAGCGCCCATCACTACCGCCCCAAGCTCGTGACCGTTCTTTCGGAGGGCTACGGTTTCGTCAGCTTTCGAAAGGATATGCTTGCGGCGCTGACAGTTGCGATTGTTGCTCTGCCGCTTTCGATGGCGATCGCGGTCGCCTCGGGTGTCTCGCCCGAGCGGGGATTATACGCTGCCGTCATCGGTGGCTTTCTGGTGTCTGCGCTTGGCGGCAGCCGCTATCAGGTCGGCGGTCCCGCTGGTGCATTCATCGTGCTCGTATCGGCCACGGTGGCAAGGTTCGGCCTCGAAGGGCTTTTGCTGACCGTATTCATCTCCGGCTTCATGCTGGCGCTGATCGGCCTTTTGCGGCTCGGTTCGCTGATCCGTTACATTCCGCATGCGGTGACGGTCGGCTTCACCTGCGGCATCGCCGTCACGATCTTCGCCAGCCAGCTAAAAGATCTCGGCGGCTTGAAACTGTCTGCCGCCGAGCCGGGGCCGCTATTGCCAAAGCTCGCCGTGCTCGGCCACGCGCTGCCAACGCTCAATCTTGCCGCGTTTACCATCGGCATTGGGGCGGTCGCCTTGATCTTCCTGCTGCGGCGTCTCGTGCCGAACTGGCCGGGCATGTTGGTCGCGGTCGTCCTGGCTGCGGTCATTGCCTGGCTGTTCCATCTGCCGGTGGAGACGATCGGTAGCCGTTTTGGTCAGCTTCCGGATGGTCTGCCGGGCCCGCGCCTGCCGGCGATGTCCTACGCGACTATTCTCGAAATATTGCCGGTGGCGCTCTCTTTCACGCTGCTCGGCGCGGTCGAAAGCCTGCTGTCCGCAAAAGTCGCCGACGGCATGACCGGGCGCAAGCATCGCTACAATATGGAGGTGGTGGCGCAAGGCGTCGCCAACATCGCTTCCGCCATCTTCGGTGGCATCAGCGTGACCGGCACGATCGCCCGCACCGCGACCAATATCCGCGCCGGCGCATGCAGCCCGGTCGCCGGCATGGCGCATGCGCTGTTCGTGCTGGTGTTCATGGTGCTCGGAGCCCGGCTGGCGAGTTTTGTTCCGCTGTCCGCGCTGGCGGGCGTGCTGGTGGTGGTGTGCTGGAACATGGCCGAGAAGGAGGAATTTGCTCGGCTGCTTCACGAGTGGCGTCCGGCCTGCGTGCTGATCGCGACCTTCGGGCTGACGCTGATCGAGGATCTGACGGTCGGCATCATCGCTGGATGTGTGCTGGCAGCGGCATTTGCGGTTTATGATCGGACCTTGGGAAAGCAGCGCGGGACCAGCTAGCGTGTGCGGGCCTAATCCGGTGGACGAACATCATCTTATGTGCCTCGCAAAGGGCGGGGCGCGCCCGCGCCGCCGGGAGTGGTAGCGGCGCAATCACATCAGGATCGGCGCGCCGGCATTAATTCCGTGACGTTTCGGCGCCCATTGCGCTGGTAACGTACTCTATCGCGCCGATAGGATTGCACACGACGTCGCGCTCAATGTTGCTCTTTGCACCAGCAGTTTGTTTTTCAGGAGCGAATCCGCCGGCTCCGCCTGTCGGCTTCAGTATGATCGGCTCTTTCAGGCAGGCGTCGGGGAAGGCTATTCCATGTCCGTCACCGCCTGCGAAATGTCCGATCAGCAGTTGCGATGCCTGCATCATCGCTGCAGGAGAGGAGCGCATCGGGCGCTTCGGATCGAAAGTGCGATGACAGGGATAGTCGTGGTTGACCTTGAACGTGTATTTCACGGCGCACGAAGCGCCGCCTGTCACCACGAACGGCTTGTCCGGCGGAGCCGCAGCATCTCGCTCCAGCACCAGCGTCTCCAGGCGAACCGTCTCGATGCTTGCGTTCGGGTCGACCGGTTTGCCCGGTTCGATTGCGATTTTTCCGCGCGAGAACACGAATTTGGTCTTGGCGCCAGCGCCCCTGGTTTCCATTACCTGCAGGGGCCGGAATGCCCATGATTTGTCCAGACGGATGTTGGTTCCGTTCATGCTCAAATTGATGTCTTCGACGCCCGGATCATTCTTGGCAAAGTCGATGATGTGAACGTCGACCTTATCGTCGGGGGTCCGAAGGCTGAGAAACCGCAGATCGTCTTTCGTTCGCGAGATCGGCATCATCGGGTCAAAGAGGTCCGGGATGTCGAAGGGGATTGTTCTGAGTTTTGGCGCGGTTGGCATAGCTGCGTCCACGATCAACATGACGCCGCCGGACGAGTAGGCATCGACGCCGATGCGTTGCCAGAGATACTTTGACCAGGACTCCGAAGGCCGCATATCGCGGGCAAAGAAAATCTGCTGCGCCGGCCGGACTACCGCGAAGTTTTGGAATGCGCCGAGCCCTTTCCCGCTCGATGTCTCCTCGTCAGGGAAGGGGGTGCACTTCGCCTGGTCATCGTTTTCGATGCTTCGATTGACGGATCGGATGGCCGACTTTCCGCAGAAGCTCAGGCTGTGGTCGGCCTTCTTCTGCGCGCTCAATCTTTGCGCGCTAAGTCCGGTCGCAATGATGCTGTCGTCCGCAGGCGCCCCCGGGATCTCCATCGGAAGTGGCGAGGTCGAAAACATGTCGACTTCCACCATTTTCAGCGGAGCGCGCGCGCCCTCGTTACAAAAATCGCGTTGCGGCAATGTATAGGTCAGCAGTTGCGCTGCGTCTGTTAGTACGATGCAGGAGATGGTGTTTTCCGGCGTGTTGCGGCTCACCCAGATCAAATGGTTCTTGCCTGCACCGTCGATCAGCAAATGCGGTGCCCCATGACGGCGGCGCGGCGGCAGCCAAACCGGGCCGGTTGCCGACAGTTTGAGGTCCTGATTGGTAAGAAGGGCTTGCGGAAGGCTTTTTATGCCGACCGATTTCATCTCGTCGCTCGCCTCTTCTGGAAGTCTGGTCCATTTTTGCAGGACGAGATCCTGGCAAGTCGCGCAGGTGACGGTGAGATTGGACCGTTTGTTGACGAAGGTCAGAATGACCTGATCGGATTCGCCGGCATATTTCGCCTTCAACCCATCAATGAACTTGAAGGGGTGATCGACCACGCGCGAAAACGAGAATCCGTTCGAACGCGAGGGGTCCGATTCGAATTCGAAGAAGGTCGATCGGTCCCACGCCCGGTAGGGCTTGTGGCCGCCGAGGCTCACCCCCGCCAGAACCATCTTCGAATCGGTCTGGCACCTTTCGGCATTGCGCGCACTGCGCTCCGCGGTGCTGACGTCCTGCTGCGGGCCGTCGTTGCGGACATACAGACACAAGCGGAAAGCCTGATTCTGCAGGACACGGTCGCAATCGTTCTGATTATAGCCATAGGTCGCCAAGCCGTGCCGGTAGCACAGATCGTGAAACACACAGGCTTGCCTGAAGCGTTGCCGCACCAAATGACGCTTGCCCGATGCGTCCTTGCTGCTGTCGAAGAAGATATCCAGGCCGGGCGGTAGGCTGCAATTCATCCCCTCTCCGCTGCCGCCGATCGTACCGACAATTTCGGGGCCGGACTGGAAGGAAACGACCGTGGGCGGCATCTCGCCATCCAAAATGTCCTCCACGTTCTTGTAGACCGCATCGATCGCAGTCCGGTGGCCAAGGATCGCTACCACCAGGACCAGCGCGGCACTGAACATGACGGCTTTCAGACACCAGAACAGCGCCGCCTTCAACTTGGACATGAAATCCTCCCTATGGTCACGTCGGCTCAGTGTTCGTGGGGACCGAAGCGGGAAGTCGGGCCTTGCCTTGGTTTGAATAAGACTTGGCTTGAATAAAACTTGGCTTCAATAAGACTTGGCTTGAATAAAAGATCAGATCAGGCAATCGCGCAAAGAATGATATCCGAACCAATACAATTACAGGTTATAAGCTTGTCAAGCCGTGAGCTGCAGCCGAGCGGAGAATTGGACGGTCGCATGTCCCGAATGGACCTATACCCCGCGCCTAATCCTTCGCCGCCGGCTTGGTCGCGAACTGCGGGAACATCGCGGCTACGACCGGGCCGTCGGTGCGCCAGGAGTGGCAGCCGCCGATGAAGAACGGCCGCTTGCCGAGCCGCTGCTGGTTCTCCAGCGAAATCGCGACCTTCCGGCTTCTCGCCATGGGACATGGTCTGGAACAGCGTGGTGACGGCGGGGCCGAGCAATTCCATGAGATGGGTGCAGGTCTCCAGCCGGCCGATCTTGCGCCGCACGATTTCGCGCCATCCCGGACCGATGCGCTCGCCAACCAGGCGTCCGAGGATCGGCTCGACGTCTATGCAAGTCGGATAGGGTGTGCCGCGCATCATCGCTTCCGCCTCGCGGATGGTCATGGTGTCGTCGATGGCAAGCCGCAAGCCGATATCGTGCACGGGATCGCCCGGGGCCAATTCGTCGCGAAAGCGACTGGCGGACTGCGAGAAGGGTTTTGTATCCCGCAGCCACGCCTCGACTTCCCAGAGCCCGTCGTCGCGCAAGAACCCGTCGCATTCGATCGACCGCCGATGCATCAGGCGGCGCGATTTGTCGGCATTTTCCAGAGGCATCAGTTCCTGTCCTGCATCGACGCGTCGCTTTAGCCGAATTTGACGATCATCTTGCCGAGCGCCGATCGCGACTGCATGGTCTTGAACGCCTCGCGGAAATTCTCGAACGGCACGACCTTGCCGACCACGGGCTGCAATTGGCCCGACGCCAGCCAGTCGAACAATTGCGCGATCAGGCGGGCGTGAGTCTCCGGCTCGCGCTTCTGGATCTGGGCGAGGTCGACGCCGAGCAGGGCGCCGCCTTTCAAGAGCGGCAGGTTGAACGCCAGCGCCGGAATGGTGCCGGAGGCAAAGCCGACCACCAGATGTCGTCCGCGCCAGGCAATCGAGCGAAACGCCTGCAGTGCGACTTCGCCGCCGACGGGATCGTAAATCACGTCCGGGCCATGCCCGCCGGTCAATTCCTTCAGCGTGTCGCGCCAGTCCGGCCGGGTGTAATCGATGGTCTGGTCGGCGCCGAACCGGACCGCGAAATCGCGTTTTTCTGCCGTCGAGGCGGCGGCGATCACCCTAGCGCCCATCAATTTGCCGATCTGGACGGCGGCGATACCGACGCCGCCGGCCGCACCAAGCACCAGCAGGATCTCGCCCTCGCGCAGCGATGCACGGGCCTCCAGCGCATAAAGCCCGGTGAGATAATTGGCCTGAAACGACGCGCCCGCCTCGAAGGGAACCTGCGGCGGCAGGTGCTTCAGCGCGGCTGACGGCACCGAGATGTATTCGGCGAGTGCACCGGAACGGGTCATGCCGATGACCGGCATGCCGGGCTTGAACGCGGTGACATCGTCGGCCACGGCGTCGACGGTGCCGGCAAACTCGGTCCCCGGCACAAACGGCAAAGGATCCTTGGTCTGATAGAGGCCTTGCACCTTCAGTCCATCGACGAAGCCAACCGCCGCGGCGCCGACCTTGACGCGGACTTCGCCGTTGGAAAGGCCGGGCGTATCGATCTGCTTGATCGAGATGCCGTCGATCTTGTCGTAGTTCTCGACAACCACGGCCTTCATGCAATTTCTTTCATGCGTTTTCTTCTTGAGCTCCAATGCATTACGCGGGCCTCCTTGAGGCGCCTGCGAGTTCGACGGGTGAAGTCTACTCGGCCGCTTCGGCCTGCTGGTCGATCGCCAGTGCGCCTTGCTTGATGAGCGGAATGAGATCGCGGCCGATCGCCATCGTGTCGTGCGGGTTCTCAAAACCGCGCAGCAGGAACGAATGAATACCGAGCCGATAATACTCCAGCACCGCCGCCGCGATCTGCTCGGGCGTTCCGACCAGGCACGACGTGTTGCCGGGCGCGCCGGTAGCACGCGCGATCCCCATCCAGAGCCGCTCGTCATGCACGTCGCCGCGGGCGGCGTAACCGAGCAGGCGTTCGGCGGAATGGTTGGTCGGCTGCGGTGCGGCGCCGGTCTTGCGCTCGACATCCGCCAGCAGGGCGTTGGCCTTGTCCCACGCCGCGCCCTCGGTTTCGGCCATGATGGGCCGCAGCGACATGTTGAAGCCGACGCGGCGCCCGAAGGCCGAAGCGCGCCGGCGGAAATCCTGTACCCGCTCCCGGGTCTCCTTGAGCGGCTCGCCGAACACCGCAAACACGTCGCAATGTTTGGCGCCCATTTCCAGCGCGCCTTCCGACGAACCGCCGAAGAACAGCGAGGGGTAGGGCTGCTGATACGGCTTGATGTCGGTATAGCCACCCTTGAGGCGGTAGAATTCGCCGCAATGGTCGATCGGGCGGTCGCTGGTCCAGAGCTTTTGCATCACCTCGAGATATTCGCCGCCACGGCGGTAACGGTCGTTCTTGGGCAGGAAGTCGCCTTCGCTGGCCTGATCCGCGTCGCTGGTTCCGGCGATGATATGCAGCGTCGTCCGCCCCTGCGTGAGCTGGTCGAAGGTCGCGATCTGCCGCGCGGCGAGCGCCGGCGCCACCGAGCCAGGCCGGTGCGCGATCAGGAACTTGATTCGCTCGGTGTGGTCGGCGGCATAAAGCGCGATGGCAAAACCCTCGGCGGCCGAGGCGTAATATCCGACCAGCACGGAGTCATAGTTCCACTGCTCGTGCAGGCGGGTGAAATCGACCACCCATTGCCGCGAGATCTGCCCCTTGATGAGGTGAACCGCGATGCCTTCCTGCTGGGTGCCGATCATTCCGATGATTCTTGCGGGCATTTGCGTTTCCTGAGGTCGCTTCATGTTTGACCGGAATGAAACGCGCAACAGTGAGGGAAAGCAAGCATTTAGGGCTGCTGCGTCACGCGCCGGATTCATGGCTAGCATCCGCTGCCGCCATCGCTCCGCGATGCCGGCGGGGGCCGCTATCAAGGCTGGAATGGGCCTTGCTTCCGCTCATTCCGGCTGTAATGGATACGGCTGAAACCGCGTCGTCACATTTTCCGGAAGAAGAGACCCGATGAGCCAACTGATTGTCCGTGCCGGCGAATTCACCTTCGAGGCCCGTTTCGAGGACCAACTGGCGCCCAAGACGGTGGCAGCGTTCCGCAAGGCGATGCCGTTCGAGAGCCAGGCGATCCATGTCCGCTGGAGCGGCGAGGGCGTCTGGATGCCGCTCGGCGAGCTCGATTTCGGCGTCTCCTATGAGAACCACACCAGCTATCCCGCGCCCGGCCAGATCATTCTTTATCCCGGCGGCATCAGCGAGACCGAAATCCTGCTGGCCTATGGCGGGGTGCATTTTGCGAGCAAGATGGGCCAGCTTGCCGGCAACCACTTCATCACCCTGACCTCGGGGCTCGAAAACCTGACGGCGTTCGGCAAGACCGTTCTGTGGAAGGGTGCGCAGAAGATCCGCTTCGAGGAAATATAGGCGTGGCCGCGCCTGCCTACCCGCGCGACTTCCGTGGCTACGGGCGCAACCCGCCCGATCCGAAATGGCCCGGCGATGCGCGCGTTGCGGTGCAGTTCGTGGTGAATTTCGAGGAGGGCGGCGAGAACAACATTCTAGACGGCGATCGCGCTTCGGAAGCCTTCTTGTCCGACGTACTGGGCGCGCAGCCCTGGCCCGGCCAGCGCCACGCCAATATCGAATCGATGTTCGAATATGGCTCGCGCGCCGGATTCTGGCGGCTGTGGCGGATTTTTACCGAACGCAATTTGCCGGCGACCGTATTCGGCGTCGCGATGGCGCTGAAGCGAAATCCGGACGTGGTCGGCGCCATGAAGGAGGGCGGTTGGGATATCGCCAGCCACAGCCTGAAATGGATCGAGCACAAGGACATGACGGAGTCCGAGGAGCGGACCGAGATCGCGGCGGCGATGCGCATCCACACCGAGGCCACCGGCGCGCGCCCGCTCGGCTGGTACACCGGCCGCACCTCGATCAATACGCTCCGGCTTCTGATGGAGGCGGGCGGACTGCTTTATCTCTGCGATTCCTACGCCGACGACCTGCCATACTGGATCAGGTCGCGCGGCTCGAAGCCGCATCTGGTCATTCCCTATACGCTCGACGTCAACGACATGCGTTTTGTGAACGCGCAGGGTTTTGGCGGCGGTGATGAATTCTTCACCTATCTCAAGGACAGTTTTGACGTCCTTTATCGGGAAGGCGAAACCGCGCCGAAGATGATGTCGGTCGGCCTGCATTGCCGGGTCGTCGGCCGCCCCGGCCGCGCCGCGGCGCTGATGCGGTTTCTCGACTATATCGGCCAGCACGAGCGGGTCTGGGTGCCGACGCGGCTGCAGATCGCGCAGCACTGGCACGCCAATCTGGCGCATCTGGCCGACAACGCCTTCGACATTGGATAGGCGCGGACCACGATGCTGAACAAGCTTTCCGATCTCAACATGTGCAGCAAGGACGATTTCGTCGCGGCGCTGGCAAATGTCTTTGAATATTCGCCATGGATCGCCGAACAGGCCGCCGCGCTGCGGCCGTTCGCCGGTGTCAACGAGTTATTCGCCGCGATGAGGTCGGCGGTCGATCGCGCGCCGGAGGAAATGCGGCTGGCGCTGGTCGGGGCACATCCCGATCTCGCCAACAAGACCCAGCGCGCGGCGGGCCTCACTGCGGAGTCGCACGCCGAACAGAACAGCGCCGGGCTGGACCGGCTTTCGGATGCCGAATTTGTTGCGTTCGAGCGCGTCAACGACGCCTACCGCGCGAAATTCGGCTTTCCCTATGTGGTCTGCGTTCGGCGCCACACCCGCGATTCGATCCTGCGCGATTTCGAACGCCGGCTGCCGAACGATGCAAAGGCCGAGGTGCAAACCTCGATCGGGGAAATCTGCCGGATCGCGGCGCTGCGTCTCGATCAACTCGTCGCGTCAGAGGACAAGCTTTCAGTGCACGGCCGGCTGTCGACCCACGTGCTGGATACCCACAGCGGCAAGCCTGCGGCAGGGATAACGGTGGAACTGACCGAACTGTCGGAACTCGGCGAAACTCGCGTGGTGGCGCGCGCCATCACCAATAGCGACGGCCGGACCGACCAGCCGCTGATCGGCGGCCGGCCGGTGCCGATCGGTCGCTACGAATTGGCATTTTACGTCGGCGCCTATTTTGGCGGTCTCGGCGTGCCGCTGTCCGATCCGCCGTTTCTCGATCGCATTCCGCTGCAGTTTGCGGTGAGCGACCCTGAGGGTCATCTCCACGTGCCGTTGCTGGTCACGCCCTGGAGCTATGCGACCTATCGCGGAAGCTGATCGCCCACCTCTACGGCTCCCAACCTAATGCGTCGCCGAGGCCGCGGCCGACGCGGCGTCGGCTTCCGCTGTCTTGCTGACGCCGTTGAACAAGGCGTTCAGGCTCACGGCGACCAGCGCGCTGAGCAGAATGCCGGACTCCAGCAACGGGTGCAGGTCGTGCGGCAAGTTCTTGAAGAAGTTGGGCGAAACCAGCGGGATCATTCCGAAGCCAACCGATATGGCAACCACGAACAGATTATAGCGGTTGTTCTTGAAGTCGACCGCGGTGAGGATGCGCGCGCCGGTGGCTGCCACCATGCCGAACATCACGAGGCCGGCGCCGCCAAGCACCACCAGCGGCACGGCTTCGACCAGCGCCGCCATCTTTGGGACCAGCCCGAGCAGCAGCAGCATCCCGCCGCCTGCGATCGTGACCCAGCGCGAGCGCACGCCGGTGACGCCGACCAGGCCGACATTCTGCGAGAACGAGGTGTAAGGAAAGGTGTTGAACAGCCCGCCCAGGAATGTACCGACGCCGTCGGCCCGCAAACCGCGGGTCAGTGCGTCCCGGCTGATCGCCTTGCCGGTGATCTCGCCCAGCGCCAGAAACATGCCCAGCGACTCGATCATGACCACGATCATCACGATGCACATGGTGATGACGGGAATAAGCTGAAATTTCGGGATCCCGAAATGCAGCGGCAGCACGATGGCGGCCCAAGGCGCCGCGGCAA
This sequence comes from uncultured Alphaproteobacteria bacterium, assembly GCA_963742935.1. Lineage (GTDB taxonomy): Bacteria > Pseudomonadota > Alphaproteobacteria > Rhizobiales > Xanthobacteraceae > Bradyrhizobium. The sequence continues at coordinate 138,214 of CAVUOI010000047.1, read as the reverse complement.
CCTTCTCGAAATGCATGACGCCAAGGACTGCCGCAAGGATGGCGCCCGCGACGATGCCGAGCAGCACCGCGACATTGGAGACGAAGCCGGAGCCCCATTTGATCAGGCCGAGGATCACCAGCAGCACGAACAGCGCAATGCCGAGCCCCTGCAATTGGCCATAGGCTGGGTTTGGGAAAGCGCCCGGCACGCCATCGACGATCTTGGTCAAGGTCGGCAAGCCGCCACCGGCCCAATTGATGCCGACCCGCATCAGGGAAATGCCGATCACCAGGATGATCGTTCCGGTGACGACCGGAGGGAACAGCGGCAGCAGCCGGCTGACGAAAGGCGCGGCAAGGAAGGCAAACAGCCCGGCCGCGATCACTGAGCCGTAAATGCCGAGCAGGCCGACGTCAGGTGCCGCCGCCATCGACAGCATGGGTCCGACGGACGCAAACGTCACGCCCATCATTACCGGCAGCCGGATACCGACGCCGGGGAAGCCGATACATTGCACCAGCGTGGCGATGCCGCAGGCGAACAAGTCGGCGCTGATCAGAAAGGCGACATCTTCCGGCGGTAATTTCAGCGCGCGGCCGATGATCAACGGCACGGCAACCGCGCCGGCATACATCACCAATACATGCTGCAGGCCGAGTGCCAGCAGCCGCGGCGTCGGCAGGATCTGGTCGACCGGATGGACTTCGCTGCTCATGCTCGGACTCCCCCTGATGCAGGCAGTATTGCCTGACCGAACCGATACAAGGCTCGTGCCAGAAGTTCGTCCCCGGAGCCTTGCCCTGTGGCACGAAGGTTGCTCATTATTTGAAAACATAGCGGGCGGTCGTGTTCCCCGCAAATTGCCGCTCGAACCGGAGGGCTTCGGATGCCGTTGATCAGGAACAGATACGGGAAGGGGCGTGTCCGGGTGATGCGGATTCACCGGGACGGCGACCGCCATGAGGTGAGCCAGCTCAGCGTCAAGGCGATGCTCGAAGGTGACTTTGCCCGCGCCTATACCCACGCCGACAATTCCACCTCGGTGGCGACGGATACGATCAAGAACATCGTCAATATCGTCGCCCGCGAGAGTACGGGCCTGAGCACCGAGGAATTCTGCCAGGTGCTGGGCAAGCGATATCTCGACGTCTATCCGCAGATCGCCTCGGTCGCGATATCAGCGCACGAGACCAAATGGAGCCGCCTGAGTTTCGGCGGCAAACCGCATCCCCACAGCTTCGTGCTCGACAGCAACGGCAAGCCGTTCGTCGAGGCCTCCGTGGCGCGCAGCGAGCAAACCGCATTGACGTCCGGTATCGACGGCTTTGCCTTCATGAAGTCGACGCAGTCCGGCTGGGAAAATTATCCGCACGACCGCTACACCACGCTGCCGGAGACGGCCGACCGGATGTGCGCCACCAGCATGGTCGCGTCCTGGACGTGGTCGGGGATACCGGCGAATTACCCGGCGGCCAATGCGCGGATTCTCGATACCCTGCTCGAAGTGTTCAGCACGACCTACAGCATGAGCGTGCAGGACAGCCTGTACCGGATGGGCGAGGCGGCGCTGGCGGCCGTGCCGGAAATCTCGGAAATCAGCATGGCCTGCCCGAACATGCACTTCATTCCGATGAACCTGTCGGCATTCGGGCTGGATAACAACAATGACGTTTTCCTGCCGACCGATGAGCCCCATGGCCAGATTGAGTGCACGGTGGGAAGGGGCTAAAAGGTACGCCTATACATCGATAAGCGCCGATCGAAGCGCGCTTACTGGAACGGCATGAGCGAGACGAAGGCGGCCATCGGCGCAACTGCACGATCACGGCTTGGCGATGAAATCGTCAGCCGGATCAATCAGCTCGGGGCGATTTCCGAGACGCCGGAGCATCTGGCGCGGATCTTCCTTTCGCCCGAGCACCGCATCGCCGCCGATCTCATCCTGGCCTGGATGAGGGACGCCGGAATGGCTGTTCATCTCGACGCCATCGGCAATGTCTGCGGCCGCTACGAAGGCGAACGTCCCGGTTTGCCCTGCCTGATGCTGGGCTCGCATTACGACACCGTACGCGACGCCGGCAAATGGGACGGGCCGCTCGGGATCGTCACCGCCATCACCTGCATCGCCGATCTGAACCGGCGGGGGGTGCGGCTGCCCTTTGCGATCGAAATCACGGGCTTTGCCGACGAGGAGGGTGTGCGGTTTGCCTCCACCTTGCTCGGCAGCCGGGCGGTCGCCGGCACGTTTGACGAAAGCGTGCTCAGGACGCGCGATGCGAACGGAATCACCATGCGCGAGGCGATGGCGCGGTTCGGGCTCGACCCCGACCATATCGGTGCGGCGGCACGCGCCCGCCGCGAACTGCATGCCTATGTCGAACTGCATATCGAGCAGGGGCCGGTGCTGGAGCAGCAGAACCTGCCCGTCGGCGTGGTCACCGCAATAGCCGGCGCGACGCGGCTGGCGGCGAACCTTTCCGGGATGGCCGGCCATGCCGGCACGGTGCCGATGGCGCTGCGGCGCGACGCACTGGCCGGCGCCGCCGAATGCATCATCGCGGTCGAGGCGTTCTGCAAGGCCGACGCCGCAGGCCTGGTCGGCACCGTCGGCGCCATCACCGCGCTGCCGGGGGCGACCAATGTCATTCCGGGGAAGGTCTCGTTCACGCTCGACATCCGCGCGCCGGCGGACGCCCATCGCAAGCTCGCGGTGGCCGAGATCGTGCGGCGGATCGAGGCGATCGCGAAACGGCGCGATCTCTCGCTGCAGATCGACGTCACCCACGAGAACCGCACCGTGCCCTGCGCGCCCTGGCTGAAGGCGCAGGTGGCGGAAGCGGTTGCCGGCGAAGGCTACGGCGTCTTCGAACTACCGAGCGGGGCCGGGCATGACGGCATGGCGATGATTGATATCGCCGATGTCGCCATGCTGTTCGTCCGCTGTCGCGGCGGCATCAGCCATCACCCGGCCGAGCACGTCGAACCCGCCGACGCCGATGCCGGTGCGCGCGTGCTGCTGCGGCTGATCGAGAATTTTAAGCCGAGGGAAGCGGGCGGCGCTGCCTTGTCGGATGGGTAGAGCGAAGCGAAACCCATCACCTTGCGTTCGCAATTGAAACAGATGGTTTCGCTGCGCTCTGCCCATCCTACGCACCGTCCATTTTGTGACAGCGCGATGACATCATAATTCATCTGACTGAAAGACGAATTTATGATGTCTGGGTGGCCGCTGATATCCCATCACCATCGGACATTGTTCATCCAGGCACATGAATTGTCACATTCCAATTTCAACACATCGCGAATACCGATTTTACCAGGGTCTGGTTGCCACCTGCGTCGCCAACGGTATTCAAGCCGTCAATTTTCTCGGTGATCGGTTCCTGCGAAAATCTCACTTGTCGGGTGGGATCGACGAACTGTATGCGCACTCGGTCAACAGCGCCTTTTCTCCGAACGAAGCCTTTCTGGTCACGGGGGCGCCGCACGCATCGGCCTATTACCCGCGGGACTTTGCCTGGTTTTATCCCGATGTTCTCGATCCCGAGACCATCATGGATTCCGAGGATGCCGTCCGCAGGGTTCGGCTGCTCGAAAAAAGCGTCCGCCTGTTGCTGGAAGCCGTTCGCGCCAATGTCGTCACGACGACCATCGTTCCCGCCGGAGGCGACCGCTACATCGGCGTCAATTACTTCTCGCAGCCGTCGGATACGCTGCTAGGCATCCTCGCCGGTCTGGAACAGATCATGCGGGCGGACCAAAGAGCATCTTCGTTTCTGGCGATGTCGCAGGGCGCTCACGCCGGCCGCTTGTTGCTTGCCGAATATCGCGAGGATCTGAAGAGCGCGATATCTGAACTCGCCAGCGCATTGCAGCCGTTCGATGATGACGGCTTCACGGCCTTGCTGTGTGACGCAACCGCACCGCGCTCCGCGGCCACCGATACCCGCGCCGAGCGACGGCGCTTCGTCACCAATGCGTGCGTCTTCGCGACTTTTGCGCGCGGCATCCGGTTGGGGGTGATCGACCGGACCGAGCTGGAAGGGCTGCTTGGACGCGAACTCTCGCAATACAAGAAGGAATTGCTCGGTCTGTTCGGCAGGCACGGCCATATCAGGCATTCCCTGGAATCCAGGGGCGAACCGGCGGGTTGCGTTGCGCTTGATTTCGTCAATGTGCATCAGGGATTTTGGGATCTGACCGAGGCGAGTGAACGCGCGCTATTCGAAGCCACGACCGATCTGATCCTTGGCGAACCGCGCTTTCGAATTCCCGACACGTCTCACTTCCTGGTGTCTTCGGATAATCCGCAGAACAAGATGATCCACAAGATTGCGGCTCCAGCCTACCAGGGGCGTTCGTGCTGGCCGACGTTCAACGTCGAATTTGCCGATCGCATGCTGGACTATGATGAATGCTCGGGCGCCGACAAGTACCGGTCCTGCGCCCGCGATATATTGAGGGACATCCGTACCGCGACCGAAACGCACGGCGGATATCAGGAACTGCTATCGGAAAAAGGCCTCAAATATCACACATGGGCCTATCAAGGCGCCGTCGCGCACTCCTGGTTTCCGCGTTTCCTCACGGTCTGGAAGAGGGCCTTCGGAGCGCCGCTGCTGAGCTGGAATCCGTAAACTTCGGCCGTCCCGATCTGAAGCGAGCTTACTGTCCGCCAGAATCTGCTCCTCGGGCCAATGTCGCCGCAGTCTCCAGCCCGACGTTGCGCACCAGCGGGTCGGCATGGCGGTGAACCAGCCACCATTCCGCGCCTTGCCGGCGATAGACCAGCGTCACCCGTAGCGACCAGTCCTGATCGGGCAAGCCGCCGACCTCGCCGTGCTGATGCTCGATCACGGCAAGGACGGCCAGGTCGCCCGACGCGTAGGATTGGACGAGCTCGATCTTGGCGTCGCCATTTTTGAAATAGCTTGCGAGCTGCGCCAGCCGTTCGGGAGACATGCTAAAGCCGCGGCTGGCTTGCCCGCCAAAGGGCTGCATCAGCGTAAAGTCGTCGGCGATGCGCGTCATGCTGGACCATCTGTCCATGTCGCCGCGCATGAACGCCGAAGCCCGCGCCTCACTCTGCCTGACCAGATCGGCAACTTCCTGATCCGGATGGGTCGACATTGGCTGCCCTGCGGCGCTGGCCGACAGCGGCATGGCGAGGGCGGCCTTCAGCGCCAGACGCTTCCAGTGGTTTGATCTGAGCATTTGGTAACTCTCTATTCTGGTTGGAGCCGGCGACTGGCCGGCTTGTCTCGTCCAGGTCCCATTTCAATCGTGATGAATCCAGTGATATGATTTCAGCATTATGATGAATCAAACTGACCTCTCCCGGATCGATCTCAACCTTCTCGTGCTGTTCGAAATCGTCTTCAGGGAGCGCCATGTCGGCCGCTCGGCGGAGCGGCTGCATCTGTCATCGTCCGCCGTCAGCCATGGGCTTGGCCGCCTGCGCACGCTGCTTGGCGACCCCTTGTTTCTCAAGACCCCGAAAGGCGTCGTTCCGACGGCGCGCGCCCTCCAGCTTGCGGAACCCGTGACGGAAATCCTCGCGCGTATTCGCGGTGTCGTTTCGACGGCCGCACCGTTCGATCCGCGGCATTCAACGCGCCGTTTCGTGATCGGTGCACCGGACGGGATTTCGTCGGTGATCCTGCCGCCGCTGCTGAAGACGTTGCATGGCGCGGCGCCAAGCGTTGATATCGGAATCCGGCAACTGCTGCCGGTGCAAGGCTTCAGCGTTCCTCATCTGGCGTGGAAGGATGCGTTGAAGGAGCTCGAAGACCGGGCGATGGATATTGCGGTCATTCCCTTCGACGATATCCCGGTCCGCTTCCATAAAGCGAAGCTCTACGAGGAAGAGTTCGTCATCGCCTTCAGGAAGGGGCATTCCTTTCAGCGTCAGCCGACCCTCAAGCGCTACTGCGAGATGGAACATCTCGTCGTTTCGCATACCGGCGATGTTTCCGGATTCGTCGATGTTGAACTCGCCAAGAAGGGCCTGACGCGACGCGTGGCGCTGACCGTGCCGAACTTCATGTTCGCCCTTTCGGTGCTGGCCGAGAGCGGGATGGTCTCCGCGCTGCCGAAGCGTTTTGTTGAGATCCATGGCGCCCGCTTTGGCGTGGTCGCGGTCAAGGCGCCGCTGCTATTGCCACGCTTCTCGATCAATGTCGTCGTTCCGAAGGTGGCGATGATGGATGCCGGCCTTGCCTGGCTGGTGCAGTTGCTGGGGCAGGTGCGGATGGTAGATCGACCCGGCAATCGCGATCGTCGCATGCACAGCCAATAAGCAGTTGCTCGCTTGCAGTGCGTTTGACGAAGCCGGGTCGGGGCTCGCATCGACGCGTAACGGATTGACGATACGATCGATTTTCTCCGGACCGAGCGCGCGATGTCATTGTGCACAATGGCATGGGCTTTGCTTGACCTGTCCCTGAAGAGTTCTCGTTCGGGGCGCGCACGTCATGGCGAACTCAGTAAAGCTCGCAGCGGAGCCGGGGCCGATTGAGCTCGACTGGGCGGCGACCGCGCTTCTCATCATCGACATGCAGCGCGATTTCATGGAGCCGGGCGGCTTTGGCGAGACGCTCGGCAATGACGTCAGCCAGCTTGCGCGGGCGGTGAAGCCGATTGCGGCGGTGCTCGATGCGGCGCGCGCGACCGGGATGCTGGTCGTGCACACCCGGGAAGGCCATCTGCCCGATCTGTCGGATGCGCCGCCGGCCAAGGTCGAGCGCGGCGCGCCGTCGTTGCGGATTGGCGATCCCGGCCCGATGGGGCGCATTCTCATTCGCGGCGAAGCCGGTCACGACATCATTCCCGAACTGTATCCGCTCGACACTGAAATCGTGATCGACAAGCCGGGGAAGGGCGCATTCTACGCCACCGAGCTCGGTGACGTGCTGCAGCGCTACGGCATCGAAAACTTGCTGGTCTGCGGTGTCACGACCGAGGTTTGCGTCAACACCACGGTGCGCGAAGCCAACGACCGCGGCTATCGCTGCGTGGTGCTGGCGGATGGCTGCGCATCCTACTTTCCGGAATTCCACGAGATGGGCCTGAAGATGATCAAGGCCCAGGGCGGCATTTTCGGCTGGGTCTCCGGCTCGGCGGCGGTGCTTGCGGCACTTTCACCGGAGAATCCAACGACGACAACAGCAGCAGGGGGATTGCGATGAGCGCGACCACGACGGGGACTGCAGGCACATCCACGTTCAAGCCGGTATTGTGGACGCCGGGCGACTGGAACGCGCTGTTCGGGTTCGGCACCAACATCCTCGTCAACATGCTGGTGCTGACCGGGCTGTTGCGCTTCGTGCTGAAGATGCCTGACTCACTCGTGTTCGGCCGCATCCTGCCGGCGCTTGGCCTGATGATGTGCCTCTCGACATTCTATTACGCCTGGCTTGCCTACAGGCTGGCGCAGAAGACCGGCCGCAGCGACGTCTGCGCGCTGCCGTCGGGCGTCAGCGTGCCGCACATGTTCATCGTCACCTTCGTAATCATGCTGCCGATCACGTTGAAGACCGGCGACCCGATCAAGGGCTGGTCGGCCGGCCTGGTCTGGGTATTCTTCCAAAGCTTTATCCTGATGATCGGCGGCTTCATCGCGCCTTATATCAGAAAGGTAACCCCGCGCGCGGCGCTGCTCGGTACGCTCGCCGGCGTCTCCGTCACCTTCATCTCGATGCGGCCGGCGCTGGAAATGTACATGACGCCGCAGATCGGGCTGGTGTGCTTTGCCATCATCCTGGCGAGCTGGTTCGGCGGTGTGAAATACTGGAAGGGCATGCCGGCCGGCCTCGTCGCTATTGCGGTGGGCATGATCATCGCCTGGGGATCGAACCTGTTCGGGCTTGGGCTCGGCGGGTTGAGCGTGAAGGGCGTCGGCGATGCCTTTGCGAATTTCGGCTTCTCGGTGCCGCTGCCCGCCTTCGGCCATGTGTTCTCCGGATTCGAATTCCTCGAAATCATTCTCGTCACGGCCATCCCGTTCGGCATCTATGACCTCGTCGAGGCCATGGATAATGTCGAGAGCGCGGAAGCGGCCGGCGACGAGTATCCGACGACGCGGGTGTTGACGGCGGATGGCGTCGTCAGCCTGATCGGCTGCCTGATGGGCAATCCCTTCATCAATGCGGTCTATATCGGCCATCCCGGCTGGAAAGCGATGGGCGGGCGGATCGGCTATTCGGCGGCGACCGGCCTGATGGTGGTGCTGCTGTCGTGGTTCGGCATCATCGCGGTGTTGCTGGCGCTGGTGCCCGTGGTCGCGATCTCGCCGATCCTGCTCTATATCGGCATGCTGATCGGCGCGCAGGCGTTCCAGACCACGCCGGTCAAGCATGCGCCGGCGGTCGTGCTGGCGCTGACACCGCATCTCGCCGCCTGGGCCAAGCTGCAGATCGACACCATGCTCGCCTCGACGATGACGGCCGCCCAAGTCGTCGGTGGTCTCGCCGCTGACAAGGTCGACGCGGTCAAGACCGCGGCCATCGCCGCATTGCCGCAGCAGGGCGTGATTTATCATGGGCTTGAAGTGATGGGCGGCGGCGCAATCCTCGCCGGCCTCGTGCTCGGCGCGATCGGCGTGTTCGTGATCGAACGCGATTTTCTCAAAGCCGCGGCCTTTGCACTCGCCGGCGCTGTCATGACCTATTTCGGCTTCATGCACGGCGAAGCCGTCGGCATCGGCGGCGGCCTCGGCGTCACACCGGGGGTGGCGCTGGCCTACGCGGTGATGGCGGCAGGGCTGTTCGCACTGGCGAAGACCAGCGGTAGCGTTGCCTATAGCTCGCATTCGGAGGTGCCTCTGGCAGCGCCAGCGGAGTGATCGCGCGGGGGCCTCGGCTTTTTGATCTCGATGCAAATGCGCGCCGCAAAATTCTGCGGGCGCATTTGGTGTTTGTGGACACGGCGCCGCTCAAATGCCTGCCAAACTTCCGTTGCAATCCAGCACAAATAATGTACGATAAGTACATTAAATTGAGATGGCTAATGACGACCCCTGCCGATTACCAGACGTTCGAGGCCGGCGACGTGGCGCTCGGGAGCGGCGCGGTCTTTCCGGCGATGAGGCTTGCCTACAAGACTTACGGCGCGCTCAACGCGCGCAAGGACAATTTGATCGTCTATCCGACGTCGTTCAGCGCACAGCACGCCGATATCGAGTGGCTGATCCAGCCGGGCAGTGCGCTCGATCCAAGCCGTTACTTCATCATCATTCCAAACCTGTTCGGCAATGGCCTGTCTTCCTCGCCTTCCAACACTGAGCTCATGCCTTTTCCGGAGATCAGCTATCACGATGCCGTCGCGGTCCAGCGCCGTCTGCTGGTCGAGCAGTTCGGGATCTCGAAAATCGCGCTGGTCTATGGCTGGTCGATGGGCGGGATGCAGGCCTATCACTGGGCGGCCTGCCATCCCGACATGGTGGAACGAGCCGCCGTCGTCTGCGGCAGCGCTCGATGTTCGCCTTACAATTACGTATTTCTTGAGAGCGTGAAGGCGGCGCTGACCGCGGATCCTGCCTGGCAGGACGGGCGTTTCGTGGCCAAGCCCGTCGCCGGTCTCCGGGCGATGGGCCGCGTCTATGCGGGATGGGCGATGTCGCACGCGTATTATCGTGACGAACTCTGGCGCGAGGCCGGCTTCACCAGCCTTGAGGATTATCTCGCGCGGTCGTGGGACGTCGCTTTCACGAGACGCGACGCCAACGACCTGCTGGCCCAGATCGGCATCTGGCAGCGCGGTGATATCGGCCAGTGCCCCGCATTCGGCGGCGAGCTGGACCGCGCGCTCGCCGCGATCAAGGCCCATATTCTGCTGATGCCAGGGCAGACCGATCGCTACTTCGACGTTCGCGACAACGAGGCGGAACTTGCGCACCTCGTCAATGCCAGTTCGGCCAAGCTGCATCCCATTCCATCGATCCACGGCCACCGTGCCGGAAATCCCATCAACAATCCCGCAGACCGCGCTTTCATCAACGCCGAAATCTCGGCGCTGCTGCAGCGCTAGATCATCCCGGAGGGTTGCGACCATGAGCACGGCGATTACCGCAACGGGTGAGAAGCTGCTGAGTTCGACCGACCTTCGCGCGCTCTCAGTGCGATCGAACCTGCCGGGCATCATCCGCGCGATAAGCCATTACGGCGTTATCTTCACTCTCGGCGCGCTGATATGGCTGGTGTCCTCGAGCTATGGATGGCTTTGGGCAGTACCGTTGATGATCGTGCAGGGCTACTTCATAGCCTTCCTGTTCATGGTCGTGCATGAAACCGCGCACAAGACGGCATTCCGGAATCGTACGCTCAATCTTGTGTTCGGCCATCTGTCGTCGTTCGCGATCGGACTGCCTTACGAGTACTACTGCCTGTTCCACTGGGACCACCATCGCTACACGCAGGATCCGGACAGGGATCCGGAACTGCTGGTCGGTCCGATGCCTGCTTCGGATACGCAGCTTGCGATTGCCTATAGCGGCATTCGTCAGGTTGCCTTCCGGCTGCGGCTGATGCTTCGCCATGGCCTGACCGGCAACGCCACCGCGCCCTGGATACCGGAGGCCAAGCGCCATATCGTCGTGAGGGAGGCGCGCCTTTATTTGCTGGGCTATGTTGTGTTGCTGCTCGCCTCTGTCGCCTTGCACACGGCGATCCTGCTCTGGGTCTGGATTGTGCCACTGGTCGTCGGGCAATTGTTCCTGCGTCCCTATCTCTACGCCGAACACACCGGCTGTGACCGGACGCGCAGCGCCTTCCAGAACACAAGGACGACCTATACCGGCATGTTCACGAGGTGGTTCGCGTGGAATATGCCCTACCATGTCGAGCACCACGCCTATCCCTCGATCCCGTTTCACGCGCTGCCGAAGCTGAACAGAATCGTCGACGGGCAGATTGCGTATCGGGGCAGGGGATATCTTGCGGTGACCCGCGAGACCTGGGCCTGGTTCCGGCGCCAGCGCCGTATTTCCGCTAGCGGTTCTTGATCATCAGCAGCGCATCGACGAGGTTGCGCGCCTGCGCCGGCGAGATCGGCTTGATTCCGAAGATGTAGCGGTAGAACAGGCTGCCATAGATCGCGTCGTATAGATCCTCCGGCGTTCCGGCGGCGCCAATGCTTCGATCCTGCTGGCCGGCGGCGATCAATTCGACCAGCGCGGTCCTTCGATAGCTGAGATAGCGCTCGTAGAAAATCTCCGCAGACCCCGTGTTCGAGATGCATTCGGAGATCACCGCGAGCTGCACCCTGCCGAACTCGCCCAGCAGCGCTTTCGCATAGGCAGCGGCATGGCATTTCAGGCGTTCCGCCGGCGCGCCTGACGTTGGCAGCGGCAGCATCAATGAGGCGTGGTTCAGGAACGCGTCAATCAGCAGCGCTTCGCGCGAAGGCCACCATTTATAGATGGTCATCTTCGAGACGTTGGAGTGTCGCGCTACCGCATCGATGCTGGTGGCGGCAAGACCCGTCGCCGCCATCAGCGTGTACGCGCTTTGCAGAATGGCGTTGGTGGTCTCGGCGGAGCGGGGCCGGCCGCGGCGGATGGCCACCGTGTCGCTGTCCGTTTCAACCTTGCCTTTCGCCATGTTCCGGATTTCCCGATGCGGCGCGGCTGCGCTGCCGGCTACGCCCCGACGAACGCCAGCATTGTGCCGTTGGCGGACGCCGGCGGTACTACTACGCCACCAGCACCTTTCACACCATTGGCACCGAGCGCCTTTTCTGCCGACGCCACGTCGGCCACGATCACAAGTCCCGCGCCGCCGCGCTCGGGCAGGCCGGCCAGCGAAACGCCGGGATAGCGCTTGGCCAGCTGGTCGTTCGTGAGAAACACGAAGTCCGCACGGTCTCCACCGGAAGGCACCGCGACCGCGCCGTCCGCCTCGTTGCGCGTCTCGCGATCGATCATCTTGGCGAGATGCGCGGCTTCCTTGGCGGGCTCCGGCGCGACCATCAGCACCTGCTTCAGCCGCTTGGCGCCGTTGGCGTGCTTCATCAGTTCGGGAATCCACACCGTCTCGCGCGTCTTGTGCTGGCAGGCGAAGATGCGCACGCCGCCTGGCGCTTCCGATGTCGGCCACTGAAACGTCCGGAATTTGGCGGCGGATATCGTGTTGTCGGGCATCGTCACCGGTCGCTCGAAATCGGTGGGCCCGACCGGCGGGTAGCCGCGCGCGCGAATCTCGTCTGCCCCTAGAGCCGAATCCACCGCCGTGAACGCGATGCGCTCGATGCCTTCGCCATTCTTTTCAAGATTGGCCCGCGCCGGAGCATTATGTTCCGTAGGCGTCAGCACGCCGAGCAATTCCATGTAATCAGGATCGAACATGATGGTGTAGTTGCCGGATCCCATATGCGCGCTGTGGGTCCCGCGCGGCGACACGGTGAAGCCGAGCCGCCTGTAGTTCTCGGCAGCCTTGTCGAGGTCCTTCACCATGACCACGGCGTGGTCGATTCCGATGACGTTTTTGAGTGCCACGCTGTTATTTCCTCAGGGCTTGTTTGGGAGTCAAACTAAGCAGAACGACAGGACGCCTGCAAGGATCACGCGCCTGCGAGATCGCGCTCCCGCGCAAATCCGCCGCCGGGGATCGAGGCCAGCAGCGCCTGTGTGTAAGCGTGCCGGGGATTGCCGAATACCTCCCCCGCCAATCCATGTTCCACCACTTCGCCGTCCTTCATCACGGCGACGAGATCGCAGATCTGCGCTGCCACGCGCAGGTCATGCGTGATGAAGACGATGGAAAGGCCGAGCCGCGCGCGCAGCTCTGCGAGCAGCTTCAGCACCTGCGCCTGCACGGAGACGTCGAGCGCCGAAACCGGCTCGTCCGCGACCAGCACGTCGGGCTTCAGCGCCAGTGCGCGGGCAAGCCCGATGCGCTGACGCTGGCCGCCGGAGAATTCATGCGGGTAGCGGTCGGCGGAGGAGGGATCGAGCCCGACCAGCGCAAACAGCTCCTTGGCGTCCGCAATCGCCTGTGCGCGCGGCGTGCCGTGGACGATCGGCCCCTGCGCCACCAGCTCGGCGGCCTTGCGGCGCGGATTGAGGGAGGCGAACGGGTCCTGAAACACCATCTGGATATGGCGCGTCTCGCGGCGGACGTCTTCGCGCGTCATGTTAGCCCAGTCGCGGCCCTCGAGCATGATCGAGCCGCTGTCTGGATCGATCAGCCGCACGATGCAGCGCGCCAGCGTCGACTTGCCGGAACCGGATTCGCCGACGATGCCCAGCGTCGCGCCGCGCGGCAGGGTGAGCGACACGTTCTTCACGGCCGGCGTCACCCGCGCGCCGCGTCCGAGAAAGCCGCCGGTGCGATAGGTTTTAGAGACGTTGGCGATGGTGAGGATATTGTCGGCGGCAAGCTTCCGGGGCGGCGGCGCCTTCAGCGGCGGCACGGCGGCGATGAGCTGCTTCGTATAGGCATGCTGCGGCTTGTTCAGCACGTCAGAAGCCGTCCCCTGTTCGACGATGACGCCATGCTGCATCACCACCACGCGGTCGGCGATCTCGGCGACGACACCGAAATCATGGGTGATGAACATGACCGCGGTCCTGCGGCGCTGCTGCAGGTCGCGGATCAGTTTTAAAATTTGCGCCTGCGTGGTGACGTCGAGCGCGGTGGTCGGCTCGTCGGCGATCAGGAGCTTTGGATCGAGCGCCAGCGCCATCGCGATCATGGCGCGTTGTCGTTGGCCGCCCGAGAGTTCGTGCGGATAGGCTTTCGCTGCTACCCTGGGATCGGGAATGCGGACGTCCGCGAGCAGGGCCAGCACCTTCGCGCCAATCTCTGCTTTCGAGAGATCGGTATGGATCGAAAACATCTCGGCGATCTGGTCGCCGATGGTGCGGAGCGGATTGAGCGCCGTCATCGGCTCCTGAAAGATCATCGCGATGCCGGCGCCGCGCACCTCGCGCATTTCCGCCGGCGTCGCCGCGCAGAGATTGCAGCCCTCGAACATGATCCGGCCACCGTCGATCGTCACCTCGTTGGGCAACAACCGCATGACGGCGTTGGCCATCATCGACTTGCCGGAGCCGGATTCGCCGACCACGCAGAGGATTTCGTTCGATGCGATCTCCAGCGAAACGTCTCTCAGCGCATGCGTCCGGTCTGCGCCGCGGGGCAGGCGGACGCCCAGGCGATCGAGCGAGAGGATGGTCTCGTTTCCGCTCATCGGCCCTTGAGCCTCGGATTGAGCGCATCGTTGAGGCCCTGTCCGACCAGCGATACCGCCAGCACGGTGAGGAGGATGGCAATCCCAGGGATCGCCGACACATACCACTGCACCCGGAGCACGTCGCGGCCGAGGCCGATCAGATTGCCCCATGACGCCACGTTGGGATCGGACAGCCGCAGGAACGCCAGCGCGCTTTCGAGCAGGATCGAGACCGCCATCACCACGCTGGCGTAGACGATCACCGGCGGCAGCGCGTTGGGCAGAATCTCGCCAAAGATGAGCTGGATGTTCTTCATGCCGAGCGTGCGCCCGGCCTGGACGAATTCGCGGTTGCGCAGCGACAGGAATTCCGCACGGGTCAGCCGCGCCGGCGCCGGCCACGACACCACGCCGACGGCGATGGTGACGGTGGTGAGCGTCGAGCCGAACACGGCCACCAGCACCAGCAGCAGCACGAAATTCGGCAACGTCTGGAATGCTTCGGTCACGCGCATCAGCACATTGTCGACCCAGCCGCCGTAATAGCCGGCAAAGGCGCCGACCAGGATGCCGATCAGGACCGCGATCGCGGTGGCGACGCCGCCGATCAAAAGCGATATCCGCGCGCCGTAGAAAATCTGCGCGGCGATATCGCGCCCGGAATTGTCGGTCCCGAGCAGGAAGCGCGGATTGGAGAATGGCCAGATCAGCGGGCGGCCGGCCAGCGCCAGCGGGTCGCGGGGGTAGAGAAAGCCGGCCGAGATCGCCATTGCGATCACGATCAGCAACAGGATAAGGCCGGCGACGGCGGCGGGGCTTCTGAAATATCGTTTGATCGCATCCATCGATCTAATCCGCCGTGATGCGCGGATCGAGCCGCGCGTAGACCAGATCGACGACGAAGTTGACGGTGATCACCAGCAGCGCGGAGACGAACACGATCCCGAGCAGTGTGTTGAGGTCGCGCTGCACCACCGATTCATAGGCGAGCCGTCCGAGGCCCGGCAGGGAGAACACGCTCTCGACCACTACCGATCCGCCCAGCATCGTGCCGGCCTGCAGGCCGATCAGCGTCACCATCGGCAGCAGCGCATTGCGCAGCACATGCCGCGTCACCACGCGGGTCTCATCGAGGCCCTTTGCGCGCGCGGTGCGGACGTAATCGAGATTCAGCACCTCCAGCATCGAGGCGCGCATGATGCGCAGGTAAATCGCGAGGAAGATCAGCCCGAGCGTCAGCGTCGGCAGCACCAGATGGCTGGCGATGTCGAACACGCGCCAGATGCCGGTCTGCACCGTGCCGATGTCCTCAAAACCGCCGGGTGGCAACCACTGCAGGTAAACCGAGAACAATACGATGGCCATCAGGCCGAACCAGAACGAGGGTGTCGCATAGAAAATCAAGCCGAGCGTTGAGATCAGCGTATCCGGCCAGCGGTTAACGCCGCGTGCGGCGATCACGCCGAACAGGAGGCCGAAGAAGAACGCAAAGGACAGCGACGCGGTCATCAAGAGGATCGTCGGCGGCAGCCGCTCCAGGATCACCGAGGCCACCGGTTTGCCGTAGATCGAGGAGAAGCCGAGATCGAGCCGCACCAGCCGCCACAGATAATTGCCGAGCTGGGCCGGGATCGAGAGGTCGAGGCCGTAGAATTTGCGCAGCTCTTTTGCGGTTGCGGCATCGCCACCGCCCATCTGCGCCATCATGGCGTCAACGGTGTCGCCCGGCGCGAACTGCAACAGCAGGAATACGCCGATCAGGATCAGGATAAGGGTCGGGATCGAGGCGGCGAGCCGCCGCCCCGCAAGGGCAAGGATGCGCATGCGCCTATTGTGGCGGATATAGTGTCAGCGCGCGACGACTTTCGTCATCGCGCTTTATCTTATGTCTGAGCATGATCTCTTCGGAAAACTGGTTCCCACTTTTCCGGATCATGCTGTAAGCCAAAGATCGTGCCAGCTCGTCGAACCCCAGCGCGGCGTATTGGAATGGTTACGTGCCTTCGCGTTGATCACGGTGACGAAAATCTGTTCGATCGGCATCCAGACCGGCAGCTCGGCATTCACTTCCTTGACGAACTGGGCATAGAGCGCCTTGCGCTTGGCGGGATCGACCTCGGTGGCGGCATCGTCGATGGTTTTGTCGACGTTCTTGTCTTCCCAACCCCACTGGTTGGTCCAGGGCGCGCCCTTGGGCTGGCCGGAGCGATACCAGACCGTGGTCGAGACGGCGGGATCGTTGCGGTACTGGTGCCAGCCGGTGGCGAGATCGAAGGCGTGCTCGTCATAGACCTGCTTGAGGAAGCCGCCGCCGTCATTGCGGACGATATCGACGGGAATGCCGATTTCGCTGAGCGACTGCTGGATGAAGGTCGACCATAGTGAGATGTCCTCGCCCCAGGGCGCGGGCAGCAGCTTTAACGAGAAGCGGGTGCCGCCGCGGCCGGCCTTGAAGCCGGCTTCGTCGAGCAGCGCCGCAGCCTTCGCCTTGTCGTAGGGATATTGCGGCGTGTTGGCGCCGGGATAGAAATCGGTCGAGGTCGAGGGGATCGGGCCGGTGCCGAGCTTGGCGAAATCGCCGAGAAAATTCTCGATGAAGAACGGCACGTTGATCGCATGCGCGATCGCGCGGCGCACCTTGATGTCGGACAGTTCCTTGCGGCGGAAGTTGAACTCGATGGTGTTGGTGCGGGCGTTGCCTTCATTGCCCTTGGTGGAGACGATGAAGCGCTTGTCCTTGCCGAGCCGCGCCATGTCGGAAATCGTGAGCCCGGAGAATGGCGAGTAATGCAGCTCGCCGGCTTCCATCTGCGCCGCGGCGGCCGCGCGATCGGTGATCACGCGCCAGACGATACGGTCGAGATAGGGCGCGTTCGGCCGCCAGTAGTTCTCGTTGCGGTCGGCGATGACATATTGTCCGCGCTCATATTTGACGAACTTGAACGGCCCGGTGCCGACCGGCGCGAGATTTGTCGGGTTCTGCCTGATATCACCGCTTTCATAGAGATGCTTGGCAGAGATATAGCCGAGGTCGGGCAGGGCGCGCAGCAGCAGGTTCAGCGGCATCGGCCGCTCGTATTTGAAGATCGCGGTTTCGGCGTCCGGCGTTTCGACCTCGGTCAGGAACAGTTGCAGCGTCGAGCCGTAATTGAGGATCTTCTTCCACATGTTCATTGCGGTGAATGCGACGTCGGCCGAGGTGAATGGCTTGCCGTCGTGCCAGGTGACGCCCTTGCGCAGCTTGAAGGTCACGGTCTTGCCGTCGGGCGTGGCCTCCCAGCTCTCGGCGAGCACGCCAACCGGCTGGCCGTTGGCGTCGAGATCGATCAGGTTTTCCTGGATCTTGCCGCCAATGATGTAGACGCCGGTGGATGCCTGGATGCTCGGATTGAGCTGGCGCTGTTCGGCGCCGTAATGGACGTTGAACACGCCGCCCTTGCGCGGCGTTTCCTGCGCAAAGGCCCGCATCGGATTGATCACGTTGGCCGCTATCGCCGCCGACGTCAGTAGTGCGGTGCGACGATTGATCTCAAGGCGCGTCAAATCCATGCGAAGTCTCCAGACATATTATTGGTATTGATGGCGGGCCTTCAGGCGTCCGCCTTGAGGCCGATGCTACGATGGAACAGGAACACGAGTCATTTTCTAATCGCCGTAGGATCCGGAAAATCCTTCTTGAAAACAACGTGCTCAGCGCGTCATCGGCCTGCTCGTTTTTGTGCTGGCGGGCGCCATTGAGGCTCGTCTGAATGGGGGCATGGGCCGGGCGCCAGCCCGGGATTGTCCGGAAATGGGGCAGCTGGAGCCCCGGATTCCCTCTAAAAATAGGCTTCGCACAGCTTCGAGGGCCTAAAAACCAGCCAAAATTGGACGAATCAGTACAACTCGATTAGCGAGATAGTTGTGCAGAATGTCGGAAACCCTGTTTTTTAGGCTGTTTCCGCCATATCGTCGCCGGTGCCAGAATCAAATGGAGCAATCATGGCCACCCAAATGTCTAAGTCGCAGCTGATCGAGAAGATCGCGACCACCACTGAAGTTTCGAAGAAAGAGGTCAAGGGCGTAATGGAAGCGCTCGTCGACGTCGGCCACAAGGAGCTCAAGAAGAACGGGGTATTCCTCGTCCCCGGCTTCGCCAAGTTCGTCGTGGTCAAGAAGCCCGCGACCAAGGCTCGCAAGGGCACCAATCCCTTCACGGGCGAGGAAATGATGTTCAAGGCCAAGCCGGCCCGCAAGATCGTGCGCGCCCGCCCGGTCAAGGCCGCCAAGGACGCGGTCTAAGACATCAGCCGCCAAGGCGGCTCGAGAAAACGGAAAGGCCTCCGGCGACGGGGGCCTTTTTGTTGTGTTTGCCTTTCAAGCCACTCGTGCCCCGCGATGCATGGTTCGAGACGCGCGGCTTTGCCGCGCTCCTCACCATGAGGCCCTGTAGCAGACCTCATCCGGAGCAGCCTGCGTAGCAGGCGTCTCGAAGGATGAAGCCGACGGTGCTCGCCTACACCACCGGCGACCGCCCACCGTCGACATTGATCGCCGTGCCGGTGATGAACGAGCCCTGATCGGAGGCGAGGAAGCAGGCGAGGTTGGCGAATTCCTCCGCCGTGCCGATGCGCCCTAAGGGCGTGCCTTTGGCGAGGTTTTTGGCAAACACTTCGAAATCCGTATCCGGCGCCTGTTTGGCGTGCCGCTGCACCCATTGATCGCTCATGATCAGGCCGACCAGCATCGCATTGACCAGGATGTTGTGTTCGCCGCCCTCGCTCGCCATCACCTTGGTCAGCGCCATGCCGGCCGCCCGCGATACCGAGGTCGGGGCCGAGGATGCCGCCGGCGCCTTGGCGTAGGTGTTGAGCACGTTGATGATGCGGCCCCATTTGCGCGCCTTCATGCCGGGCCAGACCAGCCTCGAGAAACGGATCGCGGCGAATAGTTTCAGATCGAGATCGTCCTGCCAGGCCTCGTCACTGATGTTCTCGAACGCCATCGTTCGCGCGGTGCCGGCATTGTTAACGAGAATGTCGACCGGGCCGAGGTCGGCCGTGATCTTCTCATGGGCCTTCGCAATGTCCGCCGCCTTCGAGACGTCGCAGACATAGTCGGTGACCTTGAGCCCGTCCTTGCCGAGTTCTTCCCGTGCGGCCTTGAGGTCGGCTGCGCCGCGCGCGAGGATCGCCACCTTGGCGCCCGCGCCGGCAAATCGCCGCGCGACCGCGATCCCGATGCCCTTGCTGCCGCCGGTGACGACCGCGACTCTGTCCTTCATTGTGACTTGCATTGTTCTGCCTATGAGTTGAGCCGATTTGGGCCGCACGAAAATCGTTCGACCGTCTGATAGAGGGAACAGGGAGATAATCTCTCCGTCCGTTTCAACATTCAAAATTCCATTTTATTGACGATCCCATTGTTGCCGCGCATCATCGCAGCGTCAACTCAGCGGAACGAGAGCCAGAATTCTCGTCAGGACTGAACCAATTCAACATTTCACGGTGCCAGGCTGCAGCGCGGTTCCCGCGTTGCGGCGAGCGTGGTCACGTGCGTGCAAAGGAGAAGAACAATGTCGGAAAACGAGCACCGCGGCAGGCGGTTACTGGATCGGCGCACGCTGTTGCGCTCCGGCGCCGCCGCGGCGGTGGCGGCACCGCTCGGCGTCATCGGCGCGCAGGCATTTCCGTTTCGCGCGGTCGCGCCGGCGATCGATTTTTCGGAGTTCCCGATCTGCAAAACGGCATCGGATGCCACGACGCTGACAGGGGCGCCGCGCAAACTGAAGCTTTCATGGAATGCCGGTGCGGTCTGCCTCGCGCCGGTGGCAGTCGCGATCGACTACGGCTTCTTCCAGAAACAGAATCTCGACGTCGAGCTCATCAACTACAGCGGCTCCACCGACCAGTTGCTGGAGGCCATCGCAACCGGCAAGTCCGACGCCGGCCTCGGCATGGCGCTGCGCTGGCTCAAACCGCTGGAGCAGGGGTTCGACGTCAAGATCGCAGCCGGCACGCATGGCGGCTGCATGCGCGTGCTGACGCGGGCGAATTCGGGCGTCGACAAGCTCGCCGACCTCAAGGGCAAGATCGTCGCCGTCGGCGATCTCGCTGGCCCCGACAAGAACTTCTTCTCGATCCAGCTCGCCAAGATCGGGATCGATCCGAACAAGGACGTCGACTGGCGGCCTTATCCCGGCAATCTCCTCAACCTCGCGGTCGAGAAGGGCGAAGTGCAGGCCTTCCTCGCATCCGATCCGCTCGCGCATCTCTGGCTGAAGGACAGCCAGTACAAGGAGGTGGCGTCCAACCTCGACGGCGAGTACCGCGACAAGAGCTGCTGCATCGTCGGCATTCGCGGCAGCCTGATCCGCCAGGACCCGGACGTCGCCCGGGCGCTGACGCGCGCGCTGCTGGATGCCGCGATGTTCACCGCGCAGAATCCGGACAAGGCCGCCAAATCGTTCCAGCCTTATGCGCCGAAGACCGCGACGCTGGCCGATCTCGAGGCGATGGCGCGCTATCACACCCACCATCACCATCCGGTCGGGGAGGTACTCAAGCGCGAGTTGAAGGCTTACGCCGACGATCTGAAGACGGTTTCCGTCTTCAAGCCAACCACCGATACGGCCAAATTTGCGGAGAAGATCTATGTCGACCTATTCAGTGTCTGACGGGATCGCCGTCGAAGCCCCACGCGGCGGATCGATCGGCGACTGGCTGAAGAGCTCGGGCACCGGCGTCGCCGCGGCCATCGCCTGGGTCGCGTTCGGCCTGTCCTGCCTGTGGTGGCCCGACATCGGCGACTGGTCACGCACCTATGCGCTCGGCATCGCCGCCTTCGTGGTCGCGGCGTTCGCGCTGTTCGGTACGCTCAGCGCCGATTTCCTCGGGTCTGCGGGCCCGGCGCTGCGCCGCCGCACGCCGTGGCTGGTCGCGCTTGGATTGTTTCTGACCGTGTGGGAACTGGCGACCGCCAAGTTCGGCTGGCTGCCGCTGCCATTCTTTCCGCCGCCGCAATCGATCCTCGAGGTCTACACCGACGATCTGCCAAAACTGCTCGACAGCGTGTTTGCGTCGGTGAAGCTGCAGCTCGGCGGCTACATCATCGGGGCCACGGTCGGGTTTCTGACCGGCGTCTCGATCGGTTGGTCGCGAAGCGTCGGTTACTGGGTGCATCCGGTGCTGCGCTTCATCGGGCCGCTGCCGGCGACAGCGTGGCTTCCGATCGCCTTCTTCACCTTTCCCTCGAGCTGGAGCGCCAGCACCTTCCTGATCGCGCTGGCGACCGGCTTCCCCGTCACCGTGCTTACCTGGTCGGGCGTCGCGAGCGTGAGCAGCGCCTATTACGATGTCGCGCGCACGCTGGGCGCCAAGCCTTCGTTCCTCGTGCTGAAGGTCGCGATACCGGCGGCGCTTCCGCATGTATTCGTCGGCCTGTTCATGGGGCTCGGGTCGTCGTTTGCCGTGCTCGTCGTGGCGGAAATGATCGGCGTCAAGGCGGGCCTCGGCTGGTACCTGCAATGGGCGCAGGGCTGGGCGGCGTACGCCAACATGTATGCCGCGCTCATCGTCATGTCGCTGCTGTGCTCCGGCGCCATCACGCTGCTGTTTCGGACGCGCGACCGCTTGCTGGTCTGGCAAAAGGGAGTCGTCAAATGGTAGCGCAAGCCGTTGCGGAGGTGGTCGCATATCCTGTCGCCGGTGCCGAACTCGATATCGAGCATGTCAGCCATGAATTCGATATCGACGGTGCCGCGCTGCCGGTCCTTGAAGACGTCAGTCTCTCGATCAAGCCGGGCGAGTTCGTCGCTTTGCTCGGCCCCTCAGGCTGCGGCAAGTCGACATTGCTGCGGCTGGTCGCCGGACTGGAAGCGCCGCGTAGCGGGGTGTTGCGCGAGGACGATGTCCGCATCAAGGGGCCGCACCCGTCGCGCGTCGTCGTGTTTCAGGACCCAACGCTGTTTCCATGGCGTTCCGTCTGGGACAATGTTGCATTGGGTTTGGAGGCGCAGGGCATCCTGAAGAGCCAGCGGCAGCGCGTCGACGCCGCGCTCGATCTCGTCGGCCTGTCGGCGTTCCGCAACGCCTATCCGCACCAGCTGTCGGGCGGTATGGCGCAGCGCGTGGCGCTGGCGCGCGCGCTCGTCAACGACCCGAAAATCCTGATCCTCGACGAGCCGCTCGGCAAGCTCGACTCGCTGACGCGGATCACCATGCAGGCAGAGCTCGTCTCGCTGTGGCAACGCAAGGGCTTTACCACGCTGCTCGTCACCCACGACGCCGAAGAGGCGCTGTTCCTTGCCAACCGCGTCATCGTGCTGAGCGACCGGCCGGCGCGCGTCAAGGCCGATATCCTGGTGGACCGGCCCTATCCGCGCCATCGCGGCGATCCCTATCTTGCGGATCTGCGCAAACAGATCCTCGGCCTGCTTGGATTGGACGCCACATGGTGACGACCGCAAGCCAGAGCGCGGCGAGGGAGCCGCAGCGGCCAAACGAATCGGATCATGCGGCGCGTGCGGCCCTGCTCGCGCCGACATTTGCGGAGCGGGCACCGATTCACGATCGCGACGGCAGTTTCCCGTTCGAGAATTTCGAGTACCTGTCGAAGGCTGGCCTGCTGGCTCTGACGGTGCCGTCGGCCCTGGGTGGTGGGGGCGCAGGTGCCGCAAAAGCCGCGCAGGTTCTCGGCATCGTCGGCAAGGCCGATCCCTCGACCGCGCTCGTGCTGTCGATGCACTACATCCAGCACCTCGTGATGGCGCGCAGCTCGCGCTGGCCCGCCCGGCTGTCCCGGAAACTGGCGCGGGAGACGGTCGAGGGCGTTGCCCTGATCAACGCGCTGCGCGTCGAGCCGGAACTCGGATCCCCGGCGCGTGGAGGGCTGCCCGCGACGATCGCCCGGCGCACCGAAACAGGGTGGCGGCTGTCGGGCCGCAAGATCTATTCGACGGGCGCACCGATCCTGAAATGGTATGCGGTCTGGGCTCGGACCGACGAGGCCGAAGCGCGCGTCGGATTGTTTCTGGTTCCGGCGGGCCTTCCGGGCACGCGGATTATTGAGACCTGGGACCATCTCGGCCTGCGTGCCAGCGGCAGCCATGACGTCGTCTTCGACGACGTGGTCTTTCCGCTCGACCACGAGATCGACGTTCGCCTGCCGGACGAATGGCGGGCGCCCGACTTCACTCAGGCGACCGTCGGCGCCATCTTCATCTCTGCGATCTATGACGGCGTCGCCCGTGCGGCCCGCGACTGGCTGATCGGTTTCCTCAGGGAGCGTGTGCCAGCCAATCTCGGCGCGCCGCTGGCGAGCTTGCCGCGCGCGCAGGAAGTGCTCGGCGGCATCGAGGCACGGCTGGCGGTGAATGCGCGCCTTATCGGCAGCTTCGCCGATGCGTTCGATGACAATCTGCCGCTCAGCGCCATCGAGTCCAACATCGTCAAGCTGACGGTGACGAACAATGCGGTCGCCGTGGTCGAGGACGCGCTGTCGCTGACCGGCAATCATGGCCTGTCGCGGACCAATCCGCTGCAACGGCACTATCGCGACGCGCTGTGCGGGCGCGTGCATACCCCGCAGGACGACACCACCCGAATTGCCGCCGGTCGCCTCGCGCTCGGCCTGTAACCCCTACCCAAACTGGAGCCATCATCATGTCCGTCGAGTTCATCGGATACATCTCGAACAACAATTCCTCCGAGACCATCGTGCGGTCCGGCCCGGTCCTCGATCCGACCCACATCGAGACGGTCGCAAAGGCTCATGAGCTTGCCGGCTTCGACCGCGCGCTGCTGGCGTTTCACTCGACGACGCCGGATGCCCTTCAGATCGGCCAGCATGTGCTGGGCGTCACCCGAAAGCTCAAGGTCATGATCGCGCAGCGGCCGGGGTTTACGGCGCCAACGCTGCTGGCGCGCCAGCTTGCCACCCTCGATCAGCTTTCCGGCGGACGCGTGTCGCTTCACGTCATCACCGGCGGCAACGCCACCGAATTGCGTCAGGACGGCAACACGCTCGACGACAAGGATGAGCGCTACGCGCGGACCAGTGAATTCCTCGATATCGTCCGTGCCGAATGGACCAGCGAAAAGCCGTTCGATTATGAAGGCAAATATTACAAGGTTGAGAACGGCTTTTCGCAGGTGAAGCCCACGCGTCCTGGCGGCATCTACACCTTTGTCGGTGGCGGATCGGACGCGGCCATCGAGGTCGCGGGCAAGCATGCCGATACATTTGCGCTGTGGGGCGAATCCTATGCACAGGTCCGCGACGTCACCGCGCGCGTGCGGGCTGCCGCCGCGCGGCACGGCCGGCCGACACCGCGCTTCAGCCTGTCGGTGCGGCCGATCCTCGCCGATACCGAAGAAAAGGCATGGGCCAAGGCCGATGATATTCTGGCTCGCGCCACCGCGCTCCAGGACAAGACCGGATATCGCAAGCCGGCCGACGGTCATGCGACCGCCGGCGCGCGGCGTCTGCTGTCGCTGGCCGATCAGGGGACGCGGATCGACAAGCGGCTGTGGACCGAGATCGCCAAATTGACCGGTGCCAACAGCAACACGACGGCATTGGTCGGTACGCCCGAGCAGGTCGCCGAAGTGTTCGGCGACTATTACGACCTCGGCATCAGCCACTTCCTGATCCGCGGCTTCGATCCGCTGATCGACGCCATCGAATATGGCCGCGAGCTGATTCCGCTGACGCGAAAGCTCATTGTCCGAACGTCAGGCGACGCATGGGGTGGCCGCACAATGATCCGCCTCGTACTGGCCGCGGGGCTCCTGCTCGGCTTCGCCGTCCACGCTTCCGCGCAAACCACGCTCCGTGTGGGCGACCAGAAGGGCAATTCGCAGGCCGTGATGGAAGCGGCCGGCGTGCTCAAGGACGTTCCTTACAAGATCGAGTGGAAGGAGTTTCCGGCGGCGGCCCCGCTGCTCGAAGCGCTCGGCGCTGGCGCCATCGAAACCGGGCTGGTCGGCGATGCGCCGTTCACCTTCGCGGCTGCCGCCAATGTGCCGGTCAAGGCAATCGCTGCGGTCCGGCAATCGCGCGACGGGCTTGCGGTGCTGGTGCCGGAGCAATCGCCGATCAAGAGTTTCGACGATCTGCGTGGCAAGAAAATCGCCACCGGCCGGGGTTCGATCGGCCATCAATTGATCCTCGCTGCAATCGAGGCGCGGGGATGGAAGCCGGATGACGTCAAGATCGCGTTCCTCGCGCCGTCGGATGCCAAGGTCGCCTACAGCCAAGGCTCGGTCGATGCTTGGTCGACCTGGGAACCTTATGTCAGTCAGGAAGAGGTGCTGTTCAAATCCCGCCGGGTCATCACCGGCGACGGTCTCACGCCCGGCCTCGGCTTTCAGGTCGCCACCCCGAATGCCATCAAGGACAAGCGTCCCGAACTCGAGGATTTCGTACGACGTCTGGCGGCGGCGCGCGCATGGTCCGCCGGAAACGTGAGCAGCTATGCCGAGACCTGGGGAAAGCTGATGAACATCCCCACATCGGTGCCGCTCAACTGGCTGACCCGGGCAAAAATCAGGATCGCGCCGATCGATGACGCTGTCATTGCGGATGAGCAGACGACCATCGATCTCTATTTTCGCGCGGGACTGATCAAGCAGAACCTCAAGGCCGCCGATATCGTCGACCGGTCGTTTACCGAAGCCATCGGCAAGGGGGCAGGGCTGTAACGCGCTGCTCGCGCGCGATGACGGACGCGTGAAGGGGGAAAAGACTGTCCGGCTCGGCCGGCGTTCCGGACAAGGATTTTCCCCGTTTGCCGCAATGGGGAATGGCATCGTTGCTATTTTCGCCGCGGACTTGTGGGGTCGGGCAGCCGCGCCAAATCAAACAGAACCAACAATGGAGTCCAGAATCATGGGCCTGCAACAAGCAAAACTCGAATCGCTTCCCTTCGTTACCGCCGAGCTGAACTATCTCGCCCCCACGCCAGGAAAGCCCCGTACCTACGCCTTCGATCCGCCGCCGGGCGAACCCAAATCCACCGCGCTGCCCGAACCGCACAATGTCCCGATCTTCGATGCGCGCCTGATCGCCGGGAACCTCTCCCTGGACCGCGAAGGTTTTGCGCTGGTCAGCCATCCCACCATTGTCAAGGATTTCTACGACGACAAGGAAGTGAGGAGCGTCTACTACCCCGCCGTCGAGGCTTTCCTGAAGGCGACGCTGAAGGCCGACCGCGTCTTCATCTTCGACCACACGGTGCGCAAGCGCGTCGAGGGCATCGCAGATGTCAGGGGCGCCGGTCCGCGCCAGCCGGCCACGCGGGTCCATGTCGACCAGACCGATAAATCAGGCGCCAACCGCGTTCGCGAGCATCTTCCGGATGAAGCCGACGAACTCCTGAAAGGGCGCGTCCAGGTCATCAACGTCTGGCGGCCGATCCGGGGGCCGCTGCGCGATGCGCCGCTTGCGATGGCCGACGGCCGGACCGTCGAAGCGAGCGATCTCGTCGCCTCCGACCTGATCTATCCGAACCGCAGCGGCGAGACTTATTCGGTCAAATACAACCCGAACCACCGCTGGTACTACATCCCGGAAATGCGCGCCGACGAGGCGTTGCTGTTGAAGTGCTACGATTCCACGACCGACGGCCGCACGCGGTTCGGGCCGCATACCGCCTTTATCGATCCGACCACGCCCGCCGACGCAGACCCACGGGAGAGCATCGAATTGCGGACACTGGTGTTTCACAAGAGCTGATGGGGCGACCGCACTGGATTCGCGTTTCCGCCACAACGGTGCTACCTCGCCCCAAATAGTTTTGGGGCGAGACGGTTCATGGACGGCAAGGCCGATGGCGCGGAGATCGGTATCCGCGCGCTGATTTTCGCGCTTCTGGCGCTGGCTTGCGGCCACATGCTGTCGACGCTGCTGCGGACCATCCCCGGCATTAGTCTCGACGTGATGGCGGCAGATTTTCACACGCCGCCGCAAACCCTGGCGAGCCTGACATCGATCTATCATTTCGCCTTCGCCGCCTCCCAGATTCCGGTCGGCGCCGCGATGGATCGCTTCGGCGTCCGCCCGGTTTCCCTGAGCCTGTTGTGCGGGACCATTATCGGCGCGCTGGCCTCCGGATTGGCGACGGGACCTGAGAGCTTCCTGTTCGGCCAGTTCCTGCTCGGCGTCGCGACCTCGGGGATGCTGATGTGCCCGATGACGCTGGCCGCCAAGCAGATGTCGGCGGCGCGGTTCGGCCTGTGGTCCGGCATCATCCTCTCGATCGGCAATGTCGGCATGCTGCTGTCGGCAAGCCCGCTGGCCTTTGTCGTCGAACTCTGGGGCTGGCGAGCAGGATTCTGGATTTCCGCGGGTTTTGGCGCGGTGGTGGCGATCGCCGTATTCCTGCTGGTCCCGAAACAGCCGGTGGCGCAGGCCGACCAATCATCGCCGCTGTCGCAAATGGCGGAGGTGCTGCGGATCGGCTTGTCGCGGCCGTTGCGCGGCCTTATCGCGCTGGCGCTGGTTTCGCTGGCGGCATCGCTGGTGCTGCGGGGATTGTGGGGCGGACCCTGGCTGATGGAGATCAAGGGACTGAACCGCATCGAAGCCGGCAATGTGCTCGGCCTGTTCACGCTGGCGCTGATCATCGGCCCCGCGCTGATGGGTCTTCTCGACCGCAGCTTCGGACATCGCCGCGAGGTGCTGGCGGCGACGCATTGCTTTGCCGCCGTGGTGCTCGCCGTGATGGCGGCCGGCGCGCCGCATTATCCGCTGTCGGAATTGCTTGGTGTCACGGCCATGCCGTCGCAAGTCGACGCTGGGCTATTCGTGCTGATGGGTCTTGCCGTATCCGCACAGCCATTGCTTTACGGGATGACGCGGCAACTTGTCGACGCGCAGAATGCCGGCAAGGCGCTGTCAGCGATCAACCTTGCGTTCTTCCTCGGTACTGCACTGATGCAGTCGGCAAGCGGTGTGGTCGCGACCGCTTATGGGCTACCCGCGGTGCTGTTGTTCATGGCGGCGACCTTGATCGTCGGGACCGTGGTCTTTGTGGTCTATACCCAGCCGTCGAAATTCTAGATCGTGCGCGCCTGTCTGCGGACCTCGTTGGCGATCGGTCTGAGGGATTCCGCTGCGGCCTGTCCCATCAGGCTGTAGCCCATGCCGCCATCGGCCCAGGCAAAGCCCGAGACGTCACCTCCCGAATGCGGCGACATCGGCGCGTTCCGGTCCAAAATCATTGGGCGCGCCAGCACCACGAGGCGAGCGCCGCGATCGTCGTCATACATGAACATCGCTGCGGGACCGTGCGACGTCGCGACCAGACGTCCGCCCATCAGGCGATAGCCCGACTCCGTCAGGTCCGGCAGTTTGACCGGCTGCTTCAGGCGGTTCGACACCCATTGCACCAGTTGGGCGCTGTCGGTTGCCCGCATCTCGACCGGCCGGACGCGGTCCGGCGCATAGACGTGGTAGGAATCCGCAGCTTCCTGCGCGAGCGCAGCAAGGCCGCCGGGCGAAGCCTGCAGGCTGCCCCGCATCACCCAGCCGCCGAGACCGCCGATGCTCAGCATCAGCATCGCTGCGACAGCCCACCAGACCGGCGAGCGCCGTCGCCGCCGGCTCTCGATTATCCCTGGCAGATTGAGTTGCGGCGGCAGCGGTTCGTCTGCGATCGGCGCCAGTGCCTTGCGCAACAGGTCGCGCTGATCCGAGAAAGCCGAGACGCGCCGGGCGACGTCAGGGTGGTCTTCCAGATAGGCCGCGACTTCCGCCTCGCGCGCGGGCTCCAGAGCGTCGTCCACATAGGCGTGGAGATCGTCTTCGGTGATAGGCCGATTGTTCATTTCATGCTCCGCAACTGCACCACGTTTTTCGGTGAGCCGTCCGCGGTCCCTTCGATTTCCTGCTGCAATTTTTCGCGCGCCCGCGACAGCCGCGACATCACGGTGCCGATGGGAATGTCGAGCACCCTGGCCGCGTCGGCATAGGAGAGGTCTTCCACGGCGACCAGTAGCAGCACGGCACGCTGGTCGTCCGGAAGCCGCGCAAGCTTGTCGAGAACATCCTGGTACATCAGTTTCTGCTCTTGCACGGCGTCCTGCCCGAACTCGTCTTCATTGGCCTCGTCGATGGCGATGTGCTGGCCCCGGTACGTCGAGCGGCGGAACTGGTTGACCGCAAGGTTGTGCAAGATCGTGAACAGCCACGGACGCGGATCGCCTTCGCGCCGCTGCGCCCAATGGGTGACCGCCCGCTCCAGGCAATCCTGCACCAGATCGTCGGCGGCGGCACGATTGCGGACCAGCGCCCGCGCATAGCGGCGGAGCGCTGGAATCACCGGCTCGATCAGGCGCAGCATGTCGTTCATGGATTCTGAACCTGCACGACATCCCCATACTTCGAGGGCTCTCCGGGTGCGATCACCAGATATCGCCGCTCGGCTTTGGCGGAATTCTGTACGATCTGGCGAATAGGCCCGGTCGCGTTGACGATGGCTGCTCCGGCAGGATTGGTCATGAAGGCGGCCAGCGGCTGTAGCTGTCCGGTTCCATCAATCTGATCGGCCAGCGCCAGCACGTAGCGCTGTTTCGGCTGCAAGCCGGTCACCGATGCCTGCAATATCTGGATCAGGCCCTGATCGAACAGCGAGACGCTGGTCGGCGGCTTTTCGCCCTTTGCGTCAGCCTTCGCGCCGAGGGTGAGGTGGGCGACCTGGCCGGCGACGCCGAGGCTCTGCAGATTCTGCCGGTCGTCCGGATTGGGCGCTGCGTTGGGTACATAGACGATGGCTTGCGGCGCCTGCCCGACCGGAATGTTGGCCACCACCTTGTTGGTGGTGGTGTCGATTGCGGCAAGCGCATCGGCGTTTTCGAGGCCGACATACATGCGCGTGCCGTCGCCGGAGGGCCAGATGCCGTGCGGCAGATTGCCGACCGGAATGGTCGCTACTTGCGAGAAGTTATCGGTGCGAAACACCTTGACCTCGTTGGTACCGCCGATCGTGACATAGGCGAACGTTCCCTTCGCCGTGCGGGCGAAATTGACGTGATTGGTGATCGGGCCGGTCTCGATCGTCCTGATCGGGTTGAACGGAGGCTTCGCGTTGAACACCTGCGTCTTGCCGATGTCCTTCAAGGTAAACCAAACCTGTTCACCGTCAGGCGTGGCGGCGATGTTTGGGCAGAACGGGCTCTCCTGCTTCACGCGAGCCACGATAGCGTGATCGGCGACTGAAACCACGACCGTTTCCGGATTGAAGGACGAACAGATGTAGCCGTATTTGCCGTCGGGCGAGAAGATCTGCATGCCGGGGCCGGCCGGCACCTCGATGTGCCTCTTCTCGGCAAAGTCAGCGGCATCAATGACGCTGATATAGTTCTCGCCGCGCACGGTGATCCAGACTTCCTTTCCATTCGGCGTGAAGAATGCCTCGTGCGGCGAACGGCCCACATAAGTGACATGCTTGATCGCATTCGTCGCGGTGTCGATGAACGTCACCGAATTCGATCCGATCGAAACGACCGCGAGCATCTTGTGATCGGGCGAATAGCCCATGCCGTGGACCAGCACCTGTCCCTTGTAGAGCGGGCTGAAATTGCCGGGCTGGGGATCGCCAAGGCGGATGACGCCGAGCAGCTTGTTGTCGACGGGATCGGTGACCGACACCGTGTTCGAAAACTGTTCCGCCGCGTAGACGCGGTCGCGATGGCTGATCGGAATGTCGGGGGACGCAGCAGCGCCGGGGGCCTGGCCGGCCAAGGCTGCCGCAGGCAACATCAGCGCTGCCGCCGATGTCGTAACGATCGTGCAGGCCAGCAGGCTGCTTCTCAAGGTCAAATAGTTCATCTGTCGGTCCTATTTCCTTGTCCCTGCGGACATGTTCATGTGATTGTGCGCCGGCGTCGGGCCGGCTTGCGTGGGTGCGGGAACGGAGGCTGCGATCTGCTCGCCGATCGCGAGTTTCATCGCCACGATCTCCTGCGTCTGGCTGACGATGATTTCCTGCGCGAGGCGCCGCAGTTGTTCGTTCTTGCCGTAGCGCAGTTCGAGCACGGCCATGTCGATCCCGCCCTGATGGTGCGGAGCCATCATGGCGACGAAATCGCGGTCGATGTCACCGGTCGGCTTTGCCTCCATGGCGCTCATCATCCTGGTCATCGCGGCTTCGTTTTCGGCAAGGAAAGCGCTTTCATCCGGTGCCAGGGCCTGTGGCGCCGGCGGATGAGCTTCATGCGCGAACGCCGCAAACGACAGAGGCGGTGCGGCGAAAGCGATGAGGAGGCGTACGCCGAAGACCGCCGCGCCGAGACCAGGTTTGAGAAATCGCAGCATCGTCGCAGTACCTTCCGGGGTTCGAGTCCGAATGCTTTGCAAACAGCGTGTATGGGGTGGTGACGCTTGGCAGCGCCCTCTATTCCGTCGCAGGTGATGATTTCTGCGCGCTATTCGATACACGTAAGCGTGAGCCCCTGGCCCATGCCGTTTCCGCGCTGTCGCAGGCCAGCCACGACAAAGCTTCGGTTTGCGGGCAGAAATTCAGCAGCTATAAGGGCTTGCCCCACTATTCTCGGAAGCACGCATGTACCCGGATTCAAATTCTTCTTCGCAAAAAATGTACGACCGCGCGCTGGCGAGCCTGCCCGGCGGCAACACCCGTACCACCGTGTTCATGAAGCCCTATCCGATCTATGCCGCGCGCGGCGAGGGCTGCCGAGTCTGGGATCTCGATGGCAACGCCTATATCGACTGCATCAACAATTTCACCTCGCAGATTCACGGCCACGCCCATCCCGCACTGATCAAGGCGGCGACCGCGCAGCTCGCGCTGGGCTCGGCGTTCGGGCTGCCGACGGAGTCCGAGGTCGATCTCGCCGAGTTGCTGGTCTCGCGCCTGCCGTCGGTCGATCAGGTACGTTTTGCCAATTCCGGCACCGAAGCCGTGATGATGGCGCTGAAGGCGGCGCGGGCACATACCGGCCGTCCCAAGATCGCCAAATGCGAGGGCGCCTATCATGGCTCGTATGACTATGCCGAGGTAAGTCTCGATCCGACGCCGGAAGCATGGGGCCGCAACGCGCCGGTGTCGGTCGCTTACGCTAAGGGCACGCCCGAGAACGTGCTGGCCGACGTCATCACCATTCCTTTCAACGACACCGAAGCCGCCGTCAGCCTGATCCGCGAACATGGGCCCGAGCTCGCCTGCGTGCTGGTCGATCCCATGCCCAACCGTGCCGGCCTCGCGCCGGCGGACCGGGCCTATCTGGAGGCGCTGCGCAAGGTGACGCGCGAGGTCGGCGCGCTCTTGATCTTCGACGAGGTGATCACGTTCCGTCTCGGCCTTCGCGGCGCGCAAGGCATCTGGGACATCGATCCGGACCTGACGACGCTGGGCAAGATCATCGGCGGCGGCTTTCCGGTCGGTGCGATCGGCGGCCACAGGGATGTCATGGCGGTGTTCGATCCGCGCCCGGGCAAGCCGGCGCTGCCGCATGGCGGCACGTTCTCCGCCAATCCCGTGACGATGCGCGCAGGCATCGCGGCGATGGAATTGCTCGACGATGCGGCCTTTGCGCAGCTCGATGCCATGGGGCAGGCGGTTCGTTCCGGCATCGACGTCGCGTTCAAGCGCTACGGCGTGCCCGGTGGCACGGTGGGGCTCGGCTCGCTGCTCAAGATTCACTTCACCGACCGGCCGGTCCGCGACTATCGCTCGGCTTATTTGACCGAGGACGAGGCGCGGCGTCAGACGGTGTTTAATCGCGCCTTTCTCAATCGTGGCGTGCTGGCAGCCAGCAACGGGTTGATGGCATTGTCGACCCCGATGACGGATGCCGATGTCCATGCGATCATCGATGCGGCTTCGGGCGCGCTCGAGGAAGTAGCGGGCAAGCGCTGACCGCATAAAAGAACGGGTAAGAATGTCCGCCAAGATCGATCCCATCACGCGCTCCGTCGTCCAGCATCGGCTCAGTTCGATCGTGAAGGAGATGGGCGAGGCCATGCTTCGCACCTCCTATTCGCAGATCCTCAATTCCAGTCGTGATTTTTCACTGGCGATCTGCGACACCGACGCCCGCCTGATCGCCCAGGCCGATCATTTGCCGGTCCATGTCGGCGCGCTGCCGTGGGCGACGATTGCGGTCGAGGAGCGCTTCAAGGACGTCAAGCCCGGCGATGTGATCCTGCTCAACGATCCCTATCATGGCGGCAGCCATCTGCCTGACGTGACCGTATTCGTGCCGGTATTCGCCGACGGCAAGCGTTTGCTCTGGACCATCGTGCGCGCGCATCAAAGTGACATCGGCGGCGGCACCCACGGCGCGTACAACCCAGCGGCCACCGAGATCTGGCAGGAGGGGCTGCGCATTCCGCCGATCAAGCTCTACGAGGAAGGTCGGCTGCGCGACGATCTGTTTGACTTGTTGGCGCTTAATGTCCGCAACCCCAGGGAATTTCGCGGCGATCTCGCCGCCATGTTGGGCGCGGCCCATCTCGGCGAGCGGCGCGTATCGCGGTTGTTTAATGAATTTGGCGCGGCGGTCGTCGAAGCCGCGATCGATGCGATCCTCGATGCGACCGAGCAGCAGACCCGGGCAGTCGTCTCGACCTGGAAGGACGGCGTGTTTTTCGGTGAAGCGTTTCTCGACGATGATGGCCACGGCCGCACGGATATTCGCATCGCGGCTAAGGTCACCAAGAAAGGCAGCGATGTCGAGGTCGATCTCTCAGACTCCGATCCGCAGTCGACCAGCTTCGTAAATTCCTCGCACGCCAACATGCAGGCGGCGGTGGCGATGGCCTTTGCCTATTTGATTGATGCCGAAATCCCGAAGAACACCGGTGCGCTGCGCCCGCTGAAGGTGATTGCGAAACAGGGCACGGTGGTGTGGGCCGATCCGGGACGGCCGGTGACGCTGTGCACCAGCCATCCCTCGAACGAAATCGTGGAAGCCATCGTGAAGGCGTTGTCGGCGTCGTGTCCCGAGCGCGCGATGGCCGGCTGGAGCCGCCGGTTCCGGATCGCGATCCAGGGCGAAGATCCCCGCACCGGGAAAAATTTCATCTGGCACCTGTTTCAGGCGCGGCCCGGTGGCGGCGCCTCGTCGGGCGGCGACGGCTGGTCGTCGATCGGCGAATGGCACTCGGTCGGCGGGCTGAAGTTCGGCAGTCTTGAAGTCGCCGAGGTGCGCTTTCCCCTGCATTTCCGGCAGCATGAATTTCGCCCAGACTCTGGCGGCGACGGCCAGTTTCGCGGCGGCCTCGGGGTGTCGCTCGATCTCGTGCTGGAGACGGAAAAGATCGCAAAAGGCAACACAGCTGGCGATGGCGCGCGGCATGGCCCCTGCGGCATGCTCGGCGGCGAGGACGGCCAGCCGCATCACTATCGATTGCTGTCCGAGGGCCGCGAGCCGCGCGTGCTGCGGACCAAGGAAGTCGGTATCGAACTGCATCCCGGCGACTGCCTCGAAGTACGCTCCTCCGGTGGCGGTGGCTGGGGTCCGTCTGAGAGGCGATCGGCGGAAGCGCGCCAGCGCGACCGCGAACAGGGCCTGACGGACGCCACGGCGGAGCAGGCGTCCTCATGAGGTTCAGGATAGGCGTTGACGTCGGCGGGACCTACACCGATCTCGTGGCGACAGATGAGAGCGGGCTAACCGTCTTTGCAAAATCGCCATCCACGCCGGCGGATCAATCCATAGGCGTGATGGCGGGTCTGGAAGAACTGGCGCGGCGCCTGAATGTGACGCGCGCGAAAATGCTCGCGTCGACCGATCGGCTGGTTCACGGCACGACGGTCGCGACCAACGCGCTGTTGGAGCGCAAGGGCGCAAAGGTCGCGCTTCTCACCACCGAAGGCCATCGCGATGTCATCGAGATGCGCGAGGGCCTCAAGCCCGACCGCTACGATTTGCGTTCGCCGCCGCCAGAGCCGCTGGTGCCGCGCGAGCGGCGTTTTGGCGTGAAAGAGCGTCTCAGGGCCAATGGTGAGGTCTTGGTTCCGCTCGATGCAAAATCGCTCGACGACGCCATCGCCGGCATCAGGCAATCGGGTGCGACCTCGGTCGTCGTGTGTTTCCTGCATTCCTATCTCAATCCCGTTCACGAACTCGCCGCCGTCGAAAAACTGAAGCAGGCGCTGCCCGGAATCAGCATTTCGCGTTCCAGCGACGTGCTGCCGCAGATCAAGGAATACGAGCGCGTCTCGACCACGATCGTGAACGCCTATGTCGAGCCGATCGTGCGGCGCTATCTGACCAATCTCGAAACGCGGCTTGCCGAGGCCGGCTTCAAGGGAAGCCTCTTCGTCGTGCTCTCGCATGGCGGCATGGCGCCGGTTGAAGAAGCCGCGCGGCTCGCCGCCGGCACCGTGCTGTCGGGCCCGGCCGGCGGCATGTCCGGCGGCCGGCGCTGCGCTGATCTTATCGGCATTCCCGATCTCGTGCCGTTCGACATGGGCGGCACCTCGACCGATATTTCGCTGATCGCGGGGGGCCACGCATCGTTGTCCGCCGACGGCATGCTGGCCGGCCAGCGCATCGCGCTTCGCAGCCTGGACATCGCGAGCATCGCGGCCGGCGGCGGTTCGATCGCCAGCGTCGACGCCAGCCGCACGCTTCGGGTGGGGCCGGAGAGCGCAGGTTCGGTGCCGGGTCCGGCGTGTTACGGCAATGGCGGGCAGGCCGCAACCGTCACCGACGCCAATGTCGTGCTCGGCTATCTCGATGCCACAGCCTTCATGGGCGGAAAGCGTCCGCTTGATCGCGCGGCTTCGGAGGCGGCCGTCGACCGCGTCGCTAATGCGATGGAGTTGTCGCGCGTGGAGGCCGCCGCCGGGATCTACCGCATGATCAATTTGAACATGGCGGACGGCATCCGCCTGATGACACTGCGTCGCGGCGTCGATCCCCGAAAATTCGCGCTGCTGAGTTTCGGTGGCGCCGCGGGGCTGCATGCGGCCGAGGTCGCGCGTGAACTCGAGATCAAACGCATCATCGTGCCGACGGTGGCCTCGGTGCTGTCGGCGTGGGGCATGCTGACCAGCGATCTCCGCTACGAGGTCAGCCGCACGCATTACGGCAAGGCCGCCCGCATCACCGCCGACGAAGTGCGCGAACTGTTTGGCGGGCTGGAGCAGCAGGCCGCCGGCCGGCTGCGCTCATGGTTCGATGGCAAGATTTCGATCGAGCGCTCCGCCGAGATGCGCTACGGCGAGCAGATTTTTGAGATCGACGTCTCGCTCGACGGCCTCGACTGGAACGCCGCCGATCTCGTCGACCGGATCGAGGACCGCTTTCATATCAGGCACGAAGAACTCTACACCTACGCCTCGCGCGGCCAGGAAGTGGTGTTCGTCAACGCGCGCGTCGCTGCCGTCGGTGAGGTGCAGCGGCAGGACGAGGGCGCGCGCGAGGCCACCGCATCCGGCGCCTGTTCGCCCCGCGGCCGGCGGCAGGCCTTTTTCGGCGGCTGGCGCGACGTTCCCGTCTATGCGCTCGATACCCTGCGGCCGGGCCACACCCTGACCGGCCCCGCCATCATCGAGGCCGAGACCACCACCGTGCTGGTCGACACCGGCGACCGCGTCACCGTCAATGCATTGGGATGGCTGGATATCGAGCTCAGGTGAAAAGGAGGATCCCGCATGTCGCTCCGCTCATGCGGGCTACGCAGCCAACATTTCATTTCACAATCTGGTTTTGCGGGTTAATATCGCGGTTGCTGGGTAGGCGTCACGCGCTCGACGTTCGAGGCCGCTGATGAAAACAAGAATAAAATGGTTGCTGCCGGCTTTCTTCGCTGCGTTGCTGCTCGCGGCGACATCGGCCCGCGCCGCCGGCGTGAACGATACCGAAATCCGCATCGGCAACATCATGCCTTATACCGGGCCGCTGACGGCGTTCGCCTCGATCGGCCGGGCGGAGGCCGCCTATTTCGACATGATCAACGAGCGCGGCGGCATCAATGGGCGCAAGGTCAAATTCATCTCCCGCGACGACAGCTCCAATCCGCGAACGGCGGCCGAGCACACTCGTGATCTCGTCGAGCAGGAACGCGTGCATCTGATGTTCGGATCGTTCGGCACGCCGAGCAATCTGGCGACGCGGAGCTATCTCAACGAGCGGAGCATCCCGCAGCTCTTCGTCGCATCCGGCGACGAGGAGTGGGCGCACCCAAAACGGTTTCCGTGGACGATGGGTTGGCAGCCGACGTTTCGCTCCGAAGGGCGGATCTATGCCAACTACATCCAGTCCGCCTATCCGAGCCGAAAGATCGCCGTGCTGTGGCAGAACGACCAGTTCGGCCGCGACCTGTTCCGGGGATTGCAGGAGGGGCTCGGCCTCACCGCCAACATGATCGTGGCCGACATCGCCATCGATGCGGACATGTCGATCGATGCGCAGGTCGATATCCTGAAGAACTCCGGCGCCGAGGTGCTCGTGCTCAATTGCGCGCCGCCGATCTCCGCGCGCGCCATCCGCAGGGCGGCCGAACTGGGCTGGCACCCACAGTTGTTGCTGGTCAATGCGGCGGCTTCGATCGCGAACGCGCTGCGGCCGGCGGGACTGCAGAATTCCGTCGGCGTGATCTCGACCTCGTTCCTGAAGGACGCCGGCGATGTTGCCTGGAAGGATGACGCCGCGATCAAGGACTGGCTCGCCTTCATGGACAAATATTACCCTGATGGCGACAAGGAAGATGGCAACGCCATCTTCGGCTACGCGGCGGCGGCAACGCTAGCCCAGGTCCTGACCCAGTGCGGCGACGACCTGTCGCGCGAGAACATCATGCGGCAGGCGGAGTTGCTCAGGAACTACCAGAGTCCGGTCGCCTTTCCTGGAATTGCGATCAACACCGGACCGGCCGACTTCCACCCGATCAAGCAGATGCGGCTGGTGCAGTTCGACGGCAATTCCTGGCAGCCGATCGGCGACGTGATCGAGAGCGCGTTCGCAAGAGTGCCGAACGACAATTGAGTGCAATGTGTAGGGTGGGCAAAGCGTAGCGTGCCCACCATCTCACGGCAAACTCGTTGATGGACGGTGGGCACGTCGCTTCGCTCCTTTGCCCACCCTACGAAGTCGCGCTTTATTTCTTCTGCCCGTAATTCAGCAGCCCGCCCTTGCTCTTCGGCGGATGGGCGCGCAGGCCTTCCTCGTTGGGTTCGGTGCCCCAGCCGGGGCGGTCGGGCATGATGAGATGGCCATCGACGATCTCGGGCACATGCGTGAACAGTTCATGGTCCCATGCGAGGCGGTCGATGTCGGTTTCCATGATGCGCAAATTCGGCACCGCGGCCGAGAAGTGCGCGTTCATCATGGTGCAGAGATGGCCGTAGAAATTATGCGGGGCAACGTTGACCTCGAAATGTTCGGCGGCGGCGGCGATCTTCATCGATTGCCAGACGCCGTTCCAGGGCGTGTCGATGATGGCGACATCCATCGCCTGTTCGCTGAAGTAGGGCAGGAATTCGCGCAGGCCCAGCAGCGTCTCGCAGGATGAGATTGGATGCGGGCTCTGGCGGCGGATATAGCCCAGCGCCTGCGGGTTGAAGGTGTCGATTTCCACCCAGAACATGTCCATGTCCTTGATCGCCCGCAAAATCTTCAGATAGCCTTCCGTCTTGGCGTTGAAGTTGAGGTCGAGCAGCAGGTCGACATCGGGGCCGGCGCCGTCGCGGATCGCTTCCAGATGCATGCAGAGGTTTCGCAGCACCGTGCGGTCGACGTTGATCTCGGGCTCGAACGGCGAGCCGAAGCCCGGCCGCCAGCCCTGCGGCTTGCCGTCGGCATAGACGAAGATGTTGGTCTTCATCGCCGTAAAGCCTTTCTCGCGCACCTCACGGCCGATGGACTTGACGCCATCAAGCGTCGTGATCGCCGGCTTGAAATAGTCGGGATGGTTGATGCGCCAGGTCGCGCAATGCGACCAGTACACCCGGATGCGGTCGCGCACCTTGCCGCCGAGCAGGTCGTAGCAGGGCACGCCGAGCGCCTTGGCCTTGACGTCGAGCAACGCGTTCTCGATGGCGCCGATCGCGAGCGCCACCACGCCGCCGGCGGCCGGCCGTGTCGCGGAAAACAGCTCCGCGTAGATCCGCTCGTGCTGGTAGGCGTTCTTGCCGACGACGCGTGCCGCAAGCCGCTCGATTGCCGCTGTCACGCCGGGCGCGCCGAAACCCTCGTCATACTCGCTCCAGCCGACGATGCCGTCTTCGGTCATGATCTTGACGAAGTGGTAGTTCCGCCAACCGGCGTCGCAGGCGAGCGTTTCGACGCTTCTGATCTGGGTGGCTTTTTTCATGGTTTCCTGCCCCGTTGCTTGTTGTTGTGGTTGGGCCGATAACAACAATGGATTGGGGGGCAGGTCAATTGCGGGGCGGCGCATAAGGCGCAGCATGACCTGCATGGTTGGAAGCAAACTACGGGTGAAACAGCACGGGTTTCTTCCGTTCGAATACCTGCCGGCCGTTCTTGAAACCCATCAGCAGATCCGGCAGCTCGGCAATCGCATTTGTGCCGCTGTCAGTGTCGATGATAATGAGGTCTGCCGGGTTGCCCGGCGCAATGCCGTAGTCTCGCAGGTTCATCAGCCGTGCCGGCAGCTCGGTGACGAGGTCGAGGCAGGCGTCGAATTCGCTGATGCCGGCATGCGCGACATTGGCGTAGAAATTCGCCATCCGCAGCAGCGAGGCGTCGCCAAACGGCGTGAAGGGGTTGAGCACGTTGTTGGTGGCGACCGAACACAGGACGCCGTTTTCGACGAGCTTGTGCGCGACCGTCAGCCCGCGCGGTGCGTTATGCGTGGCGTCGCGGCCCATCAGATATAGATCGGTCGCGGGTAGCACGGTGACGGCGACGCCGGCTCTGGCGAGGCGCGCGGTGGCTGCCTTCAGCCGGTCCGGCGGCAGCGCAGACAGTTTCGTCGCATGGCCGATCGCGACGCGGCCCTGATAGTTGCGCCGTTCGGTCTGCTGGCAAACCTCTTCGAGATGCCACCAGGAGGGATCGAGATCGAAATCGAGATGCAGGTCG
This sequence comes from uncultured Alphaproteobacteria bacterium, assembly GCA_963742935.1. Lineage (GTDB taxonomy): Bacteria > Pseudomonadota > Alphaproteobacteria > Rhizobiales > Xanthobacteraceae > Bradyrhizobium. The sequence goes on along the minus strand of CAVUOI010000047.1, from coordinate 98,066 downwards.
ACATCGACGTCGAACTCCTGCGCCAGATCGAAGATTGTTTCGAGATGCGCGTTCGGGTCGGTGTCCATGTAGGGACAGCCGCCGATCGCTTCGCCGCCGTCGCGCAAGGCCGCGATCAGCAGTTCCTCGGCGCCGGGATCGTTGGTCAGGCCTTCCTGCGGAAACACGCAGATCGAGAGATCGAGCGCCCAGGCATAGTCGCGCTTCAGCGCCTTGACCGCCTCGAAGCTGCGCAAGCCGATGCGCGGATCGATCTCGACATGGGTCCGCATCCGCGTCGTGCCATGCACGATGGCCCGCTCGATCACCTTGGCGCCGCGCGCGTAAACGTCTTCCACCGTGAAATCGCGCTTCATGGCCGCGACCGCGGCGATGGCCTCCGCCACGCTACCATGGTCGTGCCCGCAGCGGCCGAGCAGGCAGGCCTTGTCGAGGTGGATGTGCGTATCGACGAAGCCGGGCAAAGTGAGCCTGCCGCCGACGTCGATCTCGGCTGCCTCGCAGGCGAGGCGGGGTTCGATGGCGGCGATGCGGCCACCGGCGATGCCGATATCGACCGGCGCAGCCGAGGCTCGCGTTCGGGCGTTGCGGAAGATCAGGTCGAAGGCGGTTTTGGTGTTCATCGCGCGGCGGGTTGGAGGAGGGCTCAACCTAACGGAAGGTCGTTCCCGGGGCAGCACCAGATTGTGTGCAGTTTGTGCCTCGATTGTTCAAAATATGTGCATGCACTTCGGCAGACCGATTGTAGTATTGTTCGCCAGGAGAGATCGCCATGTCCGTTGCCGCCGAAACGAAGCGAATGTCCGACGCCGAGGTGGTCGAGGCCTATCTCACGGCGTCGATGATCCCGGACCCGGATGCCGCCGCGGCCTACATGAAGCCCGGAACGATCATCACCTTTACCGGCGGGCGCGAATTCGACCATCCCCGCGGGCCGACCGGCTTCAACGCGCGGCGGTATCGCTGGGTCAAGAAGAAGATGGACCGTTTCGACGTCTGCCCGGGTGCGGACGAGACCGTGGTCTACAGCATCGGTACGCTTTACGGCGAATGGACCGACGGTACGCCGTTCGAAGGTAACCGCTACGTCGACCGTTTCGTGGTCAGGGGCGGACAGATCGTGAAGATGGACGTTTGGAACGACAGCGCCGAGCGTATACTGGTGCAGCGGGGGATTAAGGCGTAGCGCGCGCTGGCTTCGTCCCTGGCTTTCATCCTTCGAGACGCCGCTGCGCGGCTCCTCAGGATGAGGTCTAATACCGTCTGCAATCTTGGAACCTCATGGTGAGGAGCGCGGCAACGCCGCGCGTCTCGAACCATGTAGCCACCGGCCTTGCGGCGAGGAAAGCTTACCTCGCCCTGACCACCTTCGACAATTTCACCACGCGTCCGCCGTCGCTTTCCTCCGCATAGGGCGCCAGAATATCCAGCAAATCGCGGCCGCGCTGCGGGGCGGGCGCGACCAGCGCGCGGTTGGCGACCGAATCCAGATGGCTGTGCATCAGGCCCATCACCTTGGCTTCGTCGCCCTTGACCAGTGCCGCGATGATCGCGCGATGCTCGTTGATCGCGCATTCCGACGAATGCGGGCGGCTGTACAAAGATAGTGTGAGGCAGCAGCGATAGGCGACCTCGCTGACGTAACGCACCAGGATCGGGCTGTTCGTCATGTGCGCGAGCAGGATGTGGAATTCCGTCGCCAGCCGGATCGACACCGCGTCCGAGCCGTCGCGGGCGTGGTCCTCGGCGTCGACATGGGCGTTGAGTTCGGCGGTCTGGCTCTTGGTCAGCTTGCCGGCGAGCTGACGCACCACCAGCCGTTCGAGCTCGATCCGGATATCGAAGGCGTCGCGGGCTTCCTGCCAGCTTGGCGTCGCGACGATGGCGATCCGGTTGCGGCGGAGTTCGACGAGGCCTTCTGCGGCGAGTTGTCCCAGCGCATGTCGCGCGATGGTGCGGCTGACGCCGAACCGTTCGCCAAGCGAATCCTCGGGCAGTTTCGCGCCGGGCTCCAGCGCTTGCTCGATGATGGCGCGGCGCAGCGCGCGGCAGATCACGCCGACCTTGTCGGATGATTCAGCGGTCTTGCTGGCGGCGCGGGGCGCCATCGGCAAATCCTCGAAAAATGACTTCGAATGACGGTCTCATATCACGATTGTGCACCGATTGAGCGCCTCAATTGCATGCAGTTTGAGGGGCGGATTGCACAAAAGGAATCCGGTGATTTCGGCGATCATTTGCGATGCCCTTGATATTCAAGCCGAGTTTGGCTGGCATCCGGCTTGCATGCACTTGCAGCCATGATGCGCATGCAACCACATTCCGAGTTCTCGGGCGTGCCGGTTCCGGCCTCCGCCGCGCCCATCGCCATCGAACTGTCAGAGGCCTCGGTCACCTTCGGCCGCGGCGACCGCGCGGTGCCGGCGCTTGCTACCACGACGCTGAAGATCGCCGACGGCGAGTTCGTCGCGCTGGTCGGGCCTTCCGGATGCGGCAAGTCCACTATCCTGCGGCTGGTCAGCGGGCTGGTGCAGCCATCCACCGGAGCAGTCATTGTCGGCGGCCGGGAAGTGGCGGCGCGCGCACTGCGTGTCGGCATGGCGTTCCAGAATCCGACCATGCTGCCCTGGATGACCATCGAGCGGAACATCATGCTGCCGCTCAAGATCGTCCAGCCGTTCCGTTCGCAATTCCGCAAGCTGCGCAAGACCGAGTTTCGTGACAAAGCCAATGCGCTGCTGGAGCAGGTCGGCCTCAAGGGGTTTGGCAGCCGCTATCCGTGGCAGCTCTCCGGCGGTATGCTTCAGCGCGCCAATTTGTGCCGCGCGCTGATCCATGAGCCGCGCATGCTGCTGCTCGACGAGCCCTTTGGCGCGCTCGACCAGTTCACGCGCGAAGAACTGTGGTCGATTCTTCAGGACCTCTGGATCGCCCACAAGCCGACCGTGCTGCTGGTGACGCATGATTTGCGCGAGGCGGCGTTCCTCGGTAGCCGCATTTGCGTGATGAGCGCGCGGCCGGGCCGCATCATTGACGACAGCCGCGTCGACTTCGTCCGTCCCCGCACGGTCGCGATGACCTTTGAGCCGGATTTCGTCGCGCTGAACCAGAAGCTGCGCGCGTTCATCGTCGATGCGCGTACGGCATCGGCACAGGGAGCGGCTTGATATGCCCGATCTCGATTATCGCCAAAAGGCCTGGTCGGCGGGACTGATCGTTCTGTTTTTCGTGGCCTGGGAGCTGTTCTGCCTGGTGACCGGCATGTCCGATCTCGTGCTGCCGCGCCCGTCGCAGGTATTCGTGACGCTGTTCGAGAAATTCCCGATCCTGTGGCCGCACATCCTGCAGACCCTGGCGACCACTATGATCGGTTTCGTGCTCGGCGTCGGTCTCGGCGTCGTGCTCGGCGCGGTGATCGGCGTTTCCAAGACCGCTTACGACACCGCCTATCCGCTGCTGGTCGGCTTTTCCTCGATCCCGAAGGTGGCCGTGGTGCCGATCTTCGTGCTGTGGTTCGGGTCCGGCTCGGTGCCGGCGGTACTGACCGCGCTGTCGATCTGCTTCTTCCCGATCGTCGTCAACATCGCGACGGGCCTCGCCACCACCGAGCCCGAGCTGGAGGACGTGCTGAAGGCGCTCGGCGCCAGCAAGCTCGACATTCTCTGGAACGTCGGGTTGCCGCGGACCATGCCGTTTTTCTTTGCCTCGCTGAAGGTCGCGGTCTCCTACGCTTTTGTTGGCGCGGTGCTGTCGGAAACCGTCGCCTCGAACCGCGGCATCGGCAACGTCATGATGAGCGCGTCCTCGAACTTCAACGTGCCGCTGGTGTTCGCCGGCCTGTTCGTGCTCGCCGGCCTCGGCGTCGCGCTTTACGTGATCTTTTCGCTGATCGAGGGGCGCGTCACCGGCTGGGCGACCCGCAAGAGCGACGTGATCGCGACATGAAGAAAATTTTCACCGACGCCATCCACCCCTTATCGAGGAGACCACGATGTTAGCCAGAGTAAGCGCCGCGCTGTTGGGAGTTGCCTTGTTAGCCGGCACCGCGTCTGCCCAGGAAACCACGATCAAGTTCACCCTCGGCTGGAAGACGCAAGGTTCCGACGCCGCGTTCTTCTATGCCAAGGACAACGGCTACTTCAAGGAAGAGGGCCTCAATGTCGTGATCGACCAGGGCGAGGGTTCGGGCGCCACGGTGACGCGCATCATGTCCGGCGCCTATGATGCCGGCTTCGGCGACGTCAACGCCATCATCCAGAACGCCTCGACCAAGCCGCAGGATGCCCCCGTCATGGTCTACATGATCTGGAACCAGCCGCCGTTCGCCATCGTCACCAAGAAGACCAGCGGCATCAACACCATCAAGGATTTCGAAGGCCATACGCTCGGCGGCGCGCAGGGCACGCCGACCACGCGGCTGCTGCCGGTGTTCGTCCAGAAGAACAAGCTCGAGGGCGAGAAGATCAAGATCTCCAACATGGCGCCCAACCTGCAGGAGCCGATGCTGATCAAGGGCGACATCGACGGAGCCCTCGTGTTCAATATCACCAGCTATTTCAACCTTGTGCTGAACCGCCAGGATCCGGACAAGGACTACAAGTGGTTCTCGTTCGGCGACTACGGCATGGACCTCTATTCCAACGGCGTGATGGTCTCGCGCAAGCTGCTGACCTCAAACCCGAAGGCCGTCGCCGGGCTCGTTCGCGCCGTCAACAAGGGCATGATCGCCGTCGCCAAGGACCAGAACGCCGGAATGAAGGCAGCGGTCAATTACGACAATCTGATCAATGTCGAGGTCGAAAAACGCCGCCTGCAATATTCTTTCGACAAGCTGATCGTCTCGCCGGAGATGAAGGAAATCGGCGTCGGCGACGTCAAGGACGATCGCATGGCCCGCGCCATCGGCATCATCGTCGAAGGCTACCAGCTTGCGCGGGCGCCGACGCCGGCGGAAATCTTCTCGCGCGAGTTCCTGCCGCCGCGCGCGGAACGTGAGTTGACCTATACGGCGAACTAACCTCGTCATTGCAGAGCGAAGCGAAGCAATCCATGCTTACACACGGGAAAGATGGATTGCTCATCGCTTCGCTCCCTTGCGCAAACGCTCTGCGTTTGTCGCAGGCAATGACGGAGTGCTGTCATGACCACCGAAATTGCTGCAGATAGCCTGTTCTCCGGCCCTGATCGCGGCGTACTCGAAAACGTCGTGCTCCGGTACGACGACGGCGTCATCACCGATATCTCCACCGGAGCGACGCCCGCGAGCGGGCCCGCGCTCCCTCGTGCTCCCCGCCTTCATCAACGCCCACGATCACGCGCGTCCGACCGCGTCCTCGTTCGGCGCGCTCGGCATGCCGCTGGAAAGCTGGATCCTCCGCTCCGCGCTCGGCACGCCGGTCGATCCTTACCTGACCGCAGCTTCCGCGCTGGCGCGTTCGGCGCGGGCAGGGTGCGCGGCGATGATGATCCATTATACTCGCCCGAGCGGCGCGATGCCGCTGGTCGAGGAAGCCAAGGCTATCGCGCGCGCCGCGTCTGACGTCGGTATCCGCATCGCGTTCGCGCTTGCGGTGCGCGATCAAAATCCGGTCGTATATGGCGATGAAGCGCCGCTGCTGGCCGGTCTTGCCAGTGACGATCGCAAGACGATCGAAGAGCTGTTTGTCCGGGCCCCGATGTCGCCGCGAGCCTACATCGAACTGACAGACGCTATTGCCGCTGCGATATCGGGACCCAAGGTCGACGTGCAGCTTGGTCCGGCCGGCGTGCAGTGGTGCTCGAAGCCGCTGCTGGAGGCGGTCGCGGAGAATTCCGCGCAGACCGGGCGGCGCATCCACATGCATCTGCTGGAGACCGTCTATCAGCGTGCCTGGGCGGATCAGCACTTTCCTGATGGGGTCGTCCGCTATCTCCATGATATCGGCTTCCTGTCGGAGCGGCTGACGCTGGCGCATTGCATCCATGCCCGTCCCGACGAGATCGAAATGATCGCAGCGTCCGGCGCGCGCATCGTCACCAATTTCTCTTCCAACATGCATCTGCGTTCCGGGCTCGCGCCGATCGCCGCCGCGCACAAATGCGGCTGCGCCATTGCGGTGGGCGTCGACGGGCTGGCGCTCGACGAGGACGACGATGTGCTGCGCGAGATGCGGCTGGTGCAGATGATGCATGGCGGTCTCGGTTTCCAGCGCACCTGGACCACTTCCGAATTTCTCGGTCTCGCCATCGCCAACGGCCGCAAGGCGACCGGCGCGCCGGGAGCGGGTGCGCTGGTATGTGGCGCACCAGCAGATTTTGTCACCATCGATCTCGATCGTCTCGACCGCGACCAGATTATGCCGGTCAACGCCATCGATCTTCTATTCGCACGCGGCAATGCGTCGCTGCTGCGTGATGTGGTCGTGGACGGGCGGACCATCGTCAGCGAAGGCCGCTGTACTGGCGTCGATCTTCCGGCCATCGAGCAGGAATTGCGCGGGATCTACCGCGTCAACGCCAAGGCGCTTTCCGGTTTCAACGCGCCTGGTCGCCGCTATCAGCGTCGCTGCAGGGCTGGTTTGAAGCGCATCTCGATTGCCGCTAGGCTACGCCGCTTCCAAGCCGTCTAATCTCACGATTGCAAGCAGACGGCATCGCAACGACACTGACGCTGCGCGCTTGCCTCGTATTCCGTAAAGCGGAACAAAATTCCACTTGCATCGGAATCCCATCAAGGTTTCATGTCCGGCAACAAGAAACGGACCGGCGCCGCTTGCGTCGGCGCTGGGGCACGAGGAAGCGTGATGGGCGCGTTGTCGCATCTGCGGATTGTCGAGATCGGGAGCAGCGCCGCGACAAGCTATTGCGCGCGCCTGTTTGCCGATTTCGGCGCGACCGTTTGCAAGATCGAGCCGCAGCAGGGGGATCCGCTTCGCCGCGCCGCGCCATTGACGCCGGCAGGACACAGCGCATGGTTCGCCTTCCTCAACTTCAACAAGTCGAGCGTCGCGCTCGACCCTGATGATCCGCAGGCAACATCTCGCCTGACGGAGTTGATCGGCGGTTGCGACATCCTGCTCGACGGCCGCGAAATCGATGCGGCGGAATGCCCGTCGTTCGATCTCGAGGCGATCAAACAAGGCAATCCGGGCCTCATTCATATCGACGCGAGCTGGTTCGGCGGCGAGGGGCCGTATGCAAAATTCGCAGCGACCGACTTGACCATTCGTGCGTTGACGGGCCTCATAAAGCTGGTCGGCCCGGCCGATGGACCGCCGATGCACGCGCCGGACTTCCAGACCGGCATCCTCGCCGGCCTATGGGGCTTCATCGCCGCTGCCTCGTCGGTAGTGGGCCGCATGCAGGACGGGCGCGGCCGCTTCAGTCGCCTGAGCATCTTCGAGTTGTCGATCGCCGTGACTGAATACATTATGTTCGAGTCGTTTACGCGCGGCGACATCATGCGGCGGATCGGCGTCAATCGCTTCTGGCCGACCTTTCCGGTCGGCATCTACGAGACAAAGCAGGGTTGGCTCGGCGTCACCACAGTAACGCCCGCACAATGGCGTGCATTTTGCGAAATGCTGGGGCTGAACGCGTTGCGCGATGACCCGACACTGTTCATGGGTACCGATCGCCTGCAGCGCATGGAAGAAATCGAGGGCGAGTTCATTCCGCGGCTGAAGCAGCGCTCCGCGCAGGAATGGTTTGAGGAGGGCTTGCGGCGAAAAATTCCGATCGTGCCGGTGCCCGGCATTGCCGACCTGATCGCGGATGAAGAGAAAAAAGCCCGAGGCGCGATTGTTCCGGTCATGATCGGCGACGAGACCGGCTTTACCGCAGGTTCCATGCAACGGTTGAACGGCACGCCGCCGCGGCGTGGCGGTGCGGTGCCTGATATCGGCGAACAGATGCTCGGCAGCGCCCATGCCGGCGAGCGTGCGCGAGTGCAGACGCCTGTGCTGAATGGGCGCGATCAACTCCCGCTCGAAGGCATTCGCGTCGTCGACTTCTCGATGGGCTGGGCCGGCCCGATCTGCACGCGCACGCTTGCCGATCTCGGAGCCGACGTGATCAAGATCGAGGCGACGCAATATCCGGACTGGTGGCGCGGCGTCGACCGCCGTCCGGCCTATGTTCTCGAACAGATGTACGAGAAGTCGGTGCGGTACTGCATCATGAACCGCAACAAGCGCGGCATCACGCTCGACCTCACGCGGCCGCGAGGGCTTGAACTCGCCAAGCGGCTGTTGGCCGACGCCGATCTCGTCGTCGACAATTATTCGGTCGAGGTGCTGCCAAAACTCGGTCTGGGCTACGACGTCCTAAGCAAGCTCAATCCTAAACTCGTGATGATGTCGATGTCGGCGTTCGGCGCCGGCAGCGCCAACCGCGATTGCCGCGCCTATGGCTCGACGCTGGAACAGGGCTCCGGCCTGCCGGGCGTGGTGGGCGATCCTGATGGCCCGCCCGTGATGAGCCACACCGCCTTTGGCGATGCCGTCGGCGGCCTCAATGGCTGCGCCGCCGTGCTCACCGCCCTGATCCACGCGCGATTGACCGGCAAGGGCCAGTTCATCGATCTCGCACAGATCGAATGCATGATGCCGTTCGCCGCGCCCTGGATCATCGCCCATTCGATCGACGGCAAGCCGCCCGTGAAATACGGCAATCGTCATCCGGATTTCGTACCGCATGGCTGCTTTCCATGCGCGGGCGCCGACAACTGGATCGTTGTCGCGATATCCTCGGATGCGATGTGGCCGAAGCTCGCCACGCTGCTCGGCCGTACCGACTGGGCTTCCGATCCGAAACTCGCGACCGCCGCCGGCCGGCGCGCGATCGAAAGCGAGATCGAGGCTGCGGTTGCGGTCTGGACATCGGCGCGCGATGCCGATGCGGCGATGAACGCATTGCAGGCGGCGGGCGTCGCCTCGGGCGTGGCGCGGCTGCCAATCGAACTGTTGAACGATCCGCAACTGCAGGCGCGCGGCTTCATCCAGCAGATCGATCGCGCGTTCATCGGCCCGCACCCGCAACCCTCGATGCCATTCCGCGAGACCGAAAAGCCGTTTGCGATCCGAAGCGCGCCACCGACGCTTGGCGAGCACAACCGCGAGGTTCTCGGCGGCATGCTCGGGCTCTCCGATGCCGAGATCGACCAGCTCACGCGCGACGGCATCATCGGCACTGAGATGCTGATGGAAGAACAGCTTACCAAGGAAAAGAAGCGGGCGGCGGGCTGATGGCAGGGACACAGCCGGCACAGCGTCATGGCAAGGCGGCCGCATCCAGCGCGCCGCAGCCGCTGATGTCGGTTCGCGGCCTCGGCATCCGCTTCAAAACGTCCCAAGGCGTCTGGCAGGCAACCCGCAAGATCGATTTCGACATCGCGGCCGGCGAGCGTGTCGGCATCGTCGGCGAAAGCGGCTGCGGCAAGACGATTACCGGCCTCTCGATCCTGCGGCTATTGCCGAACAATTTTGCTGGCCTAGACGGCTCGATCCTGTTCGACGGCGTCGATCTCGCGAAGTGCTCGGCCCGCGCCATGCGCGCCATCCGCGGCCGGCGTATTGCCATGATCTTCCAGGAGCCGATGAGCGCGCTCGATCCGGTGTTCACCGTCGGCCACCAGATATCCGAGACGCTGCGCGTGCATACGAACATCAGCAAGGAGGAGGCGAGGGAGCGCACCCTCGACATGCTGCGCCGCGTCGGCATCGCCTCGCCCGAGCGGCGTATTGACGATTATCCGCATCAGCTTTCCGGCGGCATGCGCCAGCGCGTGATGATAGCGGCCAGTTTGATTTGCGGGCCGCAGCTGCTGATCGCGGATGAGCCGACCACCGCGCTCGACGTCACCGTGCAGGCGCAAATTCTGGAACTGCTGCGCGACCTCAGCGAGACCTCTAACACCGCTTTGATGCTGATCACGCACGACCTCGGCGTCGTTGCCGAGACCTGTACGCGCATGATCACGATGTATGCCGGCGAGGTGATCGAGGACGCGGGGGTTGATGACGCGCTGGTGCGGCCGCTCCATCCTTACACTTCGGGCCTGTTGCGCTCGCTGCCGCATCTGAGCCCGCGCCATGGCAAGCTGCCCTCGATCCCCGGCCGGGTGCCGTCGATCATGGACATGCCGAATGGCTGCCGTTTCAAGGCGCGGTGTACGCACGCCATCGACGGCTGCGAGAAGGAACAGGAACTGCGCGATGCGGGCTCCGGCCGCAAGGTGCGTTGCTGGCGGTTCAATGAGCTGGACCTGCCCGGCGCGCTGCAGCACGCGTCGAACGCGCCGATCGCGGCCATGATCGGTCACCCATGAGCGCGCCGGCCGCCGATATCGCCAGAGGAGGCGTCGAGGATGCCATCGTTTCGGTGCGCGATCTCCAGGTCCAGTTCCAGACCAGCGATCGCCGTGCGACCGTCAAGGCGGTCGACGGCGTCGATTTCGACGTCCGCCGCGGCGAGACGTTCGGCATCATCGGCGAATCCGGATCGGGCAAGACCACGATCGGCCGCGCGCTGGTGTTTTTGCTGAAGCCAAGCGCGGGCGCCATCCTGCACAATGGTCTCGACCCGCTCGCTCTGCCGCGCCGGCAATTCCAGAGCCATCGCCGTGACTATCAGATCATCTTTCAGGACCCGAACGCCGCGCTGAACCCGCGCATGACGATCCTCTCTTCCGTGCTGGAACCGCTGGAGCTGGCGCGTGAAGGAAGCAAGGCCGAGCGTCTCAAGCGCGCGCGCGAAGCGATGGACCGTGTCGGCCTGCCGCAAGATGTCAGCGCGCGCTATCCGCACCAGCTTTCCGGTGGTCAGAAACAGCGTGTGGTGATCGCGCGCGCGCTGACGCTGCGCCCGAAACTGATCGTGTGCGACGAGGTGGTGGCCGCGCTGGATATGTCCATTCGGGGCGACGTGCTGAATTTGTTCGCCGAACTGCAGCGCGATCTCGGGCTTACCTACGTCTTCATCACGCACGATCTTGCTGTCGTGTCGCACATCAGCGAACGTATCGCGGTGATGTATCTCGGCCGTTTCGTCGAGCTCGGCCCGACGGAGGAAGTCTCCGAACGGCCGCTGCACCCCTATACGCAGGCGCTGCTGTCCGCTGAGCCACGGCCGTTGCCGTCGTCGATGCGCGGCGGCCAGCGGATCGTACTGCAGGGTGAAATCCCGAGCCCGATCGATCCACCTTCGGGTTGCCGTTTCCGGACCCGCTGCCAGTATGCGCAGCCGCTCTGCGCCGAGAAGACGCCGGACTGGCGCGAACTGGCAAGGGATCATTGGGTCGCCTGCCATTTCGCGGACCGACCGAACTTTTCGCCCAATTGATAAAATCGCCCAAGGGAGAACAGGCCATGACATCAACGACCCGACGCGAGGCAATGGCGCTGATATCAGGCGCGCTGGCGGGCACGGCGCTCGGCGGCAACGCCTTCGCGCAAGGCACGCCGAAGCGTGGGGGAATTTTGCGCATTTCGGCGCCGGCCAACCCGTCGAGCCTCGATCCCGCCACTGGCGGCGCCGGCTCGGATCACGCCTTCCTGTTCACGATGTACGACACGCTGACCGAATGGGATTTTGAAACCCTGAAACCGAAGCCGGGCCTGGCTGAAAGCTGGAGCTTTACCGATCCCGCAACGCTGGTGCTCAACATCCGCTCCGGCGTCACCTTCCACGACGGCACGCGGCTCGACGCCGAGGCGGTGAAATTCAACCTGGAGCGCAACAAGAGCGACCCGAAATCCAACATCAAGGCCGATCTTGCTTCGATGACATCCGCCGAGGTCACGGGTCCGATGCAGGTGACGCTGAAGCTGAATACACCGGATGCCGCGCTGCCGGGCATCCTTTCCGACCGCGCCGGCATGATGGTGTCGCCGACGGCTCTCAAGGCTTCCAGCGCCGGCAATGTCACGCGCACGCCGGTTGGCGCGGGGGCCTATGCTTTCGTGAGCTGGGCGGACGGCGAAAAGATCGTGGTCAAGCGCAACGAGAAATACTGGAAGCCCAATCGTCCATATCCGGATGGCATCGAGCTCTCCATCATCCCGGAACTGACGACCGGCTCGCGCTCGGTCACTGCCGGCCAGAACGACCTGATGTATCAATTGCCGCCGCGCCAGAAGGCGATCATGGACCGCGTTCCCAGCGTCAAGATCGCCAACGGGCCGACACTCTATGTCTTCCAGATTTTTCTGAACTGGGCGAAGCCGCCGTTCGACAACGTCAAAGTCCGCCAGGCCTTTAATTTCGCGATCGACCGCGAGACCTTCGTGAAGGCGGCGCTGGCCGGCCTTGCCGAGCCCGCTTACATGAACCTGCCGAAGGCGCATTGGGCCTACGACAAGGACGTTGCCGGCCTCTATCCCCATAACCCCGACAAGGCGAAGGCACTTCTTGCCGAGGCCGGCTTCAAGGACGGGCTTGCGATCGACCTGATCGGCTATCCCGATCAGGATTTGGTTCAGCGCCAGGAGATCCTGATCGAACAGTTCCGCAAGGCCGGCATGAACGTAAAATTCTCCAACGCGCCGATTGCGGAAGCTTCCGCCGCCTTCTTCGGCGCCGAGAAGCGCGGTTCTGGTCTGCTGGCGGCTTGGACCGGCCGGCCCGATCCCAGCCTGACCTATTCGCTGATGTTCACCAAGGACGCCTATTATAATGGCGGCCGGGCGCCGGTGCCGGCGGAACTCGAAGCCGCGATCAAGGAGTCGCGGGCGTCGGAGGACATCGAGATGCGGCGCAAGGCCTTCGCCACGGTGCAGCGGCTGGTGATGGAAAACGCCTTCGTGGCGCCACTCGCGTTTCAGTTCGAACTGGTCGCCATGAACAAGAAGGTGCAGGGTTACAAGCCGAACCTGCTGGGCAAGCCGAAATACGACGACGTCTGGCTGGAGAGCTGAATTCATGGCGCGGCGAAGTCCGACGCGGGTGATCGGCAGCCGCCTGTTGCAGGCGCTGCCCGTCATCCTGCTCGCGACCTTCATGGTGTTTACGCTGTTGAAGCTGGTGCCCGGCGATATCGCCGTGACGCTGGCTGGCGACAACGCCACCGACGCGCGCATCACCGAGATCCGCAAGATCTACGGCCTCGACCGGCCGTTCCTGGTGCAGTACGGCGCCTGGCTCGGCAATGTCGTGCAGGGCGACCTTTCGCAATCGCTGCTCACCGGCGAAAAGGTCGCCACTTCCATCGCGCGAGCTTTCCCTAATACGCTCCTGATCGTCGCCATCGCCCTGGTGCTGGCGCTGGTCACCGGCATCCCGATGGGGGTGATCGCCGCGATCAAGCCCGATGGCTGGGTCGACAAGGCGGTCAGCCTGGTTGCTTCACTCGGCGTTGCCATTCCCGGCTTCTGGCTGGCGATGATTTTGGTCGCCGAAATTTCACTGAAGCTGAACTGGTTACCGGCGACCGGCGCGAAATCCTTCAGCGCCTCGCCATGGGAAGCAATCCGGCACGCGCTGTTGCCGGGCATCGCGATTGCAGCCTATGGCATGGCGGAAGTGGCGCGGCAGTTGCGCGGATCGCTGCTGGAAGTGCTGTCGTCGCAATATGTGCGCACCCTGCACGCCAAGGGCTTGTCGATGACGCGAATTCTCTGGCAGCACGGGCTGAAGAACGTCAGCGTCAACCTGTTCACCATCATCAGCCTGTTGGTCAACCGCATGCTGGCGGCGACCGTCGTGATCGAGGCGGTGTTCGCGATTCCGGGCATGGGAAGCCTGATCGTGCGCGGCGCGCTGCAGCGCGATTTTCCGATCGTCCAAGGCGTCGTGTTCGCCATGGTGATCGTGGTCATCGCGGTCAACCTGATCGCCGATTTGCTCTGCGCCGCCGTCGATCCGAGGATCGAGCAATGACGGAGCTTTCGCTCTCCACGCCCAAGTCTACCGCCGAGCCGGGCCGGTTGCGCCGCCTGTTCCGGTGGCTGGCCGGCGATTTCCGGGCAGCGCTCGCGATCCTGGTGTTGCTGGTGCTGGTGATTGTGGCCATCGGTGCGCCCTGGATCGCGCCCTATGCGCCGACCGCGCAGGACGCCAACAACATGCTGGCGCCTCCCGGGCCGGGCCATCTGCTCGGCACCGACGATCTCGGCCGCGATATTTTCAGCCGGCTGGTCTACGGCGCGCCGGCCACCGTCTACGCCAGCCTGCTGGCGGTTGGCGTCGCGATCCTGATCGGCCTGCCGGTCGGGCTCGCCGCCGGCTTCTTCGGCGGCTGGACCGACGACATCATCAGCCGCGTGATCGACACTTTCCTGTCGTTTCCGGCCATCGTGCTGGCGATCGCGGTTACCGGCGCACTTGGCATCGGACTGACCAACGGCATGATCGCGGTCGGCATCGTGATGTTCCCGGCGCTGGCCCGGATCGTCCGCGCCCGTACCCTGATCGTGCGCCAGGAACTCTACGTCGATGCCAGCAGGTGTTTTGGCGCGCCGGCTTGGCATATCCTGTGGAAGCACGTGCTGCCGAACGCGCTGCAGCCCGTCATCGTGCAGGTAACGCTGCTGCTGGCGGCGGCGCTGCTGGCGGAAGCCAGCCTCAGCTTCCTCGGGCTCGGTATCCAGCCACCCAACCCGAGCTGGGGCGCCATGCTGGCCCGGGCCTACCAGTATATGGAGATCGCGCCGGAGCAGATGTACGCGCCAGGGCTTGCCATTCTGGTGGTGTCCCTGGCCTTCAATGCGCTTGGCGAATCCCTGCGTATCGTGCTCGATCCGACCATGAAAGATCGCTAACCAGGTACCGCAATGTCTTTCCACAAGCTGCTGATCGCCAACCGTGGCGAGATCGCCATTCGTATCGCGCGCGCCGCCGGTGATGCGGGCCTTGCCACCGTCGCGATCTATTCCGCCGACGATGCGCAATCGATGCACGTACGTGCCGCCGACGCCGCCCACGAGATTCCGGGGCGCGGCGCGCGGGCCTATCTCGACATCGAGGCCGTGATCGCCGCGGCAAAGGCCACCCAATGCGATGCGGTGCACCCGGGTTATGGCTTTCTCAGCGAGAATTCCGAGCTGGCCCGGCGCTGTGTCGAAGAAAGCATCGTCTTCGTCGGGCCGTCCGCGGAGGCGCTCGACCTGTTCGGGGACAAGGCGCAGGCCAAGGCGCTCGCAAAGCAATGCGGCGTGCCCATCATCGAGGGCACCGACGGGCCGACCAGCCTGGAGGAAGCGAAGGCCTTTTTCGAATCACTTGGCCCGGGCGGGGCCGTGATGATCAAGGCCATCGCCGGTGGGGGCGGTCGCGGCATGCGCATCGTCGATGACGTCGGCAAGCTTGAGGAGGCCTATGCGCGCTGTCAGTCGGAGGCGATGGCGGCCTTCGGCAGCGACGGCGTCTATGTCGAGCGGCTGATCCGCAACGCGCGTCACATCGAGGTGCAGATCATCTGCGACCATTATGGTGCGATCAGCCATCTCTGGGAGCGCGAATGCACCGTCCAGCGCCGCAACCAGAAACTCATTGAGGTCGCACCGAGCCCTTCGCTGAACGACGCCTTGCGCGGGCGCATCATCGATGCCGCCAAGGAACTTGCGGCGGCCGCCAACTACGAAAATCTCGGTACCTTCGAATTCCTCGTCGACAACGACGCCAGAACGGGCGAACACGCGTTCGCCTTCATCGAGGCCAATCCGCGCCTGCAGGTCGAGCATACCGTCACCGAGGAGGTGCTCGGCCTCGATCTCGTGCAGTCGCAGCTCGCGGTCGCCGCCGGCGCCACGCTCGGTTCGCTCGGGCTGGCGCAGGCCTATATCCCAAAGCCGCGCGGTTATGCGATGCAGCTCCGGGTCAACATGGAGGTCATGGACGAGGCTGGCGGGACCAGGCCGACTGGCGGAACGCTGGCGATGTTCGACCTGCCGGCCGGCCCCGGCGTTCGCGTCGATACGTTTGGTTATTCGGGTTACCGGACCAGCACGGCCTTCGACTCGCTGCTCGCCAAGGTGATCGTGCACTCGCCGGACGGCGAGTGGACCGACGTCGTGCACAAGGCCTCGCGCACGCTGCGTGAGTTCCGCATCGGCGGCGTTGCCACCAACATTTCGTTCCTCGCGGCGATCCTGGCTCATCCGGATTTTGTCGAGAACCGCCTCAGCACCGGCTTCATCGAGGCCCATGTCGCCGCTCTCGTCGGTCAAGTCAGGAGGACGGCTGAGGCGATTGCCGAGACGGCGCTGGTCGAATCCGGCGATGCCGCCGATGACGAGACACTCGCGCTTGCGGTGGTGGAATCGGCAACCGGGCCGGCCGGCTCGGTCGCGGTGCCGGCGCCGCTGCAAGGCACCATCGTGTCAATTGACGTCAAGGAAGGCGATCTTGTCCGCCCCGGCCAGCAGATCGCCGTGCTGGAATCCATGAAGATGGAGCATCTGGTGACCGCGCCGCATGGCGGCACGGTCACAAGCATCGCGGCGGAAGCCGGCATGACGCTGATGCAGGACGAGGCGATCCTCTATCTGGAGCCGGCCGAGATCGATGCCCATGATGTGACTGAAGAGGAGGATTTCGATCTCGATCACATCCGTCCCGATCTCGCCGAACTGATCGAGCGCCACGCCATCACGCTCGACGAAAACCGCCCGGCCTCGGTCGAGCGCCGCCGCAAGACCAACCAGCGCACCGCGCGCGAGAACGTCGCCGATCTCGTCGATGACGGCTCCTTTGTCGAATACGGCTCGCTCGCCATCGCCGCCCAGCGCCGGCGCCGCAAGGTCGACGATCTGATCCGGAACACGCCGGCCGACGGGCTGATCTCCGGCGTCGCCACCGTGAATGCGGACAAGTTTGGCGCGGATGCCGCCCGCTGCATGGTGATCTCCTACGATTACACCGTGCTGGCCGGCACCCAGGGCCACATGAATCACAAGAAGATTGACCGCATGCTCAGCCTGACCGAGCAGTGGCGGCTGCCGTTGGTGTTCTATGCCGAAGGTGGCGGTGGCCGTCCCGGCGACACCGACCGGCTCGGCATGACTGGTCTCGACGGGCCGTCCTTCGTGCAATTCGCAAGGCTGTCAGGGTTGGTGCCGGTTATCGGCATCGTCTCCGGTTATTGCTTTGCCGGCAACGCCGCGATGCTCGGCTGCTGCGACGTCATCATCGCGACGAAAAACGCCTCGATCGGCATGGGCGGGCCCGCGATGATCGAGGGAGGCGGTCTCGGCGTCTACCATCCGGCCGAAGTGGGCCCGGTGTCGGTCCAGTCGCCGAACGGCGTCATCGACATCCTGGTCGAGGACGAGGCGGAAGCCACGGCCGCGGCGCAAAAATATATATCATACTTTCAGGGCGCGATCGCCGACTGGAAGGCGCCGGACCAGCGCCTGCTGCGGCGGGCGATCCCGGAAAATCGCCTGCGGGTGTACGACATCCGCAATGTCATCGATCTGCTCGCCGACGAAGGCTCGGTACTGGAGATCCGCCGGGATTTCGGCGTCGGCATGATCACCGCGTTCATCCGTATCGAGGGCAAGCCGTTCGGCCTGATCGCCAACAATCCCAAGCATCTCGGCGGCGCGATCGATGCGCCGGCCGGCGACAAGGCCGCCCGCTTCCTGCAGCTCTGCGACGCCTTCGACATTCCCATTTTGTCGCTGTGCGATACGCCGGGCTTCATGGTCGGCCCTGAAGCCGAAAAGACCGCGATCGTCCGTCATGTCGCGCGGATGTTCGTGACCGGCGCCAGCCTCACGGTACCGCTGTTCGGCGTCGTGCTGCGCAAGGGGTATGGCCTCGGTGCACAGGCCATGATCGGCGGCGGTTTTCACGCCTCGTTCTTCACGGTGGCCTGGCCGACCGGCGAGTTCGGCGGCATGGGGCTGGAAGGTTATGTGCGGCTCGGCTTCCGCAAGGAGATGGAAGCGATCGATGACCCCGGCGAGCGCGAGGCCTACTACCAAGCCAAGGTCGCCGAGCTATACGCCAACGGCAAGGCCGTCTCGATCGCCTCTGTGCTGGAGATCGACGAGGTGATCGATCCTGCCGATACGCGGCACTGGATCATGTCCGGCCTGCGGTCGGTGCCGAAACTGGAAGCGCGCACGGCGAAGAAGCGGCCGTGCATCGACGCGTGGTGATGGCGTAGCCCGGGCGAGCGAAGCGACCCAGGGGACCGGTCCCGCATATCGCTGACGCTCATGCGGGCTACAAATCAAACGCGAATCTCGCAGGATGGGCAAAGGCGCGGAGCGACGTGCCCACCATCTGTCACCGAGTTCGCTGCTTGATGGTGGGCACGCTTCGCTTTGCCCACCCGAGAGGAGTGTGTGTTACCGCTACCCCAGCCGCAACTCCTCATATCCCTTCGCCGCCACTTCGTCGCATCTCGCCCGATACGCCGGCGCGCTGCCGCTGTAGCGGGCGACGATGCGGGTCTGCTTGCCTTCGACGTTGGAGTTGATCCCGGTCATCCAGGAATTGACCTCGTTGGCCAGCATTCCCTCGCCAAGCGCCTTGACGTGATCGGTCCAGGATTTCACGCCATCCGGCGTCGCCTCTAGCCGGGTCAATCCGTTCTTCGTTGCAAACCGGACCAGCCCGGTCACCCACTCGACGCTGTATTCGATGCTGCGCGGAATGTTGCCGAGCGCGGTGTGCGGTCCCATCAGCATCAGCATGTTGGGAAACTCGTGCACCATGATGCCGAGATAGGTCTCGGGACCTTTGTTCCACTTGTCCTTCAGCCGCGCACCGCCAACGCCGCGAAAATCGATCTTGTCGAAACTGCCGGTGATGGCGTCGAAGCCGGTGGCGTAGATGATGATGTCGAATTCGTATTCCTTTTCGCTGGTCTTGATGCCCTTGGGCGTGATGCACTCGATCGGGGTTTCCTTGATGTCGACCAGCTCGACATTGTCCTGGTTGTAGACCTCGTAATAGAAGGTCTCGAGCGGCAACCGGCGGGTGCCGAAGCCGTGGTTCTTCGGAATCAGCTTCTCGGCCACAGCCTGGTTCTTCACCCGCTCGCGGATCTTGCGTGCGACGAAATCGGAGATCGTCGCGTTCGCCTTTCGATCGATCAGGATGTCGTTGAAATTGCCCACCCAAATGCCGAAGCCGCGCTCGCCATAGAGCCTTTCATAGTTGGCCTCGCGCTCCTCGTCGGACACCTCGAACGCCCCGCGCGGGTCGGCGGTGTGAACGAAGCAGGCAAACGTCTCGCGGCAGCGCGCAAAAATCTCGGGATAGCCGGCCTTGATTTTGGCCTGGGTCTCGGCGTCGATCTTGCTATTGTGCAGCGGCGCAGCCCAGTTGGCCGTGCGTTGAAACACCGTGAGATGGCCGACCTGGCTGGCGATGGTCTGGATGGTCTGGATGCCGGTCGCGCCGGTGCCGATCACGGCCACGCGCTTGCCGGCGAAATCCACCGGCCGCTTCGGCCATCGTGCGGTGTGGAACGACGCGCCCTTGAAATCGTCGCGTCCCTCGACCCGGGGCAAAGTGGGCGTCGAGAGCGGCCCGATCGCGGTAATCAGGAATCGCGAATTGAAGCGGCTGCCGTCCTCCAGCGTGATGATCCAGCTTCGGGTTTCTTCCTCGTACACGGCGGCCGTGACGCGGCTCTCGAACTGAATGTCGCGGCGCAAGTCGAACTTGTCGGCGACATAGTTGCAGTAACGCAGCGTCTCGGGCTGGCCAGCGAAATGCTCCGACCAGTCCCATTCCTGCAGCAACTCCTTCGAGAACGAATAGCCGTAGGAATAGCTCTCGGAATCGAAGCGTGCCCCGGGATAACGGTTCCAGTACCAGGTGCCGCCGACGTCGGTGCCGGCCTCGAACACCCGTACCCGCAGGCCCAGTTCGCGCAGGCGGTGGAGTTGGTACATGCCGGACAGGCCAGCGCCAATGATGATCACGTCGAGGTCCGGAATCGGCGTCGCTCCCATGGTTTGAATTCTGCCAAAACTACCTGCACTCGCCCCCGCGGACAAACCCTGCATGGACGCGTGGCAGGGTTGCAGGTTTGCCGCCGGCCAATTCCGGCTGGCTTTACTCGCGACCGCATCTGCCCCTATCGTCGGGGTTCAGATCGCCCGAAAGGCGGCGACGGCATGAGGGGAGGCAAACTATGGCCCAGGCGCTGCAGCGCAGGCTGACGTCGATCGACGTCAGCGATCCCCACCTTTACCAGGACGACACCTGGCCGCCGCTGTTCGAGCAACTGCGCCGTGACGATCCCGTGCATTATTGCGAGGCCTCGCCGTTCGGGCCCTACTGGTCGGTGACGCGCTACGACGACATTTTCGCCGTCGAACTCGACCACGAGAACTATTCGTCGAGTTCGGAGCTCGGCGGTATCCAGGTGACTGACCAGCCGAAGGGCCAGGAGCGCACCAGCTTCATCCGCATGGACCCGCCGGGCCATACCGCGCAGCGTCGAACCGTCGCACCGATCGTGGCGCCATCCAACCTCGCGAACTTCGAGCAATTGATCCGCAAGCGAACCAGCGACGTGCTGGATGCCTTGCCGCGCAACGAGACCTTTGACTGGGCCGAGCGGGTCTCGACCAATCTGACCAACATGATGCTGGCGACGCTGTTCGATTTCCCTTGGGAGGATCGCATGAAGCTGAGCTGGTGGTCGGACGTGGCGATCGCCAATGTCGATTCGCCCGATGCCGTGGTGCATTCGGAGGACGAGCGTTACGAAGAGATGGTGAAAATGGGCGAGTATTTCCGCAAATTGTGGAATGCGCGTGCCGATGCCCCGCCGACCTTCGACCTGGTCTCGATGCTGGCGCATTCGCCGGCCACGCAAAATCTGCAGACCCGTGAGTTTATCGGCACGATCGGGCTATTGATCGTCGGCGGTAACGACACCACGCGCAATTCCATGAGTGGTGGGCTGATGGCGCTGGTGGACAATCCCGAGCAGTTTGAGCTGGTGCGGACGCGGCGCGACCTGATCCCAAACCTTGTGTCGGAGACGATCCGCTACCAGACGCCGGTGCTGCACATGCGCCGCACCGCACGCAACGACGTTGAGCTCGCTGGCCGCCGGATCGCCAAGGGCGACAAGGTCGTGATGTGGTACATCTCCGGCAACCGTGACGAGGGCAAGATCGATCGCGCGGATGAGTTCATCATCGACCGCGTCAAGCCGCGCCAGCATCTCGCCTTCGGCGCCGGCATCCACCGCTGCGTCGGCGACCGCCTCGCCGAACAGCAAATTCGCATCCTCTGGGAGGAAGTATTGAACCGCGACCTTCGTTTTGAGATCGTCAACCCGCCGCAACGGCTCTATTCGAATTTCATCCGTGGCATCCGCACGCTACCGGTAAGGATTGTCAGGTAACAAGAATGAAGCACGATCCCGTTGACGTTCTGATCATCGGTGCCGGCGCGTCCGGCGCGGCGGTGGCGTGGAGCCTGGCCGATACCAAGATGCACATCCTCTGCCTCGACCAGGGCGGCTGGATGAATCCATCGGAATATCCGAGCACCGGACGCGACTGGGAGGCGAAGTTCTACGGCGACTGGTCGACCAGCCCGAACATCCGGGGCCGGCCCGAGGATTATCCGATCAACGACGACAACTCCCCGATCAAGGTGGTGAACTTCAACGGCATCGGCGGTTCGACCGTGATGTACACCGCGCACTGGCCGCGGCTTCATCCAAGCGACTTCAAGGTGAAGACGCTCGACGGTATCGCCGACGACTGGCCTATCGATTACGAGGCGCTCACGCCGTTCTTCGAGGAGAACGACCGGATGATGGGCGTATCCGGCATGTCGGGCGATCCGCTTTCGCCGCTGACACACCCGCCGATGCCGCCGCAGCCGCTCGGCCTGTCAGGTCCGCTGATCGGCAACGCCATGAACAAGCTCGGCTGGCACTGGTGGCCATCGGACACCACGGTCGCGACGATGGATTATGAGGGCAGGGCGCGCTGCATCAATCTCGGCCATTGCACGCCGGCCTGCGCGCAGGGCGCAAAAGCCTCAACCGACATCACCTATTGGCCGCACGCGATCCGCGCCGGCGTCGAGGTCAAGACCCATTGCCGCGTGCGTGAGATCTTGACCAACGAGCATGGCATGGCCTCGGGCGTCGTCTATTACGACAAGGATGGCGTCGAGCAATTCCAGCCAGCGGAAGTCGTCATCATCGCCTGTAATGGCGTCGGCACGCCTCGGCTGCTCCTGAACTCCGTCTCCGGCCGCTTCCCGAACGGGCTCGCCAATTCGTCCGGCCTGGTCGGCAAGAACCTGATGTTCCATCCCTATGCGCAGATCTACGGTTTTGTGAAGGAGCCGACCGATAGCAACCGCGCGCCGCCGACCTGCCTCTGGAGCAAGGAGTTTTACGACACGGATCGGTCGCGCGGATTCGTCCGCGGCTACGGCATCCAGTTCGGCCGCGGTGCAGGACCGGTGTTCGAAGCTGTTGCGAGCGAACAGAAAGGCATCCTGCCGTGGGGTGCGGATCATCACCGTGTGTTCCGCAAGCTCAACGGCCATCGCCTCGCTGTCTCCGCGATCTGCGAGGACCTGCCCGAGGAGCATAACCGGGTCACGCTCGATCCCGTGCTGAAGGACGGTCACGGCATCCCCGCGCCGAAAATCGATTACACCATCAGCGCGAACAGCCAGAAGATGATGGACCATGGACTGGCGCGCGGCCGGGAGATTCTCGAAGCCGCCGGCGCGACCGACATTTGCATGAACAACCCGATTCCATGGGGCGGCTGGCATCTGCTCGGGACGGCGCGGATGGGGACCGATCCCGCACGTTCCGTGGTCAACGAATGGGGCCGCTCGCACGACGTGAAGAACCTGTTCATCGTCGACGGCAGCGTGTTCGTGACGTCGGGCGGCGTGAACCCGACCTCGACCATCCAGGCGATCGCGCTCTATGTCGCCGACCAGATGAAGCAACGCCTTGCCAACCTCTTCGATTGAGATCGCCATGTCCGCAACCAATGAACTGACCTCCGCCCAACGCGACGATCTCCGCACCAGTCGCCGCGATGATCGTTCCCGCCAGCGACGAGTACAAGGTGCCCGGCGCGGACGATCCCGCCATTCAGGCCGACATGCTGGCGACGCTCGGCCGCGATACGGCTCTGGTGAAGCAGGCGCTCGACCACCTCGCGCGGCTGGCCGGACGGTCGCTGGCCGAACTCGACCCGGCCAAGCGCGACGCGATCGCGAACGACTTCCGCGCCACCGGCGGCGGCGCGGCGGCGACGCTCGTCCGCGTCGTCCTGCAATGCTATTACCGCGACGACCGCGTGCTGCGCTCGCTCGGGCTCGAATTGCGCGCGCCGTTCCCGAAGGGCTACACACTGAACGAGGGCGATTGGGCGTTGCTCGATCCCGTCAGGGCGCGCGCGGGGACGCTCAGGCGAGCGCAATAGCGGGCAGGGCAGCCTTGCGCGCAGGCCAGGGCCCTTGCGAGGGCGTGCCCCGGCCACCATCTGGTGGGACCGAAGGAAGCTCGCCATGCTGGATTTTACCTCAGATATTTCCGGCGACGACCTGTCGCCGGCTCCCGAACCCGCTCCTGCAAACGATCAGGCCCTGCTCGACGCCTACTCCAACGCCGTGATCGGCGTGACCGAACGCGTCGGGCCTGCCGTCGTGCGTGTTGAAACCGGGCCAAAAGTGCGCTCCGCGCGCGAGCGCGGCGGACTTGGTTCGGGCATCGTCATCTCCCCGGATGGACTGGTGCTGACCAACAGCCATGTGGTCGGATCGTCGAAAGAGATCAGGCTGCGCGACACCGAGGGCTTTGTCACCGACGCCCATGTACTTGGCGTCGATCCCGACACCGACCTCGCTTTGTTGCGGGCCGACGGCGCGCGGGATCTGCGCTATGCGTCACTCGGCAATTCCAAAAGCCTGCGCCGTGGCCAGCTCGTGGTCGCGATCGGCAATCCGCTGGGATTCGAATCGACGGTGACCGCCGGGGTGGTGTCGGCGCTCGGCCGTTCGATTCGCTCGGTCAGCGGCCGGACCATCGAAGACGTGATCCAGACCGACGCCGCGCTCAACCCCGGCAATTCCGGCGGGCCGCTGGTGTCGTCGTCGGCTGAAGTCATCGGCATCAACACCGCCATCATTAACGGCGCGCAGGGCATTTGCTTTGCGGTCGCCAGCAACACCGCGCAGTTTGTGCTGTCGGAGATCATCCGTCACGGCTATGTCCGCCGCGCCTATATCGGCGTCGCCGGCCAGACCGCGCCGATCCCGCGGCGGCATGCCGTGGTCGCCGGCATCGACAACAAGATGGGCGCGCTGCTAGCGCAGATCGAGCCGGACAGCCCGGCCGCGAAGGCAGGCCTGCTGCCGGGCGATGTCGTGATCAAACTCGACGGCGTCGAGATCAACGGCGTCGACGATCTGATCCGCGTGCTGGATCGCGACCGCATCGGGCGAGAGCTGGCGATGGATGTGCTGCGGATGGGAAGATTGCGAGGCATCGATATTCATCCGGTGGAGCGCAAGCCGACGGCAAGGCAGTATGCTTGCTTACCCTCTCCCCTTGTGGGAGAGGGTGGCGCCGAGCGAAGTTCGGCGACGGGTGAGGGGTTCTCTCCACGAGTATTGACGTTGATGGAACCCCTCATCCGGCGCTGCGCGCCACCTTCTCCCACAAGGGGAGAAGGAAGAAGAAGAGCATCACTGCTGCAACGCCGCCAGCAACTCGTCCGGTGCCTCCGCCATGATCATATGGCCGGCGCCGGGAACGACGACGGTGCGGGAATTCGGCGTCGCCGCCGCGAGCGTCTTGCCGGCCTTTGCGGGTGTCATCATGTCGCGCTCACCGAGGATGAAGGTCGCGGGCACCTTGACCTGTGCAGCGGCTGCGAGCGCGTTCTGATACGAATTGCAGGCGTTGAGGTCATTGTACAGCACGCCCGGCTGGGTTTGCTGCAGCACGCGTTGCGCGCCCTGATGCATCCACAGTCCCGGCGCGAGGCTGCCGCCGAGTTCGGCTTTGAAGCCGAGGCCCCAGATCGAAACCATATCGAAGGCATCGGGACTGTTGGCCTCTGCCGCCTTGAGCAGATCCGGACCCACCGTCATCGTGGCGGCGGTGCCGATCAGGCTGAGTCCGGAAACCTTGTCGGGATGCCGCGCGGAAGTCTCCAGCGCGATCAGCGAGCCCATCGAATGGCCGACGAACTTGGCTTTTGGCGCGCCGGCGGCGTCGAGCAGCGCCGCAGTCCAGTCGGCCATGTCGGCAATGGTCGGCAGGAGCTTGCCCGCTGAGCGGCCATGTCCGGGCAAATCAGGCGCCAGTACGGAATAGCCGTGATGCGCGAACCAGCGGCTGTGCAGCGCCCAGGTCGAATGATCGAACCCCGCGCCGTGCAGCATCGCGACCGCAGGAAGCGAGGGATCGAACGGTCGGCCGCCGGTGGCAACGAAGACATCAGCACCGTTGACGGAGAGCTGCATGGTTCAAACCTTCTGCGATGCGCGGAGCGCCTGACCGAGATCATCGATGATGTCGGAGACGGTTTCGATCCCGACCGACAGCCGCACCAGCTCCTCGCCGATGCCTGCTGCCTTCAATTGCGTGGCGTCCATCTGCTGATGCGTGGTGCTAGCCGGGTGGATCACCAGCGTCTTGGCGTCGCCGACATTGGCGAGATGGCTGATCATCCGCAGCGACTCGATGAACTTCTTGCCCGCCGCGCGTCCGCCCTTGATGCCGAACGAGACGATTGATCCTGCTCCGCGCGGTAGAAGAGTCTTGGCGAGTTGATGGTCGGGATGATTTTCAAGCGCCGGATGCAGTACCCACTCGACCGCCTTGTTGGCGGTCAATGCCTCCAGCACCGCAAGTGTATTGCTCATGTGCCGTTCCATCCGGACGCCCAGCGTCTCGACGCCCTGCAGCAGCTGGAACGCGTTGGTCGGCGACAGGCAGGCGCCGAAGTCGCGCAGCCCTTCGGTGCGCGCCCGCATGATGAAGGCGGCCTGGCCGAACTGCTCGTCGAAGACGATGCCGTGATAGCCGGCATAGGGCTCGGTGAGCTGGGGAAATTTGCCCGACGCATGCCAGTCAAACCGGCCGCCGTCGACGATGACGCCGCCGATCGCGATGCCGTGGCCGCCGATCCACTTGGTCGCCGAGTTCATCACGAGGTCGGCGCCGAGTTCGATCGGGCGGCTGAGGAACGGCGTTGCAAACGTATTATCGATCAGAAGCGGAATCTTCGCATCGTGGGCGATCTGGGCGACCGCCGGAATATCCAGAACCTCCAGCCCTGGATTGCCGATGGTCTCGCCGATCACCAGCCGTGTATTCGGCTTGATCGCTGCACGAAATTCATCGAGCGCGCGTGGCTTGACGAAGGTGGTGGTGATGCCAAAGCGCGGCAGCGTGTGCGCCAGCAGGTTGATGGTGCCGCCATAGAGCGAGGCAGAGGCGACGATGTGATCGCCGGCGTTGAGGATCGTTGCGATCGCCAGGTGCAGCGCGGCCATGCCGCTGGCCGTGCAGATCGCGCCGACGCCGGTTTCCAACGCGGACAGGCGCTCCTCGAGCACCGCCGTGGTCGGGTTCGAAATGCGCGTGTAGATGTGTCCGGCGCGCTCCAGGTTGAACAGCGCCGCGGCATGGTCGGAATCCTGGAATACGTAGGACGTCGTCTGATAGATCGGAACCGCGCGGGCGCCGGTGGCGGGATCCGGCCGCTGGCCGGCGTGCAGGCTCAAGGTCTCAAAAGCAGGCGGCTTGGGTGCGGGCATGCGGGGCTCGTCAAAAAAGTTGGTGCAGGATGAATATGTCTAGACGTGCACGGCGGTGCGGACGCGGCCGGCATTTCCGAACACGCGCAGATAACGCTCAACCTCGGACGGGGAGCCGGTGGCCTTCTCGGGATTATCCGAGAGCTTGACTGCCGGCCGTCCATCGACCGAGGTCACCTTGCAGACCAGCGAGATCGGGTCGAGATCGGCGGAACCGTCCGGCGCGCAGCCGATGAAATCATTGGTGAGGTTGGTGCCCCAGCCGAACGAGATGCGCACGCGACCCGAGAAATGCTTGTAGGTTTCCTCGATCGAGCCGACATCCATGCCGTCGGAGAACACCAGAAGTTTTTCGCGGGGATCGCGGCCCTTCTGCTTCCACCACTTGATGATGTCCTCGCCGGCCGTGATTGGCGGCGCGCTGTCCGGGCGAAAGCCGGTCCAGTCAGCGACCCAGTCCGGCGCGTCGCGCAGGAACGGTTTGGTGCCGAAGGCGTCGGGCAGCGCGACCAGGAGGTTGCCGCCATAGGTATGGCGCCATTGATCCAGAATCCGATAGGGCGCCCAGCGCAACTCGTTGTCGTCATTGGCGAGCGCTGCGGCGACCATCGGCAGTTCGTGCGCATTGGTTCCGATCGCTTCGAGATCATTGTCCATGGCCAGGAGCACATTGGACGTGCCGGTGAAGGAGGAGCCAAGGCCCTCCTTGACGGCCTCGACGCACCAGCGCTGCCAGAGAAAGCCATGGCGGCGGCGGGTGCCGAAGTCAGACAGCCGAAGGCCGTCCAGCTTTCGCAGCCGCTCGACCTTGGACCACAGCTTGGCCTTGGCGCGGGCATAGAGTACGTCGAGCACGAAGCGGCCTTGTCCCTTGGTCGTTTGCCGCGAGCGAAGCTCGTTCATGATCGCAAGCGCCGGGATTTCCCACATCGTAGTGTGGGTCCACGGGCCATGGAAGTGCAGCTCGTACTGGCCGTCGACCTTGTGCAGCTCGTATTCAGGCAGACGGAAGTTGGCGAGCCAGTTGATGAAGTCGGGGGAGAACATCTGGGTCTTGCCGTAGAACGTGTTACCGGCGAGCCAGATCAGTTCCTTCTTGGAAAAGCGAATGGTGCGGGCATGATCGAGCTGCGCGCGCAGTTCGCCTTCGTCGATGATCTCGGCAAGGCGAACGTGCCTGCTGCGATTGATGACCGAAAAGGTGACCTGTTGATCCGGATAGAATTCACGGATCATCTGCAGCATCAGCAGCTTGTAAAAATCGGTATCGAGCAGGCTGCGCACGATCGGATCGAGCCGCCAGCCGTGATTATAGGTTCGGGACGCAATATCGGTAACCGCCATGGCGGAACTCTACCGCGCCGGGAGCCGCTCAACCAGTGGGATTTGGCGGCGGCATGGCAGCTCAGCGCGCTATTCCTGCCGGATTCGGCCGACTGCTGCTTCGATGCCGGTCCAGCTCGGCTTGTCCGGGGCGAATTGACGCCTGAGATAGGTGGCCAGTTCCGCCACCTGGCCGTCGGTCAGGCTGTCCTTGAAGGCCGGCATATAGCCGAGGTCGGTTGCGGCCGGCTTGGCGATGCCGTGTAGGATAAGCTGGATCAGATTGTCTGGGATGGTGCTGTGCAGATTGCTGTTCAGGACCAGCGATGGCCGGCTGCCGAACAGCGGCGCGCCGCCGACCTCGTGGCACACGGCGCAGGCGCCTTGGTAGATCCGGGCGCCGATGCTGGAGGCGGCCGCCGTGCGCGTGCCGGTCGAAGCTTCCAGCCGTGCGGCGAGCGCCTGCTGCGCCGCACGATCCATGGCGGTATCGTTGAACGAAGCCAGATAGACCGCCATGGCGCGGATATCGGAATCCGGCAAAGCCGTCAGTTCCTTCACCACCGGCGCCATCGGCCCGGCGGCGACGCCGTGAAGCCGCGACTCGCCGGTTCGCAGATAGGCGTAAAGCTCGTCTTCGCTCCAAGGGATCGGTGCCCGCGACAGCGACGTCAGCGCCGGCGCCTCCCAGCCTTCCGCAAAGCCGCCGGCGAGGTAGGCGTTCGCCTGCTCCGCGCCGAGCGCATTGCGCGGCGAATGGCAGGCGCTGCAATGGCCGAGGCCTTCCACCAAATAGGCGCCGCGATTCCAGACCTCCGATTTGGCCAGATCAGGCTGGAGCGTGCCGGGCGTGTGGAACAGCGCATTCCATCCCGCCATCAGCGGTCGCAGGTTGAACGGAAACGCCAACGCATTTTGCGGCGTTTCTGCGCGAACCGCCGGCTGCGCCATCAGGTAAGCGTAGAGCGCCTGCATATCGGCGTCAGCCACCTTTGCGAAATGCGTATACGGAAATGCCGGATAGAGATGTTTGCCGTCGCGATGGATACCTTCGCGCATCGCACGCTCGAAGGCGGGATAGGACCATGCGCCGATGCCGGTTTCGACATCGGGGGTGATGTTCGTCGAATAGATGGTACCGAACGGCGTCGGCAGCGGCTTTCCGCCGGCATTGAGGATGCCGTTTGCGGACGTATGGCAAACGGCGCAGTCGCCAAGCGCGGCGAGTTGTTGGCCACGCGCGATGGTCGCAGCCGAATAGACGGACGCGTCGGGTCGCGCGATCGGCGCGATTGCGCGCCATGGCAGCACGGCGGCACCGATGCCGATCGCGGCGGCGCAGAGCGCTGCCGCCGTGGCGAATGCGCTGCGTCGCTCGGTGAACGGCCTCCACCATCGGTTCGTGTCAGGCTGCGGCGTGGATGTTGGCGGCGGCAATGCATCCGGTTCAAGGTGCTGCTCGCCGCGTAGCCCACGCAAAATGCGCTCCGGCGTAAACGGCAATTCGCGGAAGCGGACGCCGGTCGCATCATAAATGGCGTTGGCAATGGCTGCCGCACTTGGGACGGAGGCGGATTCGCCGACGCCGAGCGGCGGCTGGTCCTGCCTCGGCAACATCAGCACGTCGATCTTGGGGATCTCAGGGAATTTGATGATGGGGTAGGCGCCCCATTCGCGGGCCGTCACCGAGGTGCGGTCGAATGACACTTCCTCCATCAGCGCGCGGCTGGTGGACTGGATGACGTTGCCGTGGATCTGGTGGCGCACGCCGTCCGGGTTGATCATCAGGCCGGAATCCTGCCCGGCCACGACGCGCGTTACGCTGACATCGCCGGTCGCCTTGTTGACGGCGACGTCGGCAATCCAGGCCGACCACGCCGCGCCGTAGCCCGGAAACTTGCTGTGCACATAGAGCGCATAGGCAAAGCCGCGCCCACGCACGATGTCGCCTTCCGTCTCTGGTTCCTGCCGTACCGGCCGTGGCTTCCAGCCGGCGCGTTCCGCCACCGCATTGACGAGATCGACGGCGCGCGAATCCTTCAGGTAGCGTAGGCGGTATTCGATCGGATCGACGCCGGCTTCGTCGGCGCATTCGTCGATCCAGGATTCGTGCGCAAAGGTGTTCGGAAGTGCCGAGACGCCGCGCAACCAGGAAGCACGCACGATAGGCGGCATATCATTGGCCACTACACGCAAATTCTCGTAGTCGTAGGGGGGGATAGCGGTTCGATCGCCCATCTCGAAGATTGCGGGCGTGTGCGGGATGGCGCCGGTCAGCAGCAGCGCCAGCGTCGGTGCGCCGTTCGACGGATAACGCGTGGAAAAATCGTAACCGGCGACGCCGCCGTCAACGTTCAATCCGCCGTTGACGTCCATCAACTGCGCGGTGCCCTTTGGCTCCCAGGCGTGCTCCTGCTCGCGCGTCAATTGCACGCGAACAGGACGGCCGACGGCGCGTGACAGCAGCACCGCGTCGGCGGAAACGTCGTCGGCGCAGTTGCGGCCGTAGCAGCCGGCGGCCTCCATCCGGATCACCTCGATCTCGGCTTCGCGGCGATGGATCAGCCGTGCCAGTTCGGTTCGCAGATGGTGCGGGTTCTGCGTCCCGGACCAGACCCGCGTGAGATCCTCCTGATAGTCGGCAACCGCGCAGGATGGGCCGATCGAGGCGTGCATCTGATAGGGCCAGATGTAGGTGCGGGGCATCGGCTTGGCTGCACCGGCAATCGCGGCATCGACATTGCCCTTGTCGATCAGCGTTCGCGGGGTGGATGGATTGGCGCGCAGCGCGGTCTCGATGTCCTTGAGGTCGGGCAGCGTCGGCACCGGCTTCCAGGTGACGTTGAGCTGCGCCGCGGCCTTGATGGCGTTTTCCTCGCGCTCGGCGACGATTTCGACGAAGTCGCCGATCCTGACGACGGCGACAAGTCCGGGGATGTTGCTGACGGATGCTTCGTCGACCGCGATCAGGCTGTTGCCGATGAAATCGCCGACATCGACACCGGCATAGGGCGGACGCACGACGCGCGCATGCAGCATGCCGGGCACGCGCATGTCGTGAACGTAGACCAGCTCGCCGGTGGCCTTTGCGGGCAGATCGATGCGCGGCACTGATTGACCCACAATGGTGTAGGCGTCGATAGACTTCACCGGAACATCATCGGCCAACTCAAGTCGGATGGTCTCACCCGCGATCAATTCGCCATAGCTGACGCTGCGATTGTCCCGCCCGCGAATCAAGCCGTCTTCGATGACGAGATCATCGGCCGAAAGCTCCAGCCGTTCCGCCGCGCGGGCGGCCAGAAATTGCCGCGCCTGCGCTGCCGCCTTGCGCAGTGGCACGGCGGTGATCTGGATCGTCTCGCTCGCGATCGTCGCGCCCTGATTGGGGACCAGCGACGTATCGCCAAGCACGACGACAACGCGCGCAAAGGATACGTCCAGCTCTTCCGCGACAATCTGGCCGAGCGCGGTACGGATGCCGGTGCCGAGATCGACGTGGCCGTTATAGGCGGTGACCGATCCGTCGGCGCTAATCTTGATGAAGGTTTCGAACTTGACGGTCTCGACGGGGGAGGCGGGACGGACGACGGAGAGCGTGCCCTGTATCCGTTCGCGTTCCGCGGTCGTGCCTGACGCCGTCATCAGACCTGCGCCTCAACAGCCCGGCCGGCGGCACGCATGGCCGCGCGCAGGATTTCGACATGCGCGCCGCAGCGGCACAGATGATGTCGCAGCGCTTCCATCACTTCATCGTCCGACGGGCGAGTGGAACGCAACAACAAAGCCTTGGTGGCGATGATCATGCCGTTGAGGCAATAGCCGCATTGCGCCGCCTGTTCGTGGATGAAGGCCTGCTGTACGGGATCGGGATGCTCGCGCGTGCCGAGACCTTCGAGCGTCACGATGTCGCGCCCGCCGCAGCCCTCGATCGGGATCACGCAGGAGCGCGCGGCGACGCCGTCAATCAGAACGGCACAGGCGCCGCATTCGCCGAGCCCGCAGCCGTATTTCGGTCCGTTCAGCTCTAGGTCGTTGCGCAGCACATAGAGCAATGCGGTATCGGGCGCGGCATCGACATCGCTCGTCTTGCCGTTGACGGTCAGGCGCATCATGCTCTGCGTCATGCTCCCTCGCGTCCTCGCTGCGCTGCAAAATCCTGCGCGGGACGCATGGCAAAGATACCGTTTGTGTACAAACGTGCAAGCGTGCCAACCGCGCTGCAGCGCGTTGCTCCCTTTATGAACAGGGATACGAGGCAAATGAGCTATTATGCGGCAGGGGAGGTTTTTGGCTTCCCGGCCCGCTTGACAGCGTTCAAGTCCGCGCGCAACATCATTCGTATACGAACAAAGTGACCGGACCGCGAAGAGGCGGCTCCGATCGGCGCCTTCTCGACCGCAGGCTTGTTCATGACCGATGCGACCGTCGCCGGTGGCGACAAGATCCGCTGCGATGCCTGCCCGGTGATGTGCTACATCAAGCCGGGCGCGGCAGGTGCGTGCGATCGTTATGCCAATCACAATGGCGAACTGGTGCGCGTCGATCCTCACATCGTGCTGGAGCGAACGGTATCGCATGGTGGGCGGCTGGTGCCGTTCCAGGCCGGCGGCGATTGGGACGGCAAGCTCGTGCACGAACCCAGCGTGTTCGTCACCGCCATCGGCGCAGGAACAACTTATCCCGATTACAAGCCGGCACCCTTCATCGTGTCCTCGGAAGTCGACGGCGTCGACATGGTCACGGTCGTGACCGAGGGCATTTTCAGCTATTGCGGCGTCAAGGTGAAGATCGACACCGACCGCTATCTCGGGCCTGAGACGGCTACCGTCCGCGCGGAAGGCGAGGCGATCGGCCACGTGACGACCAGCGAATACGGTTCGCAGATGCTGTCCCTCGGCGGCGTGCATCATCTGACCGGCGGATCCAAGAAGGAAGGCCGCGTTACCTGCGACGCGCTGATGGACCTCTCCAACTGCAAGCCGGTGGAACTGACCATCGATGGCGGCGCTAGCGTTGTCGTGCAGGCCGGCTATCCTCCCATCGTCAACGGCGTGCCTGAAGAGCGCATGCGCGTAGGCTGCGGCTCGGCGACCATCGGTATGTTCGCCAAGCAGTGGCATGGCAAGGTCGACGAGGTCGTGGTGGTGGACGACCACATCACTGGCGTTCTCAGTGAGCATCAGGCCGGCAAGCTGCTGGATATTCCCGATACCGGAATCAAGATGAAGGGGCGGCGCTCGAACTCCGGGCCGGTACTTCCAGGTCGCCGATCCCGGCACCGGGTGGGGCGGCACCAATATTTCCGACCCGCTTTCGGTGCTGGGGCCGTTCAATCCGAAGGAAGCGCGGCCCGGGCTGACCATGCTGATGGTCTCGACCACCGGCGAGCACGCCGCCTATTACGAACTCGACGAGGCGCTGCGGCCGGTCGAGAAACAGATGCCGCTCGACCTGAAATTCTCGGTCGAACGTATCCAGGAGAATTGCGAGCCGGCGCTGTGTACCGTGCTGTTCATGGGCGGCGCCGGCGGCTCGCTGCGCGCGGGCGTTACAGATAACCCGGTGCGGCTGACGCGCTCGGTCAAGGACGCACTGACGCGGGTCACCAGCGGCGGTGCGCCGGTCTACGTCTGGCCCGGCGGCGGCATCACCTTCATGGTCGACGTCACGCAGATGCCGGCCGGCGCGTTCGGCTATGTGCCAACGCCGGCGCTGGTGGCGCCGATCGAGTTCACGTTGCGGCTTTCCGATTATGCCGCGCTCGGCGGCCACATGGATCACGTGCGTCCGCTGGCGTCGCTGCGGGACAATACCGAACTCCGCTCGATGCCGTATTTGCCCGGACGGCGCACATGAAGCGGCTCCCGCAAATAGCGCTTCTTCCTGACGGCAAGCGGCTGCATTTGCAGGATGGTCCGATCGATCTGGTTATCGAGGCGCAGGGAAGCGAAGGTGCGGTACGCATGGCCTACGAGGCTGCGGCGCGACGCTTTGACGGTTTGCTCGACGAACTCTGCGAAGAATTGACCGAGCTTCGAAAGGCGGCCGATCCGGCTTGCAACCCGCTCCGGGGTGTGGTCGCGCGGCGTATGCATGCGGCGGTGGCGCCGTTTGCGGCCGGTCAGTTCATCACGCCGATGGCCGCGGTAGCGGGCAGCGTCGCGGAGGAGATTCTCGGAGCCATGCTTGACGCGGCGCAGCTCGATCGCGCCTACGTCAACAATGGCGGCGACATCGCCTTGCACCTGACCGGTCTCGAGCAATTTTCTGTCGGGCTGATAGACCGGCCGGACCATCGTGGCGTGATGCAAACCATCGGTATCGAGTCCGGCGATCCGGCCCGCGGCATCGCGACCAGCGGACGGCATGGCCGCAGCTTTTCGCTCGGGATCGCTGACGCGGTGACGGTGCTGGCGAAAGCCGCGTCGCAGGCGGATGCCGCCGCCACTGTTATCGCCAATGCCGTCGATCTGCCCGGGCATCCCGCGATTGCCCGCCTGCCGGCCAATGAATTGCAGCCTGACAGCGACCTCGGCGCGCGCCTTGTCACGCGCTCCGTCGGTGCGTTCGGGGAAAGCGAGATAGACGACGCCTTGAGCGCAGGGATTGGCCGGGCACAGCAATTGCTTGCGGCGGGATTGATTGAAGGTGCGGCCTTGCGTCTACTAGGCGAGACAGTCCTGGTGGGGTCAACAGGGATCAGAGCAAATGCGTTGCCAGCGGTTCACGGCAGCGCGCCGACTGGAGTAGTACGTGTTTGATCGGGAGCGAGGCTGACAGATGAGCGCGATCATTCGCAAGATCGTTACGGTGGTCGAGGAAACCCATCTCGAGATGGGGCAGAAAGTTGCGCCGCCGACACGGCGGGCCGCGGCGATTGCCGTGATAGAAAATCCCTTTGCGGGCCGGTATGTCGAGGATCTCACGCCCTTGATCGAAATCGGCGAAGAACTCGGGGATCTCCTTTCCAAAAGAGCAGTGGCGGCGCTCGGCATCGACGGTGCGAAGGCGCATAGCTACGGCAAGGCCGCGGCAGTCGGCGAAAACGGCGAACTGGAGCATGCAGCGGCGATCCTGCATCCCAAAATGGGGGCGCCGGTGCGCAAGGTGCTCAGCAAGGGCGCGGCGTTGATCCCGTCGTCGAAAAAGCGCAGCGGTCCCGGAACGACACTCGACATCCCGCTCGGTCACAAGGACGCAGCCTTCGTGCGCAGTCATTTCGACGGCATGGAAGTGCAGATCAACGACGCGCCGCGCGCCAACGAGATCATGGTCGCGGTTGCAGTCACCGACAGCGGCAGGCCATTGCCGCGGGTCGGCGGATTGACGGTTTCGGAAGTCAAAGGCGAAGACGGGCTGAAGTAGTTCACAGTGACATTGGAGGTTGGGATGCAACGGAGACATTTACTGGGCGCGGGATTGGCGATCATGGTCGCCGGCATGGCGGGCAGTGCCGTGGCGCAGAGCGGCGAGATCAAGATCGGCGAAATCAACAGCTATTCGCTGTTGCCCGCCTTCACCGAGCCCTATCGCAAGGGCTGGCAGCTCGCGGTCGAGGAAATCAATGCAGCGGGCGGCATCAACGGCAAGAAACTCGTCGTCATCTCCAAGGACGACGGCGGCAAGCCGGCCGACGCGCAGACCGCCGCCAACGAACTGGTATCGAGCGAGAACGTCGCGATGCTGACCGGGACATTCCTGTCCAACATCGGTCTCGCCGTCTCCGACTTCGCGAACCAGAAGAAAGTCTTCTTCCTGGCTGCGGAGCCCCTGACCGACGCCATCACCTGGTCCAAGGGCAACCGCTACACTTTCCGCTTGCGGCCTTCCAACTACATGCAGGCGGCGATGCTGGTGGAGGAAGCCGCAAAACTGCCCGCAAAACGCTGGGCGACAATTGCGCCGAATTATGAATACGGCCAGTCGGCGGTGTCGGTGTTCAAGAAGCTGATGTCGGAGAAGCGTCCGGACATCCAGTGGGTCGACGAGCAGTGGCCGCCGCAGGGCAAGATCGACGCCGGCCCGGTGGTGCAGGCGGTTGCCGCCGCCAACCCCGAGGCGATCCTCAACGTCACCTTCGGCGCCGATCTCGTCAAACTCGTGCGCGAAGGCAATACGCGCGGTCTGTTCAAGAACCGTGCGGTGGTGTCCTTCCTCACCGGCGAGCCGGAATATCTCGATCCGCTGAAGGAAGAGACGCCGGAAGGCTGGATCGTCACGGGCTATCCCTGGTACGACATCAAGACGCCGGACCATGACAAATTCCTGAAGGCCTATCAGGCCAAGTTCAACGACTATCCGCGCCTCGGCTCGATCGTTGGCTACCAGACCATCAAGGCCGCGGCGGCGATCCTTGCGAAAGCCAATTCGACCGACCCGGAGAAGCTGATCGCGGCGACCGAAGGCCTGTCGATGCCGTCGCCGTTCGGCGAGATCACTTTCCGCAAGATCGATCACCAGTCGACACTCGGTGCCTATGTCGGCAAGACCGCGCTGAAGGATGGCAAGGGCGTAATGGTGGACTCGGTCTATCGCAAGGGCGCGGATTACCTCCCGAGCGATGCGGAAGTCGGAAAGCTGCGTCCGAAGGAGTGAAGCTTATCCCAATCCCCGTTCTTACGGTCGAGACGCGCGGCGGTGTGGCGCTCTTCCCGAGTTGTGCACTATCGATAGAACTGTACCCTCACCCGGATGAGGGTCTGAGACCGACCTCTCCCCCAGCGGGCGGTTTGGACCTCATCCTGAGGAGGCGTGATGCGCCGTCTCGAATGATGAAAGTCACTCTGACGATTTCCAACCCGGACCGCCCATGGCCTTCTACTTCGTTCAGTTCCTGACCGGTCTCGCCAGCGCGGCGTCGCTGTTCCTGGTCGCGTCGGGGCTGTCGATCATCTTTGGCGTGACGCGGATCGTGAATTTCGCCCACGGCGCGTTCTACATGCTCGGCGCCTATGTCGCGTTCACGCTCACCGAGCGCTTGTCCGGCGCGCTCGGCTTCTGGGGGGGCATCGTGGTCGCAGCGCTGGTCGTCGCTGCCGTCGGCGTGCTGGTCGAGATGGTGCTGCTGCGGCGGATCTACCATGCGCCGGAATTGTTCCAGTTGCTCGCGACCTTCGGCCTGACCCTGATGGTCCAGGATATCGTGGTGCTGATCTGGGGCCCGGACGATCTGCTCGGCCGCCGCGCGCCCGGCTTCAAGGGGGCGGTGGAGTTCTTTGGCCAGAATATCCCGAGCTACGACCTGTTCCTGATCGGGCTCACCCCAATCGTACTTGGCGGGCTCTGGCTGCTATTCCAGCGCACGCGCTGGGGTGTGCTGGT
Organism: uncultured Alphaproteobacteria bacterium; assembly: GCA_963742935.1. Lineage (GTDB taxonomy): Bacteria > Pseudomonadota > Alphaproteobacteria > Rhizobiales > Xanthobacteraceae > Bradyrhizobium. The sequence goes on along the minus strand of CAVUOI010000047.1, from coordinate 60,710 downwards.
GCGCGCGGCGACGCAGGACCGCGACATGGTGGCGGCGCTCGGCGTCAATCAGAAATGGCTGTTCACCAGCGTGTTTGCGCTCGGCGTCTTTCTCGCGGCGCTCGGCGGCGCATTGCAGATCCCGCGCGACGCGGTGCATCACGCGCTGGACCTCCGTATCATCGTCGATGTGTTCGTAGTTGTGGTGATCGGCGGACTCGGCAGCATCATCGGCGCCTTCGTCGCTGCAGTGCTGGTCTCCGAACTCAACGCCTTCGGCATCCTCATCTTCCCGAAGATCTCCATCATCCTGGTGTTTTTGGTGATGGCGGTGGTCCTGATCGTGCGGCCATGGGGTCTGTTCGGCAAGCCGGAAGCAGCCGCGCGGCGCACGCCGGGATTGACTGTCAACCCGTGGCGGCCGCTGACGTCAGGCGAGCGGTTGATCTCGCTCGGCGCGCTGGTCGTAGCCGCCATGCTGCCGCTGTTCGCCGGCAACTATGCGCTCACGGTCGGTTCGGAAATCGCGATCTTCGTGATCTTTGCCGCCAGCCTGCATTTCCTGATGTCGGTTGGCGGGCTCGCCTCGTTCGGTCACGCCGCCTATTTCGGGCTCGGCGCCTATGGCGTCGCCTTCCTCGCCAAGGCGGCGGGGCTGCCGATGATCGTGTCGCTCCTGTTGGGTCCGCTGCTGGGTTTGCTGGGCGCCGCCGTGTTCGGCTTCTTCGCCGTGCAACTGTCCGGCGTCTATTTTGCGATGCTGACGCTGGCCTTTGCGCAGATCGTCTGGTCGATCGCCTTCCAGTGGGTCGCGGTGACTGGCGGCGACAACGGTATTTTGGGCGTCTGGCCGGAGAAGTGGGCCGCTGGTCCGGCCAGTTTCTACTGGCTGTCGCTCGGAATCGCCGCGCTCGCCGTCACCGTGTTGCGGGTGCTCGTGTTCTCGCCGTTCGGTTTTGCGTTGCGCGCGACGCGCGACTCTCTGTTACGCAGCGAGGCGATCGGCATCAACGGCAAGCGCGTTCAGTGGACCGCCTTCGTTATATCAGGCACGGTTGCAGGCATCGGCGGCGCGTTGTTTGCCTATCTGAAGGGCAGCGTCTTCCCCGACAGCCTCGGCATTTCGCTGTCCGTCGATGCCCTGGTCATGGTGCTGCTCGGTGGCGTTGAGACGGTTTCGGGCGCGGTTATCGGCGCCATCGTATTCAAGGCAGCCAACATCTGGCTGGTCAGCCAGACCGATCTTTCGAAATTGGTATTGGGCGGCTTCATCGTGCTGATGGTGGTGGCTTTCCCGAAGGGTATCGTCGGCACGCTGGAGTCGATCTGGAACCGCCGGCGATCCTCCGAAGACAAGAAATCCGCGCTCGCCACCTCCCGTGTCGAGGTTGCCGAATGAGCATGGTCCCCACATTGCTTTCGGTCGAGGGCCTCAGCAAGTCCTATGGCGGCGTCCATGCCGTACGCAGCGTGTCCTTCGAATTGCGCGCAGGCGAAATCCTCGCGCTGATCGGGCCCAACGGCGCCGGGAAAAGCACCTGCTTCGATATGCTCAACGGCCAGAACACACCAGACAGCGGCCGGATCACGCTGCTCGGTGAGGACACGGTCGGCCGGAAACCGCGCGCGATCTGGCGGCTCGGCGTCGGGCGCACCTTCCAGATCACCGCGACGTTCCCGACCATGACTGTGCGGGAGAACGTGCAGGTCGCGCTCGTGTCGTATGGAAGGCAATTGTTCAATCTCTGGAGCTCAACCGCGAATTACGCGCGTGACGAGGCGGGCCGGTTGCTTGATCTCGTCGGCATGGGCGCTTATGCCGCGCGTCCGTGCGGCGAACTCGCCTACGGCGACCTCAAGCGGCTCGAGCTTGCGATCGCGCTCGCCAACCAGCCGAAACTGCTGCTGATGGATGAGCCGACCGCCGGCATGGCGCCGCGCGAGCGGATCGAACTGATGCGGCTCACCGCGCGCATCGCCCGCGAGCAATCGATCGGCGTGTTGTTCACCGAGCACGACATGGACGTGGTGTTCGAACATGCCGACCGCATCCTGGTGCTGAACCGCGGCAGCCTGATCGCTGAGGGTTCGCCCGAGCAGGTCCGCGGCAACCGCGAGGTGCGCGCCATCTATCTCGGTGAAGGTCTGGTCTACGACGCGCGCCACCGCGAGGGAGCCGGCGCATGAAGCTGCAGGTCGCCGATCTCAATAGCTTTTACGGCCCGGCGCATATCCTGTTCGATATCGCGCTCGAAGTCGGCGAGGGCGAGGTGGTCGCGCTGCTCGGCCGCAACGGCGCCGGCAAGTCGACGACGTTCCGTTCCATCGTCGGTCTCGTCGAAAACCGCTCGGGACGGATTGTGTTCGAAGGCAAGGACGTCTCGCGCGAACCGACGCATGCGATCGTGCGCGGCGGGCTCGGCTACGTGCCGGAAGAGCGGCGCATCTTCACGGACCTGACGGTCGAGGAAAATCTGGAGGTCGGTCGCCAGCCGAAGCGGCCAAACGCGCCGCAGTGGACGCGCGAAAAGCTGTTCACCTTGTTTCCCAATCTCGGCGAAATGCGCAACCGCCCCGGCGGCCGCATGAGCGGCGGCGAGCAGCAGATGCTGACCATCGCGCGGACGCTGATGGGCAACCCGTCGCTGGTGTTGCTGGACGAGCCTTCGGAAGGATTGTCGCCAAAAATCGTTGAACAGATGGTCGACGCCATCCTCGCGATGAAGCGGGAAGGGGTCAGCATCGTGGTATCCGAGCAGAACCTGCATTTCGCACGGCTGATTTCGGACCGCGCCTACATCATCGAGCGCGGCAAGATCTGCTTTGGCGGCACGATGGCCGAACTCGATGCGCGTCCGGACATCCGGGACGCGCATCTGTCGCTGTAGGCGGCAGGCAAGGGACAAGGGACAAGGGCGCAGATGGCAAGGAGTGTTTCGTCGAAACGAGCCGTCAAGCCGGCGCGGCCGTCCTATATTCTGGACGAGCAGATCGGATTCATCCTGCGCCAGGTCTGGCAGCGTCATGCCACGATTTTCGCCCGCGAGATCGGGATCAATTTGACCCCGACGCAATGGGCGGCCGTCTCGAAGCTTGCCGAGACCGGCCCGTGCTCGCAGAACCTGCTCGGGCGACACACGGCGATGGACGTCGCCACCATCAAGGGCGTGATCGACCGCCTTACCGCGCGCGGCCTGACGGAGACCAGCCCTGATCCGGAGGACGGCCGCCGCCTGCTGGTGAGCCTGACGCGCGCCGGCCAGCAGCTGGCGGAGAAAGTCGCGCCGAATGCGCTCGCAATCACGCGCGAAACGCTGGCGCCGCTAGATGCAAAGGAGCGCGAGATACTGATGACGCTGCTGGACAAGCTGCGCTGAAGAACATCAGCGGCTTCCGTGTCAGGTCAGGTTGAGCGCCAGTGCAGTCGCGCCCACCAGGACAAGGCTGGCGGCCCATACCGTATCCAGGTTGAACCAGCTCCGGGATATGAATTTGAGCCCGAGATAGCGGTAGGCGAGCCACGCGCAGCATCCGCCCGCGACGATCATCGCGGTCGCGTGGACGATGGCAACCTGCACGGCCATGCCGAGATTGGCATTGATGAGCGTGCCGGCGGCGTCATGGCTCCGGTCGAGGTCGGCTTCGCGGCAGAGCCCGAGATAGATCGGTACCAGCATCAGCGCCGCGCCATGCGCCAGCGCCACGGCGAACGACCAAAGCCCCAATTGCGACGGCGATATTCGCGCCAACGTCTTCGGGTGTCGCCGATTGGCAAGCCGGAACAGGCCGAAGGCGATGACGAGGAGGCTGGCGCCGATCTGTATCGTGCGCTGCCATTCGACGAGAGCAACCAGCAGTGCGAAGGGCAGGATCACTAGCAGCATCGCGAGCAGATGGCCGGCCGCGAGCGGGCCAAGCGCCGCCAGCAGCGCCCGCGGACTTCGTTCCAGCAATCCAGCCGAAACGGCGAGCGGCCACCCCATGCCAGGGTTGACGCCATGATAGAGGCCACTCGCGATGACAGCCAGCCAGAGCCAGGCCGGTGCCCAGCCGGCTGTATTCACAATCAAGCCGACGGGTAGCAGAACGAATCCGTCGAACAGTCACCGCCGTCGAGCCGGACCTGGTGCGCTCGGTATCCGTCGGGGAAATCGATCCAATAGTCTTTTGCCAGTTCGAGGCCGCCGTCCGGATTCGCATGGGCCATCACCATGGCGCCGGGGACGCCATCGGGATAGAACTGGTCATCCCACGTCGAATACAGCGAATTGGTCCAATACACCCGCTTGCCGTCGCGGCTGATCTCGACCATTTGCGGCCCGCCGGCAAAGGCTTTGCCGTTCGGATGCGGCGTACGCCGGGCGATGCCGCCGACGTGCACCGAACCGGCCAGCTTCGGCCTTCGTGGGTCCCTGACATCATATTGACGCATCTCACCGGTGGCCCAGCAGGCCACGTAGAGAAATTTATCGTCCATCGAGAGGTCGATGTCCGTCACCAGCGGCGGCACGGCGCCGAAGCCTTGTAGAAGGGGCGGCAGTTGGTCTTTCGATGCGGGCTCGGGCGGGATCGTCGCGGTCTTCTCGATGTGAAACTTGCCGTCCTCGCGCCACCACGTCCAGATCGAGCCTTCAAGATTGGTGGTATCGACCACGACACCCAGAAAGCCGTATTCGCGAACCGGATCGTGCGCGGGCCGCACTTCCAGGGCCATCTGATGATTGGCGCCGAGATCGATGGTCTGCACATTGCGCCGGGCGCGCAGATCCCAGAAGTGAATCCGATGGCCGTATTTGTTGGAGAGCAGATCCTCCGCCACGATGCCGTTCTCGAACTGCGGCGGCAACGCCCATTCGCTCGACACCATGTAGTCGCGCGGCAGGTTCCACCAGAAATCATAATGCAGGGTTTGCGGGCCGCGATCGAGTTCCCACCGACCGAGCACCTCGAACGTCTCGCAATCCATGATGAATACGCCGGGCGGTCCATCGGTGCCATTCTTGCCGCCGCCGCCGAGCGTCGAGACGTAAACGCCTTCCGGTCCGCAATGAACGGTATGAGGACGCGAGTATCCGGTCTTCCTGAAGATTTCCTCCGGCTCGATGATCTTGTGGATCGAGGCCTTGGTTGGATCGGGCTTGGTATCGACGATGTAGATGCGGGACGACCGCATGCCGGGAATGATGAGATAGCGGCGTTCGAGGAAGGCGTGTCCGGTCAGTGGCGACAGCGACGACGAGCAGGCGTTCCAGCCGAAATGGTGAAACTCGTCGCCTTTGTTGGGCATCGTCACGGTGTGAACGATCTTGCCGTAGGTCGCCGAGCCCGGCTTGACGTCGATCACGGCAAGGGCATCGGGCTTCGAAAAGTCCGGGCTGAGCAGCACGGAGTAGGCGAAGCTCTCCGGCGGAGCTTCCATGGCCAGCTTTGGCGACGCGTAAAACGTGGGGTCGGGACGAAGGTTCATCGTACTGCCTCCCTGTTTGCTCGATGTACGGCAACACGGCTCGGCGGCGTGCGGCAGAAATCACCCGGCGCGAGTTCTGTCGTGAATGCCGCCGGCCGGGGTTTGCTCGGCTGGCACTATACCGCAATCACGCCGGACAGGTAATTCACGACAACTCGTTCCGGCGTCAGTTCCGTCCTGGCCATCGGGCGCGGTAGCGGATTTCGCTGCCGTCGGCATTGGCCTGCCATGGCCCGAACTCCGCTGCATGCGGCGCTTTCGCCGGAAGGCCGATGAGGTAAAGCCGGTCGGGCTGGCCCTTGATCTTGATCTCTAATTGACGGTACGCGGTGCGGAACGCGAGTTCGGCATAGCCGGCAACGACCGGCCTTTCGTCATCGCGGCGGAACTGGTCGCGCTGCATCTCGCCCGGCATGGTGTTCAGATCGGTTTGCAGTTCGGCCGTTACGTCTCGGGCCGAACCCGGCAATGTGGATCCCGCGGGGAGGCGAACTTCAAAGACGAGGAGCGGATTGGGGGCGTTCGGATTGAGCCAGGGCGTCGCCGTCGTCACGGCGTAGATATAGTAGGAGGCGCCGGCCGCCGCGCAGAGCCCGATCAGAACCGTCGATGCCTTCAGGCTGCTGCGGAACAGTCCATCGCTATCGTCTCCGCCGCGCAGCCGTCTTGCGAGCGCCGTGCCGAGCAAGAGGCCCGCGATGGCGCCGCACGGCGCGAACACCAATAGCGCCAGCATGCCGGACATGATCGGATCGGCCGGGTTTCCGAAGCCAACCAGTTCCAACAGCAGCAACGTTGCGACAAAGCCTATGACAGCACCGACGACCCCGCCGGCGACTTGCAGCGAATTCTTCAAATGTTCCTCGATGGTGAGAGCAGGTGTCCATCAGGACTGCCCGCATTGGTCGCGATCACCGCCGATTTGTTCACCGCTTTCAAGGCTAGACGTGATTTTCACACCCGGCCGCACGCACTCGTGAAGTGTGCCAGCGCTAGAGCCCCGTTCCGATTAAATCGGAACGGGGCTCTAGATTTTGTTTTGACGTGTTTTCTTGATGCGAACCGGTCTCCACTTCGCCGGAAAACGCGCTAATGCCCGCTGACGATATCAGGCACTCTCCCCGCGGGCGGGGTGTTGCGGCTGCGCTGGGTGCGGACGATGCCGTCGATGATTGTCATGCCGATGCCGGGCAGGTCGCCGAGCTGCACGCTGTGCAGGAGGTTCTTGCCAGGCGAATGCTGCGCCATGTCCATCAGGACGAAATCGGCGGAGCGGCCGACTTCGATGATGCCGCAGTCGAGTTCGCGCATGCGTGCGGTGTTGCCGGTCGCCAGGCAGAAGGCGAGTTCGGCGGGCAGTTCGCCGAGCGAGGACAGCATCGACACCATCCGCAAGATGCCGAGTGGCTGCACGCCGGAGCCGGCCGGCGCGTCGGTGCCAAGGATGACGCGGTGCAGGTCGCCCATCTCACGCGCGGTGCGCAGCGTGAATAGCGCCGAGCGCTCATTGCCGTTATGAACCAGCTCGAGCCCACGCTTGCAGCCCTCACAGATGCAACGGATCTGGTCGTCGGGCAGCGCCGTGTGGCCGCCATTGATGTGGCCGACAACATCGGTGTCGGCCTCCAGCACCACGTCCTTGTCGATCAGGCCGGAGCCGGGAATCGAGGGACCGCCGGTGTGGATCGTGCTCTGGATGCCGTATTTGCGCGCCCAGCCGACCATTTTCCGCGCCGTCGGTCCGTCTTTGACGCCGCCCAGGCCGACTTCGCCGAGCAGCTTGACGCCGGCCGCGGCCAGCTCCTTGAAATCGTCCTCGACCATTTCGCATTCGATCACCGGCGCGCCGGCATGAACTTTCACGCCGCCGGGACGCAGCGTCCAGAACGCGCGCTGCGCAAAAATCGCCATCGCCTTGAGGCCGACGACGTCGCGCGGACGGCCGGGCATGTGAACTTCGCCCGCTGAGATCATGGTGGTAACGCCGCCATGGAGATAGCTGTCGATCCAGTTGGTCTGGTTCTGCCGTGGCGTCCAGTCGCCGGCGACGGGATGGACGTGGCTGTCGATCAGGCCCGGCGCGACGGTGGTGCCGTTGGCATCGACGACGGTGGTCGCGCCCTCGGTATTGAGGTTCTTGAAGCGGCCGATGGCCGTTATCTTGCCGTTCTCGGCCACGATCGTGTCGCCGTCCAGGATCGGCTTCTCCAGCGCCCCCGACAGCATCAGCCCGATATTGCGGATCACCAGCTTGCTGGGACCGGTCGCCTGGGGTGCGTCGTGGGCCATGGTTTTTCCTTTTGGTTCAACGCCTTCGCCGTACATTCTGCCCGGCTTGACGATCGGATCAAGTCGGATTATTCATTCGTATACGAATGATCGTATACGAACGATGCGGCCGGTCAATCGGCCGGCTGGTCAGGGAAAGGTGCGATGAGCAATTTCAACCAGGAAAGCGTGCTGAGCGTCCATCACTGGACCGATACGCTGTTCAGCTTCACCACCACGCGCGATCCCTCGTTCCGCTTCCGCAACGGCGAATTCACGATGATCGGGCTCAAGGTCGGCGAGAAGCCGCTGCTCCGCGCCTATTCGGTCGCCAGCGCCAATTACGAGGACCGGCTCGAATTCTTCTCGATCAAGGTGCCGGACGGGCCGCTGACCTCGCGCCTTCAGCATCTGAAGCAGGGCGACGAGATCATCGTCAGCCGCAAGGCCACCGGCACGCTGGTCATCGACAACCTCGAAGACGGCCGCAACCTCTACCTGATCGGCACCGGCACGGGCTTGGCCCCGTTCCTTTCCGTGATCAAGGATCCCGAAACCTATGAGCGGTTCGAGAAGGTGGTGCTGCTGCACGGCTGCCGCCGCGTGAAGGAACTCGCCTATGGCGAGATGATCACCGAGAAGCTGCCGAACGACGAACTGATCGGCGACTGCATCCGCAACCAGCTCGTCTACTACCCGACCGTGACCCGCGACCCCTTCCGCAATCGCGGCCGCATCACCGACCTGATCAACTCGGGAAAGCTGTTCGCCGATGTCGGGTTGGCCTCGCTCGATCCCGCCCACGACCGCGTCATGATCTGCGGCAGCCCGGCGCTGGTGACGGACACACGGACCTTGCTCAACGGCAAGGGATTCGTCGAAGGCAATCACGGCGAGCCGGCGCAGTTCGTGGTCGAGAAGGCGTTCGCGGAGCGCTAGCCAGGCACCCACTGCTAAGGCCGCACTGCCGGCGCTTCCATCGCCATGCCGCGCGCCCGCGACATCAGATACAATTCCAGTTCGACCAGTTCCGGCGCGCCGTAGTCATAGGCCTGCGCCCGGATGCCGGTGATGCAGGCGCGCAGGCGCCGTTGCAGCGACCCCAGCGATTGCCATTCCAGCCGGTAAAGTGGGTAGCCGGTCGGGTGTCCTTGCGTGATCGCGGAGCCGGCGAGCTTTTTGTCCCAATTGTCGTCGTGGCAATTGGTGCAGCCGAGATTGAGTTGCCCCTGCCGCTGCACGTACAGTTCGCGGCCCTTTTCGACGAAAGGCGCGAGTTGCGGATCGGAGCCAGCTTCGATCGTTGCACCTTGCGACTGTCGCGCGACAAAGGCGGTGAGCGCCAGCAGCTCGCGGCTCTCGAAAGGCAGCGGCGTTGCCTGTTGCTGGTTGGTCCGGCACGAATTGATGCGCTGTTCCAGATCGACCGGGCGGCCAAGCGCCTTGTCAAAGGCAGGGTAGCGGGCGGCCACACCCTTCATGCTGGTGCGGGCATCGCCATGGCAGTCCGCGCAGGCCTTGCTGGCGGCGCCAGCCTTGCGCTTCCATAAGCCTTCGCCATCGAGCACCCAGAGCATGCCCGGATTGGCGGTGTCCTCGTCCTGCATCGCTTTGGTGTCCGGCTTCATGAAGTCGTAGCCGGAGCGGCGGTCGGCCTGCGGGATTTCGGCGGCGAAAGCAGCGTTCGCGGTCAGCAGCGCAACGGCTATGGCGCCGGCAAATCTCATTCGACCGTGATCGACGCGGAGGCGGTCTCGGAAAATCCCTGGTCGCCGATCCATTCGAACTCGAACTTGCCGCTCTTGGTCGCTGTTGTAAAGAAGGTGATGAAGGGATTGGCGGCGATCGCCGGAAACAGGTCGGCGCGGAAAATCTCTGACCCGTTGAACCGGCACGTAAAGCTAGTGATGATGTCGCGCGGAACGAGTTCACCTGACGCCATATGGCGATAGCCGGTTTCCATGATGTGCGACATCAGTGTCTTAATCTCGATAATGTCGCCGCGCCTGGCTTTCGCCGGAACGTTGATCAGTGCGGCGGCCATCAGATCACGTCCTCGGTGCAGGCGGCGAGCGTCACCACGACATCGACGCTGGCCGACCAGAACGACCCGTCCGAAAGCTTTGCGATCGCGACGATCTTCTGACTGTCGGCGAGACGGATGCGGGTCGAGACCTGCGCGCGGCCGTTATGCGGGCCGAGATGGAAATTGGCGATGTTTGCTTGCGGATTCTTTTCGTTGAAGACGTGGATGCTGCGGACGTGATCTTCCGGGGCCATCGGGTGGTCGACGCTGACCGTCATCGGCACGGTGTTGCCGTTCTCGACCAGCGGCGGAATGTCGAGCTTGACCTTGCCGGTCCGCACGACCGCGCCGCCGGTGACGCTCTGGATCGCGGAGGCCAGCATCGCGGGTGTCGCCTCGGCGGGACGAACGGTGACGACGGGAATTGCGCCGAGCACGGCGGCGCCACCGGCGAGGCCGAGGAACTGGCGGCGTGATGAATTTTGTCGTTGCTGCATCGTGCCTTCCTATTCGCGCAAGCTTGCAAGATACGCCACGATATCCTCGATCTGTTCGGCCGTCAGGATCGGCTTGCCGCGCCACAGCGTCCCGACGTGATCGAGGCCATCCACGCGATAATAGGACGGCATGATGGTCGCGGCATTGAGGCGGGACGCATCCACCAGCCGGAGCCTCAGCTGGCCTTCGGACCAGCGGCTGCCGGAACCGGCAAGGCTGGGGGCCAGATCGCCCTGAAACTTCTGTTCGGGAAATGGGCCGCTGTGGCAGAGGATACAAGTGCTGGAACGTTCGACGACGAGGGCACGCCCGCGGGCTGCATCGCCGCCCGCGCTCGTCAGCGACTGCGGAATGGCATCGCCGATGACGGCATAGCTGCGAAGGTCTTGCGCGGCGATGAAACCGGGCAGCGCGAACAAGGCGCCGGCAAGGATCGGACCCGACATGCGATATGTGCGTCTAGCCAAAGACTTCCGCCGTAATCGTCGAAAACCAGGATTGCGCATAGTCGGCCTCGCGCACACGGAAATCGCGTGGCGCATCCGCCGGACTGACGCCGCCGGCGCCTTCGATGTCGGCCAACAGTCCGTTCTTCGGCTGGTAGACGCCGGCGACCGAGATGCCATAGTCGGGGGCCGCCAGACTGTAGCAGGTGTTGATCAGTTTTGGCGTGACGGGCGTTCCGCCTGACAACAGCGTGGCAATCGCGCGTGCGCAGGTCTTGGCCTGCGCGTTGGCCGAGAATGCGGATTTGGGCATGGCGCCGGCAAGGCAGGCGTCACCGATGACATGGATGTTCGGCGCCGATTTGGATTCGAAGGTGACCGGATCGATCGCGCACCAGCCGGTGTTGTCGGTCGCACCCGCGATGGTGGCGATGCGGCCGGCCCGCTGCGGCGGAATGACGTTGGCCACCTGAGCGGTGTGGTTGCCAAAATCGGTGATCAGCGTGTTGGTCGCAGGGTCGACGGCGTTCACCTTGCCGCCTTGCGACAGCGATACCCATTCGATCATTCCCGGATAGAGCTCCTTCCAGGCACTCTGGAACAGGCGCTGTTTGGAAAAGGTATCCTTGGCGTCGAGGATGAGCAGCTTCGAACGCGGCTTTTTGGTCTTCAGATAATGCGCAATCAGGCAGGCGCGTTCGTAAGGTCCTGGCGGGCAGCGGAAGGGGTTGGCAGGTACGGCGATTACCACCAGGCCGCCATCGTCCATGGCCTCGAGCTGCTTGCGCAGCAGCAGCGTCTGCTCGCCGGCTTTCCAGGCATGCGGCATCTTGTTGGCCGCAGCTTCGTCGTAGCCCTGCAGCGCGTCGAAACGCAGATCGACGCCGGGAGATAGCACCAGCCGGTCGTAGGAAAGCGACGTGGCGTCGGCGAGGCCTACAGTCCGCGCCGCCGCATCGATCGCCGTTGCCGCCTGCGCCACCACGGTCACGCCGCCGGCAGCGATCTTGTCATAGCCGAATTGTTGCGCCTCGATCGAACGCAGGCCGGCGATGACATTGTTGCTGAACGGGCAGGCGGTGAAGGTCTTGTTCGGCTCGACCAGCGTGACCTGCAATTTTGGCTCGATTGCTTTCAGTGCGCGTGCACAACTCGCGCCGCCAAAGCCGCCGCCGATCACGACCACCCGTGCTGCCGCTTGCGCGAAGGCGGGCAGCGGAAATGCCAATGCCGCCGCCGTGGCCGCGCCGGCGCTGCAGAACTCCCGGCGGCTGATACGTTGGCTCATGCTGCGCCCCTCACTTTTGTGCCGCGAGCCACGCCGCAATCGCGCGCAATTCGTCGTCGGAGAAGCCCTTGGCGATGCGGTTCATGACGGTGGCGGGAAGTGAGCCGTCGCGAAATCCGGTCATCGCGGTCATGATTTCATCGGCGTTGCGGCCGTACAGCCGCGACACGGAGAAGGCTGCCGCCGCCCCGGAGGTGTGGCAGCCGGAGCAGGATGCTGCGCCGGGCGGCGGCTCGGAAGCCGCAAGCACCGGCGAACTCGACGCCATGACCGTCGCAATCGCGACGGCGGCACACAGCGCTTTCATTTAGCTGATCTCCCGATAAGGGAGCGGCGGCCTCGAGGTGAGGCCGCCGCCCGCTGTCGTCAGGCGAACGTGATGTTCTGGTCCCTTAGTGGTACCGAACGGATGCGTTTGCCGGTGGCGGCGAAGTAGGCGTTGAGCACCGCGGGCGCGGCAACGCCGATGGTCGGCTCGCCGACGCCGCCCCAGAAGCCGCCGCTCGGCACCATCACGCATTCCACCTTCGGCATCTCGGCGATGCGCATCGAGTTGTAGGTGTCGAAGTTGGTCTGCTCGATCTTGCCGTCCTTCACGGTGCAGCCGCCATAGAACAGGGCGGACAGGCCATAGACGAAGGAGCCCGCGATCTGCCGCTCGATCTGCGCCGGGTTGACGACATAACCCGGATCGGTCGAGGCAACGATGCGATGCACCTTGATCTTGCTGCCTTCGGTGACGGAAATTTCGGCGGCACCCGCAACATAGCTGCCGTAGCCCATCACCTGCGCAATGCCGCGATAGACGCCTTGCGGCGGCGGCTTGCCCCAGCCGATCTTCTCGGCCACGGCGTTGAGCACCGCAAGATGCTTCGGATGCTTGCTCATCAGCTTGCGGCGGAATTCCACCGGATCCTGGCCGACCGAATGCGCCAGCTCGTCCATGAAGCATTCCATATAGATCGCATTCTGGTTGACGTTGACGCCGCGCCAGAAGCCCGGCGGAACGTGGGGATTGCGCATCGAATGCTCGACCAGCAGGTTCGGTACGGAGTAGCCGATGGCCGCATCGCCTGAGGGGCTCACACCCTGGAACGCGGCAGGATCCCTGCCGTTTTCCAGCGCTGCCGGTCGCACCGAAAACAGAATTGACTGGCCCGACAACCGCATATGCAGTCCCGTCAGGTTGTTGTCGGCATCGAAGGCTCCGGTCATCTTGCATTGCGTGACTGGATGGAATTTGCCCTGCGCCATATCCTCTTCGCGCGACCACAGCAGTTTCACCGGCGTACCGGGCATCTGTTTGGCGATGTTGACGGCCTGCCGGACGTAATCGGTCATGCCGCGGCGGCCGAAACCTCCACCGAGCATCAGCTTGTGGACTTCGCACTTTTCGGCCGGCAGGCCTGAGGCTTCCAGCGTCGCGGCAAACGCCGCTTCGCCGTTCTGCGTGCCGCACCAGACCTCGCATTTGTCAGCGGTGTACAGCGCCGTGGCGTTCATCGGCTCCATCGCGGCGTGGTTCTGGTAGGGATAGTTGTAAACCGCCTCGACCTTCTTGGCGGCGCCGGCGATGGCAGCCTTGGCGTCGCCGTTCTGGTTGCCGACATAGGCCGGCTGGGCGTTGTCGAGACCTTCGGCCAGCCATTTCGAGATCGATTCGCTGGAGACTTTTGCGTTCTCGCCTTCGTCCCAGACGATCGGCAGGGCATCGAGCGCGGTCTTGGCGTGCCACCAGGTATCGGCCACGACCGCGACCGCGGTGTCGCCGACCTTCACCACCTTCTTCACGCCCTTCATGCCGGCGACCTTGGCTTCGTCGTAGCTCTTCAGCTTGCCGCCGAACACCGGACAATCCTTGATCGCAGCGTTGAGCATGCCGGGCAGCTTGACGTCGGCACCGTAGATCATCGCGCCTGTCGTCTTCTCAACGGTGTCGAGCCGCTTGACGCCCTTGCCGATGATCTTCCAATCCTTGGGATCCTTCAGCTTGACGTCCGCCGGCGGCTCGAGCTTCGCCGCGGCCTCCACCACCTTGCCGTAGGTCGTGGTCTTGCCCGACGGCGTGTGGGTGATGACGCTATTGGCGGCGCTGCATTCCGAGGCCGGCACCTTCCATTCGTTCGCGGCCGCCTGGATCAGCATCACGCGCGCAGTGGCACCGCCCTTGCGGACATACTCCTGACTGGTGCGGATGCCGCGGCTGCCGCCGGTCGAGAAATCTCCCCAGGCGCGCTTGCGTGCGACACTTTGTCCGGGGGTCGGATACTCCGTGACGACCTTCGACCAGTCGCACTCGAGCTCTTCGGCGACGAGCTGGGCGAGGCCGGTGAGGGTGCCCTGACCCATTTCCGAGCGCGCGATACGAATCACGGTGGTGTCGTCGGGGCGGATCACCACCCAGACATTAACCTCGGGTGAGCCGTCGGCGGCGCGGACCACGGTCGGGCCGCCAAAGGGAAGATCGAGGCCGATGGCGAGGCCGGCGCCGGCGGCAGCCGAGCCGATGACGAAGCCGCGGCGAGTGAGCTTGGGCATGACGTGCTTGTTCATGACATCCCCCTCAAGCGCTTGCGGCTTCGTGGATCGCCGCGCGGACCTGCTGGAAGGTCCCACAACGGCAAATATTGGTGATGGCCTCGTCGATGTCCTGGTCGGTCGGCTTCGGCTTCTCCTTGAGAAGCGCCGCGACCGCCATGATCATGCCGCTCTGGCAATAGCCGCATTGCGGCACGTCGTTGGAGACCCAAGCCTGCTGCACCTTGTGCAGCGCGCCATTGCTGGCGAGCCCTTCGATCGTGGTGATCTGCTTGCCGGCGGCTTCGCTGACCGTGACCCCGCAGGAGCGCATCGCGACTCCGTCGACATGGACGGTGCAGGCCCCGCATTGTGCAATGCCGCATCCGTATTTGGTTCCGGTTAGTCCGACGTTCTCCCGGATTGCCCAAAGAAGCGGCGTGTCGTCTTCGACGTCCACGCTGATTGATTTGCCGTTGATCGTGAGATTTGCCATCGCGTATCCCCTGTTCGCTCAATCCACCGAGAGAGCTGCGCGCGGGAACATGGCCTGCGATTTGGAATAGTTCAAATCAAGAAAATGCGTTTGCACTCAGGATGAAAGCCGGTGCGCCGGTGTTGCGTGGGCAATTTGCCCCGGGATGGCTATCATGTCGTTCTGCACCGACAGCCCGGCGCGCTATGGTTTACCGGGTTTGAAGGCGGCAAGAATTTCGGCGCAGACAGGACCCATTCGGGCGCACCAAGCCCGTTGTGCTGCCGCCGCGCCCGTTCGCAGCGCTTCGACTATCTGCGGCTCGGGGCTCGTATCGATCGCGACGCCGTTCTGGTGCATCCGTTGATAATTCTCGTCCAGCCGGGTCGACAACGCGAGCCACAATTCACCTTCGGTTTGACGGCTGGCGGTATCGACCGCGGCTTTCACGTCCTGGCTCAAACCGTCATAGGCCGCCTGATTGACGCTCGCGATCGAAAGCGGCAGCGAATAGGTGATTTCGCTGAACCGGGGCAAATACTCCCAAAGCTTGCGTCCGGCGCCGCCGTCTCCCGACGACAAAACCGCGTTGATGCTGCCGTCGACCAGTTTCGGCATGGTGTCGGCGAAACTGATCGATGCGGCCTTGGCACCCACGCTCAGGAATACATCGGTTGAGGTCTTGTCATAGGTGCGGATGGAAAGCCCGGCGAGGTCGGGCGGTGACGTCAGCGGTGTCTTCGACCAAATGCCAGAGGGTGGCCAGGGCGTCAGATAAAGCAGCCGCAAGCCCTTCTTCTGCAGCGCCGCCGCAAGATAGGGTCGTGCGATGTCGGCAAGGCGCTTGGCCTCGGCGGTCGACGTGACCAGAAAGGGCAGCGAGGGCAGTGCAAAGATCGGGTCTTCGGCTTCAAGCGCGCCGGCAAAGGCATCGCCGGCCTGGACCCGGCCTTCCGCAATCGCGGCGAGCATGCTGGCCGATTTGATGCCGGCCTTGGCATCGAAGCTCGGCCTGATCTCGAGTTTGCCTGCGCTGGATTCGGCAACGTGCTTTGTGAAGGCCGTCAGGCCGACGCCTGGCATCGCGTTCTGCGGATATTCCGTGGGCATGTCCCAGACGGTCTGTGCCTGAAGGGCGGCCGGAAACAACAAGAGACACACGCCGGCCAGCATACTGAGAAATCTCAACTCGTCCTCCAGATCCATCGCGTCGGCCCGATCGCCTTCGGGCGATGACCGTCATGTACGCGGAGCACTCACGGCCAGACGCAGGAAACTCATCACACTGCCGAGCGCAGCAAACCCGGCGCCTAGAGCCAGTGCAAGCGTCGCGCCATCATGGCCGGCAAGGCCAAAACACAAGGCCGCGAGCGCGGCGCCGAGCGTTTGTCCGATGAGGCGAGCGGTCGCCACGATGCTGCTCGCGCTTCCGCTTCGGTGCGGCGGCGCGCTCGCCATCAGCGCCCGCAAATTCGGCGTTTGAAAAAAGCCGAACCCGATCCCGCAAACCACCATGCGCCAGACGATGTTGGCCGTGCCGGGCTCCGGCGGCAGCATCGCCAGCAGCGTCATGCCGATGCAGAGCAGCACCAGGCCAAGGCCGCCGAGAATGCCGACGGGATAGCGGTCGGACAGCCGGCCGCCGATCGGCGCCATGATCGCCACCACCAGCGGCCAGGGTGTCATGAAAAAGCCGGTCTCCACCTGCGACCGATGCAGCACGTCCTCGAAGTAAAACGGCAGCGAGACGAAGGCCAGTCCCTGCACCGCGAACGAACAGACGGACGTAGCCGCCGATAGCGCGAACATCGGCCGCCGAAACAGGTCGATCGGCAGCATCGGCGCCGGATGGTCCGCATCCCTGCGCGTCATGATCCAGCCGAGCAGCAATGCCGCGCCAAGCTCCAGTCCGACCAGGGCGGGAGGCGCCTGATGTGCCGCGCTGCCGATGCCGACAATGAAGAGCCCGAGGCAGCTTCCGGTCAGCGCCGCGCTCACAAAATCGAACGCGTGCTTTGCACGCGGCGTCTTCGGCAGGGTCTTCAGGCCGATCCAGATCGCGATTACGCCGAACGGGATATTGATCGCGAACAGCCACGGCCATGTTCCGATCGAAAGGATGGCGGAGGCAATCGTCGGTCCGAGCGTGAACGCCGTTCCAACCACCAGCGCGTTATGGCCGAAGCCGCGGCCGAGCATATGGGTCGGGTACACGAAGCGGACCAGCGCCGCGTTCACGCTCATGATGCCGCTGGCGCCCAATCCTTGCAGCGCGCGTGCCGCCGTCAGGCTGGGCAGCGACCACGCGAAGGCGCAGCCGAGCGAGGCCAGCGTGAACAGCAGCAGGCCGCCGAGATAGATCCGCTGATGGCCGACGATTTCGCCGAGCGCGCCGAGCGGCAGCAATGTCGCCACCAGCGCGATCTGGTAGATGTTGACCACCCAGACCACGTCGGCCGGGCTGACATGGAGGTCGGCGGCGATGGCGGGCAGCGCAATGTTGGCGATTGCCGTATCCAGCGAAGCCATCGCCAGCGCGGTAAAGATCGCCGCGACCGCCCAGCGCCGCAGTTCCGGAGGCAAGCCGTCGATTGGCGCCGGGGTAGGCGGCTGTGCGGTCGTCTCTGGGGACATCAGCAAGGGCTCTCTTCGCCGGGGGGGGGCGGTCGCGCCCACTGCGGCGTGTACTACGGACGCGGTACAAGCCACAGACACACCGCTGCATGATGCGTATGCGAAGGAACAGCGGCGCATCGGGAAATGCGCGCTCTGCGCCATATTCGCGCGCCGACTTTCGAATACCTTTCCGCGCGCCGCGCAATCGACTAGGCTTTGCGCGCATCGCGACCGCAATTCCAAAAAAGACGGTCACCGAGGGGAAGCGCGTTGAACGGACAGACGAGCGGGCGCAGCCAGGTCATGCGTAGCGCCAGTGACGGGCAACGCGCATGGGGAGGGGGCTTGTGGGTCACACTCCTGCTGGCGATCCTCGGTTTTCTGGTCATCTATCCGATCCTGATGCTGCTGCTCGGTGCGCTCACCGACACCAATCCGGTGGTCGAAGGCATCTCGCTCCGTCACCTCTCGGTCACCAACTTCCTCACCGTGCTGGCGAACCCGAATGTCGCCGAGGCGCTGGCGAACACGCTGATCGCCTGTGGCGGCGGAACGCTGATTGCGGTCGTGATCGGATTGTTTTTTTCCTGGATCGTCGTCCGCACCAACACGCCGTTCAAGGGGGTTATCGCGGCAGCCAGTATTCTGCCGCTGTTCGCGCCGCCGCTGGTCGCGGGCGTCGCATGGGCGATCCTCGGCTCACCTAAAACCGGCCTGATCAACACCATGTCCAAATGGGTCGGGCTGGACTGGCGCGTCGATTTTTATTCGATGTGGGGCCTGGTGTTCGTTTTCGGCATCTACTACGCGCCTTATGTCTATATGTTCACCGCATCGGCCCTGCGTAACATGGACCCCAGCCTGGAAGAGGCTGCCGAGATATCCGGCGCCAGCGCGTTCGCTACGCTGTTCACGGTAACGTTCCCGCTGATCATGCCGGCGATCGTCTCTGGCATGCTGCTGTCGTTCATCGTCATGCTCGGCATCTACGGCATTCCGGCGGTGCTGGGCGCGCCGACTAACCTCGCGGTGCTGACCACATACATATTCAAGCTCACCAACTGGTCGCCACCGCTTTACAACACGGCCGCCGCGGTCGCGATCATCCTGATGGTCGTCACCGGCGCGCTCGTGTTCCTGCAGCAGAAGATATTGAGCGGTCGCAGCTATACCACCGTCGCGGGCAAGGCGTTCCGCCCGCGCAGCCTCGATCTCGGGCGCTGGCGCTGGTTCACTTTCGGCCTTGGCATCGTCTATCTCCTGGTCGTGGTGGTGCTGCCGTTGCTTGCACTCATCGTCGCGGCATTCCGAAAATTCATGTTCATCCGCGACGTCAGCAGCCTGTTCGACGCCAGGCAGTATTCCCTGATGCATTTTCACAGCATCTTCGACAATCCGCTGACCATGCGCTCGATCTATAACTCGGTCGAGGTGGGGCTGATCACCGCCGTAGTCGGCGGCGCGCTCGCCTTCGCCATCGGCTACACCATTCACCGCACCCAGGTGACGGGTCGGCGCTGGATCGATGTGATTTCGACCTTGCCGGTCGCGATCCCCGGCCTTGTGGTCGGCGTCGCCTATCTTTGGGCCTGGATCGGCATTCCAGGCGGCCTCTACGGCACGATCTGGATTCTGGCGCTGGCGTTCATCGCGCGCTTCATGCCGGACACGGTCAAGTCGTTGTCGACCTCGTTCCTGCAAATTCATCGCGAGCTCGAGGAAGCCGCGTGGGTCTGCGGCAAGGGCGTGCTCGGTACGATCAGGACGATCGTGCTGCCTTTGGCGCGTCCGGGCGTGATCGCCTCGATGACGTTGCTGTTCGTGCTGGCGATCCGCGAACTCGGATCATCGCTGTTTCTCTACACCAGCAACACCATGGTGATGTCGGTGCTGTTGCTCGACTATTACGAAGGCGGAAACCTTGGAAAGACCGCCGCCTTCAGCCTCGTGCAGACTGTCCTGCTCGGTGTTCTCATCGGCGGCGCCAATTGGCTGTCGCGCGGTGCGGCGCAGGGCAGTGTCGCCCGAACCGGATAACAATACGACGAGAGGATTGGCTATGACTGGAAGGATTTTTGCCAACGTTGCCGCAATCGCCGGCATCGCCGGTCTTGCGCTGACGTGGAGCGCCACCGCGCCGGCGCAGGAGTTCGGCTCGCCCGAATTGATCGCTGCTGCGAAGGCCGAAGGAAAACTAGTGTTCTACACCGCGAATTTCGCCGAGGTGGAACAACAGGTCATCAAGGCGTTCAACAAGCGCTTCCCCGAAATCAGGTAGAGATGGTGCGTGCGCCGGGTGGCCAACTCATCACCCGCGTGAAGACCGAGGCCGCCGCCGGAAAATTGATCGCCGATGTGGTCGATCACTCGGACCGCGCGCTGATGCAGCCAATGGCAGACATGTTCCAGGATTACGCGCCGCCGAACGCGGCCGACTACAATCCCGACTCCCAGATCGCGCCGCAGCTCTGGCCGCGCGCCACGCTGGTCTGGTCGATCGCCTACAACACCGAGTTGGTCAAGAATCCGCCCAAGACCTGGATGGATCTCACCAAGCCGGAATACAACAAATTGACCGGGCAGGTGATCGCGCCGTCGGGCGGCACCACGTGGACGCGGGTGATGTTCGAACGGCAAGTGCTCGGCGAGGATTATTGGGCCAAGCAGGCGGCGACCCGTCCCGTGCTCTATCCCTCGGGCGCGCCCGATGTCGGACTCGCTGGTGCGCGGCGAAATCGCCATGGGTCCTTTGCTCTATAACGCGATCTATCCGAAACAGAAGGACGGCGCGCCGATCCAGATCTTCTTTCCGCCGGAAGGTGCGCCGGTCAATCCCTATGCCACGGGCATTCCGAAGACCGCCGCGCACCCCAATGCGGCAAAACTGTTTCTGAACTGGTGCCTGTCGAAGGAGGGGCAGACGTTCATGATCAAGGAACTCGGCAATCTCACATCATTGAAGGTACCACCGGCCTATCCGGAAGGCTTTGATCCGAAGGTGGTCAAGGTCTGGTTTCCCAAGTTCGATGAGTATGTGAAGCTGCAGGCGACTTGGGTGGCGGATTGGAACAAGACCTACGGTTACGCGCAATGATCGCCACTCCTGTGAAGATTGATCGAACCGATGACGGCAACCCTCGAAGTCACCGACCTGCGCAAGCAGTTTGCGATCGGCCGGCCGGCGATCGATGGCGTCAGCTTTGGCGTGCCGGCCGGCGAGATCGTGGTTCTGCTCGGCCCCTCCGGATGCGGCAAGACCACGACGCTGCGCTGTGTCGCGGGGCTGGAGCATCCGACATCGGGCGAGATCAGCATTGCCGGCAGGGTGGTCTCGTCGCCGGAGCGCGGGATTTTGGTGCCGCCGCGTGCGCGAAACTTGGGGATGGTGTTTCAGTCCTATGCGGTATGGCCGCACATGACGGTGCGGCAGAACGTGGTCTATCCGCTCAAGCATCGAAAGCTTTCGCGAAGCGACGCCCGCCTAAAGGTCGACGAAGCGCTCGAACTGGTCGGCCTGTCGGAATATGCGGAGAGGCCGGTGGTCGCATTGTCAGGCGGCCAGATGCAGCGCGTGGCGCTGGCGCGCAGCATCGTCTACCGGCCGCAATTGCTGCTGCTCGACGAACCTTTATCTAATCTCGATGCCAAGCTGCGCCTGCGGCTGCGCGACGATCTTCGCGTCATCCTCAAGCAGACTGGGATGACCGCGCTCTATGTCACCCATGACCAGGCTGAAGCCGTCGTGCTCGGCGACCGCATCGGCGTGATGCGCGACGGTAAGCTGCTGCAGATGGATACGCCCGACGCCATCTATAACCGCCCCGCCGATCTCTTCGTCGCCAACTTCACCGGCGCCACCAACGAGCTTGCGGGCACGCTGGTATCGCGCAACGGCCAATTTGGCACCGTCGATTTCGGCGAGGGCCGGCGGGGTGAGGTGGCCTTGCTGCATTCGCTTGGGCCGGACGAGAAGGTGCGCATCGCGCTGCGGCCGGAAAACATCAGCATCGGTAAGCATAACGGCGCCAACATCTTTCCGGCCCGCGTGCTCGATCGCCGCTATCAAGGCACCCAGACCGCCTACGGCATCGAGTTGTTCGGCAAGCGGCTGGAGGTGGTCGAACTCGGCACCGCTGCTCGTCATCAGGTGGGTGTCCAGACCGAGGTTTCGCTGCCGAAGGAGATCTGCTGGGCCTATCGCGATACCGGTCCCCTAGCATATGAATAGCGCTGGGGAATTTCTCAAGCGGGTCGCGAAAAGGAGGCAGGCGTTGAAAACGTTCAAGATTGCCGGGCTGCTGCTGGCGCTGGCTGTGCCCATCGCACCGGCCATAGCCGGTCAGAGCGTGAGCCTGATCCTGAACTGGACCCCTGCCGCGGATCACTCGCCGTTCTATTATGCGAAATCGCAGGGCTGGTACGAGAAGGCCGGGATCGATCTCAGCATCGAGGTCGGCAAGGGATCGGGCGTTTCCTCGCTCAAGGTCGGCTCGGGTGGCGCGCCGTTCGGCATTTCGGATCTTGCGACCATGCTGGTCGCCCGCAGCAAGGGCGCCGATGCGGTCGCGCTGATGAGCATCTATGCCAACACCGGCCAGACCTTCTATTGGCTCAAAAGCTCGGGTGTGAGCGGCCCGAAGGATTTTGCCGGCCGCAAGATCGGCAACCCTCCGGGAGATGCCTCGCGCGTGATGTGGCCGGCGTTTGCCAAGGCGGTGGGCCTCGCGCCGGAATCGGTCTCCTTCGTCAATGTCGGCCCGACCGCGAAATCCGCGGCGTTGAAAAGCAAGACGGTCGAGATCATCAGCGATTTCTACAACTCGCACGATATCAAGCTGAAGGAATTCGGCAGCGACCTCGGGTCGCTGAACTGGAAGGATATCGGCCTCAATTCCTACGGCAATTCGCTAATCGTCAACGGTGCCTTTCTCGAGAAGAACCCGAAGCTATCAGAGGATTTCGTTCGTATCACGCAAAAGGCCTATGCCGCCTGCGTTGCCGATTTCGAGCCTTGCCTGAAAGCGCTGCTCGATCAGGTGACCGGTCTCGACCGCGAGGAGCAATTGCTGCAATGGGGCCGCATCAAATATCTGATGGCCGATGAATTCACTACGACCAAGGCACTGGGCTGGATCGATGAAGGGCGGATGCGGAAGGATTATGAACTGGTCCAGACCTATCTCGGCATCGAGAAGCCGTTCGCGGTCGAAAGTTCGTTCACCAGCAAGCTGCTCGATTCATCCGTGAAGATGGATGCCAGCAAGGTAGCGAATGACGTTCACCCGCCTGTGCTCAATCCCAGGCTCGCATAGATCCGCCGCGCATAGGCGCCGAATTCATCCGTCGTCTTGATCGGCAAGTCCCGCGGGAAGGGCAGCTCGATCGGAAAATACTCGGCCATGCGCGCCGGACCGGCGGTGAGCACCGCGCAATGCGACGCGAGGAATACCGCCTCCTGGATCGAATGCGTCACGAACAGGATGGTCTTGCCGCTCTCGCGCCAAATCCGAAGCATTTCGATGTTCATCTGTTCGCGAGTCAGTGCGTCGAGCGCGCCGAACGGCTCGTCCATCAGGATCAGTTTTGGATCGTGGATGAAGGCGCGAGCGATGGCCGTGCGTTGCTGCATGCCGCCGGACAGTTGCTGCGGATACTTGTCTTCATAGCCGGCGAGGCCGACGAGGTTCAGCAGATCGCGAGCGCGACTCCGCGCCGCTTTCATCGGCAGGCCGACGATTTCGGCCGGCAGCAGGACGTTGTCCAAAATGGTTCGCCATTTCAGCAAAAGTGCCTGCTGGAACACCATCCCGATATCGCGTGCGGGGTCGAAAGGCGTTTTTGAGTTGCCGATTTTGATGGTACCGCCATCCGCATCGTGCAGCCCGGCGAGTATCTTAAGCACCGTGGTCTTGCCGCAGCCGGAGGGGCCGACGAGCGAGACCAGTTCGCCTTCCCTGACGTCCATGGTGACGTCGGAGACGGCGAGGAATTCCGTGCCCTTGGACCGGTAGACCTTGCGGACGTTCTGCAGGCTGATGAATGGCTGTTCGGCGCTCATGCCAGCCATTTCTGCAGGTTGTCCTTCACGAAAGCGTCGTCGGAGAGATCGGCATGTTCGCGGCAGACGCGGTCAATCTGTTGCATCTGTCCGGCGCTGAGCCCCTCGGCGGGATCGAGACACCAAAGCCCCTGCATGAGTCCCTGCCGTCGCAGGATCTCATGGCAGCCGGCGATGCAGCCGTGAAAATTGTTGGCGACATCGAAGAACGCGCTGTTGCAGTCGGTGACGCGCGCATCGAGCGCCAGCAGGTCCGCGGGCAGGGTGTCCTTGCCGCGCGCGGCCTTGCACATCTCGAACTGCCTGATCGCGCTCGCGGTCCACACCGACCAGTGTCCGAGGAGACCACCCTTGAAGTACGCGCGGGTGGTGATGCCCTTGTCGCGCAGGTCGAACGGTAGCATCAAGTCGAGCAGGATGTGGTCGTCATTGCCGGTGTAGAGCGCGACGCGGTCGAGCGCGTTAGCCGCTACCACGCCGCGCAGCACGTCGAGTGTCCGGTAGCGGTTGAACGGCGCGATCTTGATGGCGATGACATCGTCGATGGAAGCGAAGCGGCGCCAGAAATCGGCGCTGAGGATGACGCCGCCGACCGCCGGCTGCAGGTAGAAGCCGACTAGC
This sequence comes from uncultured Alphaproteobacteria bacterium, assembly GCA_963742935.1. GTDB lineage: Bacteria > Pseudomonadota > Alphaproteobacteria > Rhizobiales > Xanthobacteraceae > Bradyrhizobium. The sequence goes on along the minus strand of CAVUOI010000047.1, from coordinate 36,451 downwards.
GGGATCTCGCGCGCCACCGCCTCGCAATGGGCAATGATCTCGTCCTCGGACGCCGATTTCATCGCGGCAAGACTGAGCAGGCCGGCGTGGTAGCCGATGCCGCGGGCCGTTTGCGCTTCCGCTGTGGCTTGCGGGGTCGGACCGGCGAGCCCCGCGACCATCGCGACCGGCCGTTGGGTCCATGAAGCCGCGGTCTCCGCTGCCAGCTCCAGCACCGGCCGGTACAGCCCGACGTCGCGGATTGCGAATTGTGTGGTGTGAACCCCGACGGCCAGCCCGCCGGCGCCGGCATCGAGGTAATAGCGCGTCAGCGCCCGCTGATGCCTGATATCGAGCGCACGGTTGGCGTCGAGTGCGAGGGGATGCGCGGGGAGTACCGTCCCGTCGGCGATCAACTTCCGAACGTCGGCCTTGATTTCGCTATGATGCATGACGGTACTTCCTATCCAAATTCCGGGCCGGCGACGGCGAACGGCAGTTGCGCGGGAGAAATGGCCGCCGGGCCAAAGCGCATGCGCTGAAACGGCCGCTCGATGTTCCAGCCCGATGCGACGAGGCCGGCCAGAAACTCTTCCTGAGAATGGACGGCGTCGATCAGCCACGGCCCCGTCTCGGAGCGAACGACGGCATCCACCAGCGCGAGCGCCTGATCGGCGCGATCGGCCAGCAGCGGGCCGATATGACGCGCAGTGCGTCCGTTGCGGACGAGGGCGATGGCTCGATCGTCAGACACGATGCGTGAGCCGGGGCGTGCGGAAAATTCCGACAGCAATGTGCTGCGGTCAAACCCCATGGCGCAGGCATCGCGTGCGGCCAAGGCGTCGAGGTGATCCGCCGATAGCGACCGGGACGTCCCGGCGCCTTGCGGCTTCGTCAGCCGCAGCCGTCTCAATTGCAGCGTCGGCTTGAAGCCGAGCGGTCCGTAGACGGTGGCGCCGGCGGGTGTAGCGTCCAGCCAGGTGGTGAGACCCTGCTTTGCCGCCGCGCCAAGGCAGGCATCGACGAGCTGCGTCGCAATGCCGCGGCGGCGAAAGTCCGCGGTCACCAGCACCATGCTGATCCAGGCGTTGCCGACCGAGTAAGGCAGCAGCGCGGCTGTCGCGACCAGCCGCGCGCCGTCGCGCACGCCGAACATAACACCCCGGCTCAGGAAGAATTGCCAATCGGCCTCGTTCTGATTCCAGCCCGTTTCGGTCGATAGCAGCAGTCCGGCCTGTGTGTCGCCGACGCCGAGTTTGACGATGTTGATCGGCTCAATAGCGACCATCGCGCACCTCGTATTTGGTCGGCTTGCCGAGGCTCGGCATCGACCGCGACGCCCAGTCGGCGGTCCAACTGATGAGTTGCTCGGTGTCGACGATCGGCAGGCCGAACAGTTTTACCGCCTGCGAGGTATCGGTCAGCCATGCCGTCGGCTCTTCCTGACCGACAATGATTGGCGCGTGGCCAAAACGCTGGCCGAATTTTGCGGCGAGGTCGCGCACGGCGAGAATCTGGTGACCGCTGACATTGATCGGCGAGGTCGGCGTATCGCAGTGCGCCAGGCACCGCAGCGCCTGCGCGGAGGCATCGCCCTGCCAGATGAAATTGACATGGCCGAGGCTGACGTCGATCGGCTTTCCCTGCAGCACCTTGCTCGGCGATGTCGTGCAGCACGCCGTAGCGCATGTCGATCGCGTAATTGAGCCGGAACAGCCGTCCGGGCGTCGAATGCTTTTTCGAGAAATACTCGAACATGCGCTCGCGCCCGACGCAGGATTGCGCGTACTCGCCGGGCGGATTGGGCGCCATGTCTTCGTGGGCGCCTTTGCCGTCCACCGGCACGAACGGATAGACGCAGCCGGTCGAGAACGCGACGATGCGCGAATTCGAAAATGCCTGCGCGACCAAGGCCGGGACGTGCGAGTTCATCGCCCAGGTCAGGGACAGATCGCCCTCGGCGCCGAATTTGCGCCCGGCCATGAACACGATGTTCGGAACCTTCGGCAGCGCCTGGATGGCCGCCTCGTCGAGCAGGTCGCAATTGATCGTCTCGACTCCGCGCGCCTGCAACCAATCTTTGACGGCGGGATCGCTGAAGCGGGCGACGCCGATGACGCGGCGCTCCGGCGCGGCGGCCTTGGCAAGGCCGGCCAGCGTCGGGCCCATCTTGCCGGCGACGCCCAGGATCATGATGTCGCCGTCGGCCTCGCGGAGATCGTCGATCAGCGCCTGGCTCGGGCGGCACAGCAATTCGTCGAGCGCTGCGATATCCGAAATTGTCTGCGGCAGGGTTTCGCGCGTCAGCAGCATGTTCTTTCCTGTCTTCTTATTGTTATTGCAACCGGATGTCGCGAACGACGAACATCCGCTCGAGGCCGAGCACGAGCCCATATAGCGCTACGCCCAGCAATGTCAGGAGCACCACTGCCATCACCATCGCCGGCGTGTCGAGCGAAGACTGCACCTGGATCATGAGGTAGCCGAGGCCGCGCTCGGAGGCGATGAACTCGCCGACGATGGCGCCGGCCACCGCCAAAATCGCGCCGACCTTCATGCCTGAGAACACGTAAGGCAGGGCGCCGGGAAGCTGGATTTTCCGGAACAGCGTCCAGCGCGAGCCGCGCAGCGATTTCACGAGATCGAGCAGGTCCGGTTCGACCTCGCTCAGCCCGCGGGCTGTGGTGAGCAGGATCGGGAAGAAGCAGATCGAAAATGCGATCAGGATGTTCGGAAAGATTCCATAGGAGAACCAGACGATGAACAGTGGCCCGAGCGCCACCTTCGGAATCATGTTCAGCGTCACGAATAGCGGGAGCAGCAACAGGCTGATCAGCGGCGACCAGGTGAACATGACAGCCAGCATGACGCCGACAAGCGCGCCGAGGCAGAACCCGCCGAGGATTTCGACCGCAGTTACGGCCAGGTTGGAAAGCCAGGCATAGTTCGGTGAGGCCAGCGTTTTGATGGTTGCAAGCGGCGACGGCAGGATGAATTTCGGCACCTGGAAGGCATCGACCAGCACCTGCCAGAGCACGATCACGGCCAGGTGCACGACCAGGATGATCGCGAAAGACCGTACCGATCCGCCATCACCGCTGGACACTGCGCGCTCTCCTGGCTGCGCGCCCGGTTTCGGCCGCGTGGCGACAATCTAACGCGACCTCCCTCGCTAATCAACCATATGGTTGATTATGGCCGCAGCGAATGCATCACGAGATCGACCACGTGCCGACGGCGGGCCTGCCGGGCGGCCCGGCTCGACAGGTCCTTACCGAAGATCGCCGACAGGGTCGGTGTGTTCGAAAAGTAGAAATAGCTGAGGCCTGCAATCGATATGTAGAGGTGGACCGGGTTGATGCCCTTGCGGAATATGCCGGTCTTGACGCCCTGGCCGAGGATGGTCGAAACCAGACTGACCAGCGGGGAATGCATCGCGGGTAGCTTGAGGGAGCCGCGCACATGGCGGGCGCCGCCGCGGTTCTCGTCGTTCAGCAGCACGATGAAGTCGGGATGCGTGGCAAGATGGTCGAAGGAGCTTTCGATCAGCTTCTTGATCGCCTTCTCGGGCGGCAATCCCTCGAGGTTGAGTTTGCGCTCCTGGGCGCGGATTTCCTCGTAGACCCATTCCAATACGGCGAGATATAGTGCGTCCTTGTCGCCGAAATAATGATAGACGAGTTGCTTGTTGACTCCCGCGCGCGCCGCGATCTCGTCGACGCGTGCCCCGGCAAGGCCGCTGTTGGCGAATTCGCGTCGCGCCGCCGTCAGCAGTTTGCTGCGGGTCGCCGCCGGATTTCGCCGCTGTGGCTTTTTGTCGTCTGAGCGTTTTTTGGGCATTTCCAACCAAATAGTTGACAAGTCGTCTTGTCCCGAGTTGCATTGGTAGCGTCACCGGCGTGCGGCGACAAGGTCGGTTGCAAACGAGGAGGTTGCCATGAAGGCGTTGCGAATTGCGGGACTGGCGATTGCGCTGGCCCTACCGGCGGCGTCCTGCAATGCCGCCGAGGCCGTCAACCTGATCCTTAACTGGGCACCGACGGCGGATCATTCGCCGTTCTACTACGCCAAGGCGCAGGGCTGGTACGAGAAGGCCGGCATCGACCTGACGATCGAGGTCGGCAAGGGTTCCGGTGTTTCCTCCCTCAAGGTCGGCTCCGGCGGCTCGCCGTTCGGTATCGCCGATCTCGCGACCATGCTGGTGGCCAAGAGCAAGGGCGCGGACGCGGTGGCGCTGATGAGCATCTACGCCAATACCGGCCAGACCTTCTATTGGCTGAAGAGCTATGGCGTGAATGGACCAAAAGATTTTCCAAATCACAAGATCGGGAACCCGCCCGGTGACGCTTCGCGGGTGATGTGGCCGGCTTTCGCCAGGGCCGCCGGCATCGCTCCCGACGCTGTAAGTTTTGTTAATGTCGGCCCAACCGCCAAGATCGCGGCGTTGAAGAGCCACACCGTCGATATCATTAGTGATTTTTATAACGAGCACGATCTCAAGGTAATCGAGTTCGGTTCCGATCTTGGCTTTGTCAACTGGAAGGATATCGGGCTCAACCCGTACGGCAACTCGCTGATCGTCAACGGCGCATATCTGGAGAAGAACCCGAAGCTGGTCGAGGAGTTCGTCAAAATCAGCCAGAAGGCCTATGCGGCCTGCGTCGCCGACGTCGCGCCCTGCCTCAAGGCGCTGCTCGACCAGGCCTCCGGTCTCGACAAGGAAAACCAGCAGCGCCAGTGGGAGCGCATCAAGTTCCTGATGACCGACGAATTCACCACCACCAAGGCGCTGGGCTGGATCGACGCCGAGCGCATGAAAAAAGACTACGAACTGGTCCAGACCTATCTCGGCATGGAAAAGCCGTACGACGTGAACACGGCGTTTTCGGTCAAGATGCTGGATACGAACGTCAAGATGGACGCCAGCAAGGTAAAGAAATAGTCCAACTGGCCCTACCGGCCGTCATTGCGAACGTAGCAACTCCCGCCGAAGCCTTGGCGAAGGCGGAAGCAATCCACCTCTCCGCACGGTGATAGATGGATTGCTTCGTCGCTTCGCCTTCTCGCAATGACGGAAATGGTCGCTGAGCCTCACTGTAGCGCCATCCCCGACGTCGCGATCACCTTCGTCAGCTTCTCGTGATCGGCCTTCATCAGCGCAGCGAGGTCCGCAAGCGGCATCGGCTTGCCCGGAATATTGGCGACCGCGAGCTGGCGCTGCACGTCCGGATTCTGCAGCGCCTTGTTGATGCCATCGTTGATCTTCTCAATGATCGCTATGGGCGTTCCCGCCGGAACGTAGATGCCGTACCAGGGGACATAGGCGGCTTCCGGAAATCCGGCTTCCGCAATCGTCGGCACGTCGGGCAGGTCGGTGACGCGCTTGTCGGTCATGACGGCCAGCGGCTTCACGCTGCCGGCCTTGATGTGCGGCAGGGCCAGTTCGAGCGAGACGATCTCGAAATGCATCAGGTTGGTCATCAGGTCGATCAGGGCCTGCGGCTGGCCCTTGTAGCCGACATTGGTGAGTTTGATGCCGGCGGACTGAAACAGCTTCTGCGCGCTGAGGTCGATCGAGGAGCCGGTGCCGGGATTGCCGAAATTGAATTCGCCCGGCTTTTTGCGCGCGATCTCGACAAATTCCTTGATCGTGCCGGCGGGCATTGATGGATGGACAAGCGCGACGCTCTGATTCCAGACAGCAAGCCCAACGCACCTGAGATCCTTCAGCGCGTCCCAGCCGGCGTCTTTGTACAGCGTGGGATTGACCAGCGCCGCCGGCCCGGTGACGAGCCACGTGTAGCCGTCGGGTTCGCTGCGCGCCACCGCCGACGTGCCGATGTTGCTGTTGCCCCCAGGCCTTGCTTCGATGACGACGGTTTGTTTCCAGTCGCGGCCGACCTGCTCGGTGACGGCGCGCGCGACCATGTCGACGATGCCGCCGGCGGGGTAGGGCACAATGACGCGGATCGGTCGGTTTGGGTAATTGGTTTGTGCCTGCGCGGGATTGGCGAGCAGCATGACGGCGCCCAACGCAAGGCCTAGCACGGATTTGATCCGGCTCATTATTCCCTCCCCATGTTGCGCACCGGTCGAGCGATGCGCCTTTTTGCCCTCTGCCGGGGCTATTCAGTCGTTGGCCACCAGCGAGCGGATGCTGCGCGCAAGGCCTAGCATGCGCGGCGCGCATTCGCGCTCGATTTGCTCGGCGTTGAAACGAAACGACGGTATGCCGCAATTGACGGAAAGGCAGTCACCGGATGCGGTGCGGTACAGCGGCGCGGCGACGCCAAAAATCTCGCGCCGCCATTCGCCAAGCGAAATAGCAAATCCGCGCTCCTTGCAAAGCTCGACATCGGGCAGCGTCCGCGACTGCACATAGTCGGCTTCTTCCGGACGCTCGGCCTTTACACCAGCCACATAGGCGTCGAGTTCTTCCTTGTTGAACAGCGACAGCAGCGCGCGGCCGACCGCGGTCGGCGCCAATGAACTGGCAAAGCCGACATCCGGCAGATGCGTTACGGCGTCGGTGGTTCGAACCGTTTCGACATAAATAAAGTCGAGCCCGAACGGCATTGCGATCGACACCGTGCCGCCGGTATAGGCGGCGAAGTCTCGCATCAACGGCCGCGCCAGTTGTCGGACCTTTAGCGCCGACAGCACTGGGTAGGCGGCGGCCAGAATGCCCAGCCCGAGCTGGAAGCGTCCTTTGGCATCGCGTTTGAGATAGCCGAGCTGCGCCAGCGTGTAGGTCAGTCGCGACACCGTCGGCCGCGAAAGCCCGGTATGCAGCGCGAGGTCGGCGTTCGACAGCGAGCCATTGCGATTGCGGAAAGCCGCCAGCACGTCGAGCCCATGCGCCAGCGTGGTCGCAAAGGCGGGATCGAGGTGGTCCTCCGCTGCTTTGGCGGACGACGACGACGACGACGACGAGAGAGTTGTTGTCATGGCTGAAGAGTGGTCAGAATTCGGGATTATGTCAACATACTGGAATGAATTTGCAAATTGTTCCGATGTGCGCTTGGATACTCCCCAAAAAGGGAAGAAGGGAAACGACATGGATTTCGATCTTTCCGGTCGATCGGAAGCATGGCTGGAGAAGCTGCAGGGGTTCTTCGATCACGAAGTGCTGCCGCGCCACCGTGCCTGGCTCGCGCATACCGCCAGGGGCGAGGCCGCGCCGTTTATGGGCGAGCTGCAGCGCAAGGCGCGGGCGGCAGGCTTATGGAATCTCGGCCTTCCCGAACTCGCCGAGGACGAGCCCGGAACCCGGCTTTCCAATCTCGAATATGCGCCGCTGGCCGAAATCATGGGCCGGCTGTTCTGGGCGCCAGAGGTATTCAACTGCCAGGCGCCCGATGTGCCGAACATGATCGCGCTGCAGAATTGCGCGACGCCTGCGCAGAAGGCGCGCTGGCTGCAGCCGCTGCTGGAAGCCAGGACCCGCTCTGCCTTCGGCATGACCGAACCGGACGTGGCGTCATCCGACGCCACCAACATCGCCACCCGCATGGTCCGTGACGGCGACGACTACGTCATCACTGGACGCAAATGGTTCATCACCGGCGCGGCGCATCCGCGATGCAGTTTTCTGATCGTGATGGGCGTAACCGATGCCGGTGCCGACCGCACCGGCCGCCATTCCTGCATCATCGTGCCGATGGAGGCGCCGGGCGTCCGCCTGGTGCGGCGGCTGCGCTGGATGGGCTGCGAGGACCATGTTGCCCCGATCGGCGAACTCGCTTTCGATAATGTGCGCGTGCCCCGCGCCAACCTGCTCGGCGCCGAGGGCGAAGGGTTCAAGGTCGCGCAAATCCGGCTGGGGCCGGCCCGCATCCATCATTGCATGCGCTCGATCGGGCTGTGCGAGTTGCTGATCGAACTGATGATGGTGCGCTCGTCGGAACGCTCCGCCTTCGGCCGCACCGTGATCCAGTACGACACCGTGCAGCGCTGGATCGCCGAATCCCGCGTCGAACTCGAACAGGCGCGGCTGCTGGCCTATCGCTGCGCATGGCGGCTGGATCAGGCCGGCCATCAGGACGCCTGGCGCGACGTTTCGCTGATCAAGGTCGCGGTGCCCGCAATGCTGCAGCGGATCGCCGATCGCGCCATGCAGGTGTTCGGCGCGATGGGTGGCTCCGACGATACGCCGATCCATCAGGCGCTGGCCTGGGGTCGCCTGCTGCGCATCGGCGATGGTCCGGATGAAGTCCATCTGCGGCAAATCTTTCGCATGGAGCCGATGCCGTCCTGGTCGATTGAAAACTCACCCTATCTGTCCGCACATCCGTCATGAGCGTGCTAATGACAGGCATGTTCGCCATTTCTGAAAGACGCCCCGGATGACGATGACTGAACAGACGAAGGTTCTGCAAAACGCCGCGATCGACAAGGAACGGTTGCGCCAAAAATATCTCGAAGAGCGCAACAAGCGCCTGCGTCCAGACGGCAACGACCAGTATCTTCGCGTCGCTGGCCAGCTCGCACATTATCTCGACGATCCCTACACGCCGGTGACCCCGCGCGATCCGAAGACCGACCACGTTACCTTCGCTTTTATCGGCGGCGGCTTTGCCGGGCTCGCCACCGCCGCGCGGCTGTCCGAAGCCGGCATCGGCGATGTCCGCATCATCGAGAAGGGCGGCGACTTCGGCGGCACCTGGTATTGGAACAGATATCCGGGCGCGCAATGCGATACCGCGTCGATGGTGTACATGCCTCTGCTCGAAGAGACCGGCCACATGCCGTTGGAGAAATATGCGCATGCGCCGGAAATTCTCGCGCACTGTCAGCGCATCGGCAGGCAATACGGCCTTTACGACAATGCGCTGTTCCATACCGAGGTCGTTAGCCTCGACTGGGACGACGCCAAATCGCGCTGGACCATCCACACCAATCGCGGCGATGCCTTCACGGCGCAGTTCGTCGGCATGGGCACCGGGCCGCTGCATGTGCCGAAGCTGCCCGGCATCGAAGGCATCGAGTCCTTCAAGGGGCACTCATTCCACACCAGCCGCTGGGATTATGATTACACCGGCGGCAGCCCGTCGGGCGCGCTGATGGAAAGACTGGCCGACAAGCACGTCGGCATCATCGGCACCGGCGCCACGTCCGTGCAGTGCGTGCCGTATCTGGCGCGCGCCTGCAGGGAACTCTACGTTTTTCAGCGCACGCCATCCTCCGTCGATGTCAGGGCCAACGCGCCGATTGATCCAGAATGGTTTTCTGGCATCGCGACGCGTGGCTGGCAGCAGCGCTGGCTGGAGAATTTTACGGCCAACCAGGCCGGCGGTTCCGCGGAAGAAGACCTGGTGCAGGACGGCTGGACCGATTTGTCGCGGCGTATCCGCGCGAAAATCATGGACCTGCCGCGCGAGCAGCGCACCCCGCCGAACATGCTGGCGGCGTTCGAGGATTCCGATTTCGAGAAGATGGAGGAAATCCGCGCCAGGGTCGATGCGATCGTCGGCGACCACGAGACGGCTGCGAAGCTGAAGGCTTGGTACCGACAGCTCTGCAAGCGGCCGTGCTTCCACGATGCCTACTTGCAGGCCTTCAACACGCCGGGCACGCATCTCGTCGACACCGATGGCAAGGGGGTCGAGCGCATCACCGAGAACGGTGTCGTGGTCGCGGGGAAGGAGTACCCACTCGACTGCATCATCTATGCCTCCGGGTTCGAGGTCGGAACCGAATACAAGCGGCGCGCCGGATTTGATCTGATCGGCCGCGGCGGCGTCAAGCTGTCGGAGCATTGGGCTTTAGGCATGCGCAGCAAGCACGGCATCCACGTCCACGGCTTCCCCAACGCATTCTTCGTCCAGCCGACGCAGGGGGCCAATCTTATCTCCAACGTGCCGCATAACCTGACCGAGGCGGCGAAGACCATTGCGCTGATGGTGCGGCATGCGCAGGCGAATGGCTTTAAGGAGATCGAAGTCAGCAAGGAAGCCGAGGACAGTTGGGTGGAACTGCTGCTGACCGGCGCCGGCCGCATGATCGGTTCGCCCGACTGCACGCCCGGCTACTACAATAACGAAGGGCGCGAGCCCGGTCCGGCGGCGAAGCTCAGTGTCGGCCATCCGGCCGGTCCGATGGCCTATTTCAAATACATCGATGGGTGGCGGAACAGCGGCCGGTTCGAGGGGCTGGAGTTTCACTGACCGTTTTTCGCTTTGTTTGCGCAAAGGAGTACATATTAATGAGCCAACCAGCCGCGACGGAAACGCCCAGGGAATCGCCGAAGGAGGCTTCCGCTTCCGTCATCTCGCAGCACGCGGCAACGCTGAAGGCGCTGCCGTTCTCCGACACACGCGATTTCGATGACGCCGCGCGCGGCTTTCTCGGCACGGTCGAGAGCGCCAAAATCATATCGCCGCAGGGCAGGGTGGTCTGGAGCCTGGAGCCTTACGGTTTCCTTGCGAGCGAAAAGGCGCCCCCGACCGTCGACCCCAGCCTGTGGCGGCAGTCGCGGCTCAACATGCATCACGGCCTGTTCGAGGTGGTGCCCGGCGTCTATCAGGTGCGCGGGCTCGACATCGCCAACATGACGCTGATCGAGGGCGACAGCGGCGTCATCGTGGTGGATACGCTGACCTCGATCGAGGGCGCACGGGCCGCGATGGGGCTTTATTTTCAGCATCGCGGCAAGCGGCAGGTCAGCGCCGTCATCTTCACCCATACCCACACCGACCATTGGGGCGGCGCGCGGGGTGTGCTCGACGACGAAACGCTGGCCAGCGGCAAGGTGCCGATCATCGCGCCCAATTTGTTCATGGAGCACGCCGTCTCCGAGAACATCATCGCCGGGCCGGCGATGCTGCGCCGGGCGCAATATCAGTTCGGGCCATTCCTCGCCAAGGGCGTGCGCGGGCAGGTCGATTGCGGGCTCGGCAAGTCCATGGCGGCGGGTGCGGTGGCGCTGCTGCGCCCGACAGACCTGATCATCGCAACCGGCGACACCAGAACCATCGACGGCGTGGAATTCGAATTCCAGATGGCGCCGAACAGCGAAGCGCCGGCGGAAATGCATTTCTTCATCCCGCGCTACAAACTGCTGAACCTTGCGGAGAACTGCACGCATAATTTTCATAATTTGCTGCCGTTCCGCGGCGCCGACGTGCGCGACGCGCTGGCGTGGTCGAAATATCTCGGCGAAGCCCTGCAGATGTGGGGCGGCAAGGCGGATGCGATGTGCGGCCAGCACCACTGGCCGGTCTGGGGGCCGGAGCGGATCGATACCATGATCCGCCAGCAGCGCGATCTCTATAAATTTGCGCACGACCAGACCATCCGCCTGATGAACCACGGCCTTTCCGCAGCCGAAATCGCGGAAACCATACGTTTGCCGGCGAGCCTTGATGGCGCGTGGCACGGGCGCGGCTACTACGGCCATATCCGGCACAATGTGAAGGCGATCTATCAAAAGTATCTCGGCTGGTACGATGCCAATCCGGTCAATCTTGATCCGCTGCCGCCGGTGGAGTCAGGCAAGAAATATGTCGAGTACATGGGAGGCGCAGATGCGATCCTGTCGCGCGCGGCCAGGGATTTCGCCAAGGGTGAATTTCGCTTCGTGGCGCAGGCTATGAGCCATCTGGTGTTCGCCGAGCCCGACAACCAGGCTGCGCGTGCGATGTTGGCTGATACGTTCGAGCAGCTCGGCTACGCCGCCGAAAGCTCGACATGGCGCAACGCCTATCTGTTCGGCGCGCAGGAGTTGCGACAGGGCATGCCCAAGGCGCCGCCGCGCTCGACGATGCCGCGCGAAACGCTGGCGGCGCTGCGCACCGAACAGCTATGGGACGTGCTCGGCGTGCGGCTCAACGGCCCCAAGGCCGAGGGCAAGCGCATCGTGCTGAACTGGAATTTTACCGACACCAAGGAGAGCTTCATCCTCAACCTGGAGAACAGCGCGCTGACCTACGCCGCTGGGGCGCAAGCCGCAGACGCCGACGCCAGCTTTACGCTAGCGCGCGGGGTACTGGACGAAGTGATCGCCAAGCTGACGACGCTCCCGGAAGCCGTTGGCTCCGGCAAGATCAAGTTGTCTGGCGATGCGATGCGGCTCGCCGAATTGATGACGCTGATGGACGAGTTTCCACGCATGTTCGAGATCGTCGAGCCGAAACGAGCAGCGGTGAGCTGAAGTAGGTCGTCATGCCCGGGCTTGTCCCGGGCATCCACGTCTTTTTCCTTGTGAAGGCAAAGACGTGGATTGGCGGGACAAGCCTGGCCATGACGGCGAGTGTAGCGCTGCAGCCTACTCAGCGCTGCTGACCAGCTTGATCCGCGGCTCGGCTTGCTCCCTCAGGGCGCGATAGGCCGCGAGATAATCAAGCGCCATGCGCCGGGCGGTGAAGCGGGCTTCGAATTGCTTGCGGATGGCGATGCGGTCCAAGGCGATGAGACGATCGACCACAGCAGCCGCGCTGGTCTCGTCCTCGACGACGAAGCCGGTGAGGCCGGGGTCGATAATCTCTGGCACCGACCCGCGGTTATAGGCGAGTACGGGTGTGCCGCAGGCCATGGCTTCGATCATCACGAGGCCGAACGGCTCCGGCCAGTCGATCGGCACCAGCAGGCCGATAGCGCCGCTGAGGAAATCGGATTTCTCATTGTCGCCGATCTCGCCGATAAATTCGACCAGCGGGCTTGCCTTGATCATCGGAGAGATCAACTCGTTGTAATAGTCGAGGTCGGCGCGGTCGACCTTGGCCGCGATCTTGAGCGGGATGCCGCATCGGTTGGCGATCCGAATAGCGCGATCCACGCCCTTTTCCGGCGCAATCCGCCCAAGCACCGCGAGATAGGATGGTTGCACCGACTTCGGCGTCAGCAAATTTTCCGGCAATCCGTGATGGATGGTGCGCACCCAATTGGCTTGGGGCACTGGCCGGCGCTGCGAGTCGGAAATCGAGATCACCGGAACTTTTGAGAAGGTGTTGAAGACCGGCTGATGCTCCGGAAGGTCGAGCCGGCCGTGAAGTGTGGTCAGGAACGGCGTCGGTTGCCGGTAGAACAGCGAGAAGGGATAGTAGTCGAGATGAAAGTGCAGGAAGTCGAACTCTTCATCATCGCATTTCTGCCGCACTCGCTCCAGCATCACCATATGCAGCGCATTGGGATCACGCACCGAGCCATCGAGACGCAGCGCTTTCGGCCATGTGGCGTCCAGTTTCGCCGAAGTGTGTGAATCACCGCTGGCAAACAGCGTAACGTCGTGCCCCAGTGCCACGAGTTCCTCGGTAAGCCAGTGCACCACCCGCTCGGTGCCGCCATACAATTTGGGGGGGACAGCCTCCGTCAGCGGGGCGACCTGCGCGATGCGCATATTTGCATCTCCTGTGTGGAATGTTGGTTGAACGAAGCCCTCAGACCCTGATCGACACCGCTGTGTCAGTAGCGGGAACGTTCCCGCACCTACGAAGTTCCTTACATCGGCTCATCTTGCTTCCTCCACACGGCTGTCTTGCTGATGCCATCTGACACGAACAAATTTACGGCTGTCTCGATGCTGCAGAATTGTTGCGCTGTGATGGCCACGCGCACGAAAGCCCGCCGCGGCATTCTTCACGTCGTCGTGTGCGATACGCGATAGGTATTCTCGTTCACTCTCAACAGGTTTGCGGAACTCATGGACAATCTTTCTGGATATGCGCGACGCCCGTTTTCATTCGTGCTGCGCTATCTGCGGCAGCGCCGCACGGCTCATGTGGTCATCTTGTCTGCTGTTGTCGGAGCAGTTGCCTGTTCGGTGGGCACGCAATATGGCGTAAAAAATCTGGTCGACAGTCTGACGGCCGGTTCGTCACACGCCAACGGCGTATGGCTGGCATTCGCTTTTCTCATGCTGCTGATCGCGGCGGATAATCTTTTGTGGCGCGTTGCGAGTTGGACAGCGAGCTTTACCTTCGTCGGCGTAACCGGCGATCTGCGCCGCGACATGTTCCGTCATCTCACCGGTCATGCCCCCAGCTATTTCTCCGATCGCTTGCCAGGCATGCTGACCAGTCGCATCACTGCAACATCCAACGCAGTGTTCACCGTCGAGAACATGTTCGTCTGGAATGTATTGCCGCCGTGCATCGCCACCGTTTCGGCGGTTCTACTGATCGGAACGGTCAGTGTGGCGATGTCTGCGGGATTGATCGTCATTGCGGGTATCATGCTGATGGCGATGTTCCGCCTCGCCGCGGCGGGCAAGCCGTTGCATGACGATTTTGCTGACAAGGCGGCAGCGGTGGACGGCGAGATGGTTGACGTCATCAGCAACCTGCCGCTGGTCCGCGCATTCTGTGGCCTCAGCTATGAACATGACCGCTTCGACACCACCGTCGGGCGGGAGCTCGATGCCCGGGGCCGCAGCCTGCGCTACCTCGAGAAGCTGCGGCTGCTTCACGCCGTCGTGACAATCGTGTTGACGATCGCGCTGCTGGCATGGGCCATCACGCTCTGGCAGCGGGGTGCTGCGACCACCGGCGACGTCGTGCTGGTCTGCACGCTGGGCCTGTCGATCCTGAGTGCAACGCGCGACCTTGCGGTGGCGCTGGTCGACGTCACCCAGCACGTCGCTCGCCTGACCGAAGCGATCGCGACCCTGTTGCTTCCGCACGAGTTGAAGGATCATCCCGAGGCCGAGCCGCTGATCCGTAGCGGCGCTGCGGTTGCCTTCAGCAACGTGGCATTCCACTATCCCGGCGGCGCTCAGGTATTCGACAAGTTCTCGCTGCGCATTCAGCCGGGCCAAAGGGTCGGACTGGTCGGTCATTCCGGCGGCGGAAAATCCAGCCTGTTCGCAGTGCTGCAGCGGTTCTACGATATCCAGCGCGGTAGCGTCACGATCGACGGCCAGGATATTTCGCGGGTGACGCAGCAAAGCCTGCGCGAAGCGATCTCGGTGGTGCCGCAGGACATCTCGCTGTTCCACCGCTCGATCATGGAAAACATCCGTTATGGACGGCCGAACGCAACCGATGACGAGGTGCTGCGCGCGGCGATCGCGGCGCGCTGCGATTTCATCGAGAATCTTCCCGAGGGCATGGATACCATGGTTGGCGACCGTGGGATCAAGGTCTCCGGTGGGCAACGGCAGCGCATTGCCATTGCGCGGGCCTTCCTGAAGGATGCGCCCATTCTGCTGCTGGATGAAGCGACCGCGGCGCTCGACGGCGAGTCCGAGGAGGCGATCCGCGAGGCCTTGTCACGGCTGATGCGCGGGCGCACGGTGATTGCGATTGCCCATCGTCTCGCCACCTTGCGCAATTTTGACCGCGTGGTGGTGTTGCAGGGCGGTCGGATCATCGAGGACGGACCGCCGGATATTCTCGTGCAGGGAAGGGGTCCCTACCGCGAATTAGTCGCGCGCGAAATAGGCCGGCTCGCCAGTCATGCGGCCTGATCCACGGCAGTAGCGTTTGCGTCCCGGTGCGTCCATCGCAGCGCAACAATCGTTTGAGGTCCAAATGACGGCGGAAGTCACTCAACTCGTCACCATCGCGGCCGAGAACGTCGCTGAGTCGCCTTTCTACATTCCGATGACGGGGCCGGCGACGCGGCAGCGCCGCTCGCTCAAGCACGACGACACCTTCATCGTGCTCGACAGCCACGGCGATATCGGCGCCTCAGCCGGCGGGCCCGACGGGCTGTTCAATGCCGACACGCGCTATCTCGCGCGGCTGGAGATGGTGCTCGACGAGGTCCAGCCGCTGCTGCTCGGCTCCAATCTGCGCGACGACAATTCGGCGCTGACCGTCGACCTGACCAATTCCGACGTCTACCGCAACGGCAGGCTGGCGTTGCAGAAGGATACGCTGCACATCGTGCGCTCGATTTTTCTGTGGCGCGGTACGGCCTATCAGCGCATCGCCTTGCAGAACCACGGCGACCGCCAAGCGGGCTTCGACCTGACGCTGCTGTTCGACAATGACTTTGCCGATTTGTTCGAGGTACGCGGCGAGCGCCGGCCACGCCGGGGCGTCGGCTCCAGCCGGTTGCTCGGCCCCGCCGATGTCGTGCTCGAATATGGCGGGCTCGACGGCCAGATGCGTATCACCGCCCTGCATTTCGAGCCGCGGCCGACCCGGCTCGCCACCCACTCGGCGACCTTCCATTTCGAGCTCGCCCCGAAGGAAGCGACCGCGATTTTCGTCGCGGTATCCTGCAACAAGCCGATCATGCAGAAGCCGCCGCCGTTCTTTCGTGGCCTGCTGGCGCATCGGCGAGAGATGCGGCACTCGACGGCGGGCGCCGCCAGCATTGAAACATCGAACGATATTTTCAACGAGGTGCTGTGCCAGGCGATGGCCGACCTCAACATGCTGATGACGGAGACGCCGCAGGGCCGATATCCCTATGCCGGCATTCCCTGGTATTCGACCACGTTCGGCCGCGACGGATTGATCACCGCGCTGCAGATGCTGTGGGTCGATCCGCGGATTGCCCAGGGCGTGCTGCGGCGGCTCGCCTTCTTCCAGGCCAAGACCACCGATCCCCGCGCCGATGCCGAGCCTGGCAAGATCCTGCACGAGATGCGCGGTGGCGAAATGGCCGCGCTGCGCGAGGTGCCGTTCGCCCAGTATTACGGCAGCGTCGATTCGACTGCGCTGTTCGTCCTGCTGGCCGGCCTTTATGTCGAACGCACCGGCGACGAGGCGACGCTGGTCGAGCTGTGGCCGGCAATCGAGGCCGCATTGCAATGGATCGACGGCCCCGGCGATCCGGACAAGGACGGGTTCGTCGAGTATCAGCGCGCCACCGAACAGGGGCTCGCCAACCAGGGCTGGAAGGATTCGTTCGATGCGATCTTCCATGCCGATGGACAGCTTGCCGAGGGCTATATCGCGCTGGCGGAGGTTCAGGGATATGTGTTTGCCGGCAAGCGGCTGGCGGCGCGCTGCGCGCGGCGGCTGGGATTGATCGAGCAAGCGGCGCACCTCGAAACCGCAGCGTTACAATTGGCCGAGCGATTTGAGGAGGCGTTCTGGTGCGAAGAGCTCGGCACCTATGCGCTGGCGCTCGACGGCGCCAAGCGGCCGTGCAAGGTGCGGACCTCGAATGCTGGCCAGCTGCTCTTTACCGGCATGGTTCGAACCGATCGCGCACGGCGGGTCGCCGCCGATCTAATGAGCCAGAAATTCTTTTCAGGATGGGGCATCCGTACCGTCGCGCGCGGCGAAGCCCGCTACAACCCGATGTCCTATCATGACGGTTCGATCTGGCCGCACGACAATGCGCTGATAGCGCTCGGCTTCGCGCGCTACGGCCTGAAGCATTCGGTGGCGCATCTGTTCAGGGGCCTATTCGACACCGCAAGCTACATGGACCTTCGGCGGCTGCCGGAACTGTTCTGCGGTTTCCAACGCGAAAGGCGGCGCGGACCGGTGCTCTATCCGGTTGCCTGCGCGCCGCAGGCCTGGGCCAGCGCGACGCCGTTCAGCCTGCTGGAAGCAGCCCTCGGTCTCGAATTCGATGCCGCGCGCGGCGAGATTCGTCTGCGCGATCCGCATCTGCCGGAATTCCTCAACGAGGTCTTGTTGCGCGATCTGCGGCTCGGGCCTTCCAGCGTCGATTTGAGGGTGCGGCGCCACGGCGATGAGGTGTCGCTCGAGGTGGTCCGGACGCGCGGCCAGATTCAGGTGTCGATCGTATTGACGCACTAAGAGCCATGCGCGGCTCAACCGTGTGAAAGGCAGGAGGCCACATGCGCATTGCTATACTCGTCCTGCTTCTGATCGCCGGATTGGCAGGCGGTTTTGCAACGTACGCGGCGGAAGACGCCGGCGCGACGCAGAGCAGCAGGACCGCGCCACCGGACGCAGCAAAGGAACCCGCGCCGCCGCCATCGGTTACCGTGATTGGTGCCCGGGATGCCCACGGCATCCTTGGCCGCGAAGTTCGCAGCGCGGCGAACGAGGATATGGGGCGCGTTGTCGACGCGATCGTCGATCGCGAAGGCAAAGTGCGGGCCGCGGTGATCGACTTCGGCGGTTTCCTTGGCGTCGGCAGCCGGAAGATCGTCGTCGAATGGAGCGCGCTGCGTTTCGGCGGCGTCTCGAGCAAGCGTGACAGCATCACGCTCGAACTGACCAAGGCGCAGGTCTCGGCGGCGCCCGAATACAAGGAGGACGCGCCGGTCATCGTGCTTGGTGCGGCCGGTCGTCTGCAGCCGTGGGATTTCGACAAATAAGCGCAATCCGGAAAATCGGGTACCGGGTTTCATCGGGACGAACGCGAAACGTTTGCCCGGAGATCACACTAAAAAATGAGGAGTTGCAGCCTGGTCGCCCGTCCATCCCCATCGTTCAATCGGATTGACGACGGTCGCCACGGGCGATCCGCCGGGCAAGGCAATATCGTGCCGCTGCCGCCCGCGCCTGGCGGCAAGCCAAGACCGTCGCGCGAAAGCCAGCGCGGGCTGGACTGGTTCATCTTCTTTCTCGCCGACGTTCAGACCGGCTTCGGTCCGTTCATTGCGGTCTATCTGACCACGCAAAAATGGACGCAGGTCGAAATCGGCTTCGTGCTGTCGATCGGCGGCATCATCGGCCTGCTCGGGCAGATGCCGGGCGGCGCCATCGTCGATGCCGCGCGTTCGGAGCGGCTGGTGGCGGGCCTGGCGGTCGCCGCGATAGGCTGCGCGGCGCTGGCCTATGCGTTTTGGCCGATCTTTCCGGTGGTGACGGCGGCCGCCATTCTGCATGCGCTGGCGAGCTGCGTGCTGGGTCCGGCGATTGCGGCAATCAGTCTTGGCCTGGTCGGACCGCTCGCGATGGGGGAGCGGCTTGGGCGCAATGCTCGCTTCGCATCGCTCGGCAACGGCTCGGCTGCGGCGCTGATGGGCGCGACCGGCTACTTGGTGTCGAACCAGGCGGTGTTTATCGTGACTTTCATGCTCGCGATCCCGACATTGCTGGCGCTCTCCCGCATCCGCGAGAAGGAAATCGACGTGGCGCAAAGCCACGGTGCCGTCGTGCGCGAGGTTCCCGACAAGGAAGCCACCAGTGTGTTTCATCTGCTGCGCCAGCGCCCGCTGCTGATCTTTGCCGGCGGCGTGCTGCTGTTTCAGCTCGCCAACGCCGCGATGCTGCCGCTGATGGCCGGCGTCGTCACCACGCGGTCGAGCCAATGGGCGCCCGTGCTGATTGCGGCCTGCATCATCGTGCCGCAGGCCATCGTTGCGCTGGCCTCGCCCTCGGTCGGCCGCAAGGCGCAAGCCTGGGGCAGGCGGCCGCTGCTGCTGCTGGCGTTCGGCGCACTGGCGATCCGCGGCCTGCTGTTTGCGGTGGTGAGCGATCCCTATCTCCTGGTCGCGGTGCAGGTGTTCGACGGCATCACCGCGGCGGTGCTCAGCGTCATGGTGCCGCTGATCGTGGCCGATGTCGCCTTCGGCAGCGGCCACTTCAGTCTGGCGCAAGGCATCGTCGGAACCGCGACCGGCATCGGAGCGTCGCTGAGTACGGTGCTGGCGGGCTATATCAGCGACACGTTTGGCAGCAGCACAGCCTTCACGGGACTGGCAGGGGTCGCAGCGCTTGGCTTGACGGTGATCTGGCTATTCATGCCGGAGACCCGGCGGGTGGAGTAGGGCGCGTGCCGTGATTGCCAGTCAATCAAGCGATGATCGAAGGCGCGATCGTCTTGCGATACAGCGCACTGTAGCAGGCGGCCGACAGATCCCAGCTGAAGGACCGCGCCATGGCGCTGCGGCGCATCGCGTCGAGGCGATCCTTGGCGCCGAACGCATCAAATGCGCGCCGGACGCCGCCGAGGAAGGATTCCGCCGACGGTTGCGAAAACAGGAAACCGGTTTCGCCGTCCTTGATGGTTTCCGCCAGCCCGCCGGTCTGGTGCCCGATCGGCAGCGATCCGAACCGCTGCGCGTACATCTGGCTGAGCCCGCACGGTTCGAACCGCGACGGCATCAGCGTGAAATCGCTGCCGGCAAAAATCCGCCGCGCCTGGGCGTCGTTGAAGCCGATGGTGACGCCGATCGCATCCGGTCTGCGGCGGTGGGCATCGACCAGCGCCTGTTCGATCTGGGCCTCGCCGCTGCCGGTCACCACGATCTGTCCGCCGGCCTCGATGATTTCGTCAGCCGCCGATAGCACGATGTCGACGCCCTTCTGGTGCACCAGACGGGCGACAAGGCCAAACAGCGGGCCGCGCGACAGCGCCAGGCCGAACTGCTTGCGGACGTAATCGGCGTTCGCCTGCTTGCCCTCCCAATCGCCGGGCGCAAAGGTCTGCGCCAGTTGCGCGCAGGCGCTGGGATCCCAGCTCTCGTCGATGCCATTCAGGATGCCGGTCAGTTGCGCGTCGTTCGAGCGGCGCTGCAGCAGGCCTTCCAGACCGCAACCGAGTTCGCGCGTCGTGATCTCCCGCGCATAGGTGGCGCTGACGGTGGTCAGATGCGACGCGTAGACGAGGCCGCCCTTGAGGAACGAGACGTTGTCGTAGAACTCCAGCCCGTCGATGTGGAACGAGCTTTCCGGCGCCCCGATCCGGCGCAGCGAGTCCGGCGGGAACAGCCCCTGATAGGCGAGGTTGTGGATGGTCAGGATCGAGGGAACCTTCGAACCCCTCCACGCCAGATAGGCCGGCGCCAACGCAGCCTGCCAGTCATTGGCATGAACGAGGTCCGCTGCCCAATTTTTGTCCAGAGTGCCTGCGGCAAGTTCGGCGGCAGCCGATGCGAAGCGGCCGAACCTGACATCGTTGTCCGGCCAATCGCGCCCCAACTCATCGCCATACGGATTGCCTGGACGGTCGTAGAGTTGCGGACAGAGCAGGACGTAAACCGGCAGGCCATCTTTGGTTGATGCCCGCCCGAGAGAGCAGGCTGGCATCTCCGCCAGAGCGGGGCATTCCCCAACGATTTCAATGTGGGTAAACTGTTCGATGATGTCCCGGTAACCGGGCAGCATGATCCGGACGTCACTCCAGCGGCGCAGTGCGCGGGGCAGTGCGGCGGATACGGCGGCCAGACCGCCCACCCGGACGAAATCATCCATTTCAGTGGTAACGAACAAGACCTTCAAGGCAAACGTCCTCGTACCAGCAACAGTACCAATGCAAGATTGGGTCCAACTTTCTTACCTATTTCAACGCGCAGTGCGGGCCATCGTTCCTGGCGAACTACTTTCCTGTTGAAGCTGCACAATTTAGGGTCTCGCCCGCTAACCAAAACGAATGGCCGGAAAAGGCCGGGGAGTTCCACGCAATGACGATAGCGGGCAATAACAATAATCAGAGGAATTTGACAGGCAGCTTCGCCGGCCTGCGGGTACTCGATTTCTCAACCACGATTGCCGGCCCCCATTGTACACGAATGCTCGCCGATATGGGAGCCGAGGTCATCAAGATCGAGGCCGAGGAAGGCGAGACGATGCGGACCCGCCCGCCGGTCCGCAATAACAGCTCGACCGTCTTCGGCCAGCTCAATGTCGGCAAGAAAAGTCTGGTGCTGGACCTCAAGTCACCCAAGGGATTGGAGGCGGTCCGCCGGCTGGTCGCGACCGCGGACGTGCTGGTGGAGAATTTCCGGCCCGGCGTGATGCGGCGATTGAAGCTCGGTCATGCCTCGCTGCATGAGGTGAACCCAAAGCTGATCTATTGCTCGATCTCCGGATACGGCCAGACCGGGCCGTCGGCTGAACTGCCGGCCTATGCGCCGGTCATTCATGCAGCCTCCGGCTATGAGATGGCGCATCTGGCCTACCAGCCGGGACGCAGCCGCCCGGATTATTGCGGCATCTACCACGCCGACGTGCTCACCGGCGTCTATGCGTTCGGAGCCATCTCGGCGGCGCTGTATCAGCGCAACGCGAGCGGGCAGGGCCAGCACATCGACGTCTCGATGCTGGAATCGATGCTGAGCTTGACGCTGAACGAACTGCAGTGGTCGCAATTCGAGGTGAAGCCGACGCAGCGGCCGATGTTCGGCCCGATCGAAACGACGGACGGCTATGTGATGATGGCGATCGCCAGCGAGAAGACTTTCCAGAGCCTGATGCAGGTGATCGGTCACCCGGAGTGGGTGAGCGATCCGCGCTTTGCGAAATATGCCGATCGCCGGGAAAATTGGACGAGCCTGATCGAAGGTGTGGAGGTGTGGTCGCGCACGGAGACGACGGCGCAATGCCTCGCAGCGCTCAATTCGCACGGCGTACCCTCATCTGCCTACCGCACGGTTGCGGAAGCGCTGGGCGATCCGCAGCTTGCCCATCGCGGCGCATTGGCGGAGGTCGAGGACGGCGGTGGCACATTCAAAGTGCTCAACCTGCCGTTTCGCATGTCCGGCGCCAAGGTATCGGTCGCCAAACGGATGTCGACACTCGGCGAGCATACACGCGCCTACCTGAAAGAAACCGGCTTGTCGGAGGATGAAATCGCATCCTTTGCCGGCAAGACGCAGGCCGCCGCGCACAACTGACGGCGCGTCGCGACGCGAGGGTGTCAATCCTGCGGCTTTTCATCCGCAGTTTGCGAACGCCCTTGCCCGCGACGGCGTTTCCGGACAATCTCCGGCAGCCATCGACGATCCGGAACACCGGACGAACGACACACCGGAGGGGACATCAATGAAAGCGGCGACCTGTTCGAGCACGCTTGCGCAAATATTTCTTGTGGCGGGATTTTCTGTGGCGTTGTCTGCAATGCCCGCCGCGGCGCAGAAAGCGGGCGGCAGCATCACGGTCGGCCTCGAACTCGATATTCCCGGTTTCGATGTGCTGAAGGTCGGCGTCTACGACACGGCGGCTCTCACCGCATCATCTGCGCTCTTCGATACGCTCACTACTCTCGATGCGAACGGCAAGCCGCAGCCGAAGCTGGCAGTGTCCTGGGAGCCCTCCGAGGACTTCAAGATTTGGACCTTCAAGCTGCGTCCCGGCGTCAAGTTCCACGATGGCACGCCGTTCAATGCCGCAGCTTACAAAGCGAATTTCGACCGGCAGAAAGATCCCGCCAACAAGTGCCGTTGCGCATTCTATATCTCCAACGTCAAGAGCGTTGAGACGCCCGACGAACTGACGTTGGTCTATAATCTCAATGATCCCTCGGTGAACTTCCCGCCGTTATTTCCTACGCGAGCCAGAACAACGCGGTACACTCGCCGACGGCGTGGAAAGCCAAGGGCGACGATTACAACCGCAATCCCGTCGGCACCGGTCCCTATATTCTGAAATCCTGGACGGCCGGCGATCGCATGATCCTGGAGAAGAACCCGGACTATTGGGACAAGGATAAGGTCTATTTCGATCGCATTACGCTGAAGCCGCTGCCCGACGCGCAATCGCGCTTCGCCAGCCTGCAATCGGGCGAGGTCGACCTGATCTGGGACGACGAATATTCCGCCGACAACATCCTGAAGGCGCAAAAGGATCCCAAGCTGACCGTGCACACCTATGCCGGCTCGGGCGCTGCGGTGTACGCCATGAACACCAAGACGCCGCCGTTCGACGATGTGCGCGTGCGCCAGGCGTTGGTCATGGCGCTTGACCGCAAGAAGATGTCGCAGGCGATTACCAACGGTCTGTCCCGCCCGGCCAGCAATCCCTATGGCGATGGCTCCTGGGTCAAGTGCAAGGACGACGGTGCGCTTCCCGAAGACCTCGAAAAGGCCAAGGCGCTGATCAAGGACTACGGCAAGCCCGTCGAGTTCAAGATGCTCGTCACGGCAACGCCGCGCGGACGCACCGTCGGCCAGGTGCTGCAACAATTGTGGAAGCGGGCCGGCGTCAATATGGAGATCGAGCAGGTCGATCAGGCGACCATTCCGCCGCGCGCCTTCATGCGCCAGTTCCAACTGACGCCCTGGCGCATCGTCGATCTCGCCGATCCCGACACGCAGATGTACGCCAACTTCAAGACCGGAAGCCCGGTGGCGCTCGCCAACTACTCCAACCCGGAGCTCGACAAGCTGCTCGATCACGCCCGCACCACGGCGGATACCAACCAGCGCATCGACGACTATTGCGCGATCTCGCGGCTGATCAACAAGGAAGCGATCTGGTTCTGGACCTTCCAGAACACCTACTACGCGATATCGAGCGCGAAGGTGAAGGGCTTCCCCAAGATGTACAGCGGGGTGATCGACGTATCGCGCGCCTGGAAGGAATAGCCGCCGATGGCGTTCTTCGTCGCACGCCGGCTGCTTTATCTGGTGCCGGTGCTGATTGCGGTTTCGCTGTTGACCTTCTCCATCGCCTCGCTGCTGCCGGGCGATCTCGCCTATACGATCCTCGGTGATCAGGCGACGCCGGAGAACGTAGCAGCGTTGCGGCATGACATGGGGTTAGACCAGCCGATCTGGTGGCGATACCTGAGCTGGCTCGGCAATGTCCTGCAGGGCGATTTCGGCCGCTCGTTCCGCACCGGCCAGACCGTGCTGCACGCGGTCGCCGAGCGGTTGCCGGTATCGATCGAACTGATGCTGCTGGCGCAAATTGGCGCGTTGGCGATCGGCGTACCGCTAGCGATCGTCTGCGCGGCGCGCAGCGGCGGACCGTTCGATCGCTTCATGACCGGCTCTGCTTTCGGCATGCTGTCGGTGCCGACGTTCCTGTCGGCGATCCTGCTGATCTATCTGTTCGCGGTCGAGCTGCGCTGGCTGCCGGCGACAGGCTACGTACCTTTCGGCGAAGACCCGGTCGCGAATTTACGCTTCATGGTGCTACCGTCGTTGACGCTGGCATTGGCGGAATGGCCGGGCATCATGCGTGTGCTGCGTTCCGACATGATCGCGACCTTGCAGGAAGACTATATCGCGCTCGCCAAGGCAAAGGGCCTGACACCGGCGCGCATCCTGTTCGTACATGCGCTGAAGCCGTCGTCGCTGACGCTGGTGACGATCACCGGCATCAATATCGGTCGCTTGATCGGCGGCGCAGTCATCGTCGAGACGATCTTTGCGCTTCCGGGTATCGGGCGGCTGCTGATCGGCGCGATTCTGACGCGCGACCTGATCATCCTGCAGGGGGTCGTGCTGCTGGTGGGGGCCGGCTTCGTCCTCATGAACTTCATCGTCGATCTGCTCTACGCCGTTCTCGATCCCAGGATTCGCCATGGCCACGCTTGAAATCGACGTAGCCGAGGAGGCCGTCACCCAGCCCGCGCGCAAGGGCCGGAAGCTTGGCATGCTGTTTTGGGCCGCTATCGGCTGGCTGGTCTTCGTGTGTGCGGCGGCGGTGTTTGCAACCGTCCTGCCGCTGCCGAGCCCGACCGACATGGACATGCTGGATCGGCGCGCGCCGTTTTCGGCAGAGCACTGGCTTGGCACCGACGGGCTCGGCCGTGACGAACTCTCGCGCCTGATCTATGGGGCACGGATATCGCTGGTTGTCGGCGTGTGCGCGCCGGTGATCGGGGTCGTGTTCGGCGGCGCGCTCGGCATGCTCGCGGGCTATTTCCGCGGCCGGTTCGAATCGCTGGTGGTCGGCAGCATGGATGTGCTGCTGGCGTTCCCGCCCTTGATCCTGGCGCTGGCCGTCACCGCCTATCTGGGCCAGTCAATTTTCAACCTCACGCTCATTCTCGGCGCCCTCAGCGTGCCGGCCTTCATGCGGGTGGCGCGGGCGTCGACGCTGACGCTGGCGAGGCGTGAGTTCGTGATCGCGGCCCAGGCGCTGGGGGCGACGCATGCGCGAATCCTGCTGCGCGAGTTGCTGCCCAACGTCATGCTGCCGTTGGCAGCGTTCTTCCTGCTCGGTGTCGCCGTCATCATCGTGGTCGAGGGCTCGCTGTCGTTCCTCGGCCTCGGCGTACCGCCGCCGATCTCAAGCTGGGGCAGCATGATCGGGGAGGGGCGCGAGAGCCTAGACATCGCGCCGCGGCTCGCGTTCCTGCCGGCCGCGGCGATGTTCCTCACTGTGCTTGCCTTCAATCTGGTCGGCGATACCTTGCGCGCGCTGACGGACCCACGGCAGGGTGCGCTGTGACGGACAAAGTGTTGCTCTCGGTCGAGGACATCCAGGTCGACCTGCCGACCCCGCGCGGCAATTTGCGCGCGGTGGATCAGGTGAACCTCGAGGTAGGCGCGGGGCAGACGCTCGGTGTCGTCGGTGAATCCGGCTGCGGCAAGACCATGCTGTCGCGCGCGATCCTGCAATTGCTGCCGAAGAAGGCAAAGCTCTCCGGCCGCGTGATGTTCGACGGGCAGGATCTACTTGCGCTCTCGCCGGAGAAACTACGCAAGCTGCGCGGCCGCTCGCTGGCTGTCGTGTTCCAGGATCCGATGACGTCGCTCAACCCGGTGCTGACGATCGGCACCCAGTTGATCGAGACGCTGCAAGAACATCTGGAACTCGACGACGCCGCCGCCAGGAAGCGCAGCGTCGAATTGCTCGCCGCAGTCGGCATCCCCGCACCCGAGCAGCGGCTGGCGCAGTATCCGCACCAGCTTTCCGGCGGCATGCGGCAGCGCGTGGCGATCGCGATCGCACTTTCCTGCGAACCAAAGCTGCTGATCGCGGACGAGCCGACCACCGCGCTCGACGTGACGATCCAGGCGCAGATCCTCGATCTGTTGGCACGCGAGCAGCGCCGCCGCCACATGGCGATGATCATTATCACCCATGACCTCGGCGTCGTCGCCGGCCGTACCGACGAGGTCGCCGTCATGTATGCAGGCCGGGTGGTCGAGCGCGCGCCGACGCCTGCCTTGTTCAAGAAGATGCGGATGCCCTATACCGAAGCGCTGCTTGCGGCCCTGCCACGGCTCGATGCCGCGCCCCACACGCCGTTGCCAGCGATATCCGGGCGTCCGCCCGATCCAACCCGGCCGCTGCCTGGCTGCTCGTTCTCGCCGCGCTGCCGCTATGCAGTGGCCCGCTGCCAGACCGAGAAGCCGGCCTTGACGGAGGCCGAGTCTCGCGAACATTTGTACGCCTGCTTCCATCCGATCGAAGCCCGTGCAGGGTCCGGCGCATGATGCAGCAATCCGTCCCATCCGTTCGATCCACGTCGTCTGATGCGCTACTCGACGTCGACGACCTCGTTGTCGAGTATCCCGTCGGGACCAAGATCGTTCATGCCGTGTCCGGCGTTTCCTTGCAGATTGCGCGCGGCGAGACGCTGGGCCTGGTCGGCGAGTCCGGCTGCGGAAAGTCGACTCTCGGCCGTGCGGTGCTGCAGTTGCGGCGGCCGACCTCGGGCCGCGTGCGGTTCGACGGCCACGATCTCACGACAATGCAGGGCGACGCGCTGCGCCAGATGCGCCGGCGTGTGCAGCTGATCTTCCAGGACCCAATCGCCTCGCTGAATCCGCGCCGCAAGATCGGCGACATCGTCGCCGAGCCGCTGGTGATCGCCGGTGTCAAGGATCCACAAAAGCGCGAGCAAATGGTCCACGAGGTGCTGAGCGCGGTTGGGCTCGATCCGACCCTGGTCGTCGGAAGGTTGCCGCATGAATTCTCCGGCGGGCAGTGCCAGCGCATCTGCATCGCGCGCGCCCTCATCCTCAATCCGGAGTTCATCGTTTGCGACGAGCCGGTCTCGGCGCTCGACGTCTCGATCCGCGCCCAGATCCTCAATCTGCTGGAAGAGATGAAGGGCCGCTTCGGCCTGACGCTGCTGTTCATCGCGCACGACCTGGCTGTTGTGAAGGCGGTTAGCGACCGCGTGGCGGTGATGTATCTCGGCCGGCTGTGCGAGGTCGGCCCCTCCGAACAGCTCTTCGCCCGGCCGGCGCATCCCTATACCGCGCTGCTGATCGAGGCGATCCCGGTGCCCGATCCGGACGTTCGTCCCACCGAGACTATCCCGGTAGGAGAGCCGCCATCGCCGATCTCGCCGCCCTCCGGCTGTCGGTTCCGTACCCGCTGCCCCCGCGCGGATCAGCGCTGCAGCGACGAGGTGCCGGAACTGCGCGCCGTCGCGCCGGGCCAGTTCGTGGCTTGCCATCATCCGCTGATCTGAATACCCGGAGAGGGCTGTCCGGTTTGTCTCGATCGGATGGACGTGGCAATGTTCGTCCTCGACAAGTGCCTAAGCCCAGGAATCCACGCTCAAGAACAAGAATGACGGGAGAGAAGCGATGAAGAGTTTTCAGGTCGCCGAGTTCAACGCACCCCTGGTGGAGGTGGATCAGGAGACGCCGCAGCCGACGGGCACGCAGGTGCTGATCAGGGTGAAGGCGGCCGGTGTCTGCCACAGCGACCTTCATATCTGGGAAGGTGGCTACGATCTCGGCCATGGCCGCAAGCCACTTTCGCTGAAGGACCGTGGCGTATCGCTGCCGCGCACCATGGGTCATGAGACCGTCGGCGAGGTGGTGGCTTTCGGACCTGACGTCAGCGCCGCCGACAAGGGCGACCTCAAAGTGGGCGATACGACGCTGGTCTACCCATGGCTCGGCTGCGGCAAATGCCCGACCTGCGTCGGCGGCGACGAGAACATGTGCGTCGTGAAACCGAATTCGCTCGGCGTCTACTGCGACGGCGGCTATGCCGATCACATGACGGTGCCGAATCCAAAATATCTCCTGAACCTGAAGGGACTCGATCCCGTCACCGCGGCGCCCTATGCCTGTTCCGGCGTCACCACCTACAGTGCGCTGAAGAAGATCGAGTCCGCCTTCAATTCGCCAATCGTCATCTTCGGCGCCGGCGGGCTCGGCCTGATGGCGCTGTCGCTGTTGAAGGCGATGGGCGGCAAGGGCGCCATCGTCGTCGACATCGATGCCCGCAAGCGCGAAGCCGCCGAAGCGGCCGGTGCGCTGGCCACCGTCGACGGCAAGGCGCCGGATGCGCTGGAGCAATTGGCGAAGGCGGCCGGCGGGCCTATCCGCGCCGTGATCGATCTCGTCGGCAACGCGCAGACCACGCAACTCGGCTTCGACTGCCTGACCAAGGGCGGCAAGCTCGTCATCGTCGGCCTGTTCGGCGGCGGCGCGCCCTGGGCGCTGCCGCTGATCCCGATCAAGGCGATCACCATCCAGGGCAGTTATGTCGGAAACCTGCGCGAAACCGCGGAATTGCTCGATCTCGTCCGCAACAAGATGATCGCGCCGATTCCGGTCACGACGTTGCCGCTCGCGAAGGCCAACGAAGCGTTGATGGACCTGCAAAAGGGCAAGCTGGTTGGCCGCGCGGTGCTGACGCCGTAGCAGCGCTATTGCCACCGTCATTGCGAGGAGCGAAGCGACGAAGCATTGCTTCGCTTCGCTCGCAATGACGGCAACTACTTTCTGTCTTCCAAGGAACCCTCCATGTCCGCAAACAACGCCCTCCACATCGCCGTGCTCGGCGGCGATGGCATCGGCCCCGAAGTGATGGCGCCAGCGCTGGAAGTCCTGCGCAAGATCGAGGCGACATCGGACCTTAAATTCCGTTTCACCGATGCGCCGGCCGGCGCCAATAATTATCTGGCGACCGGCAAATCGATGCCGGACTCGACGATTCGGTTGTGCGAGGAGGCGGATGCCATCCTGCTCGGCGCCTGCGGTCTGCCGTCGGTGCGCTACCCTGACAATACCGAGATCGCGCCGCAGATCGAACTACGCTTCCATTTCGACCTCTATGCCGGCGTGCGCCCGGCCCGGCTCGTTCCGGGCGTGCCAAGCCCGATCGTCGGCGCCGACAAGCGTGGCATTGACCTCGTGCTGATCCGGGAATCCACCGAAGGCCTGTTCGCCTCGATGGGCAAGGGTGTTGTGACTGACACCGAGGCGCGCGAGACGCTGGTGATCACGCGCAAGACTTCGGAGCGGCTGTTCGAGTTTTCATTCCGCCTCGCCGAACGCCGCAAGGCGCGCGGCAAGACCAATGGCGGGCTGACCTGCGTCGACAAGGCCAACGTGTTCCGGGCGTTCGCGTTCTTTCGCGGGATG
The DNA here is from genome assembly GCA_963742935.1 of uncultured Alphaproteobacteria bacterium. Taxonomy (GTDB): domain Bacteria; phylum Pseudomonadota; class Alphaproteobacteria; order Rhizobiales; family Xanthobacteraceae; genus Bradyrhizobium. The sequence goes on along the minus strand of CAVUOI010000047.1, from coordinate 6,642 downwards.
TTCGACGAGGCCGCCAAGCGCCATCCTGGCGTCAAGACCGACCGGGTTTATGTCGACGCCTGCTCGCTGATGATGGTGAAGCGTCCCTGGGACTTTGACGTGATGGTGACGGAGAACATGTTCGGCGACATTCTTTCCGATCTTGCCGCCGGCCTGATCGGCGGGCTGGGCATGGCCCCGTCGGCGGATATCGGCGACCGCTACGCCGTGTTCCAACCGTGTCACGGCACCGCGCCCGATATCATGGGGCAGGGCAAGGCCAACCCCACCGCGATGATCCTCTCGGCTGCGATGATGCTGGACTGGCTCGCCGAGAAGCACGGTCTCGAAAGCGCGGCCGAAGCCGGCGAGCGCATCGAGCGCGCGGTGGACAAGGCTTACGCGGGAGCGATCAAGCCCATGGAGTTTGGCGGCAACAACGGCACGGCTGATATTACGAAAGCGGTGCTGGCGGCGCTGTAGACTCTCGGGCCGACATCCCTGTCATTCGCCGCGATCGCTAACGCGATCAAATGATGCGCGCCGCCTTCAGTTTTTCGATCGCGTCGGAATCGTACCCCAACGATCGCAGGATTTCTTCATTGTGTTCTCCGAGATCCGGTGTCGCCGTCCGGATCGATCGATCAAACCCCGTGATCTCGCAAGGTTGCGCGATCAGGTCGATGTCGCCAAGCCGTGGATGAGTGACGGGCCGAGTAATTCGCAGCGCCTCGACCTGCGGATCGGCGAAGACATCCTTGATGCTGTAGACGGGACCGCAGGGGAGACCCGCCTCCACCATCATCTCAAACCATTCACCGCTGGCTTTTGCGCGCAACGCATTCGCGATCAGTTCGTTCAGCGCTTCCTTATTTCTCCCGCGCAGCGCGGGAGAGGCAAACCGTGGATCGCTCGCCATCTTCTCGCGGTCGATCAGCTTGCAGAATGTTTTGAAGTTCTTGTTGCTGGTTGCAGCGAGGTTGAGAAAGCCATCGGCGGTGGGATAGAGTCCCATCGGCGTGTTGGTTGGATGGAAATTGCCTTCCTGTGGCGGCACCCGCTTGTCCATGGTCCAGCGCGTCGCCTGAAAGTCGAGCAGGGTGATGCCGGCCTCGATCAGCGAGGTCTGCACCCAGCGGCCTTCGCCCGAAACCTCGCGGTCGAGCAGCGCGATCAGGATGCCTTGCGCCAAAAATGCTCCCGCCATGATGTCGGTAATGGCAACACCGGCGCGGACCGGACCCTGGCCCGGAATACCCGTCACCGACATGATGCCGCTCATGCCCTGGGCGATCTGGTCGATCGAAGGCCGCGGGCTATAGGGTCCGTACTGGCCGAAGCCGGAGATGCTGCCATAGACGATGCGCGGGTTGCATTTCCTCACCGACTCGAAATCGACGCCGAGGCGCTTGGTGACGCCGGGCCGCATGTTCTCGACGATCACGTCGGCCTGCTCGACGAGCCGCATCAGGACCTGGCGGCCTTCATCCGTCTTCAGGTTGAGCGTGATCGCGCGCTTGTTGCGATGGAGGTTCTGGAAGTCCGAACCATCGCGCCTTCCGACCAGTTCACTGGCGTCGGCATCGCTCGGCGGCGGCTCGACCCGGATCACGTCGGCGCCCCAATCCGCCAGCGTTCGAACACAGGAAGGGCCGGCGCGGGCCAGCGTCAAGTCAATGACCTTGAAACGCGACAGCGGCAGCCGCGGTGTTTCAGTTGGCGCGGTAACCGGAAGGGATGTTTCGATCGGCTCGTGCATAGGGCTCATCCATGATCGGAATGAAGTTCGGCTGATCGATCGCGGCCGGGGCGCCGGCTACTTTCCCTTGAACTGCGGCTTGCGCTTTTCCATGAAAGCCGTGCGCCCCTCGCGGAAATCTTCCGAGTCCATGCAGGCTATGCCGACCTTCTTGATTGCATCCATGTCGCGCTTGCTTTCGTCCTTTAGCACTTCGGCGATGGTGATCTTGGCGGCCTTGATCGCCAGCGGTGCGTTGCCCGAAATGGTGCGCGCGATGTCCAGCGTGCTGTCCCACAATTCCGCATCCTTCAGCAAGCGGTCGACGAGCCCGATGCGTAGCGCTTCCGCAGAATCAATCCGCATGCCCGTATACATTATGAGCCGGGCCCAGGACGGTCCGACCAGCGAGACCAGATGCTTGAGGCCGTCATAGCCATAGGCAATGCCGAGTTTCGCGGCGGGAATGCCGAACTGGCTGTTATCGGAGGCGATGCGAATGTCTGTCAGCATGGCGACCTGCATGCCGCCGCCCAGGCAGAAGCCGCGGATGCAAGCAATGGTCGGCTTCGGATAGCTCGCCAGCAGCGCGCGCTGCGCTTCGCTGCGTTTCGAATATTCTTCCGAGGCCGCAGCATTGTGGCGGTTTTTTTCGAACTGGCTGATATCCGCGCCCGAGACGAACGCCTTGTCGCCGGCGCCTACCAGGATGACGACGCGCACGTCGGGATTGTCGCGCAGATCGACCAGCGCCTCGCCCAGGCCCTCCCACATTTCCAGCGACATCGCGTTGCGCTTGTCGGGATTGTTGAAGGTGATGACGCCGACGCCATCGCTGACGCTTTGCAGGATCTTGCCGTCGGCGTGCGAAGTCTTGGCGTTGTTCGGGGTGTCCAGCATCGAGTTGTCCAGTCCAGTTCAGGAATCAACGAAAGGGCCGAAATTCGCTTGCGCGTACGCCGGCCGTGCCTGCAGTCTAGTCCACCACACAGCGACGCGTGGATGTTTGTTTTCGGTCATTTCATCCGGCGCGATTTCCTCGTCGATGCGTTTGACGAAAGGGGCGGCCGCGATGTCGGCGATCGAGTAGGCTTTGCCGATGAGCCACCCGGAAGGCGCGAGTGCTCCTTCCATCTTGTCCAGCAGCGCGACCAGTTTGGCCCGCGCCGCGTCGCGCTCATCCTCGGTGTAGGGCTTGCGCGCGGCCCGCAGCCAGGCCTCCTGCCGTTCCTTGCTCGGGATGTTCTTCAGCTTCTCGGCAAGTTCCTGGTCCGACCATTGCGATGCGGTCTTGGCCAGATGGTGCTGCCAGTTGAAGATGATGAGATTGCCGATCAGCCCGTCGATATGCCGGATCCAGTTGCGCATCTCGGCGCGTTCGTAAGGCGTGTCCGGGCGAAGAGGAGGCGAGGGAAACGCTTCGTCGAGATACTCGCAGATCGTGCCGCTCTCGTGCAGCGGCCGGCCGTCATGGACCAGGGTCGGGATCACTCCGAGCGGATTGATGTTCAGGTATTCCGGCGAGTGATGCTCCATTGCGGCCATGTCGACCACGTGGCCCTCATAGACGAGGCCCTTCTCGGCGAGGCACAACCGGACCCGGCGCGAAGCGCTCGAGCGCCAGCCGTGGTGAAGGATCATCATGGTTGCCTCCCGACGCCGATGGACCGGTCTTTTTGTCGGTGGTGTGGTGCCACGTTTCGCTGGCCCCGAGCAAGGCCGCGTCCGGGATAGGCCAACGGCAGTTTCGCCAGCGGATGGTTCTGCGGTTACGTGAGTGGGAGGCAGGGCGCCGGATAACGATCGGAAAAATCGGCGTCGCGTTTTTGGAGCAGAAAATCGCTTCAGAAAATGTCTTTAACAACTCGCGATCGCGAGGCCGCCTATTCTGGTTCTTTGGATCGGTCGGAATTGCTACCGATGGTAGCGATGCGGTGATTTTCCCGTCGGATCAAGATCGGGCCTAGCGCAGCAACAGGCTACCCGGCGATTTCTCGCGCGAATGAACGGGTCCGCGGTGCTGCGATCAAGGCGCGAAAGGTGTCTAGCTTTCGTTGGCCGCGATCGATTCCATCAGGGACACCAACTGGCGCTGGACAGTCTGGTCCTTGATCTTGCTGTAGGCACGCAGCAGCCGCAGGCTGAACGCGCTGTCCAGGAACAGCAGGCTCTCGACTTCGCGGGCCTTGCCGTCGCCGTCGTAGAAGAACGTGACAGGCACGTCGAGCGCGGTGGCGATCTGCTGGAGACGGGCAGCGCCGACGCGGTTGACGCCTTTCTCGTACTTCTGGACCTGCTGGAAGCTGACGCCGAGCTTGTCGCCGAGTTCTGCCTGGGAGATCTTCTGTTCCACACGCCGCAGGCGAATTCGCTTGCCCAATTCAATATCGGGTTTGCCCGCGCTGCGCTGCTTCATTTTCTTCGCTGCTGATCTGTTCATTCTGGTTTTACCGTCCTTCAATCGGGAAACCCTGGCAAAATTTGGTCAGAGCTTCTTCTGTATTTGGCGTGTTTAAAGTCAGTTCGAAACGTGAGGTTATAAGAGAACCGCAGGCTTCCTGAGATATTTCGGAATGCTATCCAAACGCATACACGCATGGGAAGCATCCCGATACCGTTGCCGCCAACCACTTAAAGCTGTCGGCACCCGGGGCGCAATTCGAAAAAACCCCGCCAGCTATATTTGACAAAATATTCGACAAACCACAACCACCGCGAGTTCGAAGGTCACAGATTTTAGTCAGCATGCTTACTAGGTGGCGGTCCATCACCGGTTTTTTACGGGGGCTGCAGGTTAAAATGTAATCGCTCTCAGCGCGTGCTGGCGCGACATTGGCAGGCATGGCGCGAAATGCCGCAAAGGCGATGATGCCTGACAAAATGCAGCAAAATTCAGTCTTGTTTTCGGACCGGGTATGGCGGGAAATTCCGGCAAACCACGGGCTTGCACGCGCTTGCGCGCCAGGGACGGCGGCAGGAATCCGATATCGCGCATCATTCGCAGCTTGGGCGGGTCCTCCGCAATGCGCGCCCGCGGCATCTGTCGAAGCCATCGATGTTGCCTGGGCAACCGACAGGCCGGCACGCCGCGATGGGCGTCTTTCTGAAAGGGACTGCGGTTTGGATCCCGGCCTCGCAGTGCCGGCGGACCAGAATGATTGCAATCATCGCGGCCGGCTGTGGCTGATTGGCCCGGGGTAACGTCTAAATTGGCTTCCACAGCGCCGCCGTTTTGCATACGCTTTGCGACGGTGGCCGCGTCGACGGCCAGGCCGAAGTCCCGCAAAAAGGGACCGGCATTGCAGGGGAGGAACGCCATGAAGCGAAGAACCGTACTTGCGGGCCTTGGTGCGACGGCTGCTGCCGGCGTGCTGGGCATGCCATCGATCCTGCGGGCGCAGGCGCCCGTCACGCTCAACGGAGCCGTGCAGTTCAACGACGATCATGCCTTCAACAGGGCACTGATCCGGTTCGAGGAACTGGTGAAGAAATATTACGGCAAGCCGATCAATTTTACGCTGCACAAGAATTCATCGCTCGGCCTCGAAAAGCAGTATTTCGAGTACATGTCCCAGGGCAAGGCGGTCGATTACGGCATTGTCTCGCCTGCTCACATGTCGACCTTCGCCAAGGCGGCGCCGTTCATCGATGCGCCCTTTGTGTTCAAGGGCATCGAGCACATGAACAAGGTCGTCGAAGCGAACATCCTGGCGCCGATCGCCGACGAAGTCGCGGCCAAGGCCGAGGTCGTTCTGATCGGCTATTCGGGCGGCGGCATCCGCAACATCTTCGCCAACAAGCCGCTCAAGAACATTTCCGACCTCAAGGGCCTCAAGGTGCGCGTGCAGGGCGCTCCGATCTGGTCGAAGACGTTTGCAGCCGTCGGCATGAGCCCGACCGTGATCGCCTACAATGAAGTCTACAACGCCATCCAGAACGGCGTGATCTCGGCCGGCGAAAACGAGGCGGCCGGTGTCGAGGCGATGAAGTTCTACGAAGTGGCACCCCACCTCAACCTGACGCAGCATGCGGTGTCGATCCGGCCGATCTGCTTCTCGGTGAAAACGCTGAAGACCCTGCCCAAGGACTTGCAGGACGCGATCATGAAGGCCGGCAAGGAGGCCGGCGACTACGGCCGCCAACTCGAATCGAGTGAGGAAGTCGTCAAGCTCGACACGCTGGAGAAGGCCGGCAAGCTCAAGCGTGTTCCATTCGAGGAGCGCGACGCCATGAAGAAGCTCGCCGATCCCGTGATGGCCACCTACGCCAAGGAAATCGGCGCCGAAGGCATCTTCGAGAAGATCAACGTCGCCTGAGAATCGTCGTGCCGTGCGGCAGGAAGTCGGGGCAAGCCAGACGGCTTGCCCCATTCCATGATCGCTATCCCCCGGAGTCGTGATGACTGAAATATCGATGCCGCCGAACCCGGCGCTGTGGCGCCGAGCGACGGCGGCCTATGCAAAACTGCTGGAAATCCTGCTTGCCGCCTGCGTCGGCATTCTGGTCATTCCGGTCACGCTGCAAATCATCTCGCGCTACACGCCGTTCATTCCGTCCTACATCTGGACCGAGGAAATGGCGCGCTTCATGTTCGTCTGGACGATCATGATCGGCGCCATGGTCGGCATAAGAAAGTCGCAGCATTTCGAGGTCGACGTCTGGCCCGACCTGTCGCGCCGAAGCGAAGCCATGGTGCGGATTCTCGCGCGGCTCGGCGTGCTGGCGATGGCGGTGGTGTTTGTGTGGGCCGGGCTCGAATTCACGCGGTTCGCCTGGAACCGGACGTCTGAACTGGCGGATCTGCCGCTCTGGCTGATCCATGTCGCCTGGCCCGTGGCCGGCGTGACGTGGATCGTATTTGCTGGCGAACAGATCGTCGACGAGTTGCTGATTGTGGTTGGGGCAACACGATGAGCGGTAATATT
>CAVUOI010000046.1:0-117215 GCA_963742935.1 uncultured Alphaproteobacteria bacterium | reverse complement strand
CCGGTCCGGCCGTCGCGGTTAGGTCAACCTCACCGCAACTGAGCCCGGGAGCTTGCTCTCTTGACTTGGGATGCCGGCCGTCGGCGCAGAGCTATCGACGGACTTCCTCGGTCCGGAATAGTCGAGATCCATGCCGTTCACCTGACATGAAAGTGTGCTTATTCCCGTCGTGAGGCTAAAACCGTTAGCGCGCGGGATCTGCACGGTCGAAAATTTGTAGAATATGCCGAAGGCTCTTTGATTGCCGCTAAGAGGGATGGTCCCCAATTGAAGCGTCAGCGCCGTTACGTTGGATGCCCCGCCCGATCCGGGACAAGTGAACGAGCAAGCCTTCCCGCCACTGCACGAATATTGCCACTCGAACGCGACCTCTGATGCGCCGAGATATGGGGCGCCATCTTCGGAGCGCTTTCCGTCCTGAGCGCTTGCCGATTGCATCAGGGGGCCGCCAAAGAGCAAGACCCAGCTCAAAACCAGCGCGCGAAAACTCTTGTTTGCTTTACGCATACGGGTACTCGAAAGCCATTCGGTTGCAGCTTCAAGCTTAGTAGGGAAGGCCAATGCTTGGCAAGGCGCACTGCAATTGTGCGTGATGCCGGCCGGCGGATGTCTTCAAGTGCAGGCGCACCATAATACCCTCGCGCTCCCGCGCTGCAACAAGCCCGTTCAGCCCCAACTTCTCGCCCGCCTCTGATGTCTCGTCGTCGGGCCGGTAGGTGCCCGGTCAGAGCACGCGACCACTGCCGATGGGTCCCAGTTGTCCGGCTAGTCCGTCCCGTTTGGATCGGACGCGCACATTTGCGAGGTTAACGCCGCCGGTAACAGCTGGGTATTCTACCGCCGGTTCAAGTTCTGGCGCAGGTATTGCCCTGTAACGTCCCAAGGCCGCCAGAGTTTTTCAAGGTGTGCCAAGTTTGATCATTTGGACGTTACAAAATGAAACAGCAGCGTCATCTTGGAATTGTCACCGCCACGCGCGAGGTAACCCAAGCAAGAGCTTTGATTACCGACCTCTATCGTTTGGTTGACGTGCTTAACGTAGACATTGACTTCCGCGAACAGGAAGCCGGAGTGACAGATCTCGCGCGACCGGAATATCCAGCCGTCGCCAGAACGATGAGAGCGCGCCGCGACAATCTGCTTGAAACAATTTCCGCGCTCCGGCAGCGGGCCGGCCGTTCGGATGTGGCCATCTAGCGCGGGATGCGCACATATCGTGAAGAAAGATATTTGAGGCCCCAGCGGTAGACGGGTATCTGGCCTTTCGTCATATTTCAGACATCAAGCCGACACAGGTTTGCCGCGCGACATGTCCTATTTTCGCCGCTCGCGTGGCCTACCGGGGTCCACACGCGTTATCGCAATCGATCAGCACATATCGACGACGGGACGTGGATTTTGAATAATACTGCATCCTGACGACATCGGGCGCTGACGGTTTTTTGGATGTCGTCGACATAACCGCGGCACGCACCGGTCCAATGCCACAGTTCCGCTATCGAGCCGTCACCCACGCAGGCGAAATCATCGTCGGCGAGGTCGAGGCTTCGTCGCGTGAGGAGGTGGTTCGGCGCATCGAGTATCTGGGACACCTGCCGATTGATGCCGAGGTCGCGGCAACGGGAATTCTGACCCGCAGTCGCCGGCGCGCCGAAAAGCCACCGCGATCTCGCGATGTTTCCATTTTTCTGCGCCAGCTGGCACTTCTGATCGGCGCCGGATTGACGCTCGAAGCGGCGCTCCAAACGCTCGGCGAAGACACCAGCAAGGCATTGGCGGGCTTTGCCAATGGGCTGCGTGCATCGATCTCCGCGGGAGAAAGCTTCGCGGAGGCCCTGGAACGCCATCCTTCAACTATCGATCCCGCCTATGTGGCGATGGTACGGGTGGGGGAGGCGTCGGGCAAACTCGAAGCGGTGTTGCGTGCGATCGTCGAGGATCGAACGCGCCGGGAAGTGATGACCGACCGGATCAATTCGGCGATCCGCTATCCTTTGTTTCTAATCGGCACGGCCACGGTCATTCTTTTGTTTTTTCTGATGTATGTGGTCCCGCAGTTCGAACCGGTGTTCAAGGACCTCGGTGGGCGTCTCAATTCGGGCGCGGCGTTGATCGTGGCGGCCTCTATCTGGCTGCGTGCCAATGTCGACCTGTTTCTGGGGATGTGTTTGTTTTTGGTCGTCGGCGCCTGGCTGGTGTTGAGCAGGCGCGAATGGCGGGCGCGGATCGTCGCCGCGATCGCAAGGCTTCCGGGAATTTCGGGACCGATGGGCGACCGACGTACCGCGCGGATCGTCGGAACGCTCGGCCTTCTGCTCGAAAATGGCGTGGCGCTTCCGACCGCGCTGAAAATTCTGCGCGATGTCCTGACCGAGCCGGACTACGTTGCCGCGGTGGACCGTGTGCACGAGCACGTACGAAATGGCCGAAATTTCGCTGACGCCCTGGCGGAAACCAATCTGCTTCCGCCGCTGGCGGTAAGGATGCTGAGGGTCGGGGATCAAGTCGGAGACCTCGCCTCCATTGTCCGTCAGGCGTCGCATTTCTATGAGCACAAGCTCGGCCTCGGCCTCGACAGGTTGATGGGCGCGATCGGGCCGGCCACGATTGTTGTTGTCAGTGTCGTCATCGGTACGCTGATCGTATCGATTATGAGCGCGCTCCTCAGCATCACGGAACTTGCGCAATGATCGGGACCGTCAGGATGGATCGGCTCCTGCAGCCGAGACCTCGAACGCGGTCCACCGATCGACGCGCCGGCTTCACCCTGATTGAGGTCGTGGCCGTGATGCTGATCATTGCGTTGGTCGCGTCGCTTGCGGTCACGATGATGCCCGGCACCGGACGAGGCGGGCTGAAGGCTCTGACGCTCGAAACCGCCGCACTGCTTCGGCGCGAGCGTCTCGGTGCAGTTCTGACCGGGCGGGACCGCCAGGTGTCTCTCGACGGCGAGCGCCGTGTTCTGGTCGGCGATGGAGGCAATGTCCTCGCCATCCCGCGCGACGTCGTCCTCGACGTCCTCGGCATCGACGCATTGTGGTCCGGGCGCCAGGCCGTCGTTCGCTTCACTCCGGACGGAGCCTCGACCGGAGCGGTGCTGAAATTATCACGTGAGAATGCCGAATATGAAATTCGAGTCAATTGGTACACGGGAGGCGTCGCAATTGCGCCGTGACGGCAGCGGGCAGGCGGGTTTCACCCTTCTCGAGGCCCTGGTAGCGCTAGCGGTGATTCTCGCTTTTGCAGGGGTGCTCGGTCCGCACCTGTCTCAGGCGCGCCGCATCATGGCCGATGCCGACGGCCGCGTCGCCGCGCAAGTTCTGCTGCGCTCCCTGCTCGATGCTCCCTTCGATCGTTCCGGCGTGGCCAACATGTCGCGGGACGGCGAAACAGCCGGACTGCGATGGCGTGTCGCCTCCGAGCCGGTCGCCGCTGCCGCCCCGCGCGCTGCCGACCGACCGAACTGGCAGGCCTATCGTGTGATGGCAAGTGTGGCGTGGGGCTCCGATCAGGTCATTACCGCGGAAACGATACGGCTCCGCAGGGCGCCGGGGCGATGAAAATGCAACGGAACCGAACGCGCGCCGGATGTGATGGCTTCACCCTGATAGAAGTTCTCGCCGCGCTTGCGATCGCCTCCGTGATCATCATGGCGAGCACTGCACTGATCCACAATGTCGCGCTTTTCTTCGACCGCGGAACGCGGAGTGTAACCGAAGCGGAGCGCCTGATGCTCGCGGTAGAGCGTTTGGCGGGCGATTTCAGCTCGGCCCGCTTCGTGTCGCGAAGAACGGAGCAGGGGACAGCCGCCGCTGCCTTCGCTGGCGAGCCGGCCGGCATCGTCTTTGTTGGTGCCGGTCGGGCTGCATCGGGGTCGCTCGACGACGATCTAATCAGTTTGGCGGTTGAGCAGGACGGTGAAGTCAGCCGTTTGGTCAGACGTCGGGCGACCTGGCCTGGACCGCGCGCGCGCTTCGAGGATGTCACGCCGAAAGATCCGGTCGTTCTGATCGAGGGCAAGTTGGACATTTCATTCGTATTCGGGCGCTTCGCGCCGGATGGCGCCCTCGCATGGTCCGCGAGCTGGGCCGGCGAAAGGGCGTTGCCCCAATACGTCCGGCTAAATCTGCGGGACCGGGCCACTGGCGCCAATCCGCTCGGTGAAGCCGATTTTGTGATCCGCGCCAATGCTCCGGCAGCCTGCGGGCAAGCAGACGCGGCGGTGGCTTGCCTGAACGTCGCGACTTCGACACAGGGCAACGTGCCCGGTCCGCAAAGGCAAGTGCGATGAAACGCAGCGATCCGCGCAGCGGCGTGATTTTGGTGACCGTGCTGTGGTCGATCGCGCTGCTGTCGGCACTTGCGATGGCGGCGGCCGTCACCTTCCGCGGGTTTGCGGGCGTGATGGCGGTGGAGCGCGATCGCGTGCAGGGCGCTGCGCTGCTCTCGGCGGGGCTTGAGACGGCTGCCGGCATCATCGACGCGCTGGGCGATGCGCCGCTGCTGGATAACGAAGCGAAGGTCAACCTTGCCACCGGTTCGGTGCGGTCGCGCCTCACCGATGAGGGCGGCCGCATCGACGTTGGAAAAGCGCCAGCCGAAGTTATCGCGGCGCTCTTGCGCTCTGTTGGCGCTTCGCAGGCCGCGGCGAACGACGTCGCCCAGCGAATCGTTGAACGACGCAATCCCGGCAATACGCCTCGTCCGAATGTCGCGCCTGGTTCGACCAATAGCGCGACCGGGACGCCGCAAATGGGGCAGCCATCGACGCCGGAAATGGGGCCGCCATTTTCCGACTTGCGACAGCTCCAGCTCGTTCCCGGAATGCGCCCGGAATGGGTGGCAGGCATTATGCCGCTAGCGACTGTATTCGGCAGCGAAACGATAAATCCGCTCACCGCGCCACCGGGCGTCATCGCGGCACTTCCTGGGGTCGCGAAAGGTCAGGCCGACGCGTTCGTCAGGGCGCGCCGCAGCTCTTCGGCGGATGTCGAGCGGCTAATGCGGCTGATAGAACCGGCGCGACGATATCTGGCGGTCAAGCCGGTGCGCGTCGCTTCGGTAGAACTCATGGCCGAACTTGCGAACGGCTATGCCACTGCCGCTCGGTCGGTGATCGTCGTGCTGCCTCAGGATACTCTACCTTATCGCGTACTTGTCTGGACCCCGGTACCATCCCCACGGCTCCTTTAACGGATCGTCTGAAAGCACAAAGGCAAAGTCATGCGCATCGGCGCTATCTGGAAACGATGGATCGAAATCCTCGCGACACTGTTTTTGTCCTGGCGTGACAGCGGGCGCGAACGTCGCTCGCTGATTGTCACGCGCGAGAACGAGCATGTCGTGGTTCGACGGGCCGAGCCGACCCGAGATGCGATGCTGCGCGACGCTCAGGCAGGAAACATTCTCGCGACCTTGACCCCTGGGATGGAAATTTCTGAAGATATCCAGCGCGCGGCCCACAACAATTTTGTCGTTCTCGAATTCCCTCCCGACAAGGTTTTCGTACGGCGAATAACCGTGCCGGCGCAGGCGCGCAAGTTCCTGGCCGGAGTCATCCGCAACCAGATCGAGCGCCTGTCGCCCTGGCCGGCCAATGATGTCGTGTACGGGTTCGCTGCCGAAGCGGGCGCAGCAGACGCCGCGGCGGTGGAGGTGCGAATTGTCATGGCGGCGCGCAGCGATGTCGACGCGGCGCGGCACGATCTGGCCGCGCTCGGCTTGCCGGTTGATCGGGTCGTGGCGCGTGACGCGGACAGCGAAGCCATCGACGAAGTGGCCGGCTCGGTAACGCTGTGGTCGCGGCTCGCGGACCCGTCGCGCGACAGTGTTGGGGGCGTGGCTCGAAAAATTGGTGTCGGAATTGCGGCCTCGGTGACGGCGAGTGTCGCTCTGAGTGTGTGGGCGTTGGCGTCGGCAGCCTCCATTCGAGATGAGAGTGAGGGCATGGCCGCCCGCTCCAAGGTCCTGCAGAAACAGGTTCAAACAGGGCGTACGGCATCCTCCCTGGCATCGATGCCGCCGGCAGAACGCGCGTGGGTCTCAAAGGAGATGTCCACATCCAGCGTGATCGTGATGGAGGCGTTGTCTCGGGCTCTGCCCGATTCCGCCTATGTCACCGAAATTCGCCTGGAAAAGGAAAACCTCCGGATTGTCGGGCTAGCCGACGATGCTCCCGGATTGCTCGCGCCACTCGAGAAATCCAAGCATATGACCGACGTACGTTTCTTTGCCCCGATGGCGCGAGGGCCGGACGGTCAAGCGTTTCAGGTTCTCCATCGAGGCGCGCGTCCAGCCGCACATCAAGATTGGGGAGGACTGAGACATGCTGAAGCTCGACCGTGAGCAGGCAATTTCCGTCGCGGCTTTTGTTCTGCTGCTTCTGGTGTCGGTGATCCGTGATGGGGATGTCGCTTCAGGCGCGCGCCGATGCCGTGCGGGAGAGTTCCGAACGTCGTGAGATGCTCTCGCGCCTCGAAGCCAGGCTGCGGGTAAACGCCGGCCGGCCGACCGCAGCGCCGCCTGCCGCATTCCTCGATGCATCGACCCCGGGCCTGGCCAGCGCGCAGCTGCAATCATATCTCGGGCAATTGGCCGGCGACAAAAATGCGAGCCTTGTTTCCTCCGGCGGCGAAGCTGCCAAGCGCGACGACGCACCTGATACGGTCCGGGTTCAGGCTACGCTTGACATGAACCTGCAGTCGTTGCGCGCGGTGCTGTATCAGCTTGAAAGCGGAACGCCGTATGTTTTCGTGGATGCGTTGGCGGTCCAGCCGGTCAGCGCAACAGCGGGGCGCTCCGTCGAAGATCCGCTTTTGCGGACCACTCTGAGCCTGCGCGCGCTTTGGCGGCGAGGTGCGTCGTGAGACATTCACGACTGCGGGCGATATTCAGCCTCCTCTGCTCCTGTCGGCCTTGATTTTCAGCGCCGCCGCAAGGACCGAAGAGCAGGGACGGGCAGCCGCGCCCCTCGCCAATCCTGTCGCGGCACAACCGCTGGAGCAGCTGCCGGCGATAGTTGATCGCTCGCTATTTTCGCCGAGCCGTCGTCCTCCTGCGGCGCCGCCGCCGGTCGTGCAGGCGCCCGCGGCGTCTGCACTGCCGTCCGCACCGCCCAACGTCGTTCTCCTGGGTGTGGTGATGGACGGCCAAAACGCCCGCGCCGTCGTTCGTGTTGGCGCGGACAAGAGATTGTTGCGCGCGCAGATGGGCGACGACATCGACGGTTGGAAGGTCGCCCAAATCGATGGGCGCAAGGTGGTGTTGGCGTCGCAGGACGGCCGCTTCGCCACCTACAGGCTCTTCAACGATGAGCGCGGGGCGGCGGATACGAACGGAGGAGCCGCCGTCGGACGGGCCAAAGAATTCGCAGATGCAGCAAGCTCCGTCGCCGACCGGCGGGCTGGAGCTCGTTCAACAGACAAAGCCTCGATAGAACTGAGACTTAATTCAGCTTCATTCTGCCCGTCTGAATTTTATTGTGATTCGCTTCATTCCGGTTGCGGAAATTGTGCCTCGCACTGAAAAATTGATGATTTGCCCAAAATAGTCGTTGGTTTGCCGCATAGATTGCTGTGTTGGCCTCACAATGTTCGCAGAATGCCCACAGTTGTAAATGAAATCACTATTGGCTCGCCTGCCTAGGGGCATTTCTTGTCTCGCACTTAGGGGCTCGGGCGATCGCCGTATATGTGGCAATGGGGTGCCACGGCGGGGGAGAATATTGTGGATAAATTGCATGGGTGGGGTCTGGTCGGGTTTACAAGGGCTTGCTTTATAGTCTCGACCTTCCTTGCACTGGGCGGCTGTGGAGCGGCGAATTTGGCTTCCGTGGCGAGCGTCGCTCCGGCTGATTCGATGGATACCGTTCGCAACACTGATTTCAGCGCGCGTTTTCCGGTCGCAAACGAAGGAAATTCGGGCAAACCCGCCAAGACACGCAGAATCCGCAGAACTCTAACTCAGCCTTTCCTTTTTCCGGGCTCCGACGTGCAACCAGAGCGGCCGCGGGAGCGCGATCCGGAAATGCGGAGCGCCTCGCTGCAGCCGGCCGCATTTATGAAGGGCGAGGGCGTCGAGATGAATTTCGAGGGGGCCGATGTACAGACGGTCGCCAAGACCCTGCTCGGAGATATTCTTCAGCTCAATTTCGTCGTCGACCCTCGCGTCCAGGGCAACGTAACGCTCGCGTCGGCCGGTCCGATCTCTCGCAAGGACGTGCTACCGGCATTTGAAAGCGTTTTGAAAATGCAAAACGCTGCGATTGTGCGCTCCGGCGATCTGGTGAAGGTCGTTCCGATGGCCGAGGCGAGTGGCGGTGGCGCGATCAGCGTCGGGACTGGGGAGCCGGGCTTCGGTGTTTCGCTGGTGCCTCTGCGCTACACCTCGGCTTCGACGGTGGCGAAGACGGCCGAAAGCTTTATGTCGCGTCCGGGCGCTATCCGTGTCGTCCAGTCCCGAAATCTGCTGCTGGTGCAGGGCACGACCGCGGAACGCCAGGCCGCGCTGGACGTGGTTGCGACCTTCGATGTGGAATGGCTGCAGAATCAGTCGGTGGGCGTTTATCCGCTGAAATCGACTTCGCCGGAAACGATGATCGGCGAACTTGAGCGGGTGCTTGAAACGAGCGAGGGCGGACTGGGGCAGGGCGTGATCCGCTTTCAGCCGATCTCGCGCATGAACGCGGTGATGGTTGTAACAAAAAATCCGAAGCTGCTTGCCCAGACCACGCAGTGGGTCCGTCGCCTCGACAGGTCCGATACAACCGGAACAACGCTGCGAACGTTCAAGTTGAAGAATGGCAAAGCAACGGAAGTGGCGAAGATACTGAATGACATCTTCGGTCAAAAATCCGGAAGTGGCGATTCTGCCACGAAACAGCTCGCACCGGGGGTCGAAAGCGCCCAGGCTCGCATGGATGCTCTCGATCGCGGCTCGTCCAGCGGGAGTGGGGCGAACGCAAACGGGGTGACAAATGCAAGCACCAGCTCCGACAGTCGCAGCGCCGGCACGATCGCGGCAGCCTTCGAAACGTTCGCAGGTCGCAAGAACGGCGAGGCGGACACTTCCGGCAATTCGTCCGGCAATATCCCGCGCGGCACGTTCCAGAACCTGCGAATTTCAGCGGATGCCGGCAACAATGCGATCGTGGTCTATTCCAACCAGGAGGACTATCGGGTCGTCGAACGCGCGCTTCGCGACATCGACCGGCCGCTGATGCAGGTTGCGATCGATGCGACGGTCGCGGAAGTTACGCTGACGGACGACCTCCAGTTCGGCGTTCAGGCCTTCCTCACCAGTAAGGATGTTGGACTCGGCAAAAACAATGGCGCGGTCAGTTTGCTGAGCGTGGGCCAGGACGTAGCGCAAGGAGCGCTGCTGAAGAAAGTGGCTCCCGGATTGAATCTTCTGCTCGGATCAGCATCGGAGCCGCGCGTAATCCTCAACGCCCTATCCACCATAACGGACGTCAAGGTGCTGTCGTCGCCATCGATCGTCGCGCTCGACAATCAGCCGGCCCTGCTGCAGGTGGGCGACGAGGTCCCGATTACGACCAGCTCAGCGGCGGTTCTGACCAATGCAGCCACACCGATCGTCAACACGATCACGATGCGGAATACCGGCGTGATCCTGAAAGTGCTGCCCCACGTGCACGCCAATGGATCGGTTCAGCTCGAGGTCGATCAGGAAATCTCCAACATCGTGAATGCCGACAAGGAGACTCTGACGCCCACGATTGCCCAGCGCCGCGTCCACTCCACCGTCTCGGTGACCAGCGGTCAAACCGTATTGCTTGCCGGCCTTATCAGCGAGCGCAGTCAGCAGACGAAATCGGGCATACCGGGACTTCGTGAAATCAAGTTTCTCGGTGACGTGTTTGGGAACACTTCCAGCACCAAAACGCGGTCCGAGATCATTATCTTCATCAAGACACAGCTCATTCGGAACAGTGTCGATGCCAGCGCGGTCACCGAGGAATTCCGAGACCGTCTGCAAACGATGCGTGGCGGCCGCAGCGTCATTGACGGCAACAGGGTTGTGAAATGACGATCGAAGTCGAAGCAGGAGAGACGATTGGATTGGAGGTCGATCTCCGTCCGAGCGCGGCGATACTGATCGGCGGCGCCTGCGTCATCGGCCTGATCTCCGCGCTGTCGTTGCCGTGGCCAGTCGCCATTGCTTCGACCGTGCTCGGGACGTTGATGATTGCGGGAGCTGACGTCGACGCGAGAACATTTCTGCTGCCAGATCTGATTACGTTTGGTGCCCTCTTCTGCGGCATTCTTGCCGCGCCGTTGCTGGATACGGCGGACCCATGGGCAGCCGCTGCGCAGGCGATCGCGCGCGCTGGCGGCGTCGCAGGCGTGCTGGCGCTGTTTCGCAGCGGCTACGGCTGGATCAGGAAAACCGAGGGCCTTGGTCTGGGTGACGTGAAACTGGCAGCGGCAATCGGAGCGTGGCTGCCGCTCGATGCGATACCATTGTGTTTTCGGCCTCGCGACAGGCGGCGCGCTGGTGACGGTAATGCTGGCACGCTTGAGCGGCCAAGCCGTGATGTCGACGACGAGAATACCTTTCGGTGCGTTTCTGTGTCCGGCGCTGTGGATTGTATTTTTTGCAGACAGCGTGACGCGATAGCGGCGGAGCGAAGTAGCAGCATGTCGAAGTCAATTCCGAACCGTACCAGGTCACCGGCAGTGGAGGGGGTGACGGTTGCGACCTCAAGGCACGCGGTCGAGCAGTTTCGCCTGCATTTGCTCGAACGGATACCGGACGCCGCGAAGGCTAAAATTGCGGAGCGTCAGCTCCGTGGAAGCGGCGTCTGGAAACGGGCTTCGGGAGCTTTGGGAAAAATCGGACCTGCCGGCCGGAATATTCGCAGATGAGGTAGCGCGCTTCTGGAAGTTGCCGCGCGCGGGCCTGCAGCAGCTGACGAATGCTGTCAAGGTGCGGTTGAGCATTTCTCGCCGCGATTTTTGCGCGAATCTTCGGTTTTCCCCTTTCGTGTTGGGGGACGACGGCTTTGGCCTGGCGGTGTCTGACCCGGCCGACGGCGCTGCGATCAGGGCAGCGGAGATCGTCTGCGGTCGTCCCGTCATGATCGCCGTTGCATCCTTCGACGACATCGCCACGCTGCTGGAACTGCGACTGGACGAACGCACGACGGGAGCGGTGGACGTCGATGAGCCGGAACAACGCACCGGCGACGACGACATCGACAGCCTGCGCGATCTGGCGAGCGGCGCTCCCGTGGTCCGGGCCGTCAACGATGTGCTCGAGCGCGCCATGGAGCTGCGAGCGAGCGACATCCACATCGAGCCATTCCGGACCGGGCTTGTCGTGAGAATGCGGGTTGACGGGATCCTGCGCGCCGTACCGTTTCCAGGCGATGCACCACCGCAGGCCGTGGTCTCGCGTATCAAGATCCTGGCCGGACTTAACATCGCGGAACGCCGGTTGCCTCAGGACGGTGCGGCCCGGGCGCGGGTCGGACGGACCGAGATCGATATCCGCATCGCCACCATGCCGACGCAGCACGGTGAGAGCGTTGTAATACGCCTGCTGCCCCGCGACCGCGGCTTGCTTGACCTGGGCAAGATTGGATTGTTCGGCCGCGACGAAGCTACGTTGCGCCGTCTGCTGGCGCTGCCGCATGGGTTGATCCTGATCACCGGCCCGACCGGAAGCGGAAAGACCACGACGCTCGCGACGATGCTGTCGATCCTGAACGAGCCGACGCGAAAGATCCTTACCATCGAGGATCCCGTCGAATACGAAATTCCGGGTGTCAACCAGTCGCAGGCCAAGCCGGCGATCGGGCTGACTTTCGCCACGGCGATGCGCGCGTTCGTGCGCCAGGATCCCGATGTCATCATGGTCGGTGAAATCCGCGACAGCGAAACGGCAAACATCGCCATCCACGCGGCATTGACCGGCCATCTGGTGCTGTCAACGCTCCACACCGAGACCGCGGCTGCGGCGGTGCCGCGCCTCCTCGATCTCGGCGTCGAGGGATTTCTGCTGCGATCGACGTTGCGCGCCGTCGTTGCCCAGCGATTGGTCCGCGTCCTCTGTGACGGCTGCAAGAGCACGCATGAGCTGACCGAACCGGATATGGTCGCTGATCCGCGCTATCGGGTTCTGGGCTTTGCAGCCGGCGAGACAATCTATCGCCCTGGTGGTTGCGAACGCTGCGGCGGCACCGGCTATCGCGGACGTGCCGGGATTTTTGAATTGCTGGAGCTGACCGATGACGTCAGACCTTTGGTCGGCGCGGAAGCCGATGCCTCCCTTATTGACAGCGCCGCCATTCGCGCGGGCATGACGACGATGTTGGACGATGCCGTGCAGAAATGCCGGCTTGGAATGACTGCGGCCCCCGAAGTGCTGCGCGTGACATCCGCGCGCTAAACGACGGTCATGCGGGTTTGGACAATGGTTTGGTACGGAGAGGACAGATGAAGCTGCATGTGGTGACCAGAGGCCGCCATGCCCTGCGACAGGCCGAGGCAGGCTTTACCCTTGTCGAGATGCTGGTCGTCATCGCGATCATCGGGTTGATCATGGGCTTGGTCGGCCCCCGCGTGCTCAACTACCTCGGGGACTCCAAAGTCGAAGGCGGCCAAACTCCAGATCGAGAGCTTCTCAAGCTCGCTCGACCTGTTTTATCTCGACGTCGGCCGGTATCCGACCGTCAGCGAAGGTCTTTCGGCCTTGGCGCAAAGACCAGGCAATACAACGATTTGGAACGGACCCTATCTCAAGACCGGCGCCGTGCCGACCGATCCGTGGGGACACGTCTATCTTTACCGCTCGCCTGGCGAGCGCGGCCCCTACGAGATCGTATCGTTGGGATCGGATGGCCAGGAGGGCGGGACCGGGACTGCGGCCGACATCAGCAATGACGCCGCGGCAAATCGACCATGAGCAACTCTTGCGATTGTCGCATTGGCGCTTGCTGCATCATCATCGTCATCCGGGAGCAAATGACAGATCGTGACAAATCTTCACCATCATTGCGGTCTTGGATCGCGGCAAGCTTTTGATTTCGGATTGCAGCAGCTTTTGTTTGGTTTGGGAGTAACTCACGTGCGTCCCTTCTTTATCTCTTCGCTTCGTCGCGCTCGATCTCGGCTCGCCGGCGCGCTCGCCTTGACGGTCGCGCTTTTGTCCATAGTGCTGGCCTCGCCAGCCGCGCTCGCCGCGGGGACTGTGATCGAATCATTCGGTTCAACCAGCCTGGTGCAGGTGGGGAGCAACTTTTACCTTTACCCCGTCGGCGGCAGCAGCGGCCCGCTGCTGAAAGTACGACGGCTTGTCGGTCGTGGTCGGTCAGTACGGCAGCTTGGGCTCCAATCGGCGTGGAGCAGACGGCGAGCGGCTATTACGTCGCCTGGAAAGCCGCGGGCGCGGATCAGTACTCAGTTTGGAGCACCGATAGCAACGGCAGCTACATCACCAACTTCACCGGCAGGTGTCGGGGAACAGCGCAGCACTGAAAGAGCTCGAAACCAGCTTCCGTCAGGATCTCAACGGCGACGGGGTGATCGGCGGCGCCACGACGGTGATCGAAGCGTTCGGAACGACCAGCCTGACGAAAATCGGCGATACTTTCTATCTTATAGCCGGCGGATCGGGTCCGGTGCTGAAAGTCTGACGGCTCGCCTGTTGTAGCAGGTCAGTACGGCGCTTGGGCTCCAATCGGCGCGGAGCAGACGGCGAGCGGATATTACGTTGCCTGGAAAGTCGCGGGCGCCGATCAGTACGCAGCTTGGCGCACCGATAGCAACGGCAACTACATCACCAACTTCACCGGCACGGTGTCGGGCGAGCAGCGCAGGCGCTGAAATCAGCTCGAGACCAGTTTCCGTCAAGACCTGAACGGTGACGGTGTTGTGGGTGTCGCCGCGGCGCCGGTCAGCGGCGTGTGCGGATCGGCGAATGGCACGACGGTATCGTCTAAACCCTCGGCCAGCCTTTGCTCCGCCGGTACGGCATCGTCCGTGGCGGGCTCGGGCCCGTGGACATGGAGCTGCGGCGGCGCCAACGGCGGCGCCACTGCGACCTGCACTGCGTCGCTCGCGACTCCACTCGACTCCGACTCCAACTCCAACTCCGACCGACTCCGACTCGACCCAACTCCGACACCAACTCCGACGCCAACGCCTACACCAGGCCCTGTTAGCGGAAACTGCAGCATCCAGTCGGGCGGTACAGCTGTTGCATTCTGCGAGACCTTCAACCAGGGTCCTTCTGCAATCCGTGGTCGCGGAGGGGATTTGGATCCCTCCAAATGGGCGACCGCGCGGTTATCTGGGGAGCTCGGTTTTTCAGGAGCAAGGTACCGCTAATCCTGTTGCGATTGCCCCGATCCCGCAATGTCGCGCGGGAATTACGCAAAGCTCTGTCTTCCCACCCAATGACACTTTGATCTGCGATCCAAGCGGCACGCGATCTTCGCAGCTCATGACTGCCGTTTCGATGCAGAATTACGGTGTCAACTCGTACATGATTCGTCAGCCATTTGATTTTGCAGGACGCACCGGCAAGATTGTTTTTGATGTTGATGCGGTAGACCAGGGAGGGCTCGGAGGATTTATCGAGATTGAACTCACGGAAGATCCGACGCCGGCTACTACATTTAGAGAGTTTCAAAATTTTGAAGTAGGGCCGGTTCCGCGAAATGGTTTGACGCTTAGATTTGGCAGCTTCGGCGAATGTCCCAACGCTGTCGCTCCTGTAAATACGATTGTTTACAAGAATTATGTGGGCGACCATCATCACGCCGACGTTCAACCACAGCAACGGTTGCGCCAAAACGAGCCGAGGTTCGTTAAATCACTTCGAGGTCCAGGTCTCTCAAAACCGCATAGATGTATACGGCTCTGACTTTTCACCCGACAACGGCCAGACGTTCCCCAATAACAAGTTGCTTTATTCGGCAAACATAAGTTTGCCTTTCACCCGCGGCTACCTCCATTTCAATCCCAGAAATCACGCATACGGTCAAATATGGTTTTGGCCCCGACGTGGTTTTCCACTGGGACAACATTGGGTTCGACGGGCCGGTGATTGCTGCGCCGAGAGCTTACGAGATCCCGGACAATACCGTTGTGACTTCATACAATGGCAGCCAGGTGCAAAATCTCGGCTATCAGCTTTTGGATGGAACGACGGGTAAGGCCGCTGGAATATACAATCTCTCGACGAAGATAAATTCTCTGACGTTCCAGAACGTGAACACGTCGGGCATTACTTCAGCCACGCTCACGATGAACGCCTTCTTCAATGCGGGTGTGCATACGGCGAATACGAATTGGGGAATCAGCTATCGGTTCAACGGCGGTACCTGGAGAAATCGGAATCTGACGGCGGGAGACCTCGCGGCGATAAATGCCATTGCCGGAGGGCCGCTCGGTCAACTGTCGTTGTCGATCGATGTTCAGACGACGGATCTGGTCTCCGGAAATAATACTCTGGAACTGCTTCCGCTAAATGCTCCGATGGACTACCCGCCGGTTGTCGCCAATATCGATCTGCTTTTGGGGACGTCGGGTTCCGTGCCGGAACGCCCTCGCCAGCACCTCTTCACCCACCCCTGCACCCACGGTGGCATTTTCGGCAAGCCCGACCAGCATGACGTCCGGCAAAGTCTCGACCATGACCTGGTCCTCGACCAACGCAACCTCGTGCACCGCCGCGGGCGGCTGGACGGGGGCGAAGGCGCCCAGCGGCACCCTGGCGGTATCGCCGCCAAGCACTACGACCTACACGCTGACCTGCACCGGGAGCGGCGGCACGTCGCCAGCGGCCAGTACGACGGTATCGGTGAATGCCAGCCAGACGCCGGTCAGCGGCGCATGCGGATCGGCGAACGGCACGACGGTATCGTCTGCGCCTTCGACCAACCTTTGCACCGCCGGCACGGCGTCGTCCGTGGCGGGCTCGGGCCCGTGGACATGGAGCTGCGGCGGCTCCAACGGCGGCGCCAGCGCGAGCTGCTCTGCGTCGGCGGGATCTGCATCAGGAGGAGGGGGATCTACGCCGAACCACCACCAGGCCCTGTCGCCGGAAATTGCGGCTTGCAGTTGGGCGGTGCGGTGACCTTCTGCGACACCTTTGACACCAAGAATCCGGGAATCCCAAGCCGCACCGGCGATCTCGACCCCAATGTCTGGGGAGTATCGCGTGCTACCGGCAATGTCAATTTCGGTCAGGGCAAGTACAACGGATGGGCGGCGACGACCCAGCTCCAGACTTGCAATGGGACGAAAACCGTCGGCCCGCCCAACGATATCATGATTTGCAATGGCCAGCTTCGGCAAGCCAGCAATGATAATCCGACCGGCGTTTATGAAGCTGGTGGGTGACGGTTTTAGCGATGTATCCGAAACAGCCGTTTGATTTTGCCGGAAGGACCGGCACGGTTTCGTTCGACATCAGTAACGATTCGCATGGAACTCACGCAGCGTGGCCGGAATTCTGGATGACCAATCTTCCAGTTCCCACACCGTTCAATCACTTCGATTCGTGGCAGGCGCTTCCGGAACACGGTTTTGGGATCCGTTTTGCGGCACAGCTGCCCGCAGGCCAGTATGGCTCGTGCCCGAACGGCAACAATCTGGACAAGCGGCGCTGGACCGTCGATTCAGCCGTCGTAGTCCGCAATTACGTCATGGATGACACCGTCGGAGCCGGTGGAGTTCGAACCAAAATGGCGGTCAAACATACTCGATTGTGTCGTCGCGCCGCCGGACAATTCAGGGATCACCAATCACGTCGAGCTCAAGATCTCTCAAAATCAGATCGACGTTTACGCCACCGATGCGGGTGTCACTCCATCTGCCATCGACTCTCAAGCGCATCGCCGTTGTCACCGATGCGAACCTGTCGCTGACGCGCGGACTGATCTGGCTCCAGGATGTTCACTACAATGCCGACAAGGGTGAACCGGACCGAGTGCCATCGCAAAGACAGCACACGTTCGTATGGGACAATGTGGCTTTTGACGGACCGTTCACCTACCGGGATTTCAGCTACGATGCCCTGGACGTCAATCAAGCCAATGCGGCCACCAAAACGGTGGATTTGGGCAAGCCTTCTCTACCCAATCAGACCGCAAGCTGGAATGTGCTCAATATGCCGGCCAATCCGAAGGCCGCAACCGTGCGTGTCCTTTTCAACTTCTACCAGCAAACCCGCTTCCAAGACACTCAACGTGATCGTCAATGGTCATGCGCACCCAACGCCCTGGCCATATCCGGACACTCAAG
Organism: uncultured Alphaproteobacteria bacterium; assembly: GCA_963742935.1. Lineage (GTDB taxonomy): Bacteria > Pseudomonadota > Alphaproteobacteria > Rhizobiales > Xanthobacteraceae > Bradyrhizobium. Next base: position 99,942 of record CAVUOI010000046.1, on the reverse strand, counting down.
CATACACGTGGCGCACCTATGCCGTGACCATTCCGATTACCGATCTTGTGCCCGGCACCAATGTCGTGCAGACTCGGGTCAGACCAGGCAATGATAACTTCCAACGTCAATATCGTGCTCGTGGATGTCCCCGGCGGCGTGCCCGTCTTGCCCGGATCAAATAATGCGTATCCCGCTTCTCAGGCATTGCGATAGTATCAATGCTTCAGTATCGGCCTAGACGATGCCATAGCGGCAAGGTTGACTGCAATCAGGGAAAGCTCACTAGGCTTCCACTCAAACTCTAGCCGATGCGCCACCGCTGGCGCCGGCGCGGTTGGAAGCTAGGCCGGTATTTTGGCTATACTGGAGGTGGCCACGCGACGGGCGGATGGGGTGCGACAAGAAGCGTTCAGCCCGCAGGCACGCTGAACGACGCAATTAGACAAGATGGAAAAGGGCTCATGCGCGCATTGGGCCTCGCCCCCGCTGGGCATTGCGGCGCTGGCTCCCAGCCAACGTCACTTGCGCGCAGATCAGTATCGTCTCACAAGCTCCTAAGGTCCTTTGTTGAAGCACTCGCCGCGTTCCAGCGCGAAGTCGAGATGGTGATCGACAACGGCAAATTGGATGCGCAGCCGTTCGGAGGATATTGAAGGATCGTCCAAGGCCCCCGAATGGCCCGGCGAGGTGGAGAACCCGGACGTCGCCGGGCGGCGCGGCAAGCATGGTGTCAGACAATAGACACTGTAGCCATCTGTATCGTGGTCCCGCATTGAGGCTTCGCATTCTTTCGGTAGTCTGAGCACGCGCGTGGCGTGAGCATGAATCGCTCGAGGGCGCGCGTCGCGCCTTTCAGGATGGGCGCAGGCTAAAGACGGGCCGAGCGAGTTCATTAGATAGAGCTAAGTCGCCACGTCCCCAAGGGTGCCTGAACTTATACGGCCGCGGAGCACCGGCGGTACGATTTGGTCCGTCAGCGTTCTAGGGCGTTGGCGAGGTGACGACGGTGGTCGATCCTCCGGTCACGAAGGTGCTGGGCACGGCGCCGGTGCCGCGGATGATATTCCGCAAGCCATAGGCGCTGGTGACGGTCGTGATGGGTCCCTGAATGGTCGTGTTGATGTTGTTGAGATAGTTCATGAACTTGGTGGATTCGACCGAGACGGAGTTCGAGGCGTAGAGGATGTCCTTGTTGCGCATCTCGAACGAGCTCGCCAGGAACAGGCCGGCGGGGTCGCGCAGGTTGATCGTATAGATCACCGGAATGACCGGGCCTTCGTAGGGCGAGACGTCGATCCCCAGGGCTTGGGCAACATCGCGCGCTTCGCCGCGATAGAGGAATACCGAGGCCGGGTCAGCCTGGCTGTCGATCAGACCGCCGGACTTGCTGATCGCTTCCGCCAGCGACAGCCGCCAGGTCCCGAATGGAATCTGCTGCTGCGCGCCGACCGCTCCGAACGCCAGGAAGGTCTGCGGCTCCCGATACAGATAGATCGTATCGTTGGGATGCACATAGACATTGTTGACCGGCTCATAGATCAGCGCGCCAAAGGGGGCGATGGCGCGCTTGCCGCTTCGCTCCAGAATCACCCAGGTTTCCGCGCCGGCGGCCCCGGTCGAGCCGCCGACCGCCACCAGGCCGGCCCGGCTGATGACGTCGAGCATGCGCTCGGGCGAGGCGGTCGCGGGAATCCGCGCCGCGCGTCCTTCGCCCAGGACGCTGATCATGGACGTCTTCTGTTCGACCATGGACACGATGACCTGCGGCTCGATCGCGCGGTTCTTGAGGGCCGTGACAATGGCGTCCTGCACCTCGACCTGGGTGCGCCCGCGCGCGCGGATGGAACCCGCATAGGGGACCGAGATGTTGCCGTGGATGTCGACGGCCTGGTTCGGAATGGCGACGAAATTGCCCGGCCGGACCGCGCCTTCGGCCGGAATGAAAAGGCCGCCGGAAGCGGCTTCGAAGATCGTGACGGTCAGGACATCGCCGACGCCGAAGGTGATGTCGCGCGGCCGCTGATTGCTCACGAAGGTGGACAGGCGCGGCAGGTTCTTGGACAGGACCTCGACGACTTTCGGGGTAACCTTGACGATCGCGTAATTGAGGCTCATCGGGTCGCGCTGGCCCGCCAATATGTCCGTGGCGGCAGGGCCGCTCACCGACATCCAGCCGCAGCCGCCCAGTGCCGACACCAAGGTCAGCACAGGCAGGGCCAAGATGACGCGCCAAATTCTCACTGAAAGTCCCAATCCATTTGCCCTAGCCCGCGAGCGACCATATGCGAAGCGATCGCGGCTGCGTAGGGTTGCGGGGCCATGCTCGCCGATTTCGGGCGATGTTGTTGCGGATCGGCCACAAGCGTGGCGACGGAATGTCGCTATGGGTGCAAATTTCTGGAGATTTCGGGCGTCTTCTGCGAAGCTGATCGATGCTTGCAGGGGAATTCGGGATCGATCTAGTGCCGGATCACGGGCGGCACGATCGTCTGTCGGGTAACCAAACGCACGAATCAATACTCGCATTTTCGCCAAGCGTGGCTGCTCGGGAACAATCACGCGGTCGAATGGCGATCGTTCTCACGCGATTCCAGGCCGGACGCCGCCGATTGCGATGCATCATTGGGAAGAAATCAGTTTGTATTGCACGCGCGCAAGCAGCGAATCGAGCAATCTCATTGGCCCACGGGCGAGAACGAGTTGCCGCCTTATTTCTCGTTCCAGCGATGCCTTTTGCGTCCTTGGCGTGGCTCCGCCGCCCTTCCTCCGGGTGTGTGTTTTTCACCACTGCCTGCCGCTAAAAGCGCAGGCGCGCGCCTTTAGCGCCTCGCGCCGAGCGGCGGAAGGGTTGATTGTACGACTACTCACGTGGTCTACTGGTGCCGGAAATCTTAATCGAAGGAGTCGGACCGGTGGGCAAAGTCATCTGCGTCGTAGCAGCGGCACTGGCAGTGTTTTTTTCCTTGCCTGGCGACGCCGTCCGCCGACGGTATGACGGTGAAGCACCACGCCAGGAAGGCTGTGGCGCACACCTCCGTCATCCGCCCCGCTTGCCCGGATCCGTACTCGTGCTCCCCGCTGTACGGCGCTTATGGGCCCTATGGCGGCGCCGCCTATTGGACCCGGTATACGTACGCAGGCTGGTATCGATAACCGCTGATCGGCGCAAGACCCGGTGCCGCGCCGCGTCGCAGTGGCTTGGTAACTATCCTCCGCGCGCCGGATTTTGGTTCCGTGCCGCCAAAGTAACCCACCAACACATCGCAATCGTCGTGTTCCGGCCTGTCGAACGGCGACCGGCGCGCGGCCTTTGCCGGTTAAGCCTACTGCCAATCGCCCCCTTGACGGGGGGATTGCGAGATGTTGCACTGCCTGTATTGCGTTGCAAAATGAGTATTTTCGGTGGTGCATGAAGGATGACATCGTCGACCGGGTTGTGAGTTCCTCAGGGCGTGTTGTGACCATGCCAACCCACGATCGGCTGTTGAAGTATTTGAGGTTAATGGCTTCGACAGGAAAATCGGAGGACCAGCTCGTCAGGCTGGGATCGGCTTATTTGAAAGAAACCCTGCACCCGGATCCGCGCTATTCGGGATGCTGAGGCCAGATCCTGACGCGCACTCGGAACTTTCCTCTATGACCGCGCGGCCAAAAAAGGAAATTCACAGCCGGTATCACGATCAGGAGGAGGCTACCGGCCGGAAATAACCTTGCCACTAACCTTGAACAAAACAAGAATTCAAAAAGCGGTTGACGCTGTTTGTGATCGCACAATTTTTAGAGTAGTCAAAGCGCGGTGTGCTCGCGAGGAGATGAAAAAAGGAAGCAAGCTTTCAGTGTTCCCAAATCTGAGGTTGACGGGTCATCAGCGTGTTGTCGAAAATCAGAAGGGAACAGAATGTTAGAAGCATATCACAAAGGTCTATTCCAGCATTCAGCTGCGTATTTTGTTGCTTTGCAACCATGAGCAATTTTCCGACCTTGAACGAACGAGCCTGCTATGGCTAAATCCTCGCAACGTTCACCCGACGCCGCACCGTGGCCAAGTCCACCCGACCGTGCGAGCCGCGTCATCAGCACTTTTCGCGAAGAATTCGCCGGGCTTCATCCACGGCTGCTACTTGCCCGATTGTTGTGCGCAATTCTGCCCAATATGGTCGGAAACCGCCTTCGCGCCTATTTCCTGCGTGCCGTTGGCTTCCAAATCGGACATGGTTGTATGATGTACGCCATGCCGCGGATCACCGGTGATGGCCCGATCCAGCAGCGTCTCAAGATCGGTCAGCATTGCCAGTTCAATGTCGGCTGTCTGTTTGACTTGGCGGACTCGATCACGATCGGTGACGGGGTAGGGGTCGGTCATGAAGTGCTGTTTCTGACAGCTTCCCACGTGATCGGGTCAAGAGATCGACGCGCCGGAGCAATAACCACTGCGCCAATCACCATTGGCGATGGCGTCTGGATCGGCTCACGCTGCGTGATCTTGCCTGGTGTGACGGTCGGTGAGGGTTCGGTAATCAGCGTGGGTTCAATCGTCTCGAGCGATGTACCCCCTCTGACCCTAATCAAAGGCACGAAAATGGTCTCGCTGGCTCGCTGGGGCTCATAACTCACTGGCCGTTCGCCGACCTGAAGATAGAGAGGATAACATTGCATGGCCCAACATAAGTCGATCGACCGCGGCACTGTCGCCACTATGGTGCTAACCGGTTTACGTGACGTCTTGACGTCCAGTGGCACGGAACTTCCGCCGGACCTCGGCGAAGCGACCAGTCTTGTCGGGCGGCAGGCTGTGCTCGATTCGATTGGCTTGGTGACCCTCGTGGTTGACCTCGAACAACGCGTCGAGAGTGAGTATGGCGTCGGTGATCGCACTAGCAAACGACCGTGCGATGTCGATGCGCAATAGCCCGTTCCGTACCGTAGCAACCCTCACTGACTACGTCTGCACCCTGCTGGCTGAGGAGCGTGGCGCGTGACAGATCCTGAAGTTGTATTGATCACCGGCGCCCGCAAGGGCATCGGTCGCTACCTGGCCGAGCGGTACGCCGCTCGGGGGGCGCTCGTCGAGGGGTGCAGCCGCGAAGTACCCGATTGGCAGATCGACGGATATCAGCACCACCTGACCGATGTTACTGATGAAGCCCAGGTGCGCGCAATGATCTCTGCGATTCAGAAGCGCCATGGGCGGCTGGACATCGTCATTAACAACGCCGGGATCGCCTCGATGAACCATATTTTGCTGACACCGATCGCGACGATCAACCGGATCATGGCAACCAACTTCCTCGGAACCACGCTCGTGAGCCGCGAGGGCGCCAAACTGATGCAGCGAAGCCGTTACGGCCGGATCGTTAACTTCTCGACCGTCGCGGTGCCGCTCCGATTGCAAGGCGAGGCGATCTATGCAGCTTCTAAAGCTGCAGTTGAATCGATTACCCGGATCATGGCACGCGAGCTTGGCGACCTAGGGATCACCGTCAATGCGGTTGGCCCGACCCCGGTTGAGACTGATCTTATCAAGGCTGTGCCACCCGACAAGATCAAGAACATCATTGACGGCATGGCAATCAAACGCCTCGGCACTTTCGATGATGTTGCCAATGTCGTTGAATTCTTCACCCGACGCGAGAGCAGCTACGTGACGGGACAGGTTGTCTACCTCGGAGGCGCGTCGTGAAAAATGCTTGGTTACTTGAACGAATGGCGCAATGGCATGATCAGACAGCGATCGTCTGGCGCGACAAGCCATGCAGCTATCTCGATCTGGTTGAGCGCACGACAAGCTGGATTGCAACCTTGCGCGACTACGGCGTTGGCGCGGGCTCGGTGGTGGCTCTCGAAGGCGATTATTCGCCCAATGGTTGTGCATTGCTGCTGGCGCTGTTCGAGTTACATGCGATTGCGGTGCCGCTGACCCGCACGGTGCGGGGGCATCGCGATGAGTTTCTCGAGACCGCGGAAGCGCAACTTTTGTTCGAATTGGATGACAACGATCAGTGGACGGTAGGCAGACTGCGCCCGGCAGAAGCGCGCAACACCCTGACCCGCGAGCTGATCGAAAGCGGCAACCCTGGCTTAGTGGTGTTTTCTTCGGGCTCGACCGGCAAGCACAAAGCTATTCTGCACGATGTCGACGCCCTTCTTGAAAAGTTTCGCGTCCAGCGCCACCGCCGCTGTACCCTGACTTTCCTGCTGCTTGACCATCTTGGCGGTATCAATACTCTTTTATACACGCTCTCTAACGGCGGCACGGTCGTGTCGGTGCCAAGCCGCGACCCGGACGTGATCTGCCGCGCAATTCAGAACCATCGCGTCGAAACGCTGCCAACCTCGCCAACCTTCATCAACCTTCTGCTAATGGCCGAATCTTACCGCAGCTACGATCTGTCGTCGCTCCGTTTAATCACGTATGGCACCGAGGCCATGCCGGAAAGCACCCTGCAGCGGTTACACGAAATCTTTCCGAACGTCGAATTGCTCCAGACCTACGGTTTGAGTGAACTTGGTGTGTTACGCTCAAAATCGAAGGGGTCCGACTCATTGTGGGTCAAGGTCGGCGGTGAGGGCTTCGAGACCAAGGTGGTCGATGGTTTGCTCTACATCCGCGCCAAGTCGGCGATGCTTGGCTACCTAAACGCGCCGAGCCCATTCGATGCCGAAGGCTGGATGAATACCGAGGATATGGTCGAGGTCGATGGTGACTACATCCGCATCCTCGGGCGAGCAACGGATATTATCAATGTTGGCGGACAGAAGGTTTGTCCGGCGGAGATTGAGGGAGTCTTGTTACAGCTAGACAACGTCCGCGATGTAGCGGTGTATGGCGAAAAGAACCCGTTGACTGGCAAGATCGTTGCGGCGCGCTTCAATTTGGTAGAACACGAAGATCTCGATTCGTTAAAGAAACGCGTGCGCGCGTTCTGTCGCGACCGTATGCCATCGTTCAAGATTCCGGTCAAAATCACAACCACCGATCGCGAACAGCATAGCGACCGTTACAAGAAGATGCGCCGTGCCGACTAGAGCTGCCCCTGGCTCGCACCGCAGTATAGAAGGCGTACCGCTTGCTACAAATTGCATTCGGCAATCAGTGGCGTTCTCATTGCAGGTCTTGAGTTGCTTGAAAAGCGCGTAACATGGCATCCCGTTTGCGCCTGAAGGATGCAGCGACAGCCAATCTCGGAAGGCAGCGTCGAGATTTGCGCGGCTCCTGAGCCGCCTCCTGAATTGTAACAGCACGATTAAAGCATCAGCCTCGCCCTTTCGGTCCCGTTGCAGTATTGTCGGTTTCAGGCCTCCCCTCGGCGATTTTGATAGCTGCGGCTGTGGGCGCGAAATTGCGCTGATCGGGATGACGATATGCATGTCCCGGTTGGCTCGCATGACCGCAGCAGACTGATTTGTCGTTATCGTTGCACGGCGCTAACGCGATAACAAAAGCGATGCTCTAAGACTTCATTCGCGAAACCAACGCCGGCTTGATCCGTGTCGAAAGTAACGAGCGCGCCACCAAATCCCGCGCTCTGGGGACAATCACTATTGTCTTTCGTTGGTGTAGATCTGAATGTTGTCCCAATGCCATGTGTACAGGCCAGTTGAGTTTGCTGCCGCTCCTCTGGAGTCGAAGTGTTTGTCCGGATTGTAGCTGTCTTCACCAAACTGAACGCGGATGTCTCCATCGGGAATATTGCCGGCGACTATCCGGGCGACTGTCCTTCCGTTTGGCTGGGCGATCGTTGTTGTCAGCGTTCCATTGCCATTGTCCATCACGCAGTGCTTGATAGCGGGCCGCCTTGTCCGATACGGTGATGCCACGTGCCCCCTCGCGCATCTTTCCGTCGGTATAGCTGTTCAGGACGCCGCGGAACACCTTTACGCCGTTTGCTGCAGGCCCTTGCGGCGAGCTTGGGCCACCGTTCTTTGGGAAATCCGGTGTCGTGTAACCAAAGTCGGTCTTTCCTGCATACTCAGCGGCGGTGAGGAAGTTGACTGATGGTCCACTTACCACCGCCCAGATCGGTGATATTCTGATCCCAACAGACTTTGGACACGTTGCGGAAAGTTTGCTTTGGTGAAAACCAGACGGTAACGAAGCCCTCCGTGTTGACGCTCGTCATCAAGTGGCCCTTGTCCGGATTTCCGTCGGGCATGCAATAATAGAACGCGGCGTCGGACGCCTGCTGCTGAGAAGTCAGGTGGATGGTACGATGTGAGTTGTTGGGATTTTCGCACATCATGCCGTGGTCGGCATGCCAGTCGTTCCTGTCATCGCGCCGAACATGGAGCCGGCGTTCCATTCACCGGACCAGCCGTAATCAAATCGCTCCTTGTAAGAGGTCGGCGTTTTGAAATCTTCGGAGAATGCCAGGCCGGACGTGTTCGCAAGGTCGGGCGTGTTCGTTGTGGGACTGGCATTGGCGGCGGGCGCACGAGAGGCTGGGGCAGGCGAGGTCGACGCGGGAGAGGTCGAGGCAGGTGCCGTCCCGGCTGGGCCATCCCATACCAGTTGCACATTCGTAAACTGCGGCCGCCCCATTCCTGTCTGATCAAATGTCAATGTATTTGCCCCAGCGCGCAGTTCCCCTGGGTCAACCGATTGCGAGATCATGAACACCGCAACCTGGTCATTGCGGCGCACGAGCGGAATGCTGTGCGCGGGCCCGCCGTTTAGGCGATATGCGAGCGAGACATCGCGATTTTCCTGATCATGCCGAACCATCAACACCAATCGCGGATTGGCTGGGTTTGCCGGCAGGTTGAACGGGGAGAGTGCGGCGCGTGTCACGGGGATGACCGGCCCGTCGAAGCTCAAATTGTCCCACTGCGTGTCCCAGGTCGGCTGGTTGGCATACTTCATGGTCGCGTGGTTATGGGAAATCAGGTAGAGGTATCCGCGCGAGAAGCCGAGTGATACCGGGAAGACAATTTTTCGACCGTCCGTCGTCACTATGATTTGAGACGAGGATATCTGCATCGTCACTCGGTTCAGAATGGTGGGACCGGTTTTTACGCCATAGGCGCACCTATGCATGTCCGCGGTCTCTGCGCCCTGTCGGTATGTCTTGATCGTTACGCAACCAAGGTTTCCTCGAAACTGCAGCAGCATTCCTTCCTGAGGAAACGGACCGAACGTGTTGTCGGATGCAAATGACACGTATGGGTATGGAAGCTCCGACAAAGCGACCGTAGTCCAACCGTCGGCCTGGTTCGTGTTTACGTTGAAGGTGATGATGCCCGTTCGGTCTGCGAAATCGAATGGCTGATTCACGCGTACGGCCGCGTCACCGTAGTTTTGCTCGCCTGCCTTGATGTGCAGTCGGCCGCCTGAAACCTCGACCGTCGATGGCTGCAGCGCGGTATCGATCTCCATACGGCCGTATGCTTCGGTGAACAAGGTTGCATCCAGCGGTTTGGAGAAATCCTGACTGAATGCGCTGCCCGCTGGTGCTGAAGATGGATTGGGTCCGGGTGCCGGGATTGCCTGCTTTACTTGAGCCGTGACTTCGGCGGTTGGTGCGATGATGACTCGCACATGAAATGAGCCCTGCCACAACCGTAACGCCGTAGTTTGCAACGCGACGCTTTAGCTCATTCATCTGGAATTCCCCGAATAAACCCCGATTGTGAGACCGCTGATGGCGCGGCCCGCCTCGTCAACTGTGCGCAGAAGTTCAGGATCAACCCGCGCCCGATCTTACTATAGTAGAGCTTCAATTGCTCAGTAAACCGTTCAACATAGGTACAAAAGCCCATTGACATGCCTGACGTCGGGCGGGATCCTCTTCACCGGAGTATCTTTCATGAGAAGCATTGATGTCACGCTCAAAATACCCCAAGTGCTCCGAAGAGCTCCTAATCCTGATCAAAGATCGCTGCAGCCACACCTAATTCTATGACCCACGGATGAAATTTCTTGCTCAGACCCCGTTTCATTACAACATATGCAACTCGGCGAGATCAATCTGATTTCTCGGACAGAATCCTAATACCGGATATCGTCCATATATGAGTTGCTCTGCCGCCTATGCTTCGACACGCTCGCGTCGCTGCTCCGCGCATGCGGATTCTTGGCGGGGAAATTTAAACGCGCCGGTTCGTTGGTGATCGCGCGCTAAGAGCGAACCAAGTATCTGCTGGCCGCAATCGCAACCAACACTCCGAGCAAACCGCCGGATGCCTTCTCAAGGAGGTCCACGAGTTGCCCGTGCCTGTCCGGGGTGAGGTACTGAAGGCCCTCAAGAGCGATCGCAGCACCGACCACGATACCCAGCGCCATGAAAATTCGCCCGCGGTAAGCCAAGCCGAACAATATTCCGACGATCGCATACGCCGCGAGCCGCTCGTAGGCGGGATTTTCGCTGGCGACAGGACGAAGACCGATGGGTGACAAAGTGACATACACAATATAGCCCAGCGAAACCCAGGCAAGGAGCACAAGAAGTTTTCGAACCATTGTGCTCTTTTATCCTAGCCAGTTCATGAAAGCCATCCGCTAACAAACAGCGGCTGCGCGCCGAGCGTTATTGACAGCATGAGAAAGCGCGGACGGCATGTCCGCTCGACCCCGTCTATCCAGCGGGATTTTTGCACGGAGGCTCAATTAAGGTGCGCAGCCAAATTATGTCGCCTGTGGAAAACAGACAACACGGTCGGCGCTTCAAATTTCGAACAAGCTCTCTTTGCCTGAACAAGAGAGCAGGCGTAGATCGCCCAGCGTACCACGTGGCGCACCACAATGCCGGCATTTGATGAGAGTGGAGGCGGGAGCATCTTCCCTGCAATCGAAGACAATCCCCAAACCGTCGCAAATGCCGCAGACGATCTGAAATCGGGAGACGTCCGCTGATTTTTGCAGGGCCATAGCTGAACTACGTTTGGAACAATGCCGTCAAGCGAAGTATGATCGCCTGACGGCCTTGCCGGTGTGGACCCGGACGCTTGGGGGAAATTGTCCGGCGGCTCATCACTAAACGATCCCGGTGGCATCGCAACGAAAGTCGCTTGTTAAGCTTGATGTCCGCTCGGCGAGTTAATTCGGGAACTGACGGTAAGCATCGCTACTCGTCAGTTGCGCTAATCCGCGTTCGGTTTGAACGTGTGGGGCGGCTAGGCGTACCTTCCTCAATGAGAGACTATGGAGCGGGCTGGCTTTGAAAAAGGGTCCTTCATGAGCGCTGAAATCAAACCCTATCGCATTTCGGTCGGCGACGACGTGCTCGACGATCTCAAATCGCGGCTGCGCAACACGCGCTGGCCCGAAGCCGAACTGGTCGAGGACTGGAGCCAGGGCGCGCCGCTGAAATGGATCAAGGATATCTGCCGCTATTGGGCGGAAGAGTATGACTGGCGGGCGCGCGAGGCGCGGCTCAATCGCTTTGCGCAGTTCACCACCGAAATCGACGGGCTCGACATTCATTTCCTGCACGTCCGCTCAAAGCATCCGGAAGCGATGCCGCTGGTCATCACGCATGGTTGGCCGGGTTCGGTGGTCGAATTTCACAAGGTGATCGAACCTTTGACCGATCCGACCGCGCATGGCGGCAACGCCGCTGACGCGTTTCACGTCGTTTGCCCGTCGCTGCCGGGCTTTGGCTTCTCCGCGAAGCCGAAGACGACCGGCTGGGGCGTCGGTCGCATCGCGTCAAGCTGGGCGGTGTTGATGGATCGCCTTGGATATTCGCGCTATGTCGCGCAGGGCGGCGACTGGGGATCGGCGGTCACCACCGCGATCGGCGCGCAGGACGCCGAACATTGCGCCGGCATTCACATCACGCTCGCGATGTCGGCGCGGCCCAATGTCGAGGGGCAGCCGACATCGGAGGAGGCGCGGGCGCTGAAGGGAATTGAACATTACGCCGATTGGGATTCCGGCTATTCCAAGCAGCAATCGACCCGGCCGCAAACGCTCGGATATGGGCTGACGGATTCGCCGAGCGGGCAGGCGGCGTGGATCCTGGAAAAATTCTGGGCCTGGACCGATTGCGACGGCCATCCCGAGAACATCCTCGGCCGCGACGAACTGCTCGACAACGTCATGCTCTATTGGGTGACGGCGACCGCCGCCTCGTCGGCTCGCCTGTACTGGGAGAGTTTTGGGCCGAAGCGCCGGACGCCGTTCAAGGTGACGATACCGACGCGGCGTCGCCGTGTTTCCCAAGGAGATCGTCACGCCGGTGCGAAAGTGGATGGAAGCGAGCTACACGAATATCCGGCACTGGCGCGAAATGCCGAAGGGCGGTCATTTCGCGGCGTTCGAGCAGCCTGACCTGTTCGTTCGGGAGGTACGGGAGTTCTTCCGGACGCTGCGGTAGCCGCCTGTTTCCTGATCAGTTGCGGCTCGAAACGCGCCCATTTTCCGCGCATACCCTGAATCACGGACGTCCGGCGTTCCCGCCGGAATGGCGGCTTCACGCCGGTGGGTCGGCGCACTCAGGGCAGAAGGCCTGTTCCAGCGGCATGTTTGTTGCATTTCTCTTGGTGCAAAAGGGGAGTGCTCGATGACATCTCGGATCCGCCGACGTGAATTCATTGCCGGCCTTGGCGCCGGTCTCGGGGCTGGACTGTTCGCCAGCCCGGCGATCGTTCGGGCTCAAGGCAACCGGTCGTCATCCGCGCCGGCGCGCTGAAGTTGATCCACTCCATCGCGCCCTATTTCTACGATCAGTTCGTGCCGGCGGGCTACAAGATCGAGGTGCTGCCGTTCGAAACGCCGACCGAGTGCAAGAACGCCGTGGTGACCAAGTCGGTCGATTTCGGCGCGTTCGGCATCGCCGCAGCGCTGCTCGGCGCCGCGGCCGGAGAACCGGTCGTGGTCATCGCCTCGACCTGCAATCGCGGCATGGCGATCATCGCGAAGAAGGACGCAGGGATCGCCTCGATCAAGGAGCTCAAGGGCAAGCGCGTCGCGGTGTTTCCGGGCACGACGCAGGAAGTGTTCTTCCTGGAGCGGCTGCGCATGGAAGGCATGACGATCAAGGACGTCGAGCCGGTCCGCGTTTCCTTCAGCGAAATGCATATCGCCCTGTCGCGCGGCGACATCGATGCGTATGTCGGCGCCGAACCCGGCCCCGGCGTGTCGCTGTCGAGCGGCATCGGCTCGCTGGTCGAATATCCCTACTCGACGGCGATGGGCTCGCTGAACATGGTGTTCGGCACGCATCGCGACGTGATCGCGCAGAAGCCTGACCTCGTCCGCGTGATGCTCGGCATCCATCAGAGGGCGACCGATTTTGCGGCGACGAACAAGGACGCCATGGTCGCGATGGCGTCCAGCAAGCTCGGCCAGAAAAAGGAGGCGATCGAGGCGTCGGTGCCCAATGTCGAACTGACATGGAAGCTCGAGGCCAAGCAGATCGAGCAATCGAAGATCTACGCCGACCACATGCTGGCGCTGAAGCAGATCAAGCGTCTGCCGGATTTCGCAACCTTCATCGACACCAGCTTCGTCGATGCGGTGAAGCCGACCTGATCGTGACCACGCTCGCGGCCGATACCGAGGATAGCCGCAGTCGCCGCGCGCAAGACGTCATGGGCGGCGACATGGTGGCCGCGCCTGCGGCCGTTGCTGCTGGCCATCGCGTTTCCTGCCGCCATGCTGGCGATCTGGCATTTTGCCACGGTCGGTCGCCCCGGCAGCCTGATCCCGCCGCCTTACGAAGTCTGGCTCGAACTGTGGGATCTTGCCGTTCGGCGGGATCAATGACGACGCCTACAGCAAGACCCTGCACATCCATTTGCTGGCCTCCGTCAGCCGCGTCTATGGCGGCTTCGCGCTGGCGCTGATCGTCGCGCTGCCGCTCGGCATGCTGATCGGGCGCGTGCCGTTGGTCCGGCAGTTGCTCGATCCGACCATCCAGATATTGCGGCCGGTGCCGGTGACGGCGTGGCTGCCGCTGGCGATGATCATCTTCGGCCTCGGTCCGCGCTCGGCGTTCTTTCTGGTGTTCCTCGGCGCGTTCTATCCGATCCTCGTGAACACCATTTTCGGCGTGCGTTCGGTCGAGCCGCGGCTGTTCGAGGCGGCGTCGATGCTCGGCTGCAGCGAATCGGCGCAGTTCTTTCGTGTCGTGCTGCCCGCCGCGCTGCCGTCCATCTTCACCGGAATGCGGCTTGGACTGGGCTTTGCGTGGGTCGTGATCGTTGTCGGCGAGATGACCGGCGTGCAGACGGGACTGGGCGCGATCATCATGGAGGCGCGCCAGCTCTCGCGCACCGAAATCGTGATTTCGGGAATGATCGTCATCGGCGCGTTCGGCTTTCTGTCCGATCAACTGGTGATGCTGATCGGGCGGCGGCTTCTGGCGTGGAGCCCGTCGCATGGCTGAAGCTCCGATCCCGATTCTGGAAATGAAGAACGTCGGCAAGACCTATTCGCAGAACGGCCGCGCGATCGAGGCGTTGCGCGGCGCCAATCTGCGGGTGAAGAAAGGCGAGTTCATCTGCCTGATCGGCGCGTCCGGCTGCGGAAAATCCACCCTGTTGCGGATGGCTGCGGGGTTCGAGGCCGCCACGCACGGCGACAATCCTGATGTGGGGCATGCCGATATCGGGGCCGGGTCCGAGCCGCGGCATGGTGTTTCAGGACTACGGGCTGTTTCCGTGGCTCAACGTCCGCGACAATATCGGCTTCGGCCCGAAGTCGAGGGGGCGCACCAAGGCCGAAATTCGCGAAACGACCGACCGCTTCATCGAACTCGTCGGCCTGCAGAACTTTGCCGACGTCTATCCGCACCAGCTCTCCGGCGGCATGAAGCAGCGCGTCGCGATCGCCCGCGTGCTCGCCAACGACGCCGAAATCGTGCTGATGGACGAACCGTTCGGCGCGCTGGATGCGATGACGCGCGAGCGCCTGCAGGACGAACTGGTCGATATCTGGTCGCGAACCGGCCTGACCGTCATCTTTGTCACCCATTCGATCGAGGAAGCGATCTTCCTGGCCGATCGGGTCGTCGTGATGTCACCGGGGCCCGGCCGTATCGACAATGAATATCTGATCGACCTTCCGCGGCCGCGCGATATCGCAAGCCCGGAGTTCAATGAGTGGCGACGGCTGCTCTCCTCGCAACTGCATAGCCACCACGGGCGCAAGGCGGGTTGATCCGCCGGCGAACGACCGTTCAGAGATACCAGGCGAGCACGGCCTTGAGCAGGGCGTTCTCGATCACCGGCAGCACGACGATCTGGTTCATGCCGGCCGCGCGTGCCGCCTGCGCCGCGATCGATTGATCGACCTTCAGATGTTCGTTGATCGCGGGCATGCCTGTCGCCCACGCGCCGCCGATGCTGCCTTCGCCTTTGCTGATCGTCTTTGACGCATAGAGCGACGTCAGGTCGGTATTCTTGCTGCAATCGCCGGATTGAAACACCAACTCCGTGCGCGATGGGTTCGGCACCCAGATTTCAAAGCGCCTGGCGATCGGCGTCGCCTGCGCGGACAGGAAGGTCATGACCCAGGTCTGATCCGGTGACGTGCGTGTAGGGAATGCCGACGCCGCAATTGATTCCGATTTCGGAGGCTTCTTCCCATCGCAGAAAGCTCTTGGCGTTGTGCAGGTCCTTGATGATCAGCGGCGAGCCGGCCTTCCAGGTCCGGCCGGGCAGGCCAAACCCGCGCGGAAACTTCGTGTGCCGCGAATTGAATTCGAACATGTCGGCGGTGCCGTAATAGCCGTCGACCAGGCCCATCTCGTGGGATTTCTCCGCATCGTTGTGCCAGAGTTCGATGGCTCCGACGTGCTTTTCGTCGTCGCCGCAGAACAGCACCATCACGGCCATCAGGAATTCGCCGGCGAAAACCGGCAGCGCCACGCCGCAGGTCAGGCCGGCTTCGATCGCCTCGTCCGTGCGCTTGAAATAGGAGTTTGCGAATTTGGTGAGAATGACGGGATGGCCGGAGGCCCAGGCCTTGCCGGGCAGGCCTTCGTCATAGGCGAACAGGGCGTTTTCGCTGACGGCCTTGAATTCCGAATATTCTTCGCTGCAAAGACAGCCGCCGAACTCCAGGCGCGTGCGGGTTCGGTCAGGCACCCATAGTTCAACCACGCGAATGAATGTCTTCATCGAACGCACCCGTCGCACCGCCCGACGTCAGCATCGGCGATTTAACGACGGTATGTGCGAGCAAATTACAGGCAGGCTCCGCCCAAAGATCGGGCGGAGGCGGCACGCCTGACGAAGCGATGAATTCTCAGTTCCGATAAGATGGATCGGTCCGATCGAGCTTGCGCAGCAGCGCCGGCCAGGCGAGGTTGCCGTTGCGGGCGGGGCGATCAGTGCGCGGCCGCATCTTGTCGTAGGTTTCTTCCAGCACGCTTTGCGGCGGGTAGGTCAGCTTGGTATTGCAGGACAACGCCATGACCTGCACCTGGCAGGCGCGCTCGAGGCGGAACAGGACGTTGAATGCCGACGGCACGGTGCGGCCGACGACGAGCAGGCCGTGATTGCGCAGGATCATCGCCTCATGATCGCCGAGATCCCTGACCAGCCGCGCGCGTTCGTCGACATCGTCGGCGATGCCTTCGAAATCGTGGTAGGCGATGTGGAGAAACCGCATCGAGGTCTGCGCCAGCGGCAGCAGCCCGCATTCCATCGCCGAGACGGCCATGCCGGCCGGCGTGTGCGTATGCGCGACGCAATCCATGTCGTGCTTGGCCATGTGGATGGCGCTGTGAATGACGAAGCCGGCGACGTTGACGTCATAGTCGGAGGCGTTGAACAGCGTGTTGCCTTCGACATCGACCTTGATCAGGCTGGAGGCGTCGATCTCCTCGTAGAGCATCCCGTAAGCATTGATCAGGAACTGGTCGGTCGTCCCGGGCACGCGGCAGGAAATATGGTTGGCGACCATCTCGGTCATCCCGTACATCGCCGTGAGGCGGTAGCAGGCCGCAAGATCGACCCGCGCCTGCCACTCCTCCGCGCTGACCTGTTCGCGGACTGATTTCACGACCTTGACGGCCGGCGAACTGACGGGGGGATTCATGGCGTTTCTCCACGGTTGAATTATTGGGCCGGACGGGGGCCGATCATTGGCCGGCAGAATAGCGGCAAATTTCGCTGCGCCGCAAGGCGCGCACCGCAGGCGTTATTGCAGGTCTGGCGGACAAAATTCGAATGCGCAATGGACGAGACGAGGTGAATGCCATGACGGAAAGACGTTACCGGTTGATCGGTTCGACCGCGTCGCCCTATGCGATCAAACTGCGCGCCCTGCTGCGGTACCGACGCTGGTCGGATCTGGAAGATCAGGCCTATGTGTCGCGCTGGGCCGGCAAGGAATGGGCGGTGTCGGAGCCCAGACCGGCAGACCGGTAGAGATCGAGCAATTCCGTCAATGCGCGCGGCCGCCTCACGTCCGGTGACGGCTGCCCAGCGCGGTTGCGATCGACGCTGGATTTTTGATGCGCTCGATCAGCATGTCGATGCGATCGCCGCCCCAGAACAATTCGCCGTTGAAGACCATGGTCGGCACGCCGAACACACCGAGCGCCTCCGCCTCATTGATGATGCGGTCGTGTTCGGCCTGCGCCGGGCCGTGGACGTAGGCTTCGAATGCCTCGGCTGAACCGCCGACCGAGGCGATCACGCCCGCAATGGCCGACAGCTCGTCGATTTCGAGATCGTGACTCCAGAAGCGGCGGAATACCGTGTCATGATAGGGCCGGAACAGGCCACGGCGTTGCGCGAACAGCATGCCGGCGCTGGAATAGAACGCGTCGTAGATGCGGCGCGGTCCTTTCATGACTAGGCCCTGCGCATTCGCGTGGCGGCGCGCATCCATATAGAGGTAGCGCACCTTGCGCCAGAAATGCGGCGTGCGCTCTTCCACTGTGCCCATGAACTCGGGAATGCGCAGCGTGTAAGGCAGCCATTCGAGTTCGACGCCATGAACGTCCTCGAGTTCGAACAGCCGCTTGTTGGCGACGAACGCGTAGGGGCTCTTGTAATCGGTGTAAATTCGTACGCGCGGTTTATCCATGGCGTGTCCTCTTCTGATCGGTATCTCCGATCAGAAGACAGCATGGACCATGCGCGGTGTTTTGGTACTCCAAAAACGAATGGGCCCCGGTGCATGAAAGCATCGCGGGGCCCTACATCTTCGTTATAGGCGAAGGGGTTCTGGTAAAACCAGGTTGGTCTCAGGATCCGACAGCGCGTGGCCTTTGCGCTCCAGTCCCGCGGTATGTTCGAATTTTTGAAGGCGCGATGAGGTTAGCAGCTGCTTATTACCTCGACCGCACCCGGACCCTGCGATGAGCAAGGTCACCAGTCTGATCCGGTGGCGTCATGCTCCTCCTCAAGAGGTTGCCGACGGACTTTCGTCCGCACCCGCTGCGTGCCGCCTTGATCGTATGATCGGGGGCGTCAATGCCTGCGTGGCAGGAAGCCGAAGCTTCATGACTCCATCAGGTGCAGCACGCAAATGCTGCGGCAGATACAGGCTGGTGTCAAGCTTTCCCAAGGTCAGTAATAACACGGTTCCCCGGGAACAAATGTCAGGCCATGATCTGGCGGTAGTCCCGTAGATCGGGATCGTGGGTCATCGCCCAGTAGTCCACGAACCGCCACGGCATCGCCGAAAACACACGACCCTGGCCGTTGCGGTAGTAAGTTGTCATGCCCGGGTGAGTCCAGATCAGTTGCTCATGCTCGGCGTCGACTTTGCGAATGTATTCATCATGCGCCTCCGGCCGGATGTCGATGGCGGCGATATCATGCTCCATCATTTCGACGAGGCAGGCCGAGATGTAACGGCTCTGGCATTCCGATTGAAAGATCACGCTGCCACCATGCGCGGGGCCTGAATTGGGACCGAGCATCACGAAGAAATTCGGAAAGTCCGGCACGGTGAGGCCGAGATAGGCGGTCGGATTATCGTTGGCCCACGCCGTTCTGAGATTCTTGCCATCGCGTCCGCTGATGTTGAGACGTGCGGCCATCTCCGTGACCTTGAAGCCGGTGGAGATCACGATGACATCGGCCGGCCGCAGCTTGCCGTCCGATGCAACGATGCCGTCCTTCGCGAAATGGTCGATGCTGTGGGTGACCAGTTCAACATTCGGTTTTGTCAGCGTCTTGAACCAATTGTTATCCAGCAGGATGCGCTTGCCGTAGACCGGATAGGTCGGCACGCATTTCTCGATCAGGTCGGGGCGGTCTTTCAATTCGGACACGATGAAATTCGTCAGTTCCTCGCGATGCCGGTCGTTGCCCTTGTTGACGGCGCGATCGGGATGCGGCCATGCCGGATCCTTGCGCAGGAAAGGCAGCAGCCCGTCGCCGTAGCGCCAGAACATGTTGAAGCGATACCACTGCACGTAAAACGGCAAATGCGCGAGCAGCCACTGCGCGCCCTCAGTGATGGGATCGGAATAGCCCGCTACGGGACGCGCCCATTGCGCGGTGCGCTGATAGACGGTGACAGACGCGACGCGGTCGGCGATCGACGGCACCAGCTGCATCGCGGTCGCGCCGGTTCCGATGACGGCGACATGCTTGCCGTCGAGATTGATGTCGTCCGACCACAAGGCCGAGTGCAGCGTAAGGCCCTTGAAATCTTCTTCGCCCTTGAAGTGCGCGGGCGAGGGGTCGTTGAGCTGGCCGATGGCGCTGACCAGTGTGGTGGATTCAAACGTCTCCTGGCCGTCGGGGGTCTTCAGTGTCGATATCCAGCGCCGCTTGCTCTCATCCCAGCGCGACGACGTCAGTTCGGTGTTGAGGCGGAGATGCGCTCGAATGTCATGTTCGAGCGCGACCTTCTTGAGGTAATCGAGCAATTCCTGGCGCTGGGCGAAGTAGCGCGTCCATGGATTGCGTGCGCCGAACGAGAAGGAATAGGAATGGTTCGGCGTATCGACGCCGCAGCCGGGGTAGCGGTTGACATACCAGGTGCCGCCGAGCTCGGCGTTCTTTTCGACGATGGTGTAGGGGATGCCGAGGCGGCCGAGCGCGACGCCCAGCGCGATGGCGCAGACGCCGGCACCGACGATCAGCACGTGCTGCTGTGCAAGCTTCTCGGCGGGCGGCGGCTTGGTCCAGCGCGCCTCCCGCGGCACAAAGCCCATTTCCTCGCGCATCAGCGGCGCATATTCTGGCTCGACGTTTTCGCCGAGCGTCGCGCGCATCATCTTCAGCATCAACTCATCGCCGGGGTCGGTGATGACGGGCTTCGGTTCCCCGCTGGCGAACAGGCTCAGCACGGCGGCGCGGATTTCGGCCTGGATTTCCGGCGGCACCCCGGCTTGCGGATCCGGGATCAGGCGGACGTCGCGCTTTGGCTTGTAGGGCGGCTCGAGCCAGCGCTCATCGCCGGTCATATGAACCAGCACCATCAGCAGTACGCGGATATCGCCCTCCGCTATCGCCGAGGAGAGATCGAGTTTCTTGCGCGGCATTTCGATGTTCATGTCTATGGTCTCACTGCGCGCCCGGTGCGTCGCGCAAGCCGCCATAGGCGGCCCAGGTGGTGCCTGCGATATATCCGGCATCCACCGGAAGATTGATCCCGGTCACACCGCTGCTCATCGGCGAAAGCAGCCACGCGATCGCCTGCGCGACCTCGATCGGCTCGACCAGCCGGTTCATGGCGGTGGGACTTTCGAGCAAATTCCTGTTCAGCGCGCCGGAGGCGATGCCGGCTTCCAGCATCGCAGTGCGCGTGAAGCCAGGAGAGACCGCATTCACACGCACGCCGGTGCGGCCCCATTCGGCGGCAAGCGTCTGGGTGATCTGGATGACGCCGGCTTTCGCCGCGGTGTAGGCGTGGATCGGTCCCGAGGTCATGCCGGCGACGGAGGCGACATTGACGATTGCGCCGTGCCGTCGCGCGGCCATCTTCACGCCGACGCTGCGGGCGACCAGGAAGGTGCCGCGCAGGTCGATGTTGACCTCACGATCCCACTGGTCCATCCGCACGCGCTCGATGGGATGCATCTTGCCGAATACGCCGGCGGCGTTGACGAGGCCGATGATTGGGCCGTGCGCGGCCTCGATATCGGCGATGCCGCTGACAACGGCGGCTTCGCTGGCGACATCGAACGGGGCAGGCCACAGGATTGTTTGCGTTCCGGCCAACGGCTCCGGCGCGATATCCGCTATCACGACACGCTGGCTTTGCCCTGCCAGAAGCGTCGCGGTGGCGGCGCCAATGCCGCGGCTGCCGCCGGTGACGAGAACGATACCTTCAGCGGTCATTGGGCCTTGCCTTTGTCAGCGGTGATCAACTCGCGCGAGACGAGTTTCCGGTACGCATTTCCATTCCCCATCCCTGAAATCCTCTTGACTACGTTCTGCTGCAGCGAGGCTGTGATCAAGGCTTATCTCGCCCTGCTGCGGTAGCCAATAGCACCGCCACGAACCTCGCCGAGCCGAGCATGCATTTTTGCCTTGGCCTTGCGAGCCACGCGACGGTTATCGACAGGGGCCAGATCGTCTACACATCCGGGATCGAAGAGCTGAAAGCCAACGAAAACATTCGTCAGCGCTACCTCGCGCTGTAGCTTTCGGCCCGATCCGGGAGATGACATGGCTATCGCACCCAAGCTATCGCCGACGCATGAGGCGCCGTATCGCGGCCTGCGCGTGCTGGATTTCGGGCAGGGGATTGCCTCGCCCTATTGTGCGATGCTGCTGGGCGCATACGGGGCCGACGTCATCAAGGTCGAGCCGCCGGAGGGGGATTGGTCGCGATTTCTCGGCACGACCTATGGCAACCACACCACGCTGTCGGCGGTCTACAATCGCGGCAAGCGCAGCCTTTGCCTCGACATGAAGCACAGGGACGGGATCGCCATCGCCCGGCGGCTGGCAAAAGGATGCGACGTTCTGATCGAAGGCTTTCGGCCCGGCGTCGCCGCGCGGCTCGGGATCGGTTACGAGGAACTGTCGCGCGACAATCCCGGCCTGATCTATCTCTCGGTCAGCGCTTTCGGGCAGAGCGGTCCCTATTCGAAGCGTCCAGGCTCCGATTCCGTGGCGCAGGCGTTTTCCGGCTTTGTATCGATCAATGTCGGCAACGACGGCACACCACACCGCGCCGGCACCACGATCTCCGACGTCGTTACTGGCGTCTATGCCTTCCAGGCCATTGCGACGACGCTGTTCGCGCGCGCCACCGTCGGCACCGGGCGCTGGATTGACGTCAATCTCTGCCAGTCGACCTCCGCCTTGCTCGGCCACAAGGTCGCCGAGCACATTCTGGAGGGCGGCGCGCCGCGTGCGCTCAATGTGCCGGCGGGCTCGTATCAGACCGCTGACGGCTGGATGATGGTGACGCTGGTGAACGAGCCGCAATACAAGCGGCTGTGCGCGGCGATCGGCCGCGACGACCTCGCCACCGACCCGCGCTTTGCCGATTTTGCGCGGCGGGCAGATGCGGTGGATGCGCTGATCCCGCAGTTGCGCGAGGTGTTCCTGACGCAGCCGACGGATGCCTGGCTGGCCCGCCTGCATGCTGCCGATCTGATCGCCGAGCGGATCCTCAATCCCGGCGAATGGTTGCGCAACGCCCATGTCGAAGCGACGCGGGCGGCGGTGTGCCAGCAGACGCCGGGCGTCGGGCCGGTATACTCACCGAGGACGCCTGGGATCGCGAGCTTCTCGGAAGATGATTTGCGCCCGGCGCCCGACATCGGCCAGGACAGTTACGAGGTGCTGCTGGAAGCGGGTTTCGAGCGTGGCGCCATCGACGATCTGGTCAAGGCCGGCGCGGTGCGTCAGGCCAAGGGAGAGAGCAAGGGAGGCGCGGCATGAGTACCGATCTCGTTCGTTATTCCGTCTCGGGCAACATTGCCGAGATCATGCTGGATCGGCCGCCGGTCAATGCGCTCAGCATGGACCTGATCGATGCGCTGCTGGCGGCACTGGCAAGAGCACGGGACGACGAAGCGGTACGCGCCGTCATCATCGGCAGCGCACACAAGGTGTTTTGCGCCGGGCTCGATCTCGACATCGTCCGCGGCAAGCCGGGGATCGAAACCAAGAAATTCCTCGAACGGCTGTATTTCGCGCTCAACGACACCCAGTATCGCATGGGCAAGCCGACCATCGCCGCCGTCGACGGCGCGGTGCGGGCCGGCGGCATGACCATCGCGATCTCCTGCGACATGATCATCGCGGGCGATGCCTGTACTTTCGGCTATCCCGAGATCGATGTCGGCCTGATCCCGGCCATTCACTTCGTGCAACTGCCGAGGCTGGTCGGCAAGCATCAGGCTTTTGGCCCGCTGTTTCTGGGCGAACCCTTCGATGCCGCGACCGCCTTTCGCATGGGTCTGATCAGCGAAGTCGTGCCGAAAGGAACTGCGCTCGATCGGGCGCGGGAGATCGCGCGGAAACTCGCCGCCAAGTCACCCATCGTCATGAAGATCGGGCGCGATGCCTTCATGCGCGCGGTCGATGCCGATTTCCGCCGGTCGGTCGAAAACGCCGCCGAGAGCTTTGCGCTGGTCGCAACGACGGAAGATTGTCAGGAAGGCTTGAATGCGTTCGTCGAGAAGCGGACGCCAAACTACAGGGGACGCTGATGGCGGGATTGTATTTCGAGGAATTTGAGATTGGCCGGGAATTTCACCATGAATTCTCCAGGACTGTGACTGAGATGGACAACACGATGTTCAGCCTGCTGACCATGAACCCGCAGCCGCTACACATCGATGCGCATTTCTCGGAAAATACCGAGTTCGGCCAGCGGCTGTTCAACAGCCTCTACACGCTCGGCATCATGATCGGCATGAGCGTCTACGATACGACGCTCGGCACCACGATCGGCAATCTGGGTATGACCGACGTCAAGTTCCCGAAACCGGTGTTCCACGGCGATACGCTGAAAGCGCATACCAAGATCATCTCGAAGCGCGCCAGCAAGTCGCGGCCGACACAGGGCATTGTCGAGTTCGAGCACACCATGACCAATCAGCGCGGCGAGGTGGTGGCAAGCTGCCGCCGGACCGGGCTGATGCACTGCAAGCCGAAGGCGTGATGCGATGAGATCATTCCTGTTCGTGCCCGGCGACAGCCTGCGCAAGTTCGAAAACGCCAAGAAGACCGCCGCCGATGCGCTGATCCTCGATCTCGAGGATTCGATCGCACCGGACGAGAAGATCGGTGCGCGGCGCACGGTGCGCGACATGCTCGACGCAAGGAACCCGAGCCAGAAATACTATATCCGCGTCAACGCGCTCGACACGGACATGACGCTCGGCGACCTTGCGGCCGTCATCCCGGGCCGGCCCGACGGGATCGTGCTGCCGAAATGCGCCGGCGCCGCCGATGTCAACCGTCTGTCGCTCTATCTCGATGCCTTCGAGGCGGCAGCCGGAATCGAGCACGGCGCAACGCGCATCGTGACGGTAGCGACAGAGACGGCGAGGGCCGTCCTCAAGCTGCTCGATTTCGAAAACATGAGCCCGCGGCTGTGGGGCATGATGTGGGGCGCCGAGGACCTCGCCGCTTCGCTGGGCGCGTCGCGAAACCGGACCGGCGGCCGCTACCACGGGCCGTTCCTGCTGGCGCGCGATCTCTGCCTGATCAGCGCGGCGGCGGCCGGCGTGGTCGCCATCGACACCATCGCCACCGACATCAACGACCTCGACGCGCTTCGGGAAGAGGCGATAGCGGCGCGTCAGGACGGCTTTCTTGCCAAGGCGGTGATCCATCCCAAGCATGTCGACGTCGTCAACGCCGCCTTCATGCCGACGGACGAGGAAATCGCGTGGTCGGAGAAAGTGGTCAAGGCGTTCAACGACAATCCGACGTCCGGCGTCGTGAAGATCGACGGCAAGATGATCGACAAGCCGCATCTGCGCGCTGCGGAGAAGATTTTGGCGCTGCGAGGACGATAGCGCGTAGGGTGGGCTGAGCGAAGCGAGCCCACCATCTCGCAGCCAGCTCGATGATGGATGGTGGGCTCGCTTCGCTCAGCCCACCCTACGAAGTTTCTTCAGACAGAAGGATTGAGATCGGTATCGTCCGGCTCGATCAGCGCGCGTTCGACCTCGAGTGCTGCAATTTCATCATCGGTGAATCCAGCCTCGCGTAGAATCTCTTCGCCATGTTCGCCAAGACGTGGCGGGTGCTTTCGGATCGAGGGCGGCGTCTTGCTCCAGGTCGCGGCGGGGCCTGCGACGCGTAGCGCGCCTTCGGTCGGATGCTCGATGGATTGAAGCAGTCCCACGGCTGCGAGATGGGGATCGTCGATCAGGCTGTCCAGATCATGCAGCGGCGCATGGGGAATATCGGCTTCGGCGAAGAACTGCAGCCATTCGGAAGTGGTGCGGGTTTTCATGACTTTTGAAAACCACTCATAGACGAAGTCATAGTTCCTGGTCCGCGCACTGATGCTGTTCAGGCGCGGGTCGCGATCGGCTTCGTTGTCGAGCCCGATCAGGCGAAAGAACGCGTTCCACTGCTTGTCCGAATAGACCAGCGCGCAGACATAGCCGTCGCTGGTCTGGTAGGGGCGGCGGTCGGGCGACAGCAACCGTGAATAGCCCGGCGGTCCGATCGGCGGCTCGAAGCTGCGGCCCGCCATGTGATCGCCGAGCACGAATTGCGCCATGGTTTCGAACATCGGGATTTCGATGGCTTGCCCTTCGCCGCTACGCTCGCGATGAAACAGCGCCGCCAGGATGGCGTGCGTGGCATTCAGCCCGACGATCCGGTCGGCCATCGTGGCCGGTGAGTAGCGGGGCTCGCCGGTAATCTTACCGGTCAGCGCGGGCAGGGCCGTCAGACCCTGGATCAGATCGTCATAGGCCGGGCGCCCCGCATACGGGCCCTCGTTCGCCGAAACCGTGCAGGCTGGCATAGACCAGCCGCGGGTTGATCGCGAGCAGATCGTCCGCGCCGAGCTGCAGCCGGGCCATCGCTGCCGGCCTCACATTGTGTACGAAGACATCGGCCGTCGTCGCCAGCCGGAGCAATGCCGCCCGGCCTCCGGCTTTCTTCAGGTCGAGCGCGATGGAGCGCTTGTTGCGATTGCCCTGAAGATACATCGCACCCATTTTGGGATGTCGCATCGGCGCGGCGTAGCGCATGACGTCGCCATCGGGGCTTTCGACCTTGATGACGTCGGCGCCGTAGTCGCCGAGCAGCATGGTCGCATAGGGGCCCATCATCACGCTGGTCAGGTCGATGACCTTGACGCCGGCGAGCGGTCCCGCCGGCGCGGCAACGTTGGCGTCTTTTCGGGGAGTGCCCGGTCAATGGCTTGCGGCCAGGGCCTCGGTAAAGGCCTTGAACACCTCGGTGCCGGGTTTTCCGCGCTTGTTGATATCCTTGACCCAGTCCTCCGCCACAGCCTTGAACGCGGTGTCGAAGAGCTTCTTGTCGTCGGGACCGAAGTTGATCACCTTCATGCCCTGCGACTTGATCTTGTCGGTCGCGGCCTTCTCGCCGTCCTCGAAGCGCTTGCAGCTTTCTCGCGTGGTTTGCTCGCCGGCCTCGACCAGCGCCTTGCGCACGTTCTCCGGCAGTGATTTGAATTTTGCCTCGCCGATCGAGTAGGTCAAAATCGCGGTTCCAAAGTTCAGCCCTTCGGTGCCCGATTTCAGAATCTTGCCGAAATCGTAGGACACCGAGCTTTGATACGAGAAGATCAGGCCGTCGAGCGTACCCCGGGTCAGGGATTCATAAATCTCGGGCGCAGCCATCCGAACGGGGACACCGCCGATCGAGCGCATCATGAGATCCATCGCGCCGCCGGTGGTGCGGATCTTGAGCCCTTCCAGATCCTTTGCGGTCTTGACGTCGCGGCTGGTGGCAAGCTGGATCTGATAGGCCGGCAGCGCGATCGTAACCAGCGGCCGCAACTGGTTGGGTCCGAACTCCTTGGTCTCGAGAATCCCGCCATTGTGCGAGATCTTGTAGAAGGCGAGCGACCCCTGACATTCGGTATCGAAAATGCCCGGCAGTTCGGCGACCGCCGTCAGCGGATATTTTTCCGATGAATAGGACGGCACGATGTAGGAGACGTCAGCGACACCGGCCACCGTGAGCTGCGCCATGTCCTTGGCCTTGCCGAGCTGCTCGGCCGGGTAATGCTGGAACGTGACCTGTCCGTTGGTCGCCTTCGTGACCAACTCCATGAACGGCTTCGCCACCAGCTCGTGGATGACGTGACCGGCGGGAAGGCTTTCGGCGAGACGCAGCGTGATCTTTTCCTGCGCCGCGGCCGGACCTGCTGCGGCTACGAGCACCGTCGATGCAAGAATGGTTCGGCGGTTGAGAGCTTTGATCATGAGTTTTCCTCCCTTTATTCTTTGTTTTCTCAATATCCCATCTTGATCGGCAGCCAAAGGATGATCTGCGGCCAGACCACGAGGATCGCAATGGCGAACAGGTGCGCCACGAAGTGCGGAAACACGCCGTGGAACACTTCAGCCACCGGTCGCCCTGAATAGCGCGCCACCACAAAACAGTTCAATCCGACTGGGGGCGTGATCATGCCGACCTCGGCGGTGACGATTTTGATAACACCGAACCACAGCGGATCGTAGCCAAGCGATTTGATCAAGGGCAGCACGATCGGAACCGTGAGGACCAGGATTGCGATCTGGTCCATAAAGGACCCGAGCACGATGTAGCCGAACAGGATAATCGTCAGGATAACCCAGGGCGGTACCGGAAGGCTGCCTACCCAAGCCACCAGGTTTTGCGTCACCTGGGTCAGCGTGAAGAAGTAGCCGAAGATCGAGGCGCCGAACAAGATCATCGCGATCATGCAGGTGCCGTGCGCGGAGCGCAAAAGCGCGCTGCGGAGCGACTGCAAGTTGATCTTGCCCTTCCAACAGGCGAGCGAGAAGGCGCCGAAGGCGCCGAGCGCTGACGCTTCGGTCGGTGTGGCGACGCCGGTATAGATCACGCCGGTCACCATTCCGAACAGGAGCAGCATGGGCCCGACCACCCGAAGCATCTTGAGCTTTTCGGCGAGCGAAACCGCCGGCGCGGCCGGCGCGCGCGACGGGTCCTGCCAGGCGAGGAACCAGACGGTCGCCATGATCGTGATGGTCACGAGGATACCGGGAATGACGCCGCCGACCAGCAGCGCACCGATATTCACTTCGGCCAGCAGGCCGTAGATGACCAGCGCGACCGATGGCGGGATCAACATCGCCAGCGTGCCCGAGATCGCAACCACGCCGGCGGCCATTTTCGGTTCATAACCCTGCTTCAGCATCGCGGGCAGGCTGGTGGCGGACAGTGTTGCCGCAGAGGCCGTGCTGGTGCCGCAGATCGCGCCAAAACCAGCGCCGGCCAAAGCGGTCGCCATGCCGAGACCGCCGGGGATACGGCCTACCCAGGCGGCGGTGGCCTTGAACAAATCGTCCGCGATGCCGCTGACCAGGACGAACTCGGCCATCAGCAGGAACATCGGAATGGTGATCAGTTCGTAGGACGTCACCGCCGACAAGGGGGCGGTTTGCAGGATGCCGCTCAGCATCGGCATGCCGCCGACGAGATAAAGTCCGAGAACGCCCGAGCCTGCCATCGCAAAGCCCACCGGAGTGCCGATCGCAAGCAGCACGAACAGCACGATCATCGCCAGCGTGAGAATCATTCGAAGGTTTCTCCCACGGCGTGCGATGCGGGCAGCGCAATGAAGGCCCGCCCGGTGACGAGCGAAAGCACGTGCGCAATCAGATGCAGCGCAAGACGTATCGTGATCAATCCTGCACCCAATGGCACGAGGCCGATCGAGGGCCACATCGGCCAGGGGATCGCGCCCGCCATGACGTCAGCCGATTGGAAGCTGTCGATGGCACGTAGAAACCCGAGATAGGCGATCAGGGAAAACACCACGATGCCGACGAGGCAGGTGACGATTTCCGACAGGCGGATCATGTCAGGCGAAAATTTCTGCTGCAGGATGTCGACGCTGACATGCGCGCGGCTGGTATAGGCCTCCGAGAGGACCAGGAAGAACACGCCGGCCATCAGGTAGATAGAAATCAGGTCGTAGGCCCAGGAGAACGGCCGGTTGAAGGCATAACGCATGATGACGTCGCCGAACACGATCATCATGATGGCGAACATGAACACGGCGGCGATGCTGGACGCGATTTTCTCAACCGCCCCCAGCGTTTTAAATATTCCGTCAAGCAAAATTCACCTCCCCAAGGTGTCGATCTTGCAGCCTGCAGGCATCCGCATCTTGCGTTTATTTGGCGGGGATGGCCGCCACCGCCGCGTCGAATTCCTTCAGCGCATCGCTTCCGCGCTTGCCGCGGGCATCGAGCCCCTCCGACCACGCCTTGGCGACGCCCTTCATCAAATCCTTGAACTTTCCGCTGACCTCGGGCTGCAAGGTCTCGAACTTGATACCGGCGGCTTCCAGTGACTTCTTGGTGTCGTTATCCGCCTTCTGTATCTGCTGGCACGCGGCCGGGAGCATTTCCTCAGCGACGTCGATCATCGCCTTCTGAACCTCCGGCGAGAGTTTCTTCCAGGCGTTGTCGCTGATCGAATAGGAGACGATGAAGCTGCCGAAGCCCAGTCCGTCGGTGGAATATTTGACCAGCTTGTCGGCGCCATAGGCCACCACGCTCTCGAGCGGAAACAGCAGGCCGTCCATTGTGCCGCGTGACAGCGACTCATAAGCGTCGGGTGCCGCCATGCGAACCGGGACGGAGCCGATCGCGCGGAGCGTGAGATCCTGCGCGCCGCCGGTTGAGCGCAATTTCAAGCCGGTGACGTCGCCGACGTCCTTTACCGGCTGCTTGACGGTGAAGATGCGATATTGCGGCAGGCTTACCGAGAGCAGCAGGCGGATGTTGTTGGCGGCATAGTCCTGCTGCGCGATCACGCCGCTTCGCGCCAGCTTCCAGTATGCGAGAGTGCCCTGACAGGAATGGTCGAAAGCCCCGGGCAACATCGCCACTTCTGAGACCGGCATCTTTTCGGAGGTGTACCCTGGGGCGACATACCCGATGTCGGCGACGCCCGTCTGCGTCAGCTTCAGCATGTCGGTCGCCTTGCCGAGTTGCTGCGCCGGATAATGTTCGAACGAGACGGCGTTGTTGGTACGCTTCTTGACCTCTTCCATCCAGGGCTCGAGCACGAGCTTGACGAGGTAGTGGCCCTTCGGAAACGAGTCCGCCACCCGTAAACGAATGGGGTCGGCGGCCTGTGCAGGCATTGTCGATGTCAGCACTGTCGATGCAATCAAAAGGCCGGAACCGGCAAGCGCTCGCAGAACCGAAGCCATATCTCCTCCTTACGGACATGTTGTTGTTTTAAGTAGCTGCGCATAAACGAAATTGATCGTCAAGGATGACGCCACGGCTGCGAATGTTCCCGGCCACAACCGGGAAGCGCGAGGCCAACGACAAGCCAGAGCTCGTGCCGGACGAATTGACTTTGGCGTTCGACCGGCTGCAAATACAGCCAACGAGTTCACGCGAGGAAGCACCATGGTTGACGCGCTGATTATCGATGCATGCAGGACGCCTCGGGGCATCGGCAAGGCCGGTAAGGGCGCCTTGTCTGGGATCCATCCGCAGCAGCTCGGCGCAACGGTTTTGCGCGCGCTGGCCGATCGTACCGGCATCAACACGGCCGATGTCGACGACATCGTCTGGGGTACCAGCTCGCAACGCGGCCAGCAGAGCGGCGATCTCGGTCGCATGTCGGCGCTCGATGCCGGCTATGACGTGCGCGCCAGCGCGGTGACGCTGGATCGATTTTGCGGTTCCGGCATCACCAGCGTCAACATGGCTGCCAATTCGATCATGTCGGGTTCCGAGGATCTCGTGATTGCCGGCGGTACCGAGATGATGTCGATGGAAGGGCGCCGCGGCGAGGGGCCGTTCATGATGGACAACGGCAACCTTCGCCTCCGTGCCAAGCATCCGCAATCGCATCAGGGCGTCTGCGCCGATGCCGTGGCGACCCTCGAAGGCATCACGCGGCGGGATGTCGACGAGTTGGGCCTCGAAAGCCAGAAGCGGGCGGCGGCGGCCATCAAGGGCGGCCATTTCGACAAAAGCCTGGTGTCGGTCCGTCGCGAGGACGGCAGCCTGGCGCTCGACCGCGAAGAGTACCCGCGGCCTCAGACCACGATGGAAGGACTCGCCGGATTGAAGGCGGCTTTCCCGGCGATTGCGGACTATGCGCTCGACGACAAGGGCACGACCTATCGCAAGCTCATTCTCGACAAATATCCCGATCTCGACATCAACTTCGTACACCATGCCGGCAATTCGTCCGGCGTCGTCGATGGATCGGCCGCGATCCTGCTGGCGTCGCCGAGTTACGCCAAGGCGCACGGCCTGAAGCCGCGCGCACGGGTTGTCGCGATGGCCAATATGGGAGACTCTCCGACCCTGATGCTGAACGCGCCGGTGCCGGCCGCCCGCAAGGTGCTGGCCAAGGCGGGTCTCACGCTCGATGATATCGATCTGTTCGAGATCAACGAGGCGTTTGCGGTCGTCGCCGAAAAATTCATCCGCGACCTCAAGCTCGACCGCGAGAAGGTCAACGTCAATGGCGGCTCGATCGCGCTCGGCCACCCCATCGGGGCGACCGGCTCGATCCTGATCGGGACCGTGCTGGACGAGTTGGAGCGGCGTGATCTCAAGCGTGGGCTGGTAACGATGTGCGCTGCCGGCGGCATGGCGCCGGCCATCATTATCGAGCGCATCTGACAATAGCGCCTTCAGGCAGCGGGAAACTGCAACTCGAACGTCACGCCTTGGTTGGTCGGCACCAGCCGGATCGATCCACCGTGGCTGGTCATCACGGCCCGCACGATGGAGAGGCCCATGCCGGTGCCGCCGGTGTCGCGGCGCGTGGTGAAGAAGGCGTCGAAGATCTTTTCCCGGTTCGGCTCGGATATCGGATCGCCGTCATTGCTGATGGTCATCCTGACGGAAGCCTCTGCCGCAACGGCTTTGAGCTGCACGCTCTTTGCGTTGTGGCGAATGGCGTTGTCGGTCAGGTGCGATAACACGATCAGGGCTTTTTCGCCGGACATGCCGATCGAACGATCGAGGCAGCCGGTTGCGTCGATGGCGCGCGTCGGAAAACGGCTCTTCAATCCACTGATCACCTGCGAAAGCTCGGTGTGTTCGTTCTGCGGTACGGTTTCGGCTCGCGCCAGTTCGCGCAACCGTTGCGTCATGACTTCGAGGCGGCCGGTGTCGCCCAGAATGTTCGAGATGAAGTTCTTCTGTTCCATCCGGGTGAGCGTGTCGGATTTGCTCTGCAGCGAAGTCCAGCAGCAATTCTGCTGCGCCCTTGATCGATGTAAGTGGCGATTTCAATTCATGGGTGAGGTGTGAGGAGAAGGTCGCAATGTAATCCGACCGCCGCGACAACTGCTCCGCCATATCGAGAAAGCTGTGCGACAATTGAGCGAATTCGCGCGTCCCGTAATGGGCGAGCGGCCGAAACGCGTCGCGGTCACCGCGGCTGATGCGCGCGGCGCGTTCGACCAACTCGCGCATCGGGCGCGTGATGGTTCGGGAGAAAACCAGACCGATGACGATGGTCGAGAGAATGACGGCTAACGCCGCCAAAATGAACTTGCCGCGTTCCTGATAGAGATGGTCGAAGATGTTGCTCGGAGTTCTCGATGTGTAGATGACGCCGGCCACGCGGTTGTTGACGATCACCGGCATCGCCGAGAATACGTGCACGCCGACGCCGCGGCTGATCGAGTAGATCGGCGGCGGCGGCTTGTCGGGCTTTCGAATTCGCAAGACCGCGCGGTACTGTCCCTTCAGCGCCGTGGTCACTTCCTCGATATGGGCGAGCGATTGGCCGACTTCGTCGCGGCCGGCAATCACGACGCCTCGGGAATCGAGGATACGGAATCCGGCCAGCGTAACCTTTTGCGTTTCCAGGATGATAGGCATCAATCTGGCGCCGATCTCGACATAGCCAGAAGAGGCGGGCGCATTCGCGGGGAGGGCGTCCGGACGCCGCCGCAGCAGATCGGCGCCGGCGGCAAGATCTAGCGCGGGCCGGATCGGCGTCAACTGGTCGTCGCGATCCGGGCGGGCCTCGGGAGGAATTTCGGCGCCTAGAGTGATGTCGCCACCGAGGCGGGCTTCCACTTCCCGCGCATAGACGGCGGTTAGCACCCGGCTTTGTGCGATCAACTCGGCCTGGGTCTGGTGAATGAGCTGGTTGTCGTAGAGGCGAAAGAAAAACAGTCCGACCAGCGGCAGCGTCGCCGCCGCCGCCAGCGCGGTGAAAATGACCATCCCGACGGACGGCCGCCATTTTTCGCCCGTGCGGCGTATCATGCCAGCGGCTCGCATCGACCGAGCTTGAAGCCGACGCCGTGAATGGTTTCGATGACATTATCGCAATTCACAGCAGACAGTTTTGCTCGGATATTGCGGATGTGGCTGTCGATGGTGCGATCCGACACCTGGATGTTGAGCTGATAGGCGGCACTCATGATCTGCTCGCGGCTGAAGACGAGCGTCGGGCGCGTCAGAAATGCCCTCAGGATTCCAAATTCGATCGCGGTGAGGCGTAGCGGCGTGCCGGCGAATTCGGCGATGTGCTGGTCGGGATCGAGCGACAGCTTGCCTTGCGAGAGCGCGGTCTGGGACGTTTTTCCGTTGAGGGTGCGCGCGGCCGTGCGGCGCAGGATGACGTTCACCCGGGCGACGAGCTCGCGCGGACTAAAGGGCTTTGTGACGTAGTCGTCACCCCCGATCTCGAGCCCCAGCACGCGATCGATCTCATCGTCCCGCGCGGACAGGAACAGGATCGGCACGTCAGACGATTTTCTGATTTCGCGGCAGACGTCGAGGCCGTCGAATTCCGGCATGCCGATATCCAGGATGATCAGATCCGGCCTGTCGGCGGCAAAACGGGTCAATGCTTCCTTGCCGTCGCGTGCTTCGAAGACGGTCATCCCGGCCTTCCTCAGTGCAACACGGATGACCTCACGGATGTGCAGGTCGTCGTCAACAATCAGAATGCGGTGCGTCAAACGTCTCTCCTGGCGCAGATCGGCATATCGAACCAGCCTATGGCTGAACTCTTTGGTTGGGCGTGGAGGGCGCGCTGGAGACGCCAGTTCCGAAAGCCCCAGGAACGCCAGGAAACCGTTGCTTTCATTTGCTGTTCTACAAGGCAACCACGGCGGGAAACAAGGGTAGGATCGGACCCGCGAAGGGCAATGGCCCGGTCGATGGCCGGCAGTGCCTGCGGCCCGAGGGAAAACAGGTAGTTCATGTCGATCCAGACGCCTTTGCCTCCAGCCTCGCGGCTGTGGCCGACATTGTAGTCGGCGATGATGGCGGCGAAATTAACCAGCGAGCAGGTGTAGAGCGTGGCCGTCAGGGTGACGAGATTGGCGCGGATCAGCCAGTTATTCGAGCGGCTCAGAACGATACGGGCGAGGATGAGAAACAGCCCCAGTGCGACCAGCATCATCCAGACGAAAGCAGCAATGCGCCACCAGCTCAGCAAGTAGATTTGAACATAGAGATCGAGGCGCAAGATCGATGACAGCACGAGCAAGACATTTTGCGCGATCCATAGATAGACCAGAGGCCGGATCACCCTCGAATTTTCGGCCGGGCCACCGGGACTCATGGCCGCCAGGACGAAACCGGCCGCCAACAGCGCGGTGACGATGAGGGGATAAGCGCCTCTGTGCGCATAGGAAGCGTAGCTGACATCGGCGGGCAGGGTCGCGTTGCCCCACAGATAGACCGCGTCAAGAACGGTTTGAACGGCGAACAGCAAGTTGAACAGGACCAACGAACGCAGGATCGTCGCAACACCAAAGAAGTCGGCTTGTCCCGAGGGTAGCCGCTGCGCCAGTTTCGCCGCGTCTGCCAGGCTTGCCGGGATCTTCCGTTTGTCCTTCCAGTTGACGTGGATAAAGGGCCATACAACCGATAGCGCCACTGTCCAAAACAACACGCGTTCGAGGCTGATGTAGGATGCTGGGTTACCCGGGCTCAGCAGGCTGACCCATTTTTCGAGTAGTGGATTGGCCGATACCAGCAGAAACACGAAGATGCCACCAAGAACGATCGGAATGAACCACACGACGATCCCGGCCCTCAGTATCGGCAGATTGAACCCAGCGACGACTTCGCGCAAGAATCGGAACGGGCCGAACAGGTAAAGATCGCATAACGCCGAGGCCTGCTCGCCGAGCAGGTGCCGATCGCGATTCGTCGTCAACAGCAGGCCTGTGCCGAGCGCCAGCATGATGAAGGCTAAAGACGCGACGTTGAATTCCTCGATGGCGGGGGCAGTGGCAAGCAGCAGGAGCGCTCCAGACGGCAGCACGCGCGCCCGATTCAAGGTTGTCAGATTGGGGAGCAGTGAGCCGCAGGCAAGGGCGACCGCAAAGATCGCGACCGATATCCCAACGCCGTGTCCGTAAAACAGCCAGTCGGCTAAAGCAGCCAGCGCGAGAACGATGGCTGCTTTGACCGGGAAAGTGCCCTCGCGAACGGAGGCCGCGTTGGATGCCGGGGCGCTGAAATCGGCCATTGTGGCGTTGCCTCTCTGGAGGGGAAAATTGCAGATCAGGCCTGCCGCGGGAGGCTCGCTCAACCACCAGCCATCATTTGCTAGTCTTGTAGGAACAGGCATTGATGATCGCCCCAGCTTGCAGGATCGACTATCCGGTGCCCTTGTGCAGTTGCTTGGAGCCTCCTCTGCAAGAGTTCAGGATTTTTATGCAGTTCCCGTGCAGTCGCGCTTATGCGCTCGCACCGTCGCGGCGAGTTTGATACGGGCAATCGTCTCGTCCGACTTCCTCGCACAGGCAGCACTCCGCACTCATGCAAATCCTCAAGCGCATCGGCCTCATCCTCGTCTGGCTCGCCGGGGCCGTCTTCACCTTCGCTGCAGCCAACAAGAACGATCCGTATCTGATCATGCTGCGTGGGCCGGGTAACGCCGCCCTTGCCACAGCAAGCATCGTCGCCGTGCTCATTCTCATCCGCCGCGGCCACTGGAAGAGAGGTGTTGCGGGTAGGGCGCTCATTCTGCTGTGGTGCCTGCCATCTCCGTTGATGCTTGGCGCGCATGCTGTGTTTGAGTGGCGCAAGCAGAGCGTCCTGCAAACCGACGCCACGCAGGCGAGGGGTCTTGGGCGGCATTTCGTCGTCGGGTACTCGTCATTCCCTGAGGTGGCCGTTCTTGCCGAGAAGGGCCTTATCGCCGGCGTCTACATCACGAGGCATAATATCGTGGGATCGTCGCCGGCGCGGCTGAGAGAAGAAATCGCGTCCCTGCAGGAAAAACGGCGGGCCGCCCGCCTGCCTCCTCTTGTCGTTGCGGCCGACCAGGAAGGCGGTATTGTATCGCATCTGGCGCCGCCCTTGACCAAGTTGCCGGCGCTGTCGACGCTGGCGGGCCTGGCGCCGGAGCTGCGCGCCGAGAAGGCCGCGGCGTTCGGGCGTACGCACGGACAGGAACTGGCGGCGTTCGGTGTCAACCTCAATCTGGCGCCAGTGCTCGACTTAAGACCCGAACCGAAGCGCAACCGGTTCGACTTCAACACGCTGATCGGCCAGCGCGCGATTTCCGATGACCCGCTGGTCGTCGCCGACATCGCGCGGGCTTATGTGAGTGGGCTGGAAGCGTCAGGTGTCGGCGCGGCGGTCAAGCATTTTCCGGGGCTCGGGCGGGTGCGAACCGACACCCATCACTTCACCGCCGATCTCGACACGCCCGTCAACGAACTCGAGGCGTCCGACTGGATTCCGTTCAGGAGCGTACTGGCGAACTCCAAGGCGCAACTGATGATCGGGCACGTAACGCTGAACTCGGTCGATCCGGATCGCCCGGCATCGCATTCAAAACAAGTCGTCGACGGCATCGTTCGCAAGAAGTGGAATTATCAAGGCGTCGTCATGACCGACGACCTCGTGATGGGGGCGATCTATCAACGCAATGTCTGTACGGCGGTTGTTGAGGCGCTCAATGCTGGTGTCGACCTGCTGCTGGTGGCTTTCGACGGAGCGCAGTTCTATCGCATCTTTAGCTGCGCCGTGGCGGCGTCGGCGGAGGGACGGCTCGACGCCGCCATGTTGGCTGACAGTGATGTGCGTTTGAAGGGTGCATTCCCGGTGGATTGAGAAATCAACGTCGGGCTCTCGGGGAAAAGAGCCGGGCCGAACCGGCTCTCCTCGGGCAGCGGCTTGGCCCGGAACGCGGGCTTTTGATCTTGCCGTTTGGACCACGACACGTAGTAGGCCACGCATGTCATGATCAAAATCCCGGCAAAGCTGACCAAGACCTGCATGGCGAGCGAGTCCGGGCCTGTAATCAGGACAAGGTGGCCGGCAAACGAAAGAAACACTCCGGCGCAGAAGACCGACAGCCATTCCTGGCCGCACTTGATAGCCGGCTGCAACGTCTGCCAGCGGAGGGCGTGCCAATCTCGCGGCACCATATAGGTGAACAGAAAGGTCAGCGCGAGAAAGTGAAGTACACGGTGGGGGGCGAGGTTTTCCCTGTCGTTGGGACCAAAGAAATCAAGAAGCAGGTTCGGGACGATGGCGGCTTGTGGAAATTTCCCCGCTACCGTCACCGCCAAGGCGAGGAGCAAATAGAGCCACGCGGCAGCGCGCAGGACTGCGAATTCCTGAAACTTGTGCAGGGCACGAATTTGATTCGGACCGCACAATGCAAGCCAGGCGCCCAGCACGAACAGGAGTTGCCAGCAGAACGGGTTGAGGTACCAGTGCCCATCCGGAAACGCCGACAAATTCCAGTCGAATTGACGGGCCGCGACGTAGAGACCCATCGACGCCACTACGGTGACATTCGGCCGGCGGACCATGCCGAGCAGCACGAATGGAAACACCGCCATCAATACGATGAACAACTGCAGCACATCGAGATTCAGTGGCTTCGCGCGCAGCAGCAGACCATGAATCAGCGTCCGGACCGTATGATCGACGATTCCCGTGATGTTGAATTCGCTGATGAGTGCGGGCGCGGCGGACTGGCGCGCGACATATCCGATCAGATTTATATAGATCACGAACAAGACAACATAGGCGGCGTAGAGCTGCCATAGCCGCTTGAAGACCCGGGTTGCCGTCACGACGAAGCCGCGCTCCAGCATCATCCTTCCATAGAGGATCGCGGCCGTGTAACCACCAACGAACACGAACAGGTCGACCGCGCCGCTGAATCCGAAATTCCGCATGGTCAGCAGGCTGACCGCATTGTGCGGCACGTGATCCAGAAACAGAAACCAGGCCGCGATACCAAGCAGGAGGCAGAGTCGGAGGTCGCCGTCGCGCGCAGCGAGCTCGTCCTTCATGGACGGATACATTGTTGATTTAAGAACTTTGCAGGTCGGAGGAATCGAATCGCGAATCTATCGCGCCTGTCCGCTCAGCCGGAATAGACTTTACGTGAAGAATAATTAAGTAAGCTCTCAGCGATTAGAGGTCACCCAACAATCACAATGTTTTGAGGGGATGGGAAGCCCGAAAGGGATCACACGCGCTCGTGCTTGCGAAGATCGTGGGTGTGATCGAAATGGCTGGCTTGCAGGTCTGCACCCGTCGCGCCGATCTCGGGCAAGGCGACTTCGCTGAGAATCTCGGCGGTAATGTCCTCGACCGAGCAATCCGCGATCTCATGAATGAAACTAATATTCCTGTATTCACCCGACGCGATCCGGGAGATGACCTCGCGTCTTGTGATTTCCGGGTCGACGATAGCCTCGCGACCGCGGCGGCCGTAGTCGATCATCACGACAAAATACTGCATGCTGGCGATCTGACCTCATACGGGGGCCGGAAAACGGCGGCTACAGTATTTCCGAAAAACAGAAATAAGTCAAGTAAAAATTCGGAAAAACAGAAATCGTCGCGTGCGGCGGCGAAGCGCCCGCCGCGATGGCCGATTCGGCGAATGGCTACTTGTCCGGCACACGGCCGCTTGCCGACCTTGTCGCCTTGCGGGCCCGGGCCGCCGCCTTGTTGCGCAGCCGCTCGATCTGACCTCGGGGCAGGGTGACGCAGATCTCCCCGATCCATTCCAGCTTGACGCCGCTGATCGGCTTGGCGTTGAAACTCGTGAGGTTCACTGAGGTCGGAGACTTTCCCCGCTCGATCGTTTTCAGATAGCGCTCGCCGGTCTTCAGGCGCACGGCGGCCTCCTCGCCGAAAAAGCTCGATAGCGGATAGCGCTGCTCGCGATAGACCACGATAATATCGCCATTCTCGTATTTCGGCAGCATGGAATCGCCGGATACTTCGAAGGCGATGGTTTCTTCCGCGATCGGGAAGGGTAGTTCGACCTCGCCGAGGCCCTCCGGCGGCACCTGCTCATGTTCGGGCTCAATCGAGGCTCCGGCGCCGACGCGCCCCATGATCGGCACCGAGTTCAATTCGAGATATTCGATGATCGGTGCGATTTCAGACGCCTTGATCAGGCGTATTCCGGACAGGATCTCGGATACCGCACCGGCACGGACGCCCATCGCGGTCGCCAGTCGGCCCTTGGTCTTGCCCGGCTTCTCCAGACCCCGTTCGATCAACTTGATGTCCAGCATTGTCTAAGCCTTTCCGAATCCTGGAAATCATAGCAATTCCGATTATCCGAAATCAACCTTGACTTTTATTTCGGAATGGTGGGCAGGCCGCGAACCGATCACCGAGGGCCAGCGCAAGGCCGTGCTGCGGTTGAAGCGGGCCGAACGCGAACCGGGCGCGGAGGGCTCGGCGCTGGTGCATGACGTGCTGGTCCGGGGAATGACCATGGAGCAGATCGGTCAGCGGAGAGGTCTGTGTACCAAACGCTGGAGCGATTATTTCTCAAGGCGTTTCCGCGAATGCCTCGACCGGCTGGCACTGTTGTACGGGTTCGCGACTGAGCATCCCGTTCCCGCCAAAACCCTTTCGCGCTAAATCGCAGCGGCCGCACGATGTCGCCGGAAACCTATCCAGGTAAAGCAATAATCCAGAGCCGCCGCCGGGACTTATGTGAGCCCGGCACGGCGAAAGCCCTCGAGATAATGTTCGCGATCGGCATCGTGCTTCCACGGCAACTGGGTTGAGATCCAGGCGAGCGAGATATTCGGCTGCGTTCGACGCAACTCGTCAAGCGCGCTCCGGGCGAGTTCGATCTGGCCGGTCATGCCGGCCGAGACTGTCAGTACCCGATAGGCACCGGTAAGGTCGCCGCGATGGCGGGTTGCCTCACGCGCCAGTGCAATAGCCTCGTGATAGTTTCGACCGACAAACTGGGCGTAGGCCGCAACACCGTAATAGATCGCGGAAGAGGGGTCGCGCGGGCTCTGCCGGATGGCGCGCTGCGTCGCAGCGAAGGCATCCATCCAGCGCCCGCTATAGCAAAGCGCCAGCGCGTAGTATCCCTGCGCCAGCGAAAAATTCGGATTGAGCTGGAGCGCGAGTTCAAATTCGGCCAGCGAATGATCGAGCCGGCGTGTGGAGAAATACACGCTGGCAAGGGCCGTATGCGCCCAGGCGTCCTCGTTGTCGGCGGCAATCGCGGCCAATGCCGCTCGCTCGGCGATAGGCGCTGCAGTTGCGAGATCTGCCCAACCCAGATGCACACCAAACATATGGTTGGTAGCAAACAGACCGAGCGCCTGGCCGTAGTTCGGATCGATCGCAATGGCGCGTTCGAGCAGCGCCTGCGCGGTGAGACTATCGGTCCGCGTCACCCGCCAATGATGCGACAGCGCCCGCATTACCAGGTCCCACGCGTCCACACTGTTGGGCGGCTTGCGCCGGCTGCGAAAATTCTCGGCCGCGTAAATCTGCGGCTCGATCGCGGTGACG
Source organism: uncultured Alphaproteobacteria bacterium (assembly GCA_963742935.1). Classification (GTDB taxonomy): domain Bacteria; phylum Pseudomonadota; class Alphaproteobacteria; order Rhizobiales; family Xanthobacteraceae; genus Bradyrhizobium. The sequence goes on along the minus strand of CAVUOI010000046.1, from coordinate 59,203 downwards.
ATGGCATCGGTGATCTCGTCCTGCACCGCAAATACGTCGGTCAGCTTGCGGTCGTAATGCTCCGCCCAGATGTGGCTGCCGGTCGCGGTGTCGTTGAGCTGCGCGGTGATGCGGACGCGATCGCCGCTTCTTCTCACGCTGCCTTCGACCACATAGCGCACGCCGAGCTCGGCGGCCACCTGCCGCATGTGCACCGCCTTGCCCTTGTAGGTAAACGATGAGTTGCGCGCGATCACGAAGAACCAGCGCAGTTTCGACAGCGCGGTGATGATGTCCTCGCTGATGCCGTCGGAGAAATACTCCTGCTCGCGGTCGCCGCTCATATTGTCGAACGGCAATACGGCGATAGCCGGCCGGTCCGGCAGCGGCAGCGCCGAACGCGGTTGTTCTGCCTCTGCGGACGGAGCGGCCTGTGCATGGCATGGCGCGTTCACGGCGCCGACAAAGCGAATTCCCTTGCGGGGAATAGTGCGGATGAGGCGCTGGTCCTTGCCGTTGTCGCCGACCGCATTTCGGGCGGCGTTGATCCGGCTGTCCAGTGTCGAGTCGGAGACGATCCGTCCACCCCACACCAACGCAATCAGGTCATCTCGCGTGACCACGCGATCGCGGTACGTCAGCAGGTGAACCAGCAAGTCGAAAACTTGCGGCTGCATGGCGACCAGATCGCCATCACGCCGCAGCTCACGACGATCGGTGTCGAGGATGTGTCTATCGAAGTTGAATCTCACTTGCCCCATCGCATATTTTCTCAAGAAACAATCAAGTTCGCCTCATGAAGAGATCAAGCGGCAGGCAAAGACCTGCCGCCATTCTCGGTGCATTCCTGCCAAAATCGGGCGTTGCAATCCCACTTCCCGTGGCGGAGTCAGTTTCATGACGGAAATCCAAGCCATAGGCCCGGAGGTACCGGGCGGTTGGCTGCTAAGATTCACTGCATTTCTGTTCGACGGTGTGGTCTACCTCACATTTCTGTTCACGATTGTGTACGCCATCGGCTTCATATCGGATCTTGCCGTGCCGAAGACGATCGATAGCGGCGCAGAATCAGGGATATTTAAGGCCATCGTCGTCAATCTCGTGCTGATGTCGTTATTTGCCGTCCAGCATAGCGCGATGGCATGGAAATCGTTCAAACACTGGTGGGTGCGGTTTATTCCAAAGTCTGTGGAGCGCAACACCCATGTGCTGAGCGCAAGCCTGACGCTCCTGCTGCTGTTCTGGCAATGGCGTTCGATGCCGGCGTTGATCTGGCACGTCCAAGAGCCCGAAATGGCCATGATGATCGCCACACTGTCGTTCATTGGATGGGTGATTGTCTTCACGAGCGCCTTCCTGACCCATCACGCTGAACTGTTTAAACCGCATCGGGTTGTCGACGATCTTGCCGGCGGAGAGGTCCGGGCGGCTGTCTTACGGAAGCCATCCCCATACCGGCTTATCGGGCACCCGATCTACCTCGGTCTCATCCTCGCGTTCTGGGCGAGCCCAACGATGAGCGCCGGGCATTTGCTGTTTGCAACGGTAACGACGGCCTACATCTTCCTCGACATCATGCTCAAAGAGCGCGATTTCGTCGGGATGTTTGGTGACAAGCATCTAAATCATCGGGAGCATGTTTCGATGCTATCCCATCGCACACGCTGAACTGACCCACTTCTCAATTGTCTGCAAGGAGACGGAAGAACTATGAAACATACTGGAAACTGCTTTTGTGGCGTGGTCGAGATTGAGGTCACCGGTGCGCCGGAAGGAATGGGCTATTGCCATTGCCGCTCGTGCCGCTCGTGGTCCGGCGGTCCTGTGAACGCATTCACGCTGTGGAAGCCGGAGGCGGTACGGATCACGGCAGGGGCGCAACATGTTGCAACCTTCGAGAAGACGCCGATGAGCCAGCGCAAGTACTGCGCGGAGTGTGGCGGCCATCTGATGACCAATCATCCGACGCTCGGGCTGGTCGACGTCTTTGCCGCGACCCTGCCGACACTTCCCTTCACGCCGGGCGTGCACGTCAACTATGCCGAGACCGTGCTGCCGATGCGGGACGGGCTGCCCAAGCTGAAGGATTTTCCTGCCGAGCTTGGCGGGTCCGGCGAGATGGTCGCCGAGTAGTATGCGTCACGAACGCGGGTGCAGTGTACGCTTTGAGCGGCGCCTGCTGATCAGCTAGGCGCCGCTTGGCTCTGGACGTGGCCCGGGCCGGCGACATCTTGTTTGGGTACACGAATGGGCGGCCCCGCGCGCCGCCCTAAGAGCTATGTCGGCGGCAGGTCCCGCCCTGCAAAATCGGGGTTTGGCGTCACCCCTTCGGTTCCGGTAAGAAAGCCTTGAAGTCGCGGCGAAAAACCATCGTTTCGCTGGGCAGAATAACAAGGGGAAATGCCGGAAATGACCGCCAAGCCGCAATTGCCGGATCGAACGCCGCGCGCAAAGGGAGAGCCGACTGCCCTGGACGGCCTGCTGGTTGTCGATTTCACCCGGGTGGTTGCCGGCCCCGCCTGCACGCAAACGCTGGCGGACTTCGGCGCCGAAGTGATCAAGATCGAAAACCCCGACGGGGGCGACGATACCCGCCATTACGAGCATGCGGAAATCGGCGGCGAAAGCGCGGCCTTCCTCAGCCTCAATCGCAACAAGCGCGGCATCGCACTCGATTTCACCAATCCCGCAGCGCTCGAAGTGGCGCGCGAACTGATCGCGAAAGCGGATGTCGTGGTGGAGAATTTCTCCGGCGGCGTGATGAAGAAGTATGGTCTTGATTACGCTTCCGTCGTGGCGACCAATCCGCGGCTGATCTATTGCTCGATCTCCGCCTATGGCCGCAAGGGTGAGTTCGCCTTGCGTCCGGGGTTCGATCCGATCACGCAGGCCGAAAGCGGCTTCATGTCGCTGAACGGATTTCCGGATGGCGAGCCGGTGCGGACCGGTCCGCCGATCGTGGACATCGCGACCGGCATGTCGGCATGCAACGCGATCCTGCTGGCGCTGATTGCCCGCGATCGACTCGGCCGCGGCCAGCAGGTGGAGGTCGCGCTGATCGACACCGCGGTAGCAATGACCGCTTTTTATGGCATGGCCTATCTGGTGAGCGGTGCAAATCCCGGCCGTTTCGGAAATTCGCCGAATGGCTCGCCCACCGTGGGCCTCTACCAGGCCTCTGACGGTCCCCTTTACATGGCCTGCGCCAATGACCGGCTTTACCGCCGGCTGGTGGTCGACGTGCTGGACCGGCCGGACCTCGTCACCGACCCGCAGTTTGCTCACCGGAAAAACCGAACCGCCAACAGGGAAAAATTGCGCGCGATCATCGCCGGTATCTTCGCCAGCAACAGCCTCGAACACTGGATGGCGAAGATGAAGAAGGCCAACATCCCGGTCGGCCATCTGCGCACCGTGGAGCAAGGTTTCAATGCACCGGAAGTGCGCGGTCGCGATCGTCTCAGCCAGATTCCGCATCCGACCGCAGGCGTCGTTCCGAATATCGAAACGCCGCTGCATATGAGCTTGACGCCGACCATCGATCCGGTGGCCGCGCCGCTGCTTGGCGAACATACCAGGGAAGTGCTCCAGAAGACGCTCGGCTACGATGAGCGGCGCATTGCCTATCTGGCCGAGGCGGGGGCTTTCGGGAAGCCGGGTAATACCGCCTGAGCGGCTCCATCAGGTTCGATGCCTCTCGCAAACGAATAACATCCTTGCGTTTGCGCGACGCCTAACTTGTTCAAAGCGGTAGCTTTTTCCGTTTTTCTGCGGTTAATGTGCCGGCAAAACGGGAGAGAAGCACCATGAATGACGGGACGCCCAGCCGGCAGGCGAGGAATGTCGAACTCGGCGCCAGCGGCGAAGAGTTTCAAAATCTCCACGAATTTGTCCGTAAGGCCCGCGCCCGGCTCAACCAGAACGCATGGGACTACATCGTCGGCGCCGCGGAAACCGAGACCACGATGCGTCGCAACCGCATGGCGCTCGACGAGATCGCGTTCCGGCCACGGGTGCTGCGGAATGTCGCGAAGGTCGACGCCTCGACCGAAGTATTCGGCCGCCGCTTGCGCCTGCCGGTCATGATCGCGCCGGTCGGCGCGCTCGAGATTTTCGATCCCGACTCGGGCGCCGCCGTTGCGCACGGGGCAGGGCAGTTCGGCGCGGCTCACATGCTGAGCTCGGTGTCGGAGCCGGAACTCGAGGCCACCGCCAAGGCTGCGCCCGATGCGCTGCGCATTTACCAGCTTTACGTCCGCGGTGACGACGCTTTTGTCGAAGATTGCGTCAGCCGTTCGATCGATAACGGCTATGCCGCCTTCTGCCTGACCGTCGATACCGCGCATTACAGCCGGCGCGAGCGCGATATCGCCAAGCGGTATGTCCGCGAAAGTCGCATCCGGGCTACCGGCGGCGACTTCCAGAAGGGGCTGGATTGGCGCACCGTGAAGCTGATCAAGGACAAGTACAAAATTCCACTGGTGATCAAAGGCATTGCGACCGCGGAAGATGCCGCCATCGCGATCGATCATGGCGTGGACTGGATTTATGTATCGAACCATGGCGGCCGTCAGCTCGATCATGGGCGCGGCTCGATGCATGTCCTGCCGGAAATCGTCGATGCCGTCGCCGGCCGCGCCAAGATCATGGTCGACGGTTCCTTCTGCCGGGGCACCGACATCGTGAAGGCGATCGCTTCGGGGGCCGATCTGGTCGGCATTGGCCGCCTGCAATGCTGGGCGCTTGCGGCCGGGGGCGAAGCCGGCATCGTGCGGATGCTGGAACTGCTGGAAGACGAGGTCATCCGATGTCTCGGGCTGCTCGGCGTCACCCGCCTTGCCGAACTCGACAAGTCTTATTTGCACGCGGCGACTGCGACCAACCTACCGAGCGTGTTCAGCGCCTTTCCGCTGCTGGATATCGAGCCTTATCGCTATTGAGAAGGGGGGCTACGCCGGTCTTTTCGCTCGAAGCCAGCCCTGTTATTCCCCAGTTTGTGCACGTCGGGGAACCTGGCGTGCACCTCCGCATTATCAGCGGCGCCGAGGGCGGCGCATGCCAAACACGAGTCCGATCTCCAATGAGCAAGTAGCCGCAACCCGGATGGCAGAAAATCCTTTCGCCGAATTCAATCTCGAGAAGGCCATCGGCCTTCGCTGGACGTTGCGGGATATTCAATCCCGCCGGCTGAAAATGTCGCCGGTCAGCGATGAAGATTTGCGGACGTTGACGGGCCTCGGGCTGGCCGAAGAGCGCGATGAAGGGCTCGTGCTGACGCAAGCCGGCATCGCGATGCTGAACGGGGAGTAGTCAGCGCGCCTTCAGGAAGCTCTCGCCGGAGTCGCAGGGCGTGCAGCGGTAGGTCAGCACGTCATAATTCTGGTCGCGCGGCTCGATCGTCGCCAGGCGCATTTGTGCGCCGCACTTCATGCAGGGCATTTCTATGCTGGTTTGAAACCGCGTGCAGGTTGGTGTCGGCCGAAAAGTTTGAAGCATCGTATCCCCATGAGACGTAAATCCAGAGACGCAACGCCACCTACAGCCGGGCCCTAACCCCGAATCACTATGCCATACTGTTGCCACCTTTGGAATCGGGCGTCGACCCCCGTGCGGCTACGGTTCGCGAGAAAAAGGAAATCATTCCTTTGGCCATTCGTTGGGATCGGGTTGGCCATGCCGACGCGCAGGCCTGTGCCGCGGCGGAGCTTGGTCCAATACGGCGCAGACGCCGCCGGTAATTGTGCTAACCTGCCCAGGCCGACATTGGAGAAGCGACCATGACCGAACCGAAACTCGAAGTCCCAGCCGAGCTGCGCGAACTGGCCGAGAAAACCATCGATCAGGCGGAAAAAGCCTTCGGCATGTTCTTCGATGCCGCCGGAAAGTCCATGACGTCGATGCCGGGTGCGGGTACGGAGATTTCGAAGCAGGCGCTGTCGTTCACCGAGCAGAATATGAAGGCTGCGTTCGAGCACGCCCGCAAGCTGGTGCATGCGACCGATCTCCAGGAAGCGATGCGGATCCAGTCCGAGTTCCTGCGCAGCCAGTTCACCAATGCCGGCGAACATATGCGTCAGATCACCAGCGACGTCATGTCGGCCGCAAAAGATTCGGCAAAAGGCAAGTTCTGAGGTCGCCCTAGCGCCGGCGTCCGATCGCGACGCCGAACAGCACCGCGACGCACAGGCTGGTCAGTGGCGCTTCGCGAGTAATCGCGCTGATGGTCGAAAGCGGCATTCCCGGCTGCCGTGCCGCCCTGATCGCATCGCTGAGATGGCCGACCGCCGCCTGCATCGCGGCGGATACCTCGGTGAGTGTACGCGACACGTCCGTCGCGGTGTCGATGGCGCGCTCCGCCATTGCGGGCTGCGGCGGCTCTGGGATTTCGATTTTCACGTTCTGAAAACTCGCTTTTATAGCTCGGCGTTTACCGAGTGGACTGCGACGTCGCGACAATACGCAATTAAAGCATTTTGTTCCCGATTTCATCGAGACCGGATAGAGGAGGAACTTTCCTCGCTGCCGGGATTTGGTATCGCACAGATCAACGCGGATTGTCAGATGGCAAGGGATTTGGAGAAAGATCGCTCAAGCCGACGTGGCGGTGCACCGTTGAAGGTTGCGATTGCGGTCGCTGTTTTCGGCGTGATTGGCATGCTGATCGTCGACCATGGCCCGTGGAACAAGCCAAAGGTACAACCGGCATTTATGGCGAGTTACACTTCCACCGGCGAGGCTGCGCGGGCGGTCGGCGCCAAGGTCTTGACGACCGAACCTAGACTGCAGGTGGAGCCCGAACCGCCAATGCCGAAGCCTGTTCATCCCGTGAATCCCGCGCAGCAGCAATGAGGCATCGAGGCCTCTTCGGGCGCGAAGCTTAACGCGTCGGGCAAATCAGGTGCATATTGACATTCTCGCAGAGATTGCAGCCCGCGCCGAAACACGGTGGCGGGCGGTTTTGTCTCTCGAGATGGCCAGATCGCGATTTCAATTTGCGAAATCGTCTGTTTCCGCAATTCGCTGACTTCTTGAAAACGGTTTGCACGTCGGGCAAATCACCGGCATAACGCCACTCGTGAAAAATGCAAAGCCCGCACGGAGAAATCCGTAGCGGGTTTTTTCGTTTGGAATTCTCGATTCGGACGGCGGCACCGATTGACGCCGCAACTCCCAGCACCACCGCCCGGGCGTCGCAAGCGTGCCGTCGTCCGAGTTGTTATGCACTCGGCCATAACTTCATTCGCGCCGGCTATCGCTTGTTCAATCCGATGACCCCCTGGGCCTGGTCGAATACTCCTATTGGCGCAAAGGCATGAAATAGCACATCGTCCGATGCGCACCTTGAATCGCACTAACCGCTCGGTAGGCTCGTGGCCGCCGGGCTTTCTTGCGTTTTTGGGGCCGGTTTTCCTGCCGAGTAGCCATGCTTCCTACACGCCTTGATCATTGGCGGTCAGCCGATAGACTGGTGAAGCTTGGACGGCGCCAAACAAACGGGGCAGGCGAGGAAACATATGGCTGTAGGCGGCGGAAAGCCGGAAGCAGGGTTGTCCGCGGGGCCGGGTGCGGACAGCTATGTCGCCATGGTCGCGCGCGCCAAGGCCTTGATTCCGGAATTGCGCGACCGTGCGCCGAGGACGGAAGAGCTTCGGCGCTTGCCGCAGGAGACCGAGCGCGCCTTGCATGATGCCGGCTCTGTTCCGGATCGTGCAACCCGGGCGCGTCGGAGGCGCCGAGCTTGATTATGTCGCCCTGGTCGATTGCTCCGACGCGCTCGGCCAGGCGGATGCTTCCGTTGCGTGGAATTTTGCCAATCTTGCCAGCCATCACTGGATGCTGGGGATGTTTGACCGCCAGGCGCAGGACGCCGTCTGGAATGTCAATGCCGACGCGTTGATCGCGTCGTCCTTTATCTTTCCGGCTGGCCGGGCAAGAAAGGCGGATGGCGGATATGTCCTGCGCGGTCACTGGCCGTTCTCCTCCGGCGTCAAGTTCCTGCGAATGGAACATGCTTGCCGGCGTCGTGTCATCGGACGACGAAGCTGACGGCATCGAGTACCGGATATTTTTGCTCAACAGGCGCGACTACAGGATCAACGACACCTGGAATGCGACGGGACTGTGCGGCACCGGATCGAACGACGTGTGGGTCGAGGATGCCTTTGTTGCGGAGAAGATGACCGTCGCTGTCAGCGAGCTGACAGGGGGCCCGACGCCGGGAAGCGTGGTTAACCCGAACGCGCTGTATGCGCTGCCGGTATTCTCCCTCTTTCCTTACGTATTGTCGGGGGTCGCCCTAGGCAATGCGCAAGCCTGTCTGAATGACTACGTCGAGTTCGCCCGGCATCGGGCCTCGACCTACAATCGCGCCAAAGTTGGCGACCTGCAGACGACCCAGATCAAGGTCGCAGAAGCCTCCGCCAAGGTCGACGCGGCACGCCTCGTCATGCGCACGAACTGTATCGAAGCCATGGACGATGCACGGCGTGGCTACATTCCCGACCTCGCGGGCAAGACGCGGCTTCGTCGAGACGGTGCTTTTTCGGTGAACCTTTGCACGGAAGCGGTATCGCTGTTGTTCGCGGCAAGCGGTGCGCGCAGTCTGTTCACGTCAGGCGCGTTGCAGCGGCAGTTCCGCGACGCCCATGCGGTGAATTCACATCTCGCCTTCAATTTCGATGCGGCGGGAACCAACTATGGACGCGTGGCGCTTGACTTGCCGTCCGAAAATCTGACGCTCTGAGGCTTGCCGGATGTCCGACGCACCCAAACATCCGGCCGATCCGGCCAACGAATTTGCCAGCGACAATTCGGCGATCGATCCGCGCGATTTTCGCACTGCACTGGGGACTTTTGCCACGGGCGTCACCATCGTCACGGCCATGTCGGCGGACGGCACGCCTTATGGCGTGACCTGCAATTCCTTTGCCTCTGTGTCGCTCAACCCGCCGCTGGTGTTGTGGAGTCTCGGGATGTTCTCCCAGGGGCTCCAGACCTTTCAGAACGCCAGCCACTTCACCGTCAATGTTCTCGGAGCTTCCCAGCAAGCCCTGGCCTCGCAGTTTGCCAAGTCGTCGGATGACAAGTTCGCCGGCGTGAGCTGGACCCCGGGACTCGGCAACGCGCCGGTGTTGGCCGACAGCGTGGCGAGCTTCCAGTGCCGGGCGGCCAATCGCTATTATGGCGGCGATCACATCATCTTCCTCGGTGCCGTCGAAGCCTACGCCTACAATCGGAAGGAGCCTTTGCTGTTCGCGCGCGGTGGCTTTGGCCGGTTTGTCACCGTAGACGACAAGGGATCCTGAAAGGCGCATTGCCGAAGTTTGCAGGAATAGTGCGATAGGCTCGCCATTTCAGCTCTTTGCCATCTCCGCGCGATACCAGTCACCAATCTCGCTGGCTGTCATGAGTGCAACGCCATCATGACCTAGCACGTAGTCGAGCAGCGCTTCGAGATACTTGATCCGATGCGGCACGCCCGTGATGTAGGGGTGAACCGATATCGCCATGACACGCGCGTTCGATGCGCCTTCCAGATACAGCCGGTCGAACTGATCGGTGCAGCGTTTCAGGAACTGCTCGGACGGCAGATGCTGTAGCGCGTGGATGACGATATCGTTGGTTTCGACCGAATAGGGGATTGTTGTGATTGTTCCATGAGGCGTCGAAACGTCCTGCGGCAGGTCGTCGATCACCCAGTCCGCGATATACTCGATGCCGTTGAGCCGCAGCAGATCAAGCGTTTCCTCCGTCTCGGTGAGGCCGGGACTTTCCCACGACCGTGGCGGCTTTCCCGAAAAGTTCGAAATGATATCGACCGAGCGCTTGATGGCATCCGCCTGGTTCTCGACCTTGTGCATGGGCCCCTGCACAAAGCCATGGCCCATGAATTCGAATCCGGCATCGCGCGCTGCCGACGCCACGCGCGGGTAGCTGTTGCAGACATTGGCATTGATCGCCAAGGTCACAGGCATGCTGCGGTCGGTCAGTGCCTTGAATTGCCGCCAGAAGCCGGCGCGCATGCCGTATTCGTGCCACGACCAGTTAGGCACATCGGGCAATAGCGGTTGTCCCATCGGCGGGCTCAGCACCGTGCGAGGCATGGCGTGCTCGATCCGCCATTCCTCGACATTGAGGATGACCCATACCGCGAGCTTCTTGCCGCCGGGGAGCGTCAGCTTCGGTCGGTCGACTTGCGCCAAATAGGGGATACGATCGCTAAGCGCCAAGGCAAGTTTCCTGGGTTGAATGCATTATTCCGCGGCCTTGGAGGTACCAGATGCGCCCGCATTGACGCGGGGCATGACTTTTTCGGCCATCATGATCATCGACTGGCGTCCGAGTTCGCGATCCTTCCAATCCTTGCCGGCATAGAGCAGCGTGCCGAAAGGCCCGGTCTCCTCCTGAAACGCGAGCAGTTGATCGGCGACGCTTTCGGGCGTGCCATGAATGATCAGCTTGTTGCAGATCGTTTCCAGCGTCACCTCGTCGTCGGGCTGATCACGCCGCGTCTTGAACAATTCGATACGGCCGCTGCGCTTCAGCTTGGTGAACAGCGAGCGATAATAATAGACATAGGGGCCGTTCGGATCTGTCGCGTAAGCCTTCGCCGTCGCTGCGTCCTTGGCGACGAATACGCTCTTGGCAACGCGCCAGTTTGCCACATCGGCCGGCCGGCCGGCGCGCTCGCAGCCCTCGACATATTTGGGCCAGTGGCTCTTCACCCAGGCCGGCATCAGGAAGTTTGCCGAGATCGGCTCCCAGCCGCGTGCAGCGGCTTCTGTCACGCCTTTTGAGAAGGGCGCCACCGCCGTGACCACGATCGGCGGATGCGGCCGTTGCAGGGGGCGCGGAATGAAGCCCTGGCCGATGTCCTCGATCAAGGTTTTCCGAACCGATATGTTCCAGAATTGGCCCTGAAGATTATAGGGCGGCTCGCTCGCCCAGATCGCAAGCACCTGATTGATCGCCTCCAGGAACATGGCATTCCTGTCCGCATCGAGATTGCCGAACACTTCTGCGTCCGACAGCAGGCCGCCGGGACTGATGCCGAAGATCAGGCGTCCGTCGAGCATATGGTCGAGCATCGCGATCGAGGCCGCGACCGCTGCGGGATGGGCGTTCGGCATATTGACGGTGCCGGTGCCGAGCTTGATCTGCTTGGTCGCCGCCGCGAGCCACGCGATGAAAGCTATGCTGGAAGTGATATTCTCCGCTCTATCGGTGACATGCTCACCGACATAGGCCTCAGTGAAGCCGAGTTCATCGGCCAGCAGGAATGCCTCGCGATCCTCCTTGAGGGAAAGCCGCCAATCCTTGTCGACGGGATGGATCGGCATCGTAAAGAACCCGAGCTTCATGGTCTGCTTTTCCCACAGGCAGGCTTTTTGGTTGGCACAGAACGTGCGTCGATCACTGCATGAAAACAAGCTCAATGTCGATATAATCTCCCGATAACAAACTTGACCTTTGTCGATACCGACCGTCTAATTCGGAAAAATGCCGATATTCGACCGGGGAGGTCACACCGACAATGAAAGCCTCGGCTTTCGCTTATGCCCGCGCAACCAGCGTCGCACATGCGCTGGAATTGCTGTCCGCGCGTGGCGAAACCGCCAGGGTGTTGTCGGGCGGCCAGAGCCTGCTGCCGGCAATGAATCTGCGTTTGATATCTCCCGAACTCATTATCGACATCGGCGAGTTGGCCGAACTGCGCGGGGTGACGGTGAAGGGAGGCGTCCTCACCATCGGTGCGCTGACGCGTCACGTCGATCTTTTGAAATCCCCGGAAATAGCGACCCATGCTTCTTTGCTGACGGAGGCGGTCGCGCATGTCGCCCATCCGGCAATCCGCAACCGTGGCACCATTGGGGGAAGCCTCGCGCATGCTGACCCGGCCTCAGAACTGCCGGCCTGCATGCTCGCGCTTTGCGCTACCATCATTGCCCGCGGTCCGGATGGCGAGCGGCGGATTCCAGCGACCGAGTTCTTCACCGGGATCTACGAAACGGCGCTTAAGCCGCAGGAGCTACTGATCGCCGTTGAGGTGCCGGTCAATCCTGAAAAATCGGCGTATTTCTTTCATGAATTCGCTCGCCGGCATGGCGACTACGCGATCGTCGGCCTCGCAGCGCAGGCCGTCGTCAAGGACGGCCGGTTCGCCGATCTGCGCCTTGGTTTCTTTGCTGTCGGCGATCGCCCGTCGCTGGCCGGCTCTGCCGGCAAACTGGTCAACGTTCCCATGACGTCTGAGGTGCTATCCGAGACGTGTTCGGCGCTGGATCAAGAACTCGATCCTCTGGAGGATCACCAGGCGACGCCGGCCATGCGGCGGCATCTGGCGAAAGTTCTGTTGGCGCGTTGCGTATCCTCGCTGCTTGATCGCTCTGATCTCCATGCTGGAGTATCGGCGTGACGGCTGCAGTTGCGATTTCGGTTGTGGTCAATGGCGAGCATATTGAGGCGAGCGTACTGCCGCGCCTGAACCTGGCGGACTTTCTTCGCGAGCACCTCAAGCTGACCGGCACGCATGTCGGTTGCGAACACGGGGTGTGCGGCGCATGCACGGTCCGACTCAATGGCGATATCATCCGGTCCTGTCTGCTGCTTGCGGTGCAGGCACACCATGCCACGGTTGAGACAATCGAGGGCGTCTCCGACAGCGGCGAGATTGCCGATTTGCAATCTGCTTTCCGGGAGCGCAACGCGCTGCAATGCGGGTTCTGCACGCCGGGAATGCTGATGGCCGCGCAGGATCTGCTGAGGCAATCGCCGTGTCCGGATCGGGAGCAGATACGCGTACATCTTTCTGGCAACTACTGCCGCTGTACCGGCTACCAGGCCATTGTCGACGCCATCGAGACTACAGCGCGAGCGCGCGCCGGGCGCTTACCATGACATCAAGCTCCAGAAAAATCCGAAACGCTTTCTGCGCTGGATCGTCCGAACTCCTATATCGGCAAGACGGTGCCGCGGCCGAACCTCGACCGGCTGATGCAGGGGCGGGGGCTGTACGTCAGCGACATCGAGCTGCCGCGCATGGCGCATGTCGTGTTCCTGCGCTCGCCGCACGCGCATGCGATGATCAAGGGCATCGACGCTTCGGCGGCGAAGCGGATGTCGGGCGTGATCGCCGTCGTTTCGGGGGAGGAACTCTCGACGATCATCACGCCGTGGGTTGGCGTGCTCTCGCATCTCAAGGGCCTTAAATCCGCCCCGCAAAGCGCCATCGCGGTCGATCGCGTGTGCTGGCAAGGCGAAGCGGTCGCGGCCGTGGTGGCGAGCAGTCGCGCCCAGGCTGAGGACGCCGCGGAGTTCGTCTCGGTAGATTATCAGCAACTCGACGCCGTAACGGATATGCGTACTGCGCTCGATCCAGCTACCGCCGTGATCCACGCGTCTCTCGGCGACAATCTGGCCTTTGAACGCCTTCACGATGCGGGCGCCGTCGACCAGGCCTTTGCCGAAGCGGACGAGGTGGTGGAGGCCGAGTTTGTCTTCGGGCGACATACCGGCGTGACACTAGAGCCGCGCTCGGTGGTCGCCGACTGGAACGCCGCGGAAGCGCGACTGACCATCTATCAAGGCACCCAGGCGCCGCACATGGTGCAGAATATCGCGGCGCTCCATCTCGGCCTGAAGGAATTGCAGGTTCGCGTCGTCTGCAAGGACGTCGGCGGCTCCTTCGGTATCAAGGTTCACATCTATGCCGACGAGATGGCGACGTATGCGCTGTCCAAGCTTCTGCGGCGCCCGGTCAAATTCGTGGCCGATCGGGTCGAGAGCTTCAATACCGATATCCATGCCCGTGACCATCGTTGCAAGGGGAAGATCGGCGTCAAGCGCGACGGCACCATCACGGCATTCGAGATCGACGATCTCACGGGGATCGGACCCTATTCGATGTACCCGCGCACCAGCGCGATCGAGGCCAATCAGGTCGTTAATCTTGTCGGCGGCCCCTATGTGACCAGGAATTATCGCGCCCGTGCGCGCGTCGTGTTCCAGAACAAGAACGTGATGTGCCAGTACCGCGCGGTTGGTCATCCGATCGCCTGCTCGGTAACCGAAGGCCTGGTCGATCTGGCGGCCATGAAGATCGGCATGGATCCGATCGACATCCGCCGCCGCAATCTGATTGCGGATGATGCTTATCCCTGCGGCTCCCCGTCGGGCTTGCGCTTCGAGCAGTTGTCGCACCATGCAGCGCTCGCCAAGCTCGTCAAGATGATGGACTACGACGCGTTGCGCGCCGAGCAGGCCGCCCTGCGGGCGAAGGACATCCATCGCGGCATCGGCATCGCCAGCTTCATCGAGGTGACCAATCCCAGCGCTGCGTTTTATGGCGTCGGCGGCGCCAAGATATCGTCGCAGGATGGCGTCGCCGTGCGGCTGGACGCGCAGGGCTCGGTGATCTGCCAGACCAGCATCACCGAGCAGGGGCAGGGATCGGAATCGCTCACCGCGCAAATCGTCGGAAGCGTGCTTGGCGTCTCGATGGATCGCGTTCGCGTGATTCTCGGTGACACCGACAATACGCCATATGGCGGAGGCACCTGGGCGTCGCGCGGCGCCGGCATCGGGGGGGAGGCCGCGCTTCAAGCCGCCAAAGTTCTGCGTAAAAATATCCTCGATGTGGCGGCCGCCGTCCTGCAATCGACTCCCGGCGAACTCGATATCGTTAACAATGGTGTGGTGAACGCCCTCGATGGTGCGCCGCGGATCGATTTGAGCGAACTCGCGCGCATCGTCTATTTCCGCCCGGATACGCTGCCGCCGGGGATTTAGCCCGAATTCATGGCTACAAGGCACTTCGTCCCTCGCGACTATCCATTCGCCTTCACCAATGGCGTTCAGGCTTCGTGGCTGGAGGTTGATACCGATACCGGCTTTGTGAAGCTGCTGAAGCATTGGGTGGTCGAGGATTGCGGCACCATCATCAATCCTCAACTGGTCGACGAGCAGATCAGGGGAGGTGTCGTGCAAGGTCTCGGTGCCGCGCTGTTCGAGAAATGCGAATATGACGAGCGCGGGCAACTCACTAACGCCAATATGGCCGATTACCTGGTTCCGATGTCCGGTGAAATGCCTGACATCGATGTCGGGCACGTGGTTTCACCGACCATGGAAACGGAATTGGGGGCAAAAGGCGCCGGCGAGGCCGGGACGGCGGGTGCGGCAGCGGCGGTAACCAACGCGGTCAATGATGCGCTCCGGCCGTTCGGGAAAATCATCACGGAAATTCCGCTGACGCCGCAAATTATCCTGACCGCGCTGGGGCGGATATAGTGCGACAGCAATAAGATCGACCAGAAGAAACGGGAAACCATATGGACCAAGCCCCACGCGCCATTCAAACCGAGTCCAACGAAGTCCTTTATGAGGTGGCCGATCACATCGCGGTCATCACGCTCAACGCCCCAGAGCGCATGAACACAATTTCCGGACCGATGCTGAATGATTTGACGCGATTGCTTCTCAGGGCAAACGAGGATCGCGACGTTCGCTGCGTCATCCTCACCGGCAACGGGCGCGCATTTTGCGCCGGCCTGGATTTGCGCAAGGAGCGCAGCGGCGATGGAATCAGTTCAGCCTCGTCGGCGACCTCGCTGGACCTGCGCAACACGCCGCCGACCGTCCTGCAGGCCATGGACAAGCCGACGATCTGCGCCGTGAACGGCGGCGCCGCCGGCTATGGCATGGATACCGCGCTCGGCTGCGATATTCGCATCATGGCGGAATCGTCCAAGCTGGCGGCGGCCTTCGTCAAGCGCGGCGTCGTGCCGGAATCGGGCGGCACCTGGTTTTTGCCGCGCATGATCGGCTGGGCCAAGGCATCCGAGCTGATCTTCACTGGCCGCACGCTCTCGGCGCGGGAAGCTCTCGAATGGGGGCTTGCCAACGAGGTCGTGCCTGATGCCGCCCTGATGGGCCGGGCGCGCGAGGTGGCGCGCGAGATTGCGGCCAACGCGCCGCTGGCGGTTCAGGCCGCCAAGCGCATGATGCGGATGGGGCTCAACGAAACCTTTCCCGATCATGTGCATCACGTCTATCTGCAACTCCTGCCGCTGTTCAAGACGCAGGACATGCAGGAAGGCATCAAGGCGTTCATGGAGAAGCGGGAGCCGAAGTTCGAAGGGCGCTGATTGCCGTTCGCGCTATTCGGCGGCTGCGTCCGCAACCGCGCTTGCCTGCTGGTTGGTGACGACCACCTTGATCGCATCTTCGACGCGCTCGCGCGCATAGCGCAGTGCAGTCGGAAGGTCGGCCAGCGGAAACGTGTGAGTGTGGATTTTGGTGGCGTCGAAGCGCTTCTCAGCCATCAGCGCCATGGCGCGGCGGGTGGCGCTGCGGCCTTCGCCCCGGATTCCGTAGGCGTAGATATTATTCTTCACGAGATGCGCGATATCCATCGTAACCGGATCGTGCGGAAACGCGGCGAGGCAGATTTTTCCGCCGCGATTGGTCATGTGAATGGCCTGATTGATTGTTGCTTCGGAACCGGCGCATTCGACCACATAGTCGGCGCCGATACCGCCAGTGAGTTGCCTGACCACCTCAACGGCATCCTCGTCGTTGATATTGATGACGCGATCGGCGCCCAGCCCCCGGCCGATCGACAGTCTGCCGTTGCGTGTTCCGGTCAGGATGACCGGGCTGGCGCCCAGCGCCTTGGCAACGGCTACCGCGAGTAGCCCGATCGGTCCTGGTCCGATCACCACCACGCTCTCGCCGGCTACCAATCCCCCCAACTCTGTCAATCCATACATCGAGGTCCCCGCGGTGACGACCAACGTCGCCTCGGCGTCGCTCATGGTGTCGGGCACCCGCGCCAGCGTGTTGATGTGATTTACGGCGTATTCGGCAAAGCCGCCGTCTGTCGTAAATCCGTTTGCGCGATGGCCCTTTTCCGGCTTCCCGTAGTTCAGGCATGACGTGTACATGCCCTGGCGGCAGCGCTTGCACTGTCCGCAGCCGGCATGGATCTCCACGCTGATCCGCTCTCCAATCTCGAATTCGTCGACGTCGGGCCCGAGCGCTGCGACCGTGCCCATATACTCGTGGCCCGGTGTGAAATTCTTGTTGAAGGGCAGGCCGCCTTCAATGCTGGCCGGCGATCCCGAATGAATGATTTCGAGGTCGGTGGCGCAGATCGCAACCGCGTCGATCCGGATCAGGACTTCCGCGCGGGAGGGTACAGGGATCGGCTTCTCCCGCAGCAGGAGTTGGTCCGGATCTCCGATCACCCAGGCTCTCATCCTGTCGGGAATGGGAAGGTCGGGCGAGGTCTTCACGCCTGGAGGCTGGTACATGGCTCTCTCCTCTTGCGACGGATGCTAGCGGAAATCGTCGGCGTGTGAAATTGCCAGAGGTGGTTGCGAGCGCGTCGCGCATGTTTGCTGCATAGCAAAACCTTGCAAACGCCTTGTCGCAAAACCTTCATACGCGGCCTATACTTGCACACCGGTTGGTGATGAGATCGTCATTCCGCCGCTAAACCGGAGTGCCCCATGAAGACCGTCCGTTTTGTACTTGCCTTGCTTGCGCTGTCGCTGATCGCGCCCTGGCAATCCGCCAAAGCGGCCGACGTCATCTGCTACAATTGTCCGCCGGAATGGGCGGACTGGGCTTCGATGCTCAAGGCGATCAAGGCCGATCTCAACTACGACATCCCGCACGACAACAAGAATTCGGGCCAGGCGCTGGCGCAGATCCTCGCCGAGAAGAACAATCCGGTCGGCGATATCGGTTATTTCGGCGTGACTTTTGGCATGAAAGCCAAGACGCAGGATGCGCTGGAGCCCTACAAGCCGGCGAAATGGGACGACGTCCCCGCCGGGCTGAAGGATGCCGACGGCTACTGGACCACCATTCATTCCGGTACGCTCGGCCTGTTCGTCAATAAGGACGCGCTTGGCGGCAAGCCGGTGCCGGCCTGCTGGAAGGACCTGCTGAAGCCCGATTACAAGGGCATGGTCGGCTACCTCGACCCGTCCTCGGCCGCGGTTGGCTATGTTGGCGCGGTCGCGATCAACCTGGCGCTTGGCGGCTCCGAAGCAAACTTCGATCCCGCGATCAGTTTCTTCAAGGATCTGCGCAAGAACGACCCAATCGTTCCCAAGCAGACTTCCTATGCCCGCGTCGTCTCCGGCGAGATGCCGATCCTGCTGGACTATGATTTCAATGCCTATCGCGCGAAATATTCGGAAAAGGGCAGTTTTGAATTCGTGATCCCCTGCGAGGGATCGGTGGTGTTTCCCTATGTCGTCGGCCTCGTCAAGAACGCGCCCGACAAGGACAAGGCCAAGAAAGTGTTGGACTATCTTCTGTCCGACAAAGGACAGGCGATCTGGACCAATGCCTATCTCCGCCCGGCGCGGCCGATCGACCTGCCCGAGGCGGTGAAGAAGAAATTCCTGCCAGACAGCGATTATGCCCGCGCGAAGAACGTCGACTGGGGTCGGATGGAAAACGTGCAAAAAGCCTTTGTCGACCGCTATCTCGCCGAGGTCCGCTGAGGCAATATGGCGCCCGTACAGAGCGTTTTCGAGCGAAGTGGTTCCCGGTTCGCTTGAAGAAAACGCGTCAAACATGAATCGAGCCGCGATTCTGATCCATCAGAAGCGCAGCTCCGGGGCGCTATCTCCTGATGTCGCATAGGTTCTTTGTCTGGCTATGCCTGCTGCCGCTGGCGGTCGTGACGGCGGCGTTTTTCCTGTTGCCGATGGCGCGGCTCGTTGTCACCGGGGCGGAGGGCCCACAGGGGTTTGCGGGCTATCTTGCGATCCTGACCGAGCCACGGTATCGCGCGACGTTGATCAATACGGTTCTGCTTGCCGCCGCGACCACCATTGTTACTTTGATCGTGGCGACGATCGCTGGAATGTTCCTGCAGCGGCATCGATTCCCCGGTCGCGCTGTTTTGATTGCGATGCTGACCTTTCCGCTGGCGTTTCCCGGCGTCGTCGTCGGCTTCCTGATCATTCTTCTCGCCGGGCGACAGGGCCTGATCGGCGATCTCTCCAACCGCCTGTTCGGCGAGAAGCTGGTCTTTGCCTATTCGATCTACGGCCTGTTTCTCGGCTACCTTTATTTCTCCATCCCGCGCGTCATCCTCACCATCATGGCGGCGGTACAGAAGCTCGACGTCGGCCTGGAAGAAGCCGCGCGCTCGCTCGGCGCGGGCCCGTGGGCGGTGCAGCGCGATGTCGTTCTGCCGGCGCTGGCGCCGGCCTTCGTCGCTTCCGGTGCGATTGCTTTTGCGACCGCGATGGGCGCGTTCGGTACGGCATTTACGCTGGCGACGAACATCGACGTACTCCCGATGCTGATCTATACCGAGTTCACGCTGGCTGCGAATTTCTCCATCTCCGCCGCGCTATCCGTCGGGCTTGGCATCATTACCTGGTTCATCCTTGCGCTTGCCCGCTCTTTCAGCGGAAGCGCCGTTGCCGCGGCTGGATGAGACCATGCGCGATCGCCTGATCTTCACCGCTCAATTCGTCTTCACTCTGCTCGTCGCCGGATTCCTTGTTGTGCCGGCGATCCTCTCGATCTCCGCCGGCATCACGGTGAACTATTTTCGTGGCATCCAGTCCGGCGTGACCCTGCAATGGGTCGTGCAGGTATGGGAGCTCTATGCCGGCACCATCCTGCTATCATTCGTGGTCGCATTTGCGACGCTTGCGGTAACGCTCACTGTGGGCGTTCCAGCCGCCTATGCCTTGCATGTGCGAGGAGGGCGCTTGTCGCGGATCGTCGAGGAGATCATCACGCTTCCATTGGCGATTCCCGGCCTGGCTATCGCGCTGGCCCTGCTTCTGACCTATGGAGGTTTCGGCGATTTTCGCCGCTCCTGGCTATTCATTCTCACAGGCCATGTCATCTTCACCATGCCCTTCATGGTGCGATCGGTCATGGCCGTGTTCGCGACCGTCGACATCAAGACGCTGGACGAGGGCGCGGCTTCGCTCGGCGCATCGCCGTGGCGGCGCTTCCGCGACGTGATCGTGCCCAATGCTCTGCCCGGTATATTGGCAGGCAGCCTGATGGTAGTGACGCTGTCGCTCGGTGAATTCAACCTGACCTGGATGCTTCACACGCCATTGACCAAAACGCTGCCGATCGGCCTTGCCGACAGCTATGCCTCGATGCGGCTGGAAGTCGCCTCGGCCTATACGCTGATTTTCTTCGTGATGATCATTCCGCTGCTGGTCGCCATGCAGTTGTTCGCCGAGAAGGAACAGAAGCGATGAACGCGCAGGCTGGACACGGCGCCTCGGTGCATATCGAGGCTTGCGGCAAGACCTTTGCCGACGGAACGCGCGCGCTGGAGCCGGCCACGCTCGACATCGCCCGAGGCGAAACGCTGGTGCTGCTCGGTCCCTCCGGCTGCGGCAAGACCACCATGCTGCGCATCATCGCGGGGCTCGAAGCGCCCGACGCCGGCGGCAGGGTGCTGTTCGACGGCAAGGACATGACTGCGGTGCCGATCGAGCGGCGAAACGTCGGGATGGTGTTCCAGTCCTACGCGCTTTTTCCCAACATGACGGTTTCGGACAATATCGGCTATGGCCTGAAGATCCGCGGCATGGCGGCGAAGGAGCGGGCGGCGCGCGTCGCCGAACTGGTCGAACTGACCAATATTTCAGGCCTCGAGAACCGCCGCATCGACCAGCTTTCCGGCGGCCAGCGCCAGCGCGTCGCGCTTGCCCGCGCGGTTGCGATCCGGCCGGGTATCCTGCTGCTCGACGAGCCGCTGACGGCGCTCGATGCCGCGCTGCGCGACCGGTTACGGGGTGAACTGAACCGCCTGCTGCGTGCGCTCGGTATCACCACGATCTACGTGACCCACGATCAGTCCGAGGCCATGGAGCTCGGCGATCGTGTCGTCGTCATGCAGAAGGGGACGATCGCCCAGATCGGCACGCCGCGCGAGATCTATTTTACGCCGCAAAGCCGCTTCGTTGCCGAATTCATTGGCGCCGCCAATATCGTCGAAGCGCCCATAGAGGGCGGTCATCTCGTATTGCCGGGCGGACGGCAGCCCATTCGCGCTGACACGGACATGCCAGCGGCGGTTACGATGATCCGCCCCGAGACCATCGGCGTGACCGATCCCGGCAGCGCACCGCTTTCGGGCATCATCGACAGCGTCAGCTTCATCGGGGACAGGCAACGGCTGACTGTCAGCGGCGCATCCAACCGGTTGCTCACGGTCGACGCGCCGAATACGGTGCAAGCCAGGCCCGGCGAACGGATCGGATTGTCGATTCCGCCGGAGGCCGTGCGCCTGCTGCCGCCCGAGAGCTGAGAAGGTCGATGTCGTCAAAACCGGTCTGTATCGCCCAAATTTCCGATCTGCACATCAAGCCGCCGGGCGTGTTGGCCTACGGCAAGGTCGACACGGCCAAGGCGTTGGAACGTTGCGTTGCGGCACTGAACGAGTTCGATCCTGCGCCTGATTTCGTGGTGATCTCCGGCGATCTGGCGGACACGCCGACATCCGAGGAATATCAATATCTCAAGCGGCTGCTGGCGCCGCTCAAGCTTCCGTTTGCCGGCATCCCCGGCAATCACGATTCGCGCGAGTTGATGCGCGCCGCGTTTCCTTCCGCTTCCTATGCTTTCGCGTCCGGGGCGCTCAACCAGAAGGTCGAGGTCGCCGGGCTCGATCTGCTGTTGCTGGATTCAAGCGTCCACCGCAAGCCACACGGCGAACTCGACGGGCCGACGCTGCAATGGCTTGACGAGACGCTGGCTTCGTCGCCCGATCGGCCGGCGCTGCTGTTTCTGCACCATCCGCCGTTCAAGGCGGGGATCTGGCATATGGACCGGCAGAACCTCCTCAACGCCGAAAGCCTCGCGCCGATCGTGCGCCGTCATCCCCGCGTGCAACTGATCGCAACGGGGCATATCCACCGCGCGACGCTGACCATGTTTGCAGGCGTGCCGACGACGATCTGCCCGGCGCCGAACCATGCCGTCGATCTTGATCTGGCCGAACGGCGCCCACCTTCCTTCAAGGTCGAGCCGCCCGCCTTCCATCTCCACACCTGGTTTCCGGGCGAGGGCTACGGCAATGTCGTAACCCATCAGGTTCCCATCGGAACGTTCGATGGCCCGCACCCGTTTTTCGCGGCCGATGGAAAGCTGTTGTGAGGCCTCCCGCCGGCTGGACGGGAGGCATTTCTACTGTGCATGGGGTTGTTTTCGAGATTTTGTTTTTGGGCCCTCGATTCGACTTCAACCCGTCCCATTCTAAGCCAGCTTCATCCCAAATAACTTCGCCGCATTGCCGCCCAGGATCGCGATCTTCTGCTTGTCGGAAAGCGTCGTGGTCGCGAAGACATGATCGACCGGGTGCTGTTCCCAGGGGATCGGGTGGTCGGTGCCGAGCAGCACCTGGTTGGCGCCGACCTGCGCCACCAGATGGCGCAGACCTTCCGGTGTGAACACCATGGCGTCGAAATAAAGCTGGTTGAGATATTCGGACGGCTTCTTCTTCAGCGTGATGTTCGGATTGCAGTTTTGCGGCGATACGAAGCAGGCATGGTCGCCGCGTGCGGCGTAGGAGCCGAGATAGCCGCCGCCATGTGCGGCAATGATCTTCAGCCCGGGGAAGCGATCAAGCGTTCCCTCGAAGATCAGATGCTGGAGCGCAATCGTGGTGTCGAGCGGATTGCCGATCGTGTTCGACAGCCAGCCATTGCCCTTGAAGCGCTTGGCGAGTTCCGGCGTGCTCTGCGGATGGATGAACAGCACCGCGCCGAGTTCTTCCGCCTTGGCCCAGACGGGATGGAATTTCGGATCGGAAAAATCCTCTCCCAGCACGCTGCCGCCGATCGCGGCCCCGCGAAGGCCCTGTTTCTTGACCGCCGTCTCGAGCTGTTGCACCGCGAGATCGGGATACTGCAGCGTCAGGGAAGCAAAGGCGGCAAACCGTTCGGGGCGCGCAGCGCAAAGCTCCGCCAGCTTCTCGTTCTGAACCTTGACGATCTGGGAAGCGGTGTCGCGATCCTTGCCGTACCAGAACGGATTGATCGACAGCACCTCCATGTCGATCGCCATCGCATCCATTTCCTTCAGGCGCTGCTCGATGGCGATGAAATGCTCGGGCACGCCCTTGACCGGTGGCAACACCTTATCGGCGCCCGTCCCCCATCAAATTGATGGCTTCATGGAAATAGCAATGCGCATGCACATCCACCGTGAGGACGCGCTTGCCGTTGACTTTGACGGGCAGGCGAGGCGCTTTCGGCTGGGCGCGCGCCGCATCCAGCATGCCGCAACTGCAAAAAGCTACTCCGCTCGCGGCCGCACCTTTCAGGAAATTCCGCCGGGTGGTCATTGGTCGCCTCCCTCGATTGTTGGGGTCTGTTTCCTCAGGCCGGTCGACTGACGCGCCGGTCCATTCTTCATTTTATCGGCAATCACATTGCCAATCCGGATGGGGAAGGGCAATCATTCCCGAAATGATTGGCGGCCCGAAGGGAGAGATTTCAAATGCGACTGCTTTATTGGCTGTTCCCGGCGCTCGCGCTGTTCTCGAGCCACCCTGCGGTCGCGCAAGCGAACTATCCGGACCGGCCGATCAAGATGATCGTGCCGCTGGCTGCGGCCAGTGCGGTCGATGTCGCTGCGCGGATCGTGACCCAGAAAATGGCCGACAACATGGGCCAGCAATTCGTGATCCTGAACCAGCCGGGCGCGTCGGGAATGATCGGCGCGGAGGCCGTCGCCCGCGCCGAACCGGACGGCTATACGATTGGCGGCTTCAACGACAGCATCATGACGATGGTGCCGAACCTGCAGTCCAAGATGCGCTGGGACATCCTGAAGGATTTTGAACCGGTGTCGCTGGTCGCAACGGTGGAGTGGGGGCTGATCGCCAACAATCAGTCCAGCTTCAAGAGCGCAGCGGATCTGATCGCGGCCGCGAAGGCGGCGCCTGGCAAGATCGACTATGGCTCGGGCGGGCCGGGCAGCCCGCAGCATCTGGCGATGGCGATGTTCGCATCGGCCGCCGGCATCTCGCTGACGCATGTGCCCTACAAGGGCGCTACCCAGGCCGCGACCGACGTTGCCGCCGGCCAGATTCCTGTCGGCTTTCAGGGCTTGGGCACGGTCGCGGCGCTGGTGCGTGGCGGTCAGCTCAGGTTGATCGGGGTGACCACCGAGAAGAGATTGCCGCAATTCCCTGATGTGCCGACCGTCTCGGAGTCGGGCCTGCCCGGCTTCTTCTTCAATTCATGGTTTGCGATGCTGGCGCCTGCCGGCACCCCGAAGGACATCATTGCCCGGCTGAATGCCGAGGCGTTGAAGGCTGTCGGCGATCCCGAGGTACGCCGCAAGCTAGAGGAGCTGGGTTTCGCGGTGCGCGGCAGTTCGGCGGAAGAGTTGCGTGTCATGACGCGCGATCAACTCGCCAAATACGAGCGCGTGATCCGGGAAATGGGCATCGCCAAGGAATAGCCTAGGATCAGCCAGGGAATAGCCGCAGGACAACGAAAAGGCCGGTACAACCTCCGAGATTGTATCGGCGGTCCCTGGATTTGGGATAGCAGGCGCCGCAGCCGCGATGCTCACCTATTACTCAATAGGCGTCGTTGGGCTGCTCGTTCATCTGCAGTCTGCCAAAAGTCCCGTCCATCTCATTCTTTCGGACTTCCAGCCGCGCTGGCAGCTTTTTTCGATCATTTTGAAAGTGGCGTTGCTCTCCTCACTGCAGATACTGGTTTCCAACGTCGCACTCATCGCGATTACCGCTTATGTCGCTCACTTCGGTATTGAGGCGCTGGCCGGCTATGGCTTGGCTGCTCGCGTCGAGCTTCTTATTTCATCCATGGTACTCGCCTTGGGTGTGGGCACGACGATAATGGTCGGGACGTGCGTTGGCGCCCGCCTGGAGGCGCGCGCGTCGCGTGACGCTTATTTCGTGCTTGCTGGCGGCGGCTATTTTTGCGGCAATCGGTTTAAGTGTTGCGTTCTCCGGCAGTTCGATTGCAGGTCTTTTCACACATGCCGAAGAGGTTGTCCTTGTGGCATCCGGCTATTTTTACGCGACTGGATTGGTCTACGGCTTCATGGCCGCCTTTGTCATAATGTTCTCTGCCTATCAGGGCTGGGGGCGAGCGGTGCCCCCGCTGCTTGTCAGCCTGATGAGAGTTGCTATCGTGCTGATCGGGGGATGGATGCTGCTGCAATATGCGCCTCGCCTCGATTGGCTATATTATCTTGTTGCGGGTTCCACGGTTATTGGAGCATTGGTGTTGGGTGCCGTTTTCGTGCTCCGGCCGCCAAATCGCGTGTTTTGATGCTTTCCGGTTGAAAACCGGACCGGCGTTGATTACGGAAGACCTGCATCTCCCTGCAGCTTTCTCTGGAGTTTGACTGACGTGCCTCAACAAAGGACGGGTGAAGCTCAGGGGTTCGCGAGCAGCAAACTGTCGGTCTTGCGCAAGCATCCGATTTTTGCCGATCTTGAGCCGGAGGCTTTCGAACAACTCTGCCGTTACGCCAAGCACTCCACGCTGAAGCGGGGAACCACGCTGTTCTCTAAAGGGGATCCTGGCAATAGCCTGTACGCGGTCATCTCGGGCACGGTGAAGATGAGTATTTCCTCGCCGGACGGCCGCAACGCGATCCTCAACATCGTTGGGCCCGGGGAAATCTTTGGCGAAATAGCGCTGCTCGACGGACAGCCCCGCTCGACCGACGCCATCGCCAACAGCACGTGCGAACTCTTCGTCATCGACCGGCGCGAATTCATCCCCTTTGTGAAGGCGCAGCCGGCGCTGGCGATGAAATTCATCGAGTTGCTCTGCGAGCGGTTGCGATCGACCAGCGACCAGGTCGAACAGATCATCCTGCAGAACCTGCCGGGACGGTTGGCCAGTGCGCTGCTTCGCCTGTCTGAAAAGCACAGTTCCGACCCGCAGGGCCGAACCATCGCGATCACCCAGCAGGAGATCAGCGAAATGGTCGGCATGACCCGCGAGAGCATCAACAAGCAGTTGCGCGCCTGGGCCGGCCGCGATTGGGTGCGGCTCGAGCACGGTGCGATCGTTGTGCTGAATGCCGAGATACTTCGCGATCTGGCCGAAGCGGGCGGCCACGACGGCGAGTGACCGGCAGGAGCGTCGAAGTCCGGGCGCTGGGCTCACGGAGTGGCGGGCATGGGATTGGCGCCACGCTCGATCGTGAACTCCATGTCGATCAGGCCCCGCGAATGATTCAGGTCCGATTGCGACATCAGCAGGGTCAGATCCTTGCCCTTGAGGGACGCAAGCACCTCCGACAGCCGTTCCGACAGCGCCGGTGCGATGCCCTCGAACGGCTCGTCGAGCAGCAGGCATTTGGTGCCGATGGCCAGCGCCCGGCCGAGCGCAACCAGCTTTTGCTGCCCGCCGCTCAGCAGTAACGCCTTGCGGTGGCGCATCTCGGTGAGTTCGCCGATCACTTCATAGACGAAGTCGAGCCGGGCCTTGCGGTCGAGATGTTTTGCGACCCATAGCGGCAGCATGATGTTCTCTTCGACCGTTAGCTGGGGCACCAGGCAGCGATCTTCCGGCATATAGCCGATGCCGAGTGCGGCACGCGCATGACGCGCACGGGACACCAGGTCGCTGCCTTCGAACTTTATTGTGCCGCCGGCCGGCGTGAGATGCCCCATGATCGAACGCATCAGCGTCGTCTTGCCAGCGCCGTTGCGGCCGACCAGACTGACCATGGCGCCTTTCGCGACGTGTATCGTAAAACCGCGCAAGGCTGGCATCGACTGGATCTCGACGACAAGATTGTCGATCGCGAGCACCGGGGGCGCGTCGTTCATCGCGCGCCTCCGGTGACGTAGCGGCGGACTTCCTGATTGTTCAAGACTTCGGCAGGTACCCCATCAGCCAGAATCCGGCCTTGGTAAAACGCCACGACACGATCAGCATAGCGGCTGACGATCTCCATGTCGTGCTCGACGAACACGATGGTCGCGGCATCGGGCGCGACGGCGTGGATGACGCGATCCATGGTTTTGAACTTTTCTTCCGCCGATACGCCCGAAGTCGGCTCATCCAGCAGCAACAGTTTGGGCCGGCGCACCAGCGCCATGGCGATATCGATCAGTTTGCGCACGCCGCCGGCAAGTTCCGAGATCGGGCGATCGGCCTGATCGGCAAGGCCGAAGCGTTCCAGCAACTCGACGGCCGTGCCGCGGCGGCCCTGGGCCTCCGCCGGCGCTCGAAGCGACATGCGGGTGCCGGTGCCGGAAATCGCCACGGCGAGATTTTCGGCGGCAGTGAGTTCGACGAACAGCTGCGGAATCTGGAACGAGCGCGAGATGCCCAGCCGGGCCGTACTTCGCGGCGAGCGCCGGCCGATGTCGAGGCCATCGAGCAGGATCGTCCCGCTGTCGGGTTTGAGATAGCCGGTCACCATGTTGACGAAGGTGGTCTTGCCGGCGCCGTTGGCGCCGATCAGGCTGATCTTCTGACCGGGGGGAATATCGAGGGTGAGCGCATCGGCGGCAACCACCGCGCCGAAGCGCTTTTCGAGCCCGCGTACCGAAAGAACCGGGTTCACGACGCGGCTCCCCGTTCGGCGGTAAGAGCAGCCTCAGCCGCGGTGCGCCGCTTGCGCCGGTCCCTGATCCAGAGCGAGCCGATGCCGCGCGGCAGAAACAGGATGACGCCCAAGAGGAAGACGCCGAGCACGAGCTGCCAGGTATTGGGCAGATAGAGATTCGAGAACGAACGAACCAGTTCCAGCGCCATGGAGGCGACGAAGACGGCGGCGACGCTCTGGTTGCCGGCCAGCACCGCCACGAAGACGAATTCACCCGATGTGGTCCAGTAGGCGAATTGCGGATCGATATGCCGCTGCGCCATCAAGGCAAAGGCGCCGCTGGCGCCGGCGAACACCGCGGCAATCACGAAGTTGATCGATATGATCCGGTTGGCCGAGAGGCCGAGATATTCGACCCGCAGATTGTTTTCGCGCACCGCAAGGCTGGCAAGGCCGAATTCCGACCGGAACAGGATGGTTGCGGCGATGCCGGCAAATCCGGTCACGATGACCGAGACGGCATACAGCATGAAGTCGGCTTCGCGCGGATCGGTGAAGCTCATGCCAAACAAGGTCGGCCGCCCGACATTGAATCCGTCGGAGCCGCCCAGCGCAGTCGTTTTCACCAGCGCGCCGTAAAACACCATCGACAGCGCCAATGTCAGCATGCCGAAGAAAATCCCGCTGTAGCGCGCGATCAACGGCCCGATGATGAGGCCGAGCAGGCCTCCGCAAACGGCGCCGACGATCACCTGCGCCACCGCGTCGGTGAGGCCCCAGGCATTGGCGATCAGCGCGACGCCATAGCCGCCGGCCGCGAAGAACAGGCCCTGGCCGAACGAGACGTTGCCGGTGCGCGCCAGCACGACGATGCCGAGCGCGATCAACGCATTGGAGGCGGCAATCGTCGCCAGCGACAAGGTCCAGGTCGGCAGCACGCGCCCGAACAGCGTCACCGCGGCGACCAGTGCGATCATCACCAGGGGATGCAGATCTTTCCTCATCAAATCCGCCTTGCCGTCTCGCGCTTGAACAGTCCCTCCGGGCGAAACAGCAGCACCGCCGCCATGATCAGATAGATCATGAACAGCTCGGCTTGCGGCATCAGATGCACCGAAGCCGCGCGCGCCAGTCCCACCAGGATCGCGCCCACCGCCGCGCCCTCGACGCTGCCCAGCCCCCCGATCACGACGATCGCGAAACTCAGGATGATGACATCCGAACTCAGGCCCGGCTGCATCGATATTTTCGGTGCGGTGAGGGCGCCGGCGAGCGCGGCCAGCAGGACGCCGAACGCAAAGGCGATCGCATAGACGCGATTGACGCGCACGCCCATGCTCACGCTCATTTCCTCGTTATGGATGACGGCGAGCACGATCTTGCCGATCACGGTGCGATTGAGCCCGAACCAGATTGCAAAACCGATCGCGGCCGAAATCGGTATCAGCACCAGATCGTAGCCGACGTAATAGAGACCGGCGAATTCGAGATTGCCGAACAGCTCATAGGGCTGCGTCGCGTAGATCGGATTGACGCCCCAGATCAATTTGGTGACGTCTTCGAGGATCAGGAATACGGCGTAGGTCACCAGCAGCAGCACGACTTCGTCGCGGCCGTAGAACATCTTCAGGAGGCCGCGCTCCAGCAGCAGTCCGACGGCGGATGCGATCAGCGCTACCGAGAGCAGCATGGCGACGAAGCCGACGCTGGGAGGGAGGCCCCGTGCGGCTGCCATGGTGACTGCGGTCGCCGCGATATAGGCGCCGAGCGCATAGAAGCTGCCATGGGCGATGTTGAGGATCTTCAACACGCCGAACACCAGCGTCAGCCCAAGGGCGACGATGAACAGCCAGGACGCCTGAATCAGGCCATCGAGAACGATCGTCAAAAAGAAATTCATGGCGATAGTGTCACGCGAGTCGTCGGTGGGCAGAAAAAGGCGGCGCGAACCTAGTCACGCGCCGCCATGTGCTCGTCAGATGCCAATGTGCCTAATTGCACTTGGCGCCCTGCATGCCACCCTTGATCCAGTCGATCGCCTTCACGCCCGGGGGCGGGTTGACACATTCAGCGGCGAAGTACTGGATATCGACCAGATCGACCCGCTTCAGATCTGGATTGTATTTGGTGCGGCTGAAGGCGATCGGCTGGATCGCCTGATGGCCGTCGGCAAGCTTCATCTGAATGAGTCCGCCGGGCGACGGCCACTCCAGACCGGTCATGGCCGCGACCATTTCATCGGTCGAGGGTTTCTTGCCGCCGTTCTTGCTCATGGCTTTTTCGACCGCGGCCTTCAGTCCGAGAATTGCCTGCGTCATGCGATAGGAGGCTTGCACCGGATAGACGCCGTTAGCGGCTTCGTATCCCTTGAACAGCCAGTCGTTGAGCGGCGATTTCTGCGACATCAGGCCGTAGGCGCCGCGCGCGCCGATAATGGTGCCGTCGGGCATCTTGTCGCCGAGCGGCGGCAGCACGTGGTCGGCAGCGCTGAACACCAACTGGCTGCGCTTCGGCAAGCCGCGGGGAGCGGACTGCAGAACAAAGGCCTGCAAATCGCCGCCCCACAGGCTGGAATAGACCACGTCGGAGCCGGCGCCTACGAGCGCGGAAATTTCGGTGCCGTATTGGCCCGCGCCGAATTTCGGCAGCAGGTCCGTCTGTAGCTTGACCCCGGGATAGAGCTGTTCGGCGGCGGCGATGAAGTCGGCCCGGCTGTCCTGTCCCCAGGCGTAATCCTGGTTGATCGCTGATAGCGTCGTCATCTTGATGTTGTTAGCCTTCATGTACCGGATGAGGCCGACATTATCCATCGTGGCATGGGCGGCGGTGCGGAACACGTAGTTGTATTTGGCGTCCTCGAAAATGCGTGGCGTGCCGCAATCCATCAGCACCAGCATCTTCTTCAATTCTTCCGCGATAGGCGCGACGGCAAGGCAATCGCCGGAGCCGATATAGCCGAGCACGACGTCGACATTGTCGCGCTGGTAGAGGTTGCGCAGCTCCTGCACCTGCTTGGTCGCACCGCCGTTCTCGTCGATGATGACAGGCTCGACCTTGATGCCGCCGAAGCCGACCTTCTCGTAAGGCGACGGGGCCGCGCCCTTGTTCAACTGGTCGATGACGAACTGCGCGCCGTTGCGTGCGGGGACGCCAAAGCTGTCCGCCGCCGGCCCGGAAAGGAACGTCACGATGCCAAGCTTGAAAGTTTCCTGTGCAGATGCCGGCGCCGCCAGCGCCAACGACGTCGCGGCCGATGCGATGTAAGCAGCGCGGCTAGCCCGCTGAAAACGGTTCATGATTCCCTCCCTCTGTGTCCGGCGGTTGCTCCCGCCCGATTATCCGCGCCGTTTAGCCGGCGGCGGCCCTCGTTGACAAGAGTTTAGGCAAGCTTTGGCAGCCCGTCCATACGCGCATGCAGGGAAGGGGAGTGCAGCGGCGTGATGCCGCCCCTTCACATGTCGAACACGGCGACCGCGCGGATCGGCGAAGCCGTCCCGCCGCGCCACTTCATCGGCAGGCCGATGAAGGTAAACCGGCCGAGACCGAGCAGCGCTTCGAGATTGCACAGGCTTTCGATATGGGTGATGTCGAGGTCGAGACAGGCCTTGTGGACGAGCGCATTCACCTTGCCCTCCGGTCCCGGCCGCATCGAATCGATGCCGAAATGCACGACGCCCTGTTGCGCGAGCCACTCGGTGGCGGCGACGTTCACGCCGGAATTGTCGCTGGAATATTCCTTGCGGGGGAATGTTCGCTCGTGATGACCGGTGCAGAGCAGCACGGTGCCGCCTTTCGGCACCGGCACACCGCCCCTCGCCACCGCCGCTTCGAGATCGGCAGGCGTGATCTCGGCGCGCGGCGCGATGTGGCGCAGATCGATGCAGATGCCCGGCACGATGCATTTTTCCAGCGGGTACTGATCGATCGATATGCCACGCTCGCCGAAATGCCGGGGCGCGTCGATATGGGTGCCGGCGTGGTCCACCATGGAAATGAACATCGACGCCAGCCCATGCACATTGCCTGACTCGGCAAAGGACTCTTCGTGGGTCTTCCAGACGCCGTGCATGACCGGCGGATGGCCGGGATAGCTCGGCGTGCGGTGATAAAGCTCTCTCGATAGGTCGACGATCTTCACGCGGTATCTCCTCCGCCCGCGAAAGGCGGCGTCTGGTGCTAGAACCCGAACGCCCTCGGCAGCGCCAGCGACAGCCACGGCACGTAGGTCACGATCATCAGCACCGTAAACATGACGTAGTAGAATGGCCAGATGCCGCGCATCACCTCATCGACCGAAACCTTGCCGATGGCGCAGCCGACGAACAGCGTGGTCCCCACCGGCGGCGTCAGCAGGCCGATGCCGAGATTGAGCAGCATGACGATGCCGAAATGCACGGGATCGATGCCAAAGCTCTTTACGACGGGCAGCAGGATCGGCGTGCAGATCAGCAGCAGGGGCGCGAGATCGAGCGCCGTTCCCAGCACCAGCAGCATGATGTTCAACCACATCAGCAGCATGTATTTGTTGCTCGATATGGCGACGAAGAACTCGGTCATCTTGGCCGGCATCTGCATCAGCGCGGCGACATAGCCGAAGCACGATGCGGTCGCCACCAGCGTCAGCACCATCGCGACGGTTTGCAATGTCTTGTAGACCAGTAGCGGCAGCTCGGACCATTTGTAGTCCCGGTAGATGAACATGGTGACGAAGAACGCCCAGACGCAGGCGACCGCGCCGGCCTCGATCGGCGTGAATACGCCGGTGAGGATGCCGCCGAGCACGATGACCAGCGTCACGATTCCCCATACGGCGTCGCCGAGCATCCTGACCGCCTGTCGGATCGGCACCGGCTCGCCTTTCGGGTGCTTGTCCCGATAGGCGTAAAACAAGCAAAGCAGCATCAGCGAGAAGCCGAGCAGCAGGCCGGGAATCACGCCGGCCAGAAAAAGGCTGGTGATCGACACCACGCCGCCGGTCGCCAGCGAATAGATCACCGAATTGTGGCTCGGCGGAATGATGATGGCCTGCAGCGAGGCGCTGATGGTCACATTGGTGGCGAATACCCGCGGATAGCCTTTTGCGGCCATTTGCGGAATCATCACCGAACCGATCGCCGAGGTATCGGCAACCGACGACCCCGAGATGCCGCTCATGATCGTGGTGGCGAGAATGTTGACCTGTGAGAGGCCGCCCCGCATCCGCGTGAACCCGACCACGACGGCCGCGAAGTCGACCAGCCGCCGGGCCATGCCGCCCTCGGCCATGATCGCGCCCGCCAGCACGAAGAACGGGATGGTCAGCATCGAGACCTTGCCGACGCCGCTGGCGAATTGCTGCATGACCGCTCCGACCGGCAGATCGATCCACAGCGCGCCGACCAGCGACGACAAGGCGAGCGCGTAGGCGATCGGCATGCCGATCGCGAAGAAGAAGCACATGCTGAGAAGCAGAACCGCGATATCCATGGCTGCTACTCGACCGGTACGTGGGCGTCGCTGCCGTCACGCGGCGGCGGCCCGATGGTCAGGCGTTCGACGACGAACAGAAGCATCATCGCGCCGCTGACGACGATGGGCAGATAGGTGACGCCGACCGACAGCCACGGAAATTCGTCCACTGAATTTCCCCAAGTGGTATCAACAAGTCTCAATCCCCACACCACCATGAAGATCGCAATCACGCCCATCAGGACTTCGCTCAGGAAGAGCGAAGCGCGGCGCAACGGCGGCGGCAGCAAGTCGGTGCCGACAGTCATGTTCATGTGGATGCGCTGACGATAGCAGTTGGCCGAGCCGATGAAGGTGATGCCGACGGTCAGCAGCACGGCCAACGGCTCAGGCCATGACGCGGCGCTGTTCAGGACATAGCGGGTATAGACGGCCCACGGAATGACCGCAGAGACCAGCACCAGGGCCACGCAGGCGATTGCGGCACCGGTCCAGTAGACCGCATCGTTCACACGCCGGAAAACTCCGGCCGTAGAATTGGACATTTTGACCTCAGGGAATAACGGCGCTTCAGATCGCTTCGGCAGCACGGATGCGGTGGCCGGAACGCAAATCGTCCGGCCACCCACCGATCAGGCGCGAGGCGCTAGTTCACGGCCTCGATGCGTTTGACCATCGCGGCATATTTCGCGCCGTACTTGTCCCACACCGGTTTGACGGCTTCCTGGAACGGCTTCTTGTCGATATCGGTGATGATCTCGGTGCCGGAGGCCTTCATTTTTTCGATCGCGGCATTTTCAGCTTCATACCAGAGCACGCGCTGCTCCTGCTGGGCTTCCTTGGCCAATTTCTTGACCAGCGCCTGATCTTCGGGCGACAGCTTCTGCCAGGAGATACGCGAGAACACGAGCAACTCCGGAATGATCAGGTGCTCCGTCATGGTGAAATACTTGGCCACCTGATTGTGGTTCTGCGCGACGAACGACGGCGGATTGTTCTCGGCGCCATCGACCACGCCTGTTTGCATCGAGCTGAACACCTGGTCGAAGCCGAGGGCTACGCCATTGCCGCCAAGTGCGTTCATGGTGTCGACGAACAGCGGGTTGCCCATCATGCGGACCTTGAGGCCCTTGAGGTCGGCCATGGTTCGGATCGGCCGCTTGTTGTTGTAGACGTTGCGCGAGCCGGCGTTCATCCAGCACAGCGCGATCAGGCCGGTCTTTTCGGTTGATGAAATCTTCGCCAGCAGTTCGTCGCCGATCTCGCCGTCGATCACTTTCTCCATGTGCTTGGAGTTGCGGAACACGAACGGCATGTTGAAGACGTTGACGTCATCCACGACGGGGCCGACGGCGCCGACCGAAATACGGGCGATCTGCAGCGCGCCAAGCTGGGCCTGCTCGATCATTTCCTTTTCGCCGCCGAGTTGCATCGACGGGAACATCTGGATCGTCAGCCGGCCGTTGGTGGCGGCATCCAGCTTCTTGCCCATCCGGACGACGGCTTCGACCGTCGGATAGCCCAACGGATGCACGTCGGAAGCCTTCATTACCATTTTCGTCTGCGCAAAAGCGGAAGACAGCGGTGCGGTCGTCGCCATCGTCGCACCAAGTCCGGCGCTCAACTTGATGAAGTCGCGGCGTTTCATGGTGTTCCCTCCTGATGTTGTTTATCGTTTTCTGGGCTTCCGAATTCTAGGATCGTTCGTCGAAGTACTCCGGATTGATGTGTTGCGTGGCCGAGATGTTCTCGAGCAGGCTTGCAAGGTGCATTTCCATCGCCCGCCTTGCGCCCTCGGCGTCATGCGCCTCGATCGCGGTGAGCACGGCCTCGTGTTCGACGATCACCTTTGCGATCCGCCCGCGCTGGGGCAGGGTCAGCCGGCGATAGCGGTCGACATGGACCTTCACCTGCTGGATGTATTTCCAAATTCCCGGATAGCCTGCGACGTCGGCGACTGTAGCATGAAACGCCTCATCGGCCTGATGGAACGTTTCGCTGTCTCCGGCCGCGCTGGCTTCGCGCTGGCGTTCCAGGATCGACTGCAGCGCCAGTATCTGGCTCGGCGTCGCCCGTTCTGCGGCAAGGCGCGCGGTGGTTTCCTCCAGCGCCTTGCGGATGATGATGGCCTCGGGGAGCGCCGCTACCGGAATGCGCGCGACGAAGATGCCGGACTGTGGGTAGATCTCCAGCAGGCCCTCATCCGATAATTTGAGAATGGCCTCGCGAACGGGCGTGCGGCTCACCCCGTAGGAGAGGGCTATCTTCGCTTCCGAGATCGCTTCGCCGGGGCGGCGCTCCAACGACACCAGTTCGGTCCTGAGATCGAAATAAATTCGCGATGCCGCCGTTGCCGCGCGCGGCCTGCCGCTGCGGCGCGTGCCCGCGGCCGTTCGGCGAACCCTCGGCTCGGCCTTTTTCGATGCACGGACAGGCATGGCGTTTTCCCCAATTGATATATTAGTATATGAATCGGCTTTGACAACTGGAAATCAACCCGAGCGTGTCGGTTGCGCGCGGAGCGCTCGCTTAAGTCATCGGAGACTTTACGTCGGGAGGTTAGCCGCGGCTGCTGATGAAGCCAGCGCGTTGCCGCTGTTCCTGTTGTCCGGCGCCGGTCAACAAGGCGATCAGGTCCTGCGCCTGCTGCGGGTGGGCGGCGGCGACCGTGACGCCCGCCGTGTAGGTCGTCGCGAGGTCGCAGCCCGGCGGCAGCGCGCCGGAAAGGGTCACGCCTTCGGTGGAAATGATCTCGGTCGATTGCGTACACCCGATGGGTCGCCGCGCGCCGGACGCGGCCAGTTCGCGCATCGCGGTGGCGCCGTTCGGGAAAATCCTGAGGCGGTCGGCGACCTCGCTGGCGATGCCGAGTTGCTGAAGAACGTTTGCAACGTGAATTCCGGCCGTCGAGGCCTTGGTATCCGGCACGAAGATCGCATCGGACTCCAGCAAGGCCCGGCGCAGATCATCGACATCCCTGACGGCGGCGAGGGGATCGCCGCTGCGGACGGCGAGGGCGGTTTCGACCAGGCCGATGTCGGAAATCGTCGCGGCAACGATCAGCTCCTCCTCCGCCAGTTTGGCGAGGAGCGCCGCGGTCAGGATGACGATGTCTGCCGGCGTGCCCTTGCGCAGTTTGTCGGCCATGACGCCGACCGCGCCGAATTCGCCCGCAATCTTGAAGCCGGTTTGGCTCTTGAACGCCAATGCGAGGCTTCCAACCAGGCCCTGGGCCGCGCCGCCGCTCAGGATGTTCACGCTGCTCATGAGGTCGATTCCATGGCGGCGATGATCCTGTCGCGCGTGATCGGCAGGTCGCGCACCCGCACGCCGAGCGCGTCAAACACGGCGCTGGCAATCGCCGCCGTCACCGGGCCATGGGCCGCCTCGCCGGCGCCGACCGGGTCCACGTCAGGCCGCTGGATCACCTCAACCTCGACATCGGGCACTTCGCTGAAGCGCAGGATCGGATAGTCCGTCCAGCTCGTGCTGGTGATGCGTTGCCGGTCGAAGCGGACGCGCTCCTTCAACACCCAACTCGTGGCCTGAATGGCGCCGCCCTCGATCTGGTTGATGACGCCGTCGGGGTTGATCGCCTCGCCGACATCGACCGCCAATGTCAATTTCCTGACGATGATTTCCTCGGCGCCCTCGATCTCCGCAATGACAGCGCAATAGGCGCCGGTGTTCTTGTAGCGGCCAAAGCCCACGCCGTGACCAATGCCGGGCTGCTTCTTGGGCTTCCATTTGGCGCGGGCGGCGACGGCGCGGATGACGTCTTTTGCCCGCTCATCTCGCAAATGGCGCAGCCGGAACGCGACCGGATCCTCGTCGCGCTCGGCCGCGATTTCATCGAGGATGGATTCAATTGCGAACACATTGCCCTGCCCACCGAGCGTTCGCAGCGCCGAGGTCCGGATCGGCATGGTGGTCAGGCGATGGCTTTCGATGCGCCAGGATGGAAAATCATAAAGCGGGATCGAATTGCGATCGCCGCCGCCGCCATTGGCCTGCGGCGGGTTGGTCGAGACCATGCGCGGAAACGGGTTCGCCAATTCGTATCCCGCCAGCAATGCAGGCTGCGCCGCGCGGCCCGGCCGCGCCACATGGCCGTTGCCCCAGATCGAATGCCGCCAGTCGACGATTTCGCCCTGCGCATCCAGATCGGCCTCGATCTCGATCGCCATCGCCGCGCCGAACGGCGCATCCGACATCTCGCCCTGGCGCGACCACTGCACCCGCACTGGCCGGCCGTTGGCCGCCTTGGCCAGCAGCGCGGCATCGAGCGCGACATCGTCGGCGGCGTTATGCCCGTAGCAGCCGGCGCCCTCCATGTGCTCGACGGTGATGTTCTCAACCGGCAGCCTGAGCACCAGCGCGAGATCGGCGCGCAAGAGGTAGACACCCTGGCTGTGGGTCCAGACATGGAGACGGTCGCCGTCCCACTGCGCCATCGCGCAGGACGGTGCGATCGACGCGTGGGCGATGTAAGGGCGGGTATATTGCCGCTTGATCGTTCGTGCTGTCGTACCGGGTGACGCGGCCGTCTTTTTGTCGATGACCGTCGATTCCGTCGGCTGGGCTTTCAGGAAGGAAGCCAGATCGTTTTCATCGGGCAGCGGCTCACCATCGGACCAGGACGCGCCTTTGCGCAACGCGTTGAGCGCTGCCTCTGCGCCATGCTCGGTCTCGCTGACGACACCGGCAAAACTACCGTCGCGCACGACCGCAACAAGACCGTCCACCTTGCGGGCGCCATCCTCCTTCAATCCCGTAAGTTTTGCCCGCGCGTTGTCCGGCCGTAGCACGCGGCCATGCAGCATCCCCGCCAAGGCCTGGTCGTGGATGAATTGCGGCCGTCCCAACACCTTGTCGGGAACGTCGATCCGCTGAACTGAATTCCCGGCCAGTGCCCGGCGCGAAGCGGCCTTCGGCGTAACGCCCGGCGTGGCGTCGCGATCGAGCGAGACTTCGTCGGCCAGCTCCCAATAGCTGGTCCTGACATTGCCGGGACCCGAGATGGTGCCGTCCTCGATATCAAGCGCATCGGCTTCGACCCCCAGCCGTTCCGCCGCGTGTCGAAGAAATATCCGGCGGATCTCGGCGCAGGCGTGGCGCAGCGCACGGCCTGACTGCTGGATCGAGAGGCTGCCCGAGGTGACGCCCTCGTTGGGGCTGCTGGCCGTCGACGCGCGGATCATCTGCACGCGCGACAGGTCAATATCGAGCTCATCGGCAGCGATCTGCGCCAGCGCCGTCACGATGCCTTGTCCGATCTCCACCTTGCCTGGTGAGATCGTCACCTGTCCGGCGCTGGAGAATTTCAGCCACGCCGACAGTTTTGGGTTCGCCGCAAGGCTTACCGGCAGCGTGGGTGAGGCGGGAGCGGGCGCTTGCTGGCTCATCCCGCCGCCATTTCTTCCGCTGCGCGCAGCACGGCTCGCACCATGCGATTATGCGAGCCACAGCGGCAGAGGTTACCGTCGAGGGCTTCCTTCACCTCCCGGCTCGTCGGCGACGGATTTTGCTTCAACAGCGCCGCCGCGCTCATCAGGATGCCGGAGACGCAATAGCCGCATTGCAAGGCCTGTTCGGCGATGAAGGCGCGCTGCAGTGGATGCGGTTGCTCGCTCGTTCCCAGCCCTTCGATTGTCGTGACGTCCTTGTCCGCCACCGACCACAGCGGCGTATCGCAGGCGGAGACCGCGCGGTCGCCGATGATGACATTGCACGCGCCGCACTCGCCGGCGCCGCAGCCGAAATGCGGCCCGGTCACGCGAAGTTGTCCGCGCAGAACATCCAGCAATGACCGGTCGGGATCGGCGTCAATCTCGGTCTCGGCGCCGTTGAGGCGAAATCGAACGCTCGGCATTCGCGGGCGAACCTTTGTTCACGGTTTTCTTATTGCGGCGGCTTGTCGAATTTCTTCACCACTTCCGCCCATTTCACTATATCGCCGCGCAGGAATTTGTCGAACTCCTCAGGTGTCATCGACATCGCAACCGCGCCCTGCTGGGTCCAGAGCTTGACGACATCGGGCCGCTTCACCGCGGCGTTCACTGCCGCATTCAGCTTGTCGATGACGGGCTTTGGCGTGCCCGCGGGCGCCATCAGGCCGAGCCAGATGGTGGCCTCGTAGCCGGGAACGCCGGCTTCGATCACCGTCGGCGTATTGGGCAGCACGGTCGAGCGCGTCGTGCCTGTCGTCGCCAGCGCGCGGACCTGATTTTCGGCGACGTTCGGCGCCATTGCCGGAACCGCGTCGATCATCATCTGCACCTGGCCGCCGATCACGCCGCTGCGCGCTTCGCCGCTGTTGCGGTAGGGCACGTGCAGGATGTCGATGCCAGCCATGGCTTTGAACAACTCGCCCGCCATGTGGTACGGCGTGCCCTGGCCCGATGAAGCGTAATTCAGTTTGCCGGGCTGCGATTTGGCCAGTGCGATGAACTCCTGCAGCGTCTTGGCCTGCACGGAGGGATGAACCACGATGACGAGGTCGGAATAGTTGACCGGCGCAATCGGCGCGAGATCGCGCATCAATTCGTATTTGCGCTGCGGAACCAGCGATTTATTCGCGGTCTGGGTATTCGACATCATCAAGAGCGTATAGCCGTCGGGCGGCGACTTGGCGGCTTCCTGGGTGCCGATCACGCCGCCGGCACCGGTGCGGTTCTCGATCACGAAGGGCTGACCGAAACTCTCCTGCAAAATGCTCCCGATCTGGCGGGCGGTGACATCGGCCGGCCCGCCGGCACCAAAGGGAACAATCACCTTCACCGGCCGCGACGGATAATCCTGCGCCTGCGCGTCGGGAAGCGATGCTGCGAACAGCGCTGCGGCCAGAGCCAGCGCAATCCTCCGTGCAAACTTCGGACCCGTCATTTTCATCCCCCGACGCTTGTTTTATTCCTTGCCGCAAGTTTAGCTGCAACGGGAACGGGCTGTCGACGAAAGACTGGCTGCGGGTCCTCGGAATAAAAGATAATCTCGGGTGTATCGAACCGAGCAGGAGCGAGCCCGCAATAGAAGGCTCGACAAACGACAATTGGGAGCGCCAATGAAGAACCCCATTTCGCGACGCCATTTGCTCCAGGGCACCGGGGCCGTTCTCGCAAGCGCAGCATTTTCGACGCGCGTGATGGCGGCTGCGCCGCCGCCGGAGGCCGTGACGCCGGCCTTGATCGAGGCGGCCAAGAAGGAAGGCAAGGTCATCTATTACACCTCGACCGATTTGCCGGTCGCGGAGAAGCTGGCCAAGGCGTTCGAGACGAAATATCCGGGCATTTCGGTGCGTGTCGAACGCACCGGCGCCGAGCGTGTGTTCCAGCGCATCGGGCAGGAATATGCCAGCAACATCCACGCCGTCGACGTCGTCAATTCGTCCGATGCCGCGCATTTCATCGTCTGGAAGCGCGACGGTGTCCTGGCGCCGTACGTGCCGGAGGAGGTCGCAAAATTCTATCCGGACGAGCACAAGGACCCGGACGGCCAGTTCGCGAGTTTCCGCGTCTGGCTCAGCATCATTGCCTACAACACCAATCTGGTGAAGGCGGAGGACGCGCCGAAGAGTTTTGCCGAACTGCTCGATCCCAAATGGAAGGGCAAGATCGTCAAGGCGCACCCGGGCTATAGCGGCACCATCATGACCGCGACGTACCAGATGCAGCGCGATCTCGGCTGGACGTTCTTCGAGCAGCTTGCCAAGCAGAACATCATGCAGGTGCAGTCCTCGGCCGATCCGCCGAAGAAGCTCGATCTCGGCGAGCGCGCGGTCATGGCCGACGGCAATGAATACAATATCTTCCAGATGAGGGAGGCGGGCCGCCCGGTCGAGCCGGTTTACGCCGCGGAAGGCTCGCCTTCGATCATCGGGCCGAACGGCGTCTTCAAGGATGCTCCCAATCCGAACGCGGCAAGGCTGTTCCAGTCGTTCAGCCTCAGCCGGGAGGCCCAGCAATTGATCATCGATGTCGGCGGCCTCCGCTCGGTGCATTCACAAACCGTCGAGAAGGCGGGGCGCAAGCCGCTCAAGGACATCAAGACCATGAAGGATGACGCCGTGGCGGTCGAGAAGGAAAGCGAGGCCATCAAGGCGCGCTACACCAAAATCTTCCGCATCTGATCGCGATGGCCTCCGGATTGCCTGAGACCTCGGTTGCCGAAACCCTTGCCGACAAGATCGCCGCACTGCAAGCCGGCGCCTTGCCGGCGGCCACGTTGCGCAAATGCGAGGACCTGCTGATCGACGTGATCGGCTTGTGTGTCACCGCGCGCAACGAGGACTACATTGAAAGCGCCCTGGCAGGCTGCGACGATGACGGTCCTTGCACGGCGATCGGGCATCGCCGCACGCTGAACGCGGCCGGCGCTGCCTTTGTCAACGGCACGGCTGCGCATGGCGAGGATTTCGACGACACGTTCGAGGGCGGCCCGGTGCATGCCGGCGCCGTGATCGTGCCGGCGGTGCTCGCGGCCTGCGAGCGGCACAATCCGGATGGCCGAATGGCGCTGATCGGGATCGCGGTGGGCACAGAAGTGCTGTGCCGGTTGAGTCTCGTCGTGCCGAAGGCGGTTCACAAAGCGGGCTTTCATCCAACGGCGATCTTCGGCGCGATGGGGGCGGCCGCGGGCGTCGGTGCAGCGCTCGGTCTCAACAGCAAGCAGATCGTCGACGCGCTGGGCGTAGCCGGCAGCATGGCCGGCGGTATCATCGAATATCTTGCGGAAGGCGCCTGGACCAAACGGCTGCATGCCGGATGGGCGGCGCAATCGGGCATCCGCGCAGCGCTGCTGGCGCGAGGGGGATTCGTTGGTCCACGCACCGTGTTCGAGGGCGTGCATGGGCTGTTCCACGGTTTTGCGCATACGACGGTAGGCGATTACGACGCGCTGACAGGCGATTTCGGCACGCGCTGGGTGACCGACACGCTGGCGTTCAAGCCGTATCCCTGCGGGACCATGGCGCAGCCTTACATCGATTGCGCGCGACGGCTGGCGGCGCGGGGTATCAAGCCGGAGGACGTTTCCGAAATCGTTTGCGAGGTGGCGGAGGGAACGGTGCACCGCCTATGGGAGCCGCTCGCCGACAAGCAGCGTCCGCGCAACGGCTATGCCGCCAAGTTCGCCGTGCCTTATCTGCTGGCCACCGGCTTCGTGCATGGCGGCGTCGGGCTCGGCGCGTTCACCGAAAGCGCGATCCGCGACGAGCGCGTGCTGGCGCTCGCGGCAAAGGTGAAATTCACGATCGATCCGGACAATCCCTATCCGAACAATTACACCGGCCATATCCGCGCCACGCTGCGCGACGGCAGCGTGGTGGAGGACCGCCAGCCCTATTTGCGCGGCGGCGCGCAGGAGCCGCTGACGCGGCAGGACGTGATCGACAAATTCAAGCTCAACGCCGGGCATGGCGGCTGGAGCGCAGCCCAAAGCGATACGGCGCTGAAACTGTTGGCGGGATTATATAATGACCGCATCGATCTCTCTTCATTGCGTGGGTAGCGCCTCATGACCAAAGAACTCGCAGGCAAAGTTGCCGTCGTCACCGGCGCGGGCCGCAATATCGGCCGCGCGATCGCGCTGGCCCTGGCGGAGGGCGGCGCGTCCATCGTGGTGAACGCGCGCAGCAACCACGCCGAGGCGGACGCCGTCGCGCGGGAGA
The DNA here is from genome assembly GCA_963742935.1 of uncultured Alphaproteobacteria bacterium. GTDB lineage: Bacteria > Pseudomonadota > Alphaproteobacteria > Rhizobiales > Xanthobacteraceae > Bradyrhizobium. The sequence continues at coordinate 16,554 of CAVUOI010000046.1, read as the reverse complement.
TCGAGACAGCCGGCGGCAAGGCGCTGGTCCATATCGGCGACGTCGCCGACGCCGTAGCCGTGCAGGCAATGGCGGATGCGGCCGTGAAACAGTTCAGCCGTATCGATATCCTCGTCAACAACGCGGCGCTGCGGCGCGAGAAGCCGTTCGCCGAGATGAGCTATGCGGCGTGGCGGGAAATCCTCGATGTCACGCTCGACGGCACGTTCCTCTGCGTAAAGGCTTGCCTGCCTGCGCTGCGCAAGTCGGGTGCGGGAACCATCGTCAATATCGGCGGCCTCAGCGCGCATACCGGTGCCAAGAACCGCGCGCATGTGGTGACGGCGAAAGCGGGCATCATCGGCCTGACGCGGGCGCTGGCCCATGATCTTGCCGATGACGGCATCACCGTGAACTGCGTGGTTCCCGGGCTGATCGGCACGCCACGGCCAAAGGACAAGCCGGAGCCGGCGCATCATTTGACCCATCAGACCATCACCGGCAATCGGGGCCTGCCGGAAGACGTCGCCGCGACCGTGCGTTTTCTGTGTGGACCCGGCGCGCGCTACATCAACGGGCAGGCCATCCACGCCAACGGCGGCGCCTATTTGGGCGCCTGATGCATAGCTAGACGCCGGTTTTGCGGGTGGACGCCGGACAAATCCTCTCGGCGGCTGCGCGTTTTAATGTTACCAAAAACGCATGAACCAGCATGCCAAGGTCGATATCCGCCATTCCACCTGTCCGCATGATTGTCCGTCGGCCTGTGCGCTCGACATCGAGGTGATCGACGGCCGCTCGATCGGCCGCGTCCGCGGCTCCAAGGTTCAGACCTATACTGCGGGCGTCGTCTGCGCGAAGGTCGCGCGCTACGCTGAGCGCATTCATCATCCCGACCGGCTGCTTTATCCGATGCGCCGTACCGGTCCGAAGGGCTCCGGTCAGTTCGCACGGATTTCCTGGGACGAGGCGCTGGATGAAATCGCTGCCCGCTTCGACCAGGCGGAGCGCGAATTCAGCGCTCAGTCCGTCTGGCCGTATTATTACGCCGGCACCATGGGGCTCGTGATGCGCGACGGCATCAATCGCCTCGCGCATGTGAAGAAGTATTCCCGTTTCTACGGCACCATCTGCGCGACCATCGCGCGCGTCGGGTTTTCCATCGGCACCGGCAAGATCGCCGGCGTCGACCCGCGCGAGATGGGCGTCTCCGATCTCGTCGTGATCTGGGGCACCAATCCGGTGAACACCCAGGTCAACGTGATGACCCACGCCTCCCGCGCCCGCAAGGAGCGCGGCGCGAAGATCGCGGCCATCGACGTCTACAACAACGACACGATGAAGCAGGCCGACATCAAGATATTGCTCCGGCCGGGCACCGATGGCGCCTTCGCCTGCGGCGTCATGAACGTGCTGTTCCGCGAAGGTTACGCGGATCGCGCCTATATGGACCGCTACACCGATTGTCCCGACGAACTCGAGGCGCATCTTTCGACCCGCACGCCGGAATGGGCCTCGAAAATCTCGGGCGTGCCGGTGGAAGAGATCGAGGCATTCGCGCGCGTTGTCGGCCAGACCAAACGTTCGTTCTTTCGTCTCGGCTACGGCTTTACCCGCAGCCGCAACGGAGCGGCGCAGATGCATGCCGCGCTGTGCATCCCGGCGGTGACCGGCGCCTGGCAGTATGAAGGTGGCGGCGCCTTCTTCAACAATGCGTCGATCTGGCAGTTCGACGAATCCATCATCGAGGGGCATGACGCGATCGACCGCACCACGCGCTGGCTCGATCAGTCCCGGATCGGGCGCATCCTGACCGGCGACGCTGAGGCCTTGAAGGGTGGACCGCCGGTCAAGGCGATGCTGATCCAGAATACCAACCCGGTGACGGTGGCGCCCGAACAGGCGCTGGTGCGAGAGGGCTTTGCCCGCGAAGACCTGTTCATGGCGGTGCATGAGCAGTTCATGACCGAGACGGCCGCGATGGCCGATATCGTGCTGCCGGCCACGATGTTCATGGAGCATGACGATCTCTATTACGGCGGCGGCCACCAGCATATTTCGGTCGGGCCCAAGCTGATCGATCCGCCCGGCGAGTGCCGTTCCAACCACGAGGTGCTGCAAGGCCTCGGCAGCCGCCTCAACGCCGTGCATCCCGCCTTTGAGATGACGCCGCGCGAATTGATCGATGCGACGCTGAAGAAGAGCGGCCACGGCGATATCGAAACCCTGGAAGCCGATCTGTGGCGCGATATCCAGCCGGATTTCCGCACCTCGCATTATCTCGATGGCTTCGCGCACGCCGACAAAAAATTTCATTTCAAGGCCGACTGGGCGAATCCGCCGTCTGGCACTCCGGGCCTCGGTCCGTGGGCCGAGATGCCTTCGCTGCCCGATCACTGGACGATCATCGAGGAGGCGGACGAGCAGCATCCGTTCCGTCTCGCGACCTCGCCGTCGCGCAGCTATCTCAACACCAGCTTCAACGAAACGCCGGGGTCGCAGGCCCGCGAGGGTAAGCCTTCGGTGATGATCCACCCCGAGGACGCAGCCTCGCTCTCGATTGCCGATGGCGACGCGGTGACGCTCGGCAACGTCAGGGGCGAAACCACGCTGACCGCGAAATTGTTCGACGGCCTGCGTCGCGGCGTGCTGATCGCCGAGTCCATCCATCCGAACAAGGCCCATATCGGCGGCCGCGGCATCAACATGCTGACCGGAGCCGAAACCGTCGCACCCGTCGGCGGCGCGGCATTCCATGACAACAAGGTCTGGGTCAAAAAAGCGACGCCAGCGACTGCGCGCAAGAGCTAGACTGCACTTGCAGTCCACGGTCATCCTGCCGCAAATGCTGGCCGGCATTTGGAAAACGGATGAGTGGGACAATGACTGACACCAATAGCGTCATACTCGAAAAGCGCGGACAGGCGTTCTGGATCACGATCAACCGTCCGGACAAGCGCAACGCGATCAATGCCGACGTCGTCGCCGGCATCGTGCGCGGCTATCGCGAAGCGCATGACGACAAGGAAGTCCGCGTCATCGTGCTGACTGGGGCTGGCGACAAGGCGTTTTGTGCCGGCGCGGATCTGCAGAACAGCGGCGCTGCGTTTGCGATGGATTTTTCCCGGCCCAATGTCGACTACGCAGATCTCTTGCGGCTGTCGCAGAACGCAACCAAGCCGGCGATTGCGCGGGTAGGGGGCGTCTGCATGGCGGGCGGCATGGGTTTGCTGTGCATGACGGACATGGCGGTCGCCGCCGATCACGTGATTTTCGGTTTGCCCGAGGTGAAGGTCGGCGTGTTCCCGATGCAGGTGTTGAGCCTGCTGCAGTCGATCGCGCCAAGGCGGCTGGTCAGCGAATGGTCGCTGACCGGTGAGCCGTTTGACGCGAAGACCGCAAAGGACGCGGGCCTTCTGAACTACGTGGTGCCCGCGGCTGAACTTGACGCCAAGGTTGACTGGCTGGTCAGCCGCATCGTCGACAAGTCGCCGACCGCGATCCGGCGCGGCAAATACGCGATGCGCGCGATCGCCTCGATGTCGTTCGACGAGAGCATCGCCTATACCGAAAGCCAGATCACGCTGCTTGCGATGACGGAAGACGCCAAGGAAGGCCTCAAGGCCTTCGGCGAGAAGCGCAAGCCCACGTGGCCAGGAAAATAGCTTGATTGCGATTGGTATCGCGAGCCTTGGAGCGCTCACAAGGTAAATCGGTGGCTTACGATGCTCCTGAGGTGTCAGTGAGAAAAAAGACTAGGGCCGCTTTGCTTCGTTCCTCGCGACGCTTCTTGGAGGCCGAGATCAGTTGCTTGTGTGTTCGTTTGGCGTACGTTGGCAGCTGACGTGTCGATCGATGTCGGCTTGCGGTGCGCAACTCGGCATCTGTGAGGTCACTGTCGGCACCCTCCGTAAAGCCGCCATGGCGGAACGAGGTAAATGAGAGTTCAGTTCGAATTCCAGCAGCTACAATTATCGTTTTTACAACGCTTCGGAGATAACGCAAATCTTTGCGCTCCGTAATCCATGGCAATGGCGTAGGCGACCTGCGGTGCCCATGGTCGCGCCGAAAAAACAATCCCGAGACGGTCTCTTCCTTGATCGCATCGAGCTCCGCCATCAATTCAGGGAAAAGAGGCTCGCCGGTTTCGTCAAAGAGGGGCCACCACGCTTCCTCGCCATTCTTCGGATGAACGATTCTTACACTATTTGGCCGCTCTTTTGGCCGATAGTGCGAAAGTTCAAAGGCGCCGAACACGTGTTCCTGGCGCTGCAACCACTCCCAAGTCAGCAGCGCCGCGGTTCCCACCGAGTTATACCCAAGCTTCTTCGCGGAAGTTCTAAATACGACGAGTTCGTTCCATGTTGCTGTGGGCGTTTCACGTGCAGGCTGACCAGGCCTGCGGCTTTTTAGATCCATCCTCGAAAATGGATTGATCGCCGGCACTTTCGTTTCTTGAGCACGCTGACCAACAAACCAGGCGCGCCTACAGGCTGTCATGGCTGCATTTGCAGAGCGACGACGCTCGCGCTCGACGATATTGCCATCTGCTTCTTCGTTGGTCACAACGAGTAGCTTCGCGTAAATGGCGTCGACAAATCCTTTCGTGAAATCAGTAATCTGTTTCGAACCCGTGCGGGTACCGTCTTTCAGTATGTGGTTGGCAAAAAGTGCCAAGCCTTGCTCGTAGAAGCGTTGCGTTTTGTGATCAATCTCCTTCCATTTTTGATGCGCCTTGAAGATGCTGGCCAGCCAATCGAAGGTGCCCGGCGCAGGGGAAGTTGGAACCATGTCGGTCAATCCTCTTGAGCGCCAGCTGTCGAATGCGGGCAATAGGATATTCTTAGCTCGGTTCACGGCGGCCACGTGTTCATGCCCTAGGGCTTCAGCCTTGACGTGACAGCCCTGTTTACGGGCCCAAGTAGGCGGCTCAAAGAAGTATGCCCATCGACCACTCTTCAATGGCTTTCGTCGGCAGTAACGAGGAAACGTCAATGCTGTGCTGGGTGGATTCATACGAGGGAGCCTAAGTCCTTTCCTTCTGATCTATCTGGATCGATCGCCTTCGCTTGTGCCGTAAGGTTATCGATGATGGCCTTCGACCAAACTGGCTCTCGAGAGCGCCCAGTCCCGCGATAGCAGGTTGGCGGTGGTGCCTCTCCGCGCATCACCGCGCGCGCGAGTTCACCTGTATCGCGGTAATCCAAGTAGGCGGCGGCCATGTCGGCGCGCATGAGTGCAGGCCACGTTCCGATGGGTGGATATCGGGCAGGAAGTGAAGTGCGTAGCGGCATGATCGGCAGCTCGTGCGCGGATGCGTTAATGGTCTAAATGCCGAATTGATGGCGCCGACGAAATGGGACGATTGTTTTTCAGGACGCTGCATTAGTACAGGCCCACAAAGTGTTGGCCTAGATGGTTCTTGCCGCTAACCTCTTCTTGCATGCTTCTACTTCCTCTATCGACCGGACCTTCGACACGGAAAACGAAAAGATCTCTGAGATAAAGGGGTGCCGAGATCTGGTGTGGGAATTGGCCGGCATAGCGCGCAATAGGGCGGATAATGCGATCATAGTAGCCCCGTGCGTGCAGTCGCTTGGCAAAGCCTTCTTCGCAAGCTGGCACGGAGATGGCCGTGCGCTGCTCTTGGTCTGGTGGTGCGCGGAGCGTCCGGGTTGCACCTACGGTCAATTGGGAATCGTGAAGCATGATGCAGGAAACGCTTGGCGTCTCGCAAATCACCAAGGGCACTCCCAACATGTTTCGGGTCGCCCCGGGGGACAATCGCAAGCCTGAGTAGTAGCCGTAAATGCTGCGTGAACAACCTCTCGGCACATTTCCATCGTCCCGTTCACGCCGCTGGTCGAGAGGCATATGATTTTAGTGGATTGTCAGCGCTCAATCCGACAAATCTGTCTTTCACCTTGCATTGAAACCGCATTAAGTCATGCCTTTGTCGGAATGACAGGCACCAAAGCAGACCGCTGCCACTTCTCGCGTTGCGCCTGGAAACGATATTCAATTGCCCCATGCTGGCATCCGCCTCGCAAAAATTCTCAATGATACATTCAAGGGATACGGCGCCAGCCTTCAGCGTTGCGCGCGTCCGCTGGCTGCGGACCGGGCTCTCGTGAACCGAGCCGCAGAGCGTCTCGGCCATCTGGCTTCAATCCCTCGGGCGATCATGAGTCGGTCGCCGGAGGCACTCGCCTGCGGGTCCCGCCGTCATCTCATTCCGGCGTCGCTGTTACTGCCCCTTTGCGGGTGCCTTCTTAACCGGGCTCGCGATTGCAGTCGGTCCCGCGTCCCGCCGCGGGTCCCTCGTCGGCTGACGCTCCTGCGCTGCCTCTTTCTGCTGCCTGCGCTTCGCTCTAGTTCGATCATAATTGCCACCAGTTGGAAGCGAAATTGGACGTAGATCCGATCTACAACATCATCATGGAGCCACGCGCTCCGTTTGGAACCTATTCTGGGTTGGCTAAAGCGCTGTCGTACAGTCCGCTCGGTATGGTTTATAAATAGCGCATATAGCTTAAAATGGGTTATTTATGGAACAAAATGAGTTGACTGCTCCGGATGGGCGGACTATAAATAGACCATATATGAGAACATGGACTATTTATGGACACCGCGTGATGCCAAAAAATCAACGCCCTCTCTCCCCCTATGCTGCCGACGCGGTGGCCCTTCTTGGCCAGCTCATTCGCAAGGCGCGGATTGAACGCAAGCTCAAGGCCGTCGATGTGACGGACCGGGCAGGGATCTCGCGTGGTCTCCTGCGGCGCATCGAGACGGGCGATCCCGGATGCACGATCGGCGCAGTCTTCGAGGTTGCGACCATTGTCGGCGTGCGACTATTCGATGCCGATCAAGTAGCGCTATCCAAGGCCGTTGAAACCAATCGGGAAATAATGACGCTGCTGCCGAAATCGGTTCGCAGTCCACACATCGAGACCGATGATGACTTCTGATGCAAACTACACCCAGGCCTTTGTCTGGATCTGGCTTCCGGATCAAACAGAACCGGTCGTCGCTGGCCTTTTATCTGCAAGTGGCACGCAATTCGTATTCAACTACGGCCGAAGTTACCTCGCGCGCAAGGATGCCATTCCGCTCTACGAACCGGAATTGCCGCTGCGCAGCGGAATCCTGCCACTCACCGCGGGGTTGAGCCTGCCGAATTGTATTCGCGACGGGGCCCCCGACGCATGGGGCCGCCGTATCATCATCAATCGAAAATTCGGAACGCAAGGCAAGAATGTCGATCCAGGCAATGTCGATGAGTTCACGTATCTGCTGGAATCCGGTTCAGACCGCATCGGCGCACTGGATTTTCAGGCATCTTCCGCGAATTACGTGGCGCGAGAAGGAGCCGAGGTCTCTCTCCGCGATCTCCTGAACGCCGCGGCGCTGGTTGAAAAGGGAGTTGCGCTCCCAGCCGAACTCGACCGGGTCCTTCTCCATGGAAGTTCGATCGGCGGGGCGCGCCCCAAGGCGATGATCACGTCGGGCAACAAGAAGTTTGTCGCGAAGTTCTCATCGCAGAACGACCTCTACGGCGTCGTCAAAGCCGAGTACATTGCCATGCGTCTCGCCTCCAAAGTCGGCCTGAACGTTCCCCCGGTGCGCCTTGAGCGCGCAGCGGAGAACGATGTTCTCCTCATCGAACGCTTTGATCGGGTAAAACTGGAACGGGGCTGGAGCCGGAAAGCCATGGTTTCCGCTCTCACCCTGCTTGAGCTCGATGAGCTCATGGCCCGCTATGCCAGCTATGAGCAACTCGCGACCATCATTCGTCACCGGTTCCGTGCGCCAAGGGAGACTTTGAAAGAACTCTTTGCACGGATGCTGTTCAACGTTCTCTGCGGAAATACCGATGATCATGCGCGCAATCACGCCGCATTCTGGAACGGCAAGGAACTGTCCTTGACCCCCGCCTATGACATCTGTCCGCAAAACCGGACAGGTGGAGAAGCCACCCAGGCCATGCTGATCATGGGGCAGGAGCGTTCAAGTCAAATCGCTCTGTGCCTGAAAGCGGCGCCGCTGTTTTTGATGAACAATGCCGAGGCAATCTCGCTCGTCACTAAGCAGGTAAAAACGATTAAGCAGTGCTGGTCCGCCGTATGTGACGAGGCGAAGCTTAGTGGGGTCGATCGGAATTTCCTCTGGCGGCGCCAATTCTTGAACCCGTATGCCTTTCTCGAAGTGCCGGAAGCGTTGACCAAGCTGATCGATTGAAGTCTTAACCGAACGCGGCGCGAAAGCCGCTTATCGGGCGGCACTAGATCTTTGACCGGCTCTTCCAAGACAAGGCACCGGGCGTTACTGGCACGAGCTATGTTGGAAATCCGGTATGTCCTCGTCGCCTTCATCAACTGTTGACACGCCGCGCTACAGCTCGCTTACCATCGCCACCGAACCAAGCGAGATAAAAGCTTAGAGTGCGGACTGGGTTGGACGTGACGGGTTGATGGTCGGGTAGAGAGGCTTCCGGCGCCCGTCGCGGAGAACCGCGATGTACAGAAACTCACGAGTTCGCGTCGGCGATCATGCGAGCCTTTACACTGAAATCACCAACAAAATTATCGCGGAGCTGGAAGCCGGCCGTGCCCCCTGGGTGCAGCCGTGGGAAGCCGCCGCGATCAAGGCGCCGCTCGGCGTGCCGCGCAACGCCTCTACGAAGCGCTGCTACTCTGGAATTAATGTGCTGATTCTTTGGGAGGCCGTCGTGGAACGCGGCTTCTCCTGCCAGAACTGGTTGACCTTTCGTCAGGCGCTTGGGCTTGGCGGTCATGTCAGGAAAGGGGAGCGGGGAACGACCGTCGTCTACGCCGATCGCTTTATTCCCAAGAGCGAGCGTCGGCGCGCCGCAGAGACTGGGGAGGAGCCTGGCGCGATGCCGTTCCTGAGGCGGTTTACCCTCTTCAACGCCGACCAGTGCGAGGACTTGCCAGAGGACGTCTCTACTTCAATCGTTTCACTGCTACCTGATCAGATCGAGCCACAGGCCAAAGCTTTGATTGCTGCCAGCGGCGCTGACTTTCGCGTCGGAGGCGTGCATGCCTATTACAACCCGACCGATGATTTCGTTCAGGTGCCGCCGGTAGTAGCGTATTTCGAGCCAATCAACTGGCATCGCACCGCGTTCCATGAACTGGCACATTGGAGTGGGGCCGCGTCCCGACTCGCAAGGGATCTCACTGGCACGAAGGGCTCCGAATCCTACGCGCGCGAGGAACTGGTGGCGGAAATGGCAAGCGCGTTCATTTGTGCCTCGCTTGGCATCGTGCCAACTGTGCGCCATGCCGACTACATCGGCTCATGGCTCCAGGTGCTACGCGAGGACAGCCGCGCCGTCGTTCGGGTGGCGAGCGCGGCGTCCAAAGCGGCCGATTTCCTGCTCGCCTTCCTGCCAAACGCAGGTGTCTTGGCGTCTGATGATGATGAGGTCGTCTGAGGACCTTCATCGAATTGCGTTGGTCTGCAGTGGCCGTGGCTCATCCGAGAGTGAGAGGAGGGTGGTCCAGTTCGCGGCGGGTTGGAGGTCGAGAGAGAGGCTTTCGGCCGCCCGTCGCGGAAAATCGACATGGCAAGTGCCGTTCAGAAGATCAAGCTCAGTCCGTCCCGTAATATCACTTTCGACAAGCTTGTGTTGAGCCTGTCCAACGTCTACCGCGTCGAACTAGGCATCTCGATCGACTTGCTCGTCGCGTCCGCGTCACCGGAGTCTTGGAAGTTACGGATGCTCGTGCCCACAGGCGAGGCTGGATCGACGCTTCTCGCCAAAGTCTTGGCGCGCTGTCCGCTCTCCCTCATCTCCGATCAAGCGGAGGCGTGACATGTCGCGCGATGCAACGGAGTTGGCACAACGCTTGGCTCGCGAGGCCGAAGCGGTGTGCCGCCGCTATCTCTCCAACGGTCGGCGGGTTGGCAACTATTGGCAGGTCGGTGATGTCAATAACACGGCAGGCCGATCGATGTTCGTACGCCTATCAGGCGATACATCCGGCAAACGTGTCGCCGGCAAATGGACCGACGCCGCTACCGCCAGGGTACGAGGCTGATAGGAATTTATGATAGCCAGGTCTCATTTGGACAGTCCCGCGTTCTCCTGGTCTGGACACGCCTCATCATGCCGAACGGCCGATCCATCGTCCTTGAGCGCCAGCCTGGCGCCGATACCGCAGGAAATGCAGGGCTTCAGGACGAGATTGATAATCACTGGGGCGAGATGTTCAAGGCGGCGCTGCTGTCGACCTTACTTGGTGTCGGAGCCGAGCTAGGATCCGGATCCGATGGCGGCAACACCAGTACCAGCGCTATTCTCCAGGCACTTCGCCGTGGGGCAGGGGATTCACTGAACCAAACCGGTCAACAGATCGTTCGACGCAATCTCAACATCCAGCCGATCCTGACAATCCGGCCGGGCTACCCGATACGGGTCATCGTCAATCGCGACCTCGTGCTTGAGCCCTACAGAGTGTGAGAGAAAAAGATGCAAAAGCTGAAACTCGGCACCATTACCGACGATAAGCCAGTCAAGCTTACTGTGGAACTGCCGGCGAACGTCCATCGTGATCTCGCCGCGTACACCGACGCTCTTGCGCGCGAAACCGGGCAATCAATCTCTGATCCGGCAAAACTGGTCGCGCCGATGCTGATCCGCTTCATGGCAACCGATCGCGCTTTTGCAAAGGCACGCCGGAAGGGGCAGTCTGCACAGGGCAAGAAATAGCGTTCACTCAACAGTTGCGGAAGTTCGCGTGCGCCGGATTGTCATTGTCCTTGCTCCAATGTGCTGAATAATAGACATGACACGGTCCCGTACCGTTGCGCACGTCTCGATAGGTTTAAACCGGCGAAAATTGACGCCGATGTCTGATCCGGCAATCACAGTGGGCGCAGGAACGACTGGGGGAAGTCGGAGAAGGTTACCCCACGTTTGCCTTCAGTCCAGCGGCTTCAATCCCTGCGATGGCGCAGATCTCGTCATTGTCCGAGGTGTCGCCGCTGACGCCGACGGCGCCGAGCAGGCCGCCGTCACCCTGGATCAGCACGCCGCCGGGCACCGGCACTAGACGACCCTGCGCCATCGTATTCACGGCACTGACGAAATAGGCCTGCTCCTGCGCGCGCTGGAACAGTGCGCGCGATCCCATACCCAGCGCCAGTGCGCCATAGGCCTTGCCGTGCGCGATTTCGGCCCGCATCAGGCTGGTGCCGTCCTGCGCCGCCGTGACCTTCACGCAGCCGCGGGCATCCAGAATGGTGATGACCAGCGGCTTCAGTTTTTTCTCGACGCCCTTGGCTAGCGCAGCATCGAGAATCTTGCGGGCGACGTCGAGGGTGAGTTCAGCCATGATGGTTTCCTTATGTAACAGGTGCGGGGTTTGAATTCATTGTTGCGCGGTCGAGGCTCATCGCCAGTACGCGCGCGACGTGAAGGGCTGCGCGGTTCGCTGCCATCCTTGATCTGGTGGCGGCAGGAGGTGCCGTCGGCCACGATCAGCGTGGCCGTATCGGCGCGGCGTACTGCCGGCAGCAGCGACAGCTCGGCCATTTCCATCGAGGCCTGATAGGTGTCGGCGCCGTAGCCGAACGCGCCGGCCATGCCGCAGCAACTGGACTCGATGGTTTCGACGTCGAGGCCGGGAACGAGGCGCAGCACCTTCTCGACGGGCTTGAACGCGCCGAATGATTTTTGATGACAATGGCCGTGAACCAGCGCCTTGCCCGGCATGGCGCCAAGCGGCAGCTTCAGGCGGCCGGCCTCCGCTTCGCGAACCAGAAATTCCTCGAACAGCAAGGCGTGTGCGCTGACGCTCTTGGCGTCATTGTCCGAGCGCAGCGAGAGCAGTTCGTCGCGAAGCGTCAGCAGACAGCTCGGCTCCAGCCCGACGATGGGCACGCCGCGCGCTGCGAATGGCGCGTACGTCGTGACCAGACGGTCCAGTTCGCTCCGTGCTTGCGCGACGAGTCCTGCTGAAAGAAATGTCCGCCCGCAACAGAGTGGACGGGCGCGGTCCGCCGGCCTCGGGACATGAACGCGATATCCACCTTCGACCAATACCTGCAAGGCAGCGTCGAGATTTTCGCGCTCATAAGTGCGGTTGAAAGTATCGGCGAACAACACCACCTCATGGCCATCTGCGGGGCCGAAGGCCTCCGCATCCGCCTTGAACGTATCGCGGCGAAACGCGGGCAAAGCTCGCTTCGCACTGATGCCGGCAAACTTCTCGAACAGCGCGCGCAGCATCGGACTGTTGTTGCGCCAGTTGACGAGCGGGGCGAAGCGCGAGGCGAGGTCCGCATAGTGCGGCAGGTAGCCGACCAGCCGGTCGCGCAGCGAAAGGCCGTGTTTCTCCGCGCGCGCGGCCAGCACCTCGATCTTCATCTTGGCCATGTCGACGCCGGTCGGGCACTCGTGCCGGCAGGCCTTGCAGGAGACGCAGAGTTTGAGCGTGTCCATCATCTCGTCGGAGGCCAGCGCGTCCGGACCCAAGCTGACCGGAAATCGCCAGCCGCAGCGTGTTGGCGCGGCCCCTTGTGACGTCCTTTTCGTTGCGGGTCGCGCGATAGGACGGACACATCACGCCGCCCTCGATCTTCCGGCAGGCGCCGTTGTTGTTGCACATCTCGACGGCGCCCTGAAAGCCGCCGCCGGCGCCGGGATAGGCGGACCAGTCGAGCACGGTCTTCAACTCGCCAATGCGATAATCCGGCCGGTAACGAAACAGCGAGCGGTCGTCCATTTTCGGCGGATCGACGATCTTGCCGGGATTGAGCAGATTGTCCGGATCGAAGCGCGCCTTGACCTCGCGGAAATCGGCAACGATGCGCGAGCCGAACATCGCCTCGTGAAATTCGGAGCGAACCAGCCCGTCGCCATGCTCGCCGGAGTGCGATCCCTTGTATTCGCGCACCATCTCGAACGCCTCTTCGGCGATGGCGCGCATCGCCTTGACGTCCTTTTCGAGCTTCAAATTGAGCACCGGGCGCACATGCAGGCAGCCCTCGGAGGCGTGGGCATACATGGTGCCGCGGGTGCCATGCTTGGCAAAGACGGCATTGAGCCGTTCGGTGTAGTCGGCGAGGTGCGGCAGCGGCACGGCGCAGTCCTCGACGAAGGAGACCGGCTTGCCCTCCTGCTTCATCGACATCATGACGTTGAGGCCGGAAGTGCGGAAATCCGCAATCGCCGTCTGTCTTGCGGGTTCGACGACATCGACCACGCCGCCCCATTTGCGTTGCGGATGGTTCCAGCCGAATCCGAGGTCCGACATCAGTTCGGAAAGTTGCTTCAGCTTTTGAAGATTGTCCGCTTGATCCTCTTCCGCAAATTCCACGATCAGCAGCGCATCGGGATCGCCGCGCACGGTCGCCTCGATCACGGGCCTGAACATCGCAATGTCGCGGCCGAGCGCGAGCATGGTGCGGTCGACCAGCTCGACGGCAATCGGCCGCAGCTTCACCAGATGCTGCGCCGCGTCCATCGCCTCGTAAAAGCTGCCGAAATGGCAGACGCCGAGCACCTTGTTACGGATGACCGGCCACAGCTTGAGTTCGACCTGCGTGGTGAAGGCCAGCGTGCCTTCGGAGCCGACCAGCAGATGCGCCAGATTGTTCGGCGCATTGCGCGGTACCAGCGCATCGAGGTTATAGCCGCCGACGCGGCGCTGCACCTTTGGAAACCGCTCCGATATCTCGGCGGCCTCGCGCTCGCCGAGATCGAGCATGTCGCGGAACAGCGCAAGCCCGCTCTGCGGCGAATTCACCTGCGCCAGATCCCGCGGCACCTCGCCGAAATGCAGGCGCGTGCCGTCGGCCAGCGCCGCGTCCATCGACAGCGTATTGTCGCGCATGGTGCCGTAGCGCAGTGAACGGCCGCCGCAGGAATTGTTGCCGGCCATGCCGCCGATGGTGGCGCGCGAGGCGGTGGAGACGTCGACTGGAAACCACAGCCCGTGCTTCCTGAGGTGGCGGTTGAGGTCGTCGAGCACGATGCCGGGCTCGACCACGCAAATGCGGTTTTCGACGTCGAGCGAGAGCAGGCGGTTCAGGTGCTTGGAGAAGTCGACGACAATCCCCTCGTTGACGGTCTGGCCGCATTGCGAGGTCCCGCCGCCGCGCGGGGTGACGACCAGACCCTCGTCTTTGGCGATCGAAAGCGCCCGCAGCGCCTCGTCCATGGTCCGGGGAACCACCACGCCCAGGGGTAGGATCTGGTAGAACGAGGCATCGGTCGCGTAGCGGCCGCGGTTGAAGGCGTCGAAGAAAACATCGCCGGTCGTCTCGCGGGCCAGGCGCGCGGCAAGCCGGCTGTTTTCCGCCGAATTTTGTGATTTTCCGGCCGTCGGTGCCGCCATTACCTTGCTCTCTTGGATATCAGGCAGTGTCTTGCCTGCCGGTATCCGGCTTGGCAAGGCGAAGCCCTGCTTCTTATGCATTGACGGCCTTCGCCGGGCGGGGGACAAGCCCGACAAATAGTGATATTCGAGCGGCTCGCGAAGCCAAGACACGACAAGACAAGACCGGGAAGGACGCCCATGACCGTGCATAGTGGAAGGCATTTTCTGCAGATTCCGGGACCGACCAACGTGCCGGACCGGGTGCTGCGCGCCATGGATATGCCGACCATGGACCACCGGGGTCCGGAATTCGCCGAGATCGGCCACGCCGTGCTGGCGGCCATGCAGCGGGTGTTTCGCACCAAGCAGCCGGTCATCATCTATCCGTCGTCCGGCACCGGCGCCTGGGAGGCCGCCCTCGTCAACACGCTGCAGCCCGGCGACAAGGTGCTGATGGCGGAGACCGGGCAGTTCGCCGTGCTGTGGCGCGGTATCGCCGAGAAGTTCAAGATCGACGTCGACTTCATGCCCGGCGACTGGCGCCATGGCGCCGACCTCGAGCAGATCGAGGCGAAGCTGTCGGCCGACAAGGCGCACAAGATCAAGGCCGTGTGCGTGGTGCACAACGAGACCTCGACCGGCTGCGTCACCCACCCGCAGGACGTCCGCAAGATCCTCGATCGCGTCAATCATCCCGCGCTGCTGATGGTCGACACCATCTCCGGCCTCGGATCGCTGGAATATGAGCACGACGCCTGGGGCATCGACGTGTCGGTCGCGGGCTCGCAGAAGGGTTTGATGCTGCCGCCCGGGCTCGGCTTCAACGCCGTTTCGGAAAAGGCGCTCGCGGTGGCGAAGGCCAATCCCGCGATGCGTTCCTACTGGGATTGGCAGGAAGTCATCGCCATCAACAAGGCAGGCACCTGGCCCTACACGCCGGCGACCAACCTGCTGTTCGGCCTGCGCGAAGCGGTCAAGATGCTCGAGGAGGAGGGGCTGGAGAACGTCTTCGCCCGCCACAAGCGCCACAGCGCCGCGACGCGCGCCGCCGCCAAGGTGTGGGGCCTTGAAACGCAATGCCAGGAGCAGGGCGCGCACTCGCCCGCGCTGACCGGCGTCGTCATGCCGGAAGGCCATGACGCCGACAATTTCCGCAAAGTGGTGCTGGAAAACTTCGACATGTCACTCGGCACCGGCCTGAACAAGATCAAGGGCAAGGTGTTCCGCATAGGCCATATCGGGCACTTCAACGATCTGATGATGATGGGCACGCTGTCGGGCGTCGAGATGGGTCTCGATCTCGCCAAGGTGCCGCATCGCAGCGGTGGCGTGCTGGCGGCGATGGAAGTGCTCAAGGGACGCGACCAGGTGCCGATGCCGAAGGCCGCCGTCGCTTGAGATCGTCTGACTGAAACCAAGAACAGAGAGAGCTGCGATGAACGCACCGGTAGCCGCGACCGAAGACCTGATCTATTCCGTCGAGGACGGCATTGCCCGGCTGACGTTCAACCGTCCGCAGGCGCGCAACGCGCTGACCTTTGCCATGTACGAGCAGATGGCGACGATTTGCGAGGCCGTCAACAACGACCGCTCCATCAAGGCGATGATCCTGACCGGGACCGGCGACAAGGCGTTCGCGTCGGGCACCGACATTTCGCAGTTCCGCGCCTTCAAGACCGCGGAAGACGCGCTCGAATATGAGGAGCGGATCGATCGGGTGCTGGGCACACTGGAGAAGGTTCGGGTGCCGACGATTGCGGCCATTGCCGGTGCCTGCACCGGCGGCGGCGCCGGGATCGCGGCCTGTTGCGATATCCGGATCGGCACTGCGGCTACACGGATCGGCTTTCCGATCGCGCGGACGCTCGGCAATTGCCTGTCGATGTCCAATATCAGCCGGGTCGTCGCGCTGGTCGGGCCGGCACGGACCAAGGACCTGATTTTTACGGCGCGGCTGATTGAGGCGCCCGAGGCGCTCTCGCTCGGTCTGCTCAACGAGGTGGTGCCTGACGTTCCAACGCTGCAACGCCGCGCCGATGAAACCGCCAAGCTCGTTGCCGGCCATGCGCCGATCACGATGGAAACGGCCAAGGAAGCGGTGCTCCGTCTCCGACGCACTCTCTCGCGTGAGGAAGGCCGCGACCTGATCCTGCGCGCCTATATGAGCGAGGATTTCCGCGAGGGCATGGATGCGTTTCTCAACAAGCGCTCGCCGAACTGGAAG
>CAVUOI010000045.1:0-12550 GCA_963742935.1 uncultured Alphaproteobacteria bacterium | reverse complement strand
GTTTGCCTTCAGTCCGGCGGCTTCGATGCCTGCGACGGCGCAGATCTCGTCATTGTCGGACGTGTCGCCGCTGACGCCGACGGCGCCGAGCAGGCCGCCGTCGCCCTGGATCAGCACGCCGCCGGGCACCGGCACCAGACGGCCCTGCGCCATCGTATTCACGGCGCTGACGAAATAGGCCTGCTCCTGGGCGCGCTGGAACAGCGCCCGCGATCCCATGCCCAGCGCCAGCGCGCCATAGGCCTTGCCGTGCGCGATTTCGGCCCGCATCAGGCTGGTGCCGTCCTGTGCCGCCGTCACCTTCACGCAGCCGCGGGCATCCAGAATGGTGATCACCAGCGGCTTCAGTTTCTTCTCGACGCCCTTGGCAAGCGCGGCATCGAGAATCTTGCGGGCGACGTCGAGGGTGAGTTCAGCCATGAATGGTTTCCTTTGTGGCAGGTGAGGGGTGGGAATTCGCCGTTGCGCGGTCGAGGCTCATCGCCAGCACGCGCGCGACGTGAAGGGCGGCACGGTTCGTGCCATCCTTGATTTGGTGCCGGCAAGAGGTGCCGTCCGCGACGACCAGCGTCGTGAAGTCGGCACGGCGTACCGCCGGCAGCAACGACAGCTCGGCCATTTCCATCGATGCCTGATAGGTGTCGGCGCCATAGCCGAATGCGCCGGCCATGCCGCAGCAACTGGACTCGATGATTTCGACGTCGAGGCCGGGAACGAGGCGCAGCACCTTCTCGACCGGCTTGAATGCGCCGAATGATTTTTGATGACAGTGGCCATGAACCAGCGCCTTGCCCGGCATGGCGCCGAGCGGCAGCTTCAGGCGGCCGGCCTCCGCTTCGCGAACCAGAAACTCCTCGAACAGCAAAGCGTGCGCGCTGACGCTCTTGGCCTCGTTGTCGGAACGCAGCGAGAGCAGTTCGTCGCGAAGCGTCAGCAGACAGCTCGGCTCGAGCCCGACGATTGGCACGCCGCGCGCCGCGAATGGCGCGTAGGTCGCGACCAGACGGTCCAGTTCGCTGCGCGCCTGCTCGACGAGGCCTGCGGAGAGGAACGTCCGCCCGCAACACAGTGGACGGGCACGGTCGGCAGGTCTTGGCACATGCACGCGATATCCGCCATCGACCAAAACACGCAAGGCGGCGTCGAGATTCTCGCGCTCATAGGCGCGGTTAAAGGTATCGGCGAACAGCACGACCTCATGGCCATCGCGCGGGCCGAACACCTCGGCGTCGGCCTTGAACACGTCGCGGCGGAAGGCGGGCAAAGCTCGCTTCGCACTGATGCCGGCAAACTTCTCGAACAGCGCGCGCAACAGCGGACTGTTGTTGCGCCAGTTGGCGAGCGGGGCGAAGCGAGACGCCAGCTCCACATAGCGCGGCAGGTAGCCGACCAGCCGGTCGCGCAGCGAAAGGCCGTGTTTCGCGGCGCGGGCGGCCAGCACCTCGATCTTCATCTTGGCCATGTCGATGCCAACAGGGCATTCATGGCGGCAGGCCTTGCAGGAGACGCAGAGTTTGAGCGTGTCCATCATTTCGTCCGAGGCCAGCGCGTCGGGACCGACTGACCGGAAATCGCCAGCCGCAGCGTGTTGGCGCGGCCCCGTGTGACGTCCTTCTCGTTGCGGGTCGCGCGATAGGACGGGCACATCACGCCGCCCTCGAGCTTCCGGCAGGCCCCGTTGTTGTTGCACATCTCGACCGCGCCCTGAAAGCCGCCGCCGGCGCCGGGATAGGCGGACCAGTCGAGCACGGTCTTCAGCTCGCCAATGCGATAATCCGGCCGATAACGAAACAACGAACGGTCGTCCATTTTCGGCGGATCGACGATCTTGCCGGGATTGAGCAGGTTGTCCGGATCGAAACGTTGCTTGACCTCGCGGAAATCGGCAACGATGCGCGAGCCGAACATCGCCTCATGGAATTCGGAGCGGACCAGCCCGTCGCCGTGCTCGCCGGAGTGCGAGCCCTTGTATTCGCGCACCATCTCGAAGGTTTCTTCGGCGATGGCCCGCATCGCCTTGACGTCTTTTTCGAGCTTCAAATTGAGCACCGGGCGCACATGCAGGCAGCCTTCCGAGGCATGCGCATACATGGTGCCGCGCGTGCCGTGTTTGGCGAATATGGCATTGAGCCGCTCGGTATAGTCGGCGAGGTGCGGCAGCGGCACCGCGCAGTCCTCGACGAAGGAGACCGGCTTGCCCTCCTGCTTCATCGACATCATGACGTTGAGGCCGGAGGTACGGAAATCCGCGATCGCCGTCTGCCTTGCCGGTTCGATGACGTCGACCACGCCGCCCCATTTGCGCTGCGGGTGGTTCCAGCCGAATCCAAGGTCCGACATCAGTTCGGAAAGCTGCTTCAGCTTTTGAAGATTGTCCGCTTGATCCTCTTCCGCAAATTCGACGATCAGCAGTGCATCCGGATCGCCGCGCACGGTCGCCTCGATCACGGGCCTGAACATCGCAATGTCGCGGCCGAGCGCGATCATGGTGCGGTCGACCAGTTCGACCGCGATCGGCCGCAGCTTGACCAGATGCTGCGCCGCGTCCATCGCCTCGTAAAAGCTGCCGAAATGGCAGACACCGAGCACCTTGTTGCGGATGACCGGCCACAGCTTGAGTTCGACCTGCGTGGTGAAGGCCAGCGTGCCCTCGGATCCGACCAGCAGATGCGCCAGGTTGTTCGGCGCATTGCGCGGCACCAGCGCATCGAGATTGTAGCCGCCGACGCGGCGCTGCACCTTTGGAAACCGCTCGGATATCTCGGCGGCCTCGCGCTCGCCGAGATCGAGCATGTCGCGGAATAGCGCAAGCCCGCTTTCGGGCGAATTCACCCGCGCCAGATCCCGCGGCACCTCGCCGAAATGCAGGAGCGTGCCGTCAGCCAGCGCCGCGTCCATCGACAGCGTATTGTCGCGCATGGTGCCGTAGCGCAGCGAACGGCCGCCGCAGGAATTGTTGCCCGCCATGCCGCCGATGGTGGCGCGCGAGGCGGTGGAGACGTCGACCGGAAACCACAGCCCGTGTTTTTTGAGCTGGCGGTTGAGGTCGTCGAGCACGATGCCGGGCTCGACCACGCAGGTGCGGCTTTCGATGTCGAGCGAGAGGATGCGGTTCAGGTGCTTGGAGAAGTCGACGACGATCCCCGCGTTGACGGTCTGGCCGCATTGCGACGTCCCGCCGCCGCGCGGGGTGACGACCAGGCCCTCGTCCCTGGCGATGGACAGCGCCCGCAGCGCCTCGTCCATGGTCCGGGGAACCACCACGCCAAGGGGTAAAATCTGGTAGAACGAGGCATCGGTCGCGTAGCGGCCGCGGTTGAAGGCGTCGAAGAAAACATCGCCCGTAATCTCGCGGGCAAGGCGCGCGGCAAGCCTGCTGTTTTCCGCCGAATTTTGTGATTTTTCGGCCTTCGGTGCCGCCATTATCTTGCTCTCTTGGATGTCCGGCAGTGTCTTGCCTGCCGGTATCCGGCTTGGCAAGGCGAAGCCCTGCTTCTTATGCATTGACGGCCTTCGCCGGGCGGGGGACAAGCCCGCCAAATAGTGATATTCGACCGGCTCGCGAAACCGAGACAGCACCAAGACCGGGAAGGACGCCCATGACCGTGCACAGTGGAAGGCATTTTCTGCAGATTCCGGGACCGACCAACGTGCCGGACCGGGTGCTGCGCGCCATGGACATGCCGACCATGGACCATCGGGGTCCGGAATTCGCCGAGATCGGCCACGCCGTGCTGGCGGCCATGCAGCGGGTGTTTCGCACCAAGCAGCCTGTCATCATCTACCCGTCGTCCGGCACCGGCGCCTGGGAGGCCGCCCTCGTCAATACGCTGCAGCCCGGCGACAAGGTGCTGATGGCGGAAACCGGGCAGTTCGCCGTGCTGTGGCGCGGCATCGCCGAGAAGTTCAAGCTCGACGTCGATTTCCTGCCCGGCGACTGGCGCCATGGCGCCGACCTCGAGCAGATCGAGGCCAAGCTGTCGGCCGACAAGGCGCACAAGATCAAGGCCGTGTGCGTGGTCCATAACGAGACCTCGACCGGCTGCGTCACCCATCCGCAGGACGTCCGCAAGATTCTCGACCGGGTCAACCATCCCGCGTTGCTGATGGTCGACACCATCTCCGGTCTCGGATCGCTGGAATATGAGCACGATGCCTGGGGCATCGACGTGTCGGTCGCCGGATCCCAGAAGGGCCTGATGCTGCCGCCGGGTCTCGGCTTCAACGCCGTTTCGGAAAAGGCGCTGGCCGTTGCGAAAGCGAACCCTGCGATGCGCTCCTACTGGGACTGGCAGGAAGTCATCGCCATCAACAAGGCGGGCACCTGGCCCTACACGCCGGCAACCAACCTGCTGTTCGGATTGCGCGAGGCGGTCAAGATGCTCGAGGAGGAGGGGCTGGAGAACGTCTTCGCCCGCCACAAGCGCCACAGCGCCGCGACGCGCGCGGCCGCCAAGGTATGGGGCCTCGAAACGCAGTGCCAGGAGCAGGGCGCGCACTCGCCCGCGCTGACCGGCGTCGTCATGCCGGAAGGCCATGACGCCGACAATTTCCGTAAAGTGGTGCTGGAAAACTTCGATATGTCGCTCGGCACCGGCCTGAACAAGATCAAGGGCAAGGTGTTCCGGATCGGTCATATCGGGCACTTCAACGATCTGATGATGATGGGCACGCTGTCGGGCGTCGAGATGGGTCTCGATCTCGCCAAGGTGCCGCATCGCGGCGGCGGCGTGCTGGCGGCGATGGAAGTGCTCAAGGGACGCGACGTCGTCGCGATGCCGAAGGCTGCCGTCGCCTGAGATCGTTTGATCGAAACAACAACAGAGAGAGCTGCGATGAACGCACCGGTAGCTGCGACCGAAGACCTGATCTATTCCGTCGAGGACGGCATCGCCCGGCTGACGTTCAACCGTCCGCAGGCGCGCAATGCGCTGACCTTTGCCATGTACGAGCAAATGGCGTCGATCTGCGAATCCGTGAATGCCGATCGCTCGATCAAGGCGATGATCCTGACCGGCGCCGGCGACAAGGCGTTCGCATCGGGTACCGACATTTCGCAATTCCGCGCCTTCAAGACCGCGGACGACGCGCTCGAATATGAGGAGCGGATTGATCGGGTGCTGGGCACACTGGAGAAGGTCCGGGTGCCGACGATTGCGGCGATCGCGGGTGCCTGCACCGGCGGCGGCGCGGGGATCGCCGCCTGCTGCGATATCCGGATCGGCACCGCGGCGACGCGCATCGGCTTTCCGATCGCGCGCACGCTCGGCAATTGCCTGTCGATGTCGAATATCAGCCGGGTCGTCGCGCTGGTCGGACCGGCACGGACCAAGGACCTGATCTTTACGGCGCGGCTGATCGAGGCGCCCGAGGCGCTGTCGCTCGGTCTGCTCAACGAGGTGGTGCCCGACGTTCCGACGCTGCAACGCCGCGCCGACGAAACCGCCAAGCTTGTTGCCGGCCATGCGCCGATCACGATGGAAACGGCCAAGGAAGCGGTGCTCCGCCTCCGTCGTACGCCTGTCGCGCGAGGAGGGCCGGGACCTGATCCTGCGCGCCTATATGAGCGAGGATTTCCGCGAGGGGATGGACGCGTTCCTCAACAAGCGCACGCCGAACTGGAAGGGCAAGTAGTTCGAACGTCCGGGCCAGCCAACGCTTGCCGTTGGCTATGGCCTGGCGGCTTTCCTTGCCAACTCCATACCGAGATCGAGCGCCGCGATGCCTATTCGATCCGACGGACTAGCCAGGCAGCGCCGATCCATCCAGCGACGATCGCGTCAAAATCGCCGCCGCCAACGATGTCCCGCTCGCCGCTGATGTTCAGTCCGCTGATGAATCCAACCAGCCAGGATTCAAAGCTTCCTTTGACGACCGCGTTCTTTTTTCGATTGGTCCACGCCGTACAGGTTTGAGAACCGGCGCCGATGATTGACGAACCGGCGTCCGCGGTGGTGGACAGACAAACCAGCACCAGACCAATCGCGAACGCTTTCATGCCTCCTCCAGGCGCCGTCATCCCTGACCGCGAAGCCTATGCCGGCTATGCTTCTTGAGGCAAAGGCCAATGGCCGGGCCTGTGCCGCACTTTGCGCCGTCGGCTGCGCCGCCCGAGGGACAAAACACCGACACCAGGATTTCACTTGCTTCGCAACTGACTCGCCGTCGCTCTGAACCGACCTGATGACGGTCCGCCGCCCCCGGATCGCCTTTTGCACCAGGCGCACCCTGCGGTCCCTGTGGCCCTTGGGGACCCTGCTGCCCTTGTGCCCCTTGTTGCCCTTGGGGCCCGGGCACACCCTGCACGCCCTGCGCGCCCTGCGGCCCGGCTGGTCCTTGCGCGCCGGTTTCCCCTTTCGGCCCTGGATCCCTCCCGCACCCAGCGAGCCACCGCCGTGCCCATCAGGACAACCATCAAAATCCTTCTCATAGAACTCCTCCTCCTGATTTTCCTTAAGCGTGCATTAAATGGGCCCATCCACAGGCATGCAACGGAAAAGCGGCGAGCTTGAATGAGCCGGACGTAGCTACGGATCTCCTGCTGCAGGGATTCACGTCTCATGCGAAAGTCATAGGCGGCAACCTGTGGTCGCAGCTTGAACTCCGGTCGGTTCGCCCGCAAGATGTGGCCCCTAAGCCAATCTGAAATTTATCAAGCCTTACAAATACATAGGGAAGAAACATCGTGGGACATATGCTGAAAGCCGCGGCCGCCTTGACGGCCATGATCGCAACCACTCCGGCGCTGGCCGCCTGGGAGCCGACCAAGCCGGTCGAAATCGTGGTTGCAGCCGGCGCGGGCGGCGCCTCCGACCAGATGGCGCGGATGATGCAGGCCGCCATTCAGAAGAACAATCTGATGAAGCAGCCGATGGTCGTGTCGCTCAAGGGCGGGGCGTCCGGCGCCGAAGCGCTGATGTACATGAAGTCCAGCGACGGCGACGCCAACAAGGTGCTGATCGCCTATTCGCTGATCTACATGCTGCCGCTGTCGGCGAAGATCCCGTTCAACTGGCGTGACCTTACGCCGGTGTCGGTCGTTGCGATGGATCAATTCGTGCTGTGGGACAATGCCGAGGGGCCGAAGACGGTGAAGGACTTCATCGCGGCCGCCAAGGCGGCAGGCTCGCCGTTCAAGATGGGCGGCACCGGTTCCAAGCGCGAGGACCACGTGCTGACCGTGTTCATGGAGCAGAAGACCGGCGCGAAATTCTCCTACCTGCCGTACAAGTCGGGCGGCGAGGCGGCGACGCAACTGGTCGGCAAGCACACCGAAGCCAACGTCAACAATCCGTCGGAAAATCTCGAAGTATGGCGCGCCGGCCAGGTCCGCGCGCTCTGCGTGTTCGACAAGGAGCGTATCGCCTACAAGACCAAGGTCACGGAGACGCAATCCTGGAACGACGTCCCGACCTGCAAGGAGGAAGGGCTCGACGTGCAGTATCTGATGCTGCGCGCGATGTTCCTGCCCGGCAAGGTGACGCCGGAACAGCAGGCGTTCTATGTCGACCTGTTCCAGAAGGTGACGCAGACGGCAGAGTACAAGGACTATATGGAGAAGCAGGCGCTGAAGCCGATCTTCCTCACCGGCAAGGACATGATGAAGTTCCTCGAAGAGGACGATAAGCTCAACACCTCGCTGATGAACGAAGCGGGCTTCGTGGCGAAATAACGCGCCGGCTTTCCAAAACGCAACGGCGTTGCTATTCCTCCGCGTGGCCGTATCCGGCCATGCGGAGCCGAACCTTCTCGATCTCCTCCTTCGACAACAGCGGCGGCGTGCCGATCTGCAGGCATCCGTGATATTGCCGCGCCAGCGTCTCGACCTCGACCGCCAGCCACATCGCCTTTGCCAGCGAAGGTCCCGCGGCGATCATGCCGTGATGCGCGAGGAGACACGCCAGCCGTCCCTCCAGCGCGCGAACGGCGTGCTCGGAGAGTTCCTGGGTGCCGAAGGTCGCGTAGGGCGCGCAGCGGATGGTGTCGCCGCCGGCGCACCGCGACCATGTAATGCACCGGCGGAATCTCCATGCCCATGATCGCCAGCATGGTCGAATAGGGCGGGTGGGCATGCACGATCGCGTTCACCTCCGGCCGGGCCTTGAGGATGTCGCGGTGAAATCGCCACTCGCTCGACGGCCGCTGGGCGGGATCATGGTTGCCGTCGAGATGCATGTAGACGATTTGATCGGGCTTCATCGCCTCGTAGGGGGTGCTGGTCGGTGTGATCAGCATGCCGTCGCCGTGGCGCAGGCTGATATTGCCCGACGTGCCCTGATTGATGCCTGATACGTTCATGCGCAGGCAGGCGTCGATGATCGACTGGCGTTTTTCCCGATCCTCGGAGACAGGCATGTCAAACCCTCTTGAAGCCGCCGGACAATGCTTGATTATTGCGCCGCAGTATAGTCGAACATGCCCGTGAGACGGCCTACCCGGGAGAAGTCATGACGCGTGCGGTACTTGGCATCATCGGCGGATCCGGCATCTATGACCTGCCGGGGCTGGAGGACGTCCGTGAGGAAACCATCACGAGTCCGTGGGGCGAGCCGTCCGCGGCGCTGACGCGCGGCATCATTGCGGGCTTGCCGATCGTGTTCCTGCCGCGGCATGGCAAGGGACATGTGCTGTCGCCTTCCGACATCAACTACCGCGCCAATATCGACGTGCTCAAGCGGGCAGGGGTCACCGATCTGGTTTCGCTTTCGGCCTGCGGTTCGTTCCGGGAGGACCTGCCGCCCGGCACTTTCGTGCTCGTCGACCAGTTCGTCGACCGCACCTACAAGCGCGAGAGTTCTTTCTTCGGGAAAGGCTGCGTCGCCCATGTCTCGATGGCGCATCCGGTATCGCCGCGGCTGCATGTACATCTCACCGCCGCCGCGAAAGCCGAGGGCATCGCGGCGGTGCAGGGCGGCACTTATGTGGCCATGGAAGGTCCGCAGTTTTCGACGCTTGCCGAGAGCCTGACCTACAAGGCACAGGGCTATTCGGTGATCGGCATGACCAACATGCCCGAAGCGAAACTCGCCCGCGAGGCAGAGATCTGCTACGCCAGCGTGTCGATGGTCACCGATTTTGATTGCTGGCATCCCGATCACGATGCCGTCACCGTGCAGGATATCATTCGCGTGCTGAACTCGAATGCCGGCAAGGCCAAGGCGCTCGTCGCACGTCTCGCTCGGGATTTTCCGCGCGAGCATGAACCTTGCCCGATCGGATCGGACAAGGCGCTCGACACCGCCTTGATTACGGCGCCGGAAGCGCGCGATCCGCAATTACTGAAGAAGCTCGACGCCGTCGCCGGGCGGGTGTTGCGGTCATGAAGGTCGACGGCCGGCACTTCCGCAGTATCTGGTTGGCGCAAGACGGCTGGTCGGTTGGGGCGATCGACCAGCGGCGTTTGCCGCATGAATTCGTGATCGCGCGCCTGGAGACCGCCGACGCGGCAGCGGACGCGATCCGCAGCATGCTGGTGCGCGGAGCGCCGCTGATCGGCGCTACGGCCGCTTACGGCATGGCGCTGGCGGTGCGGGACGATCGTTCCGACGCCGGTATCGATCGCGCCTACGAATTTCTGATCGCGACGCGGCCGACGGCGATCAATCTGAAATGGGCGCTCGACGAAATGAAGCGCGTACTCAAGCCGGCGGCGCCCTCGGAGCGCGCGCAAATCGCCTATGCCCGCGCGGTCGCCATCGCCGATGAGGATGTTGCGATCAACCGGGAGATCGGCCGGCATGGATTGGCGCTGATCGAACAGATCGCGGCGACAAAGCAGCCCGGAGAACCCGTCAATGTCCTGACTCATTGCAACGCCGGCTGGCTCGCGACGGTGGATTGGGGCACCGCGACAGCGCCGATCTATCTGGCCCACGAGCGCGGCCTGAAGGTCCATGTCTGGGTCGACGAGACCCGGCCGCGCAATCAGGGCGCTTCGCTCACAGCCTGGGAACTCGGCCACCATGGCGTGCCGCACACGGTGATCCCCGATAACACCGGCGGCCATCTGATGCAGCACCGGATGGTCGACCTTGCCATCGTCGGCACCGATCGTGTGACCGCCAATGGCGACGTCTGCAACAAGATCGGCACCTATCTGAAGGCGCTCGCCGCCCATGACAATGGCGTGCCGTTCTATGTTGCACTGCCGTCGCCGACCATCGACTTTAGTATCGATGACGGCATCACGCAGATTCCGATCGAGCAGCGCAGTGCCGACGAGGTGGCGACGATGACCGGCCGCACCGCCGACGGCCGCGTCGAAACCGTGCGGGTGGTTCCCGATGGCTCGCCGGTGGCCAATTACGCCTTCGACGTCACGCCGGCGCGGCTGGTGACGGGATTGATCACCGAGCGCGGGCTGCTAAGGCCGGAGCGTGCTGCACTTGCGAGCGCATTCCCGGAGCGCAGCGCGGGACATTGACGTCTGGCATACCAGCGTCGTATCCCCTCTCGGATCGCTGCACCCGGAAGCTTCCATGTCTAACACCGATATCGAAATCGTCGTCGAAGACCCGACCGCACCGGAGGCGGATTCGCCCGCGGTGACGAGCGTTCGCGTGGTCGACGTGATCGTCTCATTGCTGCTGCTCGCGCTGGCGCTGACGCTCGGCTACGACAATTGGCGCACGGGGGCGGGGTGGGAATCGACCGGCCCGCAAGCCGGTTATTTTCCGTTCTATCTCTCGGTCATCCTCGCCGGCGCCAGTCTCTACGGGCTGGTCGTCGCGTTCCTGTCGCGCAAAGAGGCTGCCGAGGTCTTCGTGACGCGGGCGCAACTTCGCCGCGTGATGGCGGTGTTCGTGCCGACGCTGCTGTTTTGTCTGGCCATGCAGTTCCTCGGGCTCTATGTCGCGAGCTTCCTGCTGATCGCCGGTTTCATGCGCGTGGTCGGCAAGATCGCGCTGTGGAAATCGCTGCTCACCGCCTTCGTGTTCACCGCCGTGATGTTCGTGACCTTCGACGTCGCCTTCGACGTCATCATGCCAAAGGGCCCGCTCGAAGCGGCGCTCGGCCGCTGACCGGCCGATAGGACTGACCTGATGGAAGCGCTCGGTCTCTTGATGCACGGTTTCGCCGTGCTGCTGACGTGGAAGACGTTGCTGCTGATGATGTTCGGGCTCGTGCTCGGCATCTTTGTCGGCGTGCTGCCCGGCCTCGGAGGGCCGAACGGCGTTGCGATTTTGCTGCCGCTGACATTTACGATGGATCCGACCTCGGCGATCGTGATGCTGTCCTGCATCTACTGGGGCGCGCTGTTCGGCGGCGCCATCACCTCGATCCTGTTCAACATCCCCGGCGAAGCTTGGTCGGTGGCGACCACCTTCGACGGCTATCCGATGGCGCAGCAGGGCAGGGCGGCGGAAGCGCTGACCGCAGCGTTCACCTCGTCGTTCATCGGCTCGCTGGTCGCGGTGCTCCTGATCACGTTCCTGGCGCCGATGATCTCGTCGTTCGCGCTGAAATTCGGGCCGCCTGAATTCTTCTCGGTGTACCTGCTGACGTTCTGTTCGTTCGTGGGCCTCGGCCGCGAGGCCAAGCACAAGACGGTCATTTCGATGTCGCTCGGCCTTCTTCTGGCGGGCATCGGCATGGACACGGTGTCGGGCCAGTTGCGCATGACCTTCGGTTCTTCGGAACTGCTGCGCGGCGTCAACTTCCTGGTCGCCGTGATCGGCCTGTTCGGCATCAGCGAAATCCTCCTGACCATGGAGGAGAGGCTCGCGCTGCGTGGCCACGCCGCCGGCATCTCGTTGCGCGTGGTGCTGTCGGTCTGGAAGGACTTGCCGAAATACTGGGTGACGCTGTTTCGCTCCTCGTTCATCGGCTGCTGGCTCGGCATCACCCCGGGCGGCGCCATCGCCGCTTCCTTCATGGGCTACAATCTCGCCAAGCGCTTTTCCAAGGACCCGGACAGTTTTGGCAAGGGCCGCATCGAGGGTGTGTTCGCGCCGGAAACGGCGGCGCATGCCTCCGGCACCGCGGCGCTGCTGCCGATGCTCGCGCTTGGCATTCCCGGTTCGGGCACCGCGGCGATCCTGCTCGGCGGCTTGATGGTGTGGGGCCTCAATCCGGGGCCGCTGCTGTTCGTCGAGCACAAGGATTTCGTCTGGGGCCTGATCGCCTCGATGTATCTCGGCAATGTCGTCGGCCTCGTGCTGGTGCTGACGACGGTGCCGATCTTCGCCTCCATCCTGCGGGTGCCGTTCGCGGCCGTGGCGCCCATGATCGTGGTGTCCTGCGCGATCGGCGCCTATGCGATCCAGAACGCGATGTTCGACATCTGGCTGATGCTGGGTTTTGGCGTGGTCGGTTACGTCTTCAAGAAGATCGGCATTCCGCTGGCGCCGTTCACGCTGGCGCTGGTGCTCGGCAACCGCGCCGAGGATGCGTTCCGCCTGTCGATGATCGGCTCCGGCGGCGACATGAAGGTGTTCTGGTCGAACGGCCTGGTCGGCTCGATCACGACGCTAGCGATCGTGCTGCTGTTCTGGCCTGTCATCGACAAGGCGTTCGGCAGCGTCACGCGTATGCTGCGGCCGGCGAGGGC
>CAVUOI010000044.1:0-127852 GCA_963742935.1 uncultured Alphaproteobacteria bacterium | reverse complement strand
TAATGTGTTTCCGCCGATCTCACTTCATTGCACGTGCCTATGCCGCAGCGGTGTCCCTGCCGTCATTGCCGCACACCGCTCGTAGCTCCCTCCGCTCGCATTGAAGGCGATGGACCGTGACTGCGGGCCCGTTTCTCTCCTCACTTCTCGAACGGGAAAATCACCTTCCAGTCGCGCTTCATGTCGACGACGGTCCAGCCCTTCGCGGCCGCCTCGTCCAGCGCCTTGTCGAGCTTGCCGATGTGCGACTGTGCGGTCGTAGGCCTATTCGCGCTCGGCATCGGTGTGATGCACGATGCCGATGAAGCGCGCGCCCGTCGCCGGCCGCGGTCCATTGCAGCATCTGCAGGTCGCCGTCGGAATTGCCGAAGGCGAAGATCGGCCGGCGGCCGATGAAGCGGTTGATGCCGACCGGCTTGCCGGGGCCGTCGTCGACGAACTCGACCTTCGGCGTCCTTCATCAGCACCGGCTTGCCGTCCGCGCCCATCTCGAATTTCACGACGCCGGACGAGCCGACCACCTGCTCGGGCGGAATGCCGTAGACCTTCTCCATCCACGGCCGCATGAACTCGATGCCGCCGCCCGAGACGATGAAGGTCTTGAAGCCGTTGGCGCGCAGATAGGCGAGCAGCTCCAGCATCGGCTGGTAGACCAGCTCGGTGTAGGGCCGGTTGAAGCGCGGATGCCGCGCGGTCGCCGATCCAGTCGAGCGACGGTCTTGGTGAACTCCTCGGTGGTCATGCCGGTGTGCGTCGCCGCCATGATCTCGCAGCAGGCCCTTCTCGCCGGACGCGGCCAGCGCCTTCATGTCGCCTGTCGAGCACGGCCTTGAACGGCTGCTGTCGTCTTCCATTCCGGATGCTGCGGCGCCAGCGCCTTGACGCGGTCGAGCGCGAAGGCGAGCTGGAAATAGACCGGCTGCTCGGCCCACAGCGTGCCGTCATTGTCGAAGGTGGCGATGCGCTCGGCCGGCGGCACGAAGTCCGGCGCCGCCCTGCGTCGTGACGCGCGCGACGAAATCGGTGATCGACTTCTTGACCGCGCCGTCGTTCCAGGACGGCAAGCGGATCGGACTGAGCGAGCGCGAGATATGGGACCGTGACGAAATTGAAAGCCAGCAGCACAACGAACAGAGCACGACGGACGGCGCTGGTGAGAGACGCGGGCATTGAACCACCCGATCCTGCTTGAGATCGCGCAAAGGACGAAATCACCCGGCTCGCCCGCGGGCGAGCCGGATACGATGCAGCGCCGCTTACTTGAGCCCGCGCTGCTGGAGCTGCTGCTCGATCATCCTGTTCACGCCCGAGCGGATCTTGTCGATGTTTTGGGCCCGTTGCCCCGCCTTCGCCCTGTTATCCTTGATGTCGTCCAGCTGCTCTTCCAGGATGTTGGCCGGATTGAAGCTCGGCGGGAACGAGCGCGGGCGGAAATTCCTTGAACGTCGCCACGAACTGGAAGACCTCGTCCATCACGCCGTACACCTGCCCGACGTGGTTGAGCTGCCAGTCCCAGAAGGTGTTGGACGTGATGTCGGCCCGCTCGAACGGGTCCTGCATCAGGTTGAATATCTTCTGCAGGCGCAGCTTCGTGAACGGCTCGGCCCACACGCCCATCGTCCCGGCCATGCGCTGCTCCGAGAAGACGTATTTGTAGTCGCCCTTGCCGCAAGGCCACGAGCAGGCCGTCGTCGTCGGAGTAGAAGAACTTGTCGCGGGCGCTCTTCGTCCCGTTGTTGTTGGCCGCGGTGCCGCTGACGTTGCGCAGGAACGCGGACTGGTCGTAACCGTCCAGATGAACCTTGTAATTGATGCCGTTGGCCGTGTAGCCGGCCTTGCAGCTTGTTGACGATGTCCGGCTCGCCGGCGATCGCGCAAAGCGTCGGAATCCAGTCGTTGTGGCTCATCATCTCGTTGGTGACCGTGCCGGGCTTGATCACGCCCGGCCAGCGCACCAGGCACGGCACGCGGAAGGCGCCTTCCCAGTTGGTGTTCTTCTCGGAGCGGAACCAGGTCATGGCGCCGTCCGGCCAGGTGTTCATGTGCGGGCCGTTGTCGCTGGAGTAGACGACGATGGTGTTGTTCGCGATGCCCATGTCGTCCAGCGCCTTGAGCAGCGTGCCGACGGTGTCGTCGTGCTCCAGCATGCCGTCGATGTATTCGCTGTCGCCGTGGGTGTAGCGGCCGCGATGCTCGGCGCGGACATGCGTTCGCAGATGCATGCGGGTCGCGTTGAACCAGCAGAAGAACGGCTTGCCCGCCGCCTGCTGCCGCTTCATGAAGTCGATGGCCGCGGCCGAGGTCTCGTCGTCGATCGTCTCCATGCGCTTCTTGGTGAGCGCGCCGGTGTCCTCGATGGTCTGCTTGCCGATCTTGCCGAAGCGCGGATCGACCGTGGGATCGTCGCGGTCGGTCGCCTTGCATTTCAGAACGCCGCGCGGGCCGAACTTGGCGAGATAGGCCGGATCCTTCGGATAGTCCGGCAGTTCCGGCTCTTCCTCGGCGTTGAGATGGTAGAGATTGCCGAAGAACTCGTCGAAGCCGTTCACGGTCGGCAGCGACTCGTTGCGATCGCCGACGATGGTTCTTGCCGAACTGGCCGGTGGCGTAGCCGAGGTTCTTGAGCAGGCCGCCGATCGACGGATCCAGCTGGCTCATGCCCATCGGCGCGCCGGGAAAGCCGACCTTGGTCAGGCCGGTGCGAATGCCGTGCTGGCCGGTCAGGAACGCCGCGCGGCCCGCGGTGCAGGACTGCTCGCCGTAATAGTGCTGGAACTTGATGCCCTTCCGCGGCCGATGCGGTCGATGTTCGGCGTCTCGTAGCCCATCAGGCCGTTCGAGTAGGCGCTGATGTTGGCGACGCCGACATCGTCGCCCCAGATGACGAGGATGTTGGGTTTGCGCCCGGATGGCGCGGCAGGCGCCGGCGCAGGACCGCCGCCGGGCTGCTGGCGCGGCCTTCTGCGCCTGTGCCAACGCGCCGGATGTTATCGCCGCGGCCGCCACCAGCGTCGACGTGCCGAGCAAAATATTGCGCCGGCTGAGAGTCGCGATCTTCGGTCTCGCTTCGATGAGGTCTTCGTCGTCGGTCCCTTGTCTTGGTTTCGCTCAGGCATTGCATCTGCTCCTTCCTGCACTATGAGGACTAACGATTATTCCGTCGCTGCAGTCCTCTTCACGCAACGGAATCCAACGTGACTTGTCGACGTATCGATCGGTTCGGCATGGCGCGCCGCCGGCCGATAGCGGCGGCAATAATTCGGCGCGCACAGATGCGAGCCGCCCTTCATGACCTTGCGCGGAATCTTGATCGCGGGTTGGCAGGCGTCGTAGCTGGCGTCCTCGCGGCCGCCGCGCGGATTTTGCGGAATGCAGCAGGCCTTCGGCGCATCGGCTTCGTGCTGCTGCGACCACCAGTCCGTGGTCCATTCCCAGACATTGCCGATCATGTCGTGGACGCCGTAGCCGTTCGGCGGAAACGCCGTCACCGGCGAGGTGCGCTCATAGCCGTCTTCATTCAGGTTCTCGATCGGGAATTTGCCCTGCCAGGTGTTCGCCATATGCTTGCCGCCGGGCATGAACTCGTCGCCCCAGGCGAACTCTTCGCCATCGAGCCCGCCGCGCGCGGCAAATTCCCATTCGGCTTCGGTCGGCAGATCCTTGCCGGCCCATTTCGCGTAAGCCAGCGCGTCGGCATACGACACGTGCACGACAGGATGGTTGTCGAGCACGTTGATGTTGCTCTTCGGCCCGTGACGGATGCCGCCAGTCGGCGCCCTTCATGAAGGTCCACCACTGGCTCCAATCGCCGAGACTGGTCACGCGGCGCGGCGGCGGGAACACCAGCGAGCCCGCATAGAGCATGTGCGGCAGCGCGCCGGGATAGTCCTTCCGGTTCCGGCGGAACTTGTGCGGTGGTGACGTGACCGGTCGCCTTCACGAATTCCTTGAACTGCCGGTTCGTCACCGGCGTGCGGTCGATCCAGAAGCCATCGACCGTAACCCGGTGTGACGGCGCCTCTTCCGGATAGTGATGGTCGGATCCCATGCGGAACGTGCCGCCGGCAATGAAGACCATCGCGCCAGATCCAGCCACGTCCGGCGGGCGCTGTTCCGTTTCAGCCTCAGCCTGCGACATCACGATCTCCCGCACGGGCTGGGTTCCGCCCTACCGGCAGTAATCCCAGAACCCCTGCGTGCGGGAAGGATCGGTGTAGTACCAGCACATGCCCGGCGCCGGGGCCGCGCCTGCCCATGCGGCCGCCGTTGCAGCCGTGACCATGCCAATCGCGGCGCCAGCCGCGATCGCGCCGCCGCGGGGCCAGCCATACGCAGCAGGCCGCGCCCAGCGGACGCCGCCGCCACCATATCCCGGCCTCACCACCGCAGCGCCGCGGACCGCTGGCCCGCGCACCACCGTTCTGCTCCGATAGGCCGCGGCATTGCCGCGCGGTCCAACCGCAACACCACTGCGGCGCACGACCGCGCGAATTTCGACGACGTCGCCGGTCGCTGCTGCCTTGCCCTGGGATACCAGTGCAGCGCTCCCCATGGGGCTCAGGGCGGACGATGGGCTGGAAGACGCAGCTATCCCGCCGATACTTAATATGGCGACCAGTGCGATCGAATTGAGCGATTGTCGTATCCGGCAAGCAAGGATGGTTGTTGTCGGTAGCATTGTCAGCTCCCTTTCATTTCTCTCTCGCTGCGAACCCCGACGCAGCGTTACATCAGCCCTCTTGTCCTATTTTAGACGAGCGATCCGCAGAGTTCGGCCGCTTCTATTTGTCGTTGTATTCCAAGCATAAGCGAAATTTTCCCGCCTGTGACGTACAGTTTGTGCCAAATGTTGCGCCCTCCGGTTCGTCTCGCATTTGCGAAAAATACCGCCGGTTCGCGACGCATTGCCGCATTTTCCCGGCAAAATCGACTTTGAGGGGGAGCATTTTGCCGTCACAATCGCAACGCGAAGAACAAGTCGTTACAGAAGCTTGGCCGCTGCAAAGATGAGGCAGGCGCGATGGGACATTTCGCGGCGCTACGCAGGCAGACAATCGAAGGTTTTGAGGAACTCGAGGAAATCGTTCCCGGCACGCGCCGCGAGCTCGTTCAGCTTGAACGCGGAAAGATCAGCGGCGAGATAGCGCACGCCCGGATCGGCGATCTGTCGATCGACACGGCAAGCTTCAATCTCGGCATCAGGACGAAGGGCGAATCGCCCAGGGATCGCATCGGGATCGGATTGCTCGCCGCCAGTGCCGGCCACGTCGTGCGTTCGTCCTATAAATCCCGTCCCGGCGACGTGCTCGTGATGCAGCCCGGTTGCGAGCACGAGAACAGGTACCATGGGGGCGCTTCCGTCATCGTCGTGATGGCATCGGAGGCCGACATCGCGTCAACGTACGCCACGGAAGCGCGGATGCGCGATCCATCGTGCTGGTGGCGAAAGCACTACAAAGGCAACGCCGAGACGGTCAAACGCACCATTCCCCACCTGCAATCGCTGCTCGGGAGGCTCGGTACGATGTCGCTGACGCTGGAGGCCGCAGAATTCTGGAAGCGGGCCGTGATCGAGGCGGTCACCGCCAACGTCGCAGCCGGGATGTCCTCGGAGCGCGACGGCCCGCTCCCTTCCGCGTTGAAGATCGTGAGACAGGTCGAGGAATATCTGGACGCGCGGCCCACGGAGCCAATTCATATTTCCGAGATTTGCAGCCACCTTCACGCGTCGCGACGCACGCTGCATCGCGCCTTTCACGAGGCGCTCGGAACCGGCCCTATCGCTTTTCTTCGCCACCGCCGGCTGTGCGCCGCCCACACCGCGTTGCGCTCGGGTCAGGATTTCCAGACGATCTCGGCGATCGCAATGCAGTTCGGCTTCCAGAATTTTGGCCGCTTCGCCGGCTACTACCATCAACTGTTTGGCGAGTACCCGTCCGACACGCGGCAGCGGCACCGGCCACTGACCGATCTGCGACAACGGCAGCGGCGGATGCAGCCAACATCCAACGGGCTAGCCGATCTGCCATAGCCCCTTGTGGATGTCGAACTTGACGAGGCCTTCGTCGCGCATCTTCAGCAGCAGGGATTGGCAGGCTTCCTCATTGGGAAGGTTGGCACGCCGCATCAGTTGATAGGCCTTTTGCGGCTTCTCGCGAAGCGCATCCAGGATATTTTCGCGATCTTTCAGCATCACTGCTCCTGCAATCCAGAACCGACGTTCACGATGAAGTGCTCAGGTATGTGGCGCGCCATCTTGTCGACAATACGCCGGTTTGCGGGATCGACGCCAACCGTCCGCCTGTTGTGTTTCCGGAGTATTCGAAGAAGCGGCAACCACCAGCTAATGCTAATCGTCATCGGCCTTTGCGGAGAGCTTCGGGCTCGGCTCGGCGATGGGCTGTGTGTTGCGAACCGCTTGAGCCAGCATCAGGCGCAACTCATCCTTCGTCATCGGAGGTTGCCGCGTTGTCGATGATTTCCATTGTGCCATCAAACTCATATGGGGAGTCGTGAGCCGGTATTAAACCCCCAGACGCCGGGAATTTCGTTCCAGCCATCCTACGAAAACAAAACGGCGGGAATGGCCCCGCCGTTCTTCAACCATTCAGTTGCCGAATGAAACCTACAGCATTCCCATATCGAGCATGCCCGGCAACTGCGCGAGCGGCAGCGCGGCTGCGCCGATCAGGGTTGCGACCATTGCCGTGAAGCGATGGTTGATGCGGCGCTTGCCGCGCATCTGGCTGGCGAGCCATTCCAGCACCTTGGTATCGATGCTGGCGGCCTGCGTCGGCGCCCAGCTCTCGATGTCGGTCTCGGGCGACAGCGCAACCGTGCGCGGCGGCACCGGCAGGCCGAACTCGGATGCCGCGTGATGGGCGACCGCCTTGGCCAGGAGATCGTCGAAGCGTCCGTCGTCAGTTCGCTCGGCAGCGGCATCGCTGATTTCAAACAGCGCCTCGACTTCGGCGCGGCTCACCGGCTGATGTTCGACCGCGCTCACGGTCAGGAAACGCGCGCACCAGGCGGCGTCGTCGGCATCGAGCGCGCGGGAGAAATGAATACGGCCCTTGGTGGTCGGTCCCTCGCCGGTGATCACGCCGTCGCGCACGATCGTGAGCGCGTGGGCCGCGGTCTGGCGGCAGGACGGTTGCGGCACGTCGGACGTTTCAGCAGACGTTTCAGCGATCTTGGCAGTCGAGGCAGACATTGTTGCACTTCTCAATTTCTAATTCAGTCCAGCATTTCCATACGGGCGATGAACGAGCGGTTAACGAATCGAAACGGGCATTTCGAGATTTTGCTACCGTTGCCAATTGGTCGCTGTGACATTCATCACGGTTCAGGCGACGCCGCGGCGGGCCGCGATGAGGAACATGAAAGAGGTTGTCGAAGCAACCCCGGACAATTGCGGCAAACAGTTCTTTCACCGCAGGCGCAACGATCGAAAGAAGATGCTAGAAGTTCCGCACTCGCGGAGAAGGATCTCACCTTTTACGTGAACAGGTTCCTTTAGCTATCGCCCGGCACTATAATCGCCACGACGAATTCCCGTGTAACTAGAACAAGATGAGGTCAGATCATGGCACTCCAGATTGGCGCGACCGCCCCCGATTTCGAAGCCCAGACCACCGAGGGCAAGATCAAATTTCACGACTGGATCGGCAACAGCTGGGCGTTGCTGTTCTCGCACCCCAAGGACTTCACGCCGGTGTGTACCACCGAGCTCGGTGCTCTCGCAAAGTTGAAGCCGGAATTCGACAAGCGTGGCGTCAAGCTGATGGGGTTGAGCGTCGATCCCGTCGACAAGCATTCGAAATGGTCTGAGGATATCAAGGAGACGCAGGGCGCCGCGCCGAACTATCCGATGATCGGCGACACCGATTTCAACGTGTCGAAGCTCTACGACATGCTGCCGGCTTCCACCTCGGGCGACGTCGCCACGCGCACCGCCGCCGACAACATGACCGTCCGCAACGTCTTCATCATCGGGCCGGACAAGAAGATCAAGCTGGTGCTGGTCTATCCGATGACGACGGGGCGCAATTTCGCGGAAATCCTGCGCGTGATCAACTCGCTGCAGATGACGGCCAAGCACCGCGTCGCGACGCCGGCGGACTGGAAACAGGGCGAGGACGTCATCATCGCGGGCTCGGTCACCGACGACGAGGCGAAGACGATCTATCCACAGGGCTGGAAGTCGCCGAAGCCCTACATCCGGATCGTGCCGCAGCCGAAGTGACGGCCTAAACCTTAGCCACCACCCAATTCGCCACGAGCAGTCCGGCGGTCGACGCGACCGCCGTGACGAACGAGCCCCAGGCGATGTCAACCACCACGACCGCCCAGCTCCAGTCCCTGAGCATCGACATCGAGGTAAGCTCGAAGGTCGCATAGCAAAACAGACCGAACAGCGCGCCATAGAGCAGCGTCGATTGCGAGGTTGCGCCTGCGGCTCCGCTGACAAAGATTACAATGCCGCCGACATAGAGCAGGTAGAACAGGATCGCCGGCACGAGCTTTATCTCGCCGAGCAAGTGGCCGACCTGTGAAGTGAAAAAGCCCTTGGCGATAATGCCGAGGAACAGGAAAT
This sequence comes from uncultured Alphaproteobacteria bacterium, assembly GCA_963742935.1. Lineage (GTDB taxonomy): Bacteria > Pseudomonadota > Alphaproteobacteria > Rhizobiales > Xanthobacteraceae > Bradyrhizobium. The sequence continues at coordinate 119,256 of CAVUOI010000044.1, read as the reverse complement.
CGATGGGGACGATAACGAGCAGCGTCGCCAGATAGAGTATGACGTATCGATTCACGGTGGCCTCCAGCCCGGGAAACGAGGGCAATCATACAAAATATATACGTATGTGGAGGCTTCCGGTTTCACGGGCGGCGGGTTTCGCCACCCGTGGCTTTGCGCTCAAGCGGCGCGGACGCGGTTGAGGAATTTTTCGACCTCGCCCTTCAGCTGCAGGCTTTCGCCCGACAGATGCTGGGCGGAGGCAAACATCCGGCTCGAGGTCTCGCCGGTCTCGTCGGCGCCCTGCGCGGCGTTGCGGATGTTGGCCGCGACATCGGCCGTTCCGCTGGCCGCCGCGCGCACGCTCTGGGCGATGTTCTGGGTGGCGCCGCGCTGCTGCTCGACCGCCGCCGATATCGAAGTGGCGATATCGCTGATGCGCTCGATGGTCTGCCCAATCGCCTTGATCGCGCTGACCAACTCTTCGGTGGCAAGCTGCATGTTGCCGATCTGGCTGGAGATCTCCTCGGTGGCCTTTGCGGTCTGGCCCGCGAGGCTCTTGACCTCCTGCGCCACCACGGCAAATCCGCGGCCGGCGTCGCCTGCCCGCGCCGCCTCGATGGTGGCGTTGAGCGCCAGCAGATTGGTCTGCTCGGCGATCGAAGTGATCAGTTTCACCACGTCGCCGATCCGGGAGCCCGCTTCCGACAATTCGTTGATGCGCTGGTCGGTGGCGGCGGCCTGCTTGACGGCATCGGCCGCGATCCCGTTCGATTCCTGGACGCGGCGGGTGATTTCGGCGATCGAGCTGGAGAGCTCGTCGGAGGCCGCAGCGGCGGAGCGTACGTGCTCGGAGGCGGTCTCAGACGCGCCGGCCGACTTGCCGGAGAGGCCGGCGGTGGTCCGCGCGGTCTCGGTAAGCTGCCGCGCAACCCGCTCGAATTCGCCGGAGGAGTTCAAAACCTTGTCGAGGATGCTGCCGACGCTGGTCTGGAATTCGTCGACGAAACCTCGCAGTTCAGCCTTGCGCTGATCGGCGGAAGCAACCGCTGCCGCGGTCTGCTCCTCGCGCATCCGGCGGCGTTCGGCCGAATTGTTCTTGAAGACGGCAAGGGTACGCGCAATCTCACCGATCTCGTCCATGCGATCTTCGCAGTCGATCGCGACATCGGGGTTGCCGTTGGCAATCGCGGTCAGCGACGCCGTGACCGAGGTCAGCGGCTTGGTCACCCGTCGGACGATCAGCGTGGTCAGCAGCATCACGAGCAACGCCGCGATACCCGCCGCGATCGCCATGTTCTGGATGGCATGCGACAGCATGGTCTCGTAGTGCTCCATCGGGATGCCGACATAGATAATGCCGATGACTTTGCCGGCCGAACCCATGACCGGATAATATGCCGTCATGAACGTCTTGCCGAACAGCGTCGCCGGGCCCTTGTAAGCCTCGCCTCGGCGCAGAACGGCTTGTGCGGGGTGATCGGGCGCGAGCTGGGTGCCGACGGCGCGGTCGCCGTTTTCTTTCTTGACGTTGGTGGTGCGGCGGACGAACTGGTTGCTGGCCTCGTCATAGACGAACAGGGTCGCGTTGCCGCCGGTATAGCCGACGGCGCGGTCGACAATCGCGTGGTCCTTGAACTCCGGCATTTTGGAAATTTCGGCGCGGGCGACAGCCCCGTCCTTGATGGTGATCTTGGCGTCACCGTAGGTCTCGGCAAACGCCAGGCTCAGCGTGCGCAGGTTGACTTCAATGTCCCGCAACGCGCGCTTGCCGAATTCTGATGTCAACGACCAGTGAGCGGCGCCTACAACCAGCGCGGTATTTACGGCGATCAGGAATATGGCGCAGATAACGGCCTTGGTGCCGAGCCGCAGCTTCAGCCTCGGCAGGAACTTTCCAGTCGATTGCGTGGTCATTACGAGAAATCCCCCAAAATCGCGCTCAATCTGAACGTTTTTGCTTACGATCGCATTAATGAGCACAACCCTTGGCAAAGGCTGAGGAATTCAAAGGAACCTATGCGCGCATGACTGCCATTGTCTGGTACCGCGACGACCTCCGCATTTCCGATCATCCGGCGCTGTCCGCAGCCGCCAAATCACACGCATCGATTGCATTCATTTACGTGCTCGACGACAGAGCGCCGGGCATTCGGCCATTGGGCGGCGCGGCGCGATGGTGGCTGGCGCAGTCGCTGCGCGCCTTGCAGGCAAGCTTGGCCAAGCGTGGTGCATCGCTGGTATTGCGCAAGGGATCGGCGCCTGCGGTCATCACCGCGCTCGCCCGCGAGATTGGCGCCGAGGCGGTCTATTGGAACGAGACCGCGCAGGCCCCGCACCGCGCCATTGAAGATCACGTTGCCGCCGAGCTGAGCGAGCTAGGTATTGCCGTGCATCGCTTCCCTGGCGACCTGCTGGCTTCGCCGAACCAGATCCGTAACAAGGAGAACCGGGGCCTGCGGGTGTTCACCCCCTTCTGGCGGCGAGTGCAGGCGCTGGGCGATCCGCCGAAGCCGTTGCCTGCGCCGAAGACGCTGAAGGGCGTACCGAACTTGGCCAACGATAGCCTGGAGGACTGGAAGCTCGAGCCGACCCGGCCCGATTGGGCCGGCGGCCTGCGCGACACCTGGAAGCCGGGCGAGGCCTCTGCGCAGGCCACCCTCAAGACTTTCCTCGACGGCGGCATTGCCGGCTATACCGGTGATCGCGACCGGCCCGACCGCGACGGTACCTCGCGGCTATCGCCGCATCTTCGTTTTGGCGAAATCAGTCCGCGCCAGATCTGGCATGCCGCGCGCTTCGCCGCGGCCGAGCACCCCCGCCTGTCCGCCGATATCGAAAAGTTTCTCAGCGAACTCGGCTGGCGCGAGTTCTGCCGTCATCTTTTGTTCGACATCCCCGATCTCGCGACGCGCAACTTGCAGCCCCATTTCGACGGCTTTCCATGGAAGCACGATGCCAAGGCCTTGCAGGCATGGCAGCGTGGCCAGACCGGCTATCCCATCGTCGATGCCGGCATGCGCGAACTCTGGCACACCGGCGTCATGCACAACCGGGTGCGAATGGTGGTGGCGTCGTTCCTGGTCAAGCATCTCCTGATCGACTGGCGTGAAGGCGAACGATGGTTCTGGGATACGCTCGTCGATGCCGATGCCGGCAGCAACCCGGCGAACTGGCAATGGGTGGCAGGCTCAGGCGCCGACGCGGCGCCCTATTTCCGCGTCTTCAATCCGATCCTGCAGGGCGAGAAGTTCGACCCCGACGGCGTCTATGTCAGGCGCTGGGTGCCGGAGCTGGCATCATTGCCCGACAAGCTCCTTCATCAGCCGTGGACGGCGACGCCGATTGAACTTGCGAGTGCCGCCATCGAACTCGGCAAGACCTATCCGCATCCGATCGTCGATCACAAGGTTGGCCGCGAACGTGCGCTAAAGGCTTATGCGACGATCCGAGGCAATTAGGTTTTTGTCGGTGAGCGGTTGACCACAAGCACGGCGGCAGCGCACGCGATCATGCCTGTTATCGCGACGGCATCGAGCCGCTCGTCGAACAGCACGAAGGCCATCAGCGAGGTCACGGCCGGCACCAGATAGAACAGGCTCGCGACCGATGTCGCGGCATGGTGCCGGATCAGCCAGTACAGCAGGCCGATCGAGCCGATCGACAGCACCACCGCAAGCCAGACCAAAGCGAGAATGAATTCGCTGGTCCAATGCACCGTACGCTGTTCGAACAGGAAGGCGCCGATCGCAAAGAACACGGTCACCGCGACATATTGCACGAGGTTGCCGCTGCGCCAGTCGATGCGGCTGCAATAGCGCCGCTGGTAGAGCGTGCCGAGCGTGATGCTGACCAGCGATATCGCCGACGCGATCCAGCCCCAGCCGGCCTGCCCGCCCATCGGCCGGTCGTGCAGGATCAGCGCCACGCCGGCAAGCCCGATCAGCAGCCCGCCCCATTGCATCGCGCTCACGCGCTCGCCGAGCCAGCGGTTCGCGATCGTGGACGTCAGGATCGGCTGCAGGCCCGGGATCAGCGCCGACAGGCCCGCAGGGATCGACAGCGAAATCGCGACCGCCGTGCCGCCGAGATAGACGCCATGCACCAGAATGCCCGCGACGATGCTGTGCCCGGTCTCGGCGCGATTTGGCCAGACCGGCCGGACGATGGCGCAAATGACGGCCATCAGCACCACGACAAGCGCCATGCGGATCGCCAGATAGGTCAAGGGATCGGCATTGTTGATGACATATTTGGTGCCGATGAAGCCGGTGCTCCACAGCAGGACGAAGATCGCCGGCGCCGCGCGGGCGGCGAATTTGTCGAAATCCTCTTTCATTTGCCGTCCCTGTTGCCCGATCGTGTGCTATGCGGCAAGAACCGATCGCGCCGGGACCTTGCGCGATTTCACATATCGAAGCCTGATATCTCGAACGAGGAATGCCATGGATGTTCGCGCCGCCGTCGCCGTCGCTGCTGGAAAGCCGCTGGAAGTAACGACCGTTCAGCTCGAGGGACCGCGCGAGGGCGAAGTGCTGGTCGAGATCAAGGCGACCGGCATCTGCCACACCGACGAGTTCACGCTGTCCGGCGCCGATCCGGAAGGCCTGTTTCCGGCGATCCTCGGCCATGAAGGCGCAGGCGTCGTGGTCGACATCGGCAAGGGCGTCACCAGCGTCAGAAAGGGCGATCACGTCATTCCGCTGTACACGCCGGAATGCCGGCAATGCCCGTCCTGCCTGTCGCGCAAGACCAATCTCTGCACCGCGATCCGTTCCACCCAGGGCCAGGGCCTGATGCCCGACGGCACCTCGCGCTTTTCGATCGGCGGCAAGCCGGTTCATCACTACATGGGCACCTCGACATTCGCGAATTACACCGTGCTGCCGGAGATCGCGGTGGCGAAAATCCGCGAGGACGCGCCGTTCGACAAGGTCTGCTACATCGGCTGCGGCGTCACGACCGGTATCGGCGCCGTCATCAACACCGCGAAGGTCGAACAAGGCGCCAAGGCGATCGTGTTCGGGCTCGGCGGCATCGGGCTCAACGTGCTGCAGGGCCTGCGGCTCGCCGGCGCCGACATGATCATCGGCGTCGACATCAACAATGACCGCAAGGCGTGGGGCGAACGGTTCGGCATGACGCACTTCGTCAATCCGAAAGAGCTCGGCAAGGACCTCGTCCCTCACCTCGTCGACATGACGAAGGCGGGCGCGGACCAGATCGGCGGCGCCGACTACACGTTCGACTGCACCGGCAATGTCACCGTGATGCGGCAGGCGCTGGAAGCCTGCCATCGCGGCTGGGGCCAATCGATCGTGATCGGCGTGGCGCCTTCCGGCGCGGAGATTTCGACGCGGCCGTTTCAGCTGGTCACCGGCCGGGTCTGGAAAGGGACGGCGTTTGGCGGCGCAAGCGGCCGCACCGATGTGCCGAAGATTGTCGACTGGTACATGCAAGGCAAGATCCAGATCGACCCGATGATCACGCATGTGATGCCGCTCAACGAAATCAACAACGCGTTCGATCTGATGAAGCGCGGCGAGTCGATCCGGGGCGTGGTGACGTTCTAGCGCGAGGTCAGACTTGCAGGGCAACGCGCCGGGACGCGATCAGCGCCACTCTTCCGGGCAGGCATCGACGATCTTCCAGAGCTCGCCGCCGTTTTTGATCTTCTTCATCTCGGTGGTGAGCCCGCCATTGCGGCGGATCCAGTCCTTCACGGTGTTCGGATAATAGGACATCAGGTCCGACGTCCCTTCCGAACTCGTGACCTTGATGCCGAAGGTGAAGGCCTTGTCGTAATACGCTTGGTGGAATCCGAAACTTGCCCTCGGCGTCACGCAGATCTTGTTCATCGGCACGATGCCGAACACCATCGTGCAGGCCGAGTTGCAGATGCCGTCGATGATGACGCGCTCCTTGCGGTCGCGGATGCGCTGGTACTTGGCCTTGTACTCCTCGACATATCCGCCGTGATCGCGCGTGATACGCAGGTCGGCGTGCGCCGGCGTCGCGACCAGCACCGAGAGAAACAGCAGGGCAAGGGACGTGATGCGCATGGATCGAAAAGGAACCGGATAGCCGTGGTTAGACGCGGGATAAGCGGTCCGCGAGCCAAGGACAAGACAGCAAAACTCTGGCCGGACTGTGTTGGGAATTCGTTAAGCATCGTGAGGTCAAAATGGGCACATTGGGGCGGTTTTCCGCAGCTTTTCTATCGGCTTTCCTGCGGTGCGGGACCGGATCGGCCAGGCCGAGCGAGGCCCTGGATTTTGGACAAATCGGCAGTTTTCCTCATATCTTGTTGATTTAACGTGCCTTCTTCCGTCGTACAAGCTGCTATCGGCCCGGCCCGAAATCGCTATAGTTTAGGGCGACGCGTTCCGGAGAATCGCCATGACCAAAGCCAAGTTTTTGATCGCCGCCGCCCTGCTGACCGCCGCGACGCTTGTCCCGGGCCTGGCCGACGCCCGTCACAACCGGCACCACCATCTACACAATTGGGGCCTGCCCTACCCAATCAGCTACCTGCACAATTACGGCCCCGGCCCGCACCCGGGCACCTTCGCCTTTTACGATGGCCCCTCCAACGTCCTCTGCCGCCAGAGCGCAGCCGCCTATATCGGCCAGGACCGAAGGCGGCATCCCTGCTACTAGCACCGCCGCTGGCCCTGCCGGGCCAAGTCTGATAATCGACCCCTCGCACGCGCTCGTAGCTCAGCTGGATAGAGCATCGGATTTCGATTCCGAGGGTCGGGAGTTCGAATCTCTCCGAGCGCGCCACTTGCTGGTAAAATGATCGATAAGCACTCTGATCAATGCGTCGGAAGAAGATCGTAAGGTTCGAAAGCGGAAGCTGATCCAGGGGCCAAGCGTCTTCCGCGATGCTCGCAAAGATCGGCCGGGTAAATGAAGCTGTCCGCAGCCCTAGTAATCGCAGCAGCGATTGCGTTCACTGCCGCCCAGCCGGCAAATTCAGAAAGTGGAACGCAATAATTATGCATCCGGTTTTCGATGCTACCAGGGCCACCGCTGCACTGATGGTAATGGTGGGCCATGGGCTCGCGATATTCAACGCGAGGCACCCCTATTGGCCGCAGCAGTTTGGCGTTGTCATTTTCTTTTTACTATCCGGCTATTTGATATCCCAAACGCTGCACAAGCGTCTTGGCGATCCTCGCTCTACGTTTCTTGACTACGCGGTCGATCGTTGGGCGCGCATCTATTCCGGGTTCCTGCCGGCCATCCTGTTCGTAGCTGTGCTCGACTATCTGACGTTGCGATATTTTGGCCACATCGCGAACAGTGAAGTCGTTACACGTCTCAACTCGGAAACTTTCGTTGCAAATTTGTTTATGCTGCAGGCGCCAGGCTTTTTCGAGCCGTTTGGCTCAGCCGCGCCCTTTTGGACAGTTGCCATCGAGTTCTGGATTTATATGTTCGTCGGATTGCTCGCCTTCTCGATTCGCGATGGCCTGCGCCCGCTTAGAATAGCAGCGATCGTCGCAGCAGGAATTATTCCGGTCCAGTCGTTCTACGACGGCAACATGGTGCTCTTTGCCTGGTTGGCGGGGGCCGCAGCGGAACGCGTGATTTCTTCAGGTGTCATGCGTAGGTTCCCTTCAGCGATCTGCATGCTGCTGTCCGCCGGATTGTTGGTCAAGATCGTTTTCCTCGTTCGGGCCGGTGAACGAATTTACAGCTACGAAATGTACCTGTTGTGCTCGGCCATTTTCCTGCTGCTGACTACTGTGTGCCTCAGAGTTGGATGGAAAGCTGAAAGCTTTTCAGGAATAGCAGTCGCGTGGTGGGCTGGCTGGTCTTACTCCCTGTATCTGCTTCATCACACCGTGTTCCTTGATTACTTCATGATATTTGAAGGTGGCGGTCCAAACATGTGCGTGGCCGCCGTTATCACAATTGCACTGACTATTCTTTTCGCTCGCTACACCGAGCAGCGTCACAGACTTGTGGGTGCGGCGCTGAAGCGGTGGCTTACCGGATCGGCGCCGCAACGAACTGCAAATTAAACGGACTGGCGCGGCCGGCTTGTGAAATGGGGCTGAAGGCTAACAAATAGGAGCAACAGTTTGAGACGAGTTATTTTACTCGCTTTGATAGCAGTGTTTTTTTCGACTTTTGTCCTTTCACTCGACAACGCAATTTCCGGTGTAAGCCCCAAGTATAAAGAGGCCGCGCAAAAGCGGCAGGCCGAGATTGCTCGGCAAACGTTTTGCAGCGAAAAGGCAGGCAAAGAAAAGATTATGAAGCGCGACTTTGCGTCTTTCGTGGTTAGCTGCATGGACGCAATCGAGAGGGCTGAACAAGCGATAAAAAAATAGCCTCAAGCGTCGAGTTGCGGTGAGCTGTTCGCCGCCTGGTAACGCTGGGCTGAAGGCTCAAAAATGACCATCAACCCGGGTAAAGGCGCAAACATGAGCCAACGAGCCGTCATGCAACATTTGAGTTTGACCGACTGGAAGTTGGCCAACCGCCTTCCAGTCCCGGCAGGGGAAATGACACTGAGCCGGCTGGTTCAACAGGGTTGGATCGAGATCCAAGGCAAGGACCATAACACTGTAGCCAGGCTTACTGCGGCGGAACTCAAGGCGATGCGGTCTCCGGTATAAAGCCATCGGCCGGCTAATAGAGCAAAGGCTTCTTTGGGAAACGGCGAACGGAGTGTTGAGCGGCATGAAAGATTTCGAAGATCAAAGAGCACACGTGCCCCGCCTGCAATGGAACAGGCTACCCAGTCGTGAAGCAGCCAGTGCAGCCGGGTCGCAGGATTTATCCCGTCAAGTGCAAGTCCTGCGACGGTAAGGGAAAGGTCACGGACGCCACCTGAGGCCGCTCCGAAGCCATCCGCACGCGCGCTGGAGTTGTCGCCAGTTTTGCTGGCTACTGTGACCAAAGCGTCACAGCAATGGCTGAGAATCCTCCCTATTGTCGCATCAGTTTTAAAACAATTCATTTTTTTCCGTGGGGGCTTCTATGAAAAAATTATTGCTTGCCTTGACTACCGTTGCTGGGTTGACCGGCCAAGCGTCCGCCGCAGACATGGCCATGAAGGCTCCCCTCATGGCCGCTCCTGTGATGGGCTGGACCGGGTTTTACGCAGGTATCAACGGCGGTGGAGCCTGGTCGGACGGGCCGTCCATGACCTACGTGGATCTTGCGAACATCGGCAATACGGTCAACGCCTACGCGCCGTCCACCATCAACCCGTCATCGTCGACCAGCGGGCTCGTCGGTTTCATGCCGGCTATAATTGGCAGATTGCGCCCACCTGGGTCTTAGGCATTGAAGGCGACTGGGATTGGACAGACATAAAGGCCGGCGGGACCAACAATCTGTTCGGGGCCACGAACAATGCCGGCGGAACGTTCGGTCTCCTCAGGGACAACGTCACCTTGCAAACCAAAGTCAATTGGCTTGCTAGCGTTCGCGGTCGTCTCGGCTATGCCTCGCCCAATTGGATGTTGTACGGCACCGGCGGCGTTGCGTTCGCCGACATGGACTTCAACGCGCAGGTGCATTGCGTTGGCCCGGTGAATGGGGCTGGGACCCTCTGTGGTGCCCCGGGACAAGACATCAGGCCCACCGGGTTCAATAACACCCGAGTCGGATGGGTCGCTGGCGCTGGTTTTGAATACAAGCCCGTGTCCAATTGGATCTTCGGCGTCGAATATCTGTATTATCGTTTCGACGACACCAACACGGGAGGCGGCAGCTGGACCTTTCCGAACGGGCAGCCGGCTCCGTTCTACGCATGCACCACGGCGGGACAGAATTGCGCCAGATTCTCCTACGGCGATATGAACGTGCAAACCGTACGCGCGCGTGTGTCTTACCAGTTCAACAGCCCGACCGTTTCCAGGTACTGATCGCGCTCGAAACTTGAGACCTTGAAAGCCCCGGCTTCGGCTGGGGCTTTTTCTTTGTCGCGACAGCCTCAGTGAGGCATGGTCGGCAGGGACGCCCGTATTTTCTGCGAGAAGTCGGGGGCGCCATCGGCCACCCGCGCCGCCTCATTGATCAGGGAGCGTCGCCGGAGTTCGTCAAACGGCAACGTGGTGTCGATACGTCCCGAGCCGTAGAGGTAGCCATCGACCAGACCGTTGAGCAGATGACGCAAGTCGAAACCGCCGCTCCGCCCGGCGGCGTTTGCGTAACGCACGATGTTGATTGTGCAGCTGTTGGTCAGCAAATGATAGAATTCGGGGCGGTCGGCGAGTTCGTTAATCCGCGCCAGGTAGACCAAAAGAAGCCGGCGTGCATCGTCAGCAGAGGTATTGAGGCGATAGAGATACACCGGCTCGCCCCGGTGATTGGCGCGGACACCCACCAGGTCGCGCTCATCGCCTACCACGTAGATCAGTTCAAACTGCTTGAAGAGCGAGGCGACCGGCGCGAAGCCCTCGCCAACCTCGGGCCGCGTCTCGATGGAAATGCTCAGCGGCGGCGCGTTGTCGAAGATGAAGCTTACGAAAGTATGTCCCACCGGCCCCTCGGTAAAATAGGACACATAGAAATCGAGCGCGACCAGGTGCGACAGCTGCACATCGCGCTCCTGGTAGCCGACCGTGAAGTCATTCCGGGAACGGTACTGGAAGTTGCGGACGCCGGTCAGGTGCACATGATCGCCATCGATCGTGGCTCGCGGCATGACGGCAACTTCTGGCCTCCAGTTGCGGTCTTGTGAGGGACGGATGGAGATCCACCAGGCCACGACTCCCATAAACAGCACGACTGCCAACACGGTCATGCGACGTTGGCGGGAGAACCAGAGCGCCCAGATTGCAAACACCGCGAAGCCGGCTGCCACCGCAACGCGCACGCCTGCCCACGGCAAATTCGAATAGTAGACGGCCAGGGTAGCCCAGGCGAGCGGCAAGGCCAGGCACAAAAAGCCGACGACCGCGGTCAGCCAGCCGAAAGGTCTGGAAAGGAATCTACGAAACAAACCCATTGCTTGTCCGGCCATTTGAACCAGCGTACGCAGTCCGGGATCGCTGCCCGGAAGAACTCCAAGGCGCGTCCCGTCTCACGACGGAGGGAGAAGGTATACCGACCAGACTTCTCTTGTTAAGAGCATTTGGGTAGAAATCCGGGATCGTTCGTATCCGGGACTACTTTGAGTCTTTAACATCCGTCGATATCGTAAGATCGGCGAAAATCTCGTGCGGTCCGTTCGTTTCGAAGGCGCGGTCATCATGAACATCGGGAACATCGTTCGAACCCGCCCCGTCCCGGTTCTGTATGGATTGATGATTGCCTCGCTCCTGGCGTTGCTGCCGCTTCCGCCCCTGTTGCAGGATCAGGCCTACCATCAGTTCGCGGACCAGCGCGAATTGTTCGGTATCCCGAACTTCTGGAACGTTGTTTCAAATCTGCCGTTTGTTGCTGTCGGTGCTGTCGGTTTGCTGCGGTTTCATCGCGACACGACGACCATCGTGCTTTTTGCCGGAATATTTCTGACCGGCTTTGGCTCGTCCTATTATCATCTTGATCCGAACGATAGCACGCTGTTTTGGGATCGGCTGCCCATGACCATCTGCTTCGCCGCCATCCTTTCCGCCGTCGTCGAGGAGCGCGTTGATGCGAAAGCGGGCGCGATGCTGTTGCGGCCGCTACTGGCTATCGGCATTTTCAGCCTCTTGATCTGGCGCTGGACCGACGATCTGCGGCTTTATGCTTGGGCGCAGTTCTTTCCGTTTCTCACCTTGGTTCTGATCCTCCGGTTGTTTCCCCCGAAATATACCGGTACCCGCTATTGGGCGATCGCCGCGGCGCTGTATGCGCTCGCCAAATTGCTGGAATTTCTCGACGAGAAAATCTATTCGTTCGGCTCAATAATAAGCGGTCATACGCTCAAGCACCTCGCCGCCGCCGCCGCCAGTTTCGCAATCCTGAGACTTTTACAGACCCGTCGACCGATCGCACCATAACGCGCAAGAAGCCGTCCGGGTCAGCGACCGGGGCGGCTTTTGTTTGAGCTAGAAATCGTCCTCATCGGCCTCACGATGACCAGGTGGATTGCCCGCCTCAAGATCTCTTCGATGTCGATCCAAGAGAGCCTGGATTTGCGCGGCATCAAACAATGCCGGCGTCCTGCCTTGCTCCCGGTAGAGTACGCCAAATTCCCGCTCGGCGCGGTCCTGAGTTCGGCAGCTAGAAGCGGCCATGTGCCTCGCGTGCCCAGGTCGCGCATCATCCGACCTGGTCGGCAATGCACGATTTATCGAACACGGCTGCGGGTTTTCCCTGATGGCCGTAGCTGCCGAAATGCATTCCACTCCAGACTCTTAGCAGCCGGCAGGAGGCATGATCACTTCGGCGTGCCAACCGGACGGTCCAATCGATATTGCCCCTGATCGATATCGATCGCGGCAACTCCACCCAAATCACGAGGAGTGCCCATATGTCCGACCTTGTTGCGATCGTCTACCCGTCGGAGGCGAAGGCCGAGGAGGTCCGTCAGCGGCTGTTCAAGCTCCAAAAAGAATACCTGATAAAGTTCAGTGATGCGGTCATCGCGGTCAAGACCGAGGCAGGCCCCGTCAAGTTGAATCAGCTCGTCAATACGACAGCGGCGGGCGCGGCTCGAGGCAGCTTTTGGGGACTTCTAGTGGGCATCCTTTTTCTGAATCCACTGATCGGCGTTGCTTTGGGCACGGCGTCGGGAGCCCTTGGCGGAGCTCTGACGGACTATGGCATCAACGATGCATTCATGAAGGAGCTTTCTGAAAATCTCCAGCCAGGTAAAGCAGCGTTGTTCGTGCTGATCGAGGAAATGACTGCGGACAAGGTGCTCAGCGAAATTCGAGACGCCGGTGGCACCGTCCTGAAGACGTCTCTGGATGATTCCAAAGAGAAGGTGCTTCGTGATGCGCTCGCCAACGCGGCGGCAACAGCACCAGAAGCGGCAAAGCCGACCTAATACGCTCTCATCTAATTTTCTCTTGGTCAGACGGAGGCGAGCATGAACATACGGGCCATATGCAGCGCTTTGATCATGAGCGGATTGATGGTCGTCTCTACACCGTCAACTCTGTCCTTGGCTCAATCGACTAACACCGGCCTGCTTGCAAAGGATACCGGCGCATCCACATCCAAGAACGCCACGCCAAATAAAAATATGAACCCGACGAAGAACCGACACTGGCGTCATCGCGGCGGAAAGCATCCGCACTTTGGCAGCCGACGCGTTCGTACCTAGTGGGGATGGCGCCGATGAGACGGACGATGGCGTCCTCATTGGGGAATGATGGCGACCACTTCAGTCCACCGCGATACCGAAATGACACACTCCAGTCGAAAATGTCGATCTGTCGATGACGCCGCCTTGCGGTCTTCGGGGTCGAGCGCAAGACTTGATTTCTCTACTTACACGGGAGGCTCGAGTGCTGATATTCCGTGCGCTTTGTGGCATTGCGTCAATCGCAATATTTGCGGGTCCAGCTTTGGCACAGACACATGCCGGGCAGGAGCAGAAACCTTCCATGGAAGAATTGTTGCGGCGTCTCGATGCGCTGCAAGCCCGTGCTACGGAAGGTGACAAGCTGATCGGCGCACTGCGGCAACGCGTCGACGAACTCGAAACTCGCGATAAGCATTCGAAGTCTCTGTCAACTACCGCACGTCGCGATTCCGCCGCGCCAGCCGCCGGGAAAAAGCCGCCTGCGACCCCGATTGCGTCGACTGAGCCGCGGATGACCACGAATGCTGCGGTTCTGCCACAACCTGCCTTGGCGGCCATTCCGGGCCTGCGTCAGCCCGAGCGGATGGGCAGTCAGTACGACGGAGAAGGCCAAGACGCGTTGCGTTCCGATCTCCCGGGCCTTTCGTTTCGTATCCCAGGCTCTCAGTCCGAGGTGAGGTTCTATGGCTTTGCCAACCTCCATGGGTACCACGATTTCAATGGTCGCAATCAGTCCGATGCACCGACTGTGCAAACCATTCCCCTCTCCGGAAGCCCCGCCGCCTTGCAGGGGGGCGATACTGGATTGTCCGCTCGGTTCAGCCGCATAGGCATGGATACGCGCACGGCGATCCCCTGGGGCACTCTGGAAACCCGCGTGGAAGGAGACTTCGGCGGGGGCACGGCAGCCTCTCCCAATGCGGTCTTTCGACTCCGTCAGGCCTGGGGCGAACTCGGCACGGAACAGTTTCGCGTACTGGTCGGCTGGGCGAACAGCCTGTGGAACGAGGGCGTCTATGAAACTGTGAACTTCTCGACCAATCTCAACCAATCATTCGTGCGCCAGCCGCAAGTTCGCGCGACAGCAAGCTTGGCTCCGGGATTGACCGGGCATGTTTCGATCGAGATGCCGGATACGCAATATACGTCCGTGGCTGGCGTATTCACGCAGATCAGCACCCCGGCCGGTTTTGGGGGGCTCAGTCCCGCATTTACGTCCGTGCCCGATTTGCTCGGCCGGCTGGAATACCGGTACGATGGCCTAGGCCTCGACTTGCGCGGCCTGCTGCGCGACCTCACCATCCGTACGGCTGGCACGGCGGCGGCGCCGCCGGCGCTCACGCGCGATACCGTCGGCTGGGGTGTCGCGGGTAGCGGTCGCTTCCCAATGCGTTGGCTATCACCGGCGTTCGGTCCGGACGAGTTGGTTGGCATGGCCTATTACGGCCAAGGTATCGGGCGATATTTCGGCGCCAATACCTTCGGCCAGGATGCGATGTCGAACATCGGCTTGCCCGGCGTTGTGGATGTCAGCCTCGACGCCCTGCCAACGTATGGCGCAAGCGCAGGTTACCGCCGCTTCTGGACGCCGCAGCTGCGCAGCAATTTCGTCTACTCCTACGCATGGCAGCAGTACCCATCCTATGCGCAGTTCTTCGTGCCGGGATCCGCCTCGGCCACGTTGTTGAACAGCAACATGCAGCAGGGGATCGTCAATTTGATCTGGAGCCCGTTTGCGGAGCTTCGTGGCAATACCGTCGGGACCGGATGGCTCGATGTCGGTCTCGAATATGTCTACTCACGTCGGGACGTGTATGGCGGCACCGCAGCAACGGCCCCGGTCAGCGCCGGTTCTGGCACCGCCAACCGTGTCCTCGGCTCCGCCACCGTGCGGTTTTGAAGACGGCCCGATTGCGAACCAAGGGCGGCGACTATCCTGCCGGTCTATGATCGCCAGAGAATAGCGCCCCTCGCTCGCTGTCGCTGAGCGTCTGGATATTTCGGTCCCGGTGATCAGTGGCGGTTCGGCTTGGGAGGTCGACAATGAGCGGCATCATCATTGTATTTCTACTGATCCTCGTGGCGCTCGTGCTTTTCATTTGGGGACGCGTGCCTCCAGTAATCGTAGCCTTCGGGGTTTCGCTTACGCTCTTTTTCACCGGCATCCTCCCGGTCGAGCAGGCGTTGGGCGGCTTTGGTGATCTTATCGTCGTTCTCATCGCATCTCTGTTCGTGATTGCAGCGGGATTGGAAGCGTCAGGGGTAACGACCTGGGCCGGCCAGTGGTTGATCAGGCAGGCCGGCGAAAGTCGCACCCGGCTCATGATCCTGCTTATGCTGATCGCGGCACTTTTCACCTCCACCATAAGCGTCAATGGTACGGTCGCCGCCCTGCTCCCATTATGTGTGGCGCTTGCTGTCCGCCTTCACATTCCGACGTCGCAGCTGCTCCTCCCAATGGTTTTTGCCACGCACGGCGCCACCATGTTGACGCTGATCGGTGCGCCGTTGAACGTGATAGCATCAAGCGCGGCCGTGGATGCCGGCCTCCGGCCGATCGGATTTTTCGAGTTTGCGGTGGCTGGAATACCGATGTTGCTGGGCAGCATGGCGATTATCCTGCTGACCGCAAAGTGGCTGCTGCCGCATACGAATGGAGCATCGTTGCCAGCTGACTTCAGCCAGCATGCCCGCACGCTGGTTGAACAATACAAGATCGAGGATGGGTTACATCGGCTTCGCGTCCGATCGACCTCTGCACTTGTCGGCGCCCCGCGAGAGAAAGTCGATATTTCAAAGTATGCCGGTCTCTCGCTGGTGGCAATTCAGGAGGCTGAAAGCGGAAAGCTGCTGACACGCGAGAATATCAGGGAAGATGACCTATTGATCGTTCGCGGCGACGCGCAAGCCGCTGGCCAGCTGGCGGCAGAGATGCATCTCGCATTCTGCCCCGAAGACAATTCGACTTCTATAGCCGAAGCGCTATTTAATCGCACCTCAGGTCTGGCTGAAATTGTCATCCCGCCCCGTTCGAAGCTCACAGGAGAAAAGGTGTTTGCCGGCATGACCGCGCGTGACGGAGAACTGCTGGTGCTCGCCGTACAGCGCGGCGGCGAGGACATTGGTGCCGGTGTGCATACGCTGGCCGTAGGCGACCATGTGCTCTTACAGGGCAGCTGGCGAGCGCTCGACAGGCACTTGACGGATCCTCAGATGCTGGTCGTTAACTCGCCGGAGGTCGTACGCCGTCAGGCCGTACCACTGGGTCTCGGCGCGGTAGAGGCGCTGGCGATTCTCGCGCTGCTTGTGATCCTGCTCGCTACCGGCTTGTTACCCAGCGCGGTGGCTGGATTGGTTTGCGCGATCCTCATGGTTCTTGTAGGCGTTATCACTATTCCGCAGGCCTACAAGGGTATCGACTGGAACACCTGCTTTTTGATTGGCGGCATGATCCCATTGAGCGCGGCAATGACCAAGACCGGCGCCGCGGATTTGATCGCCGACACTCTGGTATGGCTCTTGGGCGATGCGGGCCCGCGTGCCTTTATGGCCGGACTGTTTGTTACCGCCGCGCTGATCGGTTGCGTGATCAACAACACCGCAACGGCCCTGTTATTCTTTCCGATCAGTATCGCGATGGCGCATGAACTGGGCGTGTCGCCCCTGCCATTTATCGTCGGCATCGCCATCGCGTCGCACGCCGCGCTGCTTACCCCCATCGCCACGCCCGTGAACCTGATGGTGATGGGACCGGGCGGATACAAGTTCTCCGATTACCCGAAGTTTGGGATTCTTCTCACGATCTGGTGGTTGATCGTCGCGTTGTTCATTGTTCCACTTTATTGGCCCTTCTAGTGATACGGCGACGAAGCGCTGGTCGCCGCCGGCTCCGACGGCGTTTGCGGAGATCGCTTCGAAGTCAGATATGGAAGCCTCCCTGACGCAGATATTCGTACGGCCGCCGCCGCTGCAAGCCGGCGCTCGATCGGCATAATCACTTGCGAGGCTCGTTACGGCCGGACAGGCCGTCGTGTGTGATGCAGTGCACAGCGTTGAGATTCTGAGCCAGTTCGCTCCCAGGCATCATGGCGTATCCTGAGACGACCCTGAAGAAATTCGGTTCGGTTGGGGCCACGAAGATGGCAAAGGCCAGGACTACCCGTTCGTTCGGGTAGGTAATTGCCCTGCAACAATCTAGGCACTTCACGTATTCAGCCAAGTCTTTAAGGCGCCTATTGATGTCGTTGTCCGGAAAGCAGCGCGCGGACAGACGATCGCGAAAGGATGATCAACCCACCCAGAGGGGCCTGTGGGTGTCCTTGGGGTATCCCTGTTTTTTCAGATGGACGTCGCGCTCGCGGGCATGACGTCAGCGTTTTCGCGCGAGGACTAGCCGGTTGTGGCGCCGGTTACGAGATCCGGGATTCCGTGCGCGTCTTGGCATCCCATTTTCCTCGTTGTTCCGATGGTGTGGTTATCTTGATGCCATTACTGCTCCAGCCGTGGCTACGGATCGGTGGCTACTGGATATACCTCGCGGAGGATCCCCGATATGATCGAGCGCAGTGAAGCGTTGAACACGGCGTCATCCAAGACGATGGCGCAAAAGATGCTCGACACCGTTGAGCGTGTGGGAAACAGCGTCCCGCACCCAATCGTGATATTTCTGATCCTCATCGCTATCGTGCTGGTGCTGTCCCACCTTCTCTACATGTTGGGGGCGACCGTCACCTATCAGGTCATCAATCCGGATACTCACAAGATTGAGACCGCAACCACTACTGCCAATAGCCTGCTGACAGCGGACGGAATTCGCCACATCTACACCCGGCTCGTGCCGAACCTCATGGGTTTCTCGGCGGTCGGGCTGTTGATCGTCGCCATGATGGGTGTCGGCGTCGCCGAGGAAGCCGGCCTAATCAACGCATTGATCAGAAAGCTCGTGGCCGTTTCTCCGAGCTCGGCACTGGTTTACATCGTCGCGTTCGTCGGCATTTTGTCCAGCATAGCCGCCGATGCCGGCTATGTGGTGTTGATCCCGTTGGCAGGCGCCGCCTTCCTGAGCGTTGGCCGGAATCCCCTCGCCGGGCTCGCCGTGGGATTTGCCGCGGTCGCCGGCGCATTCACCGTGAACATGATTATCAAGCCGCTTGATGCGGTTCTGACGGAAATTACCAACGACGCGATCCACATGGTCAATCCCACCACCTCACTGGATCTGACCGCCAACGTCTCGTTCTCGATCGCATCCGTTCTGGTCCTGACGGTCGTCATTGCGCTCATCAACAACCGCGTCATCGAGCCCCGGCTGGGCGTGTACCAGTCCGAGAAAACCGCCAATGCTCAGCCTGGGCCGAACGACGGACAGCTCTCTGCCGACGAGTCGCGCGGGCTGAGGTACAGCGGCTTTGCGTTCCTTGGGGTTGTGATCCTGTTCCTTCTGTTGACGGTTCCGTCGGGCGCCCCCCTGCGCAATCCCACAACCGGCGTTCTCATCGGCAACTCACCGTTCATGAACGGCCTGATCGGGGTCATCATGGTGCTGTTCCTCGCAACCGGCGTCGCATACGGCATTGGCGCAAAAACGGTGAACAGCTCCGCCGCCGTCATCGCGGCGATGACGAAGGCGGTTGCCTCACTGAGCGGCACCATCCTGCTGTTCGTCGTCATCAGCCAGTTTGTCGATTACTTCAACTACAGCAACATTCCAACGCTGATGGCCCTGACGATGGCCGATCTGTTGAAAAGCGCGAATATCGGTGCGCTGTGGCTGCTGGTTGGCTTCATCATTGTTGTCATCATCCTGGACTTCGTCTTCACGCCAGCTATCGCCAAATGGGCGATCTTCGCACCGGTATTCGTGCCGGTGTTCGTGCAGCTCAACGTTGATCCCGCAGCCGTCCTGGCGGCCTACCGGGTTGGCAACTCCCCGATTAATGCGATCACCCCGCTCAACGCCTACTTTGCCATGGTGGTCGGGTTTGCCCAGATTTACGACAAGAAGGCCGGCGTCGGGACGATCGTCGCGCTGATGCTGCCCTACACACTCTGGATGTCCATCATTTGGATCCTGCTGTTCGTTGTCTGGTACCTGCTCGGCTTGCCTTGGGGGTTGTGAGGTGCAGGGCAACTCTCACCCGGGAAAACCCCGAGATGTCCGGGTAAATAGCCTGATTGTTCACCAGGGGAAATCAACGTCAGATGACGGTCCGTTGGGGCTCGTTAAAAGCGGTAAACGAAACAAGTAAGTGAGAAGCGCTTGACCCGACAAATGTCCGGGCTCTCTCGGCGCTTCTGATGATGGAGACTTGGAACGCGCAATGAATGCGAAAGCCGATGCCGAGAGTGACTATTCCTATGTATCAACCGGGCACTTGCCGGCCGAAGCTGAAGTCATCTCGCTGATCGACGAGGTGTACGCGCGCTATAAATCAAATACGGACGGTCATAACTCTCAGGTATATCCGGCGTTGGCCGAAGTACCGAGCGACCTGTTCGGCGTTTGCGTGGTCGGCACCGACGGCGCCGTCTACGCCGTGGGGGCAGCCGAATACGAATTCTCCATCATGAGCGTTTCCAAACCATTCATCTTTGCGTTGGTTTGTCAGGCGTTGGGGCCGGCGCTGGCCCGCCAAAAACTTGGAGCGAATGCGACCGGTCTGCCGTTCAACTCGCTCGCCGCCGTCGAGCGCAGTCCCGATGGCAGGACAAATCCGATGGTCAATGCAGGCGCGATTGCAACGACAAGCCTCGCACCGGGAACGACGGCTGATGCGAAATGGAAGTTCATCTACGACGGATTGTCACAATTCGCCGGCCGCCCGCTTGCGCTCAACGATGAAGTTTATGCCTCGGCGACGGAAACCAATTTCCGAAATCAGAGCATCGCCCGCCTGCTCCAGAGTTTCGAACGGATCTACTGTGATCCAGCCGAGGCGACCGATCTCTACACCCGGCAGTGCGCGCTGAATGTCAGTGCCAGGGATCTCGCGGTGATGGGTGCGACTTTGGCGGATGGTGGCGTGAACCCCATCACGAAAGTACGCGTGGTCGATCCGGCGATCTGTCATTACGCGCTGGCCGTCATGACGACTGCCGGAATGTATGAGACGTCCGGCGACTGGCTTTACGATGTCGGGCTCCCGGGCAAGAGCGGTATCGGCGGCGGGATCGTCACGGTCTCTCCAGGAAAGGGCGGCCTGGGGACTTTTGCGCCGCCGCTCGACAGCGCCGGAAACAGCGTCAAGGGACAGCTGGTGGCGAAGTATCTGTCGCAGCGGCTGGGCATGGATTTGTTCATGTCCAACCCGAAGGCATAGGTTTGCAATTGGCGGAGATTCAGCCCGCGCTGATCGTGGCTGGACTTTAGACAAAATGACAGGGGACACGCCATGACGATGGCATCTGCGACGACGGTTCACTCAATTGAAGAAGAGAATGCATCCTGGGTGCCGATGATCACCATCGCCCTCGGCCAGATGATCATGTCCTTCAACGTCGCCTCCTTGCCGGTTGCACTGGGAGGGATGGTCAACAGTTTTGGCGTTCCGCCCACGACTGTCGCCACCGGCATCGTGGCTTACTCGATGCTGGTTGCCGGCTTCGTCATGCTCGGTGCGAAGCTGACGCAGCGCTACGGGGCGACGCACGTATTCCGGGTTGCCGTCGCCGTATTCGGCGCCGCGCAGGTGCTGATGACATTCAGTCCCAGCGCAGATCTCATGATCACCGCGCAGTCCTTGTCCGGCGCGGCTGGCGCGGTAATCGTGCCGTCGCTGGTGGCGCTTATCGCGGAAAATTACAAGGGACGGCAGCAGGCAACGGCCGTTGGCGCACTGGGTTCCGCGCGCGCGGCTGCGGGCGTTCTGGCGTTCGTCATCGGCGGCACTCTGGGCACATTCGTCGGATGGCGACCGGCGTTCGGGATTCTGATTGCCGTGTCGGCTGTGGTTTTCCTTTTGAGCTTTCGCCTCAAGCCGGATGAGGCGCGTCCGGAGGTGCGGATCGATTTCGTTGGTGTTGTTCTCGCCGCTGCAGCCATCATTCTGATCAGCTTCGGATTCAACAATTTAAATCGATGGGGGCTGGGATTGGCGGGGCCCAATGCGCCGTTCGACTTCTTTGGCGTATCTCCCGCTCCGATCATGATCGTGCTGGGTATCGTGCTCGGTCAGGGCTTTCTGAGCTGGACCCGCAGACAACAGGCTGCGGGTAAGACGCCGCTTCTTGCACTCGAGGTGATCAACTCCCCGCAGGAGCGGGCAGCGGTGTATGCGATGTTTGCCGTCGTGGCGCTGGAAGCGATGCTCAATTTCTCGGTTCCATTGTACATCCAGATTGTGCAGGGACGCACGCCGCTGGCGACAACGATCGCCATGATGCCGTTCAACCTCACCGTCTTCTTCGCAGCGATGCTGATTGTGCGGTTCTATAACCGGTTCACGCCAAGGCAGATCGGACGCTATGGCTTCATCCTCTGCACGGTTGCGCTGCTCTGGCTCGCTTTTGTCGTGAAGAATGACTGGAGCGCCGTCCCGGTTCTCCTTGGGCTCGTTATTTTCGGTATTGGACAGGGATCGCTGGTCACACTGTTGTTCAACGTGCTCGTCACAGCCTCGCCGAAAGAGCTCGCGGGTGACGTCGGCTCGCTGCGCGGCACGACCAACAATCTCGCCGCTGCCGTCGGCACAGCTGTAGCCGGTGCGCTCCTCGTCGGCCTGTTGAGCGCGGCCGTTATGCGCACGATCGCCGAAAATCCAAAACTGCCGCCGGAGATACAGGCGCAGCTGGACCTTGATAACATCACCTTCATCAGCA
The DNA here is from genome assembly GCA_963742935.1 of uncultured Alphaproteobacteria bacterium. GTDB lineage: Bacteria > Pseudomonadota > Alphaproteobacteria > Rhizobiales > Xanthobacteraceae > Bradyrhizobium. Next base: position 97,253 of record CAVUOI010000044.1, on the reverse strand, counting down.
ATGACCGGTTGCAGAGCGTGATGGAGCAAACCACGGCCTCGCCGGCTCAAGTGGCGGAAGCGGTGCGCGTCAACACAACGGTGCGATTGCGCGCTTTGAAAATTGGCCTTCTCATCATGGCTGGCGTTGCGTTGCTCGCGATTTTCCCGGCAGGGAAACTTCCCAATTTCCTGCCAGGCGAGATTCCTGATCCGGCGCCGAGAAGGCGCGGAGGAACGAGCAATCAATCGTGACCTCGCGGCAAGAAACCGGGCTTGATAACGGACAACGTGACGATCGTACTGAACCGTGACCCATAAAATCCCCCGGAGGGCTCCATGACCAAGCTCGACGATGTCCTGTCCAACATTGACGCGAATCTCGATCCCGCTCTTGAGCGTCTGTTCGCGATCCTGCGCATCAAGTCGATTTCGACCGATCCGGCTTACAAGGACGAGTGTAGGGCCAATGCCGAATGGCACGTGGCCGACCTGAAAAGCATCGGCTTCGACGCCGCCGTGCGCCCCACACCGGGGCACCCGATGGTCGTGGCGCATGATCGCAACGCACCTGGCCCTTCGGCGCTATTCTACGGCCACTACGATGTGCAGCCGGTGGATCCCATCGAGCTCTGGGATCGTGATCCCTTTGACCCGTCTATCCAGACGATGCCCGATGGGACGAAGATCATCACCGGCCGCGGCTCCGCCGATGACAAGGGCCAGCTCATGGCCTTCGTCGAGGCTTGCCGCGCCTGGAAGGCGGTCACTGGCAAGCTGCCGATCCCCATTTCGATCTTGCTGGAGGGTGAGGAGGAATCTGGTGGCGTGAACCTGCCGGGATTTCTCGATGCCCATGCCGATGAGCTACGCGCCGATATTGGCCTGATCTGCGACACCAACATGTGGGACACCGAGACGCCGGCGATCCAGACGATGCTGCGTGGGCTGTGTGGCGAGGAAGTGATCATACACGCCGCCGACCGCGACCTGCATTCAGGCTTTTATGGTTCGGCGGCGGCCAATCCTAACCGCATCCTCGCACGCATCCTCTCTGACCTGCACGACGACAACGGACGCGTCACGCTGCGCGGCTTCTATGATGGCGTACCGGAACTTCCCAAGGCGCTGCGCGAGCAATGGGACAGCCTGAACTTCAGCGCAAAGTCCTTCCTCGGCGCCATCGGGCTTTCGGTTCCCGCCGGCGAGAAGGGCCGCGACGCGTTGGAGATGGTCTGGTCGCGCCCGACCTGCGAAATCAACGGCATGGGCGGCGGTTACCAGGGGGCCGGATTCAAGACGGTGATTCCCGCCATGGCCTCAGCAAAGGTGTCTTTCCGCCTGGTTTTCGATCAGGACCCCCACGCCATCCGCAAGGCCTTCCGGGAGCATGTGCATGCGCGCCTCCCCGCCGATTGCCGCGTGGAATTCCTGGAGCATGGCTCGGGTCAGGCGATCCGCTTCCCGATCGAGGCCCCGGCTTTCGGCAAGGCACGCGATGCGCTGACTGCCGAATGGGGCAAGCCCGCGGTCTTCATCGGCGGTGGCGGCTCCATTCCCGTAACCCATCAGCTCAAGCAGTCGCTGGGCATGGATGTGGTGCTGGCGGGCTTTGGCCTCGAGGATGACCGCATCCACAGCCCGAACGAGAAATACAATCTCAAGAGCTTCCATAAGGCGATCCGCTCCTGGGCGCGTATTCTGGAAGCATTGTCGCGGTAGCGCGGCACGGGCAAGCAGCGCCGGCCCCAGGCCGGACCGCCGTCGCGAGGTGCGATGACGCCGCATATACTCATTACCTTCGTCATCATCGGCGTGATGGTGCTGCTCTTCGTCTCGGGCCGAGTGCCGGTCGCGGTCGTGGCGCTAAGCGCGGCGCTCGTGCTTTACGCCACCGGCATTCTGGAACTCTCCGAGGCGCTGGCAGGTTTCGGTGACACCACGGTCCTCTTCATTGCTTCGCTCTTCGTGGTGAGTGCCAGCCTGGATTCATCCGGCGTCACCGCATGGGCTGGCCACGTGCTGATCCGCTATGCGGGCGAAAGCCGGACACGCCTGCTGGTGCTGTCCATGCTGCTCGTGGCCTTTCTCACGGCGCTGATCGGCTCGGGTGGTGCAGTGGCTGCCCTGCTGCCCGTGCTGGTGATCGTCTCCGTCCGGCTCAAGCGCCCGCCCGCGCAGCTCATGATGCCCCTCGCCTTCGCCTCCTATTCGGGCTCGATGCTGGTGCTGACCGGAAGCCTTGTGAATGTGCTGCTCTCCGACGCGGCGAGCGATGCCGGTCTCGCACCCTTCGGCTTTTTCGAGATGACGGTGATCGGCGTGCCGCTCCTGGCAGGCACCGTGGCCATTGTGGTTCTTTTCGGCCAGAAGCTGCTGCCGGCGCGCACCAGCCGGGAAATGCCCGAGGATCTGAGCCACCATTCGCGCATGCTGACCGAGCAATACAAGTTGTTTGATCGGGTGCATCAGCTTGAGATCACCGCCGCCTCGCCCTATCTCGGCACGTTACAGGCGGTGCTCGAAATCGCGGCTGGAGCGCGAGAACAATCCGGAGCTCAGCTTCATCGCTATTCGTCCGCGCCATCAGCAAAACATCTCGCGGCAACACTCTCTTGTCGAGGGCGATCGGCTCATCATGCGCGGTGAACAGGCGGCAATGGACGCTTTCGCCGAGCGGTATGGCCTGACGCCTTGCCAGGAGACGGCCGGAACCAGGATGCGGGAGGCGCTGTTCAACGACAGCCATGGCTTCACCGAGGTGGTGCTGCCGCCCCGCTCTCGTCTGATCGGTGAGACGGTCTTCCCCGGCATGATCACCGAAAGTGGCGATCTGATTATCCTCGGCATTCAGCGCGGCGGCGAGAATCTCGCACCGGGAGAAACCGTTCTTGCGGCGGGTGACACACTGTTGCTGCAAGGCCGCTGGGAAGCGCTGGAGGAGTACGGGCGCGATCCGAACGTGCTCGTCGTTGCGGCCCCTGACATGATCCGTCGTCAGGCCAGGCCCTTGGGCATCGGCTCCCTGCGCGCGGTCATCATCCTCGCAATCATGGTTACACTGCTGGCGACGGGCGCCGTGCCGAGAGTCGTCGCCGGGCTGGCGGCAGCCTGCGCGGTCGTCCTGCTGGGCGTACTCAAGATCGAACGGGCCTACCGGGCGATCAACTGGAACGTCCTGATCATGGTGGCGTCGCTGATCCCGCTCTCGACCGCCATGTACAAGACGGGCGCAGCCTATCTTATCGCCGATACGCTCGTCGCCATCGTCGGCAACGCGAGCCCATATGCGCTGCTGGCCGGGCTGTTCTTGCTTACGGCGCTGATCGGTCAGTTGATCAGCAGTACAGCGACGACACTCATCGTGATTCCGATAGCGATCGCCGCCGCGGAAGCTGTCGGTGTCTCACCGCGGACCGCGCTGGTGACTGTGGCGGTGGCTGCGGCCGCCTCCTTCCTTACGCCTATCGCCGCCTCGGCAAGCCTCATGGTGCAGGCCCCCGGCGGCTATCGATTCGGCGATTTCTGGAGGATGGGCCTGCCGTTGCTGCTCTGGTTCTTCCTGGTAGGCACGTTTGTCGTGCCGATCCTCTGGCCGTTCAGGGGATGAGCTGTTTGCGTCTCAACCGACTGGGTATTTCGCATGAACACCAATCTCGCTTTGGTTCTTCTGCTACTTGCGGCCGCGATCGTGATGTTCATGGCCAATCGTCCACGGATGGATGCGGTGGCGCTGCTGATGATCGTGATCATGCCATTCACCGGCGTGATCACCATCAACGAGGCACTGGCCGGCTTCAGTGACCCCAGCATTGTTCTGATCGCAGGCCTCTTCGTGATCGGAGAGGGGCTGGTGCGCACCGGCGTGGCGCGTCGCCTCGGCGATTGGCTGAACGCGACCGCCGGCAGCAGTGAGGTGCGCATGCTGGTGCTGCTGATGCTCGCGGTCAGTGGGCTCGGCGCGTTCATGAGTTCGACCGCCGTGGTGGCCATATTCATCCCGGTGGTGCTGCGCATCTGTCAGAACACGGGCACCGCGCCGAGCCAGTTGATGATGCCCTTGAGCTTTGCCGCCCTGATCAGCGGCATGCTCACCCTCGTTGCGACGGCGCCGAATCTGGTGGTGAATGCGGAACTGATCCGCCAGGGTGCGGCGGGCTTCAGCTTTTTCAGCTTTACGCCCTTTGGTCTCGCATTCCTGGTGCTTGGCATTGCCTATATGCTGTTCGCACGGCGGTTTCTGCCCGTCTCGGCCAAGAGTGCGGACAGCGAGCGCCAAGGACCGAATTTGCTTCATTGGGTCACGCAGTACGGCCTAACCGATCGAGCCTTTCGCGTGCGCGTGCTGGCTAACTCGCCGCTGGTCGGCAAGCGTCTGGACGAGGTTCCGCTCCGGGACAGGGGCGTGAATCTGCTCGCCATCGAGCTTCACGGTCGCTTCGGGACCGAGGCAATCCGCCCGAGCGCAAGGACCGAGCTCGGAGCCGGGCAGATCCTGCTGCTCGACGTCGTCGCGCCCGACACAGAGACCGAGCAGATGCTGCACGACTATAGGGTCGAGAGGCTTCCTCTGGGCGATGGCGGCTACTTCACCGATCGTTCGCAGGAAATCGGCATGGTCGAAGTCATCGTCCCGGCGGAGTCCAGGCTGATCGGCCAGAGCGTTTTGCAAGCCCGGGTGCGCAGCGAAATGGGATTGACAGTGCTGGGGCTGCGGCACGGCGGCAAGGTCGTTACCCAGGGGCTGCTCGATGAGACGTTGAAAGTCGGGGACACCCTTCTGCTGACGGGCTTCTGGTCTGACATCCGCAAGCTGCGATCCGAATTCTCGGATCTCGTCGTCCTGAACCTGCCGACCGAGCACAAAGAGGTTCTGCCGGCCGCGAACCTCGCGCCTCAGGCACTGGCGGTACTGGCATTGACGGTCGGCATGATGGTCAGCGGCGTGGTGCCGAACGTACATGCGGTTCTGATCGGCTGTTTGCTGATGGGCTTGCTGCGCTGCGTGGATTTCAACAGCGCCTACGCCTCGATCAATTGGAAGAGCCTGGTTCTTATTGTCGGCATGCTGCCCTTTTCGCTGGCCTTACAACGCACCGGTGGCGTCGATCTCGCGGCCGATGCGGTGACAAATTTTGCGGGCGAGGCATCCCCGCGAGTCCTGCTTGGGCTGCTTTTCGTGATCACCGCCGCACTTGGCCTTTTCATCTCGAATACGGCGACGGCAGTGCTCATGGCACCTGTAGCGATCGCGGTGGCGAAGGATATCGGTGCCTCGCCCTATCCTTTCGCGATGATTATCGCCATCGCGGCCTCGGCCGCTTTCATGACGCCAGTGTCTTCGCCGGTAAATACCCTGGTGGTCGGACCAGGCAATTACGGTTTCGGCGATTTCTTGAAGATCGGCGTCCCCTTTGCCGTCATTGTGATGTTAGCAGCCTTGGCGCTGGTGCCCTGGTTGCTGCCATTGTAGGGCCAAGGCGCCGCAGAATGTCACATCGCGACACTCGAAAGGCGAGTCAGGCCTAGGGAATTCAGCGCCGGGGCAGGCCTTCCTCATTGTATCGGAACAGCACGGACCGAGACATCCACATGCAGCCCGGTCGGATCGTCCGCATTGCCGATAAAGCCGCCCGATATCGGGAGCGCCTGCCCTGCCTCCCTGGTCACGCCGACGCGGATCAGATTCGCCCCGGCAACCAGACCGTTTGTCGGGTCGTATTCGACCCAACCTGCGCCGGGTAGATAGACGCTGCACCAGGCGTGCGTGCTGCCACCGCCCCGGGTCGTGCCCGAGAAATCGTCGTACAAATAGCCGGTGACAAAGCGAGCGGCGAGGCCAAAGCTGCGCAGCGCTTCCATCATCAAAACCGCAAAGTCGCGGCAGGTGCCGGAACCGAGCGCCAGTGTCTCGGCGGCCGTCTGCGTGCCCTCCTCGTAGCGCGCGTTATAACGAAACTCTGCCTTGATCGCGTGCGTCATCGCTTCCAGCACCTTCAGGGTCTGCTTGCTGTTTGCGTCGGCCACGACACGGCGGGCCCAGGCGTCGACCTTACGGTCGGGGTCCGGCATCTGGCGTTCGGCGAGGCGCGCGAGATCGGACATCTCATGGGAGTTGTAGGAAAATGGAAACAGCTCGGCAGTTTGGTCGAGGCTGTAGACCGGAAGCGGCTGGCCATCGGGGTGATGCGTCATATCGAGCGTCGATACGATGCTGAGCCGCTTGGTCCTGAGCGCTTCGGGCCATTCCAGGAAGCAGATGGAATTGTTGAATACGTCATGCTTCCAGTAGACGCCGGTCGGCTCGGGTTCGACCTTTAGCGTCGCGCTGTGCAGGCGGAGATCATGGCTTTCGTCGGGCCGGACCATGAGCTTATGGCGCAGCAGGCCCACCGGATTGCGGTAGATGTATTCGGTCGTATGCACGATGCTGATCTGGGCCATGTGAGCCTCACCTGACTGGGATCGATTTAATCTATGCCAAACGGGCCCAATTTGCCGAGGGCAAAACACTTTTCCCGGTAGACTATGGTCGTCAACTTATGGATCGACTGCTCCGTCGTCCCTATTAGAGGTATTGATGAACCTCGATCTCGCCCTCGTCCTGCTCATGCTCGCGGCCGCCATTGTGATGTTCGTCATCAATCGGCCCCGCATGGATGGGGTCGCGCTGGTCGTAATCGATCGCTCCCTAATGATCCGAATACTCGATGAACTTTTTGTAGGACCAATGCCGTCCGTTCCAGCGCCGCCATACCGTTCCCCAAACCAAACGGCCGGTGATCGATCGCCTCGGGAAGATGACCTTCCAAAGGTGCCAGGCATCAGCCCACGACGGTCTCGACGGTGAGTTGACCGAGGAATCGATTTTATGGATGTTAACAATCATGAGCCGCTGGGCAAATCCAAAGCGAGGCCTTCAGGCGGAGCGCCCAGGCAACAAGGATGGTCTAACCGAGGATCGGCAGCGGCCATGACAACCGCTGCCGATTCTTGCGCTCTTAACCGTTTGCGATCGGCACGGCGACGTAACGGGACGCATCGCCGGAGCGAAGGCGCATCAACACGCTGCTCTTTTTATCCGTGCGCACGGCTTCGATCGCTTCGCGCACGTCGCCGGGAGTTGCCATGCTCTTTCCGGCAACCTCCAGGATCACGTCGCCCTTCTTGAAGCCACGATCCGCAGCCGCGCTTTTCGGGTCGACTTTCGTAACAACGACACCCTTCTTGCCCGCCCCCTCAATCTTGTCTGCCGGCGCGACCGTCATGCCCAGTCGTGGAACATCCATGGCCGAACCCTTGCTGTCGGCATCAGTGTCAGCTTTGGCCTCCTGAGCATTGGGCAGTTGACCGAGGGTCAGATTGACGACTTTGCTTTTCCCGTTGCGCAGCGTGTCGAGCTTGACGGCACTGCCAGGGGCAAGGCCACCAATGACCCGAGCGAGCTCTCGGGCATCCTTGATCGACTGACCGTCTACCGCGGTGATGACGTCACCCGAGGCAATGCCCGCCTTGGCAGCAGGTCCGTCCTTCTGAGGCTCAGCCACCAGCGCGCCTTCCGCTTGCTTCAGACCCATGCTGTCCGCGATATCCTGCGTTACCGGCTGAATCTGGACGCCTATCCAGCCCCGGCTGACGGCTCCCTTGTCTTTCAGCTGGGCGATCACGCTCTTCACGGCCGAGGCCGGGATCGAGAATGCGATGCCGACGCTGCCACCGGACGGCGAATAGATCGCGGTGTTTACCCCAACGACTTCGCCCTGCATGTTGAAAGCCGGACCACCCGAGTTACCCTTGTTGACCGGCGCGTCTATCTGAATGAAATCGTCATAGGGACCGCTGCCAATGTCGCGACCGCTGGCCGACACAATTCCTGCCGTGACCGTGCCGCCGAGGCCGAACGGATTGCCGACCGCAAGCACCCAATCGCCGGTTCTAGCCTTGCCTTCAGACAGCTTGGCGAACGGGAAGCCTGAGCCACCCTCAACTTTGATCAGGGCCAGGTCGGTCCGCGGATCCGCTCCGATCACCTTCGCGGTGTAGGTTTTACCTGCGTCGGTCGTGACTTCAACTTTATCGGCGCCTTCAACGACGTGGTTGTTGGTCACGGCATATCCATCGGATGAAATGAAAAAACCCGAACCCTGGCCCATCATTCCCCGGTGCCGACCATCGTGACCGGGCCTTTGCGGTACCCCATCGGGGCCACCGAACTGGCGAAAGAAACGCTCCATCGGCGAACCGGATTCTTCGTCATCTTTTTTCTCGTTGACTTCGGTTGCCTTCTTCATCGTCACTTTGACCGAGATCACGGAAGGCTTGACCCGCTCTACCATGTCGGCGAAGCCCGCGGGCTGGGCGACGTTAGAGGCGGCTTGATTGACCTCGGCATGGGCGGCGGCACCAAAAATTCCGAAGGAGCCTGGCGCAGGACCGAAACCGTAAACGGCTACACCGAGACCGACAGACGCCATCAGTGCCAGCCTTCGCAACGACAGCAATGACGGTCGCTGCACCCGATGGGACTGTGAGCTGGTAAATTCAGAGATACGGCTCGACATAAAAAAACTCTCCATAAATCGGCGCGCGCGTTGCTCGCCTTATGAAGCAGTGATGCAGGTCGTCGCCTTACGGCGCGCTGTCCGTGGAATTAACGTTCCGAAATGAATTGCATCATCGTAATGATCGCCACCAGATGCGCAGGATCGACGCCGCGGTTAAATGCTTGAACACCGTTACGCCAGGTGTTGGGCGGCCCGCACCCGCGTCAAACTGGTTGCCAATACTTCAACCAATAGCTCGTGGACTGCCCCTTCTCCGGCCGGCCGACGAGGATGGCCTTGCGAGGCTCACCGCGAAGCGCGCCGGCTCCGCTCGGCTCATACTACGGAAGACGCTCCGCATTCTCTTAGCCGGAAGACCAGCTTCAACAGGCAAAAAATTCCTTCCTTCAAAGTCCGATCAATTTTGTACGAATTGCATACCGGACCAACTCGGCGGTCGATGAAATATTGAGCTTACGCATTGCCGATGCGCGATGGGTCTCGACCGTCTTAACGCTGAGATTCAAAACCCCGCCCACGGACTTGTTGGTGTGTCCTTCCGCAATCAATTGGACAACGCTCTGTTCCCGCGCAGATAGCACGATCTCCGATTTGTCCTTCTTATTTGACTGATATTCATGAAGCAACTTCTCCAGCAAAACACTGGTGAAGTAGGGTCGGTGGTCAAGTAGTGCTTCAATAGCCGTAATAAGGTGGCTCCTCGCATCCGACTTTAGCAAGAATCCGCGCACACCCGCCAGAAGAGCCTCGGTCAGAATCTCTTCGCGTTCATGCATTGTGAGAATGAGCACTTCTGTGTGCAGATGCTGCAATTTAATTCGACGGCTAACCTCCAACCCATTCATGACGGGCATTGAGTAATCGACGATTGCTACATCCGGCTTCATTTTCAAAGCTAACGCAACGGCTTCCCTGCCATCGACCGCCTCCCCGCTCACGATCCAGTCGGCGCGAGTTTCGATGATGGCGCGAAGACCGGAGCGGACGACTTCATGGTCGTCCGCAATCAGGATCTGCTTCACAGTGACATTCCTGTCGGTTGAAGCCACTGACCAGGCGATCGACGATAGCTATGCGACAGCAGGATTGGAGCTACGCGACAGCAGGATTGGCTCATCATATTGGTCGCCTGGCATGGCGATAATCCCACAAAACCCTGAAACTCTGTGGATGAGTATTGGGATTTCCTGTTTAAACGCTATTCGACATCCTGGAGGCGACCGCGCTCAATCAACGAACCGTTCTCATGCCTCCACCAGCTTGCTACGAACCGCGTATCGAACCAGGCCCGCTGTCGAATTTATGTTTAGCTTGCGCATGGCAGTTGCTCGATGCGTCTCCGTCGTCTTTATGCTGAGGTTCAAAATCGCGCTCACACCCTTATTGCTGTACCCTTCTGCGACCAGTTTAACGATCGTCTTTTCTCGAGGCGAAAGCACCTGGTTCGGATTGCCCTTCCCGGTCGTTATGCCCTTTAGCTCGCTCGTGAAAGAGCCCGCGTAGAACGGCTTATGGATTATCAATGACTCGACGGCCGCCAAGAGCATCTTATTCGCGTCAGCCTTCAGCAAAAACGCACGGGCACCTGCCTGGAACGCCTGCAATGCAAACATCTCCGAGTCATGCATAGTGAAAATGAGTATTTCCGTTGTTTGCTGATGTTCCCTGATGCGCCGCGTAACTTCTACCCCGGTCATAAACGGCATCGCGTAGTCAACAATGGCAACGTCAGGTCGTTTCTCTACAGCTCCGGCGACCGCCTCCTTGCCATCACGTGCTTCAGCAACGACCTCCCAGCCAACGCGCGCTTCCAACACCGCACGTAGCCCGGACCGCACCGTTTCGTGATCGTCAGCTATGAGAATCCGTTTCATGATCGAAGAACACTCCAATGCCACAGCGCGTGAGCATCGACACTCTGTCGTTCGCCTCAATCTTCCTTGAATTCCCTATATCCCTTCAACATTTCAAGCGGCTGGCGCTCTTAATGCTGCCCTGCAATGGATCCCTGATGGCCCTGACGCCGTACCGGCTGTCGCGTTCTCTTGAGCGGGAAAGCGTGCGGAAGTTCTGCACATAACGTAGTCCCCTGGCCCCCTGTCGCCGAAGAATGGATTTCGAGAGTACCGCCCAGCTGACGCAGCCTGGCTCTCATAGCTGGAATTCCGACGCCAAATGAAATTGCTTGGGGGCCCGATCTCGCTTGATTGATTGGCATGCCACGACCATTGTCCGTAACCCGAAGTTTGAAATGCGTATCTCCAATCTTCATTGCGACCTTCACCTGTGTCGCCTGGGCATGACGGAAGACGTTCATAAGGGCTTCTTGAAGAACTCTCAGCACAGCGCGCTGCCGCTCGTAGGACAACTGATCAATTTCGGGAGCGATTTCGAGATTGGTCTTCAGGGAAGTGCGTGCCGAAAATCCACTTACGAATTGCTCGATCGTAATCTTCAAGCCGTCGGTTAGTAGATTTTGAGGATGCAGCAGGTAGGTAAAAGCACGGATTTCCCTCTGTGCCTGATCGATCGACGCATCGATATCATCCATGAGTTTCTCTGCACCAGCATCATCTCTCATCGCGCGCCGCAAACGCATTACGTTCAAGCTGGCGGCAACCAAATGCTGGCAAGTCGAATCATGTAGATCGGATGCAATCCGCTGCTGCACCTCCTCCTGAAGCGAGAACAATCGGAGGTCGAGTTCCGTTGCTGCCCGTCTTTTCGCCATCTTGTCGACAGCATTGACGGCCGTTCGTTCTTCGATCGCCCGGTGGCTACCGACCAGCTTGACTATATTCCCGCTTTCGGAATCACGAACGGGATTGATCGTAGTATCAAACTCGCGTCGGCGTCCACCGAGGGTAAGACGGTGCCGATAACAAACCGACTTTCCCTCGGCTAGACAAGCGTTGCAGGAATCGCGAATGGACTTCGCGTCCTCTTCGCTCATGCAGTCACGAATTGCTCTTTCGCTGCCCCCGATTGAAATACCGAGCAAGCGTTCGAAGGCCGGGTTTATGCTCTCGTAGAAAAACTGTCCGGCGTCCGAAATCTGAATTCCGAAGAGATATTCCGGAGCATGTGTCCAGTGGAGTTTGTGGGATGCCGGTCGAATACACATTGCGCTGCTGCACCTGATTTCCCGGAACGCACGGCCTGTCGAACTGATCGAGCTCTTTGGACAACCTTAGGTCGATATCACACCCCAGCTTTGACTAAGTAAATACCCTACGGGAACCGCTCGTCAAGCACCTGTATTAATACCCGAATAGCGTAACCCCATTTGGCACAATCTGTACATTTGACTTCTATTCGAGTTTTTCAGCTTTGCGCCATCACAATTGACGATTGAATTTGATTTCAGTTGCTTAGCGACCGCTGCGCGATCGCCGCCCGAAGGCATCCAAACTCCTACCGCGGTCGAATCGCCAGGTATTCTTGAACCGCTGCGGCCGAAGCTCAGGAAAAGCCGCCAAGGAGCATTACGCACGTCCAGTCTACTTTCCGATACCGACCAGCCGGATTCTTCGGCAGATGTTGCTCTCGATAGCGAACCGGTTTGCAGCGCTGTTTCAGAAGTCAGCAAGAGGGCGCAGTCCAGACGAGACTCAAAACGCTGACGGAGCACCGCGCCAGCCGGTGCGACGTAGCCATCATATGGGGCGGACCCTTACTCAAGGCCGGGGCAATCAGCAGGAGCGCTCAGTATATTTGCTGATGGCGGGGGTTCTTCGCTCAACCGAAAATACTTATCGGGGATTAATCTGCAGCTCGTGGGTCTTGCTATGCCTTTACGCTCCGGCAGGACGAAATTGTATCGATTGCTGATGACGGCGCTTGTTGCCATAGCGCCGGCATTGTCGCTCGCAGCCTGCCAGAGAGAGACAGACACCGCAGCTCCGGCCGCCCGTCCGGTTCGGACCACAACCGTTGAAAAGCGCGAGGCTGGCCAGGCGCTTACATTTACCGGCCGTATCGAGGCCGAGGATGAAGTGAACGTTGCGTTTCGGATTTCCGGGCGGTTGCTGGAAAACAGCGGCAAGCTCGGAGACCGGGTGCAAGCCGGGCAAATAATGGCGCGGCTTGAGCCACAAAACGAGTTGAACACGCTGCGGCAGGCGCAGGCGGGTCTCGCGGCCGCGCAGGGGCAATTGACGCAGGCGCGCAATCATTTCGAGCGTCAGGAGACGCTTCTTGCGCAGGGATGGACGACGCGGGCCAATTACGATGTCGCGACACAGGCGCAACAAACCGCTCAGTCGCAAGTAGACGCCGCCGAAGCCCAGCTCCGTACCGCACACGACCTGGTAAGCTTCACCGAACTCAAGGCCGATGCGCCGGGGACGATAACCTCAACGGGCCCCGGCGCGGGGGAAGTCGTTCAGGCCGGGCAAATGATCGCCAGGCTTGCACGGAAAGACGGTCGCGACGCGGTTTTCGACGTTCCGGCCCAGTTGCTTCGATCAACACCCAGCGATCCCCAGATCACCATCAGCCTGACGGACGATCCGGCAGTGACTGCCGCCGGGCGAATCCGCGAAGTCGCCGCTCAAGCCAATCCTGTAACCCGGACCTTCGAGGTCAAAGTCGGCCTGACTGATCCTCCGGCGGCCATGCGGCTTGGGGCAACCGTCGTCGGGCGTCTGCAAACCGATTCCGTGCCGATCATCGACATCCCGGCAACGGCATTGACGAAGATCAATCAGCGACCGGCGGTATGGATTGTCGATCCTTCGACCAAGACGGTTTCAATCCGAAACGTCGACGTCCTGCGCTTCGACCAGGCGCGGGTGGTGGTTTCGCAGGGATTGGATGCCGGCGAAGTCGTGGTCACAGCGGGCGTCCAGGCCCTTCACCCGGGCCAGAAGATTCGCCTGCTCGGGTCAGAGCCATGATCAATCTGTCCGAATGGGCGCTTAAACACCGCTCGCTCGTCGCCTACATCATGATCGTGGCCGTCATCGCCGGCGTGCTGTCCTATTACCGGCTTGGCCGCAGCGAAGACCCTACCTTCATCATCAAGACCATGGTCGTGCAGGCCGCATGGCCGGGAGCGACCGTCGAAGAGACGCTCAAACAGGTAACCGAGCGGCTCGAGCGCAAACTGCAGGAAACGCCTCACCTGGATTTTCTGCGCAGCTTCACCCGTGCCGGCGTTACGACAATCTTCGTCAACCTGAAGGGCAGCGCGAACGCAAAGGAGGTTGCTGACACCTGGTATCAGGTTCGCAAGAATATCGGAGATATCCGCCAGACCCTTCCGGCCGGAATTGTTGGACCGGGCTTCAACGACGATTTCGGCGATACGTTCGGGATCATCTACGGCTTTACAAGCGACGGCTTCACGCATCGCGAACTGCGCGATCGCGTCGAGGATATCCGCTCGAAGCTGCTCCTGGTGCCTGACGTATCAAAAATCGAAGTGTTGGGGGCGCAGGACGAGAGAATCTTCGTCGAATTCTCGATGAAGGAACTGGCCGGCCTGGGGATCGACCGCTCTGCACTGATCGCGGCACTGCAAGCGCAGAACATCGTACGCCCGGCCGGCACGATTCAAACCGGCAATGAAAGTCTTTCGCTGCGGGTTTCAGGCGCATTCGCGTCGGAACAGGATGTCGCGAACACCAATTTCGTCGCGGGCGGACGCGTGCTCCGCCTCAGCGATATCGCGCAAATACGGCGTGATTTTTCCGACCCGCCGCAGCCGCAATTTCGTGTGAATGGCGAACCGGCCATCGGGCTTGCGATCGCAATGCGTGACGGCGGCGATATTCTTGCTCTCGGCGCAAACATCAAGAAACTGATGGCGCGGGTCACCGCCGACTTGCCTATCGGCATCGAGCCGAAGCTCATTGCGGACCAGGCCGTCACCGTCGACGGCGCCATCTCGGAATTCATGACGTCGCTGCTGCAGGCGATCGCCATTATTCTCGTCGTGAGCTTCATCAGCCTTGGCGTCCGACCCGGCTTGATCATCGCACTTTCGATTCCGTTGACGCTGGCCATCGTCTTTCCGATCATGCAAATGGCTGGTATCGATATGCAGCGCATATCGCTTGGCGCGCTGATCATCGCCCTCGCTTTGCTCGTCGACGACGCAATGACGACGACCGATGCCACGCTCAATCGTCTAGCGGCAGGCGACGACAAGGTCGAGGCCGCGACATACGCGTTCCGGACCTACGCATTTGCCATGCTGGCGGGAACGCTGGTGACGATCGCCGGCTTCGTCCCTGTCGGCTTTGCGGCCAGTTCGGCCGGAGAATACACATTCTCGCTGTTCGCGGTGGTCAGCATCGCGCTGATCGTGTCCTGGTTCGTTGCGGTGATCTTTGCACCGCTGCTGGGCGTCGTCATTCTCAAGCCACCGAGGGCCGCGGCCAGCGCTGAGCCCGGCAGGGTCTTTCGGTGGTATCGGAGCTTTCTCACCTTCGCCATGCGCGCGAAATGGTTGACGATCTTCGTTTCCTTGGCACTCTTCGCGGCATCCTTTCTCGCGCTTCCGCTCATCCCTCGGCAATTCTTTCCGTCCTCCGACCGTCCGGAGTTGCTCGTTGATCTCAGTCTGCCGCAGAATGCGTCGATCTATGCCAGCGAAACCGCAGCGCAACGCCTTGATGCTGCCCTGAAGAGCGATCCGGATGTGGCGCGCTGGAGCACCTATGTGGGTCGCGGCGCCATTCGCTTCTATCTGCCCCTCAATGTTCAGTTACCGAACAACTTCTTCACCCAGGCGGTCATTGTTGCAAAGGACGTTGCGGCACGCGAACGTCTTCGCCTGAAGCTGGAAAAGATCCTGTCTAACGAGTTTCCAAGCGCAATTTCGCGGGTGTCCCCGCTTGAACTTGGGCCTCCGGTCGGATGGCCTGTGCAATATCGCGTCAGCGGTCCTGATGTAGATCAGGTGCGCGCGATTGCGCTCAAGGTCGCCCAGATCATTGCAACCAATCCCACAGCCGAAAAGGTCAATTTTGACTGGATCGAGCCCGCCCGCCAGGTACGCATTCGCGTCGACCAGGATGAGGCCCGCCTGCTGGGTCTCAGCTCGCAGGCAGTAGCCAGCGTTCTGAATACCGTCATATCCGGCACTTCCGTTACCCAGGTGCGCGACGATATCTACCTGATCGATGTCATCGCACGTGCGACGGATGAACAGCGTGTCTCGCTTGCTACCCTGCGCACCCTGCAAGTGCCGCTGCCGGGCGGGCGCACAGTTCCGCTCAGTCAGTTTGCGACCTTCGAATACGGGCAGGAATATCCCTTGATCTGGCGGCGCGACCGCGTTCCGACCCTGACGGTACAAGCCGACATCGTCGCGGGAGCCCTGCCGGAGACGGTAGTGAGCTCACTTTCGCCCGATGTGGAAGCTCTGACAAAGACGCTCCCGGCAGGGTACCAAATCGTCGTTGGCGGCACGGTCGAGGAAAGCAGGAAATCACAGGCCTCCGTCATCGCGGTCGTGCCGGTCATGCTGCTCATCATGCTCACCGTCCTCATGGTGCAGCTACAAAGCTTCCAACGACTGTTCCTGGTGCTCAGCGTAGCGCCTCTCGGCCTGATCGGTGTCGTCGCGGCACTCCTGCTGTCTGGCAGGCCGCTGGGCTTCGTCGCCATTCTCGGCATCCTGGCGCTGCTGGGCATGATCACCAAGAATGCAGTGATCCTGATCGGCCAGATCGAGGCGGAGCGTTCTCAGGGAAAAAATGTCTGGGAAGCCGCCGTCGATGCCAGCAGCTCCCGTTTCCGTCCAATCATGCTGACCGCTGTTTCTACAGTTCTCGGCATGATACCGATCGCTCCGACGGTGTTCTGGGGACCGATGGCCTTTGCCATCATGGGAGGCTTGCTGGTTGCGACGATTTTGACGCTGATCTTTCTGCCTACGCTGTATGTTGCTTGGTTCAGAGGAACAGAAGATTCGTCAGGTCCTTCGTCGAGTCCGGCATAATTCACGCAAAATACTAATCGCGCGTGAGATGCCGTTCCGCGCTCTCCATCGAGAGCCAGACCCTCAAAAGTCGAAACAACGCAGCGGCCTCTTCATTTGCATCCGGATGCGCTCTCTCCATCCGAAGCCGAGGCAACTTTGTATATCTGCGACAAGGGTGATTCTTCATCTTCACCTAGGTGATCACCCGATATCGTGGTGCACCCTAATCATGCATCGTGCCGATACCTTGTCGGCGCTCGGTTGCTGACCCTTCAAGGCGACTGCAATTGAGGGCTGCCTCCTGGTCCTCACCACGTGATTTGGTATCGATACGTCAGTGGGTGTGCGAAGCACCGCTCTCGGAATTGAGCAGTATGGAAGTCAGTGGGGTCATGAACTCATCGGAGGAGAAAAGCAGGACCGCGGAGCCGCCCGTGCACGGTCGAGGCACGCTTGGGAGTGCTATTTCCCGTACTGCCGGCTTTTTTGGTTTCTGGCTGGTGCTGGCCGGCGCCGATGTTGACGATCTTGCGGCTGGGTTGGTGGCTGCTGTTACGGCAACCTGGGTAAGCCTGCACCTGCTGCCAGCGCAAGAATGGAACGTGCATCCGATCAGGCTCGGCAAATTCGTGCTGCACTTCCTGCGTCAATCGATTGCCGCCGGGACAGACGTCGCGTTGCGCGCGCTTGATCCTCGGCTGTCGCTCCGGCCGGGCTTCGTGGTCTATCAATCGCACCTTCCGCCCGGCACGAAGAGAGACGCGTTCTGCGCTATCATGAGCTTGCTGCCAGGCACGCTTCCGTGCGGACCCGCGGAAGGCAATGGCCTAACCATTCATTGTCTCGATGTGACGCAGCCGGTGGTCGAGCAACTGGCTGCGGAGGAAGCCCTGTGCATGCAGGCCCTCGGAGGAGCGCAGCGCAATGGCTAACTTCCTGTTCGGAGCCGCGGCCTTCGTGCTGACGATGGTGGCGCTCGGTTTGGTCGTGATTCTTCGGCGCCCCGCCGAGGTTGACCACATGATGGCCGCACAGCTGCTGGGCACGGGTGGCGTCGCCATACTTCTTTTGCTGGCCTCGGCGACCGAGACAGCGTCGATCGTGGATGTTGCACTGCTGTTGGCGTTGTTCGCTGCATTCGCGGCCGTGGCGTTCGTTAGAAGCGCGTCCGACCAGCAGAGCGAGGTCGCGAAGACAGCGAGCGGCGGATGAACCTCGCGCTTGACATCATCACCGTTTCCGCCGTCTCGGCCGGGGTCGTTGTTCTTTTTGGCAGGGACGGTCGGCTTGATCCGCTTTCCGGACGCGCTGACGCGGCTACACGCCCTGACCAAGGTGGACAATCTTGGCCTTGGCCTTGTCGTTCTGGGCTTGCTGCCACAAGCGAACGGACTGTTCGGCGCGTTGAAGTTGGTGAGCATCTGGCTGCTGGTCCAGTTGTCCGGCGCGATCGTTACACAACTCATTGCAGGCGCGGTTCGACAACACGGACCCCAGGGATGACCATCTTGTCTGCCTTCGATGTCGGCATTGTCATCCTGATCCTGGGGATCGGGGCATCGACCATCGTCGTGCGCGAAGCGTTCGCAGCTGTTATCGGCTTCGTCGTCTACGGGTTGCTGTTGTCCATCGCCTGGGTCAGGCTCTCAGCGGTCGATGTCGCGCTGACGGAGGCGGCGATCGGCGGTGGAATGACCGGCATGTTGATGCTCGGTGCGGTCGCACGGCTGCGCTTTGCCAAAGGTAACGACACCCCGACCAGTCTGCCGGTTCGTCTTGTGACGGGCGCGTTATGCACGGTTGTCGCGACAGGCCTTGCAATCGCCGTGCTGTCTCCGCCCGAAGTCATTCCCACACTCGCCCCGATGGCGATGGAGAACCTGCCGCAGACTGGTCTCGGCAATCCTGTCGCCGGCGTTCTGTTCGTTTACCGTGCGCTCGATACGCTGCTTGAGAAAGTAGTCCTGATGCTCGCTTTGCTCGGCGTCTGGTCGTTGGCGCCTGACGGCGTGTGGGGAGGAATCCCGGGACTACGTGTTTATGCGCAACCCAGCAGCACGCTGACATTTCTTGCCCAACTTCTGCCGCCGGTCGGAATCGTGGTGGCGATCTATATGTGCTGGGTCGGAGCAAAGGAACCAGGCGGCGCCTTTCAAGGCGGCACCATCCTGGCCGCGATGTGGCTCCTGGTCATGATCGCAGGCCTGAGAAGCGTACCTTCGATCGACCAACGCTGGCTGCGCCTGCTGCTGGTCGTCGGGCCGGTGATTTTCCTCGCTATCGGAATAGCCGGGATGGTGCTCGCGAATGCCTTCCTTGCATATCCGGCGGGCTACGCCAAACCGTTGATCGTCGCGGTGGAGTTCGCCTTGACGCTTTCGATCGGCGTGGCGCTGGGCCTGCTCGCCGCGGGTCCGCCTGAACGGGTGCGACAGCCATGAACGCTGCAAATTTGTTCGGTCTATGCGGCGCGGCGCTGGTCGGATTTGGATTGTACGGGCTCGTCACGAATCCCGAGCCGCTGCGCAAGATACTGGCGTTCAACCTGCTGGGAAGCGGCGTGTTTCTGGTGTTCGGCGTCGTAGCCAAAAGGGCCGCAGCTTCCGGGCTCGGAGGCGATCCCGTCCCTCAGGCGATGGTCATTACCGCGATCGTCGTTGCCTTCGCGGCAACCGCCATGGCGATCGCCCTGGTGCTGCGGCTTTTGCAGGAGACCGGCCGAACCACGCTCAGCGTCGATAATCCTGGAGGTACAGATACGGACAGAGGCAACTCCTGATGCCGGACGCAAACATCTTACCCGACGCGACAACGGCGGATGGGGCGTTACTTGTTCTGGCGATCGTATTGCCGGCCGCAGGCGTCCTGCTGTCGTTCGTGCTGGGCGGACGGTACGCAGAACGGATCGCCTCCGTTCTGCTGCCTGCCGGTTTCTTTCTTGCAACGATTATTTTCGCGGACGTGTGGCAAAGCGGCCACCGGCTGATCTACATCGTCGGGGATTGGAAGCCCCCGCTCGGTATTGCGTTGCGCGCCGACGGACTATCGGCGGCGATGATGGTAGTAATGGCTATCGTGATCTGTGCGGTCGCCGTCTTTGCGCACGCGGACTTCGGCACGCGCGCAGAGGCCGCCGAAGCCCGCGCACCGTTTGCGTTCTGGATCCTGCTGATGGCGATCTGGGGCGCGATGAACCTGATCTTTCTCGGCGGAGATCTGTTCACGTTATACGTCGCGCTCGAGCTCCTCACCTTCGCCGCGGTGCCGCTGGTCTGTCTCGACGGCCGGGCGGAGACGCTGCAGGCCGCGCTGCGATACCTGTTGTTCGCCTTGCTTGGCTCGATCCTCTATTTGGTCGGAACGGCCCTGCTCTACGGCAGCTATGCAACGCTCGACATCGTGCTGCTCTCCCGCCGGGTTCATATGGAGCCCGCGACACTTGTTGCCGCTACGTTGATGACCATCGGACTCTTTGCCAAGACCGCCCTCTTTCCACTACATCTATGGCTTCCGCCAGCCCATGCCGGCGCGCCGGCGGCCGCCAGCGCAGTTCTGTCGGCAGTGGTGGTGAAGGGATCGTTCTTCATTGTCGTGCGGCTCTGGTTCGACGTCATGCCAGGAATGCTTGGTCCAGCCGGCGCGCAACTGTTCGGTGCGCTGGGGGCAGCGGCCATCGTATGCGGCAACGTCGTCGCACTGCGACAACAGCGGCTCAAGCTCCTCATCGCTTACTCGACGGTGGCGCAGATCGGCTACCTGTTCCTGATGTTTCCGCTCGCGCTCGATACAGTGTCAGCGCAGCTCCAGGGCAGCGGCGCCTTGACCGGCGGCATGCTTCAGGCGATGTCGCACGCGACAGCCAAGGCGGCCATGTTCATGGCCGCGGGGCTTATCTATGCCACCCTCGGTCATGATCGTATCGCCGAGCTTGGAGGGATCGCGCGGGCGATTCCCATGACGATCTTCGCATTCGGACTAGGCGGAGTATCCCTGATCGGGTTGCCGCCAAGCGGCGGCTTCCTGGCGAAATGGCTGCTGCTCGAGGCTACGGTCGCAACCGGTCAATGGTGGTGGGCGATTGTAATGCTCGCGGGCGGCCTCTTTACAAGCGCCTACATGTTCATCGTGCTGTCGAGCGCAGTTGCGCCGTCGGGCGAGCCCCTCAAGCCCCGCGTCGCTGTTCCGAGATATCAGGAAGCAGCGGCGCTGGCGTTGGCGCTGACGTCGCTGTTGCTGGGTCTGGTCGCACTCGGCCCTATCGATATCCTCCAGGTTGGCCGCCCAGATTCAATGATGGGTGGGCCGCGATGATTGGGCAAAGCACATTGCTGGCGAGCGCCTTCGTCGTGCCGCTCGTCATGCTCCTGACGTGCCTCTGGCCCCAAGCGCTGAACCGGATGCCTTCGCTGCTGGCGCTCGCCCCGATACCAGCGCTGGCCACGGTATTGCTCGTCGCTTCCGATTCTTCGCTGGCAATAGGTTCGACACGCTTCCATTTGACTTTCGCCCTGGACCGTCCTGGAGCCATGCTGCTGGGCGTTTCGGCGCTGTTGTGGATCGCATCAGGTGCTTACGCTTCGCATTATCTGCAGGGCCGGCCGAACCGTGGGCGATTCGTGGTGTGCTGGTTGATGGCCCTGACCGGCTGTGTCGGCGTATTTCTGGCCGCAGACATGGTGGGCTTCTATTTTCTTCTCGCGCTGCTCACACTGGGAGCGTGCGGCCTGATCATCCAGCACGAAACGCCCAGCGCATGGCGCGCCGGCGCGGTCTATATCGGGCTCGCTTTGCTGGCCGAAGCCCTCCTGCTGATGGCCCTCGTGCTGCTGGCCGCGCAAATGCCGGGGGGGAGCCTGTTGATCCGCGACGCCGCGGCAGCGCTGCCGACCTCGCCTCAGCGCGATCTGATACTCGTCTTTTTGATTGCCGGCCTGGGCATGAAGGCGGGCCTCGTACCATTTCACTTCTGGATGCCACTGGCCTATTCGGCGGCACCGACGCCGGCTGCCGCCGTGTTGAGCGGTGCGGTCGTCAAGGCAAGCATCCTTGGAATGATCCGGTTTCTACCGCTCGAAACCGCAATGCCCGATTGGGGCACCGCCCTCGCCGCTGCAGGACTTTTTGCCGCGCTCTACGGCGTCGTGATCGGAATTACGCAACGCAATCCCAGGGTCGTGCTGGCGTATTCAAGCGTGAGCCAGATGGGATTCATCGTTGCGGTCATCGGCATGGGAATGCTCTCAGGGGACGGCCGCACTGCACTAGCCGCAGCTTTCTATGCTGCGCACCACGTCCTGGTAAAAGGCGCGCTGTTCCTGTCGATTGGCGTGATCGCCGCAACCGGTAGTCGACGGCTATGGCCGACGCTGCTGCCCGTGGCAATCATTGCGGTCGGCCTCGGCGGGCTCCCGCTCACGGGAGGCGCATTGGCGAAATTCGTTGCCGACGAACTACTGGGAGACAGCACCGCGAGCACGATTGCAACGCTGTCTGCGATCGGCACAACGCTGCTGATGTTGCAGTTCCTGCGCAGCCTTGCGCAGACGGCATCGCAGGATCCGCAAGCGACACCCACCGCAGGACTTGTCTGGCCCTGGCTGGCGACCGCAATCGTTTCACTGGTCGTGCCGTGGACGCTGTATCTGACGGTCCCGAGCGGAACGCTGCCTGACCCGCTCTCTCCTGCTGTACTATGGAAAGCGCTATGGCCCGTTCTGCTGGGTGCCGTACTGGCGATTGTGCTGTGGCACTTGGGACGCTCGTTGCCACGCATTCCCAAGGGAGACATCATCGTGGCGCTGGACCGCGGAATGCGGATGGCCGTCACGTCGGGCAAGGCGCTGCAACGAACGGACAGCGTTCTTCGTCAGTGGTCGACGGCTACCGTGTCGTTGCTGATATTGACTATCGCGCTGGGTGCGGCACTGCTCACGCGGTGAATATCGCGCAGAAGCGCCGCATGCCAACCTCACCCCGGCCACCGGCAAACGCGTTTCCGGTTCGCCGTCCCGTCGACGATACGAGCCAACCGACGTAACGAAAGGAAGGCGACTACCACCGCCAACCGCAGCGGCGACGTCCCCTGTGCCACCAGCAAACCCAACGTCGGCCACGGCGACGGCGGCGCGGATTAACGATGACTACCTGGGCCTTCTCTACCAAGTCATCGACCTTGAAGTGATTTCCCTTGGCCATAGCCAATGGCATAGCATCCGCGGCTTCCGGCGCGACAGCCCAACCAATCGTCCCGACGCCGGCAATAGCAACGACGGCACCAGGCAGGATATTCGTCAGAATGGCACGGCGACTCATTACTGCCATAGGTTTCTCCCTTGTCCGAATGCTTTTTCGAGCGCCGCAGAAGCCAAAACATTTGTCAGATGAAGTCGCTTGGCTCTTTGCAACGCTTGTACCGAGCGCATCAAACCTGCCTTCATCTAAATCCAACTCGCCTTGTCGATCAATCAGGGGATTCATCTGGATAGGTCAGGGTTTTTTCCTATCATCTCGCGCGAAAGACATCGGCTTCATGCGGCAGGTCGCCTTTTCAGCGGTTCCTGGGACCTGCTTACGAACGAGACTCGCACATAAGGATTTCTCCTGCTCTGCCTTCATCAATTCCGATTGCTCTCCTCGTCTCTATTCGCTGCGCGCTTCTGAAGCGGCATGCTTTAGCGTCGCCCTCCCATCAGACGCAGCAGCATCATGAAAAGATTGATGAAGTTGAGGTAGAGCGAAAGCGCGCCCATCACGGCCTTGCGGCCCGCCGAAGTGACGTCATCGCCACGGTCGTACATGCTCTTGATCCGCTGGGTATCGTAGGCCGTAAGGCCCGCAAAGACGCCGACGCCGATGATGGAAATCATCCAGTCCAGCCCGCTCGATCTCAAGAACAGGTTGACCAGGCTCGCAATAATGATACCGATCAGACCCATGAAGAGGAAAGTTCCGAAGCCCGACAGGTTTCGCTGGGTGGTGTAGCCCCAGATGCTCAGCGCACCGAAGGCTGCCGCCGAGATAAAGAACACTCGCGTGATCGAGGATTGCGTGTAGATATGGAAAATGGTCGACAGTGAAATCCCGACCAGGGCCGCATAGAGGAAAAATAATCCTCGCGCAGTTTCCACCGACAACGTGTTGATCCGGGCGCTGATAAAAAACACCAGCCCCAGCGGCGCCAGCATGAGCACCCACATCAGCGGACTCTGAAGTAATTCAGGGCCGGTGAACTGATAGGTAAAAAACGCGACAACGCCGGTGAGGCCAACACCCGCGGCCATGTAGTTGTACACGCGCAGCATGTGAGCGCGCAGGCCGGCGTCTATCGCGATGGCGCCGTCGGCTGGAAGACCGGGCGCGCCTGCATTTCGATCATAATCCGACATGGTCTTGTTCCTCCCTGATCCCGGACGACCCGCCGGGGCGCCTCTCAAAACATCCCTACGCGCGCTACCGTAATGAGGCGCTTCACGGCCATTTCTCTCTCTTAACCATCGCGGCTCGGTCCCGTCATGGCCTTTGCCCGATCGGGAAATGCGGCCCTCCTGCGCTCGGAGTCCACCGGATGCGCATCGCCCCAATATGCCCAGAACGCCATGGCGAGCCCGATAAGGAATACCACAGCTAGAATCAAAAACAGTGCGGATTGCTTGACCCACGAGATAGCCGGAACCGCCAGTGCCAATGCAAGGCCGAGAAAGCCGATTTGAAGCGACATTAGGTGGACACCGGCGAGGAACGTGCCTAGCGCCAGCAATATGAGAAGAACGAGACCGGTGGCCAGCGTAGGCAGCACCTGCTGCACGCCCGAGAACAGCATGATGTTCATCGTCACGAGAACAGCCAGCCAATGCAGCGCCTGAGTCCACATCAGTCGAAAGCGAGCCTGCTTATCCTCGAGCTCCGACCATTGGGTAATGACGCATACGAGGCCCATCGCGATGGCTAAAAACTCCCAATAGCCGACAAGAGGCCGCTGCGAGATGTTGGTATAGGCCACGCCCCCGATTGCCAACACGAGTATGGTGAGGAAGGGCAGCTGTCTGCGAACCAGCTTGATCGTACTGGCGCTATCATTCTCGGTGTTGTGACCTGACGACGCCTCGAGTTCTGTCATGAGCAATACAATTGCGGCATCTGCCTATCTGTGGCTATCCCGCCCTCCAACATGTTCCAACTCCGCCGATTAGCGCCCGAGATGTAATTGAGATTGTTGGTCACTCGGCTACTGAGCGATGGCGTCGGCGTTCTTGCCAATGAGAAATTTATCGCAGTCATAGACCTGCGCGCGCGTCCCCACGCCGCGCGGATGACGTCGTTGCGAAACTGCACTACCGCCGCGCCGCGCGACATCGGATGATCACCCTAGTGAAGACCTGGAATTACCCTGAAGGACAGATGTCGTCCACAAGTCCAAGATCGCGATGACCGTCATGAATGGCAAAGTGCGCCACGAGGGGTCAATCTAATCGCTGCAGGCCGTCGCCATGCGGACGTTGGCCTCAGTCGGAACCGCGCGTTGGGGCGATTCAATCGGGAGTTCAATCCGCACTACCCGAACTGAACGCCGATCGTCTTTCCGCGCCGCCAGACGACCTCGCAAAGCCGATGCTTGTCGTCGCCTTTCGTGAAAGTCAGCTCAAAGCGGTCCGGCACCTGCGACGGCATTGCCGGTATGATCTTGGCCCCGGCGGCCGAGATATCCATCACCTGACATTCAACCGCATCGCGGCCAGGCACGACGATCCACGCCGATACCTGGCGGATACGCCGAACTCCTCTTTTGACCTGTCTTGACGGCGGCCTCATCGTTGAGTTCGGCATCAATCGTGCCATTGCTGCATTATGACGTCTCGCCGTTTTGGCAGCGTCTAAAGTCCCTCCCCGCCCCGGGGCCGGACAGCCAAGCCATTCGGAACTTTACCGCACGGCCCTGGCCGGTACAATCCGTGCGCTCACGGGCTTACCGCAGCCCGACGACCAGCCGGTTCCGCACCGATGACGACGGCAGGCGTCGGGCGTGGGCTAACCCCAGCGAGCGAGAGAAGCTGAGAACCGCTTCAGCCAATGCCGAAGGAGCTTGCCTTGTCCAACCCTCGCGACTTCCACACTCCTCAATCATCCTACACCAGGGAGGATCTGCTCAAATCCAGCGAAGGCGGCTATTTCGGCCCGGGCAATGCCCAACTGCCGGCGCCGCCCATGCTGATGATCGACCGTATCACCGAGATCAGCCTGGACGGCGGTGAGTTCGGCAAAGGTCACGTCGTCGGCGAACTGGATATCACCCCAAGCCTCTGGTTTTTCGGCTGTAACTTCCACGGCGATCCGGTGATGCCGGGCTCTCTCGGCCTCGACGCCATGTGGCAGATCATCGGCTACTGGCTCGGCTGGTCGGGCTCGCCCGGCAAGGGCCGCGCGGTCGGCGTCGGCGAAGTCAAATTCCAGGGTGAGGTCAAGCCCGCCATCAAGCGCGTGCGCTACGAGGTCAACATGCGCCAAGTCAGGCGCGGCAGGCTGGCGGTTGCGATTGCCGACGGCAGCGTGTTCGCCGACGGCGCCCGCGTCTTTCTCGCCAGGGACATGCGAGTTGGAATGATCGCATCCGCGGCGTGAGCGGAAATCCGCCACGTTCCCTTGCCGACCAGCGTCCTGACGGTCAGGAACAAATCCAGATGATGATTATCGCGATCGGAACCCCTAACGCAAGCGCGCCGATAATCGCCGCGATGAACTCGGAAAGCAGACTATGGTTTCGTACGCCAGATGACGTCATCACGCTACTCCTTGGAGCCCCCGCGAGCCTTCTGCCCGCCCCCAAGTTGAACGATCAATGGCGCCTTCGAACCAGATTCGTGGCGCCTTTGTGTAGAGAGGGGATGCTGGGCCGTAATGGTTAACAGGAGGTTAACGATCGCCTGCTCCGCCCGCTTGCCGTCCAGGAATGGCGCGCACCTGCCGGCGGTTCGCCCGCGCGCCTGCTACGGACTTCGATGTTGTTTGACGCATGATTTTCGTTCCTCTCTGACAACCGAACAATTGGAATCGGCATCGGGGCCCGGCATCGCCCGCAGCTTACGATCGAGCCGCAAAGCGCCGCGCGCCGACAACCGGTCGGCGTGCGGACGTTGAGCGGTCCGAGCGTTGAACAGTTCGAGGCGAGACCGGACACGATCGCGCCGGCGACGAATAAGTGTTCGGTCAATTTGGCGACATTAAGGATGACGACGCGACGACATTGCTGCGGCCGTTCGTGGGCAACAGCTTGTCGTCATCATGTCGCGTCGCGCGCACGCCGTACTAGGTAGCAATGGCGCAGCGGGCCAGGTGCCTCTCACATCTTACCCGACCGCGGCGACCGGCCGCCGATTTTCCTGAAGAGAATGATTGGCGATGAAGGCCTCGACTTCGCCTTCCGGCATCGGCCTCGCGAAGAAATATCCCTGCATCGTCGAGCAGCCGAGCAGGCCGATGATCTCAGCCTGCTCCGCCGTCTCGACACCTTCGACCACGCATTCGAATTTCAGGTTGCGGCACAAATCGATCACCGTCTTGACGATATTGCGGGCGCTCTCCTGCGTCTCGATATTGCGAATGAAACCGCGGTCGATCTTGATCTTGTCGAGCGACAATTGGTGGACATAGCTCAAGCTGGACTGCCCCGATCCGAAATCGTCCAGCGCCACCTTCAGCCCCATCGATCGCAGAATCCTGAGCGAGTCCTGCACCTGCTCATAATCCTGCATCAACGCCGTCTCGGTAAGCTCGATGATGATGCGGCGAGGATCAATGCCGCTGCCTTCGATGATGGAGACGATCTGCAGGATGGTAGCGTGCGAGACCAGGTCGCGCATGGAAAGATTGAAGGACAGCACAAGATCATCCGGCCAGGATCTGGCGGCAGCCAACCCCTTGCGCAGCAGCACCTGCGTGATCGTTCCGATCAGTTCGGTACGTTCGGCCACCGCAATGAAGACGTCGGGAGGAACGTTGCCGAGTTCGGAATTATGCCATCGCGCAAGCGCTTCGAAGCCGATCAGCCGCCCGGTTCCGACATCGACGATCGGTTGAAAGTGCAGCGACAATTCCGCGTCGAGATCTATCCTCCGCAACGTATGTTCGATGGTGCTGAGCCTGCGGATTTCGACTTCATGCTCCCCGGAGAAGATCACCGGCCGGCCGCGGTATCTCGCCTTGGCGTGGTACAGCGCGTAGTCGGCGCGTTCATAGAGCAATTCCGCCGTCGTGCCGGCATCCGGCGCCAGCGCAAATCCGACCGAGCCGCCGATCTGGGCGACGATCCCGGCGACGGAAAACGGCGCGTCGAAAGCCGAGCAGATTCTTGCGCCGACAGCGAGAACGGCCTCGGGATCGAGGCCGGCGTCGACGATGATTCCGAACTCGTCGCCGCCGAGACGGGCTATAAACTGCGTGTCATCGGAAACCGCCAGGAGACGCTGACCGGCTGACTGCAACACCCGATCGCCGACCCCATGCCCGTAAAGATCGTTGACCGCCTTGAAGCCGTCGAGATCGAGCACGCCGACGACGAATTTTCGGTTTTCCGTACGCGCCTGCTCTGCGAGGACCGACAGCCGGTGGAAGAACTGGCGCCGGTTGGGGAGATCGGTGAGGCTGTCGACATTGGCGAGACGGAAGTTTTCGTTGCTGAGACGCCTCGTCTCCACCTCGCCGTTGACCATGGCGGCGAACTGGCGGGAGCAGATGATCAGGATGTAAATCATCGCGAGCGTGACCAGAAACAGGTTCAATCCGATGGCGACATAAACCACGTCGCCGCTCGCAAGTAGAAAGACCACAAACGGGGCGATCACGGCACCGGTCAGCATCAACGCGGCCGCGCGCACATGCATCAGACAGAAGATGCAGCTGACGACCGTGATGCCGACAAAGAACAAAATGTGGCCCTGGCGAGAGGTATCGCCGTACGGAAACAGGCTCAGCGCCCACGACAGGAAGGCAATTCCCAATACGCCACCCAGCACCACCGTCGCCCGCAGGGTGCGGGCCGCGGCCTTCGACTCGACCGTGCGGCCATGGCGTCTTAGCCAGATCAGGCAACGGATCGCGCAAGCACCGACCAGAATGCCGGGAAACACGACGGTCAGACTTATCGGCGCGATATCAAGATGGGTAAACGCCAACGCAATCGAGTTCACGCTCAGAATGAAGTAGAGCAGCGGGACCTGCCGCGAAAACGCCGCGAGCTGCGCGTCCATCAGCTCATGGTTCTCGGTATCGATCTGAAATAACTTTGCAGTATTGTTCATGAGGCAGCCAAAAAGGACCCAACCTCATGGATCGTGCCGCACATACCTTAAATATAGATACTCTGTGGGTTCCCCGACGCGACGGGCTGGTTAACCGTTTGGCAATGCGCCGAAACAACTTCTCACGACTTGCTTTACGCGGCCGAAGTATCGATCGAGCGGCGTATCACCCGCCGCACCTCCGCATTGGAGAGGAACAGATCGTGGTTGATGACGCCCCAGCCTGAATCGGACGCGTCGATAACGCGCACCCCGAGGCGCTCGATGGCCGCCTTCTCGGCGGCGCCGACCCGGGTCATCCCGCCGGCTAACCGCCCCGACAGCGCCAGCGCGCGGTCGTTGGTCGCAGCGACGACGGTGATCTTCCGCCCGACGGGGCCGATGCGGACGACCGCCGAAGAAAACACATCCATGTCGATGTCAGGCGAAGCGAACACCACGGCGCCGATCCTGTCTGCAACACCGTCGCCGGACCGTGCATAAAGCTGGCGCAGGCTTTCGAGCGTCAACATGGTGCCCATGCTGTGCGCAACGATGTGCATCCGGCCAACGCCCGGGGTCGTGGCGACGGAATTCAGCACGCGTTCGAATTCATCGCGAGACCACATCGCGCTTTCGCGATCATAGGCGTAGTCGAACAGTCCCGCTTTCGACGGCCAGGAGAACACAATCGTCTGGCCGCGGAACTTGATGCCGTCGGCGAGGTGCGCAGCATCGAGCACCGCGGTCTCGAACGTCTGCTTGAAGCCATGGACATAGATCA
The DNA here is from genome assembly GCA_963742935.1 of uncultured Alphaproteobacteria bacterium. Lineage (GTDB taxonomy): Bacteria > Pseudomonadota > Alphaproteobacteria > Rhizobiales > Xanthobacteraceae > Bradyrhizobium. Next base: position 67,725 of record CAVUOI010000044.1, on the reverse strand, counting down.
GCACATCGGAGCCGCCGCCGCTGGTCTGCCCGAGAAGATCGCCGACCTCCGACGCGACCGGATCGACCGCATCGAGCCGCCAATCGCCAAGCCCGGCCGCGGCAAGCGAGAAGCGGCTTTCATCAGGCGCCACCAACTTCGCCCGCGCAACCGTCATCCTTGTCGCGCGCTCCGGCCCGAACCACGGTTTTGTTCTCCCGCCGTTCACCGGCTTGCGCGTGGTGGCGACGATCAATGTCGGCTCCACCGAGAGCGACGATGCGTCGTAACGCGCACCGGTCGCCCCGAGGCTTGCGCATCCGCCGAGCGCAAGCACGCTAGCCGAAGACACGATCCCGCGCAGCAACGCACGGCGGGACGCAACAGTCTCGTATTGCGGCAGATGTCGGATCACATACACGACCTTCGGGAACACGGCCTTCGCAGCCGGGGCTGCCGCAGGTCTCCCGAACTAGGATGGCGAGAAGAGGGCGGGCATCCGGCCATATGTGGTTCCAGTTCCGTCGCGATTCCGTGATCGCGAATTCGTCGTAACGAAACCATTTTTCCCGCCCGCGAAGCGTTGCGGAAACAAATGGCCGCTACCGTCTGAGGGTCGGAACGAACGAGGTGGGATCATGTTGCTATCGGTGCTTAACCTCATCTACCGCGAATTTCTCAAGTGTGCCCTTTCTGGCATGGCAACTCAGGGAGGAAGGCTATGACCGAGATTGTGACGGCCCTCCTCGTCTTCATCAGCATCGGCTTGTTTTTGGCTCATGCCTTTGACGCGTACCGGCTTCGCTAGTTGGACGCTGCAATACGCTTGTGAGATAACATCAAGCTTTCAGATCCCGTTTCTATCGGCGATGAACACACCACGATCCGGGAAGTTTACAAACGCTTCCGCCGGCTGACTGAAATTCGTCGCGAGTACGTCCCTGGGATTGGCCGCGATCCATTGCGACAGATCGATGGTTTCGTAGACGCCGGTATTAAATCCGATCAGCATGCGCGAACGGCCGGTGCCGACATTCTCGATCGAGTGTCCATAGCCCTGCGGAATGTAACCGACGTCGCCCTTCTGCATCCGCTCAGTTCGATAGCGGCCGTGCGAACCGAATAAGGTGACGTTGAACTCGCCCTCGATCACGTATTGCCACTCGTCGGCGTTCGGATGCCAGTGCAGCGTCCGCAGCGCGCCAGGGTCGAGATCCAACACGACGCCCGTGATTGTCTTCGCAACGCGCCACTCGCGGCCGCCGCGATAGGTCGCATGCGGCGGCGGCCCCTGCGACCGACGAATGGCGTTGCGCCCACCCCTCTCGAGCTGGCGATGGGATATGCCGATCACGAGCAGATTGGCCCTGCCCACGCGCCGCCAAGCCAAACCCTCCGGCGAGCCTATGCTCGGGGGGCAATTGAATGGCTATTAAATCAACAAGTTAGACAGACGCTCGGGGATGGTGCTAGAGAACGGAGGCGCGGCGGGGGTCAGATTCCGCGAGGTTGGGGTTTCCGATCCGGGCGCTCCTTGTTTGGCTTACGGCTATTTCGGACATTCGATATGAGAAAGATCATCCTGACGCTGGCGGTCCTGTATCCGGCGGCGGCGCTGGCCCAAGGCGCCGCACCGGCCGATCCTCCGACTTTTGGCGGAAAACCATTGGTTGTGGTCGGGTCGAAAAAATCGGCAGCGGCCAAGAAGGAAGCAGAAAAGCCCCTGTCGCCGGCCCAGAAGCTGCAGGCCTGCCAGGACATCGACGACGCCACGAAGGAACGGCTGACCTGCTACGACGCGGTCTACAAGCCGCAGCCCAAGCCGAAAGCGCCGGCCGCAAAGGCTGCCAGTGACTGCCGCTTCCTCAAAGAAGAAGACGAGCGGCTGACCTGCTTCAACGGTTTTGCAGACAAGATTCCAAAGCTGCCGCGCTAGAGCGTTTTCCAGCGAAGTGGACCCGGTTCGCGTCAAGAAAACGCGTCAAACAAGGAATCTAGAGCCCCGTTTCGATTCAATCGAAACGGAAAAGGCTCTAGATTAGATCGCGCGCCGGCTTACCAGGTGCTGTTCCAGTTCGAACCGCCGAAAAAGCCGTACTGCGACTGCTGCGCAACCCGCATTTGGGGTTGTGCACCCTGCCACATCGGCGCCGGGCGGCTCCTGGCGACCTTGCGCTTGCGCTGCGCCTCGGGCTTCTTCGCCTCTGACGGAACGAATTGAGCGAACGTCTCGCGTACGCGGGCTTGGGCGCTGGCATCGAGAGAAACTGCTGCGACCGGGGATGGAGCTGCTACGGCGGCCGACGCTTGGGCCGTTACGGCCGGCGGAACGATGGTCGTAAGGCTGGTATCGTAAACCACCCGCTCCGGTGGCTTCTGATCGGATCGAATGCGCACCACCGTCTTGTCGACCGAAGGCGCGGCCTGGCTGGCCACGACGGCCTGTTGCGGGAAAAAGGCATCGACCGCCAGCAAAAGCGCCAGCAGGATTCCGCCGACAAACAGAAAATAGCGCGCTACAGGCATCGATCCAGCTCCCCCGCAAAGGACTATGCGGTTCCATCGCTCAACGGGCGATATGGCAGTTAGTTCCTTACCCGCCGGCAAGGTTCAAGTTCGGCGATCACGTTTTCGGGGGCGGACCGCGCGTTTTGGCTGCTCAGGGTTAAGCAGCAAGGTTAAATGCGGCTGGCGGTAACCACCGAACATTTCGCCTTGTTCGCGTTGACGTTGACGAACCCTACCAGCATGCCGGCGTAGCGCTTCCGGCTCTTCATGTTGACGGTATCGGGAATGATCCGCCTGCGGTCTGCCAGATGGTTGCCGTCGCGGCGAGCAAAGGCGCAGGCGATCTCGATATCCCTCACCGCAAAATCGTTGGCGTTGCGCAGCGTATTTCATGCCACCTCGACAATATTGCGACGGCGGCGCGCGCGGGATGGCATTCAATATGCGCGGTCGCTACATTGGCGGCGTTGCAACCGGCCTTAAGGCCGCAACGATAAAAATGGGAGTCCGAATGCCGACCGTTACCTGGGACCATGTTCACCTCCGCAGCCCTGATCCCGAAGCGACAGCAGTCTGGCTGGAAAACATCCTTGGGGGCGAGATCATCCGCGGCCCGGGGCGAATCGACGTCAAGCTCGGCGGCGCCAACGTGTTCATCGCGCCCGTTACCGCCGGCGACGGCGTCAACACCCCACCGGTAACGCCCTATCAGGGGCTGGACCATTTCGGCCTGACCGTGAAGGACATTGATGCGGTCGCAGCCGAAATCAAGGCCAAGGGCGTCGAGTTCACGAAGGAGCCCACCACCATCCGACCCGGCGTTCGCATCTGCTTCATCCGCGGACCGCAGGGCATTTCGATCGAGCTGCTGGAGCGCGACAAGAAATACGTCTGATCCGCCGATGGAGCACACGAAATTCCTACCTGCTGTCGTCGTCACCCGCCTTGTGCGCAATTGCGCACTGGGGCGGGTGATCCAGTATTCCAGAGACCGTCGGATTGAACCGAGAAGCCGCAGCGTACTGTTTACTCCGCCTTCGCGGAGTATGACGGCAGTTGCATGCTACGTCATGCTGCCCGGCATGAAGCAGCGGATGGTCGTTCCTTGATAGCCGCGAATTGGCCAGACCATGGTTCTGCCGACGCGATTTGGTTCGGTGATCACCGCATCTTCGGGCACGTCATACCACTCGCCCTCGATCCGGACGCGGTAATGTCCGTTGCCGGCCTCCCAATCGACGTCGCTCAGCGCATATCCATCGGCATCGGAACAACAGGGTCCCTTGCCGCTCTTCAGACTGTCGAACCACTGCTTCAGCGGTGAGTTCGCGTAGCGGCCGTCGAGGTCGCGGGCAACGCCGGGGCCTGCCGCCAGCGGCAGCATGAGCAACACCCCGCCGACGATCAGCGGCGTTTTCCAGCGGCCTGCACGATGACGGCCGATGGTTTCAGGGTTGCAGGTTTCTACGTTTGGGGGCGGCACGTGGCCGCCGGACTTCATCCAGTTGGTCACCTGTTCTCTTGCTCCAGCACCCGCCGGCCGGTGCCAGACCAGATTATGCATTTCACGGGCCAACTTGATTCGCGGCCCTGCCGGCGCCATCCTTACGTCACGTTGTAGTCGTGTTATCTCAGACTGCTTCCTGGACTAGAATTCCCGGGCAACCTGACGCGTTGACGCTACCCGCCGCGCTTTGGCATAATTCCTCGACCGGCTTCCGTGGGCGCGGCAGCCGGCACTTGGGACATCATGAAGAACGGGCTGTATTCGATCCACGTCACCCTGCTGGACGGGCGCACCGGCAAGGGAAGCGGCGTCATTTTTTTCCGCGACGGCCAGATCCTGGGCGGCGACGCCTACCTGTTTTATACCGGCAGCTACACCGTGAAGGGTGACACTTTCAAAGGCGAGGTGCTGGTGCAGCGCCACACCACCCCGCGCGACGATGCCAATCCGCTGTTCGGTGGACCCAACCCGGTCGGCATCGGCGTCTCCGGAACGTTCACCGATACCCGCGGCAGCATGAACGGAACGGCGCTTGTCGGCAAAGCCAGCCAGATTTTTGGCGCAACGCTGCACAAGCTGGCGGATATCAACTAGGCTCGCCTCCGTTGCAGCGCTCCGCATCAGGCGAGCACGCTCCTCTCCTCTAACACGCACGTCTCCGCCTGGGTACGGCTTCGCGGCAATGACGACCTGCGCACCTATTCCGCCGCCTGCTCCAGCGGCGCCGTGCGCGGCAGGATCATCTGGATCCGCGTGCCGCCGCCCAACTGGGAATCGAGATCAAGCCGGCCACCGAGCCGCGTCGTCACGATGCTGTAGACGATGTGCAGGCCGAGACCGGTGCCGCCCTGATCGCGGCGCGTGGTGAAGAATGGATCGAAGGCGCGGCGGCGGACGTCGAGGCTCATGCCGATGCCGTTGTCCGAGAAGATGATCTCGACATTGTCCTTGCCGGATTCCCGCACCTGGATATCGACCGTGCCGGGCTTGCCGTCCGGGAACGCATGCGCCACGGAATTGAGGAACAGGTTGGTCAGCACCTGTCCGTAGGGACCGGGGTAACTGTTCATCATCAAATTGGGTTGGCACTCGACATTGAGCGTCAGATTGTGTTTGCGCAGGCCCGGCCGCAGGCTCATCACCACCTGCTCGGTGAGGTCGCCGAGGTCGAAGGAGCGCTGGTCGGAATAGTTGCGGTCGGCGGCGACCTGCTTGAACGACTGGATCAGCTCGGCAGCGCGGTTGAGGTTGGCGACCAGTTGCGACGATGCATCGCGGCTGGTTTCGAGGAAATCGTTCAGGCTGGAGCGGCGCAGTTCGCCGCGGGCGACCTCGGCGGCAAAGTTCGACGTCTTGCGCTCCAGCGCGGAGGCCACCGTCAGGCTGATGCCGACCGGGTTGTTGACCTCGTGAGCAACGCCCGCCACCAGCCGTCCCAGGGCAGCGAGCTTTTCCGCCTCGATCAACGAGTTCTGCGTCTCGCGCAAGTTCCGTAGCGCGCCTTCCGCGGCGTCCTTGGCCTTGCGCATCTCGAATTCGACGCGCTTGCGCTCGCCGATGTCGAGCGCGACGGTGACGATGTTCTCGATCTCGCCGTTCGCATCCAGGATCGGCAGCTTGTTGACCAGCCATTGCCGCATGTGCCCGGATGAGTCCTTGTATTCCTCCTCGTAGAAGCCGAGCTCCCTGCCCGCCGCCAGCACGCGCTTGTCGTTCTCGTCGGTCTTTGCCGCACCGTAACGCGACATCAGCTCGGTGGTGGTGCGGCCGATCGCATCCGCCGGCTCGACATTGAAAATGCCGGCCATGTAGCGGTTCATCAGCACGTAGCGGAGATTGCGGTCCTTGACGTTGATGACCGCAGGCACGGTGTCGATCACCATTTGCAGCAGGCGGCGGCCTTCGGCGATGGCATCCTCGGCCCGCTTCTGGTCGGTGATGTCGCGCACCGTTCCCTCGTAGCGGACGATGACGCCGGCCTCGTTATGCACGGCGCTCGCGCTGTCGGACAGCCACACCACCGAGCCGCTGCGCGTGCGCACCTGATACTCGAATTCGCGGACGATGCCGTCGCGCCGCATCAGCCGTGCGAATCTCTCGCGCGCATCGAGATCGATATAGACGCTGTGTGCGATGTCACCAATGGCACTCAGCAGATCCTGCGGCGTCGCATAACCCATCATCCGCGCCAGCGCCGGATTGGCGTTCAGCAGCGAACCGCCCGGCGTCGTGACGTAAATTCCGTCGACCGAGGATTCGAACAGCTTGCGGTAGCTTTCCTCGGCAAGCCGCTGTTCGGCGAGCGCGCGAACCGCCGCCTCGCGCGCGGTATCGGCGTCCACCAGCGTCTGCCGGAAGACCTCGGCGGCGCGGGCGATGTCGCCGATCTCGTTGTCGACATCGGTCGCCGGAATCGAGGCGCTCTTCTCGCCGCGGGCCACCGCACGGATGGAGTTTGCGATCGCGGCAAGCGGGCGCACGGTACGACGGACCACCAGCAGCGAGGCGAAAAGGCCGATCAGAACGCCCGCTGTTCCGAGCACTATGCTCTGCCACTTGGCTTCCGTCAGCGTCCGCGCAAAATCGCGTGCGAGGATGCGGCCCCGCCGCTCGCTGACTTCACGCAGCAATTCCGTCACCCGCTGGATCAGGCGGCCTTCGGCACTCAGCACTTCCCTGTCGATGTCGGATATCTGCCGTTCGCGAGTCGATATGTTGGCGATCACCAGCGCATAATCGTCGACAATCGCGCGCAGGTTCGAATCCGCGATCGTCATCGAGCGCATGCTTTGCGCCGCCTGTTCGGCCGCCGACGGGTTATGCGCCAGCAGGGCTGAGTTGATCCGACTCTGGTCCCGAAGCAATGCCGATGCGATTGCGGGATCGAGCGTGCCGGCAATCGCGGCATCGAATTTATCACGCAAGGGCGGCAAGGTGACGATCAGATCGGCGCGGCGGTTGATCAGCGAGGAAATCCGTTCGATCCCGCTGCGGTAGGTCGACAGGCGCTCGGTGACGCCGTCGATCATGTCCTGCTGCTCGGGGGCGAGTTCCAGCCGCGTCTTCTTCAAGATCTCGCCGAGCGCGGTGGCGGCTTCGGCGACCTGAAGCGACTGGTTGCCGGGATCCGTGACGAAATCCCGCGCGGCAAGCCGCAATTCGTTCATGCGGCGATCGATGTCCTCGGCAAGGTCACCGACGCTCTGCAGCCGCTGCAGCTCGGTAAAGGTCGCGTCGATATGGCGGATGGCGATGACGCTGGCGGTCGAGGTGATAATGATCACAGCCAGCACCAGCATGAAACTGCCGAACGTCAGTTGGCCGATCGAAAGCGAGAACGATCGCGGCGGCAGCGAATTCGGCGGCGTTTCGGCGGTCATGTCAGTTGGGCCGGGCTCCAGTCGGCCGCAATATACGATGTATTTTGGGCCGTGGGGAACATGCCGGACCATTGGCCGAACGGCCAAATTGGCCCGGTCCGCCCGCCTCGGAAGCGCTCGTGCGGCCCGGCCGGCCAATGAATCCCACTATGGAACAGGATAATGCGGCCGGGGCCTCCGGCTTCGCCCTCAGTCGGCGGTGATCCCGGCCTCCTTGACCACCTTGGCCCACACCGCGACGTCGGCCTTGATGATATTGGCGAACGCCTGCAGCGGCGCGCTCTTCGCCTCGCAGCCGGCGACATCAAGCTTTTCCTTGATCTCGGGCGCTGCCAGCGCCGTCTCCAGCGTCTTGCTGATCTGCTCCACGATTGGCTGCGGCGTCCCCTTCGGCACCACGACGCCGAACCACGGCGTCACCTGGGCCTCGGCAAAGCCCTGCTCGGCCAGGGTCGGTGCGTCGGGGAAATATTTCGAGCGGCCGTCGCTGATGGCGCCGATGACCCGGATCGCCCCGCTCTGCACCTGCGCCACCGCCTGGTTGGCGGACAGGAACGTCGAGCTGATCAGGCCGCTGGTGATGTCAGGCACCATCTGCGGATAGCCGCGATAGCCGATGGCCGTCACCTCGATCCCCGCCAGCCGCTTGAACAGCTCGAAGCCGAGATGCCCGGTCGAGCCCTTGCCCGGATGGCTGTAGTTCAATTCGCCAGGCTTGGCCTTTGCGAGCGCGACAAACTCCGCCACGCTTTTGACCGGCAGCGCGGTCGGGACCACGAAGAAATTCGGGGCGCGGCACACCTGCCCGATCGGAATGAAGTCACGGACCGGGTCCCAGCGCAGCGCGGTGTTCAATGAAGGACTGGCCGTGAAAAACGTCGTCACCAGCAACCACGTGTGGCCATCGGGCGCCGCGCGCGCCACTTCCTCGGCTGCGATCGAGCCATTGGCGCCGGACTTGGATTCGACCACGATCGAACCCTTCCATTGCTCCTGCATGTTCTGGGCGATGATTCGCGCGAACACGTCGGTGACGCTTCCCGGCGAATAAGGGATGACGATGCGGATCGGACGGTTCGGAAAATTCTCCTGCGCCTGCGCTTGGGGCGGCGTAGCGAAAAATATGAGCCACGCGCCAATGATGATGCCGATCCGCCGAAATATCATGTGAAGTTTCCTGCCCGCTTTTCTTGGGGGCACCGACGGCGCCCCGTTCTTGCCTGGCAAGATGGCGATAATCACCGGCCGCAGCAAGCCCCGGGAATTTCGTCACACGAAACGCGCACTCAGCCGCACTCTCATGCGGCCTTGCCGAGCGGTCTTGCCTTGCGCTCCGGTATCGTCATCGCCGCCACGCCGACAACGACGCAGGCAAGCCCGATCCACACGGTCGAACTCAACTGCTCGCCGAGGAAGACCACGCTCGCCGCGACGCCGATCGGCACCCGCAAATAGGCCTGCGCAGTAGCGCCAATCGATCCCAGCGTCTGGATCAGGCGGAAATAGATTACGAAGGCGAACGCCGTGGAAAATACCGCTAGTCCAAGCAGCGCCAGCAACGAGTTCGTCGACGGCGTCAGCGTCCACGGCTGGTCGACCACGAGACTTAGCGGGATCAGGACCGCGGCGCCGCAGAGCAGCGATCCCGCCGCCGGCGCCATCGGATCGAGGTTCTTGAAGGCGCGGCCGAAGATCGCCGCGCCGGCGTAACAGACAGCAGCCAGCAGCAGCACGATCTGCGCGGCCAATTGCTCGCCCAGCCCCGCCAGCGCCTGCATGCCGACGATCAGGCAGATCCCCGCCATGCCCGCGACGACGCCGATCATCTTCCGGAACGTCACCGCCTCATGGCGAGTGATCGCCAACGTCAGGAAAAACGTGAAGATCGGCGCGGTCGAATTGAGGATGGTGGCGACACCGGCATCGACCGCCCGCGTGCCCCACGCCACCATCGTCCAGGGAATGACGCTGTTGAGGCAGGCCTGGAACAGGAAGCGCCGCCAGTTCGCGGCATCAACGGGCATTTTGATCCCGCGCCAGTGCATGATCGCGATCAGCAGCAGGCCTGCGATCAGCGTGCGCGCCGCGATCAGCGTCACCGGCGGGATCGTCGCCACCGCGATCTTCAGGAAGGTGTAGGACGCGCCCCACAGCGTCGCGAGCACCAGCAGCAGCGCCAGTTCGTTCGCGATCTTGGGATGCGGCGGTTGAGATTCGTTCATGTCGTGACCCTGTCTTTCCTTGTCAGGGCCGACATTACAGGCGGCGGCACGAAGATACTTCGCTTACCACCGAAGTGTGGACACAGCGCTCAACCGGCCGAGCCGACCTCGAACAGTTCGCCGTCATAGCCGGCCTCGGCGGGAATCCGGAGCTGGCGGCCGCCATTGTTCCGGGTCATGACCGGCGTCACCGTGACGACGGATTTGCCCCTGGAATCGTCAAGCGCGGCCATGACGCTCGGCTGCTTGCCGAGCTTGATCAGGTTGCGCGTGGTCGGGAACGGCAGTTTGAACCGCCCGGTCTCGCCGCCTTCCAGCGCCTCGCGCGGCGACACCCAGATCGAATCGGTGGATTCCTTGCCGTCATGGGCGCCGACCTGTTCGGGGGGAGCGGCAGCGAGGAAGAACCAGGTGTCGAACCGCTTCGGCATGCCTTCCGGCGTGATCCAGTGCGCGTAGGGCACGAGTTCATCGAGCGCCAGCACCATGCCGCTATCGGCCAGCACCTTGAGGAAGCTGATCTTGCTGTCGCAGAGGTCGGCACGATGCCCCGCCTCGATGTCGCTGGCGCGCTTGGCATCGACCAGCGTCTTCGAGCCCTTCGGCCGCGCCAACAGGATGCCGCTTTCCTCAAAAGTTTCGCGAATCGCGGCGATGCGGAAGCTCAGCGTAGTCTCATCTAGCCCCTCGCCGCCCGAGTACAGCTCCGGTGTCGCGATGATCTCCTTGTCGCCCTTGTCCACACTGCCGCCGGGGAACACCAGCGCGCCAGAGTTGAAGTCGATTTCATAATGGCGAACCATCATGAAGACTTCAATTTCCTCGGCGCCTGCGCTGTCGCGCAGCAGCAGGATGGTGGATGCGTTACGCGGGGCAACGATTTCGGCCATTGGACTAGCCCGCCGCGCTGGATTGCGGTTGCAGATTGGCGCGGCGATCGACGCGCGCCACCCGCGACAGCAGATACTCGACCTCGGCCTTTGCGGTCGCCGTGATGGTCGCGCCGGGCTTGCGCTGCGCGCTGGACGAAATGATGCCGCGCTTCTGCAGCACATATTTGCGCACCGACAGGCCCGCACCGGGCTGCTGCTCGTAACGGATCAGCGGCAGATGGGCGTCGAACAGGTCGTGCGCAGCATCGCGCTTGCCGGCCTTTTGCAGGTTCACGACATCGATCAGCAATTCCGGGAAGGCATAGCCGGTCATCGCGCCATCAGCGCCGCGCTCCATTTCGAAATCGAGGAACAGACCGCCATTGCCGACCAGAATCGACATCGGCTTGAGCGAACCGTCCTTCTGATAGCCGCGCAGCGTGGTGATCTTCTCCAGGCCCGGCCAGTCCTCGTGCTTGAGCATGACGCAGGACGGCGAATCCATCACGATCTTGCGGATCACGGCCGGTGTGAAGACGACGTTGAGCGTCAGCGGATAATCCTGCAGGACCCAGGGAATCTCGTCGCCGATCGCTTCCTGCGCCTGCTTGAAATAGCCCGTGATCTGGTCGTCGGTGCGCAAATGCGGCGGCGGCGCGATCATGACGCCGGCAGCGCCGGCGTCCATCGAGGCCTTCGCCAGCGAGCGCATAGAGGCGAAGCCCGGCGCCGAGACGCCGACGATAATCTGCATGTTCTTGGCGCGCTTGACGAAGCGGATGGCGACCTGCTCGGCCTCAGCGGCATCGAGCTTCGGCGCCTCGCCCAGGATACCGAGCACGGTGACGCCGTCGCAGCCGACTTCGGCGTAGAAGTCGGTCAGCCGGTCAATCGATTTCTCGTCGATGCGACCGTCGTCGTGGAACGGCGTCGGCGCAATCGCGAAAGTGCCTGCGGCCTGGGCGGTGAGCTTGGTCATTTGTGCATCCATCCTCTTCGTCATTCCGGGGCGATGCAAGGCATCGAACCCGGAATCTCGAGGTTCCGGGCCTGGTCCTCGGACCATCCCGGAACGACCGATAATTACTTAAATCGCCGCGCCGACTTCTTGATCTCATCCTCGGAGAAGAAGATTTCGTTGGCGTGGGTCACGATATCCTCGGCCTTCCATCCCGTAAACGGCGGCGTCCAGCCTTCCATTTCCATCATCCGCATCTCGCGGACCCCGCGGGGGCCGGAAACGCCGAGCACCTTGCCGGTCTGGTCGCCCGACAGGTCGCTGACCATGTATAGCACGGCCGGCGCGATGCCGTCCGGGCCCAGCGCCGCGCCGGGGTTCTCCTTGTAGCGCGGCAGGTCGGCGGTCATGCGGGTCAGCGCGCCCGGGGCCAGCGTCCAGATCCGGATGTTGTATTTGCGGCCTTCGATGGCCAGCACGTTCGACAGTCCCCAGATACCGCCCTTGGCGGCGCCGTAATTGGTCTGGCCGAAATTGCCGATCAGGCCCGAGGTCGAGGAGGTGTTGACGATGACGCCGCCGCCGTTCTCGCGCATCCATTTGAACACCGGCTGGGTGCAGCAGAAGGTGCCTTTGAGGTGCACCCTGATCACCCTGTCCCAGTTGGCCTCCTTGGCCTTCGCAAAGGTCTCGTCGAGCAGGATGCCGGCGTTGTTCACCAGGATATCAGCCCGGCCGAAATTCTTGATGGCGTCGTCGAACACGGATTGTCCGCCGGCGATGGTCGAAATGTCGGCGCCGTTAGCAACCGCCCGGCCGCCCTCGGCCTTGATGGCGTCCACCACCTGCTGCGCCATCGACTTGTCGGAACCGGAACCGTCGCGCGGTCCGCCGAGATCGTTGACCACCACCGCCGCGCCCTCGCGCGCGAACAATTTGGCGTAGCCCTCGCCGAGCCCGCCGCCTGCGCCGGTGATGATGGCAACCTTGCCGTCGAGTAGTCCCATGGTTTCTTCTCCCGTTTTGTTATCGTGTCCCAGACGCGGTGCAGCCTAGGCGGTGCGAGAGCATCGTCCGGCAACGCTGCTCCGCAGAGCCTTGACCTGTTGCAGGCGTGGGCCCCGGCTCAGCAGCGCAACACTGCGTGCTGCGCTGCGTCCGGGGCACGAAACTTCTAACCCAGCACCGTTTTCCCGCTCTTGATCACGGTGACGCCACGCGATTTCACCTTGGCTTCGAACGAGACCACGTTGCCATCCTTCCAAAGCTCCATCGTCACGGTCTCGCCGGGAAACACCGGTGAGGAAAACCGCGCGACGTGCTGCTTGAACGCGGACGGATCGTAATCGGCATAGGTCTGCAGCACGCCGCGGCAGGTGATGCCGTAGGTGCACATGCCGTGCAGGATCGGTTTCGGGAAACCGGCCTTCTTGGCAAACTCCGGATCGCTGTGCAGCGGATTGCGGTCGCCGCAGAGGCGATAGACCAGCGCCTGGTCCGGCCGCGTCGTGATGTCGACGATCTTGTCGGGCGCTCGGCCCGGCACCTTGTGCGGCTCGGGCTGGCCTTCGGACGGACCGCCAAATCCGCCGTCGCCGCGGGCGAAGCGCGAGGCCACCAGCGTAGCCAGCTTGTCGCCGTTCTCGTCCTTCAGCACGGTCTGATGGCGAATGACGGCGCCCTTGTCCTTGCCCTTGTCGAAGACGTCGAGCACGGTCGAGTCGGCCGTGATTTTTGCAGCACTCGGCAGCGGCTTGTGGAAGGTGATGTCGCGCTCGCCGTCGACCACCATCACGCGGTTGAGATTCATTTCGCCAGGGCCTGCGCCCCACGCCGCCACCGAGGCGAAGGTCGGCACCACCTTGAGGGGCCGCGGGGTGAACGTGCCTTCGTTGACGTAGGCGAGTTCGTTCTCGCCCATCGGATCGGCGCCGAGGCCGATCCCGTAGGCGTAGAGCATCACGTCGCGATCGGTGTAGGCGTATTTCTGGCCGAGATTTTTCAGGGCCATGAGCTGTTCGTAGTTGATCGGCATTTCGGTAGTTCCTCCGAACTTCTTTTTTCTTCAACGGTGCCAATTGCAGCGCCCTCTCCCCTTGTGGGAGAGGGCATCACCGGCGCCTGCAACAAATTCGCTTGGGTGAGGGGTTGCCTCCGCAAACACAGTGCTCGCGGCGAGAACCCCTCATCCGGCGCTTCGCGCCACCTTCTCCCACAAGGGGAGAAGGGAAAAAGTCTACGCCGCCGTGAAGAACGGCAGCGGGGCGCCGTCGGTTGGCTTCCACACCAGCTTCACCTTCTGGCCGATCTTGAGACTCGTCAGATCGCAATCGACGATGTTGGTCTGCAGCGACGGGCCCTCCTTCAGCGTGACATAGGCGATCGCGTACGGCCCGGTCGGCGATTTGCGCATCAGGCTGTAGGTGTAGATCGTGGCCTCGCCCGAACTCTCTTCCCACACGGTCTTGTCGGAGAAGCAGAACGGGCAGATCGAGCGCGGAAAGTAATGCGGCTCGCCGCAGGCGGTGCAGCGCTTGATCATGAACTTGCCGGCCTTGGCCGCTTCCCAGAACTCGGCGGTTTCGGGATTGGTCACCGGCGTCGGATATTTCTTGGCTTCAGCCATCACACGCGCTCCAGAATGCAGGTTGAGGCGGCGTGACGCACGCCGAGAAGGCCGCCGGTGCCGTGCGCGATCGCAAGATCGCAGTTCGGCACCTGCACCTTCGGATGGGCTTCGCCGCGCAACTGGCGGACCGCCTCGAGGATCTTGGTCATGCCGCCGCGGTTGACGGGATGATTGCTGCAGAGGCCGCCGCCGTCGGTGTTGAACGGCAGCTTGCCGACGCCCGAGATCAAATTACCGTCGGAGACGAACTTGCCGCCCTCGCCCTTCTTGCAGAAGCCGAGGTCTTCGAGCTGCATCAGCACGGTGATGGTGAAGCTGTCATAGATCGAAGCGTACTTCATGTCCTTTGGCGTGACGCCCGCTTCCTCGAACGCGCGCGGGCCGGACCAGACGCCGGCCGAATAAGTCAGGTCGAGATCCTTGCCGCCGCGCGGGCCCTTCATCGCTTCGCCATGGCCGATCAGCCGCACCAGCGGCTTCTTCAGGCTTTTGGCGATCTCCGGCGTGGTCACGATCAGCGCGCCGCCGCCGTCGGTGACGACGCAGCAATCCATGCGGTGCAGCGGGTCGGAGATCATCGGCGAGTTCAGAACGTCCTCGACGGTCACGACCTCTTTCAGCATCGCGTGCGGGTTGTACTGGGCGTGGTGCGAGGCCGCGACCTTGATCCAGGCGAGCTGTTCGCTGGTGGTGCCGTAGTCGTGCATATGGCGCATGGCACACATGCCGTAGGCATTATGGGTGGTCGCCCCATAGGCCGCCTCGAAATCGACCTCGGCGCCGGCCGCGCGCGGCGGCATCACCCCGGTGCGCGGTTTGCCCGCCAGGGTGATCAGCGCGATCGAGCACTTGCCCGCCGCGATCGCCTCTGCAGCGTGGCCGAGATGGATCAAATAGGAACAACCGCCGGTATCGGTGGAATCCATATGGCGAACCTTGAGGCCGAGGTAATCGACCATCGGCCAAAGGCCGCCGGGGGCGTCGCCGGCGCAGAAATAGCCGTCGATGTCGGCTTTGGTCAGCCCGGCATCCTCGATCGCGCCCTTGGCGACCTCGGCATGCAGCTGCGCGGTTGATTTGTCGGGTGCGTGCCGGGTCGGATGCTCGTAGATCCCGGCAATGTAGGCTTTGCCCTTGATGGTCAAATCGTTCTCCGTTGGCGTTTCTTCTTCCGGCTTTTTTTCTGACCTGTCGGGGCTGCCTTGGCAAGCGCCGAGATATTCCGCGGGGCGAGACAGGTAGCGACTGGACTCAAGTCGGGATGATTATCGGCGAGAAATCGTATCAGGTCAGGAAGCCCTGATATGCCAGCGCGTTCCCGCGGCGCGACGCGCCCGAGTTGTACCTGGCCGCTTGCCCCGCTCAGAAATGAGAGGGCGCAGGGAAGACCGGGTGCGCGCTGCACCCGCGATCCCGTGTGCAATGGCACAGAGAAAGTGCGCACACGAGCATACAGGTCCAGCGGAGAGCATCCGGCCTTCCCTGCGCAATGGTTTGACGGCTTATGGCGCGCTCTCCCCGGAGACGAATTCCTTTTGCCTCCGTCATCGGCGAATTGACGATTTTGCGAACCCGGTTGGCTTCGCGAAAACCTCCGCCGATTTGACACCAGCCACGGGTGCCAGAACCACACGCTTTTGCCGTACGCAACAACGCCGCTCGTCCTGCGCGGATCAATCGCTCACAGTCTCAAGCACGAAGCCCGAGACCGCCCTGCAATCCCTCGCGCGCGCGGGCGCCTCGCGTCCACCGCATCCCGCACTCCACGTATCGTGACGACGCGTACGCCCCTCTTCGATGAGGCGGGATGCGCGTAGATGGAGCTGATTTGGGGGAAATGAGAAGTGATATATTTTTGCCGCGCAATCTGGACGGCCCAAATCACGTTGAATTGGTTGGTGAAATTCGTTCTTTGGCGCAGCGGGTTTGACGAGCGCTTTAGTGGGCAAAGCGAAGCGTGCCCACCATGCGCGAAGCGTTGGACGGTGGGAAGGCGCTTGGGCTTTGCCACCATGGTAGCTGCAGAAGAAATGCATAAAACTTTAACGTGCATGGATCGTCATCGCATTTTACGCGTCATGGACGACTTGAGGACTTAAAGTTTGACATGCCCATCTTCGCGGAAGTCCACCGTTGGCAAATTCCAGCCAGTAGGGTGGGCAAAACGACAGCGTGCCCACCATCGGCACCGCGAATGCCACTCGAGCAACTGAGCTACTTTGAAAGAAGAAGAGGTCAATGGGAATCAAGCAATTGGCGCTACTCCCTTTCCTCATGCTCGCCGCAATATCGCTTGAAGCCTACTGGATCTGGTATTCGTACCATTTCGCCGAGGTGTGCTCCGCTTCGTTAAACTCGGTGCCGGCGCCTATCTTCTCCTGTTCACGGGCCCATCACTGCTTGCCACGGCTGCTGCGCTTACGTTTGGCAGAAAGCCGATCTACATTTTCATTTGCCTGGCGATTTGGCTTTTGCACATCGCGCTTCAGCTCTATTTGATCTTCGATGAGCCACTACCCGGCTACATCAATTGCTACAGAGACATCGGCGGTGGGATGGTAATATCGTTCGCTCTCAACCTGATGTTCTGTGTGGCCATCATTGCTGTAACTTTGGCATTCGGCGCGATCTGGCTCGTGCGGAAGTGGCTTTATCGGCCAGCAGCAACGCCGTAGGTGGGCAAAGCGAAGCGTGCGCACATTTAGCACCGCGATCGTTGAGCGATGGTGGGCACGGCGCAAGTGCGCCTTTGCCCACCCTACGGCAGCCTACTCCGCCGCGATCTGCCGTGGCGCCGGCGGTGGGTTGACGAGGTCGGCGGCGAGTTGCGTGTAGCGCGCTTTCGCATCCGCAACCGCCTTCTCCTTCACCGGGCCGTAGCCGCGGATGCGGTCGGGCAGTGAGAGAATTTCGACGGCGGTGTCGTGCGTGACCGGCGACAGCAGGCCGAGCACGGTAGCGACGTCTTTCTCGTAGCTTGCAATGAGATCGCGCTCGAGCTTGCGGTCCGGGCTGTAACCGAAAATGTCGAGCGGCGTACCGCGCAGGAAGCGGAATTTTGCCAGCGTGCGGAACACCGACAGCATCCAGGGGCCGAAGGCGCGCTTCTTCGGGCGGCCGAGTGCGTCGAGACCGCCGCCGAGGATGGGTGGCGCAAGATTGAAGTTGAACTTGAACTCGCCCTCGAACTGATCGCGGAGCTGCTTTTCGAAGCTTGCCGTCGGTGAACAGCCGCGCGACTTCGTATTCGTCCTTGTAAGCGAGCAGCTTGGCGTAGTTGATCGCAACCGCGCGCGGCAGCGCGTCGCCGTAGCCGCCGTCAATGGCGGCATCGCGGACGCGCTTGACGAGGTTCTGGTAGCGCCGGGCAAGCCTGCCGCTCTGATAAGCGGTGAGGTGCGAACTGCGATGGGCGATGATCTCGTCGAGGGACATCTCGTCCAGCGTCTTGGTCGCCACCGGCTCGTCCTGGCCCTTCATCATCGCTTCCAACCGCGCCGGATCGGCGGCCGCCAGACGGCCGAGCTGAAACGCCTGCGAGTTCATCTTGATCGCGACGCCGTTGACCTCGATCGCCTGCAGGATCGCCTTTGCCGACAGCGGCAGCAGGCCCTTCTGGTAGGCGTAGCCCATCATCATGATGTTGGTGGCGATGGAATCGCCCAGCAGCGCTTCGGCCGGCTTGGTGAAATCGTAGAACGCGGAGTCCTTGCGCAGCTCGGTCTCCAGCACGTGGTTGACCTTGCGGCTCTGGAAATTGAAGTCGCGGTTGAGGATGAAGTCGGCGGTCGGGATAAGGTGGGTGTTGATGATGCCGACGGTGCGGCTGGCTTCGCAGAGCGAAATCGTGTCCTTGGCGGCGGCCACCACCTCGTCGGCGGCCATCACGAGATCGGCGGTGCCGGTGACGATGCGCGAACAGGTGACGTCGGCGGTGTGTTCGGAAAGCCGGACATGGCTCAGCACTGCGCCGCCCTTTTGCGCGAGGCCGGACATGTCGAGGATCATGCTGGCCTTGCCCTCGATATGCGCGGCCATGCCGAGCAGCGCGCCGATGGTCAGCACGCCGGTGCCGCCGACGCCGCCGACCGCGATGTTGTAGGGCCGCTCCAGCGACGGGAACGAGGCCGGCTCGGGCAGATCGCCGATATCGCCGAGGCCGCTATCGCCAAGGTTTGCCGGTGCCCGACGTCGCGGCTTGCCGCCGTCGATGGTGACGAAGGACGGACAAAAGCCCTTCACACAGGAATAATCCTTGTTGCAGGTCGACTGGTTGATGGTGCGCTTGCGGCCCATCGCGGTTTCCAGCGGCTCGACCGAAATGCAGTTCGACTGCACCGAGCAATCGCCGCAGCCTTCGCAGACCGCCGGATTGATCATGACGCGGCGCGCCGGATCCTCCATCAGGCCGCGCTTGCGGCGGCGGCGCTTTTCGGCGGCGCAGGTCTGCACGAAGACGATCGCCGAGGTGCCCTTCAGCGTGCGGCAGGTCCTCTGCACGGCGTCGAGGTCGTCGCGATGCGCGACCTTGACGCCGGGCGCGATGTCGGACGCCGGATAGGCCTCGGGGGTTTCAGAGACGAGATAGATGTTGCGGATACCTTCCGAATGAAGCTGGAAGGTGATCTGCTGCGGCGACAATTCGCCGTCGACATGCTGGCCGCCGGTCATCGCGGTCGCATCATTGTAGAGCAGCTTGTAGGTGATGTTGGCGCCGGAGGCGACCGCCTGACGGATCGCGAGGCTGCCGGAGTGGAAAGTAAGTGCCGTCGCCGAGATTGGCGAACACATGCTCTTCCTTGGTGAAGGGTGCGACGCCGACCCACGGCACGCCCTCGCCTCCCATGTGGGTGTAGGTCTCGGTCGAGCGGTCCATCCACAGCGCCATGAAGTGACAGCCGATGCCGGCGAAGGCGCGGCTGCCTTCGGGCACCTTGGTCGAGGTGTTGTGCGGACAGCCGGAGCAGAAATACGGCGTGCGGGTGACGGGCGCGACCGCCTGCATCTGGGTCGCCTGCCGGCCGTTGAACCAGTCGGCCTTGGCGCGGAGCATCGCAGCGATTTCGGGATTGAGATTAAGTCGAAGCAAGCGTTCGGTGAGCGAGCTGGCGAGCGAGGCCACGCTAAGTTCGGCGGCGAAAGTGAGAAAGCGCTTGTCGTGGTCGTCCATCTTGCCGACGATGCGGGGGCGGACGTCGTCGCGCCAGTTGAACAGCTCCTGCTTCACTTGATTTTCGACGATCTCGCGGCGCTCCTCGATGATGAAAATCTCTTCGAGGCCGACGGCGAATTTGCGTACGCCTTCCGGCTCCAGCGGCCAGGGCATGCCGATCTTGTAAAGCCGCAACCCGATCTTGGCGGCGACCTCCTCGGTAATCCCCAGTTCGCGCAGCGCCTGGCGGATGTCCTCATAACTCTTGCCGGACGCCATGATGCCGTAGCGGGCGTTCGGCGAATCCATGGTGACGCGGTTGATGTTGTTGGCGCGGGCAAAGGCGATCGCGGCGTAGCCCTTGTAATCCTGCAGACGCAGATCCTGCGCAAAGCGATCATCAGGCCAGCGCAGATTGAGCCCGCCGGGCGGCATCTCGAAATCGGACGGGATGATGAAGGGCTTCATCTCGTCGGTGAGGTCGATCTCGGCCGTGGTCTCCACGGTCTCGGTGATGACCTTCATGCCGACCCAGCAGCCGGAGTAGCGCGACATCGCGATACCCAGCAAACCCATCTCGATCATTTCATGGATGCTGGAGGGATAGAGATAGGGCATCAGCGCGGAGATGAAGGCGTGGTCGGACTGATGCGGGACGGTGGAGGATTTTGCGCCGTGGTCATCGCCGGCGAGGCAGAGCACGCCGCCGTTCTTGGCCGAGCCTGCCGTATTGCCGTGACGGAACACGTCGCCGCAGCGGTCGACGCCGGGGCCCTTGCCGTACCAGATACCGACCGCGCCATCATATTTGGCGCCGGGCGACAGATTGAGTTGCTGCGAGCCCCAGACCGCGGTGGCAGCAAGGTCCTCGTTCACGCCGGGCTGGAACTTGATATTGTATTGTTCGAGGTGCTTTCGCGCGGCGAACAGCTGCTGGTCGTAGCCGCCGAGCGGCGAACCGCGGTAGCCGGAAATGAAGCCTGCGGTGTTCAGCCCCGCGGCGCGGTCGCGGCGGATCTGCGCCATCGGCAGGCGGACCAGCGCCTGGATACCGGTCAGGAAGATATGGCCGGTATCTTGGGTGTATTTCTGGTCGAGACTGATCGGACCCTGATTGATTCCCATCTAAGCCCTCTTTGCCGCCCGCGAGATGTCTGATTTTTAGCTAGTCATCTGAACCAATTAGAACCAGTCTATGTCGGATATTCAGAGCGACGCACCACAAATCTTGGCTACCGCGCCGCGCTTTGGAAGATCGCAACTTCGTGCCGGGAATAACGCCGCCCCTTTTCGGTTTGTGTCGTCCGGAAGCCCCGGGGCGAAATGGGATAACGTGCCCCTGCCCTTGGTTTCGCGCTATAACGCTCCAGGAAGGCGAATGGTGGCAGGAACGATGCGGACGATTCTCGCCGGAATGTTATTGTGCACCGCGCTGGCCGTCGGCGACGGCCATGCGCAGTCCAGGATCGAACCGGCCTATGAGCCGACCGAAGAAGACGTCGAACGCGGCAAGGCGCTCACCGTGGCCGGCAACTGCTCCGGCTGCCACACCGTCGATCCCGCTAGGCCGTTCGCCGGCGGCAAGCGGATCGACTCGCCGTTCGGCGGCATCTATTCGGCCAATCTGACGCCGGACCGCGAGACCGGTCTC
The DNA here is from genome assembly GCA_963742935.1 of uncultured Alphaproteobacteria bacterium. Lineage (GTDB taxonomy): Bacteria > Pseudomonadota > Alphaproteobacteria > Rhizobiales > Xanthobacteraceae > Bradyrhizobium. The sequence goes on along the minus strand of CAVUOI010000044.1, from coordinate 46,867 downwards.
GGCGCGTGGAGCGACGACGATTTCCTGCGCGCGCTGCGCCTGGGCGTGGGGCGCGACGGCTCGCGCTATTACCCGGCCTTTCCCTATCCGCATTTCACCCGGCTGACCCGCCAGGACATTCTGGCCATTCGCGCACATCTGGCAACGCTGACACCGGTGAGCAATCCGCAGCGTGCGGCGGAGCTGCGTTGGCCGTTCAACTGGCGCTTTGTGATGCGCGGCTGGAACTGGATGTTCCTGACGCCGGGCTTCCTGATGCCTGACCAGATGAAGAGCGCCGAGTGGAATTGCGGTCGCTATCTGGTCGAGGGCGTCGCGCATTGCGGTAGTTGCCACACGCCGAAAAACATCTTCGGCGCGGACAAGCGCGGCAAGACGTTTGCCGGCGGCGTCGTACAGGGTACGGCCACGCCGGGGCTGGATGCCACGGAGCAAGGCCTGAAATCCTGGAGCGTGGAAGAGCTCACCGAATATCTGCAAAGTGGTCGCAACGGCAGGAAGCAGGCCGGACGGCTGATGTCGGAGGTGGTGACGAATTCGACCTCGAAGATGAGCGAAGGCGATGTCCGCGCCATCGCGGTTTACTTGAAGGATCTACCGAAGGATTCGCCGTAGCTTCCCAGCTCATGTCCCGGACGCGCCCTCACCGCGGCTCGCCCGTGAACACGAATTTCGGCATCTCCCATTTGAAGCGGATCGCCAGCAGGCGCAGCGTCAGGCCCAGCACGAAGGTCAGCGCGGTCCAGAGCTCGTCCTGGACCTTGAACCCGAACGCGGTGGCGTAGAACAATCCGGTCACGACCGAGACACTAGCGTAGAGTTCGGAGCGGAACAGCAGCGGCACGTCGTTGCAGAGAATGTCGCGCAGCACGCCGCCGGCGCAGCCGGTGATCATGCCCGCAACGATCACGATCGGCAGCGAGGCGTTCATCTGCCAGGCGACATCGCAGCCGGCCATGGTGAAGACGACCAGCCCGATCGCATCGAGCACCAGAAACGCCACGTTGAGCCGGTGCACATGCCGCGCGACCAGGATGGTGGCGAAGGCCGCCACCGCCGTCAGCGCGAGATAGGACGGGTATTGCACCCAGACCAGCGGATAGTGCCCCAGCAGCACGTCGCGGATGGTGCCGCCACCGAGCGCCGTGATGCAGCCGAGCATGCAGACGCCGGCCCAATCCATGCTGCGGCGCCCAGCCGCGAGTGCGGCGGTCATCGCATTCGATGTCAGCGCCACATAGGACAGCAGATGCAGCACGGTATCGCTGGGCGGCAAGCTCCACATGGCAACCTCACATCGGGAACCGGAATCACCGGTTCCAACATTACGGGGTTGCAACATTGGCGCGGAACATCCGCTCCCGCCAGCCATTGTCTTCGCACTTACACCGGGGTGCTAACGGAGGAACCATTCATGGCATACCAACCCAATCCGAACGATCCCTATCGCGCCGGCCTGACCGATGAAGAAATTCGCCAGCAGGCTCGCCTCAATAGTCTCGATACCGAGTTGCCGGCCGATCCGGAGATGGGCGAACGTCCCGCCAGTGGCGCCAAAGTAGCGATGTTTGCGGTCGCCATTGCGCTGGTGATGGGCGCGCTGTTCTACGGCCTGAACAACACCAGCGTGAACCAGGCCGGCACCACGCCGCCCAGCCAGACGGCGCAGACAAACCCGACAAGTCCGTCTGCACCTCCCGGCATGCGCGACGTGACGCCGCGCGCCAACACCGAGAGCGGCACGACCACCGGTGCTGCGCCGACCCGCCCGACGCCACCGGCGCCGGCTAACACAGACATGAACAAGAGCATGCCGGCCGACACTTCGCCGGCCAGCAAGCAGTAACAATCAACATTCGAAATGACACGCAGCGGGCCGATCGGCCCGCTGCTTTTTTTGCGTCATCCCCACATGTGGTGGAAGTGTTGCCCTTCGTCGGAATGGTGGAATTCCGGCGTCGTCAGCGCGACGTCGTGCGTTCCGGTATCGACCGCAGCGAGCGTCGCCGGCGCCGTTGCGGCCGGTGCCGGTGCGGCAGCGGGCGCCTCCGGTTGAGCGGCAGCCGGTGTTACAGCCGCCACCGCGGCTGGCGTTCCAGCGGTCGACAGGACGTCGGCAACCGTCAGACCATCGGGGTTGTAGGTCCCGCCATTGACCGGCACGTTGTTGCCGCCGACATCGGCGGAGTTGGCGTGCATCTGCTCGGCGGCAGCGCTGACCAGTGCCGCGTTGCCAGTCTGCAGACCTTCGATCATCTTGGTCACCTCGGCACCGAGCGTGCTGGTATCGCCGAGAAGTTCGTTGTCGAACCGCGCCTCGAAGATGCCGCCCTGTGCGGCGTCAAAATTGGTGACGTCGGTCTGGAAGGTGTGCAAATCCGCAATCACTGTCGCGGTCGCCGCCGCATCATGTGCGGTGACGGCCGCGGTCGCTTGCTGTCCAAGCGAGTTCGACTGCGCGATGAAGTTCGCCCAGAAAGTAGTCTGCGCGTCGTTGTCGAGATATTTTGGCGTCGGATTCAGGGAGTCGCCAAACGGCGTGAAGCCCGACACGCCGCCTTGGCTGGCCATGTTCGCCAGATTGGTGTCGCCCTGGACGATGTCGATAATGTCGAGAAGGTTGTCGTTGCTGCCCCTTCCTGCGTCCGGGCTTATCCCGGCCTGGGCGATGTAGGTGTTCTCAAGTTCCAGCTGCCGCACCACCGCTTCGGCGTGAACGCCGGTCAACCCGCCGAACAGCAGCGGGTTGGCGGTCATCAAAGCCTGCATGTCGGTGATCATCGTATTGACGTCGTTGCTGATCGTGGCGGCATTATCGGCGTTGACCCCGCCGAGGATCTGACTTGCGACATCGTTGAAGATGACGCCGATCTCGGCGAGGTTGGCATGCGTCGCTGTCGCGGCCGTGACGCCGTCAGCAAAGCCCACGGGCGCGGCGAGAAATCCGGCCGCGCCGTCTTGCGTCGCCAGCGCGGCGAGATTGGCATCGTTGTGGACGACGTCGAGAATGTCGAGGTGGCTGGTCCGCAACGCCGTTTCCGCCGCCGCGACGCTGCCGAACGTTCCGCCGCCGTTCACCGAGGCGTTGGCCGCCGAGATCGCGGTGGTAATGTCGGCCAGTATCGTGTTGACGTGGGTCAGCGTATCGCCGGTGAACTGCCCGGCCGCGACCTCGGCCTGAAGTCCGGTTTGGACGTTGGTGAGATCGCCGGTGTATTTGAACACACTGCCCAATCCCTGGCCGCCTTCCTCGACCGCGTTTTGCCACAAACCGCCTTCCAAAGCGCGGCCGGCGTCATTGAAAGTCAGGCCTAGATCAGAGAAGGCCGGTGCAGACGATGCTGGCGGCGTTGGGTCAGCGGGGGATGTTGGATCGGCGGGGGATGTCGGGTCGGTCGGCGGTGTCGGGTTGGCCGGAGGATCCGGAATAACAACCTGGGGCGACTGATCGTGGTGACGATGGTGATGAGAATGGCTGGCCATGGCTGGCTTTTCTCCCTGTCAACGTGGCTGATGGTCGCATGGATCGTCTCCGTTCGTGGCGTCATTCAGCCAACACCACGGCCGATGCGTGCAGAAGCAAGGTAATACGCGGACGAATATATGTTGGGGAACCGCGTCTGCTCTAGCGTGGGACTTCCGGCTTCTTGCCGCGTCCGAGCACGAATTGACCGACCGGACCCTCTATATGGAATTCGAGCCCCGTCATTTTTGCAAACAGATCGATGTTGCTGGTGCCGATGGCACAGCCACCAAGGCCCATGTCGGTTGCCGCCAGGTAGAACGTCTGGATCATGCTGCCGACATCCTTCAGGATCAGCGAGTATGCGATTGAGCTGTATTTCCAGGAGATCCGCCCAAAGCGCGCGGCGATCGTGATCAGAACCTGCGGCGGACCTGACGCGTCCATGGCAAACTCGGCTGCTGCCGAAAGCGCCTGGAGTTGCTGTGCGGAGACCCCTATCGCTACCAGCGCGTGGCGGCCCGCGTCGTAGTGATAAAGTCCGCGTGCAAGCCCCTCGCAGTTCGACACCGCCAGATACAATTCCAGTTCGTACGCGCTACCGGCCGATGGATAGGGTCTTGTGCTGTAGGTGATCTCAGGACTGCCTGCGAAATTCGCGTCGCTCTTCCATTCCGACAGGACGCGGGCGGTGGTGTCGAGAAAGCGCGCGAGTTCGGCGAGCGTGACCGGATGCTGGTCATCGAAATCTCGGACAGAATGGCGTTCGCGCAACAGCTTTGCAAAAGGCGAGATCGCGATCCGAGGTGAAGAATTTGCGCAGGTCGATCTTCTTGCCGGGCCAAGGCGGACGCACCGCGGGCAGCGGCGAAACGATACTTGCATAGGCGAAGGTGCTGCCGACCGGATTGGCATGTCGGCCCTCCGTGCTCCGCGTGTGAAACACGAGATCATGGAAATCCCAGAGAACAAGATTGCCGTCGCCTTCATTCGACCCGAAGGCCGTCGCCGCTTTTCGCATCGAGCTTGAGCAGGAACTGGCTCTCCAGCAGCAGTTCAAGCAGATCGAGGTTGAAGGCGGCCGCATCGCGGCGAAGATTGCTGATCTTCTGGGGCTGCGACAGCGCGGCAAGCATGGCCGTAATGGCAGGATCACCTATTCGAAACAGCGCGCCGGCGCGCGGCAATTCCAGTACCATCTCGTTGCCGCGCCGGCGCAGATTGGCAAAGCGCGACAGCACGATGGTGTCACCCTCGCCGAGCCTTGCGCGTTGCGGCCAGTATTCGGAAACCTGGGCCTCGATGACGACGAGCTGCTCGCCGCGCCGGGAGGCGAGGAAGTATTCGAGAAGCCCGTGCCGCGCCAGCCGATGCACCAGGATTTCGACTTCCTTCGCAATGGCGCTCTTGCCGGCAAAGGACGAGAGCGGCAGACCGTCGGTGAGATTGCGCGCGCGATCCACCGCGGCCTTGCTCAATTGCCCAAGATTGACGGAATAGCCGTTCACGAAGCCGGCGATGCTTCCGTCCGCCTGCATCTGCAGCGAAAAATGACCGTTCAATCGGGCGGCGATGACTAGCGCGATCTTCCTGGTCGGCTTTTTCCGGGCAGCGCGCACGAAAGACCCTTTCAGGTGTGCGGCAGAAACGGAGTAAGTTCGCTTTCCAGCCGCGGGCGATCCAGCAATCCAAGCTTCACTGGAACATCGTAAAGCCGGCCCGGTGCGAAGCGGCGATAGAAGTGCCGCAGGCCTGGTACGAGCACGCGAACGACGGGGACTTGGACGTCGGGCCGCGTCTGGTCGAGCACGAGGAAATCGTAACCTGCCTGGGTAGCGATCTCGACACAGGCATTGACCTGATCGCGCGTGTTGTCGTGAACCCTGAGGTCGGGAGCCGGCGGAACGATCCGATTGTCGCCTGGAATCAGGAACGGATGATCTTCCAGGCGCAGCGGATTGATACCGTCAAGCGACGGCTTCTCGCCGCTGCCGCCACCCATCATGCCGATCGACATGAACTGGGTCAGTTCGGTGAGCGAACGCAGCAACGCGATGCGGCGATCGAAATGCGCGCCCGAACCGAACTCGATGTTCTCGTGGCCATTCTGCATCCAGTGCATGACCGCCACGTAGGTGGGAACGCCGAGATCGCTGGTGACATCGAGGACCCACAGTCGTCGTCCGGCATCCGCAAACTGGGCTTGCAGATCCCGGATGTAGGAATCGTCGAATTGCTTGAGGTCGAGTTCGGCACGCTGCAGCCGGCTATACCACCAGATCGCATAGGCATCGCGCTCGATCAGTTCAAGGAAACCCTGAACGATGGCTTCCTCGCGGGTGTTGCCGGCCGCACAACCGTTGGAGTCGGTATGGAAGCCGCCATAGAAGAAGTAGAGCAGACCGGTCGGAAGATATTTGAAACGCTTGTCGCGCAACGACCAGACCGGTGACCACTCGGTCCGGGCCGAGGGATCGAGCGGCTCGGGAACCGGATGTAAATCGTCGGGCTGTTGGATAAACCTGCTTTGAAACTGGATTTCGCTGAAAAGCTGGACGTCATTGGGGTGAATGGCGTCGCCGGGATCGAAATCGGTAAAGCGCCGCACCGTCCTGATCTCGTCACCCTGGAAAATACCCGAATAGCGCTCGATCGCTTCCATCAGCGCGCTGGCCTCGCCCTGCTCGGCCGTCGAGCCCTTGCCGAAGCTGCCGCCGCTCAGTCCGGCCCTGAGTTGATCGACGCTCTGGGCCGGAGCAGAGAAATTGTGATGAGCGAAATAATTGGTGTTCATCGGCAGATCGACGTCGATCCGTTCGAGCTGTGTCACAACGCCGGTCAGCGGGCTCACGTGCTTGCGGAAGCGCGCGACGGTAGCCCCGGAAGTCACGGTACGATATCCACCGCTGGTCATGATGAGCTTGCTGCCTTCGGCGATTTCGATCGGCGTCGCCGCCCGGCGTGGACTTTGCAGCTTCTTGCTGCCGCAGGTGCGGCATTGCGGCCGCCGCGCGACAAAGTGTTTGGCGACGGCCGCGCCGGTCAGATCGAGGCTCGCAATGTGATCGCGCAGATCGGTGCGAAAGCCTGAGGCAATCGCTTTAGCGATTTCGACGGCGGCGAAGTGAAGCGCGCTTTGTCCGACGGTGTCGTTGACCAGCGGCGATATGGCGACCGGCTGAGCCTGACCGCGGTCGAGAAACCCCTTGATCTCCCGGTTGCGGATCATGCGATCGAACAGACAGTTCCAGCACGCGCTCTCGCCCGGCTTGAACACGGGGCCGACCAGCGGAAACACGCCGGACGGCTGCACCAGCAGCCAAGGCGTTTTCTCGGCGACGCGCTCCTGGTTCATCTCCGCCAGCCGCCGGTCGAGATAGTCGTTCACCAGCGTGATGGTGAGCTTGGGCGAGCGCTTGGCGATCTGAACGCCGAGTTTGCTCAGAGCTGCGGCAAGCTCCTTGGCGCCTTTGACATCGATCGCTTCGACGCGCACGGGGCAATCGCGGAGATTCTGTTCCGCGACTTCCAGAGGCAGGCCGAGACTCGCCCAATACCCGGCGACGGCACCATCGAACGCGTTCGATGCTCCCGCAACGACGTATCGGCGCTCCAGCAGCCGCCTGATCGCCTCCTCGATCTTGTCGGTCGGAAAGCTCTTCGAAAGCTGGCGAACGATCTCCGGCGCAGACTTTCCATTTTTTCCGATCGCAGTGGCGACCGCACAATACAGCTCACCGTGCAGGAAGAATTTTCGGTTCTCAGAATAGAGGCAGACGACGTCGGGAGGAAGTACATAGGCGGTGAAGTTCGGCGCGAATCGCAAAATCTCCTTGCGGGTTTTGCTGGCAACGCGGCTCTTGCGATTGGCTGTCATGGGGTCAGCACGCGGATTTTGTTGCCTGTCATTTCAAATCGCCAGTGCACCGCGAACCGTTCGTCCCATCGGACTTGTGTACCGACATCGACTGGATTTATCTGATTGAGTTGGAACACACTCGTTTGTCATCGGCAAGCTGCCCGTGTGTTTCCGGGCGAACGTGCAAGGAAACAACAAATCGGCCGGGTCGCTCGCGAGCCCGGCCAATGAAATCGTGGCTTGTCATCAGAAGGCGTCGCCGCCTAGCACCAGCGGCACCGGCCCCAGGATGCACAGCAACCTGAGCATCCTATGCCTATGCCTATGCCTGGCACCCCTATCCAACCAACGCCGCAGCCGCCACCACCACAGCCGCCACAGCCGACGCCGCACCGGCAGGATCTGCAGCCCGCGCAACCGCGACAGCCACCGCAGCCGTGGAAGCCACCGCATCCCCGGGCAGCGCATCCGCGGCAGCCACCACCGCATCCGCGGCAGCCACCACAACCACGGGCTAGCTGCACGCCGCTAAGGGCATTTTCTTCGTCGTCGAACAGCTGGAAGGTAGCCAGGCTGACGTCGGCAATTTCCTCTTCACCGAGCGTGATCATCATGCCAGGTGTGTAATTCGGTCTCTGAACATCGGCCGTCGGTACGGCCGCTGCGTATGCGCTTCCTGCTAGTGAAAAAGTCAATCCGGCGGCGCCTAACGCCGGTATGGCGGTTTTGGTTACTCGCTTCTTTTTCGAAGCTTGCTTCACCCGCGGCATGGTCGCATCCTCCAACATGTTACAAGAAGGACATTCGTGAGGCTGACCTTACGCCGACGAAACAAGACAGGCAAGATTCATGCGCAGCCGAAAATGTAATGGCGCACCTTCAGATTGCATTCATCTTCATGAACGCTGTCGCCACATTTTTGTCCAATGCACGATCCGTGTCCGTCGCGCAGATGGCAGCGTGCAACTTGTTGCAGTGCGCAATCGTCCCCAGGACTGAACGGAGAATTGCTTGGTCGATCAACCCGCACGCTTCGCCTGGTATGAGCTCCTGACTACGGACGTCGCGGCCGCAAGCGACTTTTACGGCAAGGTCGTCGGCTGGGATGCGAAGGATGCGTCAACTCCGGAGCTGGCCTACACGGTGCTTACTGCAAGCGAGGTTCCCGTGGGCGGGCTTATGGATCTCCCGGAAGAGGGCCGGAGATTGGGGGCAACGCCGCGATGGCTCGGCTACGTCGCAGTCGATGACATCGATGCGACGGCAACAGAGATCAGGCGAAGTGGAGGCGCTGTCCTGCTGCCCCCGACGGACAGCAATATCGGCCGTGTCTCAGTGGTAGCCGATCCGCAAAAGGCGACCTTTGCACTGGTCGACGGCTTGACGTGTGGCCCACGACAACCCGGCGGGCTGGACGAGTTGGGCCGCGTGGGCTGGCACGAGTTGCTGGCTCAGGACCGGAACCGGATCTTCGATTTCTATGGCGAGCTTTTCGGCTGGCAGAAGGACTCCGATGAAACTCATCCGGCAGACTTCTATCAATTGTTTTCGGTGGGTGGGGAGACGATCGGTGGCATGCTCACCAAGCTTCCGAGCGTGCCGCAGCCGTGCTGGCTTTATTACTTCAATGTCGACGACATCGGCGCGGCGGCCAAGCGCGTCAACAGTGGCGGCGGCCGGATGCTCCAGGGTCCGATTGAATTGTCTGAAGGGTGCTGGATCGCGCGATGCGTCGATCCCCAGGGCGCCCTGTTCGCGCTGCAGGGTGCCCGAGGTCAAAGAGACGCCGAGCGGCCTCCCCAAATCGGAAGTCGCCTGGTCCGCCAAGTGGGGCGGCATTGCTTCACAGGGCAGGATGGTACTGCCAAAGCCGAAGCGCTAAGCCGCGCCGTCCGCAGCTACCAATGCCTTAGCTGAACATTTTGTTGAGTTCACCGCCGGGATAGCCGTTGGTGAATTCGGTGAACGTGCCCTGCTCCGCCATCTCCTTCGATGCCTTCATGAAGCCGGTCCACGCCATCCGCGCCAGCGCGCCGCCGACGCTGATCCGGCGCACGCCGAGATCGCCGGCGACCTTCAAGGATGGACCGGCTGCGCCGACCAGCAGATTGACGGGTTTTGGCGCGACCGCCTTCACGACCGCCGAAATCTCCTCCGCCGTCGAGATTCCCGGCGCATAGAGGCAGTCGGCTCCGGCTTCCGCGTAAGCCGTGAGCCTGTCGATCACGAGCTTCAGATCCTTCTGCCCGCGCAAGAACGCCTCGCAGCGGCCGGTGAGCAGCACGCTGCTGTTGTCCGCATCGATCGCCTTGCGCGCCGCCCTGATGCGATCGACGGCCAGCGCGCGATCGAACAGCGGCTTGGCGTTGTCGCCGGTATAATCCTCGATCGACAGGCCGGCGACGCCGGCCTTCACGGCGCGAGCGACATTGACGCCGACCTTGTCGGGCTCATGCGCAAAGCCGTCCTCGAAGTCGGCATTGACGGGAATGTCGACGGCCGCGCAGATCTCGGCGAGATGCGTGCAGACGTCGTCGACGGTGATGCGGTTGTCGGCCTTGGCGAGCGTCCAGGCAAAGCCCGCGCTCGTGGACGCCAGCGCCTTGAAGCCGAGATGCTGCAAGGCCACCGCGCTGCCGACATCGAAGGGATTGGGAATGATGAAGCACCCGCTCTCGTGCAATTTCCTGAACGCGGCGCGCTTGTCAGCAGTTGTCAGCATGGTCGCTCCCTTCTGTTTTTGTTGGCGCGGCCAACATAGTAGCGCATCACCTGTTCTGCCAGAAGCTTCACGCCTCAACCTGTCGCAGGAAGGTGCGCTCTTCCACGAGAATGAATTTATTTTCCTCGGCGAAATTGAAATTGTCCATGCCTTCGTTGTCGGCGCGGAGCCGCGCCCGGTAGCTTTCATATTCCGCAAGGCTCGGAAATTTGAGTAGGCCGAAGGCGATGTTATTGGTGCCTTCGTGCGGCATCCAATAGCCCAGGCATTCGCCGCCGCATTTTGGAATGATCGTCAGCCAGCGCTTGGAATATTCCTCGAACATCGGTCGCTTGAACGGATCGAGCTGGTAACGAATGAAAACGGTGATAGCCACGTTAACCTCCAACGACTTTGACCGAGGCCCCTGCATTATAGGCGCTTGATCGTCAACAATGCTTCGGCTATCATCGAACTATGAAAGCAGGTCCCGATATCGCCGTGGTCGCTTCGCTGGTCGGAGATCCCGCGCGCGCGAACATGCTGACTGCGCTGATGACCGGCCGCGCGCTGACTGCAAGCGAATTGGCGCAGCAGGCCGGCATCACGCCGCAGACAGCGAGTTCGCATCTGGCGAAGCTCGAGGCCGGCGGCCTGATCGAACCTGAAAAGCAGGGACGCCACCGCTATTACCGCCTCACCGGTCCCGACGTCGCCCATGTGCTCGAAGGCCTCGCGGGTATCGCCGAGCGCGCCGGCCACACCCGCGTCCGCACCGGGCCGAAGGAGCCGGCGCTGCGACGCGCGCGGATCTGCTACGATCATCTCGCCGGCGATCTCGGCGTGCAGATGCTCGACAGCCTGCGCACGCAGCGGCTGGTCCGGCAGACCAAGCAGTCGATCGAACTCACCGGCGAAGGCCGGCGCTTCATGGCCGAGGCGCTGCAGATCGACACGGAAACGCTGGCCCATCCGCGACGGCCGGTCTGCAAGGCCTGCCTCGACTGGAGCGAACGCCGTCACCACCTCGCCGGTACGCTGGGCGCCGCGGTCATGAGCCGCTTCACCGAATTGAACTGGGCCGCGCGCGACCCCGCGCCGGGCAGCCGCGTCGTCAATTTCACCCGCACCGGCGAAAAGCGATTTGCCGCGCTGTTCGGAAACGCGCCGGCCTAGGCGCGTGAACCAATCCGGCGGCAACACAGACTAATTCGATTTGTGTCCGGCCTCCTCCGCCGTAGCCCCATCACAAATCACGACATTCATGTTCCATTCAGCTGTCGTGAATAGGTTCGGAACCGCGCCGCCCCTGCGGCTGAAAACGGGAGAAAAAATGAAGTACCTTTTCGCAGCAATTTTGGCCCTGGGCACCGTTGCCAGCTTCAGCGCAGCGGAAGCCGCACAAGGATGCGGTCCCGGCTGGGCATCGCGGCCCCTATGGCAAATGCCGACCCATTGGTCGGGCCGTCGTGGTTCGTCCGGGCCCGGTCATCGTCGCGCCGCCTGTCGTCGTGGTGCGGCCCGGTCGTGTGTGTCCCTACGGCACCGTGTGGCGCTATGGACGTTGCCGCGCTTATTGATATTTTCGGAGCACAACCAAAAGCCCCGCTCACGCGGGGCTTTTTTATTTCCTGTCTAGACAGTCACTGCCGAAGTTCTCACCAGTAACGACGGCGCCAGTAGCGGCGGCGCCAGCGACGGCGGCGATGCCAGCCCCAATGCCGGCGACGCCAGCGGCGGCGACGCCAACCCCGGTGCCGGCCACGCCAACCCCAATGCCTCCGGCCCCAGCCGCGATGACGGCCGCGGCCCCAGCGCACTTCTTCCGGCGTGAGGCGATCAGCCTCCTCGCCCGACGTGACGGCGGGCTGGGTATCCGGATTGACAGGCAGCTTGGCGTCGTCGGCGAGTGGCGCCGGCATCAGCGGCGCGGCCTGCGCGCTCGCTGCAAGCGCGATGCCGCCCGCGGCAAAGCCAAAGGCGAGTTTCAGAAAATGGCGGCGTTCCATCACATCTCCTCCTCCGTCTACTGTTTGCGAGAAAGAAGAGTGTCGAGTTGACGAGATGAATGCGCGATGAACTGCGCGTTCACCTCCGTTGCGAAAGAAGCCGATGGGAAATTATTTCTCCAAGTCGCGCGATACAGCGGAACAATTACGGCGACCGCGTCATTTCTGCATCGCGCACGCGTGCGCCTCGTTCGACAGCGCGTTACGCCGCGATCTCCTCCGCCAGCACCAGCACCTCGCGCGTTCGCGTCACGTCCGGCCAGTCGCGGTTGAAGTCGTCGACCAGACGCTTCATCTCCGGCCCACCGGTCGCGCGATCGAGCGCGGCCTTGTCGGTAAACTGGTACATCGCGTGGTGCAGCGACGGATCAGTAGCGCTCCAGTAGCGCCATGCCTTCACGGCGCCGAACGATTTCATCGCGTCGGGCAGATGTTCGCGCGAATACCAGACACCGAAGGCCTCACGCTTGGCGGGATCGGTGACGGTGGCGCGTACGACGAAAACGGCTGCGGGCATGTTTCTCTCCCAAATTGCTTTTTGTAGGGTGGGCAAAGCGCAGCGTGCCCACCATGCGTCAACGACGATGTGAGAAATGGTGGGCACGGCGCAAGTGCGCCTTTGCCCACCCTACGCACCACGCACCATTCGAACTGTCACATGCTCCGTGATATCAAGGCCGCGCGCAACGCGTTTTTCCGAGGTGCTCCCATGCCTGCTCGCCATCGCTCCGCCCTGCTCGCCACGCTCTGCTTCCTGACCGGGACCATGCCTGCCTTGGCGCAGGACATTGCCATGCCGCGCGAGCCGCAGGTCGGGCCGCGGCCGTTCTATCTGGTCGACAAGATGAAGGACGGGCCGCTGAAGCAGCAGCTCAGCCAGTGCACCGGGCCGTTTCGCAAGACCGACTTTTCCATCGGCCACCGCGGCGCCGCGCTGGAATTCCCCGAGCACACCAGGGAATCATACGTGGCGGCGGCCCGCATGGGCGCCGGTGTCATCGAATGCGACGTCACGTTCACGAAAGACCGCGAGCTGGTCTGCCGGCACTCGCAATGCGACCTGCACACCACGACCAACATCTTGTCGGTGCCGGAGCTTGCCGCGAAATGTTCGCAGGCGTTCAGCCCGGCCGATACCGCCACCGGCAAGAAGGCGTCGGCGAAATGCTGCACCAGCGACATCACGCTGGCCGAATTCCGGCGGCTCACCGCCAAGATGGACGGCTTCAATCCGGATGCAAAGACGCCGGAGGAATATCAGAACGGCACGCCGCGCTGGCGCACCGATCTTTACGCCAATTCCGGCACGCTGATGACGCATGACGAGAGCATCGCGCTGATCAAGAGCCTGGGCGCCAAATTCACGCCGGAGCTGAAAGCGCCCGAAGTGGCGATGCCGTTCGACGGCGACTATAGCCAAGAGAAATACGCAAGCCAGATGCTGGACGGCTACAAGAAAGCCGGCATTCCGCCTGCGGACGTGTTCGCGCAAAGCTTTGATCTCGCCGACGTGCTCTATTGGATAAAGACCGAGCCGGAATTTGCAAAACAGGCGGTCTATCTCGAGGATCGCTACGAGAAGCAGGGTCTCGATCCCAACAAGCCCGAGACCTGGAAACCCTCGATGGCGGAATTGAAGGCGCAAGGTGTTGCGATCCTCGGCCCGCCGATCTGGACCATGCTGGCGCTGAACGACAAGCGCGAAATCGTCCCCTCCGAATATGCCAAGGCCGCGAAGGCCGCCGGCCTCGACCTGATCGGCTGGTCGCTAGAGCGCGACGGCCCGCTGCACAAGGGCGGCGGCTTCTACCACAAATCGATCAAAGCGGCCGTCGATCGCGACGGCGATACGCTGACGGTGCTGGACGTGCTCGCCCGGCAGGTCGGCGTGCGCGGCATGTTTTCGGATTGGCCCGCGACGACGACGTTCTATGCGAGTTGCACGGGGATGAAGTGAGGGCGCCGTAGGATGGGTAGAGCGAAGCGAAACCCATCAATTGTTGCCAAGCGGATAGAATGATGGGTTTCGCTGCGCTCTGCCCATCCTACGCGCTGCGACTTGGCGTTCAGCGGAAGCCAGCCGCAAGCGCCACGACCTGGCCGTCGAGACCAGCAAAACCATGATGGCCGCGGGCCTGACAGGGATCGCCCTCCTCCACGCCACCGGTCAGCCAGCTGACGCGCGCGCGCCCGGCTGACCATTTGATGAACGGCTCGACTCCAGCCGGCAACGTGGCCTTGCAGCCGTCCTGGCGATGATGAATGACCAGCGTGCGCGGCAGCGCCGCCGGCGAGCCCAGGATCGACATCACGTTGCTGCCGCTGCCGGAGTTGGCGCTGAGGAATCCCGAGGTGAGCACCAGCGCGTCGGGCCGCGCGCCACGCGCGATCCCTTCCGCCGCGCGGAGCGTCCCGCGGCTGGTTCCGACCACGATCACCGGCCGCTTGATCGCCGCCATGTAGTCGACGGCGCTTTTCAGGTCGGTCCCGGCATCGGCGACAAGCACCGCGAGCCCCCGCGCCGCATACGCGTGCCGCGTCCGAACGAGTTGGTTGCCGCGCAGACCGTTGATATCGCCGTTATCCCCGGCCCGGATGGCGCCATCCCCACCCGGCAGCAGGATCACGCTGCCGCGCGGCGCACTGGGCTTGATCAGCACCGCACGCGAACCGCCGATCGTGACACTCTCGTCGGCTAAGGCGGGAGTACGGGCGAACGCAGCGAGCATCGGGATGCAGCCCGTCAGCGCCACAAGCAGCAACAGAGACTTCCTCATTTGGCAACCTCGCTCATGCGGGCCTCTATTGGGAGCTGTATTACATCAGTTTCAACGGCGCATCGGCAACCAGCTGGAGATCGATCCGGCCGATCAGATCCGAACGGAGCGCCTCGGCGGCGCCGATGGCGTCCGTCGTCTGCCGCAACGTGCTGATGTTCGAGCCGAGCGACACGATGCCGCCCAGCACCGCGGCGATCGAGCCCAGCGCCATGGTCTGACTGGACCCGAACAGACCGAGCATCGTCACCAGCAGCAATGCAAAGCCGCCGGCGATGGCCGCCTTGGACACCAGAATGATCTTCCGGCACCGCTCCGCGACTTCGGCAAGTCTTTCGAGCCGTTCCTCGATGAGCGAGATGTCGTCGGTCGGGTCGTCCTCAGCCGTCGGATTCAAGATCGGGCACCAAGCGCGGTTCGTAGGATGGGTAGACAGCGAAACCCATCCTACACGCTGATCGCCCTTTCGCGCTAGGCCGGCTCCAGGCCGAGGGCCTGCCCGACCTCGATCCAGGTCGGCAATTCGCGCTGATAGAGCGCGTTGCTCTCCTTGTGGCCGATCGCAGGCTCCAGCGCGAAGGTGGCAAGAACTTCCTTCACCTTCGGATCGTTGTTGGCGGCAACGAATAGTTCAGAGAGCCGGTCGACGATCGGCTGCGGCGTCGCCTTCGGCATCGCCCAGCCGGAGAAGCCGCTCACGGTGAAGAATTTCGAGGTCGCGCCTTGTTCGGGCAGCGTCTTGATCTCGGGAATGGCATCGACCTTCTTCGAATGCACCGCAAACACCGTGCCGTGGTTGCCTTGCAGCACCGCCTGCGCACCGGTGTAGCTGCCCATCGCCGCATCGAGCGTGCCGTCCAACACGCCGGTCCACATCGGGGCCTCGCCGCGGTAATGTATAGGCTCGATCTTGAGCCCGTACTGCCTGTTGAGCTCGTTGATCGTCATGTGCGGCGACGAGCCCGCGCTGTAGGTGCCGAAATTCACCTGACCCTTCTTGCGCGAGAAGGCGACGAATTCTTCCAGCGACTTGATGCCCGACTGCTTGTTGGCCACCAACAGCAGCCCCGCGCCGGGAATGACGCTGACCAGCGCCAGGTCCTTGTCCATGTCGTAGCCGGGATTCTTCATCATCACCCGGTTCATCACGTAGGTGGTGGAGATCGAGCACAGCATGGTGTGACCGTCGGGCGCCGCGCGCGCGACTTCCGCCGCACCGATCGAACCGGAAGCGCCGGCCTTGTTTTCAACGACGACGGTCTGGCCGATCTGCTTGCCGATGTAATCGCTGAAGGCGCGCGCCAGCAGATCGGTCTGCCCGCCGGCGGGGTAGCTGCAGACCATTCTTATATTGCGCGACGGCCACGCACCTTGCGCCGAAGCGCCGCGCAACAGGAACGGCGTTGCGACGGCCGCCGAACCGGCGGCAATGAAGTGACGGCGATTGATTTTCCTGGACATGATTCTCTCCCTATTTTTTTTGGGAGCGTAGCGCATCGCCCGGCGACTGCTACCTGCAAAGGCGGGACAGATTGGCGCATCGATCAAAATTCGTGCACGCCAACGACAACTCCTTAAGCGTGCAGTTAAGGCTTATGCAACTGTATTTCCGCGCGGGCGCGAACATGTGCGAGGAGCGTCAACTCCTCGAAAACAGGAGGTATCGTCGCACGTCGTTTGCCATATCTGGATGCAAGATCCTGTTTCTGTCGGCCGCTCAGTTGGCCCTGCGGTTCAGGAATACCGGGATGTCGAGGACCTTTTCCTCGGCCGGGTTGCGCGCCGGCGTACCGCGACTGAACGGAGCGAGCCGCTGCGGCGCCACGGTCCGCGCCTGGTCCGCGACCGGCCTTGCCTGCCGCGCCGCAGGAATCAGCGAGGGCGCTGCAGCGTATTGCGGTGGCGGTGCGCGGTCGGGAATGCGGCGCCGGTCGTTGCTGAGACGGCTGGCAAGGTCGGTCAGCGAGCCTTCCGCCGGCTGCTTCTCGCGCGCGGCGCCAAGATTGTCGATGCCCGTCGCCACGACGGAGACGCGGACCACGCCGTCGAGGTTGGCGTCGAAGGTGGCGCCGACGATGATGTTGGCGTCCGGATCGGCCTCGTCGCGGATGCGGGTCGCGGCCTCGTCGACCTCGAACAGCGTCAAATCCCTGCCGCCGGTGATCGAGACGATCAGACCGCTGGCGCGCTTGATCGAGGGATCCTCGATCAGCGGATTGGAAATCGCGGCAACCGCAGCGTTGAGCACGCGCTTCGGACCGGAAGCCTCGCCCCTGCCCATCATGGCCTTGCCCTTCTCGCGCATCACCGAGAGGACGTCGGCGAAATCGAGATTGATCAGGCCTTCCTTGACGATGAGGTCGCTGATGCACGCCACCCCCGAATAGAGCACCTGATCGGCCATGGCGAAAGCATCGGAGAACGATGTCTTCTCATTGGCAACCCGGAATAGATTCTGGTTCGG
Organism: uncultured Alphaproteobacteria bacterium; assembly: GCA_963742935.1. Lineage (GTDB taxonomy): Bacteria > Pseudomonadota > Alphaproteobacteria > Rhizobiales > Xanthobacteraceae > Bradyrhizobium. The sequence continues at coordinate 29,594 of CAVUOI010000044.1, read as the reverse complement.
GATGATCAGGAGGGTGTCGACTTCCTTCAGCAGCTCCGCGATGCCGGCTTCGGCATAACGCATGCGGCGTTGGCCTTCGAACTGAAACGGCTTTGTGACGACGCCGATGGTCAGAATGCCGAGCTCACGCGCGGCCCTCGCGATGATAGGGGCAGCGCCGGTGCCGGTGCCGCCGCCCATGCCGGCGGTGATGAACGCCATGTGGGCGCCGACCAATTGCTCGCGGACCACTTCGATGGCCTCTTCCGCCGCCGCGCGGCCGATTTCGGGCTGCGCGCCGGCGCCGAGGCCGCCGGTCACCTGCACGCCCATCTGGATGATGCGGTCGGCTTTCGAACTGGTGAGTGCCTGTGCGTCGGTATTGGCGACCAGGAACTCGACGCCTTCAAGCCCGGCCTCGATCATGTTGTTGACGGCGTTGCCGCCGGCGCCGCCGACCCCGCAGACGACGATGCGCGCCTTCAATTCGCGAATACCGGTGATGTCAGTCATCGTTGCCCCACGATTGCTCCGCCGCATGGCGGATTGAGAAGACTGGGAAAGCTACCTACGCGCCGCCTTACGGTCTGAATCCACCAGCGTTGCGGCGAGTTGCCCCAACCGGCGCTCCGTGTTTTCGATCGAACTGTCGGTGCGGGCACGGGCGCGCAGGAAGGCGATCTCACCTTCGAGCCGCGCCACCATCTCCCTGGCGGTCGTGAAGTCGGATTTCGCCTGCAGCAGTTCGGCCATCAGCCGATCGGCGCGATCGCGTTCGTGCTCGAAATCGGCGCGGTGCGCGGCGGACATTGCTTCGAGCTGCAAATTGTCCACCCGCATTGCCGCGATCTGGGCCGTCAACCCGTCGACCTCGCCGGACTGACGACGGAGGGGTGGTTGCGGCGTATGCCTGATTTGAGTGAGGTCGACGCTCACCAGCGCCTTGCCGTCGTCCGACAGCGAGCGCGGCAAGCCGAGCCGTCGGGCAAGCGAACGGGCCGCCGACGGCGAAATGTTCAAGCGAGCGCCAAGGGCGCCATAGGTCAGAATCTCAACGCACATCGGCTGTTCTCCTCGAACCAACCGGCGGTAACCCGCTAATTACACTGGCAATGACGACAGGCTAGCAATGACCGTAGGCTAGGCCGGCATGGTTAATGGATGGTTAACGAACGGCGGCCGGCCGTCGCTTCGGCCACGCCGAGGGCCCGCGAAGGCCATGGCGGCGCCATTCTTGGGTGGTAACCAAGTGGGGCAAAAGCCGGCCCAAGATCAAAGGGTTGCAGTATATTTAAATAGTACATTCAAGGCATGAGAACGATGGACGACGAACAGCTTGCCGACATGCATCGCTTCCTGGCCGAGCACCATCGCAAGCTCGCCCGGGAAGCCGTACTCGATGTCGTGACGCAGTATCACGCTGATCTGGCTCAGCGATTTGCCGACGAAGCCGCACTGATCGGACGGCGCGCCTCGATTGCGCAACGCCTGCGCGAAGGCGAGCAGCGCAAGAAGGAAGAATTGCAGGACAAGGCCGGCGCGGGTCCGTAGCTTGCAGGGTGTCGCCATCCGACGCGAACCTGCCATGCGGCGCTCCCCTGACCGTTTCGCCAATTGCGGCGTACGGCTATCATCGCCCTTTAGGCGATGGGGGCTGATAATCCGAGGGAGGCCGTCATGAACCAGCCGAAGCCAGTCAAGGACGCCAGTTCGCTCTATGAAGTCGAGCGCCGCGCGCATCACGCCGCGCGCCCCGGCTTCCGCATCACGGAGCTCCAGCTCTCCGCGACCCAGAAGGTGCCGTGGCACACCCACACCAACGTGTCGGATACGTTTTACGTCCTCGACGGCCAGATGCGGCTGTTCCTGCAGGACCCCAAAGAGGAAGTGAATCTGAAGCCCGGCGAGGTCTATGCCGTCAAGCCGAAGCGGCCGCATCTCGTGACCAACGGCGGCGAGAAGTCGCTCACCTTCCTGGTGCTGCAGGGCGTCGGCGAATATGATTTCGTGCCGCTGCTGGAAGCGAAGCAAGCTTCGTAGCTTTGTAGGGAGGGTCAGCGCCCTACGGTCACCGGTCTCAACCGCAAGGCGTTTGCCCCGAGGTCGACCCTCCAGCGCCATCAGTCCGCCTCTAACCAGCCCGAATTGATTTTGAAGCTGACAAAAGCCGTCGATCCCGAATTTGGGGGATACGGCCGATTTTTTTTAATCGATTGGCCTCGGGGAATTGGCGATGAAGCAAACCGTCATATGGCTGGCATTGGCGTTGGTGTTTGCGATCGGCGCAACCCTGTCGGTCATCGCGGACTCATTCGGGCCAACGGCCACGGCCGAGACTGCCGCGCCAGCAACCTTGGTGGAGGCGCCACAACCCGTCGTCGCGGCGAGCGCGAAACCGGCCGAGCCGTTGGTTCCCGTTGTGCTGCTAGATGACGTGCCACCGAAATCGGCCGCCAGCCCGGAAGCGCTTGCTCGCTGGTTCGTCGCACCCGGCGCGCCGCCGGCGGCCGAGACGCTGCTCACACCCCTGCCACTCGCTCCAGCAAGGACCATTGCCGGCCCACCCGGGCAAGATTCCAGAACGGAGATCAAGCCGGCGGAGATCAAGCCGCTGGAAGCCGACGCTCGGCCAGCCAGAAAGCCCCAAAACAGCAACGCGCAAATGCCCGCCAAGCGGCGAACGGCCAACGCCCGGGCATGCGGATCGTCAAGCCGATGGACGGATCTGTTGCGACGATTGAATCTCGCATCGCGCTGCCCGACCAGGCGCTCGGCCGCGTAAGGCCAACAGAGTATCGCGATATGGGTGGGTACGACTAACGCAACCCCGGCAAGCCGTTGGCCTGCGCTGACGAAAAATACTCTCGACGCTTCAGCAAACTATCATCTCGATCACAATGGCAAATTGTCGTGCTTCTTCGCCGGCATCTCGACCTTCTTGTCTTTCAGCATCGCCAGCGCCCGCGCGATCCGCTTCCGCGTCGAATGCGGCATGATGACGTCGTCGAGATAGCCGCGCTCGGCGGCGATGAACGGAGAAAGAAAGCGGTCTTCGTATTCCTTGGTGCGCGCGGCGATCTTTTCGGCGTCGCCGATGTCGCTGCGGAAGATGATTTCCACCGCGCCCTTGGCGCCCATCACGGCGATCTGGGCGGTCGGCCAGGCGTAGTTCATGTCGGCGCCGATTTCCTTCGACGCCATCACGTCGAACGCGCCGCCATAGGCTTTTCGGGTGATGACGGTGACGAGCGGCACGGTGCATTGCGAATAGGCGAACAGCAGTTTGGCGCCGTGCTTGATCAGGCCGCCGTATTCCTGCGCGGTGCCCGGCAGGAAGCCGGGCACGTCGACGAAGGTCACGATCGGGATGTTGAAGGCGTCACAAAAGCGGACGAAGCGCGCGGCTTTCCGTGAAGCATCGCAGTCGAGCACGCCGGCCAGCACCATCGGCTGGTTGGCGACGAAACCGACCGTGCGGCCGGCGATGCGGCCGAAGCCGGTGACGATGTTCTTGGCAAACGTCTCGGAGATCTCGAAGAAATCGCCCTCGTCCACGACCTTCCGGATCAACTCCTTCATGTCGTAGGGCTTGTTCGGATTGTCGGGGATCAGCGTATCGAGCGACATGTCGACGCGCTCGATGTCGTCGAAGCTCGGCCATTCCGGCACGCCGTCGGTGTTGTTGGACGGCAGGAAGTCGATCAGGCGGCGCATCTGCAGCAGCGTCTCGACGTCGTTCTCGAACGCACCGTCCGCGATCGAGGACCGCGTCGCGTGCACCGAGGCGCCGCCGAGTTCTTCGGCCGTGACCACCTCGTTGGTGACGGTCTTCACCACGTCGGGGCCGGTGACGAACATGTAGCTCGTGTTCTTGACCATGAAGATGAAGTCGGTCATCGCGGGCGAATAGACGTCGCCGCCGGCGCACGGGCCCATGATGACGGAGATCTGCGGGATCACGCCCGAGGCGATGACGTTGCGGCGGAACACGTAGGAATAGCCCGCGAGCGCCGCCACGCCTTCCTGGATGCGCGCGCCGCCGGCGTCATAGAGGCCGATGATCGGCGCCCTCGCCTTCATCGCCATGTCCTGCAACTTTGTGATCTTCAGCGCGTGGGTCTCGGACAGCGAACCGCCGAACACGGTAAAATCCTTGGCGAACACAAACGTCTTGCGGCCGTTCACCGTGCCCCAGCCGGTGACGACGCCGTCGCCGGGGACCTTGTTCTTCTCCATGCCGAATTCGGTCGAGCGGTGCTCGACGAACATGTCGAATTCCTCGAACGAGCCCTTGTCGAGCAGCAATTCGATGCGCTCCCGCGCCGTTAGCTTGCCGCGGGCGTGCTGCGCCTCGATGCGCTTTTCGCCGCCGCCGAGCTTGGCGCCGGCGCGCCGTTCTTCGAGGGTATCCAGGATGTCCTTCATGCTGCTTCCGCCCGCCTTTTGGGTAACGATTTGAGGGGGTTCTACCACGGCATTTTCCGATCCGGAAACACCCCTTCCGGCCTCTGGTACCGCCATCCGGCAGGCCCTATATGCCCATCCTGATCAGGGGAATGGAATGACCGATACCACCAGCGCCGGGACCTCCGGCGCCGTTACCGGGGGCGTGCGCTCGCTGCTCCGGCTCGAAGGATTGGCGCTCTTTATCGGGATGACGTCGCTTTATTATATCTGGGACGGCGACTGGCTGGTTTACGCCCTGCTGTTCTTCGTGCCCGACCTGAGCTTTGCGGCCTACCTGTCGGGAGCGCGTTTCGGTGCCATGGTCTATAACGCTGCCCACAGCTATCTCGCGCCGATGGCGATGATGACGGCCGGCTTCGGCACCGCCTCGCCGCTCATTCTCTCGATCGCCATGATCTGGCTGGCCCATATCGGCTTCGACCGCGCGCTCGGCTACGGCCTGAAATATGCCGCCGGGTTCGGCTTCACCCATCTGGGGCGGATCGGGAAGCCGTCGAATTGACAGCCGATTGACCGCTTGGTGTAGTCCCGCCCAAAGCTGCCACAGGACAGCAATAAATTTGGGGGGAAACCGATGCTGACAGATTGGCGCGTCACGGCCGCCGCCGCAATTTTCTGCACGGGACTGTTGGTCACCTGCATCGAAACCAATGCGCAATCGATGCCGAAGGACGTCGCCGCCCGCACCGAAATCTACGCGATCCCGTCGCTGACGATTTCCGACCAGCAATTCCTCACCGGCGACGCCAACGGCAAGCAGGTCACTGTTGCCGGCGAATTCCGCATCGCGCAAGGCAGCGGGAAACTTCCCGTTGTCGTGTTGATGCACGGATCGAGCGGCGTCGGCGCCGGCATGGACCCCTGGGTGCGCCACTTCAATGCAATGGGGATTTCGACCTTCGTGATCGACGGCTTCAGCGGCCGCGGGCTGACGGCGGTCGGCCCCAACCAGGCGCTGCTCGGCCGGCTCAATTTCATCGTCGACATCTACCGCTCGCTGGAGATCCTCGCAAAGCATCCGCGTGTCGATCCCGACAGGATCGTGCTGATGGGATTTTCGCGCGGCGGACAGGCCGCGCTCTACGCCAGCCTCGAACGCTTCCACAAGCTGTGGAACAAGTCCGGCGCGCAGTTCGCCGCCTATATTCCGTTCTATCCGGATTGCTCGACCAGCTATGCCACCGACACCGAGACCGTGGCGCGCCCGATCCGCATCTTCCATGGCACGCCCGACGACTACAATCCCGTCGCAAGCTGCAAGGCCTATCTCGCGCGCCTGCAGGAAGCCAAGCGCGACGCGGCGCTGACAGAATATCCGGACTCCGCCCATGGCTTCGATGCCGGCCTGCTCGGCGTCAGCACGGTCGCCGTGTCGGCCAACGCGCAGTCGGCGCGAAATTGCCGTCTCAAGGAAGGCGAAGGCGGCGTTCTCATGAACGACGAAACCAGACAGCCCTTCACCTACAAGGACGCCTGCATCGCGCTCAACCCGCATGTCGGCGGCAATCCGGCCACCGCGCAGGAAGCGCGCAAAGCCGTGAGCGAGTTCCTGCAGGCGCTGCTCAAATTGTGATAGCGACGGAGTAGTACCCTGGAACCGATGAACCCATTTGCAGCTTCGGCGTTGACCGCCAAACCGAATGGAGACTCATCAAGATGTCCGGACCCAATCTCACGCGGACGGCGCTGCTGTTCGCATCGCTAGCGTTGGCCGGCAGCGCGCTCGCCGCACCGGCCTCGCCTTTCGTCGCCATGGCGGGCAACTGGTCGGGCGGCGGCGTGATCAGCACCACCGACGGCCAGCAGGAACAATTGCGCTGCCGTGCGGCGTATGATGTCGGCGGAGGCGGCGAAGCGCTTCGGCTGAACCTGACCTGCGCCAGCGCAAGCTACAAGTTCGATCTCGCCAGCGAAGTCGAATATCGCGGGGGCGCCATCACGGGTTCATGGACCGAAGCCAGCCGCAACGCGTCCGGCACCCTTTCCGGACGCGCGGCCGGCGATCACGTCGAGGCCGCGGCACGTGGCGACAGTTTTTCAGCCAACCTGTCGCTGACGACGCGCGGCAGTCGCCAGACCGTGTCGATCCAGCCTCAGGGCGGCAACATCACCTCGGTCTCGCTGGCGCTGAACCGGCGTTAGCGATACCAAGGGCGCTGTGCGCCACGATCCGGCGCACGGCGGTTTAGCCCGTCAATAGGCCACGATATCGGCAAGGCATTGCTGCACCACCGTCATACGGGCGGCGATGTGGCTTGGCTCCTTGCAGTCCATGTTCATGGCGAACACGGTGGCGGAAGACCCCTTCTCCACCCAGCCGACCATCCAGCCCAGCGACGGCTTGCCTTGCTCGGCGCCCAGCAATCCACTCTTGGCGCGGATCGTGGCGTCGCCGACTTTGGTCACCGGCAAAATATCGCGCGTCAGATCCTGGCTGCGTTTCGAGACCGGCAGCACGCCGCGGCGCAGCCGGTCGACGAAATCGATCTGCTGAATGGGATCGATGCGCAAATTCCCGGTCAGCCAGAACTGGTCGATGCCGCCGCCGATGTCGCGGTTGCCATAGTCGAACAGGTCGACATATTTCTGCATGCGCTCGGCGCCGATGCGGCGCGCGATCTCCTGATAGACCGGCACCGCGGATACCGCGATCGCCGAGCGCAGCGTGTGGTCCTTGTTCCAGGGCTCGATGGCGCGCGTCACGCCGTCCCACTTGAAGACGTCCTTGTCGGGGTCCGCGACCACGCCGGTCTCCAGCGCGATGATCGAATTCGGAATCTTGAAGGTCGAGGCCGGCAGCCTGCCCTCGCCCGAGCGCACCTTGTCGCTGGCGATGATCAGATAGTCGTCGACCTTGTAGGCGACGAAGGTGCCGGTGGTGCCAAGGTCGAAAAACCGCTTCGCCAGATCGTCGCGAAACTCGCTGCGCTGGTAGGAGACATTGGCGAAACTGCGGGACGGAGCAATGCTCGCGGCGGTGAGAAGACCGAGCGCATGACGACGATTGATCACGGTTGTATCCGAACTGGTTGAAGAACGCCGAAACGGATGGCATCGCGGCAAAGCGTTGACAAGGGGAACTTTTGCCTGACGCGTTTAGCGCACCCGCCCCGACAGCCGCAGCACGAAGATCAGCACTTCGGCGACCGCCTTGTAGAGATCGGGCGGAATTTCGTCGCCGATCTCGACATGCGACAGGGCGCCCGCCAGCACCTCGTTCTCCTCGATCGGGATGTCGTGTTCCCGGGCGAGTTCGACGATCTTCGCGCCGATGGTTCCCTTGCCTTTGGCGACAACCCGCGGCGCGCCGGTCTTGTCATAGTGCAGCGCGACCGCGAGCTTGTTTTTGACATCGACGCTCATAGCGCGCGGTCCAGGAAGTGGCCGGCACGGGCGGCGGGCGCGGCCTGCGGCGGCGTCCCGTCGCGGATCACGATATCGCCGGGTTGAAGCTCGGCCCGGCTGAGCGCCTGGCTCAACTCGGATGCGCCGGCGCGCAGTCGTTCCGCCGTGGAGAACCGTTCCGCCCAGATCCGCACCGAGGTCTTGTCGCCCTGAAGCGAGATCAGCGCGTGAACCGGACCTGCCGGCTCGACGTCGAGCGAGAAGCGCGCGCGCCACATCCGCTTGGCGGCCTCGACTTCCTGCTCGGCACCGTCACGGGAAATCTCGAACTGCGCCATCGCCGTGCCCTGCGGCGCAGCAAACGGGATTTCGAAATTCCAGCGCGGCACATTCATGTCGGCCTTCGGCGCCGAATTGTCGATGCGGTCCGGGAGCGACGCCACCTGCAGCAGGGTCTGCCGCGCGATGGCGGCGTCGGTGTCGTCCAGCAGATGATGCGCGGTCGCCTCGAGCGGCCCATCCGGCGCAATCGTCGGAGATGCGACCGGCTGGGCAGATGGTGGCGCGCCGCGGACCGGCGGCGGCGGAATGTTGGTATGAAAGGTCACGTCTGCGCCACGACCGTCTTTCGGCGGAGCAGACAGGCGCGCCGGGTTGCCGAGCTCCTGCAGCGCTTCCTGCAACAGGTTCAGGGTCGCGCCGGCCGAAGGGCCGGCGTCGAGCGCGGCCGCCAGCGGATTGCGGGCGGCCGCGGCCTGGCCGGATAGCGCGAGGGTTTCCGGCCGTGCCTGCGGCAGCAGGATTTCCTGAACATCGGGATCGATCGATGAAGACAGTACAAGACTCGCGACAGTGGCTTGGGACGGCGCAGCCTGCGGTGCACCTGCTGGCGTCGCCGGTCCCGCCGGGACCGCGACCTGCGAATTGACGCCGAGCGCAGACTGCAGCGTCTGGCGAAGCACGATCAGCGCGGCCTTGAGATCGGGAACGCCGCTGGTGGGGACTGAACCCGCCGCCAGCGACGCCTCGAGAAAAATTCCGGACTTCTGGAACGCCGTCTTGATGTCGCCGCCGTCGAGATTTTGATCGAGGGTGGTCTGTTGTGCCAGCACCTGCGCGATTGCCGCCTGCAGTTTCGGCGGCAGGTTGCTGGCGGAAACCGCCGCGCCGAGATTGGCGAACAGCGGCGCCAGACTGTCCTGTTCGGTTGCCGCGGCCTGGGCAGCGGCGGAGACGGCGGTGCGCTCCAGCGGCGTCAGCACGCTCCTCGGTGTCAGAATGGCGGGCCGATTGACGGCCGCATCGGCCTGCGCATCGGGCGACAAGGTGACGGCGTCGCCCAACGATCCAGCGGCATCGCCGCCGACCATGGCGAGGCGAACACCGCCATCCTTGGTCTGCGTAACCGCGAGCTGCAGGTTCTGGCCCTGCTGCAACGGAACTTCGGTGGCCACGTCGATCGAGAGGCTGGCGATCGCGATCCGCACCAGATCGGCGGACAGCACTTTCAGGACCTGGGCATTGACCACGCTCCCCGGCTGCAGGACAAGCTCCGGCGCTACGCTGCCGGCCTCTTGGGCGGCAAGCACCGGCAGAACGGGATTGATCGATATCGCCATGTCCTAGGGTCTCGGCCAGACCCGAAGGGTAACCCGGCGACGTAAACCTCTCGTTAACCGGCCGGCGCGGTTTCAGGCCTAAGGGAATCCAGAATGGTCACGGCCGCCCGGAAATCGATGAATCTGGCCGCGCGGCGGGCCGCGACCTCCTCGTCGACGCCCCATTTCTCGACGTTCCAGTCGTCATCGACATGGGCGGCCGCCCAGACCTCGTCGGAATCGAGCGCTCCGCGCAGCAACGCCAACGCCAGCAGCGCCGAGCCCGTGACGGTCGTTACCAGGTGCAGCGCCGCCACGGACCAGGGGTCGGCCGGAAAGACGCTCGCGCGCCGCCTTGATCGCCTGCTCCGGCTGGGTGACATGCACGATCCCTTCGGACAGGATGAAATGGGCGCCGAGGTCGTTGGCGGCCCAGGTCAACACCGGGTCCCAGAATGCAGCTTCGCGCGCGACCAGCGCCTCGGGATGGCCGGCGCGATAGAACAGCAGATCCGAGCCGAGGTATTTTGCGACATCGTCGGCCACGGCATCGACGCGGTCGGCGACTTCAGCAGCGCTGTTGGCAAACCGCGTCAGCGGCATGCTCAGGGGATCGATGGTCTCGCGTTGTGCATTCCATTCCGCCGCAATGGCCGCCGCGATCCCGCGCGTTGGCGCCACCACGTGACGCCCGGAGGGCGTGCGGATCGACTTGCCGTCGAGCGTGACGGAAAACCCGCCGTCGGTCGCGGCCGTTCCGGCCTCCTTGTAGAAGCGCTTGCGCTGGGGCGTGCGCGTCGCGCGTCGCACCGCCTCCTCCGGATCGAGCGGCGAATGTCCAGCGACTTCATCGAAGAGTTCACGCATCTCGTGTGTCCGGCTTCCCGCGGGCGGCGATAAATTCAGGTCTGACAATACGATAATGATGGATGCAAATAAAGCCGATGAGGCGGTTGCGGCGATATCCTGCGACGCTGGTTATGGCGGCAGCATCGGGTTCCGCCGGCATCAAGGCTTCTGGTAGATCACTTTCCCCGCACGGATGGTGTAGGCCACCTTGGCAAGGTTCCTGACGTCGGTAAGCGGATCGCCGTCGAGCACCGCGAGGTCGGCGTCAAACCCCTTCTCGACCCTGCCCTTGTTCGCGGCCTTGAAATACCTTGCCGGATTCGTCGTCAGCGAGGCCAGCACCTGCCGTTCCGACAGCGCCCGGTGCATCAGTTCATATTCGAGCGTGGTGTCGTAGAGCGGGATGTAGCCGACGTCGGTGCCGAACAGAACCGTGTTGCCGTTTTCCGAAAAGCCCTTGAGCTGGCCGACAATGTTGTCGACGATGCGCGCGGCGATCTCGGGCGGCACCGGCAGTTTTGCAAACAGCGACAAGGTCGGCGTCAGCGCAATCCCCTGCTGCTTGAAGCGCGCGAGCTGCTCGGCGGGATAGCCCGGCTGCCTGCCGACCGTGTGCGCCATCACGTCGACCCCGGCGGCGATCACGGCCTCGATGCCGGCCGTATTCTGCGGGTGCGCGAACACCGGTTTGCCTTGCGCGTGTGCGACGTCGACCGCGGCCTTGGCAATGGCCGCCTCCATGTTTACGACGGGCTTGTCTTCTCCCTTGTACGCGCCGGTGAACAGCTTGATGCCGTCGAGGCCGATCTTCAGGTAGTACCGCGCCATCTCCGCCGCCCGCTCCGGCGTTTCCGCCTCGGGTATTCGCGCGTCCGGCAAATAGGCAGGACGGCCGTCCCTTGGGAAAATGCTGCCGACGAGGAAAATATTGGGACCGAGGATCTCATCCGCATAGACGCGGCGGCGCAGCGCCATCGAGTTGTCGGGGTCGGACCCGAGACTCCACACGGTGGTAAAACCCCATCGCGTCAGCATTTCCTGCATGTGGGCCGTAAGCGGAGCCGCCGGCGCACTGGCGGCATTCCGCCAAACCGCTTCCGTGAAGTGGACGTGACTGTTCCAGAAGCCGGCCACGACAGTCTTGCCGGTGCAGTCGATCATGCGCGCATCCGACGGAATCTGCACGTCGCTGCGGCTGCCGATCGCGGTGATGACGCCGTTGGCCGTGACGATGACCGCATCGTCGAGCGGCATGGCGTCAGGCGACGCATAGACCTTGCCACCCACGAGCGCGAGCGTCTGCGCGTTGGCCGTAGCGCCAAAGCCGGTCGCTACGACAAGGAGGCCATGAAAGACCGCGGCGCGGAGCAGATTTCCGATCATGTGGAGTCCTCAACTGGATAACGCAGCCGAACCCTACGCGCATGCCTTAACTTCCGGTTTGACAGTTGTTGCGCAACCAGCGCCACCGTCAAGCCGCTATTCCTCCGGCGCGTTCTCGATCGGATCGAACCGGTCGGCCTCCAGCCCGAGCAGATTCCAGGACTGCAGCATGTGCGGCGGCAGCGGCGCGGTCGCGTCGATGTAGCCGCCGCGCGGATGCGGGATCACGATGCGGCGCGCCAGAAGATGCAGGCGCTTCTGCAGGCCGCCCGGCAGCTCCCAGTTCTCCTTGTTGAAATATTTGGGATCGCCGACGATGGCATGGTCGATATGGGCCATATGGGCACGCAATTGATGGGTCCGCCCGGTCACCGGCTTCAGCGATACCCAGGCGAGCTTCTGCGCCGAGGTCTCGACGACGGCATAATAGGTCACCGCGTGGCTCGCGCCCTCGTCGCCGTGTTTGGCAACCCGCATGATGCTGTCGTCCTCGCTCTCTTCCTTGGCGAGATAGGTCGAGATGCGTCCCTGCTTCGGTTTCGGCACGCCGGCCACCAGCGCCCAGTAGATCTTTCGCGCCGAGCGATGGCGGAACGATCCGGTCAGCGCGGTGGCGGCAAAGCGGGTTTTGGCGATCAACAGACAGCCCGAGGTCTCCCGGTCCAGCCGGTGCACCAGCCGCGGCTTCTGCCCCTTGGCGTCGCGCATCACTTCCAGCATGTCGTCGACATTTCGCGTGATGCCGGACCCGCCCTGCACGGCGAGGCCGGCGGGCTTGTTCAACACCATGACGTCGGCATCCTCAAACAGGATCATGTCCTTGAGGGCATTCAGCGTCTTGGTTGCGGCTTCCGAGAGCGTGCCCGCGACCTTCGGGGTGTCGAGCTTGAGCGGCGGGATGCGAACGCTCTGGCCCTCTTCCAGGCGATCCTTAGAGTCGGCGCGCTTGCCGTTGACGCGCAGCTCGCCTTTGCGAACGATGCGCTGGATGTGGGAGAACGACAGGCCGGGAAAGCGCGCTTCGAGGAAACGGTCGACGCGCATGTTGTTCTCGTCCGATGTGACGACGACGGTCTGAACCTTGGTCGGCAGCGGCGGCGGCTCGGGGACGACCTTCTCCGGCTCAGGCACAAAAGGCTTTGCCGCACGGGGTGGCGCGGCCGGAAACCGCGCCGGTGGCTTGCCGCCGGGACGATACGCCTTGCGGCCGCTCGGCCGCCGAGCCCCGATACGGACGCGCGCCCTTCGGGCGATCACCCGCCGGGCGGAGAGGTTTTTTGACGCGGCGGCTCATGCCGTTTTTCCAAGCTTTCGAGAGGTCGGGCGGGTGGCGCGACGCGGCAACACCGCAATCTTCGCACCGATTTCACTTTCGGCGAGACGCAACTCGTAATTTTGCTGCAAGTTCATCCAGAATTGCGGACTGGTGCCAAACCAGTGCCCAAGACGCAGCGCCGTATCGGCCGTGATGCCGCGCTGGCCGTGAATGATCCCCGTGATCCGGTTTACCGGCACGTCAATCTGACGCGAAAGCTCGGCAGCGCTCAAGCCAAGTTCGCGCAACTCTTCGGCAAGATGTTCGCCGGGGTGGATGGGTGTACGAGGCACGATATGGTCTTCCCTCAATGATAGTCGACGATCTCAACCTCGACAGGCCCGGGCATCCCGTCGGGCCACGCGAAGCAGATACGCCATTGATCGTTTATCCGAATTGAAAACTGTCCGGCACGATCGCCCCTGAGCGCTTCCAGGCGATTGCCGGGCAATCCTGCCAAATCAGCGAGGCTCGTTGCGGCATCCAGCCGATCAAGGCGCATCTCAGCCTGCCGCGCAAAACCCGAGAACTCCTTGACACGCTGACCGGAAGCAAACCGCTCGGTGCGCTTATCCCGATAGCTTACGATCATCAGCAGATCGGGTAGCAGGATTTACGACTTACGTAAAGGATAAATACCTTGGCTGCGGCGCACCGCGCGGCAGAAATCCGGTTTCCGGCGTCGCAGCGCGTAGCGCAAAGGCAGTGAATCGTCACGGTGAAAACGGTACAAATCGGCTGCACAATAGACCATGCTGGGCCAAGCGAGAAGAAACGAAGGAGCTTTGGGGATGAGATTTCCAAGAACGGCGCTGGCCGCAATTGCAGCCCTCATCGCCAGTACGGCGTCCGCCCAGCAAGCCCCGATGTCAGAGGATCTCGTCTGGCAGCTGCTGGAAATCGGCCGTGTCGTCGATCCGGCCAAGACCGCGGCGCTGTTCGCGCCGATGCAGGAAAAGGAACCGTATCAGGGGGTGAAGATTGAGCGCGAGGTCAAATATGGGCCGGGCGATCGCCATCTGCTCGACGTCTTCACGCCGGAGGCGGCGGCATCGCCCCGGCCGGTGCTGATCTTCATCCACGGCGGCGCCTTTGTCGGCGGCAACAAGCGGACAAGTCCGACCAGCCCGTTCTACGACAACATCATGCTGTGGGCCGTCCGCAACGGCTTTGTCGGCGTCAACGCTACCTATCGGCTCGCACCGCAATCGCTCTACCCGGCCGGCGCCGAGGATATCGCCGCTATCGTGGCCCTGGTCGCGGGCAAGATCGGCGAGCGCGGCGGCGACCCCACGCGCATCTATTTGATGGGTCATTCGGCCGGCGCGGTTCATGTCGCCAACTATTTGTCGCATCCGGAGTTCTACAAAGTGCGCGATGGTGGCCTTGCCGGCGCGGTGATGGTATCCGGCATCTACGACCTGAACGCGTCGCCGCTCGGCGATGCCGAGATCGCCTATTTCGGCTCCGACCCATCGCGCTATGTCGAGCGCTCCTCGCTGCAGGGTTTGCTCGCAACGAAGATCCCGCTGATGATCGCCGCCGCCGAACTCGATCCCCCGCGCTTCGTCGAACAGTTCAATCTGCTGAAGCAGGCGACCTGCAAAGGACCGAACGGCTGCGCGCGGGCAACGATGGTGCCGCAGCACAGTCATATGTCGGAAGCGTATGCGATCAACGCGGCGGGTTCGCGCCTGACCGACGAGATTCTGGATTTCGTGAAGACGGGGAAATAACGGAAGCTATTTGCACTGCGCGACGTTTCGCACCGCTGTCAAATCGCTGATCGAATTGTTCGAGGGACGCTTCCTGGCGGCCTCCTCTGCTGCAACGCAGGCTGCCGCCGGATCTCCGTTCTGGAATCTCGCCCAGGCGAGATTGGTCCAGGCATCGCTGAAATCAGGGGTTTCCTTGACGGCCTGGTCCAGCACCTCCTGCGCATCGCGCGGCCGCTTGGCGATCAGGAGCAGGCGGCCGTAGTCGGCCTTGAGCGCCTTCACCGGATTGGGCTGCTTGAGCGCGATCCTGAACAGTTCGTCGGCGGCTTCGAAATCATTGAAACGCGCCTGCGCGATCACCGCAAAGCCGTGATAGATGCTGCTCTGTTCGGGCGAAACGAGAAAGGCCTGATTGAACCGAATCGCGGCCTCGCGCACCTTGCCGGCCTGTATCGCGATCCAGGCGCGCTTGGTTGTTTCCTCGAAGGCTTTTTCGCGAGAACCGGTGGCGCCGACGATGGCGGTTACGAACTTCTCATCCTCGGCTTTCTGCTCCGCACTCTTGGCCGCAAACCCGAAGAACGGCTGCTCGTTGACCGGCGCCGTGTAGTTTCGCTTCGTCACCTGTACGCCAGGCACGACCTCGACGGTCTCCGCCGCTGCGGGAAACGTTGACGCCAGCATCACCACGCATGCGACGGCCAGAATGGCGTGCTTAAAACAGCTCTTCGAACTCATCATTCGCGCTCGCGCTCCCGCCGCAACTTCGCCCAATAGTCCAACCGCTTGCGGATTTCACGCTCGAACCCGCGGTCGGGCGGATCGTAGAAGGTTTGCCGCCCCAGCGCTTCCGGAAAGTAGTCCTGCCCGGAGAAGGCGTCCGGCGCATCATGGTCGTATTCGTAACCCGAACCATAGCCTTCCGACTTCATCAGCTTGGTCGGCGAATTCAAGATATGTTTTGGCGGCAGCAACGAGCCACCCTCCTTCGCCGTGCGCATCGCCGCGCCAAAGGCCTTGTAGGCGGCGTTCGATTTCGGCGCGGTGGCGAGATAGATCACGGCCTGCGCGATCGCGAGCTCGCCCTCGGGAGAGCCCAGAAAATCGTAGGCATCCTTGGCGGCGTTGCAGATCGCCAGTGCCTGCGGATCGGCCAGGCCGATGTCCTCCACCGCCATGCGCACCACGCGCCGCGCCAGGAACAGCGGATCTTCGCCGGCATCCATCATGCGCGCGAGGTAATACAGCGCCGCGTCCGGATCGGAGCCGCGCACTGACTTGTGCAGCGCCGAGATCAAATTGTAATGGCCGTCGGCGGATTTGTCGTAGATCGGCGCGCGGCGCTGCAAAATTTCCTGCAACTGCGCGGCGTCGAAGATTTCATCCTTGCGCGCGGCGCGCCAGACCTCCTCGACGAGCGTCAGCGAAGCGCGGCCGTCGCCATCTGCCATCCGCACCAGCACCGCGCGCGCCTCCGCATCGAGCGGCAGCTTTCTCCCCTCGACCTTCTCGGCATGCGCAAACAGCGTTTCGATCGCGGCGGCATCGAGCGAGTGAAACACCAGCACGCGCGCGCGCGACAACAGCGCGGCGTTGAGTTCGAACGACGGGTTTTCCGTGGTGGCGCCGACCAGCACCACGGTGCCGTCTTCCATGACAGGCAGAAACGAATCCTGCTGGGCGCGGTTGAATCTGTGCACCTCGTCGACGAACAACAGCGTGCCCTTGCCCATCTCGCGCCGGGCACGCGCCGCGTCGAACACCTTCTTGAGGTCGGCGACGCCGGAGAACACCGCCGAAATCTGCTCGAAATGCAGTTCGGTGGCGTCCGCCAAGAGCCGCGCCACGGTGGTCTTGCCGGTGCCGGGCGGCCCCCAGAACACCAGCGAGCCCAGCGTGCGCGTTTCCAGCATGCGCGTCAGCGCGCCGTCGGGACCGAGGATGTGATCCTGCCCGACGACGTCGGCGAGGATGCGCGGACGCAGCCGGTCCGGAAGCGGTCGCGGGGCATCCTCTTCCATCCCCGCCGCGGCGAAGAGGTTGGTCGCCTCGCGAGGTTGCTTGGGGCTCATCCGCCCAGCGTCACGTTGATCTGCTGGCCGCCGCGCACCACGACGATGCGCCAGAGCCTGGCTCCCGCTTTCGAGGCCTTGTCCAGATCGCTGGTCTTGGCGATCTTCTGGTTGTTGACGGCAAGGATGATGTCGCCCTTCTGGAATCCGACGCCGGCCGCGGTGCCGCCATCGGCGAGGTCGATCACCACGACGCCTTCGGTCTGAGAATCCAGATGCAGCTCGTCGGCAACCGCCGGCGAGATATTGGCGACCTTGGCGCCCTGGAACGGCGAACGCGCAGTCAGCACGATTTCATCGCGATTGGTGTCGGGCGCGGTCTCCAGCGGCACCGTCAATTTCACGGTCTTGCCGGCGCGCTGCACGTCGATCTGCGCGGTGCCGCCGAGCGGGCGCGTGGCGAAGCGATAGTCGAACGCGTTCGGATCGTCGATCGACTGGCTCTCGATCGCAACAATGAGGTCCGAAGCCTTCAGGCCGGCGCGGGCGGCCGGGCTATCAGGCGCGACATTGGCGACCAGGGCGCCGTTCGGCAGTTTCAGCCCCAGCGTTTCGGCGATTTCCGGCGTCACCGCCTGCAGTTTCGCCCCCAGCCACGGCCGCTTGACGGCCTTGCCGCCGCTCTTGGCGGATGCCACCACCACGCGCACCATGTTGGAGGGGATCGCAAAGCCGATGCCTTGCGAACCGCCGGAGCGCGAGAAGATCGCGGTGTTGATGCCGGCGAGCTTGCCGGTCATGTCGACCAGCGCGCCGCCGGAATTGCCGGGATTGATCGCAGCATCGGTCTGGATGAAGAACTGGTAATCGGTGATGCCGACTTGCGTCCGCGCCAGCGCGGAGACGATGCCGTGGGTCACCGTCTGACCGACGCCGAAGGGGTTGCCTATCGCAAGCACGACATCGCCGACTAGCAGTTCGTCGGAATTGGCGAAGTCGAGCGTCGCGAACTTCTCTTTCCCATCCTTCACGCGCAGCACAGCCAGATCGGTGCGGCTGTCCTTCAGCACGATCTCGGCCTCGAACTCGCGCTTGTCGGCGAGCGAAATCTTCACCTGATCGGCGCCTTCGATAACGTGGTTGTTGGTGACGACGAGCCCGGAAGCATCGACCATCACGCCCGATCCGAGCGAGCGCTGCATCTGCTCCGGCTGCTGGCCGGGCACGCCGAAGAAGCGGCGGAAGATCGGGTCGTCCAATAGCGGGTTGCGGTTCTGCACGGTCTTGGCGGCATAGACGTTCACCACCGCCGGCTGCGCGCGCTGCACGATCGGCGCGTAGGACAGCCGCAGCTCGGCGCCCGAGGCCGGCACACGGCGATCCTGCGCCAGCGCAGGCGTTGCGAGGAGGACGGAGGCCAGCAGCAGGGCCAAAGAGCGGATCAAATTCATGCGAAAATCCCGGAATTCAGCGCCTCACATATAGATGCGAGGCGGCAACGAGAGAAGGTTATGTGGACACAATACCGGTAGTCAGGCCGCGATCGGGCGCTTTGACGGCGTCGGGCGCAGGTGCACAGGAAAGCCGTTCCTGATGGCCCTCACCCCACGCCCGCAGCGTCTCGATCACCGGCCGCAGGCTCTCGCCGATCTCGGACAGCGTGTATTCGACCCGCGGCGGCACCTCGGCATAGACCTTGCGGATCACGAGCTTGTCGTCCTCGAGCGCCCGGAGCTGCTTGGTCAGCATCCGCTGGGTAATCCCGGGCATCCGCCGCCGCAACTCGCCAAAACGTTGCGTGCCGGCCTGCAGATGGAACAGGATGACGCCCTTCCACTTGCCGTCGATCAAATCGAGCGTCGCCTCCACTGCGCAGCCGGGCCGATGAGCAAAATTCCGCCTTTTCATGGAGGTCATTCCCAATAGTATCCAAACAGGGACTAGTTCCCCAAATTTACAGTACTTGCCATTTTGATGCCAGCGGGACAGTTAGTCTGCCAACCGTTCCAGCATCCAGGAGACACGCGCATGAAGGCCGTCGGGTACAAAAAATCGCTTCCCCGTCGAGGATGCGGATTTGCTGATCGATTTCGACGCTGCCAAGCCGGAGCCGAAGGGCCGCGACATCCGGGTGGCCGTCAAGGCGATCTCCGCCAACCCGGTCGACTACAAGGTCCGCAAGCGCGCCGCCCCGCCCGAAGGCGAGACCAAGATCCTGGGCTATGACGCCGCCGGGATCGTCGATGCCGTCGGTCCCGACGTCACGCTGTTCAAGCCGGGCGACGAGGTGTTTTATGCCGGCTCGATCCTGCGCCAGGGCACCAACGCGGAATATCATCTGGTCGATGAGCGCATCGTCGGCCGCAAGCCGAAATCGCTCTCGTTCGCGCAAGCCGCGGCGCTGCCGCTGACCTCGATCACCGCATGGGAATTGCTGTTCGACCGGCTCGGCGCCGTACCAGGGCAAGAGCGTCGATCCGCGCACGCTTCTGATCACCGGCGGTGCCGGTGGCGTCGGCTCGATCCTGATCCAGCTCGCGCGCCGCCTCACCGGGCTGACGGTGGTCGCGACCGCGACACGGCCGGAGTCGCAAAAATGGTGCCTCGATCTCGGCGCGCATGCGGTGATCGACCACTCCAAGCCGATGAAGGAGCAGATCGAGAAGCTGAAACTGCCGCCGGTAGCGCTGGTCGCGAGCCTGACCTTCACCGACCAGCACTACAAGGCGATCGCGGATTTGATGGCGCCGCAGGGCAAGTTCGGCCTGATTGACGATCCCCCGGAATTCACCATGAGCGCGTTCAAGGGCAAGGCCATTTCAGTGCACTGGGAATCGATGTTCACGCGGTCCTCGTTCCAGACGCCTGACATGATCGCCCAGCACAATTTGCTGAACGACGTCGCCGACCTCATCGACAAGGGCGTGCTGCGCACCACGCTCGACCAGACCTTTGGAACGATCAACGCCGCCAATCTAAAGCGCGCGCATGCGCTGCTGGAAAGCGGCAAGTCGCGCGGCAAGATCGTGCTGGAGGGGTGGTAGGCAAACCCCAGATAAAACGCAAAAAGACCCCCAGGCCGAAGCCGGGAGCCTTTGCGGTCACGGGGGTGAGACCACCCTCGTGACACCACGGGAGCGCATTGCTGCGCTATGATTTGGTTTGCGCTGACTCGCGGGCCAATCGCTCTGCTTTAAGCCGCTCGAAATTCGCGCGAAACGCGTCGTCTTCTTTCTTCCGCACGACAAGGGCCTTCACCGCATCCTGGCGGGCCCGCTCCTTTTTCGCCTCACGCTCTTCTTTCGTGATCGGCGGTTTCTCTCGATGCTCGAAATTTTCCATATCTATCAACGCGCGATGCCGCCAAAAGTTCCCCGGCGTTCAAGCACTCGCTGCGCGCACGTGTCGCGCACCCATGATAAATGCTCACGGAGCATTGAGTTCCAATGCGGGGAGAAATTGACGATCCTCTTGAGCAGCGGCAATGCACACCCCAGTGCCGTCCTGAACAACCATTCATGAAAGTTAAATCTGCGGGTGAAGAGGTCCGAAACCCGAGATCAGAGCAACAAACTGCACCCGGTTGTGTTGATCGGATATCCATTCACGGAAAGGAATAGTTCATGAGGAAGGCACCTTTGGCTTTGGCCGCGGCGGCGGTCGTAGGATTGACGGCGATAGCGGCACCCGCGCCCGCGGAAGCTCACTGGCGCGGCGGCGGGTGGGGCCCAGGCTTGGCCGGGGGCTTGATTGCAGGCGCGGTGATCGGCGGAATAGCGTCCAACGCCTACGGTTATGGTCCAGGTTACGGTTATAGCCCGGGTTACGGTTATGGCGGCGGCTATGCGCCGGCCTATTACGGCGGGTATGGCTACGGCGGCGGGTACGCGCCGGCCTACTATGGCGGAGGCTACCCCGTGGTTCGCTATCGCCGCGTAATCCGCCCGGCCTATTATGGCGGTCCGCGGTATTATCGCCCTTACCGCGGCGCCTACTACCGCGGTTGGTGATCAGCCAAATTGCATCAACACTGACGCGATCACAAAAAAGCGGCGCCCCGTGGGCGCCGCTTTTAAATTTCGCGAGGAACGATCAGCTTACGCCGCTTCGGATTGCTTTTCCTGCACCGGGCCCGAATCCAGGCCCTTGGCATCGACGTCGCGGTCGACGAACTCGATCACGGCCATCGGCGCGTTGTCGCCGTAGCGGAAGCCGGCCTTGATGATGCGGGTGTAGCCGCCCTGGCGGTCCTTGTAGCGGGGCGCCAGTACGTCGAACAGCTTCCTGACCTGATCCTTGTCGCGCATTTCCGAGATCGCCTGGCGGCGCAAGGCGAGGCCGCCCTTCTTGCCGAGGGTGACCAGCTTCTCGACGATCGGGCGCAATTCCTTGGCCTTCGGCAGCGTGGTGACGATCTGCTCGTGCTTGATCAGCGCGGCGCACATGTTGGCGAACATCGCCTTGCGATGCTCGGCGGTGCGGTTGAGCTTGCGATGAACCTTGCCGTGACGCATTGATCTATTCCTTACATTCCATTCGTCGCGACGGTTCGTCGGACTTGTTGCTCAGGTGGGCTGCCTGCGTTCGCCCCAGTTAGCGAGTAGCGAATGGTGAGTAGCGAGTAGGTTGTTCCCTACTCGCCATTCGCCACTCCCTATTCGCTCAGTAGTGATCTTCGAAGCGCTTGGCCAGTTCGTCGATGTTCTCCGGCGGCCAGCCCGGCACTTCCATGCCGAGATGCAGACCCATCTGGGCCAGCACTTCCTTGATCTCGTTCAGCGACTTGCGGCCGAAGTTCGGGGTGCGCAGCATTTCCGCTTCCGACTTCTGCACGAGATCGCCGATGTAGACGATGTTGTCGTTCTTCAGGCAGTTCGCCGAACGCACCGACAGTTCGAGCTCGTCGACCTTCTTGAGGAACGCAGGGTTGAACGCGAGATCGGGGATGATCTCCTGCGTGACTTCCTTGCGCGGCTCTTCGAAGTTAACGAACACGTTGAGCTGATCCTGCAGGATGCGGGCGGCATAGGCCACCGCGTCTTCCGGCGAGATCGCGCCGTTGGTCTCGATTGTCATGGTCAGCTTGTCGTAGTCGAGGATCTGGCCCTCGCGGGTGTTCTCGACCTTGTAGGAGACCTTGCGCACGGGCGAGAACAGGCTGTCGACCGGGATCAGGCCGATCGGCGCGTCCTCTGGACGGTTACGCTCGGCGGCGACATAACCCTTGCCGGAAGCGACCGTGAACTCCATGCGGATTTCCGCGCCCTCGTCCAGCGTGCACAGCTGCAGGTCGGGGTTGAGCACCACGACGTCGCCGACAGTCTGGATGTCGCCAGCCGTGACCGCGCCCGGGCCGGACTTCTTCACGACCATGCGCTTGGGGCCTTCGCCCTGCATCTTGATCGCGATGTCCTTGATGTTGAGCACGATGTCGGTGACGTCCTCGCGAACGCCCGCGATGGAGGAGAACTCGTGCAGCACGCCGTCGATGTGCACCGACTGCACGGCGGCGCCTTGCAGCGAGGACAGCAGGATGCGGCGCAGCGCGTTACCGAGCGTCTGACCGAAGCCGCGCTCGAGCGGTTCGGCGACCACGGTGGCAAACCGGATCGCATCGGAGCCCGGCGTTATCTGCAGCTTGTTCGGTCGAATGAGTTCTTGCCAATTTTTCTGGATCGTCACTGTGTCACCCCTTCGGGTCAATAGACCGGCCGGTCGATCTGCCTTCAGATCACCGGCGTTGGAGACCGCGGATCAGCCCGCGGCAGTCAAAATTCCAAAAACAATCGAAGGCGGCGCCTGCCGCCTGCGACCAGATATCAAACGCGCCGGCGCTTGCGCGGACGGCAGCCATTGTGCGGGATCGTGGTCACGTCGCGGATCGACGTCACGGTGAAGCCCGCCGCCTGCAGCGCACGAAGCGCCAACTCACGACCCGAACCGGGGCCGGCAACTTCCACTTCCAGCGTGCGCATGCCGTGTTCCTGCGCCTTCTTGGAAACGTCTTCAGCCGCGACCTGCGCGGCATAGGGCGTCGACTTGCGCGAGCCCTTGAAGCCCATCGTACCGGCCGATGACCAGGCAATGGTGTTGCCCTGCGCGTCGGTGATGGTGATGGTCGTGTTGTTGAACGACGAATTGACGTGCGCGATGCCCGAGGCGATGTTCTTGCGTTCGCGACGGCGTACGCGGGTGGCTTCCTTGCCCATTACCTAAAACCTTCCTGTGATCTCAAACGCCGCCGTACTGCCAGCGGCTACACCTAAAACGAAAATGGCGAGTAGCGAGTAGCGAATAGATTTCTACTCGCCATTCCCTATTCGCTATTCGCAAAACTTACTTCTTCTTGCCGGCGATCGACTTGGCCGGGCCCTTGCGCGTGCGCGCATTGGTGTGCGTTCGCTGGCCGCGCACCGGCAGACCGCGACGATGACGCAGGCCGCGATAGCAGCCGAGGTCCATCAGTCGCTTGATGTTGATGCCGGTCTCGCGACGAAGGTCGCCTTCGACCATATAGTCGCGGTCGATCACTTCGCGGATCTGCAGGACTTCCTGGTCGCTCAGCTGGCTGACGCGACGATCCTCCGGGATCTTCACCTTCTCGATGATCTCGGCCGCGTTCTTCTGGCCGATGCCATGGATGTACTGGAGCGCGATCAGGACGCGCTTGTTGGTCGGGATATTCACGCCGGCAATACGGGCCACGGACTTCTCTCCTGTCGCCGGTCCCTCGCGGAGCGGCTTTTAAGTTCTTGCTATCGGGCGGGTTTCCGCAAACGCGAATACGACGCCCTTCCCCTCATCTGCTTCGGGGCCCGGCATCGTCAAAAAACTATCCGACTTGGATGCGGGGCTTATTAAAGGATTCAACTCGGTTTCGTCAACCGCCTCTATCGCTTAGCTCGCTTTTTAGTGACCTTTTTCGGGGTCTTGCGGACAGCCTTTTTTGCCGCCTTTTTTGTCTTCCCGGCGCCCCGCCCCTTGGCGGCCAAGGTGCTCTTCCGGCCCGCCTTCCTGGCGGCCTTGGAAGCCGGTTTACCGGTCTTGGGCGCCGATTTGGCTACCTTCTTGGCTGTTTTGGCTGGCTTTTTGCCCGCCCGGCCAGCGGTCTTCCTGGTGGCCCCGGAGGCCTTCCGGGCCGGAGCCGCGGCCTTGGGTTCCACCGCGCCGACGGCGGCCAGTATCCGGTTGACCTCCCGGGTGACCTGCTCGATGGACATCATTCCATCCACGGTGGCCAGCTTCCGGCGCTCGGAATAGTAGTGGATCAGGGGCTCTGTCATCGAGCGGTAGTTCGCCAGCCGCTTCGACAGCACTTCCGGGGTATCGTCGATTCGCACTTCCTCGCCGCGGGCCCGCATCTCGGCGACGCGCGTCTCGACGCGGTTCAAAAGTGCGCTCTCGTTGACGCGCAGTTCGATCACGGCGTCGAGCTTGATGTGCTTCCTCTTCAGGAGGTCGTCGAGCGCTGCCGCCTGCGGCACCGTGCGCGGAAAGCCGTCGAGGATGAAACCGTTCTTCATGTCGGGCAGGTCGAGACGGTCGGAGATGATCCCGATCACGATCTCGTCCGGCACCAGCGAACCGCTGGCCATGATGTCCTTGGCTTGCAAGCCGATCGGCGTTTGGGCTGCGACCGCCGCGCGCAGCATCTCGCCGGTTGAGAGCTGGACGATGCCGTACTTCTGGACGAGCCGCTGCGCCTGGGTCCCCTTGCCCGCGCCCGGCGGACCCAAAAGGATCAATCTCATGACTATTCGCCCCCCGGCTTGGTGAGCGAGACGCCGCACACCCTCTTAACGAAATTCGGACCGCAGCGTTTCCGCAAAATCAGCGGCGGCGGCCCCTCAGCTTGGATTTCCTGATCAGCCCCTCATACTGATGGGCCAGCAAATAGCCCTGCACCTGCGCCACCGTATCCATGGTCACGCTGACCACGATCAGAAGCGAAGTGCCGCCGAAGTAGAACGGCACCGAGGCATAGGAAATCAGGATTTCGGGAATCAGACAGACGATCGCCAGATAGACCGCGCCCAGCACCGTGATGCGCGACAGCACGTAGTCGATATATTCGGCGGTGCGCTCGCCCGGCCGGATACCTGGAATGAAGCCACCATGCTTCTTCAGATTGTCGGCGGTCTCGGTCGGGTTGAACACGATCGCGGTGTAGAAGAAGGCGAAAAACACGATCAGCGCCAGATAGAGGAACAGGAACAGCGGACGGCCGTGGCTAAGCTGCGTGTTCAGCCACTGGAACCATTCCGGCCCCTTGCCGGCGTTAAAGTTCGCAACCGTCGCTGGCAGTAGCAGCAGCGACGAGGCGAAAATCGGCGGGATCACGCCCGACGTGTTGAGCTTGAGCGGCAGATGCGAGGACTGGCCCTCGAACATCTTGTTGCCGACCTGGCGCTTCGGATACTGGATCAGAAGCCGGCGCTGCGCGCGCTCCATGAACACGATGAAAGCGATCACAACGACCGCCATCACGATCACGACCAGGATCAGCCCGGTCGAGAGCGCGCCCTGGCGCCCCAGTTCCAGCATGTTGGCGAGCGCCGACGGCAGCTCGGCGACGATGCCGGCCAAGATGATCAGCGAAATGCCGTTGCCAATGCCGCGCGAAGTGATCTGCTCGCCAAGCCACATCAGGAACATGGTGCCGCCGGTCAGCGTGACCGTGGTGGAGATCAGGAAGAACGGCCCGGGGTCGCTGACGACGTTGCCGGCGCCCTGAAGTCCGATCGCGATGCCGTAGGCCTGGAACGTGGCGAGAACCACCGTGAGGTAGCGGGTATACTGGTTCAGCGTCTTGCGGCCCGCCTCGCCTTCCTTCTTCAAGGCTTCGAGCTTGGGTGATACCGTGGTCAGAAGCTGGATAATGATCGATGCCGAGATGTACGGCATGATGTTCAGCGCGAAAATCGCCATGCGGTTGATGCCACCGCCGGCGAACATGTTGAACATGCCGAGAATGCCGCCGGCCTGCGACTTGAACACTTGCTCCCAGACCGCGGGATCGATGCCGGGCAGCGGAATGTAGGTGCCGAGCCGATAAACAAGCAGCGCACCCAGCGTGAACCAGATGCGCTTCTTCAGTTCGTCGGCTTTCGCCAAGGCGCCGAAATTGAGGTTTGCCGCAAGTTGTTCCGCTGCTGAGACCATGTTCAGGCTTTCTCCCGCCGCCCCCCGAGCCGATGCCCCAGGCGGGGGGCTATCGGCAGACGCCGGACATTATTTGGTGCTCGGCTTCGATAAAGTCTATTGGTCGTTCGTGCCGATCGCCCGCCCATGGGCAGGCGATGACGCAGATGTTACGCCGCCTCGCCTTCTTCCTTCTTGGCAGGGGCCAGGATCTTCACGGTGCCGCCGGCCTTCTCGACCGCCGCGACCGCGGATTTCGAGGCGCCGTGCACCTCGATGGCGAGCTTAGTCTTCAGTTCGCCGCGGCCGAGCAGGCGAAGGCCGTCCTTGGCGCGACGGATCACGCCAGCCTTCACCAGCGATTCCACGGTGACGGCTTCCTTGGCGTCGACCAGCTTGGCGTCGATCGCTTCCTGCAGCCGGTCGAGATTGATCTCGGCAAAATCGAGCCGGAAGATGTTGTTGAAGCCGCGCTTCGGCAGGCGCCGATGCAGCGGCATCTGTCCGCCTTCAAAACCCTTGATGCGCACGCCCGAACGCGCGGTCTGGCCCTTGCCGCCGCGGCCTGCAGTCTTGCCCTTGCCTGAGCCGATGCCTCGGCCGACGCGCATCCGCTTCTTGCGCGAGCCGGCGTTGTCGGCGATATCGCTGAGCTTCATCTTTAGCTTCCTTTATTCTTGGCGCGTGATCCTGACCGAAAACCGGTAGCCGCTTTTCGGGATCGCGCTCCGAACTTACTTCTCGTCGACGACGCGGACGAGATGTTGAACCTTGGCGATCATGCCGCGAATTGCAGGCGTGTCCTGCAACTCGGTCACACGACCGATCTTGTTGAGCTTGAGGCCGATCAGCGTCTCACGCTGCGAGTGGTGGCGGCGGATCGCGCTGCCGGTCTGCTCGACCTTGATCATCTTTGCGGCCTTGGCCATCGTCACAACTCCAAAAAGCGCTGAGATCGCGCCAGTTATTCAGCCACCACTTCGGCGTCGCCGCCGACGCGGCGCGACTGCAGTGTGGACACCTTGATGTTGCGGCGCGCGGCGACCGAGCGCGGCGAATCCTGATGCTTCAGCGCGTCGAAAGTGGCGCGAACCATGTTGTAGGGATTCGACGAGCCGATCGACTTCGCCACCACGTCCTGGATGCCGAGGGTTTCGAACACCGCGCGCATCGGACCGCCGGCGATAATGCCGGTACCGGCCGGAGCGGCGCGCAGATAGACGCGGCCAGCGCCGTGGCGACCGGCGATGTCGTGATGCAGCGTACGGCCTTCGCGCAGCGCGACACGGGTCAAATTGCGCTTCGCCGACTCGGTCGCCTTGCGGATCGCCTCGGGAACTTCGCGCGCCTTGCCGTGGCCGAAACCGACCCGTCCCTTCTGGTCGCCGATCACGACCAGCGCCGCAAAGCCGAAGCGCTTGCCGCCCTTGACGACCTTCGCCACGCGATTGATGTGGACGAGCTTGTCGACGAACTCGCTATCGCGTTCTTCCCGGCCGCCCCTGTGGCCGCCACCGCGTTCGCGTTCACCTGCCATGGTGTTTTCCAATCTTTAGGGGGGTAAAGCCCCTGTCCTCGTAATTATCCAAAACGGTTCGTTAGAAGCTGAGGCCGCTCTCGCGGGCCGCATCCGCAAGCGCCTTGACGCGCCCGTGGTAAAGATAGCTGCCGCGATCGAACACCACTTCCTTGACGCCATTCTTCACGGCGCGTTCCGCCAGCAGCTTGCCGACGGCCTTGGCCGCATCGATGTTGGCGCCCGTGTTGCCGCTCTCGCGCATGGTCTTTTCCAGCGACGAGGCGGAAGCCAGCGTCTCGCCCTTCAGGTCGTCGATGACCTGGGCGTAGATGTGCTTTGACGACCGGAACACCGACAGACGCGGACGTCCGTTGGCCGACCGGCGCAGCGAGTTGCGCACGCGCTGTTTGCGCCGGGCATTCGTGACCTTGAGTGACATGACCGGCTCCGTTACTTCTTCTTGCCTTCCTTGCGGAAGATGAATTCGTTGGCGTACTTCACGCCCTTGCCCTTGTAAGGCTCCGGCGGCCGATAGGCGCGGATTTCCGCGGCGACCTGGCCGACGCGCTGGGAATCGGTGCCCGTGATCGTGATCTCGGTCGGCTTCGGCACCACGATGGTGATGCCTTCCGGGATCGCGTAGACGACGTCGTGGCTGTAGCCGAGCGCGAGCTGCAGGTTCTTTCCCTGCAGCGCAGCACGGTAACCGACGCCGGTGATCTCGAGCTTCTTCTCGAAACCCTTGGTGACGCCCTCGACCAGATTGGCGACCTGCGCACGCGCAGTGCCATACATCGCCTGGGCGCGATTGGTCTCGAGCCTCGGTGCGACCTTGACCGCGCCGTCCTCGAACTTCACTTCGACGTCGTTATGCACGACGAACTGAAGCTGGCCCTTCGGCCCCTTCATCTTGACGGTCTGCCCTTCGACGCTCGCCGTCACACCGGACGGGATCGGAACGGGCCGTTTGCCAACACGTGACATGGCTTCAATCCTTCCTCAGAACACCGTGAAGAGAATTTCGCCGCCCACGTTCGCGTCACGCGCTTCGTGGTCAGCCATGATTCCCTTCGGCGTCGACAACACCGAAATGCCGAGACCGTTATTGACGCGCGGCAGGTTCTTCACCGAGGCGTAAACCCGACGGCCTGGCTTGGAGACCCGCTCGATCTCGCGAATGACGGGCTCGCCGTCGAAATATTTCAGCTCGATCTCGAGCTCGCTGCGGCCGGAAGCATGTTCGACGCTGGCGTAGCCGCGGATGTAACCCTCGGACTTCAGCACTTCGAGCACGCTGGCCCGCATCCTCGAGCCTGGGGTCGAAACCTTGGACTTCGAACGCATCTGCGCATTGCGGATACGGGTGATGAGATCGGAGATCGGATCGTGCGTAGACATGGTTCCGACCCTCCTTACCAGCTCGACTTAACGAGCCCGGGAACCAGGCCTTTGGAGCCGAGTTCACGCAGCGCGATGCGGGAGAGCTTGTTCTTGCGATAGATCGAGCGCGGGCGGCCGGACAGTTCGCAGCGGTTGCGGATGCGGGTTGCCGACGAATTGCGCGGCATCTGGGCGAGCTTCAGCGTCGCCGCGAAGCGCTCTTCCATCGGCTTGGTCTTGTCGGCGATGATCGCCTTCAACTTCGCGCGCTGCGGGGCGGCGTTCTTCGTCATCCGCTTGCGCCGGTTGTTCTTCTCGATCGAACTCTTCTTTGCCATGCTTGGCTCCTGGGTTTCCGCGTTTGAGAGGCTTTAACGGCTTCTCACTGCCGGAACGGGAAATTGAATGCGGTCAACAAGGCGCGCGCCTCATCGTCGGTCTTGGCCGTGGTGCAGACCGTGATGTCCATGCCGCGGGCTTCCGAAACCTTGTCGAAATCGATTTCGGGGAAAATGATGTGCTCTTTCAGGCCGAGCGAGTAGTTGCCGCGGCCGTCGAAGCTCTTCGGGTTGAGGCCGCGGAAGTCGCGCACGCGCGGCAGCGCCACGTTCACCAGGCGATCGATGAACTCGTACATCTTGGCCTTGCGCAGCGTGACCTTGCAGCCGATCGGCTGGTTCTCGCGCAGCTTGAAGGTCGCGATCGCAATCCGCGAATAGGTCACGATCGACTTCTGGCCGGCGATCTGGGTCAGTTCGCCAGCCGCGGTCTCGGCCTTCTTGCGGTCGTTGACGGCATCGCCGACGCCCATGTTGAGCACGACCTTGTCCAGCCGCGGCACCTGCATCACGTTGGCATAGCCGAACTTTTCAGTCAGCTGGCCACGAA
>CAVUOI010000043.1:0-221504 GCA_963742935.1 uncultured Alphaproteobacteria bacterium | reverse complement strand
GAAAATCAGATAAGAGAGGCCGCCGTAGCAGAGGGTGAGCACCCGCGCTGCCAGCGAGGTGACGGCGGGGGGCGCCGTGTTCGGTCCGGTGTGCATCGTAATCGACATCTAAAATCTCCTTGGTTTGGAATGTGGGCATCGCGAAATTGTCTTGGGGCAATGGCCTTGGCTCAGGACCGCTTGAGGCGTCTGCGCTGGCGAAGTCGCCCGGCTCTTTCGAGGGCGTCGTCGATCGGGCCGCGGTAGATGCGCTTGTTGTTCAGCTTGCGACCGCCAGTCTGGTGTGACGCGAGCCGCGCGGCCTCCCGTTTGCGGTAGGCGTTGGCGGCGGCCATCCAGCCGTTGACCAGGCGCTTCAGGCGTGAGGGCGGGATCAGAGGGTTGGCGATGGCGCCAGCGCAGATCCTGGCGCGAGGCTGCACGGCGCCCTCGTGCGGCAACAAGCCTTCTGGCGAAAAATCCGCCTTGGTGGGATTGAGCGATAGGCCGGTCATGGTCATCTCCGATTGAGCGGTGGTTGACCGGTCTGTAGATTGAGCTGGCCGTTCTCGCTTGACGGATTCCTTGAGAGCGCCTTTGTTTTTCGTCCGGAACCGTCTGTTTTTGCCAAATTTGTAGCGTGAACCGCCCATTGGGCGGAGCCTCATAGTGGAATCGCACAAGTGGTATCAAAATACCAATTTACCGACTTCGAGATCGACCTCAGCCAGCAGGAACTGCGCCGGCTCGGAGAAGCGGTTCATATCGAGCCCCAAGTATTCGATCTCATCGTTCATCTGGTGCGCAACCACGACCGCATCGTCAGCAAAGACGAACTGATCGAGACGATCTGGAACGGCCGGATCATCTCCGAGGCGGCGCTCTCCAGCCGCATCAATGGCGCCCGGCGCGCGCTTGGCGACAACGGCAACGACCAGGCGCTGATACGGACGTTGCACAAGCGGGGCTTCCGCTTCGTCGGCGATGTTCAGGCCATCGATGCGCCGGTGACGGATGCGGAGGCGCCCCGGCTCGTTCCCGACAAGCCGAACGCCGCTCCGGCCCGCGTATCGGTTTCTTCCGAAGTGTCCCACCTCGATGACGTCGTCTCGGAATCCATCAAGGCGGAGGCGATCACGCGGTCGTCCATCGCCGTGATTCCGTTCGGCAACATGTCCGATGATCCCGAAAACGACTATTTCAGCTACGGATTGACCGAGGACATTATTCGCCTGCTCGCGCGTAACCGGTGGCTTTCGGTCATTTCGCGACACTCGACGATTGGGTTCCAGGGACGGGTGGTGGATGCACGCGAAATCGGCGAGTTGCTGGGCGTCAGGTATGTGATGGTCGGCAGCGTCCGCAAGAACCGCGACGCGGTGCGGATCACGGCGGAACTGGTCCGTGCAGCGGATGGAAAGCAATTGTGGGCCGACAAATACGACCTGCAGCTGGAGTATATCTTCGATATTCAGGAGGAGATGGCCCGGCAGATCGCCGCTACCATCGAGCCCGAGCTGTCGAAGGTCGAGCAGCAACTCGCCGCCCGCAAGGCGCCGGAAAGCCTCGACGCCTGGGATTGCTATCAGCGAGGCCTCTGGAATCTCTGGCGCTTCACCACGCCGGGATTTGATTCGGCGGAAACCTATTTCCAGCGGGCGATTGACGCCGATCCGAATTTCGCGCGCGGCCATGGCGCGCTGAGCTACGTCAATCTGCAGCGCGCGTTCATCGACAACCCCGCGGATCGCGCGGCGCGGCTGGAAACCTCGCTGCGACAGGGGCGCCATGCGGTGGCGCTCGACGAACTCGATTGTTTCTGCCACTGCGCGCTCGGACGTGTTTTGTGCGTGACCCATCAGAACGAGGAGGCGCTGGCAACGCTCGACGTATCCCTCGATCTCAATCCAAGCTTTGCGCAGGCCTATTTTGCCCAAGGCTTCAATATGCTCTGGCACGGGCAGGAGATCGAAGCGGAGACGCTGCTCGACCGGGCTATCATGCTAAGTCCACGCGACAGCCATATCGCCGCGTTCCACCATGTCCGCTCCTGGACGCACTTCTCCCTTGAGGAGTATGACATCGCGGTCGAATTCGCGAGACGGGCGACGCGGCAGCCCAACGCCACCTACCAGACTTTCGCGACGCTGGCGGCGTCACTGGGGCTTCTCGGGGATCGGACGCAGGCGGAATCGGTAGCGGCGGAAATTCTGCAACGCAAGCCGGACTACAATATCGAAACGGCGCGGCAGGAATTCTTCTTCTGCAACGATCCGGGCTTCATCAAACGGTTCGTCGAAGGATTGCGCGTAGCCGGTATTGCAAAGGCGTAGAACTGCGCTGCGGTTGGTGCTGCGATCACGGCTGCGGGCCGGACAGGTTCATCTCGCGCTCGGCCCGGAAAACATTGCTGTGCAGGTTCGCTATCCATTGCCGCCCGCTGGAAGTGACATTGAGATAGCCTATGGCCATCTGGATCTGTGGTGCGACATTGTTCCAGTAGAACTGCGGATATTTGTAAACGACGTCTGCCGGCGTCTCGTAGCCGAGCGTTTTGTTCATGCCGACTTCTTCAAATTCGTAGAACAGGGCATTCGCTTTTTTCAGGTAGTTGGGATCGCCGAGTTGCCCGATCAGGTCGGCCGCCCGCAGCAGCAGGCCCTCTTCTTCGTTCAGCTCGTCGTTCGACGTCGAAGCGACATAGGGAAATCGCGTGTACTCGATCGCCCTGGCGATCCGGCTCGCGTCGACTTCTTCGGCAGGATCAAGCCTTTCGAACACGAACAGTTTGGAGCGGTCGACATGGTAAGCGGCCAGCGCGGCATCGGATGAACCTCGGGGCAGGCGAATGGTGCGGCCGCTGAGATCCGCGACATAGGAATCCCCGTCATCTCCCTGCACAATGCCGCGAACGTATCCGATGTCGTGGGTGAGGCATGCCAGGATGAAATTGGCGTAATCGTCTGCTGTCGTATGCCGTAGCATTGCCCGGCCCATCATGATGTCGTGCCCGGCCAGGGTCACAAGCAAGGTGTGTTCGATGTTGTGATACAGCGCGTCGCTGTTGCCGATGCATTCCAATGTGAGCCTGGCTGCATAGGGCAGAAATTCAGCCAGCCGGGCTTGGGAGGAGCCGAACCTGCTCTTGGTATCCGAAGCCAGGAACGATCCCAAAGCTTGCGCGACCAATTCCGGGATGGTGATCATGGAGCCTCCCAACTTGATTCCGCGACGCCACCGGTATCCATGTATCGGCGCCACACGATAGCACGCCGTTGGGGCAGGCCGGAGATTTCGAATCGCGGATTTCGGATTGCACGCGGCAAATGGCAGGTTTGGCGGTTGGTCAGTTGCCGTGACGCATTTTGGCGTGAGGCCGCCGGCAGCGGCCGGGCAGTGCCCACGCCAAAATCAAGATTATCTTTAGATTCTCTGCATGCGGCCTCTAAGCGCAGCAAACCGGCGCGGGCCATATTGGCTGGCATGAACAGACGAGATTTCATCACCTATCTGGGGGCGACGCTGGCATGGCCGGCGGCGGCACGCGCCGAGGATTCGACCAGAGTCTATCGCATTTTCTGGGTCTCCACCGATTCCCAGCCCGACCCGTTCCTGGAGGGTTTTCGGGAAGGATTGCGGGCGAAGGGCTATGTCGAAGGAAAGAACCTTGCCTTCGAGCTGCACTATGCGCCCGGCAATCCGCAGGCGCTGCGCGAGGTCGTATCCGAACTGAAGCGAGGCAATATCGACCTGGCGGTGTCGAGCGGCCCGGCGACGCGCGCGATGATGACGGTAACCGACATTCCGGTCTTGTTTGCGTTGAGCGGCGATCCGGTGGAGCTGGGTCTCGTCAAGAGCCTCGGCGAGCCGGCCGGCAATTTCACGGGTTCGACCTTCCTTTCGCTCGAGCTGGCGGGGAAGCGGGTCGAGATGTTGAAGGAAGCCGTGCCGACCGTGCGCAGGCTCGCGGTGCTTTCAAACAGCCTGCATCCGGGAGAGCAGTCGGAGTGGCGCGCGACCAGGGAAGCGGCCGATGCGCTGGGCATCGAGGCCGTCTACGTGCCCTTTGCCGGCAAGAACGAACTGGACAATGGACTGGCGACGGCGGGAGCCGCGCGCGCCGATGCGTTGCTCGTCTTCCCGGACGTCCTCACGCTGGTGCATCGCGACAAGATCGCCCGGTTCGCCATCGCGCATCGGCTGCCGTCGATGTTCGGCTGGAGCGAATATTGCGACGCCGGCGGACTTTTGAGCTACGGCGCAAACCAACGTGCGACCTATTTCTGGCTTGCGACCTACGCCGACCGGATATTGCGCGGCGAAAAGCCGGCCAATCTTCCGGTCGTTCAGCCCACCAAGTTCGAACTGGTCGTCAATCTCAGGACTGCCGAATTGCTCGGCGTCGACCTCGACAAATCGTCCGTTCTGTTTCGCGCCAACAGGGTGATCGAATGAACCCGGCAGGCGTGAATCTATTTCGAAGTGTTTTGCATCGGATGCGCTTCAGGTGACCCGTCCGCGACGCTCATTGTTCGTCAAGTATTTCGTCACGCTGTTCGTCGCAGTCGTGGTGCCGCTGGCGCTTGGTTCGGCGACGGAAGCCTGGTTTGCCTTTCGCGATAACCGGTTTGATCTCGATGAAATTCTTCGGGTCGAGGCCCGCTCGGCGGCCGACCGAATTCAGGCTTTCACCGACGGCATACGCGACCAGCTCGGTTGGGTCGTGCAGTTTCCCTGGAGCCCGGGCGAGGATGAGCGGCGCAAGACCGACGGGCTGCGCTTGCTGCAGCAGGTGCCGGCCATCGTTTCGCTCTCGCTGGTCGACGCGGCCGGTACCGAACGGGTGTTCGTGTCCCGCGTGAGCATGAACCGAACTGGTCGCGGTGCGGATATGTCGGCGGATCCGGCCGTGATCGGCGCGCGGGCCAACCGGGTCTGGTATGGCCCGGTGCATTTTCAGCGCGATTCCGAGCCCTATATGCGGATCGCGGTTGCGGGAAACCG
This sequence comes from uncultured Alphaproteobacteria bacterium, assembly GCA_963742935.1. Lineage (GTDB taxonomy): Bacteria > Pseudomonadota > Alphaproteobacteria > Rhizobiales > Xanthobacteraceae > Bradyrhizobium. The sequence goes on along the minus strand of CAVUOI010000043.1, from coordinate 216,521 downwards.
CGCCGCCGCAGGCATCGTCGTGGCCGACATCAACCTCAAACTGATCTGGGATATCATCGCGGCGATCAGGATCGGCGACACCGGGCACGTCCTTGTCGTCGACGATTCCGGGCGTATGGTCGCCCATCCGGACATCAGCCTCGTACTGCGCAGCGGGGCAGGCGGTGGGGATTTCGACCGCCTCAAGGCCGCTGTCAGTGCCGCGAATGGATCGGCGGTTACAACGACGGGAGAGGACGGCAAGCCGGTTGTTGCGCTCTCGGTGCGTGCGCCCAACATTGGCTGGACGGTGATTGCCCAGCAACCCGTCCGGGAGGCGTTTGAATCGATCCATGCCGCGCTGAGGCGCTCACTGATCCTCATAGGCCTCGGAATCGTTTTCGCGCTCGTCCTCGCCTATTGGCGGGCGTGCCGCATGTGGGGGCCGATCAGGCAACTGGAAGATGGCGTCGAACGGATCGGGATGGGACAGTTCGACCATCGCATCGCGATCCACAGCCACGACGAACTGGAGCAGTTGGCGGCCCGGTTCAACCAGATGGCGGAGGAACTTGCGGTTTCACAGCAGAAATCCGAACGCATCAATCGCCTGAAGCAGTTCCTTGCCCCTCAGGTGGCCGAACTGGTCGAGAACTCCGATCAGGGATTTTTGGACGAACAGCGGCGCGAGGTGGTCGCGATCTTTGGCGATCTGCGCGGCTTCACCGCGTTTTCCGCCCGTGCCGAACCCGATGTCGTTATTGCCGTGCTGAGGGAATATTACGAGGCGATCGGCACCGTGACGGCGCGCCACGCCGGCACCCTGATCCGCTTCGCCGGCGACGGCGTGATGGTGCTCGTCAACGCGCCGGTCGCTTGCGTGGACCCGGCGCAGCGCGGCATCCGGCTTGCGATCGACATGCAGGCCGCGGTGCAATCGCTTGCCAGTCATTGGAACGCCGATGACTGTGCCATCGGCTTCGGCGTCGGCATTGCGATGGGACCCGCAACCGTCGGAACGCTCGGTTGGCACGGCCGCCTCGACTACACGGCCATCGGAAACGTCGTCAATCTGGCATCACGGCTTTGCGATCTGGCGGCGGATGCGGAAATCCTGGTGGACCCGGTCGTGACCGGGCATGTCGGGGATAGCGTCGCCCTTGCATCCGTCGGAGAGCTGGCGATCAAGGGTTTTGATCGTGCGCTGGAGGTTTTTGCGGTGGCTCGCGAAGCCGCGCCGCCGCTGCAGTCATGCGGTCGACCCGAGCCTGCCGTTGTTTGAGCCGGGCCGGCGTGATGTGGCCGATAAGGTCGGGGAATGAGGCGATATGGAAATTAAATTGCCTCCGGACATTGAGCCCGCCGGACGCCGCTTTTGACGTATTGATGGCAGCCGGTCCGTGCTATTTCTGACCCTCGGGCGACTTCCTTTTCCACCGCGCTTCCAGGGACCATTTCCTTGATCGACAAGCTTGAACTTCTGCTGGCGCTCGCAAAGGAGCGGCATTTCGGACGGGCTGCGGAGGCCTGCGGCGTTACCCAGCCGACCATGTCGACCAGCCTCAAGCAGCTCGAGGAAATTCTCGGCGTGATGCTGGTGCAGCGCGGCTCGCGCTTTCAGGGTTTTACGCCGGAGGGCGAACGCACGCTCGACTGGGCGCGGCGCATCGTCGGCGACACCCGCGCGATGCGGCAGGAGATCAACAGCCTCAAGGACAAGCTCTCCGGCGAAATCCGGATCGCCGCGATCCCGACCGTGCTCGGCATGGTGGCGTCGCTGACGACGCCGTTCCGCGCGCGCTATCCGGACGTGAGCTTTCGTGTCCAGTCCTGCACCTCGGCCGACGTGCTGGGCCTCCTGGAAAATCTCGAGGTCGATGCCGGGCTGACCTATATCGAGAACGAGCCGATCGGCAAGGTGCGCACCATCCCGCTGTTCAACGAGACCTATCGCCTGCTGACGTCGCCCGACGCCATGTTCGGCGATCGCAAGCAGGTGACCTGGAAGGAAGTCGGCCAGGTGCCGCTGTGCCTGTTGACGCCGGACATGCAGAACCGCCGCATCATCGACCGCGCGTTGCGTTCGGTGGGCGCCGAGGCCACGCCGTCGCTGACCTCGAATTCGCTGCTGGTGCTCTATACCCACGTGAAAACCGGGCGCTGGGCGAGCGTGATGCCGGCCAAGCTTGCGGAGACGCTGGGGCTGTCCGACTCGATCCGCAGCATTCCGATCGTCGATCCCGTCGTCGACTACAGCGTCGGGTTGGTGATCCCGCAGCGCGATCCGATGACGCCGCTGATCGCGGCGCTGGTGCAGGTCGCCCGCGAAGTGGCGCCGACGCTGGAAGATCGCGTCGGGGTGCAATAGCGCGAACAGGGACGTCTGAGCGAGCGTCAGGCGGCGGCCTGGCTGTTCACCCCGGCTGAACGCGGGTCGCGCGGCAGGGTGATGCGCACCACGGTGCCGGTGCCGAGTTTCGAGCGCAGCCGCATCGTTCCGCCATGCAGGCTGGTCAGCGAGCGGGCGATGGCCAGCCCCAGCCCCGAGCCCTGGTAGGTCTTGGTGAGCTGGCTCTCGACCTGTTCGAACGGATTGCCAAGCCGCCGCAGCGAAGCGGGCGCGATGCCGATGCCGGTATCGGCGATCATCAGCACGATCGAGTTCGGCAGCACGTGGCTGCGCACGGTGATACGGCCGTCGTCAGGGGTGAACTTGACGGCGTTGGACAGCAGGTTGACGAAGATCTGCTTGACCGCGCGGCGGTCGGCGGTCACCGAAATCGTGCTTTCGATATCGGCGTCGAGCGTCAGGTGCTTGTCCTCGGCGCGCCCCGAGACCACGCGCACCGACTCCGCCAGTAACTTCGACAGGTCGAGCTGCTCCTTGTCGAGCTTCATACGGCCGGCCTCGATCTTCGACATGTCGAGGATGTCGTTGATGACTTCGAGCAGGTATTTTCCCGATGTCAGGATGTCGTGGCAGTACTCCTGATATTTGTCGGATCCGAGCACGCCGAACATCCCGCTGCCCATGATCTCGGAGAAGCCGATGATGGCGTTGAGCGGCGTGCGCAGTTCGTGGCTCATATTGGCGAGGAACTTCGATTTCGCCTGGTTGGCTTCCTCGGCGCGGTTCTTTTCCTGCGAGTATTTTTCGGCGAGATCGGCGAGTTCCGCCTGCGAGCGTTTCAGATCGATCACGTTGGCGCGCAGGCGACTGTCGTTCTCGATCAGCTTCTGCTCGTGTGCCTTGATGCGGGTGATGTCGGTGCCGACCGAGACGTAGCCGCCGTCCTTGGTGCGGCGCTCGGAGATGTGCAGCCAGCTTCCGTCGTCGAGCTGCGCCTCGAAAGTGCGGGCGCCCGGGGCGTGCGCGCCGGTCTCCTGCAGGCGGGTGCGGACTTCCGGCATGCTGCCGACCTCGATCACCGTTTCATATGAGGTGCCGGGGCTCACCGCCGTGTCCGGCAGCTTGTGCAGGCGCTGGAAGTGCGAATTGCACAGCACCAGGCGGTCTTCGGCGTCCCACAGCACGAACGCTTCCGGGATGGTTTCGATCGCGTCGCGCAGCCGCAGGTCCGCCTCCACGGTCTTTTCGGCGAGGCTCTTCTGCTCGGTGATGTCGACCGCGATGCCGATCAAATGCAGGGCGCCGTCGCCCGAGGTCTGGCTGAGTTCGCAGCGCACCCGCAGCCAGATCCAATGACCGTCGGTGTGCTGCATGCGAAAAGTCTGGTCGATGTGGTCGAGCTGGCCGGCGATCATCTGGTCGGCGATCGCAAACAGGTCGATGTCGTCGGATTTCACCAGCGCGTTGACCTCGCCGAAGGTGAGCAGGTCGTTGCGGGAATCAAGCCCGAGCATGGTGAACATCGACGCCGACCAGAAGATCCTGCCGCGCGACAAATCCCAGTCCCACAGGCCGCAGCGGCCGCGGTTGAGCGCGGTGTCGATCCTGCCGCGCACCGCGTCATTGATGAGATCGCCTTCGCGCGCACGGGTCGACTGCCAGTGGAAGGCAAAGCCGAGGATCAGCACGACGAAGCCGGTGGTGGCCGACAGCGTTACCGACAGTGCGGCGTCGGAGCCCCACAGCGGCTCGTTCTTTTCCTGGATGACGATGACCTGGCCGGGGAGCGATTTGATGAGCGCCGAGATCGCCATCGCGCCGTTGCCGTTCGGCAGCGTCATATCGGTGACGACGCCCTGCTGGCCGGGGGTGGTGAGCAGCTGTGCCGTGCTGATGATGTCGAGGACGCGATCGCTGTCGCCAAGGCCGCCTTCGACCGGGACGCGGGCGAGAATCCGGTGATCGGTGCCGGTGATGATGACGTGGCGGCCGCCGGCGACGCCCCAGGCCGGGATCAGGTCGGGCAGCAGGCTCTGCAGCCGCTCGATATTGGCGGCGCGGTCCTGCCTCACAGAACCGAGGCGGTCGAGGCGTTCGGCCAGCAGATCGGTCAGCGCGGAGAGGTCGCGCTTCATCGCGGCGCGCTTCTGCCGGCTCTGGTCGATCACCTGCACGAAGGCGCCGAGGCAGATGGTGATGAGGAAGGCGATGATGAGCGTAGGTACGGCACGACGAAGCGCCGGCTCTGCGGTGAGCAGCCGGTGATAGGCAGGTTTTGCGATCGACTGCGCCAATCCCTTGATCGAATCGGATTGGACACACGCGTTCGCCGCATGCGCGCGCGCCATGCTTTAGACCCCCGCCGAAGGCTCTTTGCACCTTGTCCGGAAGGAACCCCGCGTCATTCCGAATCAACATGATTTGAATCCAGTTTTCTCGGGCTGTCGAGAGTTCAACGATTCGTTAATTCGAAATAAATGTTGTCCAAAGCGAATTAAGGCATCGTGCGAGGAGTCCGAAACGGGAACGAGTCCGCAAAACTACGCACGCGTTGGTTCCGCGTGACTGATCACGCGCTTGATGGTCGGAAACGCGCGGCGCAGCGCACGCTCGATCTCGTCGACGCTCTCGTGCACTTTGATCACGCTCATCGACGGCGCAGCGCGGCAATGGAAATTAACGATTTCGCCGGCGTCGGTGTCGCGCACCCGCACGTTATGAATGTCATGGATCGCGCCGTCGGCGGCAAAGCGCGACAGCGCCGCCTTGATGGTCTCGACGCGCGCGGGCGCGGCGTCGGTGCCGTGCGGCAATTCGGGTTCGAGCGGTTCGATATGGGTGTCGACCTCGACATCCTCGCCAAAATCCTCGCGGATGCTGCGTTCCAGTTCGTGGGCGATGTCGTGGGCGGCTGACAATTCCATGTCGCTGTCAACCTCGAGATCGATGGAGACCGTCAGCCGGCCGCCGAGATCGTGAACCGTCACGTGATGCACGGCGAGGCCGGAATTGCGCGCGATCACCATGATGCGCTCGCGCACGCTCTCATTGTCGCGCGCGACCGGCACCGCGGTGAAGGTGAGGTCGGCGTCGCCGAGCACCTTGCTGACCGCTTCCTGCGCGGTCTTCTTGATCGCCTCGACGCGGTCGATCGGCATGGTGCGCGGCACGTTGACGATGGCGTCGATGAAATAGGTCGGCCCGACCATGCGGGCGCGCAGGCGCTCGACGCCGACCACGCCGGGCACCGCCGATATCGCGGCGCCCGCCTTTTCCGCCACGCCCTGCGGCGCGCGGTCGAGCAGCGTTTCGATGGTCGAGCGCCCGAGCCGCAGGCCCAAAATCGAGATCATCACGGCGACCGCAATGGCGGCGACCGAATCGCCCCAGGGATAGCCGAGGCCGATCAGCACCAGCCCGATGATGACAGCGATCGAGCCGAGCACGTCGGAAGCAAAATGCAGCGCGTCGGCCGCCAGCGCCTGGCTGTGGGTCTCGCGCGCCGTGCGATGCAGCGCCCGCGCGCGCCAGAAATTCACGGCGATGTCGACCGCCAGCACCACGAAGGCGATCGCCGAGAGTGTCGGCGGCGCCGCGCCCTCGCGCAGCCGGCTCCAGGATTCGACCAGGATGCCGCCGGCCAGCACGTAGAGCAGGGCGATGATGAACAGCGCCGACAGGCTCTCGAACTTGCCGTGGCCGTAATGATGTTCCTCGTCGGCCGGTGCATCCGACACCCGCACCACCAGCCAGGTGATGATGGTGGCGACCACGTCGACGGAGGAGTGCAGGGCTTCCGAGATCAGCGCGAGCGAGCCGATCGCAATGCCGACGGCGAATTTCGCTATCGCCATGCTGGCGCTGGCAAAGATCGAGATCGCGGCGACGTTGGTCTTGATGGAGGTGCTGGTCATAGCCGGCGGTTTAGCAGGGGGACAATTCAAGATTAAAGCCGAGAGGTGGAGGCGCAATTGCCATTCATTAGCAGGAGCGATTTGTTGCGAGTTGTTCCGACGAGAGGCGTCCTTGCGCGCTATCCGTCGCCACACGACGTGCCGTCGTACCCCGCGAAGGCGGGGTATCCAGTACGCCGCGGCTTATCGGTTCAATCACTGCTGCCTCTGGAATACTGGATCGTCCGCCTTGCGCGGACGATGACGACCAAGTGTGCCTCCGCATTCTCGCGGCGCCTTTCGCCCGAGGTTTGCAAAATCGTGTCCCTCCGAGATCAGAGGGCGCAGGGAATGCCGGGTGCTTGCTGCACCCGCGGTCTCGTGCGCAATAGTGCGAAGTAGGAACGCACACGAGCATACAGGTACAGTCGGAGCAGCCCGGCATTCCCTGCGCAGTGGTTTGACGGCTTATACCGAGCTCTTCCTGGAGACGAATTCCTTTTGCCTCCATCGCCGGCGGATTGAAGGATTGTCGAAACCCGGTTGGGTCGATTTTCCTCCGCCGGCTTGACACCAGCCACGGGTGCCGGAACCACACGGTTTTGCCGTACGCTTCAGCGCCAGTCGTCTACGCGCTGTGCCCGCTCACGGATTTGAACCCGCCCTGCGACCACGCTCACGCGCCCGACGCTGCCGCGTCCACCGCAACCCGCCCCAACGTTCGTGACGATGGCCAACGCCCCTCTAGCGGGACGGGATGGCGGGATTTGTAAGGGTGATTTGGGTCTCGCGCGAAGAAGTATATTTTTGCAAGCGAGGCTGGACGGGGCAAATCAAGTTGAAGTTGCTGGGGAAAATCGATCTTTCAAGAAAATCGGTTTTCGCGCGCGCCAGTTATTTTGAAAGAGAAGATAGAGAAGTCTTCGGCCGATGGCTGACTGCTGGACCATCGGCATATGTGATAAATTGCAAAAATATTCATACCGGGCCGTTCCCGCGCAAAGTCGCGCCCTCAGAAGGACCTGCCGAGCGATTGCGGAGGGTCCGCCATCGTTCGGCGGTCCCCACCCAGCCGTCGCGCATCACGTCATCACCGCGACCCGATCCGAGCCGTCAACGATGGGTGTCCGCTTTTGAGGGCCAAGGTAGGCAGACACTCCGTTGATCTAGGTCAACGTCAACGATCCTTTGGCGCTCACGCTATGTTCAGCCGCACCTGAGGCGGCTCCCGTCATTTTTCAGTGACGCAAGCGCGAAGAGGGAGGTCCGCCATGCATCCGAGGAAGCGTCTTTCGATCAAGTCAGCGACTGTTGCCGGGATTGCTGCTAGCGCTCTGTTGGGGCTTGCAGGTCTCACTCTCAATCCAGCCCCAGCCAACGCGGTCGTATACTGCCAGTACGTTGCATATCCGGCGGGTTGCGTTGCCCGGGCAGGCGTCGTGCTCAGGCCTCGTCCGGTCGCGCGCGCTGCGGTCCGTCATAACGCCGGTGGCAATGTAAATGGTGGCGTCAATCGCGTTGGGGCGAGGCGGTAGAGGCTTGTTTCGCTGGTCACGAGCCCTTGCGGCAGCCGGTACGCCGAGGCTCGTGACCCACTCTATTGATATTGTTGTCACCGCCAATTCTTCTGCATCGCGTTTGCGGAGCCCCGGGCTACCGCTACGCGCGCGATCCGGTTGACCTGGATCAAGCGCTAAGCTCTCGATGCCAGGTGACTTGCTCCAGCGCGTAGGGCGGATTAGCTAGCCGAAGGCGTAATCCGCCGCGGTCTCAAACAAGACGGCGGATTACGCTGCGCCAATCTACCCTGAGCGCTATACCAATTGCAGCCGCAACTCTCGCCCCACAATTTTAGCGGCACGCTGAAGACTCTCGATGGTGGCGCTGCCGTTGTCGGGGTCAAGCAGGCGGTCAATTTGCGCGCGGCTGGTTTTCATCAACTCAGCCATTCGCTGCTTGGTAATCTTCTTTTTCTTCATTTCGCTTGCAAGCTGGCGTGCGATCACAGCCTTGATCGCGGCGGCGGTCACCTCCTCGCGAATTCCGGTGTCTTCGAGCCAACTCTCGAAGCTCGAACCTATGTGCGGGTTTTTCCTTGCCATGACTGCAACTCCTTAAATCTTTGTCTTGCCAACGCCAAATTTCCGTTGGCGTCTTCAGTGTCTCAGCCGGGTGCGATCACGCCAGAATCGATTTCACCAACTCCCGTTCTTCGAGAATGAACTCGAAGAACGCCGCGATCCGGGGAACGCGCCGCAGGTCGGGATGCGTCAACAGGCGCCAGCTTCGCGACAGTTCCGGGATCGGTCCCAGCACGCGCACGAGATCCGGTTCTGCGTCACCGAGCGACGCGGGTAGGGGTCCAATGCCTATTCCCGACTTCACCGCGTAGATGAGGCCCAGCACGCTGTTGGTGCGCGCCGACATCTTGACGTCGGGGGCGACGTTCTGGAGCCAGATCGATGCGCGGTGCATGCTGAGTGTTTCGTCGAAACCGACAAGCTGATGGGTCGGCAGATCGTCGACCTTCTCGGGCTTGCCATACTGGTCGATATAACCGCGGCTGGCATAGACGGCCCAGATCGAATCCGCGACCTTGCGGCCGACGAGTTCGTCATCGGTATCGCCGGAGCGGAAGGCGACATCGGCTTCGCCTTTCGACAGATCGAGGTAACGGTCGCTGGTTACGAACTCGATCCGAAGTTTTGGATAGCGGGTCTGGAAGCGATCGATGAGCGAAGACTTCGTCATGCGGCCGATGATCGGCTCGGGGCAGGTGACCCTTATCACGCCGGTGAGGTCATGCGCCTCGTCGGTGACGCGCCGCTCGAAATCGACGACCGTTGCTTCGATGCGCTCGGCGTAGGGCATCAAGTCCTCGCCGAACTTCGTGAGGCGGTAGCCTGACGGATGACGCTTGACCAATGGTTGCCCGATCGCGCGTTCCAGCTCGGTCAGGCGCCTTTGCACCGTCGACTGACTGAGCCCGAGCGCTTTTCCGGCCGCGATCGTGCTGTGATGCCGGGCAATGGCCAGAAAATACTTCAAATCGTTCCAGTCGAACATCCGGCGATTATGCACTTCTGCGGCGGGGTACCGCAATCCTGCGGCTTACGACGGCCGCCCCGGTCATCTAGCTTTTCGGAGCCTCGATGAAGCGACGACGATCCGTTTCATGCCTGACCATTTGAGCGACCCCTCGGCCATATCCAGGAGATCGAGATGAAAAGCCCGTTGCTGCCGCTGATGGCGGGGTTGATCGCGGTGTGCGCCGTCGTGTCGTCTGCCGTCGCGCAGCCGGCCGGTGCCGAATGCTCGCAGTCGGTCAAAATCATCGTATCGTACCCGCCCGGGTCGCCCGATGATGTGATCGCGAGAATCCTCGCGCAAAAACTGTCCGAGGCCGGCGGCCGCTTTCATGTCGAGAACATGCCGGGGGCGGCCGGGACGATCGGCACCGCGACGGCGGCCAGAGCGGCGCCTGACGGCTGCACGATGGTCATCGTCAATCAAAACTTTGTCGTTCAGCCTGCCATCGGCGAAAAGCTGTCTTACGAAGTCCCGGAAAGTTTTATGCCCGTTGCGCTGTTGCTGGCGGCGCCGGAAACCATTTCGGTCAACCCGTCCGTGCCCGCGACCACCATGAAGGAGCTTGCTGCGCTGGTGAAGGCAAATCCCGGCAAGTATAATTATGCCTCGCCGGGCTATGGTTCTTCGCCGCACCTGGCAAGCGAGCGGCTTTTCAAACATTCGCTTGGGCTCGAAATCGTGCACGTGCCGTTCCAGGGCGGCCCGCCGGCCGTTACCTCGACCGTCGCCGGTCATACCCAAATCCTGCATCTCACCCTTCCGATCGTCGCCCCGCTGGTGCGCGACGGAAAACTGCGACTGCTGGCGGTCGCCGATAGGACGCGGGCTGCGGAATTTCCGGACGTTCCGACGCTTGGCGAGGCAGGAATTCCGAACCACGAGGTCGGGTTTTGGGATGGCATCATGCTTCCCCGGGGAACGCCGGATGACATCGTTGAACTCAGGCATCGGCAGATCAGCGAGATCGTCGCGTTGCCCGAGGTGAGGGATCGGTTGGCGGCGCTTGGATACGCGCCGGTCAATGGCTCGCGGACACAGTTCGCCGCGCATCTGCAGAGCGAGTTGGCCAAGTGGAAGGCGATCGTCCGCGAGGGCAAGATCAAAATTGAATGATGCGATCGAACCTGGACCCGCGGCCATCGTCCGAAAGGAGCCTGCCATGGAAAGCAAATCTACGTTGGACAATGATTTGGCCACGGCGGCGGTGCGCGCGCAGTGGAAGCAGACGGCCAAGGGCTGGAACGACGCCGGCACCGTCATTCGGCCGTGGCTGCACAAGGCGACGCAGGCCATGCTCGGAATGGCGGGAGTCACAGCCGGTTCGCATGTGCTGGACGTGGCCGCCGGCGCGGGTGACCAGACGCTGGACATTGCCGAGCGCGTAGGGCCGCAGGGCTATGTGCTGGCGACAGATCTCTCGCCTGAAATCCTTCGATTTGCAGCGGAGCAGCTCGGCGCCGCTGGTTATCGCAACGTCGAGACCCGCGTTTCGGACGGACAGAGACTGCAGATCGAGGACGCGCGGTTTGACGCCGTGGTCTGTCGGCTCGGCTTGATGTTTTTCGCCGATCCGCTGCAGGGCCTGCGCGAAATGGCGCGTGTGCTCAAACCCGGCGGCGCTGTCTGTACGATGGTGTTCGGGGCGCCACAGGAAAATCCGTGCGTGACAACGCTGATGTCGACAGCGCTGAGGTACGCCGGCATGCCGCCGCTCGATCCGTATCAGCCGGGCGGTCTGCTGAGTCTCGGCAAGCCCGGCCTGATCGATGAACTGTTCAGAAAAGCGGGATTTCTCGAAATCGCGACAGCAAAAGTCGCGGCGCCGTTCAGCCTGCCGACCGTCAAGGATTATATGAATTTCATACGAACCTCGGCCGGACCGGTTGTTCAAATCGTGAAGAACATGGATCCGGCGACTGCCGAAACAGCGTGGGCCGACATGGAAACGGCTCTCGGCCGATATCAGCGGCCGGGCGGATGGGAGGGCCCCAATGAGCTGCTATTGACCGCGGCACGGAGGCCCTAGCGTGCAAGTGAACGGCTGGACGTGCATCTGCGTTGCTGCGTCGCGGGCGGAACGGCGGATTACGCTGCGCTAAATCCGCCCTACGGGTTCTGATCCACGCGGCGCAACGCCAAACGCATTGCAGCACAGCGTCCGTGACATCTGGACACGTACCCGCCGCATTGGCCAAAATCGCTGTCAAAAGAGTGGAGGAGCGACGATGGCGATTATCGATTCCCAGGTCCATGCCTACGAGGCGAACAGTCCGAAGCGGCCCTGGCACACGGTGCCGAACTGGCCCGATCACGTCACGGGTGACGAGATGGTGGCGGCGATGGACCGAGTGGGCGTCGACGGCGCGATCTTCATCTCCGCCTTTTCGCTGTATCGTTACGACGCCAGCTATGCCGTCGAGGCGCAGCGCGCGCATCCGAACCGGCTCGCCATCGTCAAGCCGCTCGATCCCGACGACCCCGGCGTGGCCGATGTCGTGGCGGAGTGGAAGAAGACGCCGGGCGCGGTCGGCGTCCGCGTCATGCTGCGGAAGGAGGAGAAGCGCGCGGCTGACGATCCTGGCCTCGACCGGATCGCGCGGGCGGCCGTGCGCTACGATTTTCCGCTCAACATCCTGTGCTGGGACAATCTCGATGCGGGCAGGGCCCTGATCGATCGCAATCCCGATACGCGGTTCATCATCGACCATCTCGGCATTCTGCAGCCGCGCGTGCCGCCGGCGCCGGGCGAACCCTGGGCGAACCTGCCAAAGGTGCTGGACCTCGCCAAACGTCCGAATTGCGTGATCAAGGTCAGCGGCGCCTGCACCCTGTCGCGGGAGCCTTATCCGTTCCCCGATATCTGGGACCCGCTGGCGCGCGTGTTCGACGCCTGGGGTTTCGAGCGCTGCCTGTGGGGCACGGACTGGACGCGGGCATTCGCCGTCGTCAATTACGAGCAGGCCGTCGAGCCGTTCCTCAAGACCAGCCGCCTCAGCGACAGTGAGCGCGCCATGCTGATGGGCGGGGCCTGCGCCAAGGCCTATGGCTGGTCGCCGAAGAAAGGTCAGTAGAACGTCGGAGGGCAGGGCGGATCGACGCCGCGTTCATTACGCGTATTTCATGGCGCGTATTTTACCGTGCTTGACGCCACCGTTATTCGTGTCCATATGCTGACATCGACACTTGGCCGAACGGCTGGGCTGCTTTGCGTTGCCCTCCTACCGGCACGCAGGTTTCAGACCCTTCTTCCAGCATCGATCAACGGACGACGGCACCAATTCGCTGGATGCCGCGATCTCACGTTGCACCGTCAGAAGGGGTTTTCTTTGCAAACGACAGCTGGGCAGCGGCCTGAAATGCAAGACCAAGGTTTTGGCCTCACGCAACCGCCCGGTGGCGGCGACGACGTTCTCAACGCACGGCGCTGGCAGCGCATCCTGAGCCACTACACCAAGCCCAGCCGGGTGCGCAGCATTGCCGAACTGGCGATCACGGCGTTGCCGTTGATCGCGTTGTGGGCTGCGGCCTGGTTCACGTTCCACCTCGGCCATGCCTGGGCGTCATTGCTGATCGCCATACCGGCCGCCGGCTTTCTCGTACGGCTTTTCATGATCCAGCACGATTGCGGTCACGGCACCTTCTTTGCCGGCCGTCTGGCCAATGACTGGGTCGGCCGCGTCCTCGGCGTGCTCACGCTGACGCCCTACGACTGCTGGCGCCAGACCCATGCCATTCATCACGCCACCACCGGCAACCTCGACCGCCGCGGTATCGGCGATCTCGATACGCTGACCGTGCGCGAATATCGCGCGCTGTCGATGTGGGGCCGACTGAAGTACCGGCTCTACCGCCATCCGCTGATCATGTTCGGGGTCGGGCCGGCCTATCTGTTTCTGCTGCAACAGCGGATGCCGCCGGCCGCCCTGATGCGCAACGGCTGGCAGCCCTGGGCCAGCACGATGGCAACCAATCTCGCCATTGCCGTGATTGTCGCTGTTCTCACGTGGTTCATCGGCATCAAGGCGTTCCTGCTCGTGCATCTTCCGATCACGCTGCTGGCCGGCACCGCCGGCGTGTGGCTGTTCTACGTGCAGCATCAGTTCGAGCACACGACATGGGAGCACAACGAGAACTGGAGCCTGCAGCAGGCCGCGCTGCACGGCAGCTCGCATTACGACCTGCCGGCGTGGCTGCGCTGGTTCACCGCCAATATCGGCGTTCACCACGTGCATCACCTCAGTAGCCGCATTCCCTATTACCGGCTGTCGCGCGTGCTGCACGACCATCCCGAACTGCGCGACGTCGGCCGCATCACGCTCCTGCAGAGCTTTCAGTGCGTCAAGCTGGTGCTGTGGGACGAAGCGCAGCGCCGCCTGGTGTCGTTCCGGGAAATCTGAGCACTGCAAGTGTTGGCGAAGTCGTCATGCCCGGCCTCGTGCCGGGCATTTTCGTATGTGCTTCGCCAGACTGGAAAGACGTGGATGGCCGCGACGAGCCCGGCCATGACGAGACCGTGCGCAAATCAGGGTTGAGCAACTGCTATTCGACATCGCATAATCCTTGGGATTATCCGGAGGAACGATGATGCAAAAGCGGGTCTTTGGGCGCACGGGAATGCAGCTCTCGGTACTGGGCTTCGGCTGCGGCGCGGTGGGCGGATTGATGGTGCGCGGCGACGCCGCCGACCAGGAGCGCACCGTCGCCCGCGCGATTGCGTCCGGCGTCAATTATTTCGACACCGCGGTGCAGTACGGCGACGGCGAGTCGGAAAAGAATCTCGGCCGCATCCTGCAGAAGCTGAAGCCGGCCGATGTCGTTGTCGGCACCAAGGTCCGCGTGCCGCCGAGCGAGTTTGGCCGCATCGGCGAGACGATCGCGGCGTCGCTCGAGGATAGCCTGGCGCGGCTGCGTCTCGACCAGGTCGACATCTTTCACCTGCACAATCCGATTACCGAGAAGGGCGGCGGATCGTCGCTCGGCGTCGCCCAGGTGCTCGACGAGGTGGCGCCGGCGTTCGACCGGCTGCGCCAGCAGGGCAAGATCCGTTTCCTCGGGCTGACGGCGGTCGGCGAAACGGCGGCGCTGCATCGGGTGATCGCGGCGCGCGTCTTCGACAGCGCGCAAATCGTCTACAACATGCTCAATCCGTCGGCGGCCGTCGAATTGCCGGCGGGCTATCCGGCGCAGGATTATGGACGGTTGTTCGATGCGACCGCTGCGGCAGGTGTCGGCGTCGTCGGCATCCGCGTGCTGGCCGGCGGCGCGCTCTCGGGCTCGGCCGAGCGTCATCCGATTGCCAGCCCGGCGCCCGAGCCGATCGGTTCGGCGATGCGTTACGATGCCGATATCGATCGCGCGCGCCGCCTGATGCCGCTGGTGGAGCAGGGGTTTGCCGCGAGCCTCACCGAAGCCGCCACGCGGTTTGCGTTGTCGCACCCGGCGATGGGCACGATCCTGGTCGGCATGGCGACGCCGCAGCAATTCGAGGACGCGCTGGCTGCGGTCGAAAAAGGCCCGCTGCCGCAGGCGGCGCTCGACCAATTGTCGGCGCTGCGGCAGAGATTTTCCGGTGAGGAGCGATGAGAAGGCGCAGGAGTGTAGGGCGGATTAGCGAAGCGTAATCCGCCATAGCTGGAAGTGCCTCGACAAGGCGGCGGATTACGCTGCGCTGATCCGCCCTACGAGTATTATTGCGCGCGCGATGGAACTTATCGGGCCACCGGGCGGTTGCTTCGCAGGGGCTGCCGCGAATGAACCTGACCAAACCGTCACCGAACCAGTCGCTGCTCGGCGCTGCCATGGCCTTGCGGCGCTCGACCATCCGTGAAGGCAGGCCGTTTCCGCTCGGCGCGACATGGGACGGCCTCGGGGTCAATTTCGCACTGTTCTCGGCGCACGCCACCAAGGTCGAGCTCTGCATCTTCGACGAGACCGGCGAGAACGAGATCGAGCGCTTCGATCTGCCCGAATATACCGACGAAGTCTGGCATGGCTATCTCCCGACCGCGCGGCCCGGCACCGTCTACGGTTATCGCGTTCACGGGCCGTTCGAGCCGGATGCAGGCCACCGGTTCAATCCGAACAAGCTGTTGATCGATCCCTATGCCAAACAGCTCGTCGGAGAGTTGCGGTGGGGGCCTGAGCTTTTCGGCTACCAGCTCGACCATCCCGACAAGGACAGGTCCTACGACGCGCGCGACAGCGCGCCTTACATGCTCAAATGCCGCGTGATCGATCCGGCGTTTACCTGGGGCACCTCCCGCAAACCGGAGACGTCATGGGCGCGCACGATCATCTATGAGATGCACGTCAAGGGATTCACGCAGCGTCATCCGCTGATACCCGAAGCCGACCGCGGCACGTTCGCCGGTCTGTCGCATTCCGCGATCCCGGCCTATCTGCGCTCGCTCGGCGTCACCAGCGTCGAGCTGTTGCCGATCCATTCCTTCATCGACGACAGCTATCTCGTTGACAAGAAACTGCGAAACTACTGGGGCTACAATTCCATCGGTTTTTTCGCGCCCGAGACCCGCTATCTCCGCACCGGCGGCGCCAACGAATTCAAGACCATGACCAATCAGTTTCATGCCCATGGTCTCGAAATCATTCTGGACGTCGTTTACAACCATACGGCCGAGGGCAATGAGCTTGGCCCGACGCTCTCCTTCAAAG
Source organism: uncultured Alphaproteobacteria bacterium (assembly GCA_963742935.1). Lineage (GTDB taxonomy): Bacteria > Pseudomonadota > Alphaproteobacteria > Rhizobiales > Xanthobacteraceae > Bradyrhizobium. The sequence continues at coordinate 200,537 of CAVUOI010000043.1, read as the reverse complement.
GGATCGACAACGCCAGCTATTACCGGCTGCTGCCGGAGCAGCGCCGCTACTACATCAACGACACCGGCACTGGAAACACGGTCAATCTCTCGCATCCGCGCGTGCTGCAGATGGTGGCGGATTCCCTGCGCTACTGGGCGACGGAAATGCGGGTCGACGGCTTCCGCTTCGATCTCGCCACCATTCTCGCGCGCGAGCCCTACGGCTTCGACGAAGGCGGCGGCTTTCTCGATGCCTGCCGGCAGGACCCGGTGCTGTCAGGCGTGAAACTGATCGCCGAGCCCTGGGATATCGGGCCGGGCGGATATCAGGTCGGCCGGTTTCCGCCGGGATGGGCCGAATGGAATGACAAGTTTCGCGATACGGTCCGAAGCTACTGGAAGGGCGACGCCGGCCTGCTGCCGGACTTTGCCAAGCGGATTTCTGGATCAGGCGATCTTTTCAACAAGCGTGGCCGCCGGCCATGGGCCAGCATCAATTTCGTGACCGCCCATGACGGTTTCAATCTCAATGACCTCGTCTCCTACAATGACAAGCACAACGAGGCGAACGGCGAAGACAATCGCGATGGCCATTCCAACAACCATTCCTGGAATCATGGCGTCGAAGGTCCCACGGACGATCCTGATATCCTGGAGCTGCGCGAGCGGCAAAAGCGAAATCTGCTGGCGACGGTGTTGCTCTCGCATGGGACACCGATGCTGCTGGCGGGCGACGAGTTCGGCCATACGCAAAACGGCAACAACAATGCGTATGCGCAGGACAACGACATCAACTGGCCGAACTGGCTCGGAATATCCGCACGGGGCCGGACGTTACGCGAATTTACGCGCCGGCTGATCGTCACGCGCAAGGCGTTTCCCATCCTTTTCCGCAGCCGCTTTCTGGTCGGCTCGCGCAACGAGGAGCTCGACGTCACCGACGTCAGCTGGCTGACGCCGGCGGCCACCGAGATGACGACCGAGCAATGGCAGGACGGCAATGCCCGCTGCTTCGGCATGCTGCTCGACGGCCGCGCGCAGGAAAGCGGCATCGAGCGGCGCGGATCGGACGCAACGCTGCTGATCGTCTTCAACGCCCATCACGACGTCGTCCCGTTCACGCTGCCCGAGGTGGCCGAAGGCCGGCATTGGGTCGGCCTGATCGACACGGCCCAGCCGGACGCCCCGCCTGCCAATTATTCCTTCGGTCACGTCTACGACGTCACCGGCCGATCGCTTTGCGCCTTCGCGCTGGAGGGCGCGGTAACGGGCGATCTGCGGCAGGGCGTCGGCTCGATTCTCGATGTGACGGAACGACCGCTGGAATAAGTCCAGTCTCGTTGGTCTACGCGTTGATGGTGCTTTTGGGGGCGGAGGCGGCTTGTCCGAGGTACTGAGCATACCCTTCCATTTTAGACGGTTCGGCCATATCTTCCCTTCATGACAAAACTGCTCGAAAAGGCTTTGGAGGCCGTCCGGCTATTGCCCCCTGATAGCCAGGATGAAATCGCGCTCGCCATGTTGACTCTCAGCGGCCATGAGGGGGAGCCAGAGGAGATCGATTCCGCGCATCTTCCCGCCGTGCTGGAGGGGCTTGCCCAAGCCAAGCGCCGCCAATTCGCAACCGATGCCGAGGTCGAAGCCGCGTTCCGTCGCTTCGAGCAATGAAGCTCCGCTTCACGCCACGCGCGGCTAGGGACCTTGCTGAGATCGCCGACTACGTCCGCGAACATAGCCCGCAGGCCGCGCTTCGCGTACGGGCCGCGATCCTCGAGTCACTGCAGAGTTTAGCCTTATTTCCGCATATCGGACGGCAACAGAAAGTCGAGGGCGTGCGCAAGCTGGTGACGCGCCGGTATCCATATCTGGTCTATTACACGGCTGACGACGAGGCCAAGGAAATTGTCATCCTCGCCATCCAGCATCCAGCCCGCGAGCGCGAACATTCGGATACCTAGCGCGTTGCGCTCCAATTCAAGGAAAAGTCGGACATTAGGGATAACCAGCCCCTGCAACTTCCACATCGACCACGTCGATGCGCGAGGACGATTTGCGTTGCCGGAGTTCTTCATAGGACGTCGCCGCACTCAGGCAGTACAATGTCCGCCGCTCGGGCCCGCCGAGGACGCAGGCAAGGGCGCGGCGGCCGGGGACTTCTATTCGTTGTAGCTCGCGTCCATTGGCGTCGAGGCGGATGAAGGCGTCTTCTTCGAAGGCTGCGACCCATACGGCGCCTTCCTGATCGAGGCAGATGCCGTCCGGAGACTTCATGCTCCCGAAGCGGCCGCGAAACTTCAAGTCACCATTCGGCTGGATGTCATAATCGGCAAGGCATGCGCCATCCATTTCGGCCACGACGAGCCGGCGATGGTCGGCCGAGACCGCGATGCCGTTGGGAAACCGCAATCCTTCCGCGACCACGCGGGCCGCGCCATCGGGCATCACCAGAATGATGCGGCCGGGGGCGCCGCGATCGGGCGGCGGCGGCATATCGAAGCCGAGATCGCCGACATAGGCGCGGCCGAGCCCGTCGATGATCATGTCGTCGATCGCACCCGCCGCGATCCCCGACAGGTCCGCATAGAGCGAAAGCTTGCCGTCCGCATACGTCATCAGGCGCTTGCGGTGCATCGTCAGGACGACAAGCCGTCCGCCCGGCAGGATGCCGGTGCCGCAGGGTGTGTCGTCCTCGAATGTCGCGTGCTGTTCGCGCTCTCCTGAAGGCGAGAGGCTGAGCAGCGTCCGTTCCATGCAGTCGACGAACCAGAGCCGGCCGGCATGCCAGCGCGGGCCCTCGAAATAGCGCCCGCCGTCGAGCACGCAACGCAGCGTCATCGGCTACAGCGCCACCACGATCTTGCCGAGGTGCTGGTTGGCTTCCATGTGCTCGAACGCCTTTCCGATCTCGGCGAACGGATAGACCTTGTCGATCGGCAGTTGCAGTTTTCGCGAATTCCACCGCACTCCAGATGTCTTTGCGGACCTCGTCAAAAATCTCGCGGACTTCCTCGAGGGTGCGGGTGCGGAAGGTGACGCCGATATACTGGATGCGGCGCGCGGCGTGCAGGTCGAAATTGAAATCGCCATGGGTGCCGCCGAGCCGGCCGACATTGACGATACGGCCCTTGACCTTGGTGGCCTTCAGATTCTGGTTGGCGACCGGGCCTGAGACCTGATCGACGATCAGGTCGACGCCTTCGCCGCCGGTGGCCTGCAGCACCTGATCGACCCAGCCGGGATCTTTGGAATCGATGGCGAGGTCGGCGCCGAATTCCTTCAGCCGGCCACGGCGCATCGCGTCGGTGGAGGAGCCGATCACGAGCTTGGCGCCCTTGAATTTGGCGATCTGCATTGCCATCAGTCCGACGCCGGAGCTTGCGCCCTGGATCAGGACGGTCTGGCCTTTCTGCAGCGCGCCGTTGGTCACGACTGCATTGTGCATGGTGGACAGCGCGACGGGGAGGGTGGCGGCCTCCTCGAAATTCATGTTCGAGGGTGCGCGCAACAGCCGGCCGTGGTCGGCGAGCGTGTATTCGGCAAATGCTGATCCACCCGAGCCCATGATCTTGTCGCCGACGTTGACGCCCTTGGCGTTGGGGCCAAGCTCGACGACTTCGCCGGCCCATTCCATGCCGAGCACGGTGCCGACACCGCCGGCCGCGCCATGGGCGTGGCCCTTGGTCATGCCGAGGTCGGCGCGGTTGAGGCCGCAGGCATGGACCTTGACCAGCACCTGTGTGCCCTTCGGCGACGGTTTTGCGACGTCGGTGATTTCAGCGCCGTTGGCGCCGTAGACATAGGCTTTCATGGGCTCTTCTCTTTAATTGGAGACGCAGGCCGTCCGGTTCGGCGGCCCGTCTTTCTGTTGGCGTCAAGCGGCGCTTATTCGGCGGCCTGACGTTGCGCGCCCGATACCATGGCTTCGAGTCGGCTGCGGATGATCGCTTCCGCGTCGCGCATAATGCGCGACACCAGTTCGGCGCAGGTCGGGATGTCGTGGATCAGACCCTGGACCTGGCCGGCCGACCAGATGCCTTCGTCGGCATCGCCTGACGCGTAGACCATCTTGCCGCGGGCGCCGGCGACGAGTTCGCGGACGTCCTCGAACTTCGCGCCTTCCTTCTCCATCGCGACCACCTTGGTCGAGATCGTGTTTTTGGCGACGCGCGAGGTGTTGCGCATGGTGCGGAAGATCAATTCGGTCTCGCGCTCGTCATTGGCGACGATGCGTTCCTTCACGAGCTGATGGATCGGGCTCTCCTTGGTGCACATGAAGCGCGTGCCCATGTTGATGCCTTCCGCGCCGAGAGCCAGCGCAGCAACAAGCCCGCGGCCGTCGCCGAACCCGCCCGAAGCAATCATCGGAATCTTGATCTTGTCGGCGGCGGCCGGGATCAGGATCAGGCCAGGCGTGTCGTCCTCGCCGGGATGGCCGGCGCATTCAAAGCCGTCGATCGAGAGCGCGTCGACGCCCATCCGCTCCGCCGACAGGCCGTGCCGGACGCTGGTGCATTTGTGGATGACCTTGATGCCGTGCTTCTTGAATTCTGTGACGTGTTCCTGCGGCTTGTTGCCGGCGGTCTCGACGATCTTGATGCCGGCCTCGATGATGGCCTGGCGATACTCGGCATAGGGCGGCGGCTTGATCGCGGGGAGAATGGTGAGGTTGACGCCGAACGGCTTGTCAGTCAGGTCGCGGCAGCGCGCGATTTCCTTGGTGAGATCCTCTGGCGTCGGCTGCGTCAGCGCGGTGATCAGCCCGAGCGCGCCGGCATTGGCGACGGCGGCGACCAGTTCGGCGCGGCCGACCCATTGCATGCCGCCCTGAACGATCGGATGCTCAACGCCAACGAGTTCGGTGAATCGCGTCTTCATGTCTGCCCTCTGGTTTCCATGAGCATTTTCCAGTTGGAAATGCTCTTCCTGTCATTTTCGACGCCGGGATGACCCGCACGTCATTTTGTGAGATTTCGAGGGGCAGGATGCCGTTACACCTCGCAAAAGTCTACCGGGGCCGGACGGTTGCCAGGGCAACGCCAGCATGCAAAAGCAGGGCTTGTTCCGCAGTGCGAACAATCCTGCTCGTCAGCGATGGGGTTGCGTTACTGATTTGATCCGCGGACCTTCATTCGACGTTTCCAGTTATTGCCACAGTAACAGGCTAACCGATGCGGAATTTGCGGCCAGCGATCTTTGTCGTTCTCGTGGTCGGTGCCGGCTTCGCGACGGGCCTCCTCAACCCGTCCGGAGGTTGGTATGCCGCACTTGCCAAGCCGTGGTTCAACCCGCCGAACTGGATATTTGCCCCGGTCTGGTCGATCGTCTATCTGCTGGTGGCGGTCGCGGGTTGGCGAACCTGGGAGCGTGACCGCAACTCGATGGCGATGACGCTGTGGTGGGCGCAGATGGGGCTCAACTTGATGTGGTCGCCAATCTTCTTTACCGCGCACTGGCCGGCTGCGGCGCTTGCCGTCATTTTGATGCTTCTTGCCGTGGTCCTCGCGTTCATCGCAAAACAATGGTCCGCTGACCGGATTTCGGCCGCGCTGTTTGTCCCATACGCGGCCTGGGTCGGATTTGCGTCGGTGCTCAATTTCGAAATCGTCCGCCTCAACTAGGGCGTGGCAGGGAGGGATCCAGATCAGCCCGCCGCCTGAGCCTCGAACGCCGCGCAATCGGTGCGCACCGTTTCCAGCGTTCGCCGCAGCCAAGTCTTGATGGTGCCGACCGGTACGCCAAAACGCTTAGACAGTGACTGCCGGCTTTCGCCGTCGATATAGGCGAGCGACAGCAACGCCTGGCGATCGTCCGGAAGCTGGCGGATCGCGGTCGCGGCGATCGGCCGGGCGCGGTCGTAGTCGAAGTCGTCAGCGCCATCCGGGGCCGGTTCCGGTACCAGCAGGGCGAAGTCGAGATCGGTGGTCGGAAGCGTCTTGAGGCGAAGCGCATCTATTGCGGTGTTGCGGACGATGACGGCCATCCAGCTGATCGGGGAGGATCGAGCCGGATCGAAGTTCGGCGCGTTCCGCCAGATCTTGAAATACGCGTCCTGAAGAATGTCGTCGATTTCTGCGCCGCGTGGGAACACTGCGCTGATCGTCTTGCGCATTTTTCGGCTGGTCAGTGCGTAGAGTTCGGAGAACGCGGCGTCTTCGCCTTCGGCGGCGCGCGCGATCAGAACGGAAAGATGGTCTCTTTGCTCAGCGGTCGATGCCGTCCCGATTTTCATCCGATGGTCCCGAGTTGAGGCGTGTTCTCGGGTAGGAACGATGTCGCGCGGCGTTTGGATCACTGGCTCGGGGTGACGGACTTTTTGTCACAGCCGCCGGCGCTGCCGAAATCAGAGCCGCACGAACGGGCCGATCAGACGGCCGAAGAAGCCGTTGATGCGGAGATCGCCGGTCATGGCCACCAGGCAGAGACAAGGCTCGCCCTCGCCGACGGTCGGCTGGTGATCCAGCGCGTCGTCGCCGAAATCGAAATCGCCCGGGCCGAACCGGCCACCCTCGTGGCTGAAGCTGCCGCGCAGGACGCAGGTCAGCTCAACGCCGGTATGGGTGTGCTCGAGCATATGCGTGCCGGGGTCCGACCGGAGCAGGAACGCGCGCGAGCTTGACGGGCCCGGCAATTCGATCGGCCGCATGCTGACGCCCGGAGCCACCCATCGACGCCGTCCGATGCGGTAGTGTTGCAGGACCTTCGGCAGTTCCTCATCGGCGAGGCTGTCGGCGGAGGCACGCGAATGAGACGGCGATCGATCGAGCTTCGCCATGACGGACTCGAACGCGCCGGCTTTCATCGGGACAGGCTCGATGGCCTCCAGCGTCGATCCGCCGATACCTTCGACCGCGCGCACCAGCCGCCGGCATGTCGAACAACCGGAGGCATGAACGGCGATGGCGAGATGTTCGCCGGCGTCGAGGGTTCCAGCGGCAAAACCTGCCAGCAATTCCGGAGAGGGATGATGCGTCACGGTCATTTCGTTTCGTCCAACAGGGCTCTCAGCCGGTTCATCGCCAATCTGATCCGAGACTTCACCGTTCCCAGCGGTATCCCGAGGACGTCGGCGATTTCGGGATGCGGGCGCTCCTCGATGAACGACAGTCGGATCGCCATGGATTGCTCCTCGGAAAGGCTCGACAGGGCCCGATCAATGCGGCCGGCCTCGTCATTGCGCGCCATGACGTCATCGGCCGGTTCGGCGGGATCGACGAGGTAATCGAGCTCGGCTTCATTGGCGGCGGCGCCCGTGCGAGCTACCCGACGCACCGCGTCGATCCGCAGGTTACGGGCGATCGTGTAGATCCAGGCCGCCGCACCGGCGGAAACAGGATCGAACTGCTCAGCCTTCCGCCATACCGCCAGCAGGGTGTCCTGCGCGATTTCCTCAGCATCATCGCTGCTGGCGCCGCTCTTCAGCATCAGACCCTTCACGCGCGGGGCGAAATGCTCAAAAAGGCGCTGGAACGCCTCGCGGTCACCGTCAGCGACGCGTCCGATCAAGGTCGCCCACTCCACCGTTATCCCGGGCCTTTCGTTGCCGAATCTGCGTAAGCACCTCGACCGCAATATCGCCGTCGAGCGCCGCGTTCTTGACAGTATTCGGATCGCTTGGGAACCACGGGACATTGCGCCGCTCAAGGGAACTTACCCAGGGGTAAACGAGCGGGGCGGGCGGTTGGATCACTTGTTTTGCGTGTCGGGCGACGCGGCCCACAATAATCCAGAACCGCCAAAGGCTCTAAGTCACGGCGATTGGAACACCTCGCAGCTCGCCGGATGCCTCGGCCGTGATGCTCTCATTCAGTTTCTGATTGACGATCTGGACCGTGCGGTCGATTTCGGCGTTGGGTGCGCCAAGCTGATGTGAAATCAGTTTCACCAGGAGGTCGACGCGCTCGATGCAAGGCGCGCCGCCTGCGACCGCCCGGGCCGCCGACGAGGGCCTGAGAAGGCTCTCCGCCGCTTTGGCGTATTTCTCGAAAGGGACCTGATCGGTGGGATCGGCGCCCAGACGCTGGGCGATGGCATCGACATGGTCATAGATCGACTGCGAGAGGTTGATGTCGCCGTGCACGGCGTCGCGGATCGATTGCGGCTCCTGCGACGTGATGCAGCGGTAGTTGCCGGTCAACAGCATCGACCATTTGGCCAGCGGGACGAACATCGAATCGAACACTTTGAGTTTTACCGGAACGTCCTGGCCGTCCAGCCTCACCGCATCGATGCCGGCTTCCAGCTCGCGAAGCAGCGCATTGTGTTTCTCATCCGCAAACGACGCGGCCTTGAAGTTCGTCGGCAGGCCGACATGAAGAACATTCGCCGCTTCCTCCGGGGGCCGGAAGGCCTGCGGATCCGGGGAGCAGAGCGACACCAGGCCTGGCTCAAACCGATCCCATACCGCGGCGTTGGTGTAGGCCTTCTCCAGCTCCATTCCCGCAAGGGCCGGGATGCGCTTGAGGTAGGGCAGAGGGGGCATGTTCATGATCGAGAGGCAAGGCAGCTTCGCTTCGGCGATTTTGATCATCAGAAGCCGCATCGCTGGGGCAGCGTATTGCGGTTCCTGCATCGCAAGGCCAACCAGATCGTAGCGGGAAGGGACGACATCGGCGGGCTCGACCGCGTCCAGGATTCCGGGCAGGCCGCGCGAGAAGATCGGCCGGTGGGTCGCTTCGTCGCGCAGCTTGATACGAACTTCGGTGCCCTCGCGATTGATGAGGTTTGCGGTCTGCCTGCGGCAAACCAGGGTCACATTGTGACCCGCCATCAAAAGCTTTGTCGCCAGCAGCGAGCCATACGAGGCCCCGAGGATCAGAATGTTACGCGCCATGCGCCCTCCAACAGATGATGTCTTCCGGCGCGCCGATACTTCGGCGCAGGTGTGGGTGCGCCTGTTTTGCGACAGGCGTTGAGCCGAGTTTTGCGGTGAGATGCCGGCTTGCCGAGGAGTGCTACCTCAAAGAATGCCGGCGGGGCTCGACGCGACCGGTCAGGCCGACGCGGCGAGCTGGAACGGCGTCGCTTCGTCGTCGAACGCGGTTGAAATGTCGCGAATGCTGACGACGCCGATCAGGCTGTAATTATCGATCACGGGCACGTGGCGGATGTGATGCTTGCTCATGAGGTGGCGGACATGCTCGAGCGTATCGGTCGATGTGCAGGAGACCAGCTGCTGCACCGAAATGAATTGCGAAACGCGCATGTTGACGCCGGCCGCGCCGTGCTGGGCAATCGCGCGCACGACGTCGCGTTCGGTGAACATGCCGACCGCGGTGTTGCCCTCGGTGCGAACCACATCCTTCACCACAAGCGCGCTGATATTGCTGGAGCGCATCAGTTGCGCGGCAATGGCGACGGTCTCGTTCATGCGAACCGTTGCGACGCGGGCGGCTTTCTTGCGCAGGATATCTCCGACTTGCATGGCAACCTCCTCGGGGTGAATTGTTAAGTCAAATTCTGGTATACATAATACCAATTGTCAACACGCTTTGTGATTGAAATCGTGCGCCGCAATGAAGATAAACAGGCAGCATTACTGACATTCTTGAGGTCTGGTACTTGGAGCGGGAGCGCGGCGGGGCATCCTGGGATGCTCCAAAACGTGGTCAGGTATACCAGGAGGCGGTCGGGCAAAAGAAAACGCGCCCATCCCGCAGGATGAGCGCGCTTTTTTCGGACGACAGATCCGGTTGGATCAGGCCGTATGCTGCGATTTGGCCACCACCGTTTTGCGCCAGGGCTTGAGCACGGCGATCGCCAGCAGCGAGGCGAGAATATTCGCGCCGGCCGCGACGATGAACACGGTGTCCCAATTGCCGGAGGACTGCTGCATGTAGTTCGCCACCGGCACCAGCAGCGCCGCGGTGCCCTTTGCAGTGTAGAGCAGCCCGGCATTGGTGGTCGCGAACTTGGCGCCGAAGGTATCGGTGCAGGTCGACGGGAACAGCGAGTAGATCTCGCCCCAGGCAAAGAACACGAAGCCCGACAGCAGCACGAACCAGACGGGATCGTGACCCAGCATGTAGAGGCCCCAGATGCCGATGCCTTCCATGCCGAATGCGATGAACATGGTGTTCTCGCGCCCGATCATGTCCGAGATCCAGCCGAAGAAGGGGCGGGTCAGGCCGTTGAGGACGCGGTCGATGGTGGCTGCGAACGTCACCGCCGTCATCGTCACCGCCATCAGCGTGACGGGCACGCTGTCGACCTTCCAGTCGACCGCGATCGGCTTGAGGTTGGCGGTAACCATCAATCCGCCGGCGCCGACGATCACGAACATGAAGTACATCAGCCAGAAGATCGGCTGACGGATCACTTCGGTCGGCTGATAGTTGCGCCGGGTCTGGATGATGTTTGCGTTCTGCGTCACCGCGGGCACCTGTCCTGATTTCGGAGCGAACAGGAAGAAGGAGAGGATCACGATGATGATGCCCTGGCCGAGACCGAAATAGAGGAAGGTGGTCTGGAAGCCGGAGTCCTTGATCATCGCCTGGATCGGCGCGACCGTCAGCGCCGAGCCCGCGCCGAAACCGGCGGCGGTGATGCCGGCAGCGAGGCCGCGCTTGTCCGGAAACCATTTCAGCGCGTTGCCGACACAGGTGCCGTAGACGCCACCGGCGCCGATGCCTGCGATGATCATGCCGAGGTAGAAGCCGTTGAGCGTTTCGGCATGCGCGTTGATCGCCCATCCGATGCCGCAGAGGATGCCGCCGACCAGGACGACGAGGCGCGGACCGTATTTATCGACGAACCAGCCTTCGATCGGGACCAGCCAGGTTTCGAACAGCACGAAGAGGGTAAATGCCCACTGGATCGAGGCGCGATCCCATCCAAACTTCTTTTGGATGTCCGGAACGAAGAAAGTCCAGCCATATTGGTAGTTCGCAATCATCACCATCGCGAGCACGCCGATGGTCAATTGAGTCCAGCGATAGGCATCGCTGACTCGGGCCGCCGCGACGGGGGCCGCACCGTGCACTGTGTCCGTCATCTTCCCTCCAAAGGCTGTTCTATCGATACGCGACAGCTCAAGGGAGTAGTTTGGTATATGTTATGCCAGTAGACAAGGGAAATCTTGCCAAATTGTCGCATTTCACAGCGCCGCGGCCATGCTGCATGCGCGAAAGAAAAAGGACCGTGCAGACGAATGCACGGCCCCTGACTAGGCAGAAAGCGGTTTGATTTTATGGCGATGACATCCGCTGGCGTCTTACGCCGGGGCGCCGCGCAAGCGGGTGTAACCCTGCTGGATCACCGACCAGAACAACGCAATCAATCCGAGGATCATGATCGTGCTGACCAGCGTGTTGGAGAAAAAGATGCCGAGCGATCCCTGGGATCCAAGCAGCGACTGCCGGAAGGCCTCTTCCGCCTTGTCGCCGAGCACGATGGCCAGCACCAGCGGGGCGAGTGGATAGTTGCACTTCTTCAAGAGGTAACCGATCACGCCGAAGACCAGCATCAGCATCACGTCGAACGTCGAACTGTGGACCGAATAGGCGCCGATCGCGCACAGCACCAGGATGAGCGGCGCGATGATGCTGAAGGGGACGCGCAGGATCGCGGCGAACACCGGCACGCAGGTCAACACGACGAGCAGGCCGACGATATTGCCGAGATACATCGAGGCGATCAGGCCCCAGACGAATTCCTTCTGCTCGACGAACAGCATCGGTCCCGGCTGCAGGCCCCAGATCAAGAGGCCGCCGAGCAGCACGGCCGCCGTCGGCGAGCCCGGTACGCCGAGCGAGAGCATCGGCAGTAGCGCCGCGGTGCCGGCGGCGTGCGCCGCAGTCTCCGGCGCGACGACGCCTTCGATTTCGCCCTTGCCGAAATTGGCGCCGTTCTTCGACATCCGCTTGGCGATGCCGTAGCTCATGAAGGAGGCCGGCGTCGCGCCCGCCGGCGTGATGCCCATCCAGCAACCGATCACGCAAGAGCGCAGCGATGTCACCCAGTAAGCCGGCAACTCCTTCCAGGTCTGCACCACAACCCGCAGATTGATCTTGGCGCTGCCGCCGCGGAAGGCGAGCCCTTCCTCCATCGTCAGCAGGATCTCGCCGATGCCGAACAGTCCGATCACGGCGATGAGGAAATCGAACCCGTTCAGCAATTCCGTGAAGCCGAACGTCAGCCGCAACTGCCCGGTGATGGAATCCAGACCTACCGCAGCCAGCGCAAATCCGATCATCATGGCCGCGATGGTCTTGAAAGGTGGCTCCTTGCTCAAGCCGACGAAACTGCAGAACGCCAGAAAATAGACCGCGAATTTCTCCGCCGGACCAAATCGCAGCGCGAAGCTTGCGACCAGCGGCGCGACCAGCGTGATCATGATGACTGCAAACAGCGCGCCGACGAACGAGGAGGTGAACGCCGCCGTCAGCGCCTCGCCGGCCTTGCCCTTCTGCGCCATCGGGTAGCCGTCGAACGTGGTCGCGACCGACCATGGTTCGCCGGGTATGTTGAACAGGATCGAGGTGATCGCCCCGCCGAACAAGGCGCCCCAGTAGATGCAGGACAGCATGATGATGGCCGATGTCGGCGGCATCGAGAACGTCAGCGGGAGCAGGATGGCGACGCCGTTGGCGCCGCCCAGTCCCGGCAGCACGCCGATCACGACGCCGAGCACGATGCCGACGATCATCACCATGATATTGAAAGGCTGTAGCGCGACCGCAAAGCCGTGAAACAGATTAACGAGTTCTTCCATCCCCGTGATCCCCAGCGTGCGTCGATATTAAAGGCCGAGCCACTCTTCAACCGGACCCTTCGGAAGCGGGACCAGAAACCAGCGCTCGAAAATGAAATAGGTGACGATAGGCATGCCGAGCGCGACGGCCAGCACGGTAATCCAGCGGTATTTGCCGAGCCACCGCATGAACCATCCGATGAACACGATCGAGGCGAGATACAGCCCGGTGAACGGCATGACGCCGACATAGATCGCGGTCGGAATCACGACGCTCATGACCTGGCGAAGCTGTCCCCATTCGGCGAACAGATCGTCATTGTCTTCGCGCAGTCCGTTCCACAGGTTTATCGCGCTGGAAGCGACGATGAATATCCCGATGTAGAAGGGAAAGAAGCCGGCGCGCGGACCTTCCGCGCCCCAGTTGATGCCGGCCTTGACGCTGCCGGCGATCACGACGAAGCCGAAGAGGGCGATCAGCAACGTGATCCCCGCTTCCACCATCTTGTGGGTGGGGCCGGTATTGCTCGAGCTGCCTGTTGTCATCAAAACTCCATGCGGGGCCGGGCCGCAGCCAGCGAACGCGGCGTTCGCGTTGCGGGACTGGCTGGGCCGATCCGTTTTCTGGTCGATCAGTGCGCGATCAGTTGCGTGTCAGTTTCCTGGTGCGGCGAGGAAACCCGCGTCCTTCATCAGCAACTCGTGACGCTTTTCCTCGACCTCGACCCACTTGGCATAGTCGGCCCCGGTCAGGAAAGTGGTGTTGAAGGCGCCGCTCTTCATGAAGTCCTGCCACTCGGGCGTGGCGCGGACCTTCTTGAACAGATCGACGTAATATTCGATCTGGTCCTTGGTGGCCCGTGGCGACATGAATATGCCGCGCAGCATCAGATATTCGATGTCGAGGCCCTGCGACTTGCAGGTCGGAATATCCTTCCAGCTCTTGCCGTCCACGATCTGCTCGTCATACGCCATCGGCTGCGCGTCGAACACGCAGAGCGGACGCAGCTTGCCGCCGCGCCATTGCGCGACCGCCTCGATCGGATTGTTGACGGTCGAATCGACGTGGTTGCCGACCAACTGAACGGCGACTTCGCCGCCGCCCTTGTAGGGAATGTAGGTGAACTTGGCGCCGGTTGCCTTTTCGAGCGCGACCGTGATGATCTGGTCTTCCTGCTTCGAGCCGGTGCCGCCCATCTTGATGGTGCCCGAGGGCGCGGCCTTCACCGCATCGACATAGTCTTTCGCCGTCTTGTACGGCTGCTCGGCGTTCACCCAGAGCACGAACTCGTCCAGCGCCAGCATCGACACCGGAGTGAGATCCTTCCAGTTGAATGGGATGCCGGTGGCAAGCGGGGTGGTGAAGAGGTTGGAGAGCGTAATAATGATCTTGTGCGGATTGCCGCCCGATGTCTTGAGGTCGAGGAAGCCTTCGCCGCCGGCGCCGCCCGACTTGTTGATGACGACCATCGGCTGCTTCATCAGATTATGCTTGGTGACGATGCCCTGGATCGTCCGCGCCATCTGGTCGGCGCCGCCGCCGGTGCCGGCAGGAACGATGAACTCGACGGGCCGCACCGGTTCCCATGCGGCAGTCGCGGGAATGGAGATCCCGACCGCGCATAGACCAACAATTGCGCCCAACGCCGTTTGTGCTGTGTGGTTCATTTGATTCACTCCCGTCGATCTGTGGTTGCGCCAGTCTTTGCCGGCTTCCCTGTGTTGTATTCAATGCCGCAGCGGCTGTCTTCTCCGAACGATCATGGGTTGTAACTGTAAGAGCGGCCCGGCGGCGTGGCATCCGCTCCTTTTGGCCAATTGTGGATTTGCCATAGCTGGCGAGAGGAAGTCATGGGACGCACCCATGTTCCATGGCCGATTCCTTGGCCGATCGGGCTGCCTGTCTCCGTCGCGCAAAGACCGTCCCTCCAACGCGCGCCTTTTTAACCCGGGAGCGCTGGAATTCATATTTGTATGCGATATGCCAGGACGCAAATGCATTGTTGCTGTTGATTGCCGTTCGGGCTGATTTGTCGCAGACATTGGTAAAGCCGGCGGCGGTTACCCACAAAAAAATGGCCCCGGAAACCGGGGCCAAGATCCAATCAGCGAAAAGCAGGGGTCATTCGCCTAACCGCTCCTGTTCGCGGAAGTGCTGTATTTTCAGGCTCAAAGACCGAAATAGGGCAGGTCGCCGTTGCGGACGGCAATGCGGCTGCTGGCGGTCAGCAGGCGGTCGATGGAAGCCATCAGGCGACCGAACAGGGTGCTGGAGGGAACGAGGCCGATGGATGCAGTCTTGGACATCAATGTCCCCTTTTCTTGGCGCGGAACCATTCCGCTTCATGATCTGAGGTCAAACTATGTATACCAGATGCCAGTAACAACAGATTTGTTTGCATGGCAGCAATTGTCGTTTTGCATCGCAGCAAATAACGAAAGCGGCATTCCAAGCCGGGTATTCCACGCCGCGGGTGGCCCGCCAGAAACCGGCAACCTTTGTATTCAGGGTACAAACCAGCGCATTTAGCGACCTGCTGGCGCCGAGGGGGCGGGCGTGCCGAATCATGACAGCCGTAAGCCGGTGGGTCACGGCACGTCCCGTGCTACCGTCCGGCACGGACCGATCGGATCATGTTCCGGCATGAAGCACGGTAAGACAGACGAGGGGCTCGGGCGCGATGGAGTTATCTTACTCGCAAAATCTCGAGGATTATCATCTCTCCCTCGCTTTCGCCGGACAACCCACCGGCTTCTATATCGATATCGGCGCAGGGCATCCGATCGCGGACAACGTGTCGTTCTGGTTCTATGAGCGCGGCTGGCAAGGCATTGTCGTCGAGCCGCAATCCGAACTTGCGGCGCTCTACGAGAGCCTGCGTCCACGCGATATCGTGAGCCGCTGCCTGGTCGGGCGGGAGAGCGGCGAGGCCGACTTTCATCTGGTCGATCGCTTGCACGGGCTCTCGACCACGCGCGAAGACGTTGCGCAAAATGTTCGAGCGTACAACGTTGATTATCAGACGCTTCGTATGCCCGTGACCACGCTGGCGCAACTATGCGAGCGCCACGACGTCGGCGCCATCGACTTCCTGAAAATCGATGTCGAAGGCGCCGAGAGCGACGTTCTGTTCGGTGGCGACTGGAAGCGGTTCCGGCCCAAGGTGATCGTCGCCGAGGCGGTCAGCCCGATGGCGTCGGAACCGTCATGGCAGGACTGGGAGCCATTCCTGCTGGCGCAGGGCTACCAGTTTGCGCTGTTCGACACGCTCAATCGGTTTTACGTCGCGCAGGAACATCCCGACATCATGGCGCGCTTCCCGCGCGAGCGAGCCTCGTGGCACGCCGTGCGGCACATGTATGAGATCGGCCGCGCGCCTGAAAATGCGCAGCATCCGGATCACGCCTTGGCTCAGGAACTCGCGCGCGGATTCTGGGCAAGCCTGCCACATCTCGATCCCAGTCTTCTCACATCGATACTGGCCCGCGCCCGCCGAATTGGGGAAGGCGACGACCTCGAAGCGCTCGCGTCCATGGTCGAGAGCGAGCCATTCCGTGCGGCGCTTGGACGCGTCGCTTGCGGGTATGACGGCGGACAGATCGTCGACGAGTGAAGAAGGCCTGAGTTCTCGTCCAAACAAAAAGGCCGCCGAAACCGGCGGCCTTCCATGCTGTTCGGATGGCGTCGTTACTCGGCCGCCTGCTTGCGCGGCGGATCGAGCGCGCCGGAATCGTGGATTTCGGCGACCTGGTGATCGCTGAAGCCAAGAACCTGGCGCAGGATCTCGTCGGTGTGCTCGCCGAGCAGCGGGGAACGCGTCACCTCGCTCGGGCTATCGGACAATTTGATCGGGTTGCCGACCGAAATGTACTTGCCGCGGGTGGGGTGATCGACCTCGACCACGGTGCCGGTGGCGCGCAGCGACTGGTCTTCCGCGATCTCCTTCATTGAAAGGATCGGGCCGCAGGGGATGTCGTCCTTGTTGAGGATGTCCATCGCCTCGAACTTGGTCTTGGTCATCGTCCACTGTTCGATGCGCGCAAAAATCTCGTTCAGCCGCGACAGCCGGGCAGGCGGCTTGGCGTAGTTCGCATCGGTCTTCCAGGTCGGCTCGCCGATCACGTCGCAGATCTTCTCCCATACCGGGGCCTGGGTGATGAAGTAGATGTAGGCGTTGGGATCGGTCTCCCAGCCCTTGCACTTGAGGATGCGGCCGGGCTGACCACCGCCGGAATCGTTGCCGGCGCGCGGCACGGCGTCGCCGAACGGAATGCCTTCGCCGAACTGGCTGTATTCCTTCAGCGGACCATGGGCGAGGCGCTGCTGGTCGCGCAGTTTGACGCGCGCGAGATTCAGCACGCCGTCCTGCATCGCGGCGGTGACCTTCTGGCCCTTGCCGGTGACGGTGCGCTGGTAGAGCGCGGTGACGATGCCGAGCGCCAGATGCAGGCCGGTGCCGCTATCGCCGATCTGCGCGCCGGTGACGAGCGGCAGTCCGTCGCGGAAGCCGGTGGTCGAGGCCGCGCCGCCGGTGCACTGGGCGACGTTCTCATAGACCTTGCAGTCTTCATACGGTCCGGGGCCAAAACCCTTGATCGAGGCCACGATCATCTTCGGATTGATGCTCTGGATCTTCTCCCAGGGGAAGCCCATGCGGTCGAGCACGCCGGGGCCGAAATTTTCCACCAGCACGTCGCAGGTCTTGATCATCGCGGTGAGGACTTCCTTGCCCTTCGGGTTCTTGGTGTCGAGCGTGATCGAGCGCTTGTTGTGGTTCAGCATGGTGAAATACAGGCTGTCCACGTTGGGGATGTCCTGCAACTGGCCGCGCGTGATGTCGCCGACGCCGGGGCGCTCGACCTTGATCACGTCGGCGCCGAACCAGGCCAGCAATTGCGTGCAGGTCGGTCCCGACTGAACGTGGGTGAAATCAAGAATGCGAACGCCCTCGAGCGCCTTTGTCATCGTGTTTGCTCCGTACTGTGTCTGTCTGCCGTGTGCAGGATGAAATGGTTTGAAATCGGTTATTTCTTTTTTTGCAGGACGCTTTGCGGATTGAGGTTTCCGATGCGGCCGCTCTCGGAGCCCGCCGCCGGATCGATCACGGCGTTGATCAGCGTCGGCTTGCCGGAATCCATCGCGGCGTTGACGGCGCGCTTCAATTCGTCGGGCGAGGTGGCGTTGATGCCGACGCCGCCGAACGCTTCCATCATCTTGTCGTAGCGCGAGCCCTTGACGAACACCGTCGTCGCCGGATCGGAGCCGCCCGCATTGACGTCGGTGCCGCGATAGATGCCGTCATTGTTGAAGATGACGATGCAGATCGGAAGCTGGTAGCGGCAGATGGTCTCGATCTCCATGCCGGAGAAGCCAAAGGCCGAGTCGCCCTCGATCGCCAGCACCGGCTTGCCGGTCTCGACGGCGGCGGCGATCGAATAGCCCATGCCGATGCCCATCACGCCCCAGGTGCCGACATCGAGCCGCTTGCGCGGCTTGTACATGTCGATGACGCCGCGGGCGAGATCGAGCGTATTGGCGCCTTCGTTGACGAGAATGGCGTCCGGCCGTTCCTTGACGATGGTGCGCAATGCGCCGAGCGCACCGTGATAATCCATCGGCGAGGCGTTGCTCATCAGCTTCGGCGCCATCTTGGCGACGTTGTCGTCACGCTTCTTGTTGACGGAAGAGACCCAGTCGGAGGGCGCGGCGGTCCAGCTGCCGCCCATGCCCGCGAGCAGGGCGGAGACGCAGGAGCCGATATCGCCGACCACCGGGGCCACGATCTCGACGTTGGAATCCATTTCCTTCGGCTCGATGTCGATCTGGATGAATTTCTTGGGCGCATCGCCCCAGGTCTTGCCCTTGCCGTGCGACAGCAGCCAGTTGAGGCGGGCGCCGATCAGCATGACGACGTCGGCATCCTTCAGCACGGTGGAGCGCGCCGCACCCGCCGACTGCGCGTGCGTATCCGGCAACAGGCCCTTGGCCATGCTCATCTGCAGGAACGGGGCGCCGGTCTTTTCGACGAAGGCGCGGATATCGTCGTCGGCCTGCGCGTAAGCCGCGCCCTTGCCGAGAATGATGAGAGGACGTTTTGCACCTTTGAGTACGTCGAGCGCGCGCTTGACGGCGGACGGGGCAGGGATCTGGGCGGGCGCGGCGTCGATCACCTTCACCAGCGATTTTGCGCCGGCGGCTGCGTCCATCACCTGGCCGAATAGTTTCGCGGGCAGGTCGAGATAGACGCCGCCCGGACGGCCCGAGACGGCGGCGCGGATGGCGCGCGCCAGACCGATGCCGATGTCGGCGGCGTGCAGCACGCGGAAGGCCGCCTTGCAGAGCGGTTTTGCGATCGCAAGCTGGTCCATCTCTTCATAGTCGCCCTGCTGCAGGTCGACGATTTCGCGTTCCGAGGAGCCCGAGATCAGGATCATCGGGAAGCAGTTGGTGGTGGCGTGGGCCAGTGCGGTGAGGCCGTTGAGAAAGCCGGGCGCCGAGACGGTGAGGCAGACGCCCGGTTTCTTGGTCAAAAAGCCCGCGATCGAGGCGGCGTAGCCGGCGTTCTGCTCGTGGCGGAACGACAACACGCGAATGCCCTCGGCCTGCATCATGCGGCCAAGGTCCGTGATCGGGATGCCCGGCACACCATAGATGGTGTTGATGCCGTTGAGCTTGAGTGCGTCGATGACGAGATGAAAGCCATCTGTCAGTTCTTCGTCAGCTCCTGCTCGGTGCCCGGTGCTTCGGACTTGGTCGCGGTATTCAGCATGGGCTTCATCTCCCTGGTCGTTTGTGTCGGACGATTTTTCGTCGTCTTCTGTTGCGAAGTCTAAGTAAACAGTTCCTGGCCATGCGCTTCGACGTAGGAGGCAAGGCCCAGCGTGTGATCGCGTGCGCGTTTCTCGGCGAGTTCGGTGTCGCGTGCTTCGAGCGCCTCGATGATCGCCAGATGCTCGGGCAGGGAGGTCGCGGTGCGATCCTTCCGGCCGATGGTCAGTTGCCGATAGCCGCGCACGTGCAGCAGGATATCGTTGGTCATGTCGACCAGCACAGGCGATTCCGAAAGCGAGATCAGCGCCTGATGGAACGCGATATTGGCCTTGGAGTATTCTTCGACATGATCCTGCGGCAGGCGATCGTTGCCAAAATCCTTGAAGAAGTCGCGCAGCGCCGTGATGTCCTTTTTGCGCGCGGTGGTCGTGATCAGGCGCGCGGCCATGCTTTCGAGCGCGGCCCAGGCGCGGATCATGTCGACGATTTCGGTCTTGGTGCGGCGGACCACGACGATGCCGCGGCGTGGCACGGTCTTGACGAAGCCGTCCTGCTCCAGCATCGCGATGGCTTCGCGAATAGGCGTGCGGCTGACGCCGAGACGTTCGGACAAAGCGCGCTCGTCCAGCATCACCTGCTCGGGCGTCGCATAGATGTCCATCTTGAGAATGGCTTCTTTCAAGGCCTCGTAGGCCTTGTTCTTGAAGCTCGTCTCAGGAGCGATCCGGACGATTGCAATATCTGCCTCAGCCATGACAGGCGGCGCCTTGGGTTGTTTACGTGCGGGCACGACTCGTCTCCTCCCTGGTTTTGGAGACGTCTTCTTAGCAGAAGAAATGCTCGAATATTTTTGGCATACCAAATACCAGTATGTCAAGATGCCCGCGTTTTAGCGGATTCTGCGCGATAGTTTGTCTTGACAATCGGAACTCTGGCATACCAAATGCCATAAAACTAGCCCCAGGAGGAAGCCAATGTCAAATTCTGCAGATGCGGCCCGCAAGACCGCCGAGCCCGGCGCCAATCAGGCTGTCCGCCAGGTGCTGGATGCGGTGAAAGCCGACAAGCGCACCAGCCTTACCGCGCCGGAAGGCAAGCTCGTCTGCGACGCCTATGGCATCCCGGTTCCCAAGGAAGGCGTAGCGAAGTCCGCCGCCGACGCCGCCAAGCTCGCCACGGGCATGGGTTTCCCCGTCGTGATGAAGATCGTGTCGCCCGACATTCTCCACAAGACCGAAGCCGGCGGCGTCGTGGTCGGCCTCAAGACCGCAGCCGATGCTGAAAAGGCCTATGACACCATTCTCGCCAACGCCAAGAAGTATAAGGCCGACGCCAAGATCGAGGGCGTTCAGGTCCAGCAGATGCTGGCCGGCGGCACCGAGGTCATCGTCGGTTCCATCACCGACGGCTCGTTCGGCAAGCTGGTGGCGTTCGGCCTCGGCGGCGTGCTGGTCGAGGTGCTGAAGGACATCACCTTCCGCCTCGCGCCCGCCACCAAGGACGATGCCCTGTCGATGCTCGACGGCATCCAGGCCCATGACATGCTCAAGGGCGTGCGCGGCGGCGATCCGGTCTCTCGTGACGCGCTGGCCGACGTCATTGTCAAAGTGTCGCAGCTCGTCAGCGACTTCCCCGAAATCGTCGAACTCGACCTCAATCCGGTGTTCGCCACCAAGAACGACGCGATCGCGGCGGACGTGCGCATCGTCGTCGACTTCGACTACAAGCCGCGCCCGGCGCCGCGCCCGACCGAAGAAATCGTCACGGCGATGAACCGCATCATGCAGCCGAAGGGCGTTGCCGTGATCGGCGCCTCCGCCGAGGACGGCAAGATCGGCAACTCCGTGATGAAGAACCTGATCAACGGCGGCTATAAAGGCGAGATCTATCCGATCCACCCGAAGGCCGCCGAGATCCTGGGCTACAAGGCCTACAAGAGCGTCAAGGACGTGCCCGGCGTGATCGACACGGCGGTGTTTGCGATCCCTGCAAAATTCGTGGCCGGCGCGCTGGTCGAATGCGGCGAGAAGAAAATTCCCGGCGCGGTTCTGATTCCGTCGGGCTTTGCCGAAGCCGGCGCGCCCGAATTGCAGGCCGAGATCGTCGAGATCGGCAAGAAGTACAATGTCCGCCTGATGGGCCCGAACATCTACGGCTTCTATTATACGCCGGCCAATCTCTGCGCCACGTTCTGCACGGCCTACGACGTCAAGGGTTCGGCGGCGCTGTCGTCGCAATCCGGCGGCATCGGCATGGCGATCATCGGCTTCTCGCGCTCGGCCAAGATGGGCGTCTCCGCCATCGTCGGCCTCGGCAACAAGTCCGATATCGACGAGGACGATCTGCTCGCCTTCTTCGAGCAGGATCCGAACACGGCGATCATCGCGCAGCACTGCGAAGACCTCAAGGACGGCCGCGCCTTCGCGGAGGCCGCCAAGCGCGTCTCCAAGAAGAAGCCGGTGGTGGTGCTGAAGGCGGGCCGTACATCGGCCGGCGCGAAGGCGGCCTCGTCGCATACCGGCGCGCTCGCCGGCAACGACAAGATCTATGAGGACGTGTTCGCCCAGTCCGGCGTGATCCGCGCCCGGTCCTTGAGGCAATTGCTCGAATTCGCGCGCGGCGTGCCGGTGCTGCCGACGCCGAAGGGCGAGAACATCCTGATCATCACCGGCGCCGGCGGTTCGGGCGTGCTGCTGTCGGACTCCTGCGTGGATAACGGCCTGTCGCTGATGGCGATGCCGCCGGATCTCGACGCGGCGTTCCGGAAATTCATTCCGCCGTTCGGCGCGGCCGGAAATCCGGTCGACATCACCGGCGGCGAGCCGCCGATCACCTATGTCAACACGGTCAAGCTTGGCCTGTCGGACGATCGCATCCACTCGCTGATCCTCGGCTACTGGCACACCATCGTCACCCCGCCGATGGTGTTCGCCCGCAACATGGTCGAGGTGAAGAAGGAGATGGAGGCGAAGGGCTTTGTGAAGCCGATCGTCGCCTCGCTCGCCGGCGACGTCGAGGTCGAGGAGGCCGCCGAATATCTCTACCAGAACGGCATCCCGGCCTATGCTTATTCGACCGAAATGCCGGTCGAGGTGCTGGGCGCCAAATACAAGTGGGCGCGCGGCGCGGGATTGCTCTGAGACTGGTTGCTTACCTCGCCCCGCTTGCGGGGATCGAGGTCGGATTGTCGGAGCAATCCGGGTGAGGGGGACTCTCCGCGACTCGCTCTCTTACCGAATTTGCGGTAGCAGCCCCTCACCCCAACCCTCTCCCCGCAAGAGCGGGGCGAGGGAAGTTCGGCTGGCGTCTCGTCCGACGAACAAAATGCAGGTCGCGATGAAGAAAGACGTGATCCGGCGCAAGGCCATCGAGCCGAAATCCAGTGCGGATCACGAGCCCGACGCGCGCGATAGCGGCGTGCAGTCGGTCGATCGCGCGCTCTCGATCATCGAAACGCTGGCGGAAGACGACGAAGGCTATCGCCTGAGCGATCTCGCCATCCGCACGGGGCTTTCGACCTCGACGGTGCATCGCCTGCTGGGGACGCTGGAAAACCGCCGCTTCGTGCAGTTCGACCGCAGCGGATCGAAATGGCACGTCGGCGCGCGCGCCTTCACGGTGGGGGCGACGTTCGCCCGCCGCCGCAATTTCTCGGCGCAAGCGGTGCCTTATATGCGCAAGCTGCGCGACCTGACGCGCGAGACCGCCAATCTCGCCGTCGTCGACGACGAATTCATTATCGTGCTGACGCGCATGGAAAGCCGCGAGATCATGCGCTCGCTGACCAAGGTCGGCGGCCGCGTCGCCATGGTGGCCTCCGGCGTCGGCAAGGCGGTGCTCGCGACCTATTCCAACGACGACGTCAGCGCCATCATCCAGCATCACGGCATGCCGCGTATGACGGAAAAGTCGATCGTGCGCCCGGGCGACCTGTTCAAGGAACTCGAAAAAATCCGCCGTCAGGGTTTTGCCGTCGACGACGAGGAGGCCTGCATGGGTCTCCGCTGTATCGCCGCCGTCGTCTACAATGACTGCGCCGAACCGTTGGCTGCTATTTCCGTCTCGGGCATGACGAGCCGCCTGACGGACGAGCGGCTACCGACGCTGGGCCAGACGGTGCGGGAAGTGGCGGCGGAATTGACGGTGGCGCTCGGCGGCGTGATGCCGGCGGTGAGGGTTGACTGAGCCCTTAGCGTCGGCGAAATCCTCCGCTCCCGTTCGACGGTTTGGGATGTTGCTGGCCGGATCGGTCCGAACTAGTGTCCCGTCATGGAAGACACAGTTACCGAAGCGGTCAGGAAGCAGTACGAGGCGTACAGCTATCCGCCGCCGATTGAGGACGCCGAGAAATTCCTGAAGCAATGGGGGCCGCTGACCTGCGACCCCCGATTTGCGGGCATTCAGTTGTGGCCGGAGGGCCGGCCGCGGCAAGACCTGCGCATATTGTGCGCCGGTTGCGGCTCCTCGCAGGCGCCTCTGATCGCCCTCAACAACCCGGACTGTGCGGTCATCGGTATCGATCTTTCCGACGCGAGCCTTGCGCATTCGAACCGTCTTCGCGATCGACACGGCCTCGCCAACCTCGAACTTCGGCGAATGAGCCTGCTCGACGTCGGCCAGTTGGGTAGCGCGTTCGACCTGATCCTTTGCACCGGCGTTCTTCATCACCTTCCCGATCCCGACGCCGGATTGAAGGCGCTCGCAGATGTGCTCGATCCATCGGGAAGCATGGGGATCATGCTGTACGGAAAGGCAGCACGCGCCGGCGTCTATCAGGTCCAGGATATCCTGCGGCGACTTGGCGCCGGTCCAGATGCCGAGGGCCTCGGGATGGCCCGTGAACTTTTGAAATTCGTCCCATCGCATCACTATCTGTTCGAGCCGACCGGCAAACTACCCATTGATCTCGCCCAGGATGCGGGGATCGTGGACATGCTGCTTCATCCGCAGGACCGGGCCTACTCGGTGCCGGAGATCATGGAGTTTGTCGCAGCCGCCGGGCTGATCTTCTTCGGCTGGAGCGACAATGCTGACTACTGCGCGGACCGGTTTCTCTCCGGAGAGATGCTGGAAAGGGTGTTGGCGCTTCCCGACGCGGAGCAGTGGGCTGTCGTGGAGAATCTTGCGCTGCTGAACTCAAGGCATGATTTTTTTCTCAGGAAGCCGCACAGCGCGCGCTTCCTGATCCGTTTCGATACGGACGATTATCTGTCCTACGTTCCGCAGGTCCGATCCGGCGTCAAACTTGCCGGTGACGCCAATGCGCTGGTCCTGACCCGCGCAGCGCCGCAAGGAACGGTCGTCACGCCGATATCGCCATCGGAAGCCCTGCTGCTGGAGCAGATCGACAGCCGCAAGAGCATCTCTGACATCCTGTCCCACGCCGCGTTCGCGCGGTTCGAGCCCGAGCAGCGCAGGAATTTCGCCCGTGCCGTCTGCGAGCGGATGTGGCGAGCGGGGCATCTTCTGTTTAGCAGGTCAGCGCAAAAGCTTGCGGGCTAAGCCGCAAGCCGCGTTCGCCGTTCAATGCTGCGCAGTCTTCCAGTCGCGCTTGATCTTCTTGGCGAGCGACCATTTGTGGACTTCGGTCGGGCCGTCGTAGATGCGGAAGGCGCGGATCTCGCGAAAGGCCTGCTCGACGATCGTCTCGGTCGAGACGCCGGTGCCGCCCATCACCTGCACGCAGCGATCGGCGACGCGCATCAAGGCTTCCGACACCGCCACCTTGGCCATCGAACTTTCGGCCGTGCCGAGCGAACCGGTGTCGAGCACGCCGGCGCACCAGTCGATCATCAGTTCCGACTGCTTGAGATCGATCAGGTTCTCCGCCAGCATGAAGCCGACGCCCTCGTGATCGACCAGCGGTTTTCCGAACGCGTGGCGGCGGCAGGCGTAGTCGGTGGCGATTTCGTTGGCGCGGACGGCGAGGCCCAGCCAGCGCATGCAGTGCGACAGGCGCGCCGGGCTGAGACGGATTTGGGCGTATTTGAAACCATCGCCGGAGGCGCCGAGCATCTGGTCGGCGGAGACGCGAAGGTTGTCGATTTCGATCTCGGCGTGTCCGCCCGGCATCGAACTGTCGATCGTGTCCAGCACGCGCAGCGTCTTGATCGCGGGATCGGGCAGGTCGACCAGGAACAGGCAGGCGCCGTCATCCGACTTCGCCATGACGATGCCGACCTTGGCGCCCTCGGCGCCGGTGATGAACTTCTTGCGCCCGTTGATGACCCAGTGATTGCCGTCGAGCCGGCACGTGGTCTGCATCATCGAGGGATCGGAGCCCGCGCCGCCTTCATCGGCCGGTTCGGTCATGAAGAACGCCGAGCGTGCCTTGCCTGATACCAGCGGGTCCAGAAAGCGCTTCTTCTGTTCGCTGCTTCCGACCTTGCCGAGCAGATACATGTTGCCTTCGTCGGGCGCCATGGTGTTGCAGGCCAGCGGCCCCAGCGGCGAGAGCCCGGTTTTGATCAGGGCGATCGCGGTCTCACGCTGCGTGAAATGCGATCCATCCGCCAGAATGTGCGGTGTCAGGACGCCGGCCTTGCGGGCCTTGTCACGCAACTCCTGCACCAGTTCATCGCTCGGGCCATGCGGGCCGCAACGTGGATCCTTCTCATAGGGGATCACTTCCGTGCGGATGAATGCCTCGATCTTGGCGGCAATGGCGTCGGCTCGCTCAGTCATGAATGCGGATACTCCAGTGGTCTCCGCCTCGGCGGGTCTTGGTGTTTCGGTCGTGCGCGCCAGGTGGCGGCGCGCCGAGGAGATTGCGGTCATCGATGGCGATGACTGAAGGCGGCCATATAGGCGGATGGATCGGGTGCGGGCAACAGCCACCGTCGCCGCAGGCTCGGGACAGGGGCTTCCACCGCCGCACAAGACCGGTATAGTCTGTTCCCGCGAGGCAAGCGCGTTCGTTGGATGGTATGCCCGCAACACAGCGCAGACTGTGGAGAGGGAGGATCATGGAATTTCCCCGCCGTGCATTCTTGCATCTGGCCGTGGGCGCTGCCGCGTTGCCGGCCGTGCCCCGCCTTTCATGGGCGCAAGCCTATCCGTCCCGGCCGGTGCGCATCGTCGTCGGCTTTGCCGCGGGCGGGGCTACCGACATTCAGGCCCGCCTGATGGGTCAATGGCTGTCCGATCACCTCGGCCAGCAATTCATCGTCGAGAACCGCGCCGGCGCCAGCGGCAACATCGGAACCGAAGCGGTCGCCAAGGCCACTCCGGATGGCTACACGCTGCTGCAGATCGTGACGCCGCATGCGATCAATGCCGCGCTGTACAGCAATCTTAGTTTCGACTTCATCCGGGACATCGCGCCGGTGATCTGCGCTGCGCGGCTCGCCTATGTCGTCGTGGTGCATCCGTCGGTCCCGGCCAAGACGATCCCGGAATTCATCGCCTACGCCAAGGCCAATCCGGGCAAGATCAATTACGGCTCGGCCGGCCCCGGCACGCCGCAAAACATCGCGTGCGAACTCTTCAAGATGATGGCGGGGGTGGATCTGGTCCATGTCCCGTATCGTGGCGGCGCGCCTGCGGCCACCGATCTGGTCGCCGGCCATTTGCAAGTGATTTTCGCGCCAGTGTCGGAATCGATCCAGCACATTCAGGCCGGCAAGCTCCGCGCGCTGGCGGTGACGACCGCGGCTCGTCTGGAAGTGTTGCCTGACGTGCCGACGGTGGCGGAGTTCGTGCCCGGCTATGAGGCCAGCGGCTTTGCCGGCATCGGCGCGCCCAAGGGCACCCCGGCCGAAATCATCGACAGGCTGAACAAGGAACTCAATGCCGGCCTTGCAGACAGCAAGGTCAAAGCCCGGATCGTCGAACTGGGTGGCACGGTGGCAGGGCGGTACGCCTGCGGAGTTCGCAACGATTCTCTCGGAGGCCACCGAAAAGTGGGCGAAGGTGATCAAGTTCGCGGGCATCAAGGCTGAGTAGTGTCCGCCAATGAACAGGCGCAATCGTGTCGCCTGAAACAAGAAAATGCAGGGAATGCCATGGGTCGGAAAATCGCGATCGTCGGAGCAGGCGCCGTCGGCGGCTATGCCGGCGCTCATATGGTGCAAGCCGGCGAGGACGTCACCTTCATCGATCCCTGGCCCGAGCATGTCGAGCACATGCGCAAGCACGGGCTTCGCGTCACCCATGCGATGGATGTACCCGAGTTCTCGGTCCCGGTGCGCGCGCTCCACCTCACGGACGCGCAGCAGCTTGCCAAGGAGAAGCCGGTCGACATCGCCTTTGTCTGCATGAAGTCCTACGACACGGCGTGGGCCACCATGCTGATCCAGCAATATCTGGCGGCGGACGGCTATGTCGTGTCGCTGCAGAACTGCATGAACGAGGAGACGATCGCCGGCATCGTCGGCTGGGGCAAGACGCTGGGCTGCATCGCCAGCAGCATCACGGTGAACCTGCCGGAGCCCGGCCACATCCACCGCGGCGCGGGCAAGGGCGGCGCGGCGCACACGGTGTTCCGCGCCGGCGAAGTGCACGGCCGCATCACGCCGCGGGCGGAGGAAGTCTGCCGGCTGGTCGGCTATTCCGACAGCGCCAAGGTGACGGAAAATCTCTGGGGCGAGCGCTGGTCAAAACTGGTCGCCAACGTCATGGGCAACGGGCTCTCCGCCTGCACCGGCCTGCCGGGCGGAGAAATCCTGCAAAGTGAGCCGCTGCGCCGGTTCTCCACACGGCTAGGCAGCGAAGCGATCCGTGTCGGGCAGGCGCAGGGCTATCAGCTGGAAGAAATCCTGCATCTGCCGCCGGACACCATCGCGCGCGCCGGAGAGGGCGATGAATCGGCGACGCGCGTCTGCGACGAGCAGCGTTTCAAGGACGGCAAGCGCACGTCAAGCGCGCAACGCCCCTCGATGGGGCAGGACATGCAGAAGGGCCGGCGCACCGAGATCGAATTCCTCAACGGCCTGGTGGTGCGTGAGGGTGAGAAGCTTGGCCTTTCCTGTGCCCGCAAATGCCGCGCTGACGGATATCGTCAAGCGCGTGGAGCGCGGCGAGCTGAAGCCGGACGCACGGCACATCACGGAGCTGCGGCTGAACTGAGTGCCTGAATGAGAAGCGTAGCCCGGGCGAGCGCAGCGACCCCGGGGACCACGTCAAGACGATCCCCGCATATCGCTCCGCTCATGCGGGCTACGAACTGAGCGGTATTGCGCCGGACGGCTCAGCGCTTGCCCGCGCGCCAGCCCATTTCCCAGAAGTCGGCTTCGAGCCTTGTGGCCTCCTTGAAGATCGCGACCAGCTCCGCCTCGCGGGCCGGCGTGGCGTAGCGACCGGCAAGCGCCTCCAGATGCGCCTGGGCCTTCGCCGCAACTTCCTGATAGGCATCCCCGGAATACTCGGCGATCCAGACGCTATAGGGGTTTGCTGCAGCGAGCGCATTGGGCCGCTTGGCCAGCCGCGTCGCGATCTCGGCATAGCCGATCACGCACGGGGCGAGCGCCACCTTGAGCGCCAGCAGATCGCCGCGCATGCCAGCATCGAGCACGTAGCGGGTATAGGCCAGCATTTCCGACGCCGGAGGGGCGTGTTCAAGGGCGTTGGCCGACAGGCCCCAGCCGGCGCAGAGCTTCACGTGCAGGTTCATCTCGACGTCGAGAATGGTCGAGATGCTGGCCGCCGCTTCGCGCATGTCGGCGAGGCCGGGCGATTTATAGACCGCGAGCGCATAGGCGCGGGCAAACTCGATCAGGAACAAATAGTCCTGGACGAGGTAGTGACGGAACGCCGCCTCGGGAAGCGAGCCGTCGGCCATGCCGTCTGTAAAAGGGTGCTCGGTATAGGCCCGCCACTCGACGGACGCGGCGGTCTTCAGTCGCTCGAAGAAACTCATGATCTTTCGCCGGCCTTTCGTTTCAGGGAATGCCCCGCCGCGCTACCGTGTCATATGCAGGGCCTTCAGGCCGAGGGCAATGTTTGCGGAGTTGCTTTGCTTCGCCCGTAGTGGTGCTTCCAGATTCCATCAGGCACTCCATCCAAGCGCCTGATTCTCCACATATTTGCCATTCCCTTCCACTCCGCGGGAAATAAAATCAGCCGCGTTGAGATCACCTCTCGCCACCGCGAAGATCGCCGCCACAGCCAACCCCCAAGCGAGGCGCGACATGGCGAAGATGCGAGCGATCGATGCGGCCGTACGGATCCTGGAAAAGGAAGGGGTGACCGTCGCCTTCGGCGTGCCGGGAGCTGCGATCAATCCGTTGTACTCCGCGCTGAAGAAGCGCGGCTCGATCGGCCATATCCTGGCGCGGCATGTCGAGGGCGCTTCGCACATGGCCGAGGGCTACACCCGCGCCAAGGCCGGCAACATCGGCGTCTGCATCGGCACCTCGGGGCCGGCCGGTACCGACATGATCACGGGGCTCTATTCGGCGATCGCGGATTCGATCCCGATCCTGTGCATCACCGGGCAGGCGCCGCGCGCGCGGCTCTATAAGGAAGACTTTCAGGCGATCGATATCGAATCCATCGCAAAACCCGTGACGAAATGGGCGGTGACCGTGCGCGAGCCGGCGCTGGTGCCGCGGGTGTTCAGCCAGGCGTTTCATGTCATGCGGTCCGGCCGCCCGGGTCCGGTGCTGATTGATCTGCCGCTCGACGTACAGCTCGCCGAGATCGAATTCGACGACGAGACCTATGAGCCGCTGCCGGTCTACAAGCCGGCCGCCACGCGCAAGCAGGTCGAGAAGGCGCTCGAAATGCTCAACGCCGCAGAGCGGCCGCTGATCGTCGCGGGCGGCGGCGTGATCAATGCCGATGCGTCCGAATTGCTGGTGCAGTTTGCGGAGGCCGTCAACGTGCCGGTCGTGCCGACGCTGATGGGGTGGGGCGCTATTCCTGACGATCACGTGCTGATGGCGGGCATGGTCGGCCTGCAGACCAGCCACCGCTACGGCAACGCCACCATGCTGCAATCCGACTTCGTGCTCGGGATCGGCAACCGCTGGGCCAACCGCCACACCGGTTCGATCGAGACCTACACCAAGGGGCGGACGTTCGTACATGTCGATATCGAGCCGACGCAGATCGGGCGCGTCTTCAATCCCGATTTCGGCATCGTGTCGGATGCAAAGGCGGCGCTGGAGCTGTTCGTCGCGGTCGCCAAAGAATGGCGCAAGGCCGGCAAGCTCAGGGAGCGTCAGGCGTGGCCCGCGTCCTGTCAGGACCGCAAGCGAACGATGCTGCGCAAGAGCCATTTCGACGACATGCCGATCAAGCCGCAGCGCGTCTATGAGGAGATGAGCAAGGCGTTCGGGCGCGACACTTGCTATGTCAGCGTGATCGGACTGTCGCAGATCGCCGGCGCGCAATTCCTCGGCGTCTACGGCCCGCGCAACTGGATCAATGCCGGGCAGGCGGGGCCGCTCGGCTGGACCTTGCCGGCTGCGCTCGGCGTGCGCGCTGCCGATCCTTCGCGCCAGATCGTGGCGCTGTCGGGCGATTATGATTTCCAGTTCCTGATCGAGGAGCTCGCGGTCGGCGCGCAGTTCAAGCTGCCCTACATCCACGTCGTCGTGAATAATTCCTATCTCGGTCTGATCCGCCAGGCGCAGCGCGGGTTCGACATGGACTATCACGTCCAGCTTTCCTTCGAGAACATCAACGCGCCCGAGCTCGGGGTCTATGGCGTCGACCACGTCGCGGTCGCCGAGGGACTGGGCTGCAAGGCGATCCGCGTCACCGATCCGAACCATGCGCAGGCGGCGTTCGCCACCGCGCGGGAATGGATGGCGGAATTCAAGGTGCCTGTTGTGGTCGAGTTCATTCTCGAACGCGTCACCAACATCGCGATGGGCACCGAGATCGACAACATCGTCGAATTCGAGGAGGTGCTCGACCTGCCGCTGGACGACACGCCGGCCAAATCGAGCCCGCAATCCGGCAAGCTGCTGCCGGCATAATCATGCTGTCTCACGCGCTCCTCATGGTGAGGAGCGCGAAGCGCGTCTCGAACCATGAAGGCCCGTCTGTGGCCTACATCCTTCGAGACGCCCGCTACGCGGGCTCCTCAGGACGAGGGTTTGAGTGGCGGTGATGCAGTCAGACTAACGCGAGGAGTCCCGATCGTGCCCAAATTTGCTGCCAATCTCACCATGCTGTTCGGCGAGCATCCGTTCCTCGATCGCTTCGCCGCCGCCAAGGCTGCGGGATTCAGCGGGGTCGAATATCTGTTTCCGTATGATTTCGACAAGGCCGAATTGCGCGAGCAGTTGCACCAGCACGGGCTGACGCAGGTGCTGCACAACCTGCCCGCCGGCGACTGGGCGGCGGGCGAGCGCGGCATCGCCATTCTGCCTGACAGGGTCGATGAGTTTCGCGCCGGCGTCGCGCGCGCCGTCGACTACGCCCGGGCGCTGGATTGCCGTCAGCTCAACTGCCTCGTCGGCATCGCGCCTGATGGCGCGGACGCAATCGATCTCAACGAGGTTTTGGTCGGTAATCTTCGTTTCGCCGCGGATGCGCTCGCCCAAGCGGGGATCAAGCTTCTGATCGAGCCGATCAACACGATCGATATTCCCGGCTTCTTCCTGAACAAGACCGCGCAGGCGCTTCAGCTCATTGCGGAGGTACGCGCGAGCAATCTGTTCGTGCAGTACGACATCTACCACATGCAGGTGATGGAGGGCGACATTGCGCGCTCCCTGCAAAAACACCTCGCCCGCATTGCCCATGTCCAGCTTGCCGACAATCCAGGCCGCAATGAGCCGGGGACCGGCGAAATCAACTATCCCTTCCTGTTCCGTCATCTCGACGCTATTGGTTATCGTGGCTGGGTCGGGTGCGAATACAAGCCGAGGACGACCACGGTAGAGGGCCTCGGTTGGCACGCCGCACTGACGGCCGATACCTGAACAAAAAACGTCGAAGGGGAGTTGAAATGATCGATATCGGTTTTATCGGCCTCGGCACCATGGGGCGCCCGATGGCCGCCCATCTCCAGGCCGCCGGCCATCGCCTGTTCCTGCACGACGTCGTGCCTGTTGCATCGGAGCTCGTTGCCGCAGGTGGTGTGCTCTGCAAATCAGGCAAGGAAGTCGCCGAGAAGTCTGATGTCGTCATCATCATGGTGCCGGATACACCGCATGTCGAAGCGGTGCTGTTCGCCCAGGATGGCGTCGCGGCCGGGCTCTCCAAGGGGCAGATCGTCGTCGACATGAGTTCGATCTCACCGCTGGCCACCAAGGAATTTGCCAAGAAGGTGGAAGCGCTCGGCGCCGACTATCTCGATGCGCCGGTTTCGGGCGGCGAGGTCGGGGCCAAGGCGGCGAGCCTGACGATCATGGTGGGCGGGCCGGAGCGCGCGTTCAACACCATGAAGCCGGTGTTCGACAAGATGGGCAAGAACGTCACGCTGGTCGGGGCCAACGGCGACGGGCAGACCACCAAGGTCGCCAACCAGATCATCGTGGCGCTGACGATCGAGGCGGTCGGCGAGGCGCTGCTGTTCGCGTCGAAGGCCGGAGCCGATCCGGCGCTGGTGCGGCAGGCGCTGATGGGCGGCTTTGCATCGTCACGGATTCTCGAAGTGCATGGCGAACGCATGATCAAGCGCAATTTCGAGCCGGGCTTTCGGATCGAGCTGCACCAGAAGGATCTCAATCTGGCGCTGGAGGGGGCGCGCGCGCTCGGTCTTTCCCTGCCGAGCACGGCACTCGCCCAGCAATTGTTCAGTTCCTGCACCGCGCATGGCGGCAAGGCGTGGGATCATTCTGGCATGGTGCGCGCGCTGGAGATGATGGCGGACCACCAGGTGGCCAAAGGCTGATTGTTAAGTATTTAATTTTCTCGAACTGGAACTCCCCGTGACTGGAACCGCCCCGAAATTTCGGCGCGGTCCTTTTTGTTTGCATACAGGAACTGGAACCTCTAGCGCCTCCAGTGGTTAAAACGCATCGTCAATTCACTGGAGGGTGCGATGAATAAACGTTTGGCTGTTTCACTGATTGCCGTTTCGCTGCTGATCCCCGGCGCGGCCTTTGCTCAATCGACCACCGCGCAAGGCGCCGCGGATGGCGCCGCTGCGGGTGGCCAGGTTGGCGGCCCGATCGGCGCAATGGTCGGCGGCACCGTGGGTGCTGCGGTCGGCGCAGCGGTAGAAATCCCGAACGCCGTGATTACCGGACTGCCGCGCGAGCGATCCGTCGTGGTTCAGGAGCGCGTCGTCGTCGGCGAACCGCTGCCGGCGACTGTCGAACTGCGCCCCGTGCCGCAGTATACCGAGTATCGCTATGCGGTGGTCAATGATCGCCGGGTGATCGTCGACCCGCGCACGCGCCGGGTCGTCAAGGTCATCGACTAACGACAAGCTGCGTCTGAAATCAGTCCTCGCGGGGCGTCATCCTCGCGAGGACTTTTTTGCGCGAGCTATGGCGCCGATCGCCGGGCTCGCGTGATCATCCAATCGATCGCCAGCGCGACGGCAAGTCCAACGGATGCCGCCAGTGCATCGACCACAAAGTCTTCCAGTCGCGCGTGCCGGCCGGGCGCCAAAAACTGTAGCACTTCGACCAGCCCGGTATAGGCGATGACGAGGACGGCCGTGCGCAGCGGCGCGCGCGTATAGGCCAGCCCGAACGCCAGCCCCAGTAGAACGAAGGCAAACGCGTGCTCGCCGTTCTGCCCGAGGTTCGAGTGCGGCCGCTGTTGCGCCGGCCCAAGCGTTGCAAAGGCGATGGCGGCGGCAAGGCCCCATGCAAATAGTCGAAGGATGATGGTCATCGCGGTGGCATAGCACAGTTCATGCGCGGCACACCTCGCGCGCGCGAACGGGAGATGGCCGTGGTTAATTGCCGTCTAGAGAGGTTCCCGTACGCCCATACCGTGCATGAAACGCTCCCTGATCTGCACGGGATCGCGGCGAGTGGCGCCTGTGCCCGGCTTGTCGTCGATGCGGACCCCGATCAGCGTCGGGCCGGCGGCCGACATCGATTCCTCGATCAGGCGTTCGAAATCGTCTTCGTCCGCTGCCCAGCTCGAGTTGGTCAGCCCGCTCGCGACGGCGATGGCGACGATGTCGGCGACGGCCGCACCCGGTGTCGGTTGCGCGCCGGTGATCTGGTAAATGCCGTTGTCCATCACCACCATGGTGAGATTTTTCGGCTTGAGCGTCGCAATCGTCGAGAGCGAGCCGAGTTGCATCAACAGCGAGCCGTCGCCTTCCAGCGCGAACACCCGCCGGTCCGGTTGCGCCAGCGCCACGCCGAGCGCGATCGGGAAGGCGAGGCCCATGCTGCCGAGCATGTAGAAATTCTGCGGCCGGTGGCCGGCGGCCCACAGGTCGAAATTGGTGTTGCCGATGCCGCCGATCACGGCTTCCTCGTGCTTCAATTTTGCGACCAGCCGTGAGGTAAGATCGAAGCGGTTCATGACCTTGGTGTTGCGGGGCGGATTGTCGTTGCTCATGAGATCGCTCACTTGTCGAGGACTTTGCCGCCGGTCAGAAGCGGCGAGAGGATCAGCGCCACCGGCGCCTGCGTGGTGACGGCCTGCTTGATGGAACGGTCGACGATGAACTCGAACTCGTCGAGCCGCGTCGCGGTGTGGTGCTCCATCGCAAGCGAATCCAGCACCGGTCGCATGGTGCGGCACACCAGCGACTGGCCGTAATTGAATTCGCCGAGCGTGCCGCGCTCGGACACGAACATGATCAGCGGGATCTGGTAGGGGATCGCCAGTGACGCCAGCACGTTGGCGAGCGTGGCAAATCCGGAGGTCTGCATCAGCACGGCGCTGCGCATGCCGGCCATCCAGGCGCCGGAGACGATGCCGACGGCTTCCTCCTCGCGCGCGGTGGCGAATGTGGTGAAATAGGGGTCGGCGTGCAGGTTCTTGATCAGCGGCGTCAACACGCGATCGGGCACGTAGGGGACGAGACGGATATCGTTGCGCTTGAGGGTTTGCAGCACGATGCCGTGCCAGCTCTTCTGAGAAGTCTCGGGCGAGGTTTTCTCCTCCGCAACCGCCATGTTTGGTCTCCTTTTCCGCGACGATCTTTCGTTCGCCTAGGCAACGATCTCTCGTTCGCCACCTGCGACGATCCTTCGTCCGCGCTCATCCCCGGAGCGCGTTTGCGCCCATCCCTGGAGCGGCGAAACTTGACGTCATCGGCGGGATTGTCAACATGTCCCGTACGTATCCTGCCCTGCGCCAGCGCGGCTACATGGCGGATGCGACGATGTGAGATAAACAAGAAAAGATTTCGGGAGAGGATGCCATGGGCAAGTGGTTCCGGATCGCTGCCGCAGCAGCGGCGATCCATATCGTAGCAGTGGCCACATACGGCAGAGCCATTGCCCAGACGGCGTTTCCGTCGAGGCCCGTGCATATTTTGGTGCCTTATCCTGCCGGTGGTGGCGTCGACGTCCTGACGCGTACGCTCGGCGATGTCGTCTCCAAGCAATGGGGGCAGTCCGTCGTCGTGGAGAACCGTCCCGGCGCCGGCGGCGTGATTGCCTCGCAGGCGGTCGCAACCGCGCCACCCGACGGCTACACGCTGATCATGGTGGCGAGCGGGCATGCCACCAATCCGCTGCTGTATGCCAAGGTCCCCTACGACACGTTCAAGGATTTCACGCCGGTCTCGCTGCTGGCGTCGTCACCCAATATCCTGCTGGTGCGGGCCGACTCGTCATTCAAGACGGTGGCGGAGGTGATCGCGGCGGCCAAGGCGAAGCCGGGCAGCCTGTCCTTTGCCCATGCCGGCAACGGGACGTCGACGCATCTCGCAGGCGAGCTTCTGAAGAACCTCGCCAAGATCGATCTCGCCGCCATCCCCTACAAGGGCGGCGCGCCTGCGATCAACGATCTGCTTGGCGGTCAAATCCCGATGTCGTTCAACAACGGCCCGGAGTTTGTCGGCCAGCTTCAGGCCGGTACGCTGCGTGCGCTCGCCGTTACGACCGGCTCGCGCGCGCCGTTCCTGCCCGCTGTGCCCAGCATGTCCGAAGCCGTGCCGGGCTATGACACCGGCGTCTGGTGGGGCTTGCTCGGACCGGCCGGATTACCCGCCGATGTGCTAGCCAGGCTGTCGCAGGATTTTGTCGCGGCGCTGAATACGGACGCCGTCAAAGAGCGGCTGGCCAAACTCGGAGCGCAACCGATCGGCAGTACGCCACAGCAATTCGACGCGAAAATCCGCGAGGACTACGAAAAATGGGCGCCGATCATCAAGGCCGCCGGAATGAAAGCGGAATGACGATGCGAGACTTTCGATGATCCCTGCCTGCCTCCCGCCGCGTCCCGTCACCCGTCCCAAAATGCCGCTGCCGCCTAATGCGTGCGATACCCATGCGCATGTGTTCGGCCCTTCGGATCGCTTTCCCTACGCCCACGATCGCAGCTACACGCCGCCCGATGCGCCGCTGGAAAAATATCTCGGGATGCTCGATGCGCTCGGCTTTGCGCGCGGCGTGCTGGTGCAGGGCAGCGCGCATGGCCACGACAATTCGGCGATGCTCGATGCGCTGCAACGCCAGCCCGAACGACTGCGCGGCGTCGCGGTGGCCGATGCGCGTATTTCGCCGAATGAATTGCGGGCGTGGGATGCGACTGGAGTCCGCGCCTTGCGCTTCAATCACTTCTTCCGCGGCGGACAGTTGCATTACCGCGGCGGCATTCCCCTCAGCGAAGCCGCTAAACTTGCGCCCGTGATGGCCGAGCTCGGCTGGCACCTGCAATTGTGGATCGACGTCAAGGATCTGCCGGAGACGATACCGATCCTGAAATCGCTGCAGCTGCCGGTGGTGATCGACCATATGGGGCGCACCGATGCCCGTGCCGGCACCGGCACCGAGGGCTTCCAGAGCCTGCTTCGCTCGGTCGGCGAGGGCTGGTGCTGGAGCAAGCTGTCGGGCGCGCATCGCCTCAGCCAGAATGCACCTGATTACCCCGATGCGCGGCCGTTTCATGAAGCGCTGGCGAAGGCCAATCCAGAACGGCTGGTATGGGGCGGCGACTGGCCGCATCCGCGCGTCGAAGGCGAAATGCCCGATGCCGGGCATCTGCTCGAGTTGTTTCAGGCGTGGACGCCTGATAAGGCCACCCAGCAACGCATCCTCGTCGACAACCCGGCCAGGCTCTACGGCTTCCCGAACTGAAAGTTTGAAGCAAACATGACCGTCAACAACAAGCGCGTGTTCTACGTCAAATACCTCGCCCACGAGATCTATGTCGATATCCTCAAGAAGCGCGCCGACGTACGGCTCGACCGGCTGGAGAACGACAGTCCCGATGCGGTCGCGGCACCCATTCTGGCGGAGGCGCATGCTTACCAGGTCGGGGCGGCGCGCGACGAGATCGCCCCGCATTTCCATGTTCACGCGGATCTGCTGAAGCGGGCGCCGAATCTTTTGATCGTGTCCTCGAACGGCGCGGGCTTCGACCCTGTTGATGTCGATGCCTGCACGGCAGCGGGCGTGGTCGTTGTCAATCAATCCGGCGGCAACGCCAATTCGGTCGCCGAACATGCGCTCGGGATGATGCTGACGCTGTCCAAGCGCATCCTCGAGGCCGACCGCGCGCTGCGCCGCGAGGCCAATGTCAACCGGAACTCGCTGATCGGCAACGAGGTTCAGGGCAAGACCGTCGGCATCGTCGGCATCGGCAACGTCGGCCGCCGCATCGCCCAGCTCTGCACCGGCTTGCTGCATATGAAGGCGATCGCCTACGATCCCTATTTGAGCGCGGAAGAGATCGCCGCCCGTGGTGCCGAAAAGGTGGAGCTTCACGACCTGATGCGCCGCGCCGATTTCGTCTCGATCTCGTGCCCGCTGTCCAAGGACAATCGCCGGATGATCGGCGCCCGCGAATTCGCGCTGATGCAGCCGCATGCGTTCTTCGTCACCACCGCGCGCGGCTTTATCCACGACGAGGAGGCGCTGTATGAGGTGTTGCGCGACAAGCGGATTGCCGGCGCCGGCCTCGATGTCTGGGACAAGGAGCCGCCGCCGCCGGAGCATCCGCTGCTGCAGTTCGACAACGTGCTGGCGAGCCCGCACACCGCAGGTGTCACCAAGGAGGCTCGGATCAACATGGGCAAGATCGCGGCCGAACAGATTCTCGACGCGCTGGACGGCAAGCGCCCGCCGCGCATCGTCAATCCCGAGGTGTGGCCGGCCTATGTGAAGCGTTTTGAGCGGACGTTCGGGTTTGCGCCGAAATAGGCCGTCGGCTCCGTGAAAGACGATCCCATGACGGCCGAGCCGGCAGACCGCTTTTATGAGTCCCAGGGGCTGCGGCTGCATTATGTCGACTGGGGCAACGAGGCTGCGCCGCCGCTGGTCCTGGTCCATGGCGGGCTCGACCATTGCCGCAATTGGGATGCGATCGCGCGTGAATTGCAGCCGCATTTCCATGTCGTGGCCCCGGACCTTCGCGGGCACGGCGATTCCGAATGGGCGAGGGGAAGCAGCTACAGTCTGGCCGATCACGTCTACGACCTCAGCCGGCTGATACGCTACGCCAAGCTGCAGGATCCGGCCCTCGCCGGCCACTCGATGGGCGGGATGGTGTCGCTGGCCTATGCCGGGACCTACCCGGCGCAGGTGTCGCGCCTCGGCGTGCTCGACGGCATCTTTCTGGCAGGCACCCGGCGGACACCTATTCATGAGCAGATGTCGCGATGGATCGACCAACTCGACCGCATCGGGGAGCGTGAGGCCAGCGCGTTTCGGACCATCGAGGAGGCGTCGCAGCGGCTTTCGACACGCAACAAGCGCCTGACGCCGGCACTGGCGCTACATCTTGCCCGCCACGGCCTGCGGCAGGACACCGACGGCCTGTATCGCTGGAAATTCGATCATCATCTGCGCGCGAGGGCGCCGTATCGGCTGTTGCCGGACGACTATACCGGACTGTGGTCGCGGATTACCTGCCCAACCCTCTTGATGTGGGGCGACGAAAGCTACCTTCCTGATCCCGAAGCCGCCGGCCTGCTGGCGCATTTCAAGCAGGCGGAATTGCAGAAGATCGCAGGCGCCGGGCACTGGCTGCATCATGACAGGCTCGACGTGGTCCTGGCGTCGCTGCGGCGATTCCTCGATGCGCCGCTCGAAGCGGCTACAGGAACTCGAACCTGAAGGCATTACCCTTCGGTATCACCCGGCCTGCCGTCGGTCCCGGAAAGTGCCCCGTCAGCAAAATGCTCGGCGTGTCCGCGACCTTTTCGAGAAGCTTGATGCGCGTGGCCAGCGCGGCCTCGCGATCGAAATCCGCCGCGTTTGACAACCACGGGGCCGCGCACTGGATCGGGTGATGGATCACGTCTCCGGACATGACCGCGTGATCATGGCTGCTGCGCAGATCAATCATCATGTTGCCGATGGTGTGGCCGGGCGCGGGAGCGAAACGGAAGGTGGCCTCGCGATCGTCGAACACGCAGTGATCGCTGCCGACGAACTCGGCCTGGCCCGTCGCAACGACAGGCAGCACCGAATCGACGAATGAACCGCGGTTGACCGCCGCCGCCGGGTTCGCCAGGTGTTGCTTTTCCCAATGCTCGTATTCCACGCGCCCCATCAGATAGCGCGCGCGGGGAAACGTCGGCACCCAGCGTCCGTCGACCAGCCGCGTGTTCCAGCCGACATGATCGACATGCAAATGGGTGCACATGACGAAATCGACTTCGTCGGGGTGGACGCCGAGCGCCTGCATGTTTTCCAGATAGGGCTGATTGAGCCGGTGCCAGAACGGCGCGCCCGGCCGTTCCTTGTGATTGCCGCAGCAGGTATCGACGATCGCGGTCCAGCGCGGCGTGCGCACCACGTAGGAATGGTGGCTGAGAATGAAGCGGTCCGTCACCGGCTCGATGAAGCGTTCGTCGAGCCAGCCGCGATTGGCTGCGATCACCCCATCGGTGACGTTGGAAAACAGGAATTCCTTGTCGAGCGGCAGGGCAGGGATTTCGACCAGCCGGTCGATCCGCATGTCGCCGATTTTCAGTTGCCGCATCGATTAATTCCGCAGCAGGTCGCCGAAGCCGATCCAGCGCGTTCCGTCGAAGCGGATCAGTTGCAGGCTCGTCATCGGCGTATAGCGTTCCGGTGAATTGTTCACGGCAGTGCCGTTGATCAGCATCGGCAGGCGAAGGTCCTTCAGGCTGGTTGCCTGCTTGATCACATTGGCGCGCGTGAGATCGTTGCCGGCGGCCTTGAGCGTTGCGACCAGCGTCTGCGCGATGGTGTAGCCGTAGACGTTGAGCCAGTCGCTCTTGTTGGCGTCCGGCAGATATTTGTTCATGAACGCCAGCCATTCCTGGTAGCCGGGGTCATCCTTCAGTCCGGGATCGGTGCTGTCTTTAAGGTACTGGCTGGAGATCACGCCGGTGGAATTTTCGCGCCCGGCCGGTTCGAGCACGCCGCTGATCGACGCCGACACGTTTGAAATGATTGTCGTCGGCTTCCATCCGATCTCGCCGATCTTGCGGATCGCCTGCGCCGCGAATTTCGGCGTCGCCGCCACCAGCACCACATCGGCGCCGCTGCTCTTCAGCAGCAAAATCTGCGTGTCGATGGTGGGCTGCGTGGTTTCATAGGGCGCTTTCGAGACGATCTTGTCGCACCGCCGAGGCCCTCTTCCAGCGCCTTCAGATAGTCCTTTCCGAGATCGTCGTTCTGATAGAGCACGCCGACCTTGGCATTCGGATGGCTGGCCTTGATGTACTTCGCATAGGCGAGCGCCTCGTCGCGGTAAGTCGGCTGCCACGCTACGGTCCACGGGAAATTCTTTGGATCGTCCCACTTCGCCGCGCCCGAGCCGAGGAACAGTTGCGGCACTTTCTTGTCGTTCAGATATTTATGCACGGCGCTGTTGGTCGGCGTGCCGACCCCGCCGAACACCAGCAGCACCTCGTCGCTTTCGACCAGCCGCCGCGTCTGTTCGACGGTCTTGGGAGGGCTGTAGGCGTCGTCGACGATGATCATTTCAATACGCCGTCCGTTCACGCCGCCCTCGTCGTTGATCTTCTTGAAGTAGGCTTCGGCAGATTTCGCTATTTGCGCAAAGGCGGAGACCGGGCCGCTCAATGGCGCCGTGGTTCCGATCTTGATGACCTTGTCGGTTGCGCCGGGATCGTATTTTGCGGCGGATTGCGCCTGTGCGGGGATCGCGGCGAGCATCGACAACGCGACGCCCAAAGCGGGCAAATGAAGTCCTGAAATGCGGCGCATCGGCAATCCTCCCGGTTTTTCCGCCTCTAACGGGCGGCTCGTCGATCGCGAATCCGACTGGAACGAACGATCGTTCGTCTGTTGACTATCGAACGATCGTTCGTTAGTCAACATCGATGACCTCCACGGCTTCCAGTGCCGCCGACATGGCCGCGCTCTCGACGCGCGAGCGGATTCTCAGCCGAAGCGCTGCAGTTGTTCGCCGAGAGCGGCTATGGCGGCGCCTCAATGCGTGAACTGGCGCGCCGGGTGGGTGTGCGGGAAAGCAGCCTCTACAATCACTTCGCGGGCAAGGCGGCGATCCTTGAAGCCATCGTCAGCGCGTATGGACCGGCGAGTTCGGCGAGCCGCCTGGAAGAGCCGCGCTACCGGCAATTGAGCCGGCAGCCGGCCGCGTTCTGTCGCCAGTTTGCGCTCGACCTCGTCGCGCAATGGTCCGACCCGCGCGAGCACCAGTTCCAGAAGGTGATTACGGCGGAGCGTAACCGCGTGCCGGGCATCCGCGCCAAATTCGCCGATCAGTTCTATTCGCGCGAACAGCGGTTGATGACCGACTATTTCCGCGGCTTTGCGCTCGCCGGCCTGATCTCGACCACCGACCCACGCGAGATGGCGAGGACGCTGTCGGCCGGCTTGATCTACATTCGCCTCGAACACTATGTGATGGGTGCCGAACCGTCGCCGCAAGCCAAGGTCATCGAGGCGGTCGATCACTTCCTCGCATTCTTCCTGTCATTGCTGGCGGCGAAGGACGATTCCAAACCTGATGCGGCGAAGCCAACCAGCACGGCGATAAGACAGAAAACGACAAGAAAAGAGCGGCGCGGCTGAAGTCTGCGCCAAGCGCAGTCCAGGTGTCGCGCGCAGCCGGGAGGAAAAGATGTCCGAGAAGCTACGTTACGTCCGCCAGCCCAGCGCGGAATCCGCTGGCGAAGCGCCGGGCCGCGGGCGCCTCAAGGGTCGCCGGATTCTGGTTGTGGGCGGCGGACAACGGACGTTCGACGCCGCGACCGATCCGGTCGGTAACGGCCGGGCGATGTCGCTGCTGTTTGCCAGAGAAGGCGCTCATGTCGCGGTCGCCGACGTCAACCGCGCCAGTGCCGACGACACCGTTCATCGCGTGACGGCCGAGGAAGGCCGGGCGTTCTCGATTCAGGCCGACATCGCACGCGAAGACGAGGTTATCAGGATGGTCGACGAGGCTGTGGACGGTCTCGGCGGTCTTGACGGCATGGTGCTCAATGTCGGCATCGGGATCGGCGCACTCGGACTCGACGGCGTGGACGTCAAGCAGTGGAACGATACGTTCGCGGTCAACCTGACCGGGCCGATGCTCTGTTGCCGCAAGGCGCTCAAGCATATCGCCGACGGGTCCTCGATCGTGTTCATCTCCTCGATCGCAGCGCTTCGTTCCGGTTCGCGGCTGATCGCCTATGACGCATCCAAGGCGGCACTCGGCGGCCTGATGCGCAATGTGGCGAAGGAAGGGTCCAGGCGCGGCGTTCGCGCCAACATCATCTATCCGGGCCTGGTCGATACGCCGCTCGGCCGGCACACCAGCGCCGGCCGGCCGTCGCGAAGTGCTGCGGGCGTGCCGTTCGGGCGGATGGCGACGGGCTGGGAAATCGCCTACGCGGCGCTGTTTTTCATCTCGGACGAGAGCGTCTACGTCAACGCGCAGGCGCTGGCGGTCGACAGCGGAATCACCGGGCTTTAGGGCCGAATCCGGAGAGAAAATCTCATTCGTGGGCGGCGCAATCAGGGCAACAAACCCACTGCCGATCGACCTCCGGGCGAAACATACGTTGCTATTTTCCTTGGGATATCGACTACTTAGCCCGACAGGACCATCTTCGGTGTGCGCCTTGCCCCCCGGCGCACAGGGAAGACGAAGAGATGCGACAGGTTCGTTCATTGCTGCGCGGTGCGTCGTCCCGGATCGGACGCCGGCTGTCCCAGATTGTCGCTATCGCCGCTGCCAGTCTGCCGGACGCCGGCGCCTAGATTTCAGGCTACCTGCCGATCTGGACAAGCCGGTTTTGCCGGTGAATAAGTGTCTGCGTGAAAGCCGTATACACCGAACTCCATCGCAGCCACGATCCGCAATTCTTTCTGGTGCGCGGCGTCGTCCAGCGCACCACCGAGCAGCCCGAGCGGGCTGATCGCTTGCTGGCAGGACTGAAAGCCGGCAAGCACGATCTGGTCGCGCCGACCGTTTTCGGTCAGGGTCCGAGGTCACGGGTTCACAGCGCCGAATATCTTCGCTTTCTGGAGGAGGCGTGGGACGCCTGGAGCGCGCTCGGCGATGCCGGTCCCGAAATGATCGCCAATGTGCATCCGGTCCGCCATTCCGCCACGTACCCGACGCACATCGTCGGCCGGCTCGGCTGGCACACGGCCGACACGGGCTGCCCGATCGGTCCTGGCACCTGGGCGGCGGCCTGCGCGGCGACCGATGTTGCCACGACCGCCGCCCAACTCGTCATGGACGGTGAAGACTCAGCCTACGCGCTGTGCCGGCCGCCCGGTCACCATGCGTTTCGCGACGTCGCCGGCGGATTCTGCTTTCTGAACAACAGCGCCGTGGCGGCCTCCCACCTTAAGCTGAAGCATGAGCGGGTCGCGATCCTCGATGTCGACGTGCATCATGGCAACGGCACGCAAGGAATCTTTTACGAACAGGCGGACATGCTCACGGTGTCGATCCATGCCGACCCCGTGTTCTTCTATCCCTACGTCTGGGGATATGCGCACGAGCGAGGCGCAGGCCCCGGCCTTGGCGCCAATCTTAACATTCCGTTGCCGAAGGGCACCGGCGATGACGACTACATCAAGGCGCTGGCTGACGCGGAGAAAACCATCCGCGCGTTTGCGCCCGGCGCGCTCGTGGTGGCGCTTGGTCTCGATGCCTCGGAGCGCGATCCGCTCGCCGGCCTTG
Organism: uncultured Alphaproteobacteria bacterium; assembly: GCA_963742935.1. Classification (GTDB taxonomy): domain Bacteria; phylum Pseudomonadota; class Alphaproteobacteria; order Rhizobiales; family Xanthobacteraceae; genus Bradyrhizobium. The sequence goes on along the minus strand of CAVUOI010000043.1, from coordinate 155,971 downwards.
CGGTGACGACGGCTGGATTCCGCCGCATTGGTGCTGCGATTGCCCGGCTTGGCCTCCCGACCGTCTTCGTGCAGGAGGGCGGTTATCTCTCGGCCATCCTCGGCGCCAACCTCACCGCGGCGCTCGGCGGGTTCGAAGAGGCGCGATAGCGGCGCTACTCGATCACGATGCGCGGCGGCGGGCGGTGCGCCGCGCCGGTGACGATCGTGCTCCAGATCTCGCGCGCAATGGCAACGTAATGTCTGGCGTGGACGCTGTCGGGCTCGACTGCGACGATGGGGCGGCCGTCGTCGGAGGTCTGGCGGATCTGCATGTCGAGCGGGATCTCGCCGAGATAGGGAATGCCGCGGCGCATCGCTTCGCTCCGCGCGCCGCCATGGCCGAAGATCGGGGTGACATGGTTGCAGCTCGGGCAGCAAAAGCCCGACATGTTTTCGATCAGGCCGAGGATGGGAATGCTTACCTTCTCGAACATCGCAATCCCGCGCCGGGCGTCGATCAGGGCAATGTCCTGCGGGGTCGAGACGATGACGGCACCCGCCAGTGGCACCTGCTGCGCCATGGTGAGCTGCGCGTCGCCGGTGCCGGGAGGGAGGTCGACGACGAGAAGGTCGAGATCGCCCCACGCCACTTCGCGCAGCATTTGCGTGATCGCCGAGATCACCATCGCTCCGCGCCAGATCATGGCGCTGTCTTCCTCGACCAGAAAGCCGATCGACATCACCTTGACGCCGAACCGCTCCAGCGGCTCCAGCATTCGCGGGCCGAGCTGGCGCGGCTTGCCGCGCAGTCCGAACAGTCTCGGTTGCGAGGGGCCATAGATGTCGGCGTCGAGAATGGCGGTCTTCAATCCGAGCGCGGCAAAGCCAAGCGCGAGATTGCAGGAGGTGGTGGATTTGCCGACGCCGCCCTTGCCGGAGGCGACCGCGATGACGTGCTTGACGCCGGGAATACCTGACGCTTTCGACGTGGCGCTGGCCTGAAGATTGGGAGGGGGAGTGGACACGGGCGGCTCACGATCCCGGAGGACCGTCCTTCTTGGCATTGCGCGCACGCAGATAATCTTCCGTCGTCATGACCGGCGGACGTTGCGGTGCTGAATGCGGATCAAAACTCTCGTTCACCACGGCTTCGACACGGCAGTCCGCGCACATCTTGATGACGTCAAGCCGTCTGGCATTGGCGCCCTGGAACATCCAGTGCTTCTCGCCGCCGAGTTTGGCAATCACGCGATCGATCGAGCTCCTGGTGCCGAAGGGCTTTCCGCAGGCGATGCAATGGAACGGCTCTTCCTCCTTCAACACGCGCTGCGGGCTGTTCCAGGCCTGGAAGTCGAGACGCGGCGCGATGGCGATCACCTTCTCGGGGCAGGTGGATTCGCAGAGTCCGCATTGCACGCAGAGACTCTCGGTGAAGCGCAGCATGGCGCGGTCGGGATTGTCTGACAGTGCGCCGGTCGGGCAGGCGGTGACGCAGGCATGGCACAGCGTGCAACCGTCGACATCCAGCTTGACCGTGCCGAACGGTGCGCCCGGCGCCAGCGGTACGAGGTCGACCGGCGCAGGCGCTGCGAGGTGAAGCTCGCGAAAAACCGTCTCGAGCACGCCGCGTTTGGCGCCGCGCGGCACCAGGCCGGCCGGCTTTGCTGTGGCGACGCCACGAGGCGCTGCATCCAGCCTGGCGCGTAGCTGGTCGGGATCGTCGGTCTCGATAATCTGAATGACGCCGCGGCCGAAACCCAACGCGCTGACGACGCGATCGGCAGTCTCGACCGCGCGATGCAGTGCCGCGATGTCGTGACGCGGTTTTGCGCGCGTCAGCAGCGCGGCGCCGTTGCCGCCATAGGCGAAGACCGAGGCGATCAGTTCCGGGCCGAGCTGCGTCATCTCGTTGACGCGCAGCGGCAGCACATCTGCCGGCAGGCCGTCGCCGAACCGCGCCAGCGCATCGATCAGTTCCTCGCCGTGCTCACCGTCGTGAAACAGCACGGCGGCGTCGTTTCCGCCCGCCTTGCGGTAGGTATGCAGCAACGTCCGCAGTCGCCGCATCAAAGCGTCGGCGCTCGGCAGCGCGTAGGACGCTGCGCCGGTCGGGCACACGGATGCGCAGGAGCCGCAGCCGGCGCAGACATTGGCGTCGATCGCGACCGCGTTGCCGTCAGGCGTGATCGCGCCGGTAGGGCACAGGTCGAGACAGCGCGTGCATCCGGTGATGGACGAGCGCGAATGCGCGCATAGCGACGGTTCGAAATCGACGAAGCGCGGCTTGTCGAAGGTGCCGACGAGCGCGCCGGCATCCGCGATCGCGCGCTCGACCGCTGCCTTGTCGCGGGGATCGGCGCGCAGATAACCGGGGCGCAGTTCATGCGCGGGAAACAGGGGAATACCGCCAGAGAGATCGAGGATCAGATCGCAGGTCGAGGTCGCACCGTTACGGGAGGAGCCGAACAGGAGCTTTGCGCGCGAGGAGGGGGACGGCAGCGCATAATCGTCGATCGCAAGTTCGAACTGCCCGAGATGTCCGCGCGCATTCCGGATCGTGCCCTTGAGCACGGGAAATTCATTGTTCCGGCGCGGGATGACGTCGCCGGGCCTGGTGAGAAGCACGGTGATATCAAGACGATCGGCGAGACGCCGCGCCGCCTCGATCGCGATCTCATCGCGTCCATAGATCAGCGCGACACCGCTGCTTTCGAGCGTCACCAGCGAGATCGGCGGCATCTCCTCATCCGCTGCGGCAATTAGCGCCGCGGCTTTTGGTCCCGCCGCGGCGGCATCCTTCGACCACCCGCCGGTCTCGCGGATGTTGACGAAGGTGAGCTGGGCTTGCGGAGTGCTCTCCGCGACTTCCCGAAACAGCGGCTCTTCCTGGGTACAGGCCACCGTGATCGGCGCGCCTTCAGCGAGCGCCTGCTTGAAAAGGTTGAGGTCGAGGCCGCAAAGCTGGTTCGCCTGCGCGATTCCAGCCGTGCAGCCACGGCCGATCGCTTCCGCGTCGAGCGGCATGGTCTTCTCGCAACTGCAAATCAGGAGGCGAGACGCCGCACTCATTTGTAATACCTTAAACCCGATTGCCTGATCCCATGGTTCTGCGGTAACCGCTCGGAGAGACATCCGCAAGATACAATGGCCGCTTGTGCGGGTTAGCATATACCTGCGGGCATTGAATCAATGAGGGAATAGTTCTTCGTGATCGCTCGTCCAGGGGATACGGAACAGACGCTAGATCTGCCCCCCGGTTATACTTTGGTCGCGTTGCGCGAGCTCGGCGATGCGTTTGCCCATGCGTGCGAGATCGCGGCGGAGGCGGGCGCCGGAACACTGGTATGGGTACGCCGCTACGATCTGGTCGAATTCGCGGTGGTGCTTGAACCCGACGAACCGCTGCGCTCGGCGCGCCGGGCCTTGTTTGCCGGCATGAACGCGCTGGCCGATGCGATTGCCGCCCATTGTCCGCCGGAGCGGGAAGTGATGTTCGACTGGCCGGACGCGATCCGTTTTGACACGGGGTTGCTTGGCGGCGGGCGACTCGGCTGGCCGGCCGAATGCACCGAAGACGGCATACCCGAATGGCTCGTTTTCGGCGTAATCCTTCGCGCCGCCGACATGGCACATATGCCGGAGATGCAGGCGGCCTCCGGCGTGTCGTTGCTGGGCGAGGGCTTCGAGATGGTCGAAACCGATGCAATCATCGAAAGTTTTAGCCGTCATTTGATGACCGCATTCGATCGCTGGAAAGAGCGCGGCTTCGAGGCGATCGCGCGGGATTATCTGGAGCGGCTTCCCAAGCACAAGGCCGGCGAGATCCGCGGCATCGACGTCAACGGCGATCTGCTGGTTCGCCTGCCGGCCGGCCGCGAAGCGCCGGCGCGAAGCAGCCTTGTGGATGCGCTTCGACACGCCACTTGGTATGATGCGCAGGCGCGCGGTCCGAAACTCGGATGAGGCGGACATGCTGAAATTCCCGCGAACCATCAGGCTGGACCCGTCGGACACGTTCGTGTTCGCGCGGGCGGCGGAACCCGGCGAATGGGCAGTTTCCGGCGCCTTCGTGTTCTGGAACCGGGATATTGCCGCGCTCGAGCAGAAGCAGCGCGTGGCGTTGCGTTCGGGCTTTCTTGGCATCGAAAGTCTCGGCTGGTCGACGCTTGCCATCGTCACCGAAGCGACGGAAGCTGAACGTCAGGCGATGATCGAGCGGCTCGCCGGGCAGTTGATGGGGAAATTCGGCGCGCCAGACGCAAATGCGGCGCGGCTCGCCGCCGAGGAGGAGATCGCCTTCGCGGGCTCGCTGTGTGAACATCCGCCGCAGACGCTTCTTGCCGTACAGCGCAGCGTCGAAAACGGCGAAATCCGCGAACGCTTTCGCACGCTTAAACCCCACCCCGACGCCGCGGAGGCCGACCGGTTGCACGCGCATATCAGCGCCTTTACCTTCCATGAAGTCGAAGGCGATGGCGGACCTGCCGAAGAGGTCGATCTTCGTGGGCTGATCAAGACTGTGGATCGCAGATGAGAGAATTCTGGGTCGCCTCGGGCCATCATCTCACGCGCCGCGCCGACCATGGCGGGCTGGTGGCGACGCCTGAACTCGTCATCGCCTATCTGGCGCGGCCCGAATTGATGCCGCCGGCGGATGCCTGCGAGGCCGAGCGCGATCTGCATGCGAGCCTGATGGCCGATCCGATGCGCGCTGTATCGGATGCGGACATCGCGCGGCTCGCCGATGCCGACGCGCGCGAAAACTGGTCCTTCATGATGAAATTCCGCGACCGGCTGCTGGCTGCGCCATCGCTGGAAGCGGTTTATGTCGCGCTGGCCCGCAAGGGCGTCGGCGACCTGCCGCCGATCTTCGTGTCGCAACTGTGTCATCTGATCCTGCGCAACGCACTCGAAGGCTGCGAGGATCCCTATACGCTGCGCGCGGCGGAGCTGTTCTATCGTAGCCAACTGGCGGCGGTTCATGATGGCACGCTTCTGCTGGCCGATGCGGAAGTGATTGAGGCAGAGCAGCAGGCCCGGCACGATCTGCATGCGTCGCCGCTCACCGCCATGCTGCAACAGCCAAAGTCCTTTGGCGAGATGGACGTCATGGACGACGAAAACGCCTGGACCTACTGGTCGCGCTCGGACGCGCACGCGATGGCGATGAATTTTGGCGGCAACGCCAAGGCGCGCGCCGGGCTGTGCCGGGTCATCGAGCGCTGGATCGAGCATTTGCTCGGCGTCACCGCCAGCGTCGAAACTATCGCCTCGATCGAGGATCGCGACTGGCGCTGGTTTGTCGGGCTCGACAGCGAGGCGACGCGGATAGGCAATGCGCTGTGGCGCGGCGAGCGCCTGGAGGGTGGCGTTGCCGAACGTATCGTGGCCTTGATGCGCCTAACCTTCGAGGATGCAAGGCTGGTGGATGAGCGGGTCGGCGACAAGCCGGTCTACCTGATCCTTGCCATGGGCGAGGACAAGGTGGTGAGATTGAAGCCGCAAAATCTGGTCGCGGGCCTGCCGCTGGCGGCGGCCGCGGCCGTCACATGATCAACCTGACAGAGGACCGGGAGTAGCCATGACAGAGGCGTCCCGCGAGGTCGGCGTGGTGTTGCGGCGCCGTTCGATCGACAATCCCTGGATCGACGAACTGTGGTCGCCGGCGCTGATTCTGGACGAGGTGCCCGCGACCGCGCCGTGGACCGTGCTGTCCACCGAGGCCGACGCCACGACCTATTATGCGGGCGCGGCCAGCATTGAACTGTTCAGCGCGGAAACGGCGAATTATCGCGATAACCTCGCCGACGGCGCGCCGCGCATCTGGGTCGCGTTGCGGCGCCAGGACGGCGGCGCCGAACTCGAACTGACCAAAGTGACCGCCGACCCGACCGAAGGGGAGGCGATGTTCGAAAGCGGCTGCGACGTGATCGGCACCGTGCCGATGCCGCCCGCCATCGCGTCATGGATCGCGGCCTTTGTCGATCGCTTCCATGTCGAGCGCGTGTTCCACAAGCGCAAGCGGGATCGCGCGACGGGCGATCGGCCACGCGCACCGGACGGGCGGCCGGATGAAGGGACAGGACGCCGATGAGTGGTCCTGACGACGACGCCGATCGGGGCTTCCTGGCGCGATGGTCGCAGCGCAAGCAGGAGGCGCGACAGCCGGAACCAAAGCTGGATGCGCCAACGGTCGAAAACGCCGAACCGTCAGGCTCGTCCGTACCACAAGGCGAAGATATCGCGCCGGAATTCGATCTTTCGACCTTGCCGAAGCTCGAAGAACTGACCGGAAGCAGCGATATCACCGCATTTCTGCGCAAAGGTGTGCCCGATCATTTGCGAAATGCCGCCTTGCGAAAATCATGGGCGCTGGATCCCGCGATTCGCAACTACGTCAGTCCTGCGCTCGAATACGCTTATGACTGGAACGCGCCGGGCGGGGTGCCCGGCGGCGGCGAACTCGGCGCGGGCGTCGATGTGGCGCGGCTGGTGTCGGAGATCATGGGCAAATCCGCGACTGAAACGATCAATTTCAACTCAAACTGTAAAAATGATGTGATGACGGATTCGCCCGCAGAAGCGTTCGCTGGCGTTTCGTCGGAAAAGCCGCACGTTGATCTCCCGGAACAATCTCTTAGGCGAACGGGTGAGCCGTCTGCGGCAGAAACAGAAGCCATTTCAAGGGCCGACAGCGATGTCGGCAAATCCCCGCCGGCAGCAGAGTCTCAAATTGTCAGACCCGTTGCACCGCAGCAGCTGGTGCGACGTCATGGCACCGCAAAACCGATCGTATAGACAAAAGTTTCTGCGGACATAGGCACAGCCTATGTTAGAAATTCTCGGCTTGGAATAATTCCAATTCTAAGTTTGCCTGGGGACGGGCGGGCGCGAGTGCGGCAGGAGAATCGGTAGCACCATGCGTGATGCCGGGCTGGAACTAGCTATCAAGGCAGCGGGTGGCGTCGGGTCGTTGGCGCGGGGGCTTGGCATTGCGCAGCCCTCGGTTTCGGCGTGGTCGCGCATTCCGGCGGAGCGTGTTCTGGCCGTCGAGGCGCTGACGCGGGTCGAACGCTTCGTCCTGCGCCCCGATCTGTACGGATTGCCAGAGGGCCAGTTGAAACTGCACGCCGACGTCGATGAAATCGATCAACTGCGCGCCGCAGAATACGGCCTGCTGTCCTTGCTGCTCGGTAAGGCGCCGGATGCCGACACGCTCCGGCGGGTGGCGATGCTGAAAGGCGACGCATCCGATCTCGGTATGGCGCATGTCGAACTCGCTGCGGCAGCCGCGGCGACCGACGATCGCGCCGCCAGCAAGGAATTCTTCGACCTCTTCATCGGCCTCGGCCGTGGCGAACTGCTGCCCTATGCCTCCTACTATCTGACCGGCTTCCTTCACGAGCGCCCCTTGGCGCGGGTGCGCGAAGATCTCGATGCGCTCGGAATCGAACGCGCCGGCACCTCGCGGGAGCCGGAAGATCACATCGGCATCCTGCTTGAGGTCATGGCAGGGCTCGCACGCAACGACTTCGAAGCCGAGTTCGCCGAACAGGCGCGTTTTTTCGAGCGGCATCTCAAGCCGTGGGCAGCGCGGATGTTCGCCGATTTGGAAATATCGCAATCCGCGCGGTTCTACCGCGCCGTCGGCCGCGCCGGCCGCGTCTTCATGGAACTGGAATCCGAGGCTTTCACGCTGTCCGAGTGACGGCGAAAGGCAACGTGAAAAATGAAAAAGGAGATCGCAATGAGCAAGCCATCTGACGACAAAGGCAAGTCACGCGCCGCGGGTGTGGACCGGCGCAGCCTGTTTCTGATGGGCGGATCGGCGGTCGCGGCGGCAGCTATCGTGCCGCTTGCCGGCAGCGAAGCGGCCGCGGACGAGTCGCAGGCCGAGCGCGTCAAGGCGCGCTACAAGGAAACCGATCACGTCAAGAACTACTATCGCGTCAACCGCTATTGATGGGACAACGCTCATGTTGATCAAGCGAAAAGACGGATCCGCGGGCAGGGCGCGTTTGCAGGGCATCGCCGCCGGCCTCGCATCCGGCGTTCTCGATCGCCGCACGTTCCTGCGACGCTCCGGTCTGGCTGCCGGTGCCGGCGCGGCGATCGGACTGATGCCGCTCGGCTCCGTGCGCAAGGCACAGGCCGGCCCGAAGATCGTCGGCGCGCCGACGGAAATCAAAAAGAACATCTGCACGCATTGCTCGGTCGGCTGCACCGTGATCGCCGAAGTGCAGAACGGGGTCTGGGTCGGCCAGGAGCCGGCGTGGGACAGCCCAATCAACCGCGGTTCGCATTGCGCGAAGGGCGCCTCGGTGCGCGAACTGGTCCACGGCGATCGCCGGCTGAAATATCCGATGAAGCTGGTCAACGGCGAGTGGCAGAAGATCGCGTGGGATCAGGCCATCAACGAGATCGGCGACAAGATGCTCGAGATCCGCGCCAAGTCCGGCGCCAACTCGGTCTATCTGCTGGGCTCCGCGAAATTCTCCAACGAAGGCGGCTACCTGTTCCGCAAGTTCGCGGCCTTCTGGGGCACCAACTCGATCGATCACCAGGCCCGCATCTGTCACTCCACCACCGTCGCCGGCGTCGCCAATACCTGGGGCTACGGCGCGATGACCAATTCGTACAACGACATCAGGAATTCGAAGACCATCGTCTTCATGGGCTCCAATGCCGCCGAAGCGCATCCGGTTTCGTTGCAGCACATTCTCACGGGCAAGGAGATCAACCGCGCCAACGTGTTCGTGCTCGATCCGCGCTTCACCCGCACCGCGGCGCACGCCACCGAATATGTCCGTTTCCGCAGCGGCACCGACATCGCGGTGATCTGGGGCATGCTGCACCACATCTTCAACAATGGCTGGGAAGACAAGGAATTCATCAAGCAGCGCGTCTACGGCATGGACCAGATCCGCGCCGAAGTGGCGAAGTGGACGCCGGAGGAAGTCGAGCGCGTCACCGGCATTCCTGGCGAGCAGATGAAGAAGGTCGCCGAGACCTTCGCCAAGCAGAAACCTTCGACCTTCATCTGGTGCATGGGCGGCACCCAGCACACGGTCGGCACCGCCAACGTCCGCGCGTATTGCAACCTGCTGCTGGCGACCGGCAATGTCGGCACATTCGGCGGTGGCGCCAACATCTTCCGCGGCCATTGCAACGTGCAGGGCGCGACCGATATCGGCCTCGATATCACGACGCTGCCGCTCTATTACGGCCTGGTCGAAGGCGCCTGGAAACACTGGGCGCGGGTCTGGGAGGTCGGGTACGACGACCTGCAGGCGCGCTTCGACGAAGTGCCGGCGAAAGCCGGCCGCCCGGCGCGCACCCGCAAGCAGAATATGGAATTGCCGGGCATCCCGTGGACCCGCTGGTTCGATGCGACGCTGGCCAACCCTGACGAGGTCGATCAACGCGATGTCGTGAAGGGCGTGTTCATCATGGGCCACGGCGGCAACACCATCCCGCGCATGACGGAGATGGTGAAGGGCCTCGAAAAGCTCGAACTACTCGTGGTCGCCGATCCGCATCCGACCACGTTCGCCGCGATCTCCGAGCGCAAGAACGGGACCTATCTGTTGCCGGCCTGCACCCAGTTCGAGACCTCGGGCTCGCGCACGGCGTCCAACCGCTCGCTGCAGTGGGGCGAGCAGGTCGTCAAACCGATCTTCGAGTCGAAGGACGATTACGAGATCATCTATCTGTTTTCCAAGAAGCTCGGTTTCGCCGATCCGATGTTCAAGAACATCAAGGTGGAAAACAACCGTCCTTTGCCCGAAGACGTGCTGCGCGAAATCAATCGCGGCGGTTTCTCGACCGGCTATTCCGGCCAGTCGCCGGAGCGGCTGAAGGCACACATGCAGAACCAGGGCAAGTTCGACCTGGTGACCTTGCGTGCCAAGGCGGACGAGCCCGAAGTCGGCGGCGACTATTACGGCCTGCCGTGGCCGTGCTGGGGCACGCCGCAAATCAAGCATCCGGGCACGCATACGCTCTACAACACCAATCTGCACGCCAAGGATGGAGGCGGCACGTTCCGCGCCCGCTTCGGCGTGGTCTACGAAGAGAAGCAGCCGGACGGTTCCGTGAAGAACGTCAATCTGCTGTCGGAAGGCTCCTACAGCAAGGGCTCGGAACTGACCGACGGCTACCCCGAGTTCACCTACGGCCTGCTCAAGAAACTCGGCTGGGACAAGGAACTCACCGAAGCCGAACTGGCGACGATCCAGAAGATCGGCGGCAACAATCCCGATGGCGTTGGCTGGGCGGTCGATTTGTCGGGCGGCATCATCCGTGTGACGCTAGAACACGGCGTGATGGCGTATGGCAACGGCAAGGCCCGTGCGGTGGCGTGGAATCTTCCCGATCCCGTGCCGGTGCATCGCGAACCGATCTACACCGCGCGACCCGATCTCGTCGCGAAATATCCGACGCGTCCGGACGGGCGTCAGTTCCGCATGGCCAATCTCGGCTTCTCCGTGCAGAAGGCGGCGGTGGACAAGGGGCTTGCGAAGCAATTCCCGATCATCCTGACGTCAGGTCGTCTGGTGGAGTACGAAGGCGGCGGCGAGGAGACGCGGTCGAACCGCTGGCTCGCCGAACTGCAGCAGGACATGTTTGTCGAGGTCAACACGTCGGACGCCTCCGAACGCGGCATCAAGGACGGTGGCTGGGTCTGGGTGTTCGGCCCCGAGAACGGCTCGAAGGCCCGCGTCAAGGCGCTCGTCACCGATCGTGTCGGCAAGGGAGTGGCCTTCATGCCGTTCCACTTCGGCGGCTGGTTCCAGGGCGTCGACCAACGCAGCAAATATCCGAAGGGGGCGGACCCGATCGTGCTGGGCGAAAGCGTCAACACGATCACGTCCTACGGCTACGACCCGGTCACCGGTATGCACGAGGGCAAGGTGACCCTGTGCCAGATTCAATCGGCGTGAGAGGAGAATAGATCATGGCTCGCGTCAAATTTCTCTGTGATGCCGACCGTTGCATCGAGTGCAACGCCTGCGTGACGGCCTGCAAGAACGAACATGAAGTGCCGTGGGGCATCAATCGCCGCCGCGTCGTCACCATCAATGACGGCAAGCCCGGCGAGCGCTCGGTCTCGATGGCCTGCATGCACTGCACCGATGCGCCGTGCGCCGCGGTCTGCCCGGTGTCTTGCTTCTACACCACCGCCGACGGCGTGGTGCTGCACTCCAAGGATTTGTGCATCGGCTGCGGCTATTGCTTCTACGCCTGTCCGTTCGGCGCGCCGCAATATCCGAAGGTCGGCAACTTCGGATCGCGCGGCAAGATGGACAAGTGCACCTATTGCGCAGGCGGGCCGGAAGCCAACTCCACGCCGGCCGAATACGCCAAATACGGCGCCAACCGTCTCGCCGAGGGCAAGCTGCCGATCTGCGCCGAGATGTGCTCGACCAAGTCGCTGCTCGCCGGCGACGGCGCGATCATCGCCGAGATTTACAAGGAGCGGGTGATGAAGCGCGGCTACGGCTCCGGCATGTGGGGCTGGAAGACGGCCTACGCCGATTCACCGACCGGCTGATGCCACGGCCGCCGTGCCTTGGCGCGGCGGCGCATGCGTAATTCCGATAACCGAAAGGGCGTTGTGCACATGCCAGGCTCATCTTCAATTCTCAAGCTCGCCGGCTTCAAGGCGCTGCTCGCCGGGTTCGCGCTGCTGTTGGTGATCGCACAACCTGCCACAGCTCAGCTTTCCTTCAAACCGACCGCCGAAGCCGTTCAGGAGGACAAGCTCCTGAATGCGCTGAAGGAGGGCGACAAGATCTCTGGCCGCATATCGATCCCGGACCGGAGTGCCGCTAACCTGATTCAGCCGGCGGGGCGCGACTGGCGCGACTTCCATCGCAGCAAGCTGCCGTGGATCGGCGGCATTGCCATTCTCGGCATGCTGGCCTTGCTGGCGATCTTCCTGATGGTGCGCGGACGGATCCGCGTTCACAAGGGACTTTCGGGACAGACGATCCTGCGCTTTGCCAGCTTCGAACGCTTCACGCACTGGCTGACGGCAAGTTGCTTCATCATCCTTGCGCTGTCGGGCCTGAACGTGAGTTTCGGCCGCATGCTGATCCTGCCGTTTTTCGGCGCAGACGCTTTTGCAGCGATGTCGGCCTGGGCCAAGCTCGCGCACAACTACCTGGCGTTCCCGTTCATGTTCGGTCTCGTCATCATGTTCCTGATCTGGATCAAGGATAACATCCCCGGCAAGGTCGACCTGGAGTGGATCAAGCAGGGTGGCGGCATCCTCCCGAACGGCAAGCATCCGCCGGCCAGGCGCTTCAACGCGGGCCAGAAGGGGATTTTCTGGATCGTGGTGATTGGCGGCGCCCTGATGTCGGTGTCCGGCTGGTTCCTGCTATTCCCGTATCTGCCTGGCGACGTCACGGCGCTGCAGCTTTGGACCATCATCCATGCCGTGATCGCGATGCTCTTCATCGCCGCCATGCTGGCGCACATCTATATCGGCTCGGTCGGCATGGAAGGCGCGTTCGACGCGATGGGCACCGGCGAGGTCGATCTCAACTGGGCCAAGGAGCATCATGCGCTCTGGGTCAAGGAGCAACAGGCAAAAGGCGCCGCGCCCGCCGATGGCGCGCCCCGCGCGGTGCCGGCTGAATGATCCGGCTGGCGCTCGTCAAACCTGAGGAAGTGACATGAAATCCTTTGTTCTGGCTCTGGCATTCGCCATTCTCGCCGCCGTCAGCGTCGCGATGGTGCTTAACACGATCCAGGAGCCAAGTTCGGTCGCCTTCACGACGTCGGGCGCCAGGGTAGGCGATCCCGGCAACAATCTGATCGGCCCGAGCTGACGCCGGCGGTGCGCGTGCCTGACGCTGCGCTGGCGTGGCCGGTCGAAATCCGCCTGCCAAAGGACCGCCGCTCGCTGCGCGTTGCCTTTGACGATGGCCGCGCCTTCGATCTTCCCGCCGAACTGCTCCGGGTGACCAGCCCGTCCGCCGAGGTGCAGGGGCATTCCGAGGCCGAGCGCAAGACGGTCGGCGGCAAACGCAATGTCACCATTCTTTCCGTCGATCCTGTCGGCAATTACGCAGTCAGACTGGGGTTCGACGATATGCATTCGACCGGCATTTACTCCTGGGCATTTTTGCGCGACCTCGCCGAAAATGCCGAGCGGCGCTTTCAGGCGTATCTCGACGATCTCCAGTCCAAGGGGCTCGACCGCGACAGGCCGGGCGTGCGCTGAGGCCGATGCGGATGCAACGAAGCTTGGTTGCTGTCGGTTCATTCGCCAGATTGGCCCGGGCCGCGCTTCCAGGCTGTGCGGCCTTTTTGATTGCGCTGGTGATCGCACCGACGGCGGTTGTCGCGCAATTGCGCGGGCATGGCGGGCCGGTGCGGGCGCTGGCGATTTCGGCCGACGGGCAGACCGCGATCTCCGGCAGCTTCGATTCCACCGCGATCCGCTGGTCGCTGACGCGCAACGCGGCCGAGCAGGTGCTGCGTTTCCATGCCGACGCCGTCAACGCGGTCGTGCTGCTTGCCGGCGGGCGCATGGCGACCGCCGGTGCCGATGGCCGTATCGCCATCTGGGCTCCAGGCAAGACCGAGCCCGACACCGTGCTCGAAGGCCACACGGCGCCGATCGTAGCACTGGCGGCATCGCCAGATGGCACAACCATCGCGTCCGCCTCATGGGATCAGACGGTGCGGCTGTGGCCGCTCGACGGCAGCGCGCCGCGCGTTCTCGACGGGCATACGCAGAACGTCAATGGCGTCGCGTTCACCGCCGATGGCAGCGCACTGGTCAGCGTCAGCTACGACCTCAGCATTCGCATCTGGCCGTTGTCGGGCGCGCAGGCGCCGGTCGTGGTTTCGATGCCGACCCCGCTCAACGCCGTGGCCACCAGCGCCGATGGCGAAATCGCCGTGGGCGGTGCGGACGGCAAGGTCTATTTCCTGACCGCGGGCGGCGCGGCGGCCGGCGAGGTGACCGCGGGGCCACGGCCGGTGATCTCGCTTGCAATGTCGCCTGATAGCGTGCGGCTCGCTGCCGCGACCATCGGCGGCACGGTCGCGGTGATCGACCGCAAGGCGCGTACGCTCGCGCGCACGCTGGTCGGTCCGGGTCTGCCGGTCTGGTCGGTGGCCTTCATGCCCGATAGCCGAACGCTGCTGACGGGCGGCGCAGACCACATCATCCGGCGCTGGAACGCCGCGACCGGCGAGCCGGTCGATCCTATCCTGCTGGAGACGGCAGGAGATCCGCTCGCCGCCTATGCCGGCGATCGCGGCGCGGAAATCTTCCGCGCCTGTGTGGCCTGCCACACGCTCGGCGCGGATCAGGCCAACCGCGCCGGACCGACGCTGGCCGGAATTTTTGGCCGCCGCATCGCCACGGCATCCGGTTACAAATTCTCCGAAGCGCTCAAACGTCTCGATATCGTCTGGACGCCGGAGACGGTTTCAAAATTGTTCGAGATCGGACCGCAGGCCTATACGCCCGGCACCAAGATGCCGGAGCAACGCATCGGCTCCGAACAGGACCGCGCCGCGCTCGTGCAATTTCTCGAGCGCGCAACGAAGAAATAACGTCCGGCGGATCGACCCGCCTCGATCAATGCTTCGCTGGCGTCGAAAACACGAACGACATGTCCTCGAACTCTTCGATCGGAAGCTTGCTGACGCTGGCGAGGGCCGGCGATTTCTTCGCCGAAGCCAGGCCGTGGGTCACATTGGACCGGTCGGCTGAAATGATCGAATGCGAACGCAATGTGGTTGCAGCGGCGAGCAGGGCGACTGCCACGAATCCGGAAATCAACAGGCGCTTCATGGAAACCTCGTTGGCTCGAAATGCACTGTGGCTTGCACCACCGCATTACGGCCAACGCTCACGCGCGAATGTGGGCTGCGTCACCTATCACGATCTTGTGGTGAGATGTGAGCGGTTCCATCGTTCACGGAAACGCGTGCGTGGTTCTTTATGTGAAGTGCAGCTAGATCTGCACGTGCTGACCGCCGGGCTCGATATCCCGCTCAATGCCGCGCCGGCGCGCGCCGACCTGTGATGTTGATCAGCCGGCGTTTCGTCGCAGAGGCAACCCCGTCGCGATTGCTGCGTTGGGACTTTACGGAGGCATCGATAATGAGCCATGAAACGACCCCCAATATCACTCACAATGCACTCGTTCTGATCGGCGACGGCCAGAAGGCGCTGTTCCTGCGCAATAAGGGAACCGCGCACCAGGTCAGGCTCGAAGTCGAGCAGGTCATGGAACAGGAAAATCCGGCAACGCGCGAGCAGGGCACCGATCGTCCGGGACGCTCTCCTGCGGGCGTCGGCACGGCACGAAGCGCGGTGGAGGAGGTCGACTGGCACCACATCGCCAAGGAGCGGTTCGCCGGCGAGATCGCACAGGCGCTCTACCGGCACGCCCACGACAATCGTTTCGAAAAGCTCGTCGTCATCGCGCCCGCAAAGGTTCTCGGCAATCTACGCAAGGCGTTCCATGCCGAGGTGGCCGACCGGGTCGTGGGCGAGATTTCAAAGGAATTGACCTCGCATCCAATACCGCAGATCGAAAAACTGATTGCGGCCTAGCTTGCCACGGTTGGCCATCGCGCCTGCTGCGTCCCACGACTGGGCCGGGCCGTAACTATGTCACCGGCCCTGGATTGAACAAGGCAAGGGAGTTGGTGAGCTTCCAGTGTTCGGCCCAGGTCTTGCGGCCGCTCGCCACGGCGAGCATCAGGCGGAACAACTCCCAGCCGACGTCTTCGATCGTCGCATCGCCGGTGGCGATGCTGCCGGCGTCGACGTCGATCAAATCGTGCCAGCGCTGCTTGAGCTCGCTCCGCGTCGATACCTTGATGACAGGCACGGCGGCAAGCCCATAGGGCGTGCCGCGGCCGGTGGTGAAGATGTGCAGGGTCATGCCCGATGCCAATTGCAGCGTGCCGCAAACGAAGTCGCTGGCCGGCGTCGCTGCGAAAATCAGCCCTTTCTGGCTGACACGTTCGCCCGGCGCCAGCACGCCTGCGATCGGGCCGGTGCCTGATTTGATCACCGAACCCATCGCCTTCTCGACGATGTTGGAGAGGCCGCCCTTCTTGTTGCCCGGCGTGGTGTTGGCGCTGCGGTCGGCCTCGCCGCCGGCGAGATAGCGATCATACCAGGCCATCTCGCGCACCAGCGCGTCGGCGACATCCTGGCTCGCCGCGCGCGGCGTCAGCAGATGAATGGCGTCGCGCACTTCCGTGACTTCGGAGAACATCACGGTGGCGCCGGCACGGACCAGGAGATCGGCCGCAAAACCCAGCGCCGGATTGGCTGTAACACCCGAGAACGCATCGCTGCCGCCGCACTGCATGCCGACCACCAGCGCCGAGGCCGGACAGGTTTCACGCCGCCGCTGATCCAGTATCTTAAGGCGGGCCTCGGCCATCTGCACGATCTCCTCGACGATCTCGCCAAAACCTGTGAGGCCTTCGTCCTGCATGCGCATGATTTCGTCGTCGGCGTTCATGCCCTCCGGCAGCAGAAGCTCAGGCTGAAGCTTTTCACAGCCGAGGCCGACGATCATCACCTCACCGCCGAAATTGGGGTTGCGGGCGAGGTTCTGCAGCGTGCGGATCGGAACGGCGGCACCCGGCGCGTTGATCGCCACCCCGCACCCATAGGCATGGGTGACCGCCACCACGTCGTCGACATTGGGATATTTCGGCAGCAGCTCCTTGCGGATCCGGTCTAGCGCGAACTCGACGGTGCCGGCGACGCATTGTACGCTGGTCGAAATGGCGAGGATGTTGCGGGTGCCGACCGAGCCGTCGGCATTGCGATAGCCTTCGAACGTGTGGCCTTCCAGCGGCGGCAGCCGGATCGCGCCGCCGTTCGGCCTGGGCAGGTTGTCGAAGGACGGCGCGTCCGGCATCTGCACCAGCGCTTCCTTGACCCAGCTGCCGCGCGCGATCGGCGCCGCGGCATGGCCGATGACCTCGCCATAGCGGCGAATGATCTCGCCTTCCGCGATATCGGCCAGCGCAACCTTGTGGCCTTGCGGGATCTGTTCGACCAGCCGCAGGCCGCACGCGAACTCGGTACCCGGCTGCAGACCGCCGCGGTTGGCGACGATCGCGACGTTATCGTCCGCATGCATGCGGATGTAGAGCGGCTTTGCGGTGGCGGGCTGCATGTCGAAATCCTTAGGCCAGCGGTACGGTCGAGGCAATCAAGGTGGAATCGCGGTGGCGATCAAGCGCCTTTGAACGCTTTCAGGCGTCAACAGGTGAGGGGCGGCGTGCCGCCGGTGTTCCTGTTTGCAGGCCGGCATGTTGGAAGCGACTAGTCAGCGCTCGTTTTCCATGGAGTATGCCCTTCCCACCGCCGCCACATCACGCATATAGGTATTATAGTGTGCCGGGTGCCAGAACGAATAACCGGGTCCAGGGAGTGATGATGAATCCGCTTCGCGTTGCCATCGTCGGTTTCGGCAAGATCGCGCGCGACCAGCACGTGCCGGCGATTGCCGCGACCGACGGTGTGGAACTGGTTGCGGTGGCCGACCCCGTTGCGTCGCTGCCGGGTGTGCCGCATGTGGCGACGCTGGTCGAGTTGTTACGCGGTGGTCCAGATATCGATGCCGTGGCGATCTGCACGCCGCCGCAGGTTCGTCAGGCCCAGGCGGCAATAGCATTGGCCGCAGGCAAGCATGTGCTGCTGGAAAAGCCGCCGGGCGCCACTGTGGCCGAGATCACGCCGCTCTCGGCTGCCGCGCGGGCGGCGGGGCGTACGTTGTTTGCGGCATGGCATTCCCGTTACGCGCCGGCGGTCGAGCCGGCGCGGCAATTACTGGCGGGACGCCAGATCAATTCCGTCCGGATCATTTGGAAGGAAGACGTACGGGTCTGGCACCCCGGGCAGGCCTGGATTTTCGCGCCCGGCGGGCTCGGCGTGTTCGATCCCGGCATCAATGCGCTTTCGATCCTGACGCGGATACTGCCGCAGCCCCTGTTTGTCACGTCGGCGGATCTTGCATTCCCCGCCAATCGCGACGCGCCAATCGCGGCCAGCCTCGCGTTGTCAGATGCGCAGGGGTTGAAGATCGCGGCCGAGTTCGATTTTCGCCAGACCGGTCCGCAGAGCTGGGACATCGAGATCGATACCGATGGCGGCCTTGTCTCGTTTTCGCACGGTGGCAGGAAGTTGACGGTCGGGGATCGGCAGCACGTCGACGCCGCCAAGGCGGAATACCCCGCGCTCTATCGCCGCTTCCGCGAACTCGCGGTGAGCGGCGAAAGCGACGTCGATCTGGCGCCGCTCCAGCTTGTCGCCGACGCGTTCCTGCTGGGACGTCGCCGCACGGTCGAGCCGTTCGAGGATTGAGGTATGAGCGCAACAGCCGTCTCCCGCATCACGCGTTCCCGCTTCGGCATGCTGCCTGACGGCGGCGAGGTGGAGTGCGTCGTCCTGCAGGCCGCCGATGGACTGGAAGCGCGCATCATGACCTATGGCGCCAGCCTGCAGGCGCTGCTGGTGCCGGACGCCGCGGGTCGTCGCGATGACATCGTGCTCGGTCATGACGCGTTCGCAGGCTATCTCGCCCGGCGACAGTTCTTCGGGGCAACCGTAGGCCGCTATGCCAACCGCATCGCCGGCGCGCGCTTCGGGCTTGGCGGCAGCGAATTCCAGCTCGCGGTCAACAACGGTGCCAACGCGTTGCATGGCGGGTTGGAAGGGTTCGACCGCCGCAACTGGCGGATTATCGCGATCGATGACGGAGAGCTTCCGGCCGTGACGCTTGGATACACCAGCGCCGATGGCGAGGAGGGATATCCGGGAAGACTGGATGTCGAAGTGACGTGGCGTCTCACCGCGCCAATGGAACTGCGGCTCGACATGACGGCGCGGACCGATCGGCCGACCGTGGTCAACCTCACCAACCACAGCTTTTTCAATCTGGCCGGTGCGCGCTCGGGCAGGAATATTCTCGATCATCACCTCACCGTGGCGGCGGATCATTTCCTCGCCATCGACGCCAGCGCGATCCCGTTGCCGCAGCCGCCTTGCGCGGTGGCCGATACGCCGTTCGACTTCCGCGCAGGCGCCGCGGTCGGCGCGCGGATTCGCAACGACCATCCGCAGCTCCGCGTCGGTCGCGGCTACGACCATAATTTCTGCCTCGGCCCGGCCGGCGGCGAACCGCGTTTCGCCGCGCGGCTGGCTGAGCCTGCGTCCGGCCGCGTGCTCGAACTGTTCACCAATCAGCCGGGCTTGCAGGTCTATTCCGGAAATTTTCTCGATGGTTCTACCGCCGGCAAGGGCGGCCGCCTCTATCGGCAGTCCGATGCCATCTGCCTCGAGCCGCACGCGTGGCCCAATACGCCCAACCGGCCTGACTTCCCGACCGCACGGCTGGTCCCCGGCGAGGTCTATCGGCACAGCACGCGGTATCGCTTCACGCACGCAAATCCCGGCGCAATGGCGACACAATCCGCGGTAAAGTCGCCTGAGGGGGCGGAGCGATGAGCGGCGGCGGCGAAATGGAAGAAGTATCGTCGGCCGTTCTCTGTAGCGAGCGCTGCCATCTTGGCGAGGGGCCGACCTACGACGCCGCGTCAGATACGGCCTGGTGGTTCGACATCGTCGAGCGCCGGCTGTTCGAGGCGCGGCTCGGCACCGGGCAGACCACCATCCATTCGCTCGATGTGATGGGCAGCGCGCTGGGGCGGATCGACGCGCAGCGCCAGCTCGTCGTCGCCGATGACGGTCTTTACATTCGCGATACGGCGGATGGGCGAATGACGCTGTACCGTCCGCTCGAAGCGGACAATGCCGCAACGCGCTCGAACGATGCCCGGGTGCATCCGTCCGGCACGTTCTGGATCGGCACCATGGGCCGGCACGCCGAACGGGGGTTGGGCGCCATCTATGCGCTGCACCGCGGCGAGCTGTCGTTGCTCTACGGCCAGATCACCATCCCGAATGCGATCTGCTTCTCGCCGGACGGGACCATCGGCTATTTCGCCGATACCGGGAAGAACACGCTGTTCCGCGTCGATCTCGATGCTGCGACCGGTCTGCCGGTTGGCGAGCCAGCCGCGCTGGTCACCCGGCGGGGTGGCGGCGGCATCGACGGCGCGGTGGTCGATGCCGGCGGGCTGATCTGGAACGCGCGCTGGGGCGGCGGCTGCATCGACGTCTATAGTCCGCAAGGCGAACATCAGCGCAGCCTGCGCGTTCCGGCGCGGCAGTCGAGCTGTCCTGCCTTTGTTGGGCAGAATTTTTCACGTTTGCTGGTGACCTCGGCCTGGCAGGGGATGGACGAAGAGGCGAAACGCGCCGATCCCGATCACGGCCGCACTTTCGTGCTCGATTTCGCGGTGCGCGGCCGGCCTGAACCGGACGTCAGACTTTCAACGGATTGATGGAGGAGTACGAGGCGCGCACGATCGCGCGGGACCACCGAGTTTCAAGAACCGCATTTAGCGGTCCGACAATCAACGAACCATAGATCCTCTGATATCCAGGGAGTGAAGCATGACCAGTCTGAAGACCACATTGTCGGCGCTTGCGCTGGCGGCGACCATGGCCGCAACGGCAGTGACCGGCGCGTTTGCCCAGAGCAAGGGCACCGTCGGCATCGCCATGCCGACAAAATCCTCGGCGCGCTGGATCGACGATGGCAACAACATCGTCAAGATCTTGAAAGAGCGCGGCTACGGCACCGACCTGCAATATGCCGAGGACGACATTCCGAACCAGCTCTCGCAGGTCGAGAACATGGTGACCAAGGGCGCCAAGGTGCTGGTGATCGCGGCGATCGACGGCACCACGCTGTCCGACGTGCTGAAGCAGGCCAAGGCCAAGGGGATCACGATCATTGCCTATGACCGGCTGATCCGCGATACGCCCAATGTCGACTACTACGCCACCTTCGACAATTTCCAGGTCGGCGTGCTGCAGGCGCAGTCGATCGAGCAGGCGCTTGGGCTGAAGGAGGGCAAAGGGCCGTTCAATATCGAGTTGTTCGGCGGCTCGCCGGACGACAACAACGCCTATTTCTTCTACAACGGCTCGATGTCGGTGCTGCAGCCCTATATCGACAGCGGCAAGCTGGTGATCGGCAGCGGCCAGAAGGGCATGGACAAGGTTTCGACCCTGCGCTGGGACGGCGCCACGGCGCAGGCGCGGATGGACAATTTGCTGAGCGCGTTCTACGGCCGCAAGCGGGTCGATGCCGTGCTCTCGCCCTATGACGGTCTCTCCATCGGCATTCTCTCTTCGCTGAAGGGCGTCGGCTATGGCAGCGGCAACATGCCGATGCCGGTCGTCTCGGGCCAGGATGCCGAGGTGCCGTCGATCAAGTCGATGCAACGCGGCGAGCAATATTCGACCATCTTCAAGGATACCCGCGATCTCGCGCGCGTCACCGCCGACATGGTGGACGCCTCGCTCAGCGGCAAGGAAGTGACCGTCAACGACAGCAAGACCTACAACAACGGCGTCAAGGTGGTGCCTTCCTATCTGCTGAAGCCCGTCGTCGTCGACAAGAACAACTGGGAGAAGGTGCTGATCGACGGCGGCTACTACAAGCGCTCGCAGTTCGATTGACGCATAGCGGCGGCGCCGGCGATTACCGGCGCGCCGCCACTGGGATAGATGAGGCAATGGACGTGAAGGCGCGATGACCGCAATTCTCGAAATGCGCGGCGTGAGCAAGAGCTTTTCCGGCGTTCAGGCGCTGCGCGACGTCAACTTCAGCGTGGAGGCGGGGCAGATCCATGCGCTGGTCGGCGAGAACGGCGCCGGCAAGTCGACCCTGATGAAGGTGCTCAGCGGCGTCTACCCGCATGGCGACTACGAAGGCAGCATCATCTTCGACGGCGAGGAGCGACGCTTTCGCGACGTCAATGCGTCAGAGGCGCTCGGCATCATCATCATCCACCAGGAGCTGGCGCTGATTCCGCTGATGTCGATCGCGGAGAACATTTTTCTTTCGCATCCGCCGCAGCGTCTCGGCGTGATCGACCGCGATACGGTCTATCGCCGGACCCAGGAATTGCTCGCCCAGGTCGGCCTCACCGAGATGCCCGATACGCTGGTGACGGACCTCGGCGTCGGCAAGCAGCAACTGGTCGAGATCGCCAAGGCCTTGTCCAAGCGGGTGCGGCTGTTGATCCTCGACGAGCCAACCGCCAGCCTGAACGAGAACGACAGCGCCGCGCTGCTGGATCGCCTGCTGGCTTTCCGCGCCCAGGGCATCGCCTCGATCCTGATCTCGCACAAATTGTCGGAAGTCGCCCGCGTCGCCGACCGGATCACGGTGCTGCGCGACGGACGCACCGTCGACAGCATCGATTGCCGGGCTGAGCCCGTGGAAGAGGACCGGATCATCCGCAGCATGGTCGATCGCGACCTTGCCCATCGCTTTCCGCAGCGCACGGCCAAGATCGGCGAACCGGTCTTTACGGTGCAGGACTGGACGGTGCATCACCCGCAGCACCGGGAACGCCGCGTCATCAAGGGCGTGAATTTCGAGGTCCGCCGCGGCGAGGTGGTCGGGATCGCCGGGCTGATGGGCGCAGGCCGCACCGAGTTCGCCATGAGCCTGTTCGGCCGCGCCTGGGGAGAGAAGATCAGCGGCCGGGTCTGGCTCGATGGCAGGGAAGTCAACCTTTCGAGCGTGGCGGCGGCGATCGATGCCGGCCTCGCTTATGTCACCGAGGACCGCAAGCAGCTCGGCCTGATCCTGGACAGCGACGTCCGCAAGAACATTACGCTGGCCAGCCTCGGCCGCGTGGCGCGGCAGGGCATCATCGACGACATGTCCGAATTGCGCGTTGCGAACGACTACCGTAACCGGATGCGGATCCGCTGTTCCGACGTCTATCAGGAGACCGGCCAGCTCTCCGGCGGTAACCAGCAGAAGGTGGTGCTCTCGAAATGGCTGATGACCGATCCGAAAGTGTTGATCCTAGACGAGCCGACGCGCGGCATCGACGTCGGGGCAAAATACGAAATCTATTCTATCATCAACGAGCTTGCCGAGGCGGGCAAGGGCGTGGTGATGATCTCCTCGGAAATGCCCGAGCTGCTCGGCGTCTGCGACCGCATCTGCGTGATGAATGACGGCGCCTTTGTCGGGGAGTTCACCGCCGCCGAAGCCACCCAGGAAAGGATCATGCGCGCCATCATGCGCAACAAGGAAATCGACAAAAAGATACTTCAGGGAGATTTGCGGTCATGACCGACAAGGCGGTTGGGCTGCCCGGGCACGCCGGCTTCATCAAGAACAATCTGCGCAATTACGGCATGCTGCTGTCGCTGTTTGCGATCATGCTGTTCTTTCAGGTCATGACCGACGGCACGCTGCTGCAGCCGCTGAACCTGACCAATCTGGTGCTGCAGAACAGCTACATCGTGATCATGGCGCTCGGCATGCTGCTGGTCATCGTCACCGGCCATATCGACCTGTCGGTGGGCTCGGTCGCGGGTTTTGTGGGCGCCGTCGCCGCCGTGCTGATGGTGCGCTATCACATCGACTATCCCTTGGCCTTCGTTGCCTGCCTGTTGGTCGGCGCGCTGATCGGCGCCGCACAGGGCTATTGGGTGGCCTATTTCAAGATCCCGTCCTTTATCGTGACGCTGGCCGGCATGCTGGTGTTCAAGGGGCTGGCGCTCGCCATCCTCGCTGGACAATCGGTCGGACCGTTTCCGCCGACTTTCCAAAAGCTGTCCTCGGGCTTCATCCCCGAACTGTTTCCCGGCGCCGGCACGCTCTATCCGACCTCGCTGCTGATCGGCGCCGTGCTGGCGGTGGCCATGGTTTATGCCAGCGCCAAGGGCCGGGCGCGGCAGGCCTCGCATGGCATCGAGGTCGAGCCGTTCGGCTTCTTCGTCGCCAAGAGCGCGGTGCTGTTCGCGGTGATCTTGTTCTTTGCCGGCCTGATCGCCTCGCATCGCGGCCTGCCCAACGTGCTCGTCATCATGACGGTGCTGATCGCGCTCTATGCGTTCGTCACCACCCGCACGGTGATCGGCCGCCATATCTACGCCATCGGCGGTAACGCCAGAGCTGCGAGCCTGTCCGGCATCAAGACCGAACGGCTGACGTTTTTGACCTTCGTCAACATGGGAGTGCTGGCCGCACTCGCCGGCCTCGTGTTCGCCGCGCGACTCAACACCGCAACGCCGAAGGCCGGCGCCGGATTCGAGCTGGATGTCATCGCGGCCTGTTTCATCGGCGGCGCGTCGGCCTATGGCGGCGTCGGCCGGGTCGGCGGCGCTGTCATCGGGGCCATGATCATGGGCGTCATGAACAACGGCATGTCGATCCTCGGCATCGGCATCGACTACCAGCAGGTGATCAAGGGGCTGGTGCTGCTCGGCGCCGTCTGCCTCGACGTTTATAACCAGCGGCGCTGAGGGGCGCGCTTGCGAGCGTCCCTCAATCGTGCAATTGCCAGCGGCCAATGACGCGAAACCGCGAATTCGGCGTTTCCTGGCGGCACAGCGAAATCGCGTCGATCGCGAGCGGCCCAACGCCCGTTGCCGCAAATCTCTCGCGCAGCATCGCCACAACAGGCTCGCGCCGTTCGGCGGGAAGCCGCCCCGTCAGGGTCATGTGAAAGCGGAATTCCTCGAAAATATAAGGGTAGCCCCAGCGGTCGAGATAGTCGCGCTGCCTCGGCGTCAGCCTGTCCGGATTCCGCCGTGCGCGATCTTCCGGGCTTAAGGGCGCGCGGAACGGATCGAATGCCTTGGTGGCCTCGGCAGCGAGCAATTCGAGCTCCGACGACGGTTCGGCCGGAATCACCGCGATGAACCCGCTGATCGCATCGACCACGGGCCGGATCATCGGCACGGGCCGGGCCAATTCGGCAAACAATTCGCATGCCGCCGCAAGCCGCGCTTCGGCCTTGCCCTCGCCCAGCGCAATCGGCGCCTTTAGCGTGGCGTGGAAGCCGTATTTGCGCGGATCCTGCGTCAGGTCGTGCCAGTCTGATGGGAGCCCGTCCGGAAAGGGCAGGTCGCCGCCGCCATAGGCGTCGTAACCGATCAGCGCGCTGCCGAACCGGTCGAGCGCGCTGCCTTGTGCCGCGGTGAAGTAGATCGCGTAACGGGGATAATTTGCCATCGCGCCAGAATAAGGCCGCTTCACGCGGCTGCAATGGCCTTGCGCGGCGCGATGGCGGAACGGATGAGACGGTTCGCTTCCGTCAGGTGGACGACGCGGCCCGCGACAACCACCGCGACGATCCGAGGCCGCAGGGGCACCGTGTCATCGACGAGAAGGATGTCAGCGCGCTGCCCGGCGGCAAGCGTGCCGCGATCGGCGAGGCCGGCGGCGCGCGCCGGCGCCGACGAGATCAGTTGCCACGCTTCAGCCAGTGGCAGCACGCCGTCTGCCGCCAGCCGGAACGCCGCCAGCAGCGGTGCCGGATAATAATAATCCGACGCCAGCACCGAACACAGGCCCTTGGCGATCATGTCGGCGGCGCTGGTCCAGCCGGTGTGGCTGCCGCCGCGCACGACATTCGGTGCGCCGAACACGATGAAGTCGGAGGCAGCTGCGGCGTCGCGGGCGGTCTCCTCGTTGACCGGGAATTCCGCGATGGCAACGCCCAGCGCACGATAGGACTGCCGCATCGCCGGACTGGAATCGTCATGCGACAGCATTCGGACATCGGCGGTACGGGCCGCGTGGGCCAGCCGGGCGATCGAGGCCGGCACCTCATCGCTGCGGGCGATGACGCGTTGCACGAGTTGATCGAACGCCTCATGGGTGAGGCCCGTGCGTTCGACCATCCGGCTGCGCTTCAGCGGCTTGGTGAGGCTGGCGACGGTCGAGTCCATATGATCGTTGAAGGCGAACAGGTCGACGCGGCCTTCCGACAGCCAGTCGATGATTTCGCTCTCCGCACCGAGATTGTAGGTCTCCTGGCGCAGATGGAAGCGGGTGTCGGCGGCGAGCTGCGGCCGCAGCTGCTCGATCGCGTCAAGCAATTTCCGGGCATTGTCCGCGCTGCGCAGGCCGGGCTCCCACGACCAGGTCGTTCCGTGAAAGACGGTCGTGATACCGTTGCTGATCGCCTGCCGGTCGCTGTCGACAAGCGCGACGTCGATCGGAAAATCGACGCCGGGTCGCGGCATCATCTGCCGCTCAAAGGCATCGCCATGCAGGTCGACGATGCCCGGCAGCACCAGCAGGCCGCCCGCATCGATGCCGGACCCGCCATGGCCGTTATCCGCACCCACGGCGGCGATCTCGCGGCCGGCAACCCGCAAACTGGCCTCGAGGATCTCGAGGCCGAGCAGGGTCCGGCCACCTTCGATGAACAATTCGGTCACGATGCGGCGCTCCGGTCGGATGACTTACGGACGGATGCTCCGCGCCAATTCGTACTTGTCGAGAAAGCCCTCGACATCGAGTTTGCGGAAATCGGGCAGGGCGCGGCGAAGCGTCTCATGGTCCCAGTCCCACCATGCGAGTTCGGTCAGCCGCCCGGCGATGGATTCGGAAAACCGCCGCTTGATCGGCCGCGCCGGGTTGCCGCCGACGATCATGTAGGCGGGGACATCCTTGGTCACGATGGCGCCGGCCGCGACCACCGCGCCGGTGCCGATCGAGCGGCCGGGCAGGATGACCGCGCCGTGGCCGATCCAGACGTCATGACCGATATGGACGTGATGTTCGCGCCGCCATGCAAAGAACTCCGCATCGTCGCTTTCGCCCGGAAAATAGCTGCTGGCGCGGTACGTAAAATGCGCCTGCGAGGCGCGGTGCATCGGGTGATTGCCCGGGTTGATCCGCGTCATCGCCGCGATCGAGCAGAATTTTCCAATCGTCGTGTAAGTGATCTGCGCATCGTTCACGACGTAGGAATAGTCCGCCATCGTGACTTCGAGCAGCATGGTCCGGGCGCCGACCTCGGTATAGGCGCCAAGCTGGCAGCCGCGTACCGATGCAGTCGGGTCGATGGTCGGTTCAGGGGAAAGCATTTTGCCGGCCACGGAGGCATCCAATCGATCGAGGGGAGGTCGCGCTCGTCTTCGATGCGCTTGATGACAGTATCATGACGAATGCGTGACGCGCGCGGCGCTGTGGACGAACGCCGCACCGCAACACCTGTGTCACACAACTGTTAGATCCAGCCGTTAGCGATGCTCTACGATAGCAACGCTGGAGCAGTGCATGCTGGTGGTGGAAGGGTTGACGTGCCGGTTCGGCACCAAGGCCGCCGTAGACAACGCGTCATTCTCAATTCAGCCCGGCAGCTTCGTCGGCGTGATCGGTCGCTCCGGCGCCGGCAAGTCGACGCTGCTGCGGATGATCAACCGCCTCGCCGAACCCTCCGAAGGCCGCATTCTGTTTGAAGGCGTCGATGTAACCGCATTGCGCGGCAAGGAGCTGCGCCAGTGGCGCGCGCGCTCGGCGATGATCTTCCAGCAATTCAACCTGGTCGGCCGGCTCGATGTTCTCACCAATGTGCTGATGGGGCGGCTGGCGGAAATTCCGTCCTGGCGCTCGCTGACGCAATTCTGGCCGGAAGAGGACAAGGCGCTGGCGATGTCGGCGCTCGAACAGTTCGACATGGCTTCCATCGCTGCCCAGCGCGCCGATCAGCTTTCCGGCGGCCAGCAGCAGCGCGTCGCGATTGCCCGCGCGCTGGTGCAGGAGCCCGACATCATTCTGGCCGACGAGCCGATCGCCTCGCTCGACCCTCGCAACACGCGGATCGTGATGGACGCGTTGCTGCGCATCAACAAGCATTTCGGCATCACCGTGATCTGCAATTTGCATTCGCTCGACCTGGCGCGGAACTATTGCGACCGGCTGATCGGCATGGCGGCGGGACGGGTAGTGTTCGACGGCGCGCCGGAAACGCTCACCGATCATATTGCGCGCGAGCTTTACGATCTCGAAGCCGATGACGTGATGGGTGCTACGCCCGCGCAGGCACAAGTCGGCGCGGCGATGCCCGAACTCGGTACGGCCGCGGCAGCTTGAGTGTCATTTCTGTACAGCGTAGCCGGTTGCAAACCTGCAATCGGCCAAGAGGCGTAACCACAACAAGAGGGTCTTACCATGATCACCCGTCGTATCGTACTTGGTACCGTACTTGCCGGCGCGGCCGCGCTTGCCTTCACCGCCTCCGCCACGGCGCAGGAATGGAAAAGCAAATATCCGGAATTGACGTTTGCGGTGGTGCCGGCTGAAAACGCCTCGGGCGTGACCGAGCGCTGGACGCCGTTCGTCGCCTATCTCTCCAAGGAACTCGGCGTGAAGGTCACGCTGCGCATCGCCAACGATTACGCCGCCGTCATCGAAGGCCAGCGCGCCGGCAACATCCATATCGCCAGCTATGGCTCGGCATCGTTTGCCCGCGCCCGCCTGACCGGCGTCAAGACCGACGCCTTCGCCAACGACATCAATTCGGACGGCTCGACCGGCTATTACTCCGTGTTCTTCGTCAAGGCGTCGAGCCCTTACAAGAACATCGATCAACTCAAGGGCAAGAACCTCGGCCTGGTCGACCCGAACTCGACCTCGGGCAACAACGTGCCGCGCTTCGAACTCGACAAGCTCGGCATCTCCGACGCCGACGGCTATTTCGGCAAGGTCGTCTTCACCGGCAGCCATGAGAACGCCATGCTGGCGCTGTCGCAAGGCACGGTCGAGGTTGCCGCCAATCAGTGGACCAACGACGAAGATTCGACGCTGGCCCAGATGCTGCACAAGGGAATGCTGAAGAACGCCGACGGCTCGGCGATGAAGAAGGACGATTTCCGGATCATCCACAAATCGGCCCCGATCATCAACGGACCCTACGCTTACAATGCTGACCTGCCGGCCGACCTGAAGGCGGCGATTGCCAAGGCGTTCACGGACTCGCCGACCAAGGACAAGGCTGCGTTCGATCGCCTGTCCGACGGCCAGAAGAAGGGCTTCAACCCGGCAACCACCAAGGACTGGGATGGTACTATCGAGCTGATCAAGTTCGTCGATGCGTTGCGTAAGAAGAAGGCGTCCTGATCGTCCGATAGAAACAAATGGGGCCGGGTCCGTGTGGCCCGGCCCTTTTTTTGAATTTGGTCCCGGGCAGAACGCCGCAATGACATCAGCCGTATCCATCCTTCCAGGCGCGCAACTGGCCGTTCTCAACGCGGCCTATCGCGGGGCGGTGGCGCGCAAGCGGATGCGGCTTGCGTTGGCGGCTGCGGTCTTCATTGCCGCGCTTGTTATCGCGGCAATTGGCGCGGAAGTGAATCTGCGCACTCTGTTCAGCTATTTCGGCAACTTCATCAGCTATTTCGACCGCATCCTGACGCTGGAGGACGGCACACGGGTGTGGAGCAACCCGGCCGAGTGGTTCTGGGGCGGGCGCAAATGGCTGTGGATGCTGGCCGAGACCATTCTGATCAGCTATGTCGGCACCATGATCGGGGCAGTTCTTGCTTTCGCGCTGAACTTCTTTGCCGCGCAGAATACTTCGCCGGCGCCGTGGATTCGCTTCGTCATCCGCCGCCTGCTGGAGTTCGCTCGCACCGTTCCCGGCATTGTCTTCGCGCTGATCTTCGTCATCGCCTTCGGCCTCGGTCCGATGGCGGGCGTGCTGGCCATTGCCATCCATTCCACCGGCGCGCTGGGAAAAC
The DNA here is from genome assembly GCA_963742935.1 of uncultured Alphaproteobacteria bacterium. Classification (GTDB taxonomy): domain Bacteria; phylum Pseudomonadota; class Alphaproteobacteria; order Rhizobiales; family Xanthobacteraceae; genus Bradyrhizobium. The sequence goes on along the minus strand of CAVUOI010000043.1, from coordinate 126,346 downwards.
TGTTTTCCGAGATCGTCGAAAATGCCGACATGAAGCCGGTCGAAGGCGTGCGTTCAACCGGCGCGAGCTGGCTGTCCTGCATGCGGTTTGCCGTGCTGCCACAGGTGTCGGCCGGCTACGCCAGCTATGCGCTGTTGCGCTTCGAGATCAACGTCCGCGAGGCCTCGGTGATGGGCTTTGTGGGCGCCGGCGGCATCGGGCAGGAACTGGTGGTCGCGATCCGAAAGTTCTATTACTCCGATGTCAGCGCGATCCTGATCACGATCATCGTCACAGTTTTCATCATCGATATCGGCACCGGCTGGCTGCGCGGCCACCTGTTTGGCAAGGATGCGAGGGCATGAGCCAGTTGCCGAAGCCGGACCGGGCGCAGTTGCGGGCGAAATACCCTGATATCTTCGACCGTCCCGCCGCGTCGCGGCTGGCGACGCCGGCGATGATTGTCGCCGCGTTCGCGGTTTTCATCTTCGGACTGGTCGACCTCGACTTCTCGCCGGCAAAGCTGTTCGCCGGGCTGAATCAACTGGGCTGGATCACGCTGATGATGATACCGCCCGACCCCGGTTCGTCATTGCCGGCCTATCTCTCGGCGCTGGGAGAAACCCTGTCGATTGCGTTGCTCGGCACCACCATCGCCGCCGTCGCGGCGCTGCCGTTCAGCCTGCTGGCGGCGCGCAACATCATTCCTTCGGCGTGGCTGCGCTTTCCGGTGCGCCGCGCGTTCGATTCGATTCGCGGCGTCGATACGCTGATCTGGGCGCTGGTGTGGATCAATGTCGTTGGCCTCGGCCCGTTTGCCGGCGTGCTGGCGATCGCGCTGTCCGACTTCGGCGCGTTCGGCAAATTGTTTTCCGAGGCGATCGAGGCCGCCGACAGGAAGCAAGTCGAGGGCATCCGGGCTTCCGGCGGCAACGCGCTGCATGAGATACGCTTCGGCCTGATGCCGCAGGTGCTTCCTGTGATCGCAGGGCAGGTGCTCTATTTCATCGAATTCGAATACGCGCTCGGCCACCATCATCGGCATCGTCGGCGCCGGCGGCATCGGCCTGCAGCTGGCCGAACAGATCCGCGTGCTGGAGTGGCAGAAGGTCTCGTTCCTGATCCTGATGATTCTGGTCGCGGTCGCCGTGATCGACTGGATCTCGGGCAAACTGCGCTTTGCCATCATCGGACAGCGGGCGCTGGCGTAGTTGCTTCGTAGGGTGGGCAAAGGCGCGTTAGCGCCGTGCCCACCATCCATCATCGAGCGCGCCGCGAGATGGTGGGCACGCTTCGCTTTGCCCACCCTACAAACCATTCTCCACCAGGAACTCGACGCGCTCCGCAGCAAAGCGCGAGCGCTTGGTTGTCAGTGGCTCACCAGCGGTATCGACGTCGGTGCTGTCGACCACGAGCACGGGCCGTCCGAGCGCGAGGTCCAGTCGCGCGGCGTCGGTTGCGTCCACGATACCGGCGGTGATCCGGGTCGACGCACGACGAAAATCCCGGATGCCGTAATGCGCCACCAGCTTGGTCATCGAGCGCACATTGGCGAACACCTTTCCGGCGTCGGGGAAGCGTTCGGCCGAAAGCCAGGTGGTGCTGACGCAGATCGGCGTGCGGTCGGCCAGCCGCACCGATTCGATCCGGACCAGCGGCGCCCCGGTCTTTAGTGCAAGCTCCCGTGCCAGTTCCCGCGTGGCTTCTTCCTCCGTCGCGTCGATGAATTGGCCGCGCGGCTCCCGGCCGCCGGCTCCGACGATTTCGGAAAACCGTGTTCGTGAGCGCAGCGGATAGGCGATGCGCCGGGTCTCGACATAGGTGCCGCTGCCGCGCTCGGCGCGCACCAGGCCGCGTTCGGCGAGTGCGGCAAGCGCCCGACGCACGGTATGGCGGTTGACCCGATAGGTCTCGGCGATCTCCATCTCGCCCGGCAACTTTTCGCCCGCGGCAAAGCGGCCGTCGGCGATGCCGCGCTCGATGCCGTCGGCAACTTGCCGCCACAGCGCGACGCCGGAGGCGGTGTCCTGAATGCTCATGTGGCGATATCGGTCATTGGAGAGAAATCACCTCATTGTCACGAAATCGTCATGGCGTTTCGGTATCGAGTTGTCTAGTATCATAGACAACTTGATTCAGGCAAGGTCGATGTGATGGCAGGCGAGGAAAGCAACGGACAAGCCCGGCGCAAGGCCGCGATGGCGGTGCTGGCGCACTCAGAAGCCACCGCCATTGCCGCTCATCTCGATGCGATTGCGTTGCCGGCGCATGAAGACCTGCGCGAGCCCGAGAACGGGCTCGTCATGGTGCGCGGCCGCGTCGGCGGCGATGGTGCGCCGTTCAATCTCGGTGAGGCGACGGTTTCGCGGGCTGCGGTGCGGCTAGCCACCGGCGAGGTCGGCTTCGGCTACACGCTGGGCCGGGACCGGGAGAAGGCCAGGCTGATCGCGCTGTGCGATGCCATGGTGCAGTCGGCCGAGCTTGCCCCGGCGATCGAAGCCAAGGTGGTCGCGCCGCTGCGTGCGGCGATGATCGAGCAACGCAATCAGAGAGCCGCGGAGACGGCGGCCACGCGGGTCGATTTCTACACGCTGGTGCGGGGTGAGGGCTGAGATGACGACCATTGCCGAATTGCCCACGGGATTTTCCGACAAGGTATTGTCGGCGCAATCGACGTTCCGGTCCGTGATGGATGCGATGGCGCGGCCAGGCAGCATTCAGCGCATCGCGCCTACGGCAGGAACGCCGCCGGCAATGATGCGGGGTACCGCCGCCATTGCGCTGACCTTGTTCGATCATGATACGCCGATCTGGCTGGACCCGCTGATGTCGCGGACGCCGGACGTCGGCAAATGGCTCAAATTCCACACCAGCGCGCCTGTTATCACGGATTCGTCGATATCAAGTTTCGCGCTGGTGGGCGATCCCGCGAACCTGCCGGCGCTCGATCGCTTTGCGTTCGGCAGCAATGAGTACCCGGATCGCTCGACGACGATGATCCTGCAGGTCGAAAGCCTTGACGATGGCCCCGTGGTCGAATTGCAGGGCCCCGGCATCGACGGCACGGCAGCGCTGCGCGCTTCAATCCAGCCGCGGGATCTGTTCGAGCGGCTGGTCATCAATAGCGCACTGTTTCCGCGCGGCATCGATGTCGTGCTGGTTCATGATGATTCCATCGTCGCCATCCCGCGCACGACGCGGCTCGTGAGGAGAGGCTGAGCATGTATGTAGCCGTCAAGGGAGGCGAGCGCGCCATCGAGAATGCCCATCGCTTGCTGGCGCATGAGCGGCGCGGCGACCGCGAGGTTCCCGAACTGTCGCTCGACCAGATCTCCGAGCAGCTTTCGCTTGGCGTCGACCGCGTCATGACCGAAGGTTCGCTGTACGACCGCGAGCTGGCGGCGCTTGCCATCAAGCAGGCGCGCGGTGACCTGATCGAGGCGATCTTTCTGGTGCGCGCGTTCCGCGCCACGCTGCCGCGCTTTGGCGCGACCGATCCGGTCGACACCGGCGCGATGCAGGTGCGCCGCCGGGTCTCCTCGACGTTCAAGGATATCCCGGGCGGGCAAATCCTGGGTCCCACGTTCGACTATACCCACCGGCTGCTGGATCCCCAACTCGCCGAAGGTTTCACGCCGGAGGTTCCCGCCACCGGGGATGCCTCCGTCGCGGCGACCCCGCGCGTGACCGATATTCTCGGCCGTGATGGGCTGATCGAGCCGTCGCCGGTCGCGGATGCCGACGCGCCCGTCGGCGACCTGACACGCGAGCCGCTCAATTTCCCGGCGGACCGCGACCTGCGCCTGCAAAATCTGGCGCGCGCCGATGAGGGTTTTCTGCTGGCGCTCGGTTATTCCTCGCAGCGCGGCTATGGCCGCAACCATCCGTTTGCTGGTGAGATCAGGTTCGGCGAGGTAGAGGTCGAATTCATGGCCGAGGATGCCGGTTTTGCCGTTCCGCTCGGTTCGATCGCGCTCACTGAATGCCAGATGGTCAACCAGTTCAAGGGATCGGCGACCGAGGCGCCGTGTTTTACGCGCGGCTATGGTCTCGCCTTCGGACAAAGCGAGCGCAAGACGATGTCGATGGCGCTGGTCGACCGCAGTCTGCGCGCCCGCGAACTCGGCGAGGAAGTGATCGCGCCCGGACAGGACGAGGAATTCGTGATGTCGCACTCGGACAATGTGCAGTCGACCGGCTTTGTCGAGCATCTCAAGCTGCCGCATTACGTCGACTTCCAGTCCGAACTCGGCCTGCTGCGCAAACTGCGCAAGGAATTCGCCGAGGCGAATGAGTCGCCGCACCTGCGGGAGGCCGCGGAATGAACGCGCCGGCTTACAATTTCGCCTATCTCGACGAGCAGACAAAACGGATGATCCGCCGCGCCATCCTGAAGGCGATCGCGATCCCCGGCTACCAAGTACCGTTCGCCAGCCGCGAGATGCCGATGCCCTATGGCTGGGGCACCGGCGGCGTGCAGGTGACGGCGGCGATCCTCGGGCCGGAGGACGTGCTGAAGGTGATCGACCAGGGTTCGGACGACACCACCAACGCGATCTCGATCCGAAAGTTCTTTGGCAAGACGGCCGGTGTCGCGACCACAACTGCGACGGCGGATGCCACCGTGATCCAGACCCGGCACCGGATTCCCGAAGCGCCGCTGCATGCGGGGCAGGTGCTGGTCTATCAGGTGCCGATCCCGGAGCCGCTGCGGTTCCTGGAGCCGCGCGAGACCGAGACGCGGCGCATGCATGCGCTCGGCGAATATGGCCTGATGCACGTCAAGTTGTACGAGGACATTGCGCGCTTCGGCCATATCGCGACCTCCTATGCCTATCCGGTGAAGGTGAACGCGCGTTATGTGATGGACCCGTCGCCGACGCCGAAATTCGACAATCCGAAGATGGACAATTGCCCGGCGCTGCAACTGTTCGGCGCCGGCCGCGAGAAGCGCATCTACGCGATCCCGCCGCACACTAGCGTGGTGTCGCTCGATTTCGAGGATCACCCGTTCACGCGCTACCGCTTCGACGCGCCCTGCGCACTATGCGGCGCCGGCGATTCCTACCTCGATGAAATTGTCACCGACGACAAGGGCGGGCGAATGTTCGTCTGCTCCGACACCGATTATTGCGAGTCCCGCCAACTGGCCGGCCATCGCGGCAGCGAGAGCGCCGCGCCGCACAAGGAGAAGGCGCATGGCTGAGCCGCAAGATCCCGTGCGAGACGACGAGCCGCTGCTGGTCGCAGATCACCTCGGCAAGAACTATGGCCGGCTCACGGCCTGCCGCGACGTGTCCTTTGCGCTCTATCCCGGCGAGGTGCTGGCGATCGTCGGCGAGTCCGGTTCGGGCAAGTCGACGCTGTTGCAATTGTTGTCGGCGCAGCTCGCGCCGAGCGCGGGCCGCGTGTCATACCGGATGCGCGACGGTGTGTTGCGCGATCTGGCCGCGCTAGGTGAGGCCGAGCGGCGCTTTCTGTTCCGCACCGACTGGGGTTTTGTGCACCAGGACCCCGCGCAGGGCTTGAGGATGGCGGTCTCGGCCGGAGCCAATGTCGGCGAACGGCTGATGGCGGTGGGCTGGAATCACTATGGCCGCATCCGCGATACCGCCTCGTCCTGGCTGGAGCGCGTCGAGATCGATACCGCGCGCATCGACGACGCGCCGCGGACCTATTCGGGCGGCATGCGGCAGCGGCTGCAGATCGCGCGCAATCTCGTCACCGAACCGCGTCTGGTGTTCATGGACGAGCCGACCGGCGGGCTCGACGTCTCGGTGCAGGCGCGGCTGCTCGACCTGATGCGCAATCTCGTCAGCGAACTCGGCCTTGCCGCCATCGTGGTCACCCATGATCTTGCGGTGGCGCGGCTGCTGTCGCATCGCGTGATGGTGATGAAGGGCGGCCGGGTCATCGAAACCGGCCTGACCGACCAGGTGCTCGACGATCCCCGCGAGCCCTACACGCAACTGCTCGTTTCCTCCATTCTGCCGGCATGAGCTACCCAATGACCGCGATGATCGACATCACCAACGCCGAAAAGACCTTTACGATGCACCTGCAGGGTGGCGTCGAGCTTCCTGTGGTGCGCGGCGTCTCGTTCCATGTCGAGCCGGGCGAATGCGTGGTGCTGTCGGGGCCGTCGGGCGCCGGCAAATCCTCGATCCTGAAAATGATCTTTGGCAATTACCGCTGCGATGGCGGCCGGATAGGTATCCGACACCACGGCGCGGTGATCGATCTTGCCACCGCCGAACCGCGGCAGGTGCTGAGCGTACGCCGCTCTACCATCGGCTATGTCAGCCAGTTCCTGCGCGCGGTGCCGCGAGTCGCCACCATCGATGTGGTCGCCGAGCCCCTGATTGCAAATGGAACTGCACGTGCGGATGCGCGCGAGAAGGCTGGCGCATTGCTGCGTCGCCTCAACATTCCCGAGCGGCTGTGGGCGTTGCCGCCGTCGACATTTTCGGGCGGCGAACAGCAGCGGGTCAACATCGCGCGCGGGTTCATTTCCGATCTGCCGATCCTGCTGCTGGATGAGCCGACCGCCTCGCTCGATGCGGCCAACCGCGCCGTCGTCGTCGAGTTGATCGGGCAAAAGAAACAAGAGGGTGTCGCGATGGTGGCGATCGTCCATGACGATGAAATCCGCCGTCTGATCGCCGACCGCATCGTCGATGTGACATCGTTTGCCGCCGCCGCTTGAAGGAAGAGATGTGAGATGAAAAGGCAAGAGACCATCCTCGGTAACGCCCGCATCGTGCTGGCCGATCGCGTGATCGAGCGCGGCTGGGTCGCTTTCGCCGATGGCCGCATCGCCGAGTTTGGCGAGGGCGATGCGCCCGCGGGCAGCGATGACGCCGCCGGCGATTTGATCATGCCCGGCCTGATCGAACTGCACACCGACCATCTCGAAATGCACTATGTGCCGCGCCCAAAGGTGTTCTGGGATCCGATTGCGGCAGTCGTCTCCTACGACGGACAGTTGGCCACCTCCGGCATCACCACCGTGCTGGATTCGCTGCGGGTCTGGCGCGAGGACGGCGCCGAAGAGGTTGACGGCAGGGCGGGCGTGCTCGCAGAAGCCATCACATCCGCGCGCGACGCCGACCTGCTCCGCGCCGATCACTTCCTGCACCTGCGCTGCGAAATTCCGATGCCGAGCGTGGTCGAGGAAGCCAGGGAGTTGATCGACCGGCCGGACATCAGGTTGATGTCGCTGATGGACCACACGCCGGGCCAGCGTCAATTCCGCGACGAGGTCAAGCTGCGCGACTATTATCGCGGCAAGGGCGGCGGCAAAACCGACGCCGAGCTCGATGCGCTGTTCGAGAAGCGCTTCCACTATCAGAAGACCTATGCCGCGGCCAACATGCGCGAGATCGTGGCGCTGGCGCATCAATATGAAATCCCGCTCGCCAGCCACGACGATACCACCGAGGAGAACGTCGCGGATGCGATTCAGGATCGCGTGTCGGTGGCGGAATTCCCGACCACGATGGAAGCCGCGCGCGGGCTGCACCAGGCCGGCATCGGCATCCTGATGGGCGCGCCGAACGTGGTGCGCGGCGGTTCGCATTCCGGCAACATCGCCGCCATCGATCTCGCCCGCGAGGGGTTGCTGGATATTCTGTCTTCCGACTACATCCCGTCGAGCCTGCTGATGGCCGCGTTGCAATTGCCGGGGCATGTCGCGGCGATCGATCTGGCCGTCCGCCGTCCGTACCGTCACCAAGACGCCGGCGGAAGCCGTGGGCCTTTCGGACCGCGGCGAGATTGCGCCCGGCAAGCGCGCCGATCTGATCCGGGTACATGTCGCGCGCGACATTCCGGTGGTGCGCAGCGTCTGGCGGGAAGGGCGGCGGGTCGCATGACGGAGACGCTGACGACCACAACGGCCGACCAAACCGCTGCAATCGGACCGGGCAGGCTGGTGCTCGTGGTCGGCCCGAGCGGCGCAGGCAAGGATACGCTGCTCGGCCTCGCCAAGGCGGCCTGTGCCGAGGATCGCAACATCGTATTTCCGCGCCGTGTGATTACGCGCGAAGCGTCGGCATCGGAAGAGAACGAAGAGGTCAGCATCGGCACCTTTCAGGAGGCATTGACGCGCGGCGAATATGCCATGCATTGGGAGGCGCACGGCCACTGCTATGCGCTGTCGCGCGCGATCGACGACGAAATCCGTGCCGGGCGAACCGTCGTCGCCAATGTATCGCGTACCGTGATTGGCGCCATGCGCCTCGCTTATGCCGACGTGGTGGTGGTTTCGATCACGGCGCCGCCCAACGTTCTGGCTGAACGGATTGCGATGCGCGCCCGAAGCAGCGACGGCAGGCTGGAAAGCCGCCTGCACCGCACGATCGAAGACGGCTCGGCCGCGCCCGACGCGACCATCGTCAACACCGGCAGCGCCGAATATCATGCACGACAACTCGTCCGCGCCATCAAGGGCGAGAAATGGGACGATTGAGAGGGAAAGTAAAATGACCATCGTCGCGACCATCGAGCAGCTCGAGGCCATCTACGGCTTTCCCAACGATGCCTCGACGGTCAAGGTCGCGGATAAGATCACGCCGGCCTATCGGGCATTGATGGACAAGTCGCCGTTCGCGGCGCTGGCGACCTGCGGGCCGGAGGGGCTGGACTGCTCGCCGCGCGGCGACCTGCCGGGCTTCGTTCGCATCCACGACGAGAAGACGCTGATGATGCCGGACCGCCGCGGCAACAACCGCTGCAATTCGCTGCGCAACATCGTGCGTGATCCGCGGGTGGCGCTGTTGTTTCTCATCCCGGGCTCCGGCAGTACGCTGCGCATCAATGGCCGCGCCCATGTCTCGGCCGATCCGGACCTGCTCGCGTCGTTCAAGATGGAAGGCAAGGCGCCGCGTACCGTCATCGTCATGACGGTCGAAGAGATTTACTTCCAGTGCGCGCGCGCCATCGTGCGCTCCGATCTCTGGAATCCCGACAAGCGCGTCGATCCCAAAAGCCTGCCGACGCCCGGCCAGATCCTGGCCGAGATGAGCGAGAACAGCGTCGGCGGCGAGAAATACGATCGGGAATGGCCGGAGCGCGCGCGGCAGACGATGTGGTAGTTTTGCATCTTCCGAGGTGTCATCCCGAGGGCAAATGCAGACAGTCGCCCGGCCGCGGCTTGCTGCCGCGCTTGTCGATCGGAACGTTGCAATTGTCGATCCGCTGATCGTCCATCCACTTCCTGCCCATGCGTTCTTTTCCGGTCAGCGACGGCCCGTTGACGGGCATGGTGACCTGAGGCCGTGATTTGGCTTGGTCAGGCTGCCAGTCCTGGGCGACGGCCGTCGTTGCAAGACATATCGTGAAGAGAAAGCTGATAAAGCGTCGGTATATCGGTTCCATCGGCTGTCCTAACGAAAGTTCAGACGCCAGACTAAACATGCCGGGAGTCGCGCAGCCACCCGGAACCTGCAGACAACGTCTCGATGCTTGTTGTCACTGCGATCTACCGTTGCTTTGTCCAAGAGCGAAGTGGCTTTGCCCAAGAGGGAAGTTTCTGACGCCGGATGCGTCGGTATGCCCTTAACATTGGGCGTTCCATGCTTGCGCTGCGTTCGACGTCAACCTAGTTTCGATACCGGCACGAACCTCGTGCCAGCACTGCTTGGGAGAAACCCTGATGAGTTGGAAAACTCCGAAGATTGTGGAAGTGCCGGTGGGCATGGAAATCAACATGTACGCCTGCGCGGCGCGTCAATAGACGCGTCGAAACGGTCTGCCCGGCTCCGGCAACTCGTTGCTGTGGGCCGGGCAAGCTGTGCTATTCTCCAGGAAGTTTTCTGAATGCGAACGCTTCCGCGTGCAAAGACTTTCCAGGCGGCGGTCTTTGCTCTTGCAGCATTGCTGCCGGCCTGCGTCCACGCCGAGGGCATTGATACCGAACATTTGTTCGGCTTCATGATCGGCGCCGATGTCGGCAATGTGGGCGAACGCGAGTTTCAAAGCGAGACGACCGGGCGTTTCGGCAAGAACGGCGGCCGTTACCGGGCCATCGGCCAGGAATTCGAACTGGAGTTCGTCCCTGTCCAGAATTTTCGAGTAGAGCTGGGAAGCACGTTTGCGTCACACCTGATCAGCGGTGTGCCGGGTCTTGACGATCAGCGCCGGCTGTCGTGGCAGGGCGCCTCGGTGGATCTGCGTTACCGCTTTCTCGATCGGGAGACCTCGCCATTTGGGCTGACGTTCGCAACTGAATTTCACGCGCATCGGGTCGATGAGACGACGGCTGAGGCCGTCCGCAGTTTTGGAACGGAGTTCAAGCTGGCGTTCGATCGCGAACTCGTACCGGATCGGATCATCGCCGCATTCAATCTGATCTACGAGCCGGAATGGACGCGCCTTGTCGGCAGCGGCGCGATGGAGCGGGAATCCACCGCGGGAGTGGCGCTTGGGCTGATGGCGCAGTTGCGCCCCGGATTCCTGCTGGGCGGTGAGGCGCGCTACTTGCGGAAATACGAAGGGGCTGCGCTGGAGGAACTTGCCGGGCAGGCGCTGTTCGTCGGGCCGACGGCCTATTTCCAATTGTCGAAACGGTCGCGGCTGACGGCGAGTTGGAGCGTTCAGGCGTGGGGACGTCCGGCGGGGACAACGGCCAGTCTCGACTTGGCCAATTTCGAGCGCCATCAGGCCCGGCTGGTGTTTGGCGTCAATTTTTAAGACCAGGCGTATTCGCTCCGGTTCCAGCGTTTCACGGGCTGGTGAAACCCCGGGCCATTCGTTAGCGTAGCTTTTTGCGTTATCAATCCGGAGGCAATTCAAGGGATACCAGGCATGACCCCCATCGATCTGATCGTGACCGTCTGTGCAGTGCTCTCGCCGGCCAACTGCGAGGAGACGCATCTGGTGTTTTCTTCGGACGTTTCGCTGAAACAATGCGTCATGGCTGCGCAGCCCTACATCGCGCAGTGGATTGGCGAACATCCGAAATGGACCGCGGTCAAGTGGCGCTGCGAATACCCGCGTAACAACCAGAAGGCCTCGGCCGAACCGGTGTGGACGGCGGTCTAGGAAATACTTCGTCGGGCTACTTGTTGCAGTCCTTCAAATCCTTGTCCGCGATCGAAAACACGGCGTCAGCCTTGATCTCGATGCCGCGCACAAAGCAATGCTTCGCGCCGCGGTAGCCGACCTTGGCGTCATACCGTCCCGGCTCCACGCCCGTGATGCGCAGGCGTTCGTCGTGGTCGACTTCCTTGTCCTTGTCGTTCAGGGTCTGATTGGGGCCCCAGTCGTTCTTTCCAGCCGGGGAGAGCTGAAACTCCGATACGGTCGCGGTGGTCAAATTCCATAATCGGATGCCTTTTCCCTGCGCGGCCGCTTCACCGGCGCTCGCTGACAAGAGGGCGACCACAGCAAGGGTCCATCGCATCGGGATATCCTTTCGCGTAGCTTTCAGGCAAACGTAACACGCACCTCCGGAACTGCCTATGCGGCGTCTCGCGACGGCGTTCGGCGAGCGGTTTAATTTATGCAGCGCAAAACAGCCTGCTTTTCAGAAGCACGATCATGGCATAGCTTTTGAGCGCTGTGAGCGGGAGCAAAGATGATGGCGCTTGTTGGATCGATCGGGCGGACGGCGGCAGTACTGGCCGTGCTGGTGACGACGGCACATGCCCAGGACGTCAATGACTATCCGACGTCGGCGCGCGTCGAATATGTGTTCGGTTGCATGAAGGCGAATGGCGAGACGCGGCAGGCGATCGAGCAATGTTCCTGCTCGGTCGATGTCGTCGCTTCACTGGTGCCCTATGCACGCTACGTCACGGCTGAAACCGTGCTCAGCATGGCGCAGGTCCGCGGTGACATGGGCAGTCCGTTCCGTACGTCCGAAATGGCGACCAACGCGCTCAACGAACTGAGGCGAGCGCAGGCCGAAGCGGAAGTGCGCTGCTTCTAAGAGCGCGGGTCAAGTCCCGGAGTTCTCAATCTGCCATTCGCGCTGGAACACGTGTCCATCGGTATCCTTGGCCTCGGCACGAAAGCGCTTCGCGCCATTCGGAACATAGGTGAAGCGGATATTGGGGTCTTCCGAAATCGAGATGCCGCCTTCCATGGACAATACGAGACGGTCGTCCTGCCAGAGCCGCAGTTCATTGACGAAGAGGGCCGGGGTGTACAGTTGCGTGACCTGGTCCATCTGCAGGCCGGAATTGTTGGGATGTCCGACCATGATCTGCGCCTCGCGCGCGCCGCTGGCGGGGCCTTCACTGGCTTTCGCGAACTGACGGTAGCGCATCTGGCCTAAACGGCTCTTCGCGTCGTCGGCGACTTTGGCGGCGGGCGCCGAGCAGCCGCCGGACGCCTTCACATAGGTCTTGACCATGTAGAGCTGGCCGTCGCTGAGTTCGGCCACCGCATGAACATCAGTGTAGTTGTTGACGCGGACGCGGGTGGAAATCTCCGACACTTTGGCGTCGGGCCCGAGCCGGAACTTGGCGGCCATCGGCGCAGGGTTCTGGTCGATGACCAGCGTGATGCTCTGCACCTGCCTGCTGTCGTCAGCGGGAAGCTTCATCCGCAGGGTCACCGGCACGATCGCGGCATCCTCGGCACGGCCGGGCATTTCGATCGCGACCACGCCGCTGCCATCATTCATCGGGCGGTTGTTGAAGATGTCCTGCACCAGGCCAGGCCAGGGATCATTAGCCTCCGCCGCAATTGATAGCGGTGTGCTCAGCAACAATAGGCTGGCGACGGCGAACGGGCGGAACGGAAATCCGGGCATGCGCCACCTTTGTAAGGATGGAAACGACGCATCCATTATAGGGCAAGGCTCGCGCTATTCCCATTCAATTTCCGAAAATGCTGCGGTTGCGTTGCGGGTGTTGAAGTCGTCGAACAATTCCCATCGGGATCGTTCGGAGCCCGCCGCTGCGCCCGCCGCTGCGATCGGCTTGCCGCCTTTGACCATTCCGCGCACGTCGGACGCCAGCGCCTGGAGATAGCGACGCTCGTCGGCGAGGGCGGCCGGCCATTCGCTCACAGCACCGTGACCGGGAACCACGCGCTGCGCGGGCAGGGCGGCGAGCTCGTCGAGCACGTTCAGCCAGCCGCGGATGCTGCCGTCCAGTACTGGGGTGTGGGTCAGAAACACCAGATCGCCTGTAAACAGGGTTTTGGTCGTTTCATCCAGAACCGTGAGGTCGTTGTCGCTATGCGCGGCAGGCCATGCGCGCAAAACCAGCGGCCGGCGTCCGAGATCGAGGCTGAGCGTGCCGCTGACGAGCAGCGTCGGCGACACGATGCGTATCTCGTCGATCAGTTCGTTGCCCATGGTCCGGCGAAATGCATCGAGATAGAATTGTCCACGCGCGGCCAGCGCACGCGGCAGGTTTGCGTGGCCGACGAAGGTCGTTCCATCCTGCACGAAGGCGGCATTGCCAAAGACATGATCGGGATGGCCGTGCGTGTTGATGACGTAGCGGATCGGCTTGCCGGTCCGGGCGCGAATGGCCGCCAGCAATTGCCGTCCCTCGCGAAGACTGCCGCCGGTATCGATCACGGCAACGGCGTCGTCGCCGACGATGAATCCGATATTGGCAATCGCGCCTGCGTTCTCGCGTGTCATCTGCGCGGTCTGGCCGAGATGCACGAATACGCCATCCGCGATGGCATTGACTGATAACTCCTGCTGTTGTGCGCGTGATGCTGCCGGTGCAACGAGGGCAGAAAGGATCAGCGCTATGCGCGCCATGTTTCGGCCTCGGTCCGACCACGAAGCGCTATCGGAAATTCTGGGTTTCATAGCGGCCCGGTTTGCATCGCAGCACGGACGCTGCGTTCGTGATCGGGATATTCCTGTTGCAGGCTCGAATTGACAAGCCTAGCATTTTGCCATGGCAACCATGGTGAGCCCAACGTGCTGCAGCTTTTGATGACGAATGCCGCGCCTAGGCGCTGGTTGGCAATCGCGATATTGGCGCTCCTCGCCACGCTCGCCGGACGCGATGTCGCGCGCGCGCAGATCAACGAAAGCGGCGATCTGTCGATCGAACTCGTCGATCCCAAGGTGCTGCGCGTCTGCGCCGACCCGCATAATCTGCCTTTCTCCAACGAGAAGGGCGAGGGATTCGAAAACAAGCTCGCGGAGCTGTTCGCCGGGAAGCTGAACAAGAAGCTGGACTACATGTACTTCCCGCAGGCGACCGGCTTCGTCCGCATGACGCTCGGCGCCCATCGTTGCGACGTCATCATGGGCTTTCCGCAAGGCGACGATTTGGTGCAGGGCACCAATCCCTATTACCGCACGGCCTATGCGCTGGTCGCCAAGCAGGGCAGCGGGCTCGAAGACGTTGCGACGCTGGATGACGAGCGCCTGAAGGGCAAGCATATCGGCATCGTGGCCGGCACGCCGCCTGCCACCAACATGGCGGTCAACGGCCTGATGGCGAACGCCAGACCTTATCCGTTGATGGTCGATACCCGCCTCGACTCGTCAGGAGAGGCCATGGTCGCCGACCTGATGTCGGGTAAGATCGACGCCGGCATTCTGTGGGGACCGATGGCGGGCTTCTATGCGAAGAAGGCCAATCCGCCGCTGCATGTCACGCCGCTCGTGAAGGAAAAGAGCGGCCCGCGGCTGGCGTTCCGCATCGGCATGGGCGTGCGCGGCGCCGACCAGAACTGGAAGCGGCTGCTCAACCGCATGATCCAGGAGAACCAGCCCGCCATCAACAAGATCCTGATCGACTTCGGCGTGCCCCTGCTCGACGAGAATGACCGGCCGATCGGCGCCGAGACGGCAACGAAAGTGCAATGACGAAAACGCTCGCAGGCCTGATCCTCGCGGCGTTCACCTTCATTGTCTCGACCTCGGCGCAGGAAAGGCCGCCCGAGCCCGACGCGTACCGGATGGAAGACTACCGCGCGCCGGTGCCCGCGACGCTTGCCGGTGCGCGTGTCCTCACAACATCAGAGGCCGAGGCGATCTGGCGAGCCAAGGCGGGCCTGTTCGTTGATGTGATGCCGCGAGCGCCGAAACCGGCGAACCTTCCGCAAGGCACAGTGTGGCGCGACAAGCCGCGGCTCAACATTCCCGGCAGCTTGTGGCTGCCGGATACCGGGTACGGCAAGCTCGCGGCGGTGACGGAGGACTATCTGCGGCACGGGCTCGAACGGGCGACGGCGGGCAACATGGCGGCGCTGGTCGTGGTGTACTGCCAGGCCGATTGCTGGATGTCGTGGAATGCGGCCAAGCGGATACAGACCTACGGCTATTCCAACGTGGCCTGGTACCCCGAGGGCACGGATGGCTGGGAGCGGGCCGGCCTGGAGCTGACCGAGGCGCAGCCGGAACCGCGGTGACAGGGCCGGACTCAAAACATCGAAAACAACCCCATGCAAAGTAGAAATGGGGGTCGATGTTTTGCACCCACATAACGATCTAAGTAATTGTAATTATTCGATTTCCTGCTGGATCATGCGGCCGAGGGCGAACAGGCGCTGATCGATCGCGGTCGGCACCTCGCAGACGAACTTGATGACGCGGTGGCGATCCTCGAAGATGCGCGTCTGCCAGACGAGCTGGTTGCCGAGTTCGTCCACCTTGGCCTGGTCGCGGGACGTTTCGCTTTGCAGCGCTTGCAGGGCAATCGTATCGGCGCGGATCTTGTCGGCGGCCTCGCGCTGCTTGCGGGTGATGCGCTCCAACCCGTTCATGACTTGCGACCGCTGCCCATTGAGGATGTCGAACAGGCCGGAAAACAGCAGCTTTCCGCTGCCGGTCTTGTCGGCTGCGCCCTTCAAATAGTCGGTGACCGCCTTTTGCGATTCCTCGAGTGTGGTTCGCCTTGCCGCCAGCTTCGAGACCAGCGATCCGACGGTGGCGTCTTCCTTCCACTTGCCGGAGACATCGTCGAGCGGCGGGCCTGCCCACACCGCGGCGAGCGAGATCTCGGGAACCTTGGCCTGCACGCACGGCCAGTCCGGATAGCGGGGATCGGCGGCATGGGCGAAATTGATCATCGCCGTAACGGCAAGGCATGCTGCGATCGCGGTCCGATATTTCATGCCTCGCCTCCGGCGGGTCCGCGACGGATCAGACCGCGCGAGGGATCGTACGCATAGATGGCGCCGACCATGAAGGCGATCGTGCAGCCGCCGACCACCGCAAGCGACGTCCAGTTCACCTGTCCGTAAAGGGCAAAACGGATCAGTTCGACCGCATGCGTGAACGGATTGAACAGGCAGACATAGTAGAGCATCGGGCTGCTCTCCAGAATGCGCCACAGCGGGTAGAGCGCTGAGGAGGCAAAGAACATCGGAAAGATGACAAAGTTCATCACACCCGCGAAATTCTCGAGCTGCTTGATCCCGGAGGAGATCAGCATGCCCAACGCGCCGAGCATCAGGCCGGACAGGATCAACGCCGGCAACACCGTGAGATAGCCGGCCGGCGGCGGCGCGATATCCCAGAACCAGGCGATCAGCAGGAACGCATAGACCTGAAGCAGTGAGACCGCGGTTCCGGCCATCAGCTTGCACGACAGCAGGAACCATCGCGGCAGCGGGCTCACCAGCAAGGTGCGCATGTTGCCCATCTCGCGGTCGTAGACCATCGAGAGCGAGGACTGCATGCCGTTGAAGAGCTGGATCATCGCCATCAGGCCCGGCGCAATATAGACCTCGTACAGGATGTAGGTCTCGTAGGGCGGGATGATGGAGAGACCGAGCACCTGGCGGAAACCGGCGGCGAAGATGAACAGCCACACCAGCGGACGCACCAATGCGGAGATGAAGCGTTCGCGCTGATGCAGGAAGCGCAGCGCCTCACGCCAGACAATGCCGTTCAGGCAAATGAGATATTCGGCGAACGAAAACCCGCTCCGGACCGGCGTGGTGACGGTCGATGTCATGATGCCGCGCTCCCGCCCGGTGCGGTGGCGCCGGTCAGCCGCATGAACGCCGTGTTGATATCGCTGCCGCCGACATCTGCGATGACCTGGGCGACCTTGCCTTGGGCCAGCACCCGGCCCTGATGCAGGACGACGAGATCGTCGTCCGAACCGATCTCGTCGAACAGATGCGTCGCCCACAGCACGCTGATGCCCTGTTCGGTCACGAGCTGGCGGACATGGTTGAGGATATCGGCGCGGGCCTTGACGTCGAGGCCGACGGTGGCCTCGTCGAGCAGCAGCAGGCGCGGACGATGCAGCAGCGCGCGGGCGATTTCCAGCCGTCGCATCTGGCCGCCGGAGAGATCGCGCACCTTGCTGCCCGCGCGGTCGGCAAGGCCGATGCGCGCCAGCACCTCGCGGCTTCGTTCGCGGGCGTCGCGCCGGGCGATGCCGTGCAGGGCGGCGTGATACAGCAGGTTCTGCGTCACCGAGAGGTCGAGGTCTAGCGTGCGGGGCTGAAACACAACGCCAAGCAGCCGCAACGCTTCGCCGGGCGCTTGCACGATGTCGTGGCCGAAAATGCCGATATGCCCGCGCTGGATGCCGAACAGGCGCGTGATCAACGAGAACAGCGTGCTCTTGCCGGCGCCGTTCAGGCCAAGCAGCGCCGTGAAGCTTGCCGGTGCGACGGTGAAGCCGATGTCGATCAGCGCCTGCCGCGCACCATAGGAATGGCTGACGCCGTCGATCGAGAGCGCCGGCATGCCGGCGGCTTCAGGCCGCGAGGGGATGTCCTCCGCGTGCCGGCCTTCGGAAATGGCGTCAGTGGCGATCATGGTTGTGCAATCGTGATACCCCAGGGCAGCTCGCCGACCTGGATCGTCTTGATCACTTTTTGCGCCGCGACGTCGATCACCGAGACGTCGTTCGATACGCCGTTGGTGACGACGAGGTATTTCTCGTCCGGGGTGAACGCCATGTGCCAGACCCGCTGACCCACCAGCAGATATTTTGTCACTTTGTGTGTGGCGGCATCGACGACCGCGACGCGATTGGCGGGGCCGAGCGCGACGAAAGCGGTCTTGCCGTCCTTGGTCATGCCGATGCCGACCGGCTGGATCGCTTCGCTGCGCAGGCCCGGAATGTTGAACGTGATCTTGTCGGTCACTACGCGCTTGACCGGATCGATGATCGACACGGTGCCGCCGATCTCCGAGGAGACCCATACTTCCGAATTGTCGCGCTTGAATTCGGCGAAGCGCGGGCGCGCATCGACCAGAACGTTGGCGACGATCTGGCGCGTCGCGGTGTCGATGAAATGCGCCATGTTGGTGGTTTCGGACGTATTGATCAGGAATTTGCCGTCGGGACTGATCGCCATTCCCTCCGGCTCGACGCCGACCTGGATGTCGCCGAGGCGGGCGCGCTTTTCGACGTCGATGATCGTGACCGTGTTGTCGTTCTCGTTGGCGACGTAGAGGATCTTGCCTTCGGCATCGAGGGCGAACAGTTCGGGATCCGGGCCCGAGGGCAGGGTATCGACCACTTCCTGCTTGGCGACGTCGATCACCTGAATGCTGTCGTCGTCGCCGACCGCCACGAATACGAACTTGCCGTCCCGCGTGAACTCGATGCCGCGCGGCCGCTGGCCCACCTTGATGGTCTTGGTGACGGTCCAGGTGTTCGTATCGATGACCGTTACGGTGTTGCTCTTCTCGTTGGACACATAGGCGATGAAGGCCGACGCCGGGGCAACTGTCGCGAGCCAGGCGGCCATTCCGGAAAGCAGGCAACGACGCCACATGCGCAATCCATCCTTGTTCATTGCAGCCTGCACTTTGTTTCGGGGCGATCGGCGCCAAGCGTGTCGAGTTCTGACACCTGGTGCAAAAAACCTTCCTGCGGCGAGACCGAGACCACCATCCGGCCATCGACCAGCAGGATTGGTTGACGAAGCTGAAAATTCCAGTCGCGCAGGGTCAGCCGCCGGCCCTTGAATGCCGCAATGGAAAAATCGGGTCCCTTCAGGAAATCCGATACCGCCTTTGCATCGCCGGACTTGGTGCGCGACGCGGCTTCGCCGATCATGCGTGCGGCCGTCCAGGCCTGCATGTCCAGCGCTGTCATGGGCCGCGAATTCAATTTTGCAAACCGGTTCTGGATTTGGATCGCGCCCCACTGATCCTGCGCAGCGTGCCAACTGGTTGGAACCAGGCCGGCCGAGCCGGCGACCGGCCGCGGATCCCAGGTGCGGTAAGGCAAATAGGATGCGAATACTTCGCTCTCGTCAGCCGCGACGAGCACGTCATAGGCCGGCGCCTGCTGGGTGAAGACAGGTATTTGCCGCTGGATCAAGGTGACGCCGCTGTCGGTGCGGCGCGCGCCGCCGGTATCCTCGAAAACTCTTTCCTGCACGATCTTGGCGCCGAAGCGCGTCGCGGCGCGGCGCAGGGCGTCGGCGTACAGCCGGTCCTGCTCATGCGAACCGACGACGAACAGCCAGCGCTTCCACTGCTTCCATACCAGATACTGAGCGAGGGCATCCGCCAGCATCGAGCGCGTCGGCGCGACATGGATGACGTTGGTGCGACAATCCTGCTCGCGCAGCCGGTCGTCGATGGCGCCGGCATTCAACAGCAGCGTGCCGCGATCGCGAAGCGCGTCGGCGGCTTTCAACAAATCGTCCGCCGGAAGGTCGGCAATGATGAAGCTGTTGCGCGCGGCAAGCGCTGCTGCTGCCTTCGCGACGTCCTCATTATCCCGCAAGCGGATTTCTTCCAGCGTGAAGCGCTGATTGAGGAACTTGCCGGTGGTGTTGTTGTCCTCGACGGCAAGGCGCGCGCCGGCCATTCCGTCGTTCTCGGCCGGCAGCTCGACAAGCGACAATTTCGCCTTGACGCCGGTACGCCCGAGATAGCCGATGCCGATCTCGGTTGCGTCGGCCGCGAGCACGGGGGTAGCCGCGATGCACAAACCGATCGCAGCGACCAACCATCGGACCATGGTTCCTCCCTGAGCGGTCTTCTCGACTTCGGCATCGGAGACCGTTGGCTTGACCATGACCGAATTGTCTTGGCTTGCAACTCAATTTTGTGGAGACGGTTCAGCCCTTCAGACGCTCCGCATGCCAGCGCAGATGATCGCTCATGAAGGTCGAGATGAAGTAGTAGCTGTGGTCGTAGCCGGGCTGCTTGCGCAAGGTGAGGGGTATGCCGGCCTTCTCGCACGCGCCCTGCAGCAGTTCCGGGCGGAGCTGCTCGGTCAAGAAGGGATCGGCGTCGCCGTAGTCGACCAGCAGGTCGGACACCCTGGCGCCATCCTCGATCAGCGCAACGGCATCGTGCTTGCGCCATGCCTGCTTGTCGTTGCCGAGATAGCCGCCGAGCGCCTTGATGCCCCACGGCACCTGCGAGGGCGCGACGATCGGCGCGAACGCGCTTGCCGCGCGATAGCGGCCGGGATGGCGGAGCGCGGCCGTCAGTGCGCCATGGCCGCCCATGGAATGGCCGAGAATGGACTGTCGATTGGCGTCGACGGGAAAATTTTCGGCGACCAGTTTCGGCAGCTCTGCCGTGACGTAGCTCCACATGCGGTAATTGCGCGCAAATGGCTGCTGCGTCGCGTCGACATAGAAGCCCGCGCCAAGGCCGAAATCATAGGCATTGGCGAGATCGCCGGGCACACCTTCGCCGCGCGGGCTGGTGTCGGGCGCAACGAACATCAATCCAAGCTCGGCACAGGCGCTGCGGAATTCGCCCTTTTCCGTGACGTTGGCGTGGGTGCAGGTAAGGCCCGAGAGATACCAGACCACCGGCAGCTTCGCGCCGGTCGGCGTTCGGCGGGACATAGACCGAAAAAGTCATGTCGGTCTGGGTTTCGTGGCTGGCGTGTCGATAGACGCCCTGCGTCCCGCCATATGTCTTGTTGAGCGAAACGGTCTGCATCGTCATGATATTGCTTGTCCTGCGCCGCGAAGCACGATCACGCCACGCCGCTCTCGATGGCGAACCGCACCAGTTCCGCGGAGGTACGTACGCCGAGCTTGTGGCGCATGATCGACGAGGTGTTGGCCACGGTCTTGTAGGAGGAATGGATCATCCATGCGATTTCGGAGAGGCTCTTGCCCGCGCTGAGCAGGCGCAGAATCTCCATTTCCCGCGCGGTCAGCCGGGAAAGCGGATTTCGCGCGAAGCTCGGTTTTGCGAACGCAAGGCTGCGCGCCATCGCCGGCGGCAGATAAACCCCGCCCTTGGCGACTTCGTGGATCGCCTCGACCAGGTCCTGCGGATCTCCGGCCTTGGAAACGTAGCCTTTGGCGCCGATCTCGATGGCGCGCGCGGCGAACACCGGATCGTCGTTCATGCTGAACATGATGATGCGGGCAGAGCCGTCACGCGCG
Source organism: uncultured Alphaproteobacteria bacterium (assembly GCA_963742935.1). GTDB lineage: Bacteria > Pseudomonadota > Alphaproteobacteria > Rhizobiales > Xanthobacteraceae > Bradyrhizobium. The sequence goes on along the minus strand of CAVUOI010000043.1, from coordinate 105,097 downwards.
AGGAGACGCCGCGCCAGTTCGAATCCGGAAACCGTCGGAAGGTTGATGTCGAGCACGCAGATGTCAGGCAGATGCTCGCAGAACACGCGCTCGCCGCTCTCGGCGTCGGAAGCTTCCAGGATTTCGATCTCGGGATCGTCCATGAACAGGGCGCGGCATCCCGAGGCAACGATGCGATGATCGTCAACGATCAGAACGCGCATTAGCCTTGGTCCCAACACGCGCGTTACTCCCGTTGCTGCACCGCATCAGAGAGAACACCGGCGTCGTTCGCAGGCGCTACCTGCCGTCGATGATCATGCAACCCAAGCGATGTTGCGATACGCTTCGATTAGACAGACGCCTGTTTTATCTGTCAACGCTCCCCACGATCGGGAACTGAAGGCGACTTCACTCCCAGACAAACGCGACTTCGCTCTCGGACAAAAGCCATGTGGCAAAAGCTTTCCTTGCGTACCCGGATCAACTTGCTGCTGGCGCTGGTCCTTGCGCTTGGCCTCGCCGCCAATATTGCGCGGCTGGTGCTGGAAGCCGGACCACGGGTCCAGGCCGAGGACCAAAGCGTCGTGCGGCTGGCGCGCGAATTCATCGATACGATCGTCGCGGGACTGAATGAGGCACCCGACGCCGAAGCGCGGCTCAACCAGATCGTTCACGATCTCAACCGCCTTCGCCACGTCAGCATCACGCGGCAGGGTGAAGCGGCCGGGATGTCGGAGACCGCGCCCGACACCGGCGATAATCCCGGCGCGCGTTCACCTCCGGCATGGTTCGTCGCGCTGGTGCATCCAGAAAAGACCACCGTAAATGTCCCGATCTCGATCAAGGGCAAACCGGGTTCGCTGCAGATCACCTCCCATCCGAACGACGAGGTCGCCGAGATCTGGGACGGAATTATCACTCAGCTCTTGATCGGCACGGTGATTGCGATCGTTCTCTTCCTGATTACGATCAGGGTCGTCAGCCGGGCGCTGGCGCCGATCCGCCAATTGTCGGACGCCATGACGAATATCGAAGCCGGCGGCTACGACACGCGCGTGAAGCCGGATGGTCCGCCCGAACTCGTTGCGATCTGCGACAAGTTAAATCACCTCGCGGCCACGCTGGGTAATGCGGTCGACGACAAGCGGCGTCTGGCCGAGCGTGTCGTTTCGCTGCAGGACGTCGAACGCAAGGAAATCGCGCGCGAACTGCATGACGAGTTCGGGCCGTATCTGTTTGCGTTGCGCGCACATGCCAGCGCGCTGACGCGGATCGCAGACACGAAGGCGCCGAGCGCGGACGTCGTGCGAAAGCATGGCAGCGCCATACTGGAGCAGGTCAATGCCCTGCAGCAATCCAACCGGCGGGTTCTCGAAAAGCTGCGGCCGGCGGGGCTGACGGAACTCGGCCTTCGCGAGGCGCTCGGCGCGCTGCTGCGGTTATGGGGAGAGTCGCATCCCGACGTCGCGATCGAAACGGCCATCTCGCCGTCGCTGGGCGACACCGGGGAGACGGCCGATCTGACCATCTACCGCACCATTCAGGAAGCGCTGACCAACGTGTTTCGCCACGCCGGCGCCACCAGCGTCAATGTCACCGTTGAACCCATCGACCTGCCTTCGGGACTGACGGGGCGAGGCGGCGCACTGGTACGGGTGCGCGACAATGGCGGCGGATTGCGGCCGGACCACAAGCTCGGCTTCGGACTGACGGGCATGCGCGAGCGAATCCTGGCGCTGGGTGGCTCGCTGACGATCGCTTCCGGAGATCATGGCGTAACTGTGGAGGCGTTGGTTCCGAGCGATGCGCGTGAATGAGCCGGGAATTTTTCCCGCCACGGCCGGGACGTTTTGAATGGTGCGCAATTCGACCGACATCCTAAGATCATCCGCAACCAACCGGCGGGGACAAGGCAGCCGGTGGGAATGGGGATGAAACAGTATGGGCGTACGATTCCTGTTTGTCGGGACACTCCCGCTATGTCTTGTTTCCGCCTTTGACGGTGCTCACGCTCAATCCGCGTCCCGTGACAGCGAGGTTTTGCCGGCCATCGAAGTCGTCGCGCCGGCCACGACAGCGGCCAGACCAGCCCGGAACAGGACCGCGCCGCAGGCGCCCCGCAACGTGCGCCGGGTTCTGGTTTACCCGACCGCGCCAACTCCGACGGCAAGCACCGGAATGGATGTCGACAAGGTGCCGGCGGCGATCAATGCCGTCGGTGCCGGGCAGATCGCACGGACGGACTCGCTGAACATCGGGGACGCACTGCAGCAACAGGTTCCCGGCGTCATCCTCAGCGATACGACCGGCAACCCGTTCATGCCGGACGTCCAGTTTCGCGGTTTCACGGCATCGCCGGTCGCCGGCACCCCACAGGGACTGGCGGTGTATCAGAACGGGATGCGCATCAACGAAGCGTTCGGCGACACCGTCAATTGGGACCTGATCCCGACCGCCGCGATCCGGTCGGTGACCGTTGTGACCAACAACCCCGCGTTCGGTCTCAACGCGCTCGGCGGTGCCGTCAACGTCCTGATGAAGGACGGCTTCAGTTATCAGGGCGCCGAAACCAACGTCATGGGCGGATCCTTCGGGCGCATCCAGGGCTCGGCGCAGGCCGGCAAGCAGGTCGGCAATTGGTCGGTATATGGCGCGCTCGAGGGCGTGCGCGACAACGGCTATCGCAATTTTGGGGAATCGGCGATCCGTCGTTTCTATGGCGATGTCGGCTATCGGACCGACAGCAGCGAGTTTCACCTCAATGTGGGCGTCGCCAAGAACAATTTTGGTGCGTCGGCGGCGGTGCCGGTCGAACTGCTGAATAAGTACTGGGGCGCGACCTACACGACGCCGCAGACCACCGACAACCGCGTCGCCTACGCCAATTTGACCGGGAAGGTGGAGGTGACGCCGACCTGGACGCTCGACGGCTCGGTGCGGGTTCGCACGTTCCGGCAGAAGACGGTGGACGGAAACCCGACCGAGACGGAGCCGCTGCGCGCTCGACCCGACGCCTGCTTTGCTTCAACGACGACGATGTGCCGGCAAACGGCGCTGAACGGCGTGCCAACTCGCAAATCCGTTCCCGGCCGACGCCGTGCTGGGGCAGATCGACCGGACCACGACCCGTTCGACGACGACCGGGGCGACGCTGCAGGCCACCAATACCGACCAGCTGTTCGGGCACAATAACCAGTTCATGGTCGGCACCAGCTTCGATTCCGGCGTCACGCGCTTCGGCGCCAGCGCCGAACTGGGCACCATCGGCTCGAATTATGTCGTCAACGGCAGCGGCATATTCCTCGGACGATCAGGCGAACCGGTTTCGATCGGACCGGTCTCGCTTCGCGCCACCAACCGCTACACCGGGCTGTATGCGCTCGACACGTTCGACGTGACCGACCGGCTCTCGATCTCGGGCGGCGGCCGATTCAACTATGCCAGCATCAATCTGCAGGACCAGATCGGCACCGATCTCAACGGCAGTCATACCTTCAGCCGCTTCAATCCGATGGTCGGTGGCACCTACAAGGTCACGCCTGAAGTCACCGCGCTATGCCGGCTATTCCGAAGCCAATCGCGCGCCGACGCCGCTGGAACTCGCCTGCGCCGACCCGGCGCGTCCCTGCATCGTCGCCGCCTTCCTGATCGCCGATCCGCCGCTGAAGCAGGTGGTGTCGCGCACGGTCGAGGCGGGTTTTCGCGGCAGCAAGGAGCTGAACATCGGCACGCTCGGCTGGAAGATCGGCGGGTTCCGCGCGACCAATGCCGACGACATCATGGCGATCCCGAGTCCGGAGGTGCAGGGGTTCGGCTATTTCCAGAACGTCGGCAGGACGCGGCGGCAGGGCATCGAGGCGCAGGTCAACCTGACATCCAAGGCGCTGCAACTCTATGCCAGCTATACCCTGGTCGACGCGCGCTTCCTCGATTCCCTGTCACTCGATTCCCGCAGTCCGTTCGCCGTCGATGACGTCATTCAAGTCGTCCCGGGCAACCGGATTCCTTCCGTGCCCCGCAACCGGGTCAAGCTCGGCGTCGACTACGCCGTCACGGATGCCTTCAAGGTCGGCGGCGACGCGTTGTTCGTCGCCAGCCAATATTTTGCGGGCGACGAATCCAACCAGGCGACGCGGCTGCCGGGCTATTCGGTGTTCAACGTTCACGCCTCGTATCAGATCAACAAGACGTATCAGCTCTACGGCCGCATCGATAACATCCTCGACAACCGCTATTCGACGTTCGGAACGTTCTTCGACAGAGGTGACATACCGAACTTCGCCAATGGCGGCGCGGAGTTTACCGACCCTCGCACGGTCACGCCGGCACGGCCGCGCGCCTTCTATGCGGGGCTGAAGGCGACGTGGTAATGAATGATGGGATCGGCCTCTGGTAGGATGGGTTGAGCGCTTGCGAAACCCATCACCCTCGTCGATCGGGATCGATGGGTTTCGCGAAGAGCTCAACCCATCCTACGAACCAATGATGTGCGGCTGCCCTTACGAAGCGTCCCGCACCGGATCGGCGCAATGCGCCTTGTGGATGGCGGAGGGGACGAATCCGAAGTGCTTGCGGAACACGCGGCTGAAATGCGACGAGCTCGAAAAGCCCCACGAAAACGCGACATCGGTGATCGTCTTGCCCTGCTGCGTCTCCAGCTCCTGCCGGCAGTGCAGCAGCCGCGACCGCCAGATGTAATCGCTGACGGTCATGCCCTTGTCGCTGAACAGCATGTGCAGATAGCGCTTGGTGCAGCCCATGGCGGCCGAGATCTGGTCGATGCATAGTTCCGGATCGCGCAGATGTTCGCGGATGAAGGCTTGTGCGCGGATGTACATCGCTTCGGGACCGACGCGATCGAACATCGTGTCGGCCTCGCGCAGCGGCAACAGCAGCAAATCGATCAGCGAATCGGCAACGCCGATGGCGTTGTGGGGCGACAGCCTGTTCGCCTCGTCGAACGCGGTGTGCACGAAATCATAGGCGATGCGTCCGGTGCCGTTACGCGCGGAGAGCTTGCACGGCAACATTTTCGCCGTGCGGAAGCCACGTTCGTGCAGCAATTCCTTCGGCACGATCACCACCTCGTGCCGGGTCAGCGAGGGGCTGACGATGGTGTGCGGGCAGGAGACGTCATAGGCGAGGCAGTCGCCGGGCATGATGTCGATGCGTCGGCCAGCCTGTTCGAAATGCGAGATGCCGTAGGTCTGGAACAATATCTTGACGTAGGGATGTTCGCTCAGCTTCGTGCCGGAGACCGTGTGCGCGATGCGATGCTGGCTTGCCTCGATCTGACACAGTTTGAGCTGCGAGACCGTGGTGTAGTTGATCCGCGCCTCGAGCGAAGAAGCTTCCAGCGGGTCGATGTCAAACCGGCCGCAGAGATCGGTCAGTGCATCTGACCAAGTTTGAATCTGCTTCTTCGGCGTCAACCCGGATGTGCTGAGTGAGCGGACCGTATCGGACATGGTCGAAGCACCGATTCGAGAACAGGCTGCGACCTCGGCGAAAGCTTCGGTCACAGGACGCTACATTTGATTCAACCTAAGGCAGTCCCAGGGAATCCCGAAGGAAGTCGCGCAAATTCTTCCCGATATCCCTTTGACAATCCTCCAACTAAGTTTCGGTTGCGTCAAGGGGAACCTCAAGCCCGTGACACGCGACGCTTGTGGGAATGATCCCACGATTGGTGCTTCGCAGCATAAGCGAACCGCTCTCCGATGATCCAAAATTAAAGTTCATCGTGTTTCGCTTTTGAGCAAACGCGGTTCGCTCTTGGGCAAGTTTCCCGATTCCAAACGGGATAGAAAGAGGGACCAAGAATGGAAAATGGGCCGTCTCGGCGGAAACCCAAAACACCTAATCTGGGAGGAACCACTATGCGCAAGGTGCTATCCGCTGCCTGTTTCGGCGCTATGGCGACGTTCGCCGTGGGCGCAGCCTATGCCAGCGAAGAGCTGGTCAAGATGTCGGCGAACCCGAAGGACTGGGTGATGCCGGCCGGCGACTACGCCAACACGCGCTATTCGAAGCTCAATCAGATCAACGCAGCCAATGTCGGAAAGCTTCAGGTCGCCTGGACGTTTTCGACCGGCGTGCTGCGCGGCCACGAAGGCGGGCCGCTCATCGTCGGCAACATGATGTACGTCCACACGCCGTTCCCCAACAAGGTCTACGCGCTCGACCTTTCGCAGGAGAACAAGATCGTCTGGAAGTACGAGCCCAAGCAGGATCCGAACGTCATTCCCGTGATGTGCTGCGACACCGTCAACCGCGGCGTGGCCTATGGCGATGGCAAGATCTTCCTGCACCAGGCCGACACGACGTTGGTCGCGCTCGATGCCAAGACCGGGCAGGTGGCCTGGAGCGTCAAGAACGGCGATCCCGGCAAGGGCGCCACCGGCACTTCCTCGCCGCTCGTCGTCAAGGACAAGGTCCTGGTCGGCATTTCCGGCGGTGAATTCGGCGTGCAATGCCACGTTACGGCTTACGACATAAAGACCGGCAAGCAGTCTTGGCGCGCCTTCTCCGAAGGGCCGGACGATCAGATCATGGTCGATCCCGTCAGCACCACCGAACTGGGCAAGCCGGTCGGCAAGGATTCGAGCATCAAGACCTGGCAGGGCGACCAGTGGAAGATCGGTGGCGGCTGCACATGGGGCTGGCTGTCCTACGATCCCAGCCTGAACCTCGTCTATTACGGCTCCGGCAACCCCTCGACCTGGAACCCGAAGCAGCGCCCGGGCGACAACAAGTGGTCGATGACCGTTTTCGCGCGCAATCCGGACACCGGCATGGCCCGCTGGGTCTATCAGATGACGCCCCATGACGAATGGGACTATGACGGCGTCAACGAAATGATCCTCAGCGACCAGCAGGTCAACGGCACCGAACGCAAGCTGCTGACGCATTTCGACCGCAACGGTCTGGCCTACACCATGGACCGCGCCTCCGGCGAACTCCTGGTCGCCGAGAAGTACGATCCGAAGGTGAACTGGACCTCCGGCGTCGACATGAACAAGAGCTCGCCGACCTATGGTCGTCCGAAGGTGCTCGATCAGTACTCGACCGAGAAGGGCGGCGAGGACAAGAACACCAAGGGCATCTGCCCGGCCGCGCTGGGAACGAAAGACCAGCAGCCGGCAGCCTATTCGCCCGACACGCAGCTGTTCTACGTGCCGACCAACCACGTCTGCATGGACTACGAGCCCTTCAAGGTGAGCTACACCGCGGGTCAGCCCTATGTCGGCGCGACGCTGTCGATGTATCCGCCGCAGGGCGAGAGCCACATGGGCAACTTCATCGCCTGGGACAACAAGACCGGCAAGATCGTCTGGTCGCTGCCCGAGCAGTTCTCGGTGTGGTCGGGCGCGCTCGCGACCAATGGCGGCGTGGTGTTCTACGGAACGCTCGAAGGCTACCTGAAGGCAGTCGATGCCAAGACGGGCAAGGAACTCTACAAGTTCAAGACCCCGTCCGGCATCATCGGCAACGTCACGACCTATGAGAACGGCGGCAGGCAGTACATAGCCGTGCTGTCCGGCGTCGGCGGCTGGGCTGGTATCGGCCTTGCCGCGGGTCTCACTGATCCGACCGCAGGTCTCGGCGCAGTCGGCGGCTATGCCGCGCTGAGCAACTATACCGCACTCGGCGGCACACTCACGGTGTTCGCGCTGCCGCAGTAAAGCAGGACCACCTCGTCCGGCGCGTGGTTCGTTCCACGCGCCGGTTGATCTGGATCGAATACCGAGGATGAGCTCTTGCGTAAAATCTGGTTGATTGCAGCCACCATCATGCTGGTGGCGTCGGGATCGGTTGCCCACGCTGCGGACGATCCAGCCGCCGTCAAGTCCGAGGATGGCAAATATCTCGACAAGGAAGGCACCCCGACCTTCAAGGTCGGGTCCGACGGAACGGTCGATTGGTACACCTATTCCGGATACCGCCGCTATCACAGCGAATGCCATGTCTGCCATGGCCCTGACGGGATGGGATCGACTTACGCGCCGGGACTGCAGGATTCACTGAAGACGATGAGTTACGCCGATTTCATGGGAATCGTCGCCAGCGGGCGCAAGAACATCAGTACCGCGCAAGAGAACGTCATGCCGGCGTTCGGCGATAATCCGAATGTCGCCTGCTACATGGACGACCTCTACATCTATCTGCGCGCCCGTGCCAACGACGCCGTCGGCCGGGTGCGGCCTGCCAAGCGTGAGGACAAACCGGACGCCTATACCGAGACGGAAAAGGCCTGCATGGGGGCCAAATGATCGTGCAAGTGATCGTGCCAGGCACGTGACGTGCGTGTCCATGGTGTCCATGCAGGGCTTGAAAAGAAAATGTGGAGTTTGGAATGAAGACCCGCGCCGCCGTCGCATTCGAGGCCAAGAAGCCTCTTGAAATCGTCGAGGTTGACCTCGAAGGCCCGAAGGCCGGCGAAGTCCTCGTCGAGATCAAGGCGACCGGAATCTGCCATACCGACGCCTACACGCTCGACGGCTTCGACAGCGAAGGAATCTTTCCGTCGATCCTCGGCCACGAGGGCGCAGGTATCGTCCGCGAGGTCGGGCCGGGCGTGACGTCGGTCAAGGCGGGCGATCACGTGATTCCGCTCTACACGCCGGAATGCCGGCAGTGCAAAAGCTGCCTGAGCCAGAAGACCAATCTCTGCACCGCCATCCGCGCCACGCAGGGCAAGGGCGTGATGCCGGACGGCACCTCGCGCTTCAGCCACAAGGGCAAGCCGATCTTCCACTACATGGGCTGCTCGACGTTTTCGAACTTCACCGTGCTGCCGGAGATCGCGGTGGCGAAGATCCGCGAGGACGCGCCGTTCGACAAGAGCTGCTACATCGGGTGCGGGGTGACGACGGGCGTCGGCGCCGTGGTGAACACCGCCAAGGTGACGCCGGGGTCCAACGTCGTCGTGTTCGGCCTCGGCGGCATCGGGCTCAACGTCATCCAGGGCGCGAAGATGGTGGGCGCCGACAAGATCGTCGGCGTCGACATCAACGATTCCAAGGAGGATTGGGGCCGCCGGTTCGGCATGACGCATTTCGTCAACCCGACGAAGGTCAGCGACATCGTCCAGCATCTGGTCGGGCTCACCGATGGCGGCGCCGACTACACGTTCGACTGCACCGGCAATACCAACGTGATGCGGCAGGCGCTCGAAGCCTGCCACCGCGGCTGGGGCGTCTGGGTCATCATCGGCGTCGCGGAGTCCGGCAAGGAAATCGCCACAAGGCCATTTCAACTCGTCACCGGCCGCGTCTGGAAGGGCACGGCCTTTGGCGGCGCGCGCGGCCGCACCGATGTGCCGAAAATCGTCGACTGGTACATGAACGGAAAGATCGAGATCGATCCGATGATCACGCACGTCCTCAAGCTGGACGAGATCAACCAGGGATTCGATCTCATGCATCAAGGCAAGTCGATCCGTTCGGTTGTCGTGTTCTGATTGGAGAACTTCACACACAAGGAGGACAGGCCCATGACTGCTCATATCCACCCATCGATCGACGGCGGCGTGAAGAAGGGGACCGGCAGCTTCGCCGGCGGTACCCTTGTCTGCAAATGCTCGGACAAGCCGGTCAAGGTCGCCATCAAGGGCGATGTGGCCCACAACCACGCCTGCGGCTGCACCAAGTGCTGGAAGCCATCCGGCGCGAACTTCTCCGTCGTCGCCGTGGTGCCGCGCGACAATGTGAAGGTGACCGAGAACGGCGACAAGCTGCAGATCGTCGACGCCTCGGCGACGATCCAGCGCTATGCCTGCAAGGCCTGCGGCACGCATATGTACGGCCGTATCGAGAATACCGGGCATCCCTTCTTCGGGCTCGACTTCGTCCATCCCGAACTGTTCCAGGAAGGTGGATGGGCGGCTCCCGGGTTTGCCGCGTTCGTGTCGTCGGTGCTGGAGTCCGGCGTTCAACCGGCCGAGATGGATGGCATCCGGTCGCGGCTGAAGGAACTCGGGCTCGAGCCCTATGATTGCCTGTCGCCGCCCCTGATGGACGCGATCTCGAGCCATGTGGGCAAGGCCAGGAAGGCGGCCTGAAGAATTCCCTCTGGACTACCCACTGCGGCCGGCGGGCGAAATCCCGCCGGCCTTTTTCATGTTGCGCCGCGAAGTGAACGGCACCGGAGGAGTTGACCCGCCGCGCGGTTCCCTTCTATGCACGAGGTAGCCCGACAAGAAGACGACCTCGCGAGGATCCACCCGATGACGATTGTCACAGACGCCGCATTCATCCTGCCCGACGATTTCGCAAACGCCGCGCTGATGGGGAGGGTCTGGCGTCCCGATCTCGCCGGCCCGGCGGTGGTCGCGATCCGCGACAACGGTGTGTTCGACATATCGGATGAATTCCCCACCGCCAGCCAGCTCGCCGCCTCCGATCCGGCCGAGGCGTTGCGCGCCACGAAAGGCGTGCGGGTCGGCGCGCTGCAGGATATTCTGAACAACACGCCGCCCGACACGCGCGATCCGACCAAGCCGTGGCTGCTGGCGCCGATCGACCTGCAGGTGATCAAGGCGGCCGGCGTCACCTTCGCCATCTCGATGCTGGAACGCGTGATCGAGGAGCGGGCGCGCGGCAATCCGGATTCGGCGCAAGCCATCCGCGCCGAGGTGACGCGGATCGTCGGCACTGATCTTTCGCAATTGAAGCCGGGCTCGGCCGAAGCGCAGCACGTCAAGGACGTGCTGGTCTCGCAAAACGCCTGGAGCCAGTATCTCGAAGTCGGCATCGGGCCGGACGCGGAGGTGTTCACCAAGGCGCCGGTGCTCTCGGCGGTCGGCACCTGCGTGGATGCCGGCCTGCACCCGAAATCGACCTGGAACAATCCGGAGCCGGAGGTGGTGCTGGTGGTGACGCGCGACGGCCAAATCGTCGGCGCGACGCTCGGCAACGACGTCAACCTGCGCGACTTTGAGGGACGCTCGGCGCTGCTGCTGTCCAAGGCCAAGGACAACAACGCCTCCTGCGCCATCGGGCCGTTCGTGCGGTTCTTCGATCGCCACTTCACGCTCGACGACGTCAGGAAGATGGAGATCTCGCTGGAGGTGAAGGGGCCGGAAGGTTTTGTCCTGCACGGCGCATCGTCGCTCAGCCAGATCAGCCGCGACCCCACCGACATCGTCGGGCAGACGATCAATGAGAACCATCAATACCCCGATGGGTTCGTGCTGTTCCTCGGCACCATGTTCGCGCCGATCCAGGACCGCGCCGCAAAGGGGCAGGGCTTCACCCATGTCGAAGGCGATCTGGTGACGGTCGCCACCCCGAAACTTGGCCGCTTGACCAACCGGATGCGCCACAGCGGCGATTGCGAACCCTGGAATTTCGGCATCACCGAGCTGTTCGAGTCCTTGATGCGCCGCAAGGGCGGGCGCTGAAATGGCGAAAGTCAGGATCGGTCTCGCCGGCTGCGGCTTTGTGGCCGAGCTGCACATGCACGCCTACCGGCGGGTTTACGGCGTCGATGTCGAGGTCCGCGCGGTCGCGGCGCGGGGCGACCATGTCGTCGAGTTCGCCCGCCGCCACCAGATCCCGACGGCGTATCGCAGCTTTCGCGAACTGATCGCCGACGCCGATATCGATGTCATCGACATCTGCACGCCGCCCAATCTGCACGCGTCGATGATCGTGGACGCCATGCAGGCCGGCAAGCATGTGATCTGCGAAAAGCCGTTCAGCGGCTATTTCGGACGGGAAGGCGACACGCTGCCGATCGGCAAGCATGTGCCCAAGGCAAAGATGTACGAGCGGGTGATGGAAGAGATGGCCGCGACCCGCGCGGCGATCGAGAAGACCGGCCGGCTCTTCATGTATGCCGAGGACTGGATCTACGCACCGGCGGTGACCAAGACCGCGGAGATCCTGAAGGCGACCAAGGACAAAATTCTTTTCATGAAAGGTGAGGAGAGCCATTCCGGCTCGCATGCCGCCCACGCCGCGCAATGGGCGATGACCGGCGGCGGCTCGCTGATCCGGATGGGATGCCATCCGCTTTCGGCGGTGCTTTACCTCAAGCAGGTCGAGGCCCGCGCGCGCGGCGAGACGATCAGCGTCGCGAGCGTCACCTGCGACGTCGGCAACGTCACGGCGTGCCTCGGTGCGGACGAACGGGCCGTGCTCAAGGCCAATCCGGTCGACGTCGAGGATTGGGGCATGCTGACGGTGACCTTCTCCGACGGCACCAAGGCCACGGTTTTCTCCGGCGACATGATTTTGGGCGGCGTGCGCAATTTGATCGAAACCCACACCAGCAGCGGCGCACTGTTCGCCAACATCACGCCGAACACCCACATGATGAGCTACCAGACCAGCGAGGAAAAACTCGCCGGCGTCTACATCACCGAAAAAGTCGACCGCAAGACCGGCTGGCAATATGTCTGCATCGAGGAAGAGTGGACGCGCGGCTACGTCCAGGAAATCCAGGATTTTATGGAATGCGCCGCGACCGGACGGCAGCCGCTGTCGGATCTCGCGCTGGCGTTCGAGACGATCAAGGTGAATTACGCGGGGTATTGGGCGGCAGAGGAGGGGCGGCGGGTGGTGCTGTGAGGCGCTGGAGATCAGCCTTGCGCCGCGTCCAATTTACCCCGCCGCCAGAAGCGGTCGTTAATATAGCTCACAATGACCCTGCAGCCCGACATCACCGTTATCAGTCCAAGAGGTGTCGCTGTCGCACGGTTTGAGAATTGGATCTCCCGCATCTCGTCGTTGTCGCGCTCTAGCCGGATGCGTCCCGGCTGATATGATGGTCGAATCCGTTTGATCGCATGGCGCGTATCGCAGCATGCTCGGGGCAAGGACATCATCGTGACCGCTTTGGATTGCGAAATCACACTCGCCACGGTCGACGATATTCCTGGAATCGTCGAGCTTCAGGGCTCCAACTTGCTTAGCAATGGCGGATTCCTTTCCATTGAGTTTCCCAATGATTGGTTCGAACGTGTGCTGCCCGAGATGCCGATCATCGTAGCCAGGAAGAACAACCGCATCGTCGGATACCTGGTCTCAAGTCCAGTGTCAGTTGCGGCGCACGCGCCGATTATCCAGGCAAAGCTCCGAGCCTATCCGGGCTCGGCAAATCCCTACAATCATGGCCCCGTCTGTATCGCGAAGGACGAGCGAAACCAGGGACTGATTGCCCGAATGTTCGAGGCGTTACGGGAGCGATTGAGGGGGCGAGAAGGCATCGCCTTCGTCCGGCGCGACAACGCCGCGTCTCTTTCGGCGCATGCGAAACTCGGAATGCGGCAAGTTGCTGAATTCACGCATGATGGCGTTGCGTATGTCGTGGTTGCCTATATCGCGTGACCCAAAAATGCTTCGTTACTCGGGCTGAAGACCAATCAGGTCAATCACCTTGTGCCATCGCTGCGCGTCTTCCTCGACAAAACTGCTCGCCTCGGCAGGCGAGCTTTCGATAGGCATCAGCGAAAGAACCTCTAGACGCCCCGTTACGGATGGCGACTTCATGGCGGCCGCAACGTCGGTCGATATTTGCTCCACGATGGCGCTTGGCGTTCCGCGCGGCGCCGCGATCGCGAACCAGGTCACGGACTTGAAGCCGGGTATCTGCCCGGAGATCGGCAGTACTCCCGGGAGCTCCTCGAGCGGATTGGTATCCGCCACCGCGATTGCCTTCAACCGACCGCTGTGGATCAGTGGCTTGGCGTCGGAAAGGTTGGCGAACATGAGGTCAACTTGCCCGCCGACAAGGTCGGTTAGCGCCTGAGGATATCCCTTCGCATAGGGGACATGAACCAGATCGATCCCGGTTTCCCGCTTCAGCCATTCCATGGTCAGATGCGGTGTGCCGCCCCGTCCGGTTGATGCATAGTTGAGCTTGCCGGGTGACGCCTTGGCGAGCGCAATCAGTTCCGGCAAGTTCGAAGCCTTCAGTTTCGGATTTGCAACCAGCACGTTGGGGGATTTGGCGAGGACGGTTGCAATCGCAAAATCGGACGGTTTGAAGGTCTGAGACCTGAACAGGAACTGGTTGACCGCGAGTGGCGGTGGAGGGCTTGCGAGCAGTGTATAGCCATTGGCTTCCGATTGTCCGACATAGGCCGCCCCCACGTTTCCGGATGCGCCGACGCGATTCTCGACGATAACCGCCTGCTGCCATTTTGCCTGCAGCTGTTCAGCAACCAAGCGTGTGAGCGAATCCAAAATACCGCCAGCGGAAAAAGGCACGACAATGTAAACCGGCTTCGTGGGAAATACCTGAGCCGAAAAGGCGGGCCAGCTCGTCGCAAGCGCAGCGAGCAATAGAAGCAGGGAATATTGGTATCTGCGAAGCGTCATGATGAAGGCCTTAAAACCAGGATCAACGACGCTAGTATAATGCGACAGGGTGCTATAGAAGACCAATAGAAATACCAGAGCTCCCTATCGGAAAAAGGAATAGCGGTGACCTCGGTTAACTTCATGAGCCGGCGGCTCAAACTGCGGGACCTTGAGATGCTGGAGGCAATATCGGCCGCAGGCAGCATGGCCCGCGCCGCCGAGCAGCTGGGAATTTCTCAACCGACGATTTCGAAGGCGATCGCGGATCTCGAGCGTGATCTCGGCGTGGCATTGTTCGATCGCAACTCACGTGGCGCCGAGTTGACGCCGAGCGGACATATATTGCTGCGGCGCGGTCGCGCCATGCTCGATGAACTTCAGCAAGGCTTGCAGGAAATCGAAAACCTATCCGATCCAACAGTTGGCGAAGTTCGGATCGGAGCCGTCGACGCATGGTCTGCGTACATTTCCACCATCGTGGAGCAGACGTCGCGGCGTTACCCCAAGCTCACTTACAAAGTTGCGTTCGGCGATAGTGACATGCTCCTCACGGCGCTACGAAACCGCACGCTCGACGTGGTCATTACGCGTGCCGTCATTGCGCGGTCCTTGCCGGACCTTAACGCGGAAGTCCTTTTTCATGATCGGATAGTGTTGGTAGCTTCGGCTTCGCACCCGCTCACCCGTCGGCGAAAAATCGCCCTTCCTGATCTGCTCAAAGAGCGCTGGGTGATCGGCCCGCCTGGCTCGTTCCTCTACCAATTGCTGACGGAAGCCCTGCAGGCCAAGGGGCTGACGATGCCCAAGGCGACAGTAACAACTCTTTCGATCCAGTTGCGACTTGACCTGCTGCAGAGTGGGCACTTCGTGACCGCCGATAGCAGTTCCATGATGGACCATCCCGGCCGAAGAGGCCGCATCAAAGCTCTCCCGGTCGACCTCGGCGATATCGCAGGACCGATGGCCGCGGTAACGCTGAAAGGCAGGCAGCCGTCCGGACCCCTAAAGCTTGTCCTGAGCGAAGCAAGAGCAATCGGCAAAACGATTAGCGAAGAGAAATAAGCCGGTGGCTCCTCGGCATTGCACACCCCGCTCGTTCGGGTAACCCCGCCTTACGAAGCTCTTCAATCATCAGCATTGTGTTTGCTTGTCCGCCTCGCGTGATCCACGTCGAAATATTAAGCAGTCGAATTACTGCCTCTCGGGCCTCAGCCCCGCGTCCATGGTATGCCAAGGCACACGCAAGAATGCGGTAAACTGGTGACAAACATTTCTTCGATGGTGCGCAAACTTTGTCAGAGGCAGCACGGTGATGCCGCCGATGTGATTGATCGTGAAGTTGCTAGCGAGGGAGCAAAGAAAGCCCCGCGATGGCGCGAGCCAGGGCGCGGGGCTTCAAGGTATTTGGTCGGACCGATGACAGAGCGCAAAGAAAGCCGCTATTGAGTCCTGTATATATGGCTGATGCTATTTGTCTTTTTATCGATAACGACAACGGGAGCGCCCCCCAACATGGTGGGCGGAAGCTCATAGGTAAATTCCCAATGATCTCCCATATCTTGTAGGACCGGCTTTTTTCCCTCCGTTTTGAAGTCGGGAAATTTCGCAATGACGGCCTGTTCGGCTGCACTGATCAGGCTCTGCTCTGCTGTGTTCATGGACCTCTCCTGTACCATCACATATTCGACCTGGACGATCATGCTGCTCTCCATATCATGGTGACTTCGGACCGAAATAGTACATTCCGTCATGGGAGCGAATAAGGCCAGGAACGCCCACCGCCTTGGCGAAATCTTCATCCGCCTTGCTTGGTGCCTGGCTGTATCCTTCTCCATCCGTGTTCGGATGCGTATGGAAAAAGCCGACTACCGTCTTTCCTTTTTCGCTCGGTGGCGATCCGGGAGTCAGGGAGTCATTTGTCCCATTGTCAGGAAACGGTGTTACGGACATGGCACCGGTCTTATCGTCTTTACTGATCCAAAATCCTTTCTCCTGTTTAGTTCCCGGACCGTTCGGGTTTGAAGCTTTCCAGGATTTGTCGATTTCGGCTGATACCGTAGGATCGTTTGCAATCTTTTCCAGGTCAGGTCGCTTCGCACTTTTCGGTGCTGTTACCTGCCCTTGCGAAAGCTGCGTGGCGCCCGTGCTGCCCGTGCCGTTCGTGCCGGTCGTGCTGCTCTTTTCTTCATTCAGTGCGAATTGGAACGACGACGCGTCGGCGTCGCGGTCTTTCCTCGGGAGGTCCAGCGGCTGGCCGGACCGTGTCGTGATCTCGAGCATTTCTGTTCTCCTCGTTGACCTGGTTGAAGTCGCTTCAGCTGCCGGTGGATGGAGCGCGCCGCAAGCCGGATGCTCCCGGCTTGCGGACGTTGCGGAAACCGCCTGCTCCGGCTGTTAGATCCAGCCGCCGCCGCCGCCGTTCAGGTGGCTGAAGCCGTCCGCCGTGTGCTGCTTGGCCGAGGCCAATTCCGACAGGCCGCCGAACACGTCGCCCTGCGCGAAATTCTGCTGAGCGTCGCGGTAATCCTGCTGAGCCGCGCGGAAGTCCTGAGCGGCTTCACGCAGGTTGTTGTTGCCGTGGTTGTGGTGGTGGTGGTGACCATGGCAGCCGTGGCTACCTTGGCTGCCTTGGCCACCCTGGCCACCGAAGAGACCACCCAGCATTCCACCGACCATATTTCCAATGAGAGGTGCTGCAAGTCCTGCCAGACCGAACATAATGCGTTCTCCATTTTGATAAGGGTACCCGTGCCGACCCAATGCCGGACACTCGGGGCCTCGGCGTCTTTTGTGCCAACGAATTGAAATGAATTCTGTGCTGCAGATCACGGAGGCCTGGCTCATGACGTATGAGAAAGAGCGCGTGAACTCTCCATTTCACTCGCGAAGAAGACCCTCGGCTAATCGCAAGAGCCGGGGGTCTTTTTGCAATAGGGCTCGTCCGCGTGAACGCGGTTCGTCAGAGATGACCGGCCCTGAGCCGCGCCACCGCGCGCTGCCCCATGCGATAGTTGATCCTGATGCCTGGTCGCGCCTGAAGCCGTCACGCCGACATGCACCGTCGCGAACAAGTAGCGCACCAATGCCAGCAAGAGCGAATACCAGCTCTCCGAATTCAGGTTCCACGAGGGGTTCGAGTACACCGGCGATCTCCGGCCCACCAACGACGTCGGCAAGGGCATGGTATGGCCGTTGCCGCCTGAACCATCAGACCCACATCCGCTCAAGCATCACGTCACTGAAAAGATTTAGTCGACAAAGCGAAAGCTCAATGCAGCGGGGGCGCGATTTCGCTGAACGTCGTCGGCGTGTGCGAGCAGCTTGTAAAGGGATTGAGCAGCACGATGAGGTGCTGCCCGACTCCACGTGATCCGCCAAAAGTTCATCCAGGGGACCGGCTCTTTGGAGGTTAGAAACAGGCGGCCAGCTTTTTGATCCGCAAGCTAATAGCCGCCGTAACCGCCGCCCCAGCCGCCGCCGCCACCCCAGCCGCCGCCACCACCACCCCAGCCGCCGCCGTCCCAGCCGCCGCCACCGCCGCCCCAGCCGCCACCGTAGACACAGCAGGGCGGCGGAGCATAAACCCGGCAGCAGGGTGGCGGAGGAGGCGGGACATAGACTTGGCAGCAGCCGCCACCGCCCCTGTAATAGCCGCCGCCCCGATATCCGTACCCGGCGTTACCATAGCCGCCGCGGTAGTAGCCGTCTGCTTCGGCCCTGGAAGGAATGGAAGTGGCAGCGAGTGCGAGAACTGCCGTGGACACGACGGCTATCCTGCCGAATTTCAGCATCATGAGACGTCTCCTGTTGTTTGTCTGGCGGTGAGCCCGCACTTGGATCGTAGTTTGCCAACAGAGACGTCAAACAAGGCGCAAGCTGGGATTTTCGGGCGGCTATCTCGCGATATCTCCCGGTATGGTTAAGCCGAGGACCGTCGGTTGGTTCGCCGGTGCCTTTCCTTCTGGATTTTCTACTTCGACAACATCGCGGGCCGCCGCCTTCGCGGATGCAAGCGATCTTGATCTCGGTCAGGTCAAGCGTTGCCCAGCCGGGGCAAAGCCTCGCGTGAGCGCGCGACAGCACGGCATCGCGCAGCAACGATGCGTGACGGCTTGATCTGCTCACGCAGACAAACCGCACGCATCGCGCTGCGCTTCTTTGACGCCGTTCTTGTCGAGACCGAACTTCTTGCGAGTCCCCTGAACCATGTCCCGGGAAAGACCGGATGAGAGCTCAGAAGTGATAGTTCACGCCGACGCGCATCACGTTCGACGGGAAGCTAGCCGAGACGGAAGCCGGAAGGACTGTCGACTGCGACAGGCCGAGATAGAGATATTCGACCTTGGCCGACCAGTTCGGACCAAAGCCGAATCCAGTGAGGCCGAATTCGGCGCCGGCCCCGATCGTCCAGCCCGCAGTCATACTGGAATCCGACAGCCCGCCGAGCGTGACCGTGCTCATGCCGACGGCAAGGCCTGCCGTGCCATAGAGGAAGAAGACGTTGTTGAAGACGTACCCGGCCCGCCCGCGCAGCGTTCCGAACCACGGGTTGGAGAACTGGTAATCGGCGAACTTCCCGCCGGCATTCGAGAGGTTGAAATCCGCCTCGACGCCATACACGAATGGACCGTTCTGCCAGTTGTAGCCACCCTGTATGCCGCCGGTGAACCCGCCCGTACTGAAGCTGCCAACATTCGAGGTCCACTGGAAACCAGCATTGGCGCCAACGTAAGGACCCAACCAGAGACAGGGTACCAGCAGCGGTGGTGGTGGTGGTAATGGTGGCGCGTAAGGCGCCGGTCCATATTGGGGAGGAGGCACGCCGTATGGAATGCGCGCATCGGCCGCATTCGCCGAAGCGACTGCGAGCATCGTAACCAAGACTGTCCCACCCGGCGCCAAAAAGCTTTGGCGCCGCCAACTAAAATTCATGGCGACCTCTACAAGTGTCGCCCACCGAGCCCGTTTATCAAAGTAGAGGAATCCAGTTAATGCAGCGCTAACGCGCGCGGCTTATCCGACTGGGCTTGGCGTAGGTCCGGTTGGTTGAGCGCAAATCGTAGGGCCGGGCTCTCCTATCTTCGCTGCTGCGGTCGGTGTTAGTCACCGCCAATGGTCTCTTCTTGACCATCGTCCCGCATGTCGCTGCGCTCATGCAGGCTACGAAGTAGCTACGTCATTGCGAGTCTACGATCCTCTCCCTCATCCTGAGGAGCTTGCAAAGCAAGCGTCTCGAAGGATGAAGCCCGCTATGCCCTACGCCGCATACACCGATGATTTCGGCAGTGGAAACACCGGGTCCTGCGTCCTGATATTCGTCGGCCACACCACCGAAATATGCTCGCCGGCATTCTGCATCACCACCGGCGTCGAGCGCTCGTTCTGGCCGGAGAGCGGCGTGCCGGGCCGGTAGAATTTCACGCCATAGCCCTGGATGGTGCCGCCCGCGGGGATATCGACGTCGAGCGCGGCCTTGCGGATCGCTTCGGGATCGAAGCCGCCGTATTTCTCCTTGGCCACCGGCAGCACGTTGTTGAGCAGGATCCAGGTCTGGTTGAATCCCATCGAACAATGCGGCGGCACGTCGGTCGCGGAGGTCTTGGCCTTGTAGCGCTCCACCATGGTCCTGGTGAGGTCGCCAACCCCCGGCGCAAGCTTTGACGCATCGAGCAATTGCGCCGGCACCGGATCGATGTTGCAGAAATTGTCGATGTCGGCGGCGAACGTCGTCCTTAACTTGTCGAGCTGGCTATAGCCCGCGCCGGCGCCGAACAGCATCTTGAACTTGAGGCCGTTCTCGCGCGCCTGGCGCAGGAACAGGGTGATGTCGGGGTTGTATCCCGCATGTGAGATGACATCGGCCTTGGCACGCTTGAGCTTGGTTACCAGCACCGAGAGATCAGGTGCGGAAGCGGAATAACCTTCCTTGAGCACGATTTGCAGGCCGGCTTCCTTGGCGTAGGCCTCGTCGGCCGCGGCGACGCCGACGCCATACGGGCCGTCCTCGTGGATCAGCGCGACCTTGACGTCCTTGGGATCCATGCCGAGCTTGGCCTTGGCATGTTCGGCGAGGAAGCCCGCAAAGGCCTGGCCATACTGGTCGGAATGGATCTGCGCGCGGAAGACGTATTGCAGGTTCTTGTCCTTGAACACGGCGGTCGAGACCGCAGTCGTGATCCAGAGGATCTTCTTCTGCTGCTCGACCTTGGCCGCGAGCGGGACCGCGTGCGAACTGGCATAGACGCCGTTGATGATGTCGATCTTTTCCTGGTCGATCAGGCGGTTGGCCTCGTTGATCGCGACATCAGGCTTGCTCTGGGAATCGGCGGCGACCGAAGCGATCTTGTACTTGCCGCCGATGCCGCCCTTCTCGTTGACGAGGTCGATGGCGATCTGCGCGCCGATCGAGGAGGCGACCGACCCGCCCGCCGCGAACGGCCCGGTCAGGTCGTAGATCAACCCGATGCGCACCGTCTCGGCTTGCGCCTGGGCGCGTGTCCAATCAAAGCTGAAGGCCGCGGCGGCAGCGGCAGAAGTCTTCAGCAGCGTCCTGCGTGAAGTCGGCATCGTGTCCTCCCCCTGAATGATTGTTATCTTTGGCGGGTTTTCCCGGTTCTTCCGTCAAGTATTTGGAGAATGCGACGGGAAGTCAACCGGCGGCCGTGCGAGACGGGGCGCTCGCAGTTGCGAAAGCAATTTGCCGAGGGCGCCAAGCGCGTGGACTGAAGTCTGATCGGGATTGAGAGGCAACCGGTGTCGGGCAACGACCAATCGCCGTCGCGGCGATTGGCGTTTTTTCGGCTCCGTTGGCGGACTTTGCTGCCGGTCCCCGTCGCTACTTGCCTTTGGTGTCGACCTTCTGCTTTTCGTCCTCGTTCATCTTCTTCACCACGGGATCACGGCTGGCTTCGCCGGTGGTCTGGGTGGTCGTGGCCGGCCGAGCATCGCTTGGCAGGGAGGTTTGGCCAGGCGGCGTGGTCGCCGGGCGCGTTGCGGTGGCGCTCGGCGGTGACGTGGTTTGGGCGATAGCGGCCGGCGCATTCGATAGAAGCGCGCTCGACAGCAACGATGCCGCGAGCGCCATTGAGTTGCGTTTCATGGGTCTGAACTCCTCTCAGACCAATGAAACGGCCGGTTCGATCTAACGTTCCCGTTACGCCTCCAATTGCTTGCCGATCGGCATGGCGCGGATGCGCTTGCCGGTCGCAGCGAAGATCGCGTTGATCAGCGCCGGTGCAAAGGGCGGCACGCCCGGCTCGCCAACGCCGCTGGGCGGCGTGTCGGGACCTGGCGGCACGATATAGACATTCGTGATGCCAGGTGCCTCGTCCATCCGGATCACAGGGAAATCGTCGAAATTGCCCTGCTGTACCTTGCCGTCCTTGAAGGTGATCGCGCCATGCTTGGCGAGGCTCATGCCCATGATCGCGGCGCCCTCGATCTGCGACTGGATCCGCTCCGGATTGACATAGGTCCCGCAATCGATCGCGGTATCGACCCGGGGCACGGTGAGCTTGCCCTTGTCGTCGACGGCCACCTCGACGATGGTCGCGATATAGCTGACGAAGCTGCGGTGCGCGGCAATGCCGAGCCCGTGGCCCTTGGGGAGTGATCGCCCCCAGCCGCCCTTGTCCGCGACCAGCTCGACGACCTTGCGCAGACGCGCGGTGTCGATCGGGTAGCTGTCATAGGGCTCGCCGTAGTTCCAGAGGTCCTTTACCGAGTTGAGCTTGACGATCCGGGGCGAGCCGATCAGCTCCAGCAGCATGTCCTTCGGATCGCGTTTGTTGGCCAGGGCGATCTCGGCCACCATCGACTGCACCGCGAAGGCGCGCGGGATGTTCGACACCGAACGGAACCAGCCGATGCGATGATGCGCGGCCGCTTCCGGGTTCTCGCACTGCACGTTGGCGATCTCGAAAGGCATGTCGACGAGGCCCATGCCGATTTCGAACGGCGCCTGGTTCTTTGCGCCGGCGGCAAAGGTCGAGGCGATGGTCGGCGCCACGCTGCGGTGCCGCCACGCCGTCACCTTGCCACTCTTGTCGAGCCCGGCCTCGATGCGTTCCACCGAGACGGTATGCAGGAAGCCGTTGCGAACGTCGTCTTCGCGGGTCCACTGCACCTTGACGGGGGCGCCGAGTTCCTTCGAAAGCAGAGCGGCCTCGATGGCGAAATCGCACTTCGACTTACGCCCGAAACCGCCGCCGAGCAGGGTGACGTTGACGGTGACGTTCCCCTCGGGAATGCCGAGCGTCTTGGCGACGTCCTCGCGCGTTCCGCCCGCGCTCTGCACCGGCGCCCAGATCTCCGCCCTGTCGCCGCTGACGTTCGCAACCGCGACCGGCGGTTCCATGGCGACATGGGCGAGATGGGGCAGGTAGTACTCGCCGACGATCACCTTGTCGGCGCCTTTCAGGGCGGCTTCCACGTCGCCTTCCTTGCGCAGCACAAGGCCGGGTTTTCGTGCGGCTGCTTCCAGTTCGGCGCGATAGGCGACCGACTCATATTTGCCGTTGGGGCCATCGTCCCAGACGATCTTCAGGGCGTCGCGACCCTTGATCGCAGCACCCGTGTTGCGCGCGATCACGGCGACGCCGCCGAGCGGCTGGAATTTCGACGGCCATGGCCAGCCCTTGACTTCCATCACCTTCTCGACGCCGGACACCTTCATCGCCGCCGAACCGTCGAACGATGCGACCTTGCCGCCAGTGACCGGCGGGCGGGCAATGACGGCGTATTTCAAGCCGGGCAGGCGGACGTCGGCGCCGTAGCGCGCGGTGCCCACGGTGATATCGCGGAGATCGACCACGCTGATCTGGCCCTTGCCCAGATAGCGAAAATCCTTCGCCTCCTTCAGCTTCAACCCTTCGACGCTCGGCACCGACTCCTTGGCGGCATCGACCGCCAGATCGCCAAAGCCGATCCGCCGTCCGCTGGCGCTATGGACGACCTCGTGATTGACTGCCTTCACTTCAGTTGCCGGCACGCCCCAGCGTTTCGCCGCGGCGGCTTCCAGCATCGAACGGGCCGAAGCGCCGATCTGACGCATCGGCATCAGATAGTGACGCGTACTGCGCGATCCATCGGTATCCTGGTTGCCGAATTTGACTTCGTCGCCATGGGCCTGCTGGACACGCACGCGCGACCAATCGGCTTCCATCTCCTCTGCGACGATCATCGGCAGGCTGGTGCGGACGCCGGTTCCCATCTCGGCGCGGTGCGCGACGATCGTCACAATGCCATCAGGGGCGATCGCGACGAACACGCGCGGGTCCACCACGGTGCCGTGGGGCATCTTGTCGGCGCCGGTCTGGTAGGCGGCGAGCGCCGGGCGCGACATTACGGGCGCGGCGAGTACGAAGCCGCCGGCGAGGCCAAGGCCTTTCAGGATGCTGCGGCGTGAAACATTGTCGACCTTGACGTGGCGCTCAAAGCCACGAAGCTTCTTGGGATTGGTTGATATGTTCATGGTCACACCCCCGTCGATGCGAGGTGGACCGCGTTTTCGATGCGCTGATAGCAGCCGCAGCGGCAGATGTTGCCCGCCATCGCCTCACGGATCTGGTCGTGGTTGGGTTTCGGATTTTCGATCAGCAGCGCGGCGGCCTGCATGATCTGGCCGACCTGGCAGAAGCCGCATTGCGGAACGTTGAGCTGGCGCCAGGCCTTTTGAACGGCATGATCGCCCGTCGGATGCAGGCCTTCGATCGTCGTGACGTCCCGGCCGACCACGTCGGAAACCGAGGTGATGCAGGCACGTATCGCCTGCTTGTCGACGATCACGGTGCAGGCGCCGCATAGCGCCTGACCGCAACCATATTTAGTGCCGGTCAGTCCGGCTTCGTCGCGCAGGAACCAGAGCAGCGGAAGATCGGGATCGCCATCCCAGTTCTTTTGCTGGCCGTTGATTTTCAAAGTAATCATGATCGATCCTCGCTCTTCATAAGCTGCCGATGGTTTGACTCCGGCGTGAGCGAAAAACGTTACGGCTGATCGCTCGACGACGTCGCTTCGAAATTCCTTGCTGTCTCGTCTGGCTGGGATTTCTTGGAGCCATCCTCCTGATCGAATTGTTGTTGCTGTTGTTCAGCAGGTCGCGTTGCCGTTTCGGTCGCCAAAAGGCGTTCGATATTTGCGTCCGCATGTTGGGCGAAAGCGGGGCGCGGGTAAAGAATTGCATTTGGTCAGCAACGCTGACGCAGTCGGGCGAGCAAAAATTCGTGCGCGTCCTATGGCGCACCGCACCTAACCGAAGGCTGAGCTGTCCTGCGAAATACGCATGATGTGTGCGACGGAGTTTGCAATCGCAAGAAGCGCGATGGTGCCTATTTTTCCTGATTTTTATTTAAGTCAATGATGCAACTGAAAAGCGACTGAGCAGAAGACAAAATTTTTCGCCGCCATTGTTTTGACGGAGTCGCTCCATCAGTTTGAGTGATGTGCAATTCCGATCAACCTGCAACGTCGATCACACGCACAGACGCGGAACTCGCGGCAGCGTCGTGTCCGGATCAAACGCGACGCGCGCTCATCCTGACGGCTCTTGCAACAGGCGCTTGCCTCGCGTCGTCCAGGTCCTCCATCGCGGACGACGATTCACCAGGCAGCAACGAGCGGCCCCAGAAGGCCGACGTACTCGTGTTCGCCGAAGGGAACCGCGCCGGCGAAGTCATCAAGCCGGAGGATCTGAAAGCCGGTGGACCGCCGGTGCGGGCGTGGCCAAAGGATCCCAACACATCCGTCGTCCGCAAGGGCTCGCGCCTGAACGAGATACTGGTCGTGAAACTCGATCCCGCCGAGTTGGATGAGGACACGCGCGCGCGTGCCTCGGCCGGCGTCGTGGCCTATTCGGCCATCTGCGTCCACACGGGTTGTCCGATCACGGCGTGGGTGAAGGCGGCAAGCGGCGACAAGGACGTCTTTAAATGCGTCTGCCACAATTCGGAATATGACCCCCGGCAAAGCGCGCAAGTCGTGTTCGGGCCAGCGCCCCGGCGCCTGCCGGCGCTGCCGTTGGCGGCAGATGACGGGCCGCTGACGGTGGCCGCAGCATTCATTGGAAAGGTAGGTGCACAGCAGGGCAGGTGACGGCGGCGGCCGTCGATTCACGACAAACAAAACAAAAATCGTGAGATCAAAACAAATGGGAGGTTGCGTTATGGCCTTGAAGCAATGGCTTTTGGCGGGTTTGCTCGCGTCCACCTGCCTCGTTCCGATCGCTGCCGCCGGCCCGATCGAGAACTACAGCCTGGTAACGACCGATCGGCTGAAGAATCCGGAACCCGGGAACTGGATGCATTATCGCCGGACCTATGACGGCCAGGGATACAGCCCGCTCGACCAGATCAACACATCGAACGTGAAAAGCCTGACGCCGGTGTGGACGTTCTCGACCGGCGTGGTGGAGGGCCACGAGGCCCCGCCCATCATCAACAACGGCATCATGTTCGTCGCAACGCCGTCCGGGCAGGTGATCGCGCTCAACGCCAAGACCGGCGACGAGTACTGGCGATACAAGCGTCAGCTTCCCGAGGATCTCTTTCAACTGCACCCGACCAACCGCGGCGTGGGGCTGTGGCAGGACAAGGTGTATCTCGCCACCACCGACGACCATCTGGTCGCGCTCGACGCCAAGACCGGCAAGGTGGTGTGGGACACCAAGGTTCAGGACTACAAGAAGGGGCAGTATCTGACGCTGATGCCGCTGGTGGTCGACGGCAAGGTGATCGTCGGCGGTTCAGGCGGCGAGTTCGGCGTGCGCGGTTACATCGTTGCCTTCGATGCCGAGAGCGGCAAGGAACTGTGGCGAACCTTCACGATTCCCGGCCCTGGCGAACCCGGCCATGAAACGTGGAGCGGCGACGACTGGAAAACGGGCGGCGCGCCGGCCTGGATGACGGGCAATTACGATATCGATACCCGGACGATCTATTGGGGCACGGGCAATGCCGCGCCGTGGCCGGGGCAAACGCATCCCGGCGACAATCTGTTTTCGACCTCGGTGCTGGCGCTCGATCCCGACACCGGCAAGATGAAGTCGCATTTCCAGTACCATCAAAACGATTCCTGGGACTGGGACGAGGTCGACGCACCGATGCTGATCGATTTGCAACGGGACGGCCGCACCATCAAGAGCCTGATCCATCCGGGGCGCAACGCGATCTTCTGGGTGCTCGAGCGCAAGCCCGAAGGCATCAAATACGTGGCCGGCTGGCCGTTCGTTCATACCGATGTCTGGAAGGGCATCGATCCGTCCGGCAGGCCGATTGTCGATCCCGACCACAAGCCGGGGATCGGCAAGCGGGTCGAATTCTGCCCATCGCTGTGGGGCGGCAAAGATTGGCCGTCGGCGGCGTATAGCCAGAGGACCGGATTGGTCTACGTTCCCGCCAACGAGAATTTCTGCGGCGGCTTCACCGGCGAGAAGGTGCCGCTGGTTCCCGGCCAGCTCTGGCTCGGCACCAAGCCGGAAGACATCGGGCTGACGCCACGTCCCGGCGCCACCCACTTCGGCGAACTGCAGGCATGGGATCCCGCCACCGGCAAGAAGGCGTGGTCGCATAATTTTCCGAAGTCGCAGTTGTTCGGTTCGGTGACGGCGACCGCGGGCGACCTCATCCTGGTCGGCGGTACCAATGACCGGATGTTCCGCGCCTTCCACGCCAAGACCGGCGAACTGTTGTGGGAGCAGAAGACCAACTCCGGGATCATGGGCATGCCGATCGCCTATGAGGTGGAAGGCACGCAATATATCGCCGTGCAGTCCGGCTGGGGCGTCGACGCGCAGCGCATCCAGGACGCGCTGGCGGGCAAGGTCCCCGGGTTCGAGAACAACGTGCCGCAGGGCGGCGTCGTGTGGGTGTTTGCCGTCAAGAAGTGACGGCGAGACGATCTGGCGTCTGGCCGCTGCACAGGCAGTGTCCAGACGCCGCCGCAGCTGGACTGCGCGGCGCAACCGAAGCGATCTCGCATGGCCGGGATTTCTTCGAGCCATCCTCCTGATCGAATTGTTGTTGCTGTTGTTCAGCAGATCTCGCCTGCCATGTCGTCGGTCACTGCACGGCGCTCGACATTTGCGCCCGCATGTCGGGCGAAAGCGCGGCGTCGATAAAGGCAATTGAAATGGGCCGTGGCCCACACGCGCCATAACGAATCCTGTTTGACAATCATCCGTGCCAGCGCATTGATATCGTTCTCCCCAACGGCGGGTAATTTTCATCCGTAAGAATTGGGGCAGTTCAGGGAGGCATCGATGAAACATTGTTTGTTAGGAACGGTGGCTACACTGACGCTGGCCGCATGGCCGGCATTCGCCCAGCCGGCACCGCCAGCGCCGAGCGCGCTCGAAACATTGGGCGCGATGCGTCCCACCGGAAGCACGGCTGACTGGCCGGAGATTCCGCAGGGCGGCGCGAAGGCCGATCAGGTCAAGAAGAATTTGGCCAAGATCAAGCTGCCGCCTGGTTTCCAGATCTCGCTCTACGCGCTGGTTCCGGACGCGCGGCATATCGCCGTCGGACCGCAGGGCGTTGCGACGTTTGTCGGCACCCGCAAGTCGAAAGCCTGGGTCGTGACCGATCGCGCGCGCGGCGGCGTCGGCGACGAGGTGAAGGAGTTCGCTCCGACCTTGCCGAAGAAGATTCCCAACGGCGGATGTTTCTCGAAGGACGGCTTCCTTTACATCGTCGAGCAGAACCGGGTGCTGGAATATCCGGCCGCCGAATTTTTCTACGAGAGCCCCGACGTCGTCGCCAGCGTTGTCGTTCCCGAAGGCGAGCTGATCCCGAAATCTGAAGAAAGCTACAACCATACGGCCCGCGTTTGCCGCATCGGTCCCGACAACAAGCTCTATATTCAGCTCGGGCAGCCGTACAACGTGCCGGCCAAGGAGAAGTTCGACCTGTACCGCAAGCTCGGCATCGGCGGAATCATACGCATGGACCGTGATGGCAAGAACCGCGAGGTTTATGCGGTCGGGCTGCGTAACCCGGTCGGCATGGACTTCAACCCGAAGGACAAATCGCTCTGGACCAACGACAATCAGGTCGACGGCATGGGCGATGAAATCCCGCCGGGTGAGTTGAACCGCATCGCCAGCGCCGGGCAGGATTTCGGCTTCCCCTGGTACGGCGGCGGAAAGATCCGCACCAACGAGTACAAGAACGATACGCCGCCGGCCAACGTCGTGTTCCCGGAAGTCGAGCAGACGGCCCATGCGGCTGACCTCGGCCTCGCGTTCTATACCGGCAACATGTTTCCGAAGAAGTATCAAGGCGCGATCTTCACGACCCAGCATGGATCGTGGAATCGAACCGTGCCGGTCGGCGCACGGCTGATGGTGACGTTCCTTAAGGAGGACGGCCGTGTCGCCGGCAAGTCCGAACCGTTCGCCGAGGGCTGGAACGACAATGGCTACTATCTCGGACGCCCTGTCGATGTAGCCCAACTGGCAGACGGTTCGCTGCTCGTGTCGGACGATCTGGTCGGCGCGCTCTATCGTATCTCGTACGACGGCAAATAGCCTCTGATGTCTGGGATGGTCCCACCGGGGCCATCCCTTTCCATCGTCCGTTCGGGTGGTACGAGGTTCTGGATGAT
Organism: uncultured Alphaproteobacteria bacterium; assembly: GCA_963742935.1. Taxonomy (GTDB): domain Bacteria; phylum Pseudomonadota; class Alphaproteobacteria; order Rhizobiales; family Xanthobacteraceae; genus Bradyrhizobium. The sequence continues at coordinate 76,205 of CAVUOI010000043.1, read as the reverse complement.
TTCTGCGCTTTCAAAGAGAGTAATGTTGGTCGTCAACTTTCTCGCGCCGGCAGGTCTTCTGCTGGCGGGTGGCAACGCAAGCCATGCCGGCGACGTCAAAGCCGGTGCGGCCAAAGCGATGATGTGCCAAGCTTGCCATGGCCTCGACGGACTTTCCAAGGCCCCCGATTCACCGAACATTGCCGGTCAGATCGAGCCCTATCTGGTCGCGCAGTTGCAGGCATTCAAAACCGGTCTACGAAAGAACGATGCGATGTCGGCCGTCACGCCAGCCTTGTCTGACGCGGACATCGAGGATCTCGCGGCCTATTTTTCGGCGATCGAGATCAGCATTGGCAAACTGCCAGAAAGGTGATCACGCGGCCTGGCCGCTGCACAGGCAGCGGCCAAGCGCCGTCGCGCGTCACGTTTCACGAGTCCCTCTGCCGACCGTCCTCGCACGGGTTTCGTCAAACCTGCTGTCCGGCGGCTTCTAGAATGAGGCGCGTAATCTCGTCGGGCTGTGAAATCAGAGAGAGATGGCTGGCCTTCACCTCGATGGTCTTGGCGCCCATCCGCTTGGCCATGAAGCGCTCAAGCTCGGGATTGATGGTGCGATCTTCGGTCGAGACGGCGTAGTAACTCGGCTTCGTTCGCCAAGCCGCCTGTGTCGTCTTGCCGGTCAGCAGGGCCTTGTGGAACGGCTGCTGAACCGCGTAAAGAACCTTCGCCTTTGCCGCAGGCAGGTCGCCCGCGAAATCGCGCAAGAAGGCCTCCTCGGAAAGACGTCCCTCATCGCCATCGAACACGATCCCGGCGCTCGCCGGCGGCGTCGGGAATGTCTTGGCCAAAGCGGTATAATCCTCGCCGGCATCGGGCGCACGCGCCGCCACATAGACCAATGCAGAAACGTTGGGATGCATGCCGGCTTCCGTGACGATCATGCCTGAAAAGGAATGGCCGACCAGAACCGTCGGGCCATCCTGGCGCGCCAGCACGCGTTCGGCCGAAGCGACCGCTTCCGGCAGCGTGGTCAACGGATTTTGTACGGAAGTAGCATTCAGGCCCGCCGTCTGCAAACGCGCGATCACTTCGGTCCAGCACGATCCATCGGCGAACAGTCCGTGCACGAGCACGACGTTGCGTGCCTTCGCCGGTGTTGTGGTTGCGGCGATGCCGCGTGTGGAGAGCAGCGAAGCTGCCACGCCGGCGAGCAAGGCGTTCGAAAAAGTGCGTCGGCTTATCATGATGTCTACTCCTTCATTTGAGCATTTGGGGCATTGCCGGAAGCACGCGTTGGGGCACATCGTTACGTCGTCTCAAGCAGAGCAGGCCTGTAGCCCAGTATCTGCAAGTAGTTTATCGACATCGTGCGACCGCACGATGGCATCGCCACGGAAGAAGCACTAGTGGTTGTCTTCGATGCTGTCATGGTCGTAGAGATAGTTGACCATGATGCCGAAGCACGCCGGATCGAGCGGGTGCTCTGGAACGACCCGGAGTAGGGGTGATGCGTCACGCCGACGCGGGCCATGAAAGTGGGATAGAGTATGCCCGCGCCGTCGGGCTCGATCTGCCGAGTTTGGCGTTGTAGCGCCGGGAGGTTTGTTGCGCCGATGGGCCGGGCTGGGGCTCGACCCTCCCTTCAGACAGCGAGAGAGGCCATGGCAAAACCGTTTCCATCAAAGACCCACATAGGCAACCACGTGCTGCATCCCGAAACGCTGATGCTGAACTACGGCTACGATCCGCAACTGTCGGAAGGAGCCGTCAAGCCACCGGTCTTCCTGACGTCGACCTTCGTCTTCAAGACCGCCGAGGACGGGCAGGACTTCTTTAATTACGTATCGGGAAGGAAGGAACCGCCCGAGGGGATGGGCGCGGGGCTGGTCTACTCCCGGTTCAATCATCCCAACAGCGAGATTGTCGAGGACAGGCTTGCCGTCTACGAGCGCGCTGAGTTCTTGCGCGCTGTTTTCTTCCGGCATGTCGGCGATTGCCACCACGATTCTCGCGTTCGTACGGCCGGGCGACATCATTCTGCATTCGCAACCGCTCTACGGCGGTACCGAAACGCTGCTCGCGAAAACGCTGGCGAATTTCTCGATCGGCGCGGTGGGTTTTGCCGACGGCATCGATGAGAGCGGTGTCGAACTGGCCGGGGACGACGCGATGCGCAAGGGGCGGGTTGCGATGATCCTGATCGAAACCCCGGCAAATCCCACCAACGGCCTTGTCGATATCGCGATGGTTCGCCGCATCGCCGACAACATCGGCGAGGCGCAGGATCACGTGCCGATCGTTGCCTGCGACAACACGTTGCTCGGGCCGGTATTCCAGCGGCCGATCGAACATGGCGCCGACATCTCGCTGTACTCGCTGACCAAATATGTCGGCGGTCATTCCGACCTGATCGCCGGCGCCGCGCTCGGCTCAAAGGCCCTCATGAAAGAGATCAAGGCGCTGCGGGGCGCGATCGGCACCCAACTTGATCCGCATTCCTGCTGGATGCTCGGCCGCTCGCTCGAGACGCTGAGCCTGCGGATGGAAAAGGCCAACCAGAATGCGCGGCTGGTCGCGGATTTCCTGCGCGACCACGACAAGGTGGAGACGGTGCACTACCTCGCCCATCATGACCAGGCCTCGCCGGCCGGCCGTCTGTTCGCGAGACAATGCCTCGGAGCGGGCTCCACGTTTTCGTTCGACATTGTCGGCGGCCAGGACGCGGCGGAGCGATTTCTAAATGCGCTCCAGATCTTCAAGCTGGCTGTGAGCCTGGGCGGCACGGAGTCGCTTGCCAGCCTGCCGGCCACCATGACCCATTCGGGCGTTCCGGCCGACGTCCGCCAGAAGATCGGCGTCCTCGACTCCACGATTCGGCTGTCGATCGGCATCGAGCACCCGTCTGACCTGATCGCTGATATCGCGCAGGCCTTGAATGCGGCATAGATAGGCGATCGGTATATCCTCGACGTCGAGCCGCGACATTTTTGAACAATGTCCGCTCAAAATTCGCGCAAATGGTCGACGGCTGCTCGTTTGGGAGACGCGGCTGAGGCGGCCCGCCTCGCCAGCGGTGCATCGCTTGCGGCACGGACATTGCTTGAAAGCGTGGTGATGGCTGGGCGCATTCTGCTTTGCCAGAACCCCCCGACGTTTCTCGCGAACCTGAAAAGGCGTTCATGTCCAAATTGAGAGTTTTCATTCCCGCGATGTTTTCGCTCGCGCTCGTCGTGGCTTCGGCAGTAACGCCGGCTCATTCCGCCGGCAATCTCGTCGCGGTGCTGGAAGCGGAAATCGCCACGCTCGATCCGCATTTCACGCCGGCCTATATCTCGCGCACCTTCGGATTCATGGTGTTCGACACCCTGTTTGCCAAGGATGGCAAAGGTGAGATCCAGCCGCAGATGGTGCAGGACTGGAAAGTCTCGCCGGATGGTCTCGTCTATACGTTCATGCTGCGCGACGGACTGAAATGGCATGATGGCGCGCCGGTCACGGCAGCGGACTGCGTCGCGTCGCTGCGGCGCTGGGGACAGCGCAACGCGCTCGGCCGGCGTATTTTCGCGATCACCGCTTCGCTCGAACCCAGTGACGCCAAAACGTTCGTTCTGACGCTGAAGGAGCCATCGGGCCTGGTGATCGACGCGCTCGGCAATCCCGTCAGCCCCGTCGCCTTCATGATGCCGGAGCGCGTGGCCAAGACGCCGGCCGATCAACGCATCACCGAAATCATCGGCTCCGGACCGTTCGTCTACGGCAAGGCCGATCACCGCACCGGCGATCGCATGATCCTGAAGAAATTCGCCGACTATGCGCCGCGCTCCGAACCCGCCGATTTTCTGGCCGGCGGCAAGCGCGTGAACATCGATACGCTGGAAATCCGCGTCATTCCCGACGGCTCCACCGTAGCATCCGCGCTGCAGGCCGGCGAGGTGGATTACATGCAGTATGCGCCATTCGATCTGCTGCCGGTTCTCGAAAAGAACGCAAAGGTCACCGTCCTCAACTTCACGGGCGGTAATATGTTTGCCGGCGCCTACCGTCTCAATGCTACGCAAAAACCGTTCGACGACCCGGCGATCCGGCGCGTGCTGTGGAAGCTGGTCGATCAGCGCGAGGTGATGGACGGGTTGGGGCTGGATGCCAAATACGCGACGCCTTGCGCGACATTCTTCACCTGCGGCACCACCTATGACAGCAAGGCGGGAACCGAGGCGGCCGCCAATCCATCCGTCGAGGCGGCGCGGGCGGCGCTCAAGGCGACGAAATATGCCGGCGAGCCTGTTATCGTGATGCAGGCCAGCGACCTCGAGGCGCCGCGCATTTCGGCGCAGGTGCTGGCGGAGAAGATGAAGCAGGCCGGCTTCAATGTCGATCTGCAGGTGATGGACTGGGCCTCGGTGCTCGCTCGCCGCACCAAGAAGGAAGGCTGGAGCGTCTATGGCGTTCACGCGGGCGGTTACGATCTGGCGTCGCCGCTCACCAACGTCATGGTGGCGTTCAACTGCGTCGACTTCACCGGCTGGCAATGCGACGCGCGCCTCACGCCGCTGCTGGATGCCTTTGCCAAAGCGCCTGCCGAGGAGGATCGCAAGAAGATCGCGGCCGAGATCCAGACCGTGATGTACGACCAGGCGCCGGGCATTCCGTGGGGGCAGTTCGCCCAGCCTGCGGCCTATCGCGCCAATCTGCGCGGCCTGATACCGTCAGCCATTCCGATTTTCTGGAACGTCGAAAAATAGCGCCGGGAAAGTAACACCATGTACGATGTCATTGTAGTCGGCGGCGGCTCTGCGGGCGCTGCGATGGCCGCCCGGCTCTCCGAGGATCCGGCACGGCGCGTGCTGCTGCTGGAAGCGGGCCTTGACTGGCGCGCCGACGAGGCGCCGTGGGAAGTCCGGACGCCGAACCCTATACCGATCATCCACCAGCGCGAATATCAGGAGAAGTGGCAGTGGCCGAACCTGCTGACGCGTCGGGTGGCGGGGCAGGAGGCGCGCTTCTACTGGCGCGGCAAGGGCCTCGGCGGCAGTTCGATGATGAACGGCCAGATCGCGATCCGCGGCGTTGCGGACGCGTTCGACGAATGGGCGGCTGGGGGTTGCACCGGCTGGTCGGCGAAAGAGGTGATGCCGCTGTTCTCGGTCATCGAGGATGATTTCGAGTTCGGTGGCCATCCAGGCCATGGCCGTGGCGGACCGTTGCCGGTCTATCGCGCGCCGCCGGAAAAGTGGGGCCCGGTCGATCGCGGCCTGCGCGACGCCGCGCTGGCATCAGGCTATCCGTGGTGCGCCGACCTCAACGGGCCGGATGGCGAGGGCGTTGCCTGCTATCCGATCAATAGCCGCGACAGCCGCCGCATCACCACCAATGAAGCCTATCTGGAGCCGGCGCGCGGCCGCTCCAACCTGGAGATCCGCGGGCACGCGCTGGTCGATCGCGTCCTGATCAGGGATGGCCGGGCCACCGGCGTGCTGGTGCACATCGAAGGACAGGGGAGTTCGGAAATCCGCGCGGGCGAGATCGTGCTGTGTGCAGGCGCCATCCATAGCCCGGCGATACTGCTTCGTTCGGGCATCGGCCCCGCCGACGAGTTGAAAGCGATGGGCATCGCGGTCGAGCGCGACCTGCCGGTCGGCAAGCACTTCTTCGACCATCCGCTGTTTCGCGCCACCATCAAGTTGCGCGAAAAATTGCAGCCGACCGACCCGGATACCCGGCATACGAATTGCTGCGTGACGTACTCGTCCGGGCTTGCGAATGGCGGTAAGCGCGACATGATTCTGATCGCCTTCAATCACCGCGGCGTCGGCAACCCCGGCGCCATCGGGGCAGGGCTGTTCAACGCCTACTCGCGCGGTCATTTAAAGCTGGCGTCGACCGATGCTTCGATTGATCCGATCGTCGAGGAGAACATGCTCGCGGATGATCGCGACCTGTTGCGCATGGTCGATGCGGTGAAGCGGCTGGCCGTTATCACCACCCAGCCGGCGCTTGCGGATGTCAGCGAGTGGATTCGCCTGACCGATACCGATCTGACTCTGCCGCAGGCAGCGGCACTGCCGAATGGTGAACTGGAAGCGCTGCTTCGCCGCGACACCGGCGACATACAACATGCCGCCGGTTCCTGCCGCATGGCGGGCTTCAACGACGCCAATGGCGTCGTGAACCCGGACGGCACCGTGAAGGGCATCGCCGCGCTGCGCGTGGCGGATGCTTCGATCATGCCGTCGGATTGCCGCGCCAACACCCATTTCACCACGGTGGTGATTGGCGAGGCCATCGCGCGGATGATGATGCGCAAGGCCAATGTACCGGAGAATGCTGCCGCCATGGCATTGTGACAATCGAGCCCGAACCGCTTGAATCCTGCGAAAATGTGATCGTCGAACCTGCTTCAGGCATGGAGGCCGGGATTGGCCGCGTCGCGCGGGGCCCTCGCTGGCATACCGCTTGCAAGCTTTCTCGCGGGATCGAACTTCCAGCCAAGCCTTGGCCGGAACCGAAAATGGCAGCTCAAGACGGGAAAATCTCCATGGATCGCAGGACTGTATTGAAGGGACTGGCCGGGGTCGGCAGCCTGGCGGCGACGGGCGGCCTCTCGATGCCGGCGCTTTCGCAAGGGGCGGCGGCGCGCACGCTGAAATTCGTGCCACAGGCCAATCTTGCGAATTTCGATCCGATCTGGGGCACGCAGTATGTCGTGCGCAACGCGGCCGCTTTGGTGTGGGACACGCTTTACGGCCTCGACGCCACATTGCAGCCGCAGCGCCAGATGGTCGAGTCCGAAGAGGTGTCCGACGACGGTCTGGTCTGGACCTTCAAGCTCAGGTCCGGGCTGAAGTTTCACGATGGCTCGCCGGTGCTGGCCAAGGACGTGGTGGCGAGCCTGACGCGCTGGTCGGTGCGCGATCCGATGGGCCAGATGATCAAGGCGATCCAGAACGAACTGACCGCCGTCGACGACAAGACCTTCAAATGGGCGCTGAAGGCGCCATACCCGAAGATGATGCTGGCGTTGGGCAAGAACAGCACGCCCTGCGCGTTCATCATGCCGGAGCGCATCGCCCAGACCGACCCGTTCAAGCAGATCCCTGAATATATCGGCTCGGGCCCGATGAAATTCGCGAAAGCCGAATGGGTGCCCGGCGCCAAGGCGGTGTTCGAAAAGTTCGCTGACTACGCGCCGCGGCAGGAGAAGTCGTCCTGGCTCGCCGGCGGCAAGCAGATGCTGGTCGACCGCATCGAATGGATTGTCATCCCTGACCCCGCGACGGCAGCCGCAGCGCTGCAGAATGGCGAGGTCGACTGGTGGGAGAGCCCGATCACCGATCTGGTGCCGTCGCTCAAGAAGAACCGCAACATCGAGGTCGACATCGCCGATCCCCTCGGCAACATCGGTTCGTTCCGCATGAACCACCTGCATCCGCCCTTCAACGACGTGAAGGTGCGTCGCGCGGTGCTCGCGGCGTTGAACCAGGAAGATTACATGCGCGCGCTGGTCGGCGACGATACCGCATTGTGGAAGGTGCTGCCGGGCTTCTTCACGCCGGGTACGCCGCTCTATACCGAAGAGGGCGGCGAAATATTGAAAGGGAAGCGCGATCTGGCAATGGCCAAGAAAATGCTGGCCGAGAGCGGGTATTCAGGTCAGCCGGTGACCTGCGTCGTGGCGCAGGATCAGCCCATCACCAAGGCGCAGGGCGATGTCACGGCCGACCTGTTGAAGCAGATCGGCATGAACGTCGATTTCGTCGCGACCGATTGGGGCACGGTCGGTTCGCGCCGCGCCCAGAAAACGCCGCCGGGGCAGGGCGGATGGGCGATGTTCCACACCTGGCATGCCGGTGCGGACTGCATCAATCCCGCCGCTTACAACTCCATTCGCGCCAATGGCGACAAGGCGTGGTTCGGCTGGCCGACCAGCGAGCCCGTGGAAAAGGAAGTGGTGGCGTGGTTCGAGGCCAAGAACCTCGATGAGGAGAAAGCCGCGGTCAAGCGCCTCAACAAGGCCGCGCTCGACGACGTGGTCTATGCGCCGACCGGCTTCTTCCTGAGCTACACCGCGTGGCGCAAGAACGTCTCCGGCATCGCCAAGGGACCGCTGCCGTTCTTCTGGGGCGTATCGAAGACTGCATGACGGCGCAGTAACCGATATGCTCTCCTACATCCTCCGGCGTATCCTCTCGACTTTGCCCGTGATGGGGATCGTCGCGCTGTTCGTGTTCAGCCTGCTTTATATCGCGCCGGGCGATCCGGCCGCGGTGATCGCGGGCGATCAGGCCAGCCCGGCCGATGTCGAGCGGATTCGCCAGGGCCTCGGGCTCGACCGGCCGTTTCTGGTCCAGTTCGGGACCTGGCTCTGGAACATCCTGCATGGCGATCTCGGCACCTCGATCTTCACCAACCTGCCGGTCTCCGCGATGATCGCGCAACGCCTCGAGCCGACGCTCTCGCTGATGGCGATCACGCTCGTGCTGACGATCCTGGTCGCGGTGCCGCTCGGCGTCGCGGCGGCGTGGAAGGCGGGAAGCTGGGTGGACCGCACCATCATGGCGTTCGCGGTGTTCGCCTTTTCGCTGCCGGTTTTCGTCGTCGGATACGTGCTGGCTTACGTGTTCGCGCTGCAGCTCGAATGGGTACCCGTGCAGGGCTACACGCCGTTCAAGTCAGGCCTTTGGCCGTGGCTGCGGAATCTCATTCTTCCCGCGCTGGCGCTAGGCACGGTTTATATCGCGCTGATCGCACGCATCACGCGGGCTTCGATGCTCGAGGTGCTGCAGCAGGATTACGTCCGCACCGCCCGCGCCAAGGGCCTCGGGCAGCGCAACATCCTGTTCGTGCATGCGCTGAAGAACGCCGCCGTCCCGATCGTCACCGTGATCGGCATCGGGATTGCGCTGTTGATCGGCGGCGCGGTGGTGACCGAAAGCGTATTCGCCATTCCGGGCCTGGGGCGGCTGACGATCGACGCGATCCTGCGCCGCGACTACCCGGTCATCCAGGGCATCGTGCTGCTGTTCAGCTTCCTCTACGTGCTCGTCAATTTGATGGTCGACGTCACCTACACCCTGGTCGATCCGAGGATCCGCTATTGAGCATCACCACATTGAACACGGCACCGGTGCCGCCGGGCCTCGTCATCGCGCCGCAATTGCCGGACCTGATGGTAGCGGTGGCGATACGGCGCGGGGTGCTCGGTTTCCTGCGCAATCATCCGACGGTGGCGATCGGCGGCGCCTTGCTGCTGTGTCTCGTCCTGATCGGTATCTTCGCGCCGTGGCTCGGGACCGTCGATCCGACCGCGATCGCGCCCGCCAAGCGTACGCGCCTGCCTTCCGCGGATTACTGGTTCGGCACCGACATACTCGGCCGCGATGTCTACTCGCGCGTGCTCTACGGGGCGCGGGTCTCGCTCACCGTAGGCTTGTCGGTAGCCATACTGGCCTCGCTCGCCGGTCTCGCCATCGGCCTCGTTTCTGGTTTCGTACGATGGGCGGACAGTATCTTGATGCGGTTCATGGACGGGCTGATGTCGATACCGCCGATTTTGCTCGCGGTCGCTCTGATGGCGCTGACGCGGGCGAGCGTCGGCAACGTCATCCTGGCCATTACGATTGCCGAAATCCCGCGGGTTTCGCGGCTGGTGCGCAGCGTCGTGCTGTCGCTGCGTGAGCAGCCCTATGTGGACGCGGCCACGGCTTCCGGCACGCGAACGCCGATGGTCATCCTGCGCCACATCCTGCCCAACACGCTGGCGCCGATGCTGGTGCAGGCGACCTATATCTGCGCCAGCGCCATGATCGTGGAGTCGATCCTCTCCTTCATCGGCGCCGGCACGCCGCCGACCATTCCGTCCTGGGGCAACATCATGGCTGAGGGCAGGGCGCTGTGGCAGGTCAAGCCCTACATCGTGTTCTTTCCCGCCGCGTTCCTGTCCGTCACCGTGCTCGCCGTCAATCTGATGGGTGACGGCCTGCGCGATGCGCTCGATCCGCGAATGGCCAAGAGTCTCTGATGGCATTGCTCGAAGTCGACAATCTGCAGACCCATTTTCGAACCCCCGAGGGAATCAACCGGGCGGTCGACGGCGTCTCCTTCCACGTCAACGAGGGCGAGACGTTGGCCATCGTCGGGGAGTCCGGCTGCGGCAAGTCGGTCACCTCGATGTCGCTGATGCGGCTGATCGCCGAGCCCCCGGGCAAGATCGCGGGATCGATCCGCTTCCAGGGCAAGGACTTGCTAAAACTCTCCGAACGCGAGATGCGCGCCATCCGCGGCAACGACATCTCGATGATTTTCCAGGAGCCGATGACGAGCCTCAATCCCGTGCTGACGGTCGGCCGCCAGATCGGCGAGACGCTGCGGATGCACCAGGGGCTCGACAAGCAAGCCGCCGAGGCGCGCGCCATCGAGATGCTGACGCTGGTCGGCATTCCCGAGCCGGCGCGGCGGGTGCGCGAATATCCGCACCAGCTTTCCGGCGGCATGCGCCAGCGCGTGATGATCGCCATGGCGCTCGCCTGCAATCCAAAGCTCCTGATCGCCGACGAGCCGACCACCGCGCTCGATGTCACGATCCAGGCGCAGATCCTGCAATTGATGCTGGACCTCAAGCGCCGTGTCGGTGCGGCGATCGTGCTGATCACCCACGATCTCGGCGTGGTCGCCGAAATCGCCGAGCGCGTCATGGTGATGTATGCCGGCCGCAAGGTCGAGGAGGCGCCGGTGGCCGAACTGTTCCGCTCGCCCCGTCATCCCTATACGCAGGGCCTGCTCGGCGCGGTGCCCAAGCTCGGCTCCTCGTTGACGGGCACGGCGCGGCGGCTCGCCGAAATCCCGGGCCAGGTGCCGAGCCTGAAGGGGCGGATCGAGGGCTGCGTGTTCGCCGGGCGCTGTGCGCTGGCGACCGATGTTTGCCGGCAGTTTGCTCCCGGTCTCGAAGAGAAGGGACCTCGCCACATCGCTGCGTGTCATTACGCGCTCAAGCAGGCAGCCGCGGCATGAACGCTCCACTCCTGCAGGTCAACGACCTCAAGAAGCACTTCCCGGTCAGTGGCGGACTGTTCAGCCGCGGATCGAAATGGGTCTATGCGGTGGACGGCGTGTCCTTTGAGGTCGCGCGCGGCGAGACGCTGTCGCTGGTCGGCGAGTCCGGCTGCGGCAAGTCGACGGTCGGCCGGGCCATCCTGCGGCTGTTCGACATCACCTCCGGCCAGGTGGTGCTGGATGGCCAGCGTATCGATGACCTCTCGCCCGGGGGCTTGCGCAGCATGCGGCGCCGCGTCCAGGTGGTGTTCCAGGATCCGTTCTCCAGCCTCAACCCGCGCATGCGCGTGCGCGATATCCTGGCCGAACCGATCCGCAATTTCGGCCTCGCCAAATCCTCTGCCGAACTCGAAGCGAAGGTGATGGCGCTGATGGACACCGTGCGCCTGCCGCGTGACGCGCTGGGCCGGCGGCCGCACGAATTTTCCGGCGGCCAGCGCCAGCGCATCGGCATCGCTCGCGCACTGGCCGCCGAACCCGAATTGATCGTCTGCGACGAGGCGGTCTCGGCGCTCGACGTCTCCGTCAAGGCGCAGATCGTCAATCTGCTGCAGGATTTGCAGCGCGAGTTCGGCCTTGCGCTGCTGTTCATCAGCCATGATCTCGCGATTGTCGAGCACATGACGCACCGTGTCGCCGTGATGTATCTCGGCAAGATCGTCGAGATGGCGCCCAAGGCGGCAGATCTTCACCGCGCCGCGGCATCCTTACACAAGAGCACTGCTGTCAGCCGTGCCGGTGCCGGAGCCCGGCGCTATCAGGAACCCGATCATCCTCAAGGGCGACGTGCCGAGCCCGATCAATCCGCCGAGCGGCTGCCGCTTCCACACCAGGTGTCCCTACGTGTTCGATCGCTGCCGGACCGAAGAGCCGGAGCTTCGAGCGGCCGAAAGCGGGCAATGGGTAGCGTGCCATCTCAAGGCGCTGCCGGAGCGGCCGGTGCCCACTCACTGATCCGGTGTTACGAGACCCGCTGGTCTACTTCGTTCCGTAAGCGCGATCGCCGGCATCGCCGAGGCCCGGCACGATATAGCCGTTATCGTCCAGCCCTTCGTCGATCGCCGCGAGCCAGATCGGAACGTCAGGGTGAATGCCGCGCATGCGCTCGACGCCTTCGGGCGCGCCGATCAGACAGACCTGCCGGATGTCGTTCGCACCGCGCTCCTTCAGCCGGTCGACCGCGGCGACGGCGGAGTTTGCCGGTGGCCAGCACCGGCGAGATCACGATCACCAGACGCTCGTGCAGATCGCTCGGCGCCTTGAAGAAGTATTCCACGGCGGTGAAGGTTTCCGGTTCGCGGTAGAGGCCGATATGGGCGATGCGTGCGGTCGGCACCAGATCGAGCATGCCTTCCGCAAAGGTCACGCCGGCGCGCAGCACCGGCGCGAACACCAGCTTCTTGCCCGCGATCTGCGACGACTTCATGTGCGCGAGCGGCGTTTCGATCTCGATATCGGCCAGCGGCAGGTCACGGGTGACCTCGTAACAGAGCAGCATCCCGATCTCCTTGAGGAGTTCGCGGAATGATTTTGTCGAAATGTCCTTGTTCCGCAGCAGCGTCAGCTTGTGCTGCACCAGCGGGTGATTAACGATCGTAACGCCTTCCATGTTTATGACCTCGGATCTAGAAAACCGTGCCGTCGCTGATGACCTTTATCGGGGGCGATGCGTCGGCGCGGCGTTCGCGCGCCAGCCGCCGGCCCGCGGCCCAGGTGCCGCCCTCGAGAATTTTTGCCAGCGGCATCGAGGTGGCATCGGCTCCGAGCCGCCGCCGCACACCATCGGCGACGCGGTCGAGCAGCGCCACCGTCAGCGCGCGCCATTCCACGACGAGGGGCGACGATACCTCATGTTCTCGCTGCGCATCCGCTGGATCGCGAAACTTCAGCACGCCGGTATCGACGAACAGCCCGCCATTGCGATATTCGGCGAGCCCGGTCAGGCCGTCGATATCGGTGACGTCGATGCCGGATCGCTGCAGCGGCTCGATCAGCGAATAGGCCAGCCATTGCGAGAGCTTGTGCAGCGGTACCAGGCCGCTGGTGGCATCGGCAGTGGTCATCGCGGGATGCCGCCAGCAATCGCCGAGCGCTATTCCGCCGAGCGTCAGCCGCGACGGCCAGATCGGCCCGAGTTGCTGCAGCAGTTCAGCCAGGATCGTCGGCGCGGGAAGCGTTCCGCCATCTGTCAGCATTGCCAACCGGTCGTACAGGCCGCCGGGTCGCGGCGTATCGTTGCTGGCGAAAATGTCCGGCTTCGAGGCGACCAGTCGGCCGAGGCGACGGAGCAGATCGGCGCGGCCGTCCAATCCGACCAGCGGGTTGTCATCCCCGACCTGCATGCCGTGTGCGAGGTCGACGACATCCAGATTCGCGAGCTTGTCGGCATCGGCGCGCAAGGGCTTGGGTCGGAGCAGCCGAGAAAGCGCCGTCCGTGAACATGGCGAGGCTCGCAAGCCCCAATCCTTCCGAGCGGCCGATCGCCAAGCCCGTGCCGGGATCGCGGTAGCGCCATGATGGACCGGCGCCGGCATCGAGGAAGACGCTGACGATGGCGAGATCGAATTCGGCCCGGGCGCGGGCTGCGCGATCGGACCAATCGGTGCGGCCGGCGATAGCCGCCCATCGATCGTCGCCGTTAGCGACGAAGTGCCGCCAGCGCGAATGAAACGGCACGTCGAACGAAGGGTAAGCCTGGCGCGTCGTTTCCAGCACCAGCTCGACCACATCGTCCATGCGGTCGAGATCGATACGAAAATTCGGCAGCCTGTCGTCCAGGCCGATGGCGAGCATGCGATGCGCGCGCTCACGGACTGCGCCGGCATTCAGCAACGACAAGGCGGCCGATGTGTCCGGATTGATGGATGACACAGCGCGTGCTCAAAACTTTTCGAGCGGACGGCCGACCGGGTTGTCCGGGTCTTCCTGCGGTTCGGGCGTGTAGTAGCCCGCGGCTTTCTTGGCCGCGATTTCGACATGCGCGTCGGCCGGGATCATGTCGTCGGGGATCGGCACGCGCTCGACGATTTCGATGCCCTGGCTGGTTAAAGCATCGTGCTTCATGTCGCTCATCGACACGAAGCGGTCGATCCGCTTCAGGCCGAGCCAGTGCACGACGTCAGGCATCAGTTGCTGGAAGCGGGCGTCCTGCACGCCGGCGACGCATTCGGTGCGCTCGAAATATTGTGCCGCAGCATCGCCGCCCTCCTGGCGCTTGCGGGCGTTGTAGACCAGAAATTTCGTCACTTCGCCGAGCGCGCGGCCTTCCTTGCGATTGTAGATGATGATGCCGAGCCCGCCGTTCTGGCCGGCGCGCGCGCATTCCTCGATGCCGTGGATCAGATAGGGGCGGCAGGTGCAGATGTCGGAGCCGAACACGTCGGAGCCGTTGCACTCGTCATGCACGCGGCAGGTGATTTTGGTGCTGTGATCCGGCAGCTTGCTGACGTCGCCGAACAGATAGGCCGTGGTGCCGCCGATTGGAGGCAGGAATACCTGCAGATCGGGCCGCGTCACCAGCTCCGGAAACATGCCGGCGGTCTGCTCGAACAATTGGCGGCGCAGATTATTCTCGGTGGTTTCGAAGCGCGCGGCGAGGCCGGGCAGGTGCCAGACCGGGTCGATCGCAATCTTGACCACGGAGACGCTGCCGTTCTTGTGCACGACGTTGCCGTCCTGCTTCAGCCGTCCGGCTTCGATCGCGGCTTGCAGTTCGGGCAAATCAAGACGCGCGCGCGTGATGGCGATGCTTGGACGGATGTCGATGCCTTCGGCGATTTCGCTCGCGAAGTTTTCAGCGGCGAGATGTCCCCATGGATCGAGCGAAACGATCCGCTGCGGCTCGGTCCATTGCGGGAAGGGGCCGACCGTTTCGGCAGGGTGGGTATTGGTGAGATCCGGACGGCGGACGGGGTCGAGCGCGCCGGACGAGACGGCCAGCGCGCGATAGACCGAATAGGAGCCGCCATGCGTGCCGATGACGTTGCGGTCTCCCGGGCGCGATACGGTACCGATCACCGGTCCGCGCTCGCGCGCGCTGGGCGCGCCCCAGGTAATGGGAAATTTGAGCTTCGCCCCCGGTGCCGGGTGCGACGTAATGCGAATATGATCAATCCGGTTGGAACGAGTCATCGCTACGAACCCTGAAACGGCAACGGCCCGCCTGGATAGACGGGCCTGTTACCAACGATAAAATCAGCAGCGGTTGCAGCTGAGATAACAGTATAATCATTTTTCGGCGGAAAACAACGCCCTCGATCCGGTTACCGTTAGGTGGCCGTTAACGGTTTGGGCGCGGAAGCCCGCGCCGTTGTCGCTTGCGGCGCTGCAGCGTCGATCGAAAACGCGACGCGAGAATTGCGGCTTGGCGTCCTGCTTTGAAGTCGCTCGATCAGGCGAGTATCGCGCAACCAGCACGATGACCTGTTCGCTTGTTCGGATGGTATCGTCGCAAGATCAGTACTGCTGACGATGGGGTTGCGAGCGGCCGAAACGCAGAACTGAAGTGCATCGCGCGAGCCGTTTCCTGAATTGACTCCGCACGAACCTAAACTTTAACTGCTGCTCACGCCGCTTGAACCAGATCGGACTCCGGGCTCCGAAAGCTGCTTCATTTGCATGCAAACGCTGCCCTAAATGGCAGCATTCAGGAAGTTATTTATGCGCGTCATCAATGTTGCCGCCGCCCAGTTGGGGCCGATCCAGAAAGCCGAAAGCCGCGAGGCCGTCGTCAAGCGCATGATCGCGATGATGGACGAAGCCAAGGCGAAGGGCGCCGATCTGATCGTCTATCCGGAGCTCGCGCTCACGACGTTCTTCCCGCGCTGGTACATGGAAGATCAGGCCGAGGTCGATACCTGGTTCGAACGCGAGATGCCGAATGCGGCGACAAAGCCTTTGTTCGAGCGCGCCGCGCAGCACCAGATCGCGATGAATTTCGGCTATGCCGAACTGACACCCGACGGCCATCATTTCAACACCTGCATCCTCACCGACAAGTCCGCAAAAATCGTCGGCAAATATCGCAAAATTCATCTGCCCGGCCACTCCGAGTTCGACACCAAGCGCGCGTTCCAGCATCTGGAGAAGCGCTACTTCGAGCCCGGCGATCTCGGCTTCGGCGTCTGGCGCGCGCTGGGCGGCATCTTTGGCATGGCGGTCTGCAACGACCGGCGCTGGCCGGAGACCTATCGCGTGATGGGTTTGCAGGGGGTCGAGATGGTGCTGATCGGCTACAACACGCCGTCGATCAATTCCGAGAAGAGCGACGAGGGGCCGGAGAAGCGACTGTTCCACAACCGGCTCTCAGCGCAGGCGGGCGCGTACCAGAACTCGACCTGGGTCGTCAGCGTTGCGAAGGCCGGCGTCGAGGATGGTCATCCGCTGATCGGCGGCAGCCTGATCGTCGATCCCGATGGCGAGATCGTCGTCGAGGCGAAGACGGAAGATGACGAATTATTGGTTCATCCCTGCGATCTCGACGCTACCAGTTTCGGCAAGGAGACGATCTTCAATTTCGCCGCCCATCGCCGCACCGAGCATTACGGCCTGATCACCAGCCAGACCGGCGTGGTCCTGCCGCCGGAAAACTAGATGTCCGGAATCCCGTTCCGCGAGCTCGATCCGCAGGACCGCTACAAGCTGCTGTGCGGGGTCGTCGTGCCGCGGCCGATCGCGCTGGTCACGACGCTCGACGAGAACGGCGGCGTCAACGCGGCGCCGTTCAGCTTCTTCAACGTCTTCTCCGAGGATCCGCCGCTTCTGGTGCTCGGCCTGCAGCACAAGGCCGATTTCAGCCCGAAGGACACCACGCGCAACATTCACCGCAGCGGGCAATTCGTCGTGCATCTGGTGGATGAGGCGCTGGCGGCTGCGATGAACGATTGCGCGATCGACTTTCCGTCCGGTGACAGCGAAGTGGCGGCGATCGGGCTGAAGACATTGCCGTCGATAGACATCGATGTGCCGCGATTGGCGGCTGCGCCCTTTGCGCTGGAGTGCCGGCAACATGTCGCGCTCGCCTTCGGGCCCGGACGCGAGCTTCTCATTGGCGAGGTGCTGCGCCTGCATGCGCGCGAGGGGCTGATCGACGCTGAAAAGATGTATGTCGACTTCGACGTCTACCGACCGATCGGACGATTGTTCGGCAATCTCTACGCGGCCCAGCGCGATACGTTTGCGCTGGCACGCGAAAGCCATGCGCAGTGGCTCGTGCGCAACGGAGCGGCCGAAACGTCCGATCAGAGTCAGTGATGCCCGAACTGCACCGTGCCCAGCGCCATGGTCACGGCTGCCTGGGTCGGATCGATCACGGGAATGCCGAGCGCCTGCTCCAGCTGACGGCGGTGACGCGCCATGCCGGCGCAGCCCATCACGATGGCGCCGGACCCGTCTTCGTCCTTGAGCGCGCGCCCGACCTCGATCATTTTCGCCAGCGTTCCTTCGCCGGACGCGGTCTCCGCTACGCTCATGTTGAGTGGCCGTTCCCGGGTCAGGCGATCCGTCAGGCCCATCTGCCGGAGATAACGGACATGGCGGCGGATCGAGCGCTGCGCGATCGCAATCACGCCAAAGGTTTCGGCGCGCGCCAGCGCCGTCAGCACGCCGCATTCGGCAATGCCGAACACCGGCCGGTCGGTGGCTTCGCGGCAGACATGCAAGCCAGGATCGCTGTAGCAGGCAATCACGAAGGCGGCCGACTGGTTGTCGCCCTCGACGAGGCGGCGCAGCGGCATCGCCACGCCATCGACATCGGCCTGGCTCTCGATGCCGTAGGGGCCCTCCGCCAGCGTCTCGCAGACGATCTCCGGTCCGCCGTCGAAGTCGAGCGGCTTCAAGGCTTGCTCCAGCCCCTGGGTCACGAGCTGGTTGGAGTTGGGATTGATGACGAGAATGCGCGGTCGTGACATGGTGTTTTCCTGCGGGACGACGCGTCGGATGATACAGCAAGACCGTCGCCCAACAAGGCGACAAAGAAGGCAATGGGCATGCCCGACGAGAGCACATCGGCAGGGACCGGCACGATCCGTGCTTTCATCCGGCCGGTGCAGGACTTAAGGTTTTAGACTTGGGATTTTAGACTTGGGATTTTCGACTTGATACCGGGGAGTTTGCCATGACCGAGCCCGCCTACGACCTCGTCATCCGTGGCGGACGCGTCGCGACCGTGAGCGATGTGTTCGAGGCCGACGTCGCCATATCAGGCGAGACGATCGTTGCCATTGGTCGCGGGCTGCCGGGTGCCAAGCGCGAGATCGACGCACGGGGAAAACTGGTGCTGCCCGGCGGCGTCGACAGCCATGCTCATATCGAGCAGCTCTCGGCCGCAGGCCTGGTGAATGCCGATACGTTCGAGAGCGCGACGGTCTCGGCGGCGTTCGGCGGCACCACCACGGTGATCCCGTTCGCGGCCCAGCATGTCGGCATGAAGCTGCCGCAGGTGCTGGAGGATTATCACGCGCTGGCGAAGAAGGGCGCGGTCATCGACTACGCGTTCCACATGATCATCGCCGATCCGACCAGGGAGACGCTGGAAAACGATCTGCCTGCGCTGATCAAGCAGGGCCATGGCTCGATCAAGATCTTCATGACCTATGATCTCTTGAAGATCGACGACGAGCCGCTGCTCGACATTCTGCTCGCGGCGCGTCACGGCGGCGCGATGCTGTGCGCACATGCCGAGAACCACGGCGTCATCTCCTGGATGGTGAAGCGGCTATTGGCGCGCGGCTACACCGCGCCAAAATTTCACGCCGTCAGCCACGCCCGTGTCTCGGAAGCGGAGGCCTTCAACCGGCTGATCGGGTTGGCCGCGCTGATCGACCAGCCGATCATGATCTTCCATGTCTCGACCGCGGAAGGCGCCAAGGTCATCCGTGATGCGCGCGGGCAAGGACTGAAAGTGTTCGCGGAAACCTGCCCGCAATATCTCTTCCTCACCGCCGCCGACCTCGACAAGCCCGGCGCGGAGGGCGCTAAGTGGATGTGCAGCCCGCCGCCGCGCACCACGGCCGACCAGGAAGCGCTGTGGCAGGCGCTGGCGCTCGGCGATTTGCAGACCGTTTCGTCCGATCACGCGCCTTATCGGTTCGACGAGACCGGCAAGCTGCGCGCCGGCCCCAATCCCAATTTCAAGCAGGTGGCAAACGGTCTGCCCGGCCTCGAAGTCCGCCTGCCGCTGCTGTTCGACGCCATGGTGTCGAAGGGCCGCCTGGGCGTCGAAAAATTCGTCGAACTGACCGCGACTGCGCCGGCAAAGATCTACAATTTGCATCCGCGCAAGGGCTCGATCGCGGTCGGCGCCGATGCCGACATCGCAATCTGGGACCCGGCGCGTGAGGTCACACTGAGCGATGCGATGATGCACGACCTCACGGGCTATACGCCGTTCGCTGGGCGTAAGCTGCGGGGCTGGCCGACGAGTGTGCTGTCGCGCGGACGCGTTATCGTGACCGACGGCAAGCGTTCAGTCGAGGCAGGCACGGGCCGTTTCCTGCCGCGTAGCGGCGGCGAGGCGGCGAAGCCGACCGGGCGGCTGATGCCGGACATGGACCCCGAGCATAATTTTGGCGCGACCCTGCTGTGATCCGCCCGTCGCGATGGTTCTGGATTGAGTGATGAAGGTTCTTGTATTCGGCGGCGCCGGTTTCGTCGGGCTCAATATCGCGGCAGCGCTGTTGGCGCGCGGTCATGCCGTGACATTGTTCGACCGCGCGGGCCTGCCGCCTGGCGCGCGTAATGAGTTTGCCGGCCATGGGGACCGTCTGAAAGCCATTCAGGGTGACGTGACGGATCGTCAAGCCGTGGAATCAGCGATCGCCTCGGGTCATGACGCCATCCTTCTGGGCGCCGCGATCACGGCCGGACCGGCGCGCGAGGCCAGCGATCCCGAGACTATTCTGCGGGTCAACTTGCTGGCGCAGACGCCGATCCTGATAGCGGCGCGAAACAGCGGCGTAAAGCGCATTATCAATCTGTCGTCCGCGGCAGCCTACGGCGCGAGCGCGTTCCGGAACATGCTGCTCGACGAGGAGACGCTGTGCGATCCGGCCTCGCTCTATGCCATCACCAAATTCGCTTCCGAGAAGGTTGCGGCGCGCCTGGCCGGTCTCTGGCAACAAGAGATCATCAGTGTGCGGCTGAGCGCGGTGTTCGGCCCGTGGGAACGGAGCAACGACGTCCGCGACACGCCAAGCCCGCAGGCGCAAATTCTAGCTGCGATGCAGCAGGGGTACGAGGCCATTTTATCGCGCCCGGGCGTCAGGGACTGGATCTATGCGGTGGACGTTGCGGAGGCCGTGGCATTGCTGATCGAGGCTCCGAAGCCGAAGCATCAGCTCTATAATATTTCAAGCGGGGCGGAATGGTCGGCATTGCAGTGGGGCGAGGCGCTTGCCGCGTTGCATCCGGGCTTTACTTGTCGGCTGACAGATGCCGGTGAAGTGGCGACGGTCGACCTGCATAGTGCGGCCGATCGGGCGCCGCTGTCGGTCGCGCGCATGGCGGAGGAGTTCGGCTGGCGCGCGCGGTTCGGCTGCGCTGACTCGGCGGCCGATCTGAGCCGGTGGTGGACGGTGCATCGGGAGGGGAAGCTGACATGAGACTGGCAGGGTGGGTCGCCATCGTGACCGGCGCCGGCTCCGGCATCGGCCGGGCCAGCGCGGTGCTGTTCGCCAAGGAAGGCGCCTTTGTTGCGCTGGTCGATCGCGATGAAGCCGGGCTGCAGGAGACGCTGGCGACGATCAAGGGCGTACAAGGCGAGGCCTCGGTGCATGTCGGCGATGTCGGCGAGGCCGATTTTGCAAAGGATACTGTCGGCGATGTCATGGCGCGCCGCAGCCGGCTCGACGTGCTGATGACCGCAGCCGGCTTTTCCTGCGGCGGCACGGTGCTGACCACCGATCCCGCCGACTGGGACGCGGTGTTCCGCACCAATGTCGGCGGCACCTGGCTGTGGGCGCGCGCGGCGGTGCCCGAAATGCAGCGGCAGGGTAGCGGCTCGATCATCACGCTGGCGTCGCAGCTCGCGATCGCCGGCGGCAAGGGTAACACGGCCTATATCGCCGCCAAGGGCGCGATCATCAGCCTGACCCGGACCATGGCGCTGGATTTCGCCACGGATGGAATCCGCGTCAACGCCATTGCGCCGGGCGCCATCGATACCCCGATGCTGCGTCGCAGTTTTGCCCGTCACGCCGATCCCGAACCGGTGCGCGAAGCCTCGCGCAACCGCCACGCCATGAAGCGGTTCGGCATCGCCGAAGAGGTGGCCGAGACCGCGCTGCATCTTGCCAGCGATGCGTCTTCCTTTACGACCGGCACCGTGATGCCGGTCGATGGCGGCTGGCTCGTGGCATGAACAATCTTGCCGCTCTCGAAGCCCAGGTTCGCGCCGATCTTGCCAGGACTGCCCATCCGGATGCCGCGTGGCTGACGCCAAAACTCGGGCCGGATGACAGGCCGGCGCTGGACGTGCTGATCGTGGGCGCCGGGCAATCGGGACTTGCCACGGCGTTCGGGCTGCTGCGCTCGCAGGTCAGCAACATCCTCGTGCTCGACAAGTCCGGGGAGGGACAGGAGGGGCCTTGGCTCACCTACGCCCGCATGCTCACGCTGCGAAGCCCAAAACATTTCACCGGACCGGACCTCGACATTCCGAGCCTGACTTACCAGTCCTGGCACGAGGCGCGCTTCGGCGAGGCGGATTGGCGGAAGCTCGACCTGATCTCGCGCGAGCTCTGGGCGGAATATCTGCTCTGGTTCAGGCGGGTCGTGGATCTGCCGGTGCGCAATGGTTGCGAGGTGGTCGAGATTTCACCCGCAGCCGGTGGATTGCTCGCGGTCAAGGTACGCACCGCCAACGGCGCCGATACGCTGTTTGCGCGGAAGATCGTGCTGGCGACCGGGCAGGAGGGTATGGGCGACTGGACCGTTCCGGAGCCGCTGCGTCAACTGCCGCGGTCGCTTTGCGCGCACGCCGCGCAGCCGATCGACTTCGCACGCCTTCGCGGAAAGCGCGTCGCGGTGATCGGCGCGGGCGCCTCGGCCTTCGACAATGCTGCGGTCGCGCTGGAGGCAGGCGCGGCGGAGGTGAACCTGTTTTGTCGCAGGGCGGAGATCCAGGTGATCCAGCCGTATCGCTGGCTCACCTTCCGCGGCTTCCTTCGACACTTTTGCGATCTCGACGACGCCTGGCGCTGGCGCTTTATGCGCACCGTGCTGGAGATGCGGGAAGGCTTTCCGCAGGCGACTTACGATCGTTGCGCCCGCCACGCCAATTTTCGCCTGCAGGAGGGCGCGTCGATCGACGCCGCCACGGAAACGTCTCATGGCGTCGAATTGCAGACGCCGAGAGGTGCATTCACAGCCGACTTCGTGATTTGCGGCACCGGCATCGACATGAATTTTGCAGGCCGGCCCGAGTTGAAATATTGCGCGGCCAACATCGCGACCTGGGCCGACCGATACCAGCCGCCGCCGGACGAGCGCAGCGCGCGGCTCGGGCGCTTTCCCTATCTCGCTGACGACTATGCGTTGGTGGAGCGTGTGGCCGGCGAGACGCCGTGGATCGCTGATATCCATGTGTTCGCGATTGCCTCCACCATGAGCTTTGGCGCCTCCGGCTCATCGATCAATGCGATGACCACGGCGGTGCCGAAACTCGTGCATGGTTTGACGCGCGGCCTGTTCCGCGCCGATGTCGAGCGGCATTGGGCGTCGTTCAAGGCGTATGATGTGCCGCAGGCGGCCGTCGTGCGGAAGATCACAGATCGAGCGTAACGCTGACGCGCGCGCGCGACACGCACAGCATCAGCCGGTCCTGCCGCTTCGAGGTCGGCAGCACCTTGTCGCGATGCAGCACCAGGCCGTCGCGGTAACCGCATTCGCACGAGCCGCAGACACCCATCTCGCAGGATGACGGCATTGGAAAGTCGTTGTCGCGCAGGACATCGAGCAGCGATTTGTCGGCGGGCACCAGAAGTCGCTGACCCGTCGATGCGACCGTCGCCTCGAAAGGCTCGGGCTTGAAGTTCTCGTCGACCGTCATCTGAAAGACTTCGCCGTGAACCTGATCTTCGGGCCACGCGCTCAAGGCCGACTGCACGGCATCCAGCAGCCGCTGCGGCCCGCAGATGTAGACGTGCGTATTCTCGTCATACGCGCCGATGGCTGCCGGATCGAAGCGACGGCCGGTGGCGGAGAACCAGCATTGCAGGTTTGCGCCGCAAATGTCCCGGAGTTCGGTGAGCAGCGGCGCCTCGGATGCCGAGCGCGCGCAATAATGCAGCGTAAAATCCTTGTCCCAGCGCTTCAGCGTTCGGGCCATTGACAGGAACGGGGTGATGCCGATGCCGCCGGCGACCAGAATAAAGCGCTTGCCTTGGGCGCTGAGCGGAAGGTTGTTGCGGGGCGCGGAGATATGTACCTCACCGCCTTCCTGCAGGTTCTCGTGCACCCAGATCGATCCGCCACGACCCGTCGCCTCGCGCTTGATCGCGATCTCGTATCTGGAACGGTCGTCCGGGTCGCCGCACAGCGAATATTGCCGCACACGGCCGTCCGGCATGCGCAGGTCCACATGCGCGCCGGCGGACCATTCGGGAAGGACTGGCCGAAGCGGATGAACGAGTTGCAGGTGCAGAACATCCGGCGTCGTGAGCCGCATGCTCGCGACGCGCAGCTTCATGATGAGACGCGCGGTCATTGGTTCAGCAACTCGATGGTATCGCCGGGCCGGATGATGCCGCCGCGTTCGATGCCGCAGTTCAGGCCGGAGCGGTTGTAGAGCGGAAGGAATACCGGGAGCCCCAGCAGTTCTTCCAGATATTTGCAGGGAAAATTCAACCGGCCGCCGCGTAGAATGACATCGCCGACCCTGAACCGTCGTCCGACCAGATGATTGAGCGGCACGCCGATGACCGTCAGATTTCGGCGGTGATCGCGCGGCGCGAGCGTAATCGGGCTGTCCTGCAGTGGCGGATCGTTGCGTGAGAGCGCATCGAGTGCTTCCTGTTCGATCAGTGTCACTTCGCGCACATCAGGCTTGGGCGAATAGGTGCCGGTTCCCTCATAATAGCGATCGCCGATGATACCGCGGCCGGCGACGCATTCGGCCTGCTGGAGCTCTTCCATCTCGTAGCTGGCGCTGGGCGCAACATGGATGTGAAGCAGTTTTCCCTGCCATCGCGGTTGCGCCGCCGGCCTTGGTGACGGCGACGGAGCCCGCGGGATGCTGAAAGGCTTCCGTCATCCTGGGCGGTGGGCGTCGGGGCGATTGGAAGTTCACGGGATCATCCTTTCGTGCGCAGCGCGATCGCCTCGACTTCCACCAGGGCATCCTTGGGCAGACGTGCGACTTCGATGGTCGAGCGCGCAGGCGGCTGGTCGCTGAAGAACTCGGCGTAGATTCCGTTCATGACGGCAAAGTCGTCCATGTTCTTCAGGAACACGGTCGTCTTCAGGACGCTGGCGAACGAGGCGCCGCCGGCTTCCAGAACGGCCGACAGGTTAGCCAGCGATTGCCGCGTCTGCTGCTCGATACCGTCGGGAATGTTTCCGGTAACCGGGTCGATCGGCAATTGTCCGGACGCGAACACGAACTGCTCGGTGCGGGTGGCCTGCGAATAGGGCCCGGCGGCCGGTGCCGCCTTGGCGGTGCTGACGATGGATTTGGTGGTCATGGTGTCCTCCTGTAAATTGGTTCATCCCGCAAGGAATGCCTTGGTGTTCCTGTTGGCTTCGCGGGCACGCTGGTACTCCAGGATGCGCGCGGTCTCGCCGGCGACCTGTTCGCCGAGCATGTCTTGCAGGATATGAAGGGTGGTATCGATGCAGAGCGATACGCCGCCGCCGGTCACGACGGTGCCGGTATCGATAACAGGTGCTTCGCGGACATCGATCCGAGGATACATCGCGTGCATCCGCGCGAGCGGCGAGACCTCCGGGGCCACGACGGATCGCTTGGTGGTCGCCGCGCCCTTATCGAGCACGCCGCTCGCCGCCAGGATCATGGCGCCCGTGCACACCGAGGCGATCCGGCTCGATGCGTGGACGCGCCTGACGTAGTCGAGCGTCGCGGGAGATCGCGACTGATCCTCCCAGCCGGGACCGCCGGTCACGATGACGATGTCGCAGGCCGGCGCATCCTCGATGCCGAACTGCGCGATGACCTCGAGCCCGTTGGACAGCCGGATGATCCCGGCGCCTGGCGCGATGGTGCAGATTTCAATCTGCGGCGCGATCCGGCGTGCCATTGAAAGCACGCCGAAAGTTGCAAGATCGATCGGTTCAACACCGTCGTAGATGAATATTCCGAACCGCATGTTGAACCGACCCAGTTTCAGCCGATAAGGGCTTCGTCCTTTGTCTCCCGGGCGGCAAGTGCGGCCCAGAGCGTGATGAGCGCGATTCCGATCATCATGACCGAGACCCCTGTGGTTCCGCCGAAGTACCCGACCAGCGCGGTTGCGATGATCGGCGAGAAGCCGCCGCCAATCGCCGCCGCGACCTGGAACCCGAACGACGCGCCGCTATAGCGCACGCGCGGACCGAACAATTCGGGGAAGTACGTCGACTCCAGCCCGAACATCATGCCGTGGCCGAAATTCATCGCGATGATGATCGCCATCGTCACCATGGCAACGCTTTTGGTCTCCAGCATCCAGAACAGCGGAAATGCAAAGGCCATGGTGAAGATCGCACCCAATATGAAGAATGGGCGCCGGCCGATCTTGTCCGATAGCCAGCCGAACATCGGCAGCGTGAGCAATTCGAACAACGCCGCATACATCACGGCATCGAGCAGCAATTGCTTGGGCAGGTTTAGCTTCGTTGTCGCATACACGACGACGAACACCGTCAGCATGTAGACCCACGACACTTCCGACAGTTTCAGGCCGACAGCGATCAGGAACGTCTTGAAGTTCTTGCTGACGACTTCGCCGACCGGGTTTTTCGAGAATGAGTCAGTGGCCTTCATTCGCTCGAACACCGGCGTCTCCGGGACCCTGGACCGAATGAACGTGCCGAGCGCCAGCAATACGATGCTGACAAGGAACGGAATCCGCCAGCCCCATGCCTGAAAATCGGCTTCGGGAAGTTTGGTCGCAAGCGCAAAGACCAGCGATGCGAGCACCAGCCCGATCGGAAATCCGATCTGAACGAAGCTGCCGTAGAATCCGCGTTTATCGGCCGGCGAGTGCTCGATGACCATCAGCGAAGCGCCGCCCCATTCGCCGCCAAGGCCGATGCCCTGGACGATGCGCAGCAGAATGAGAAGGATGGGGGCAAGCACGCCGATCGAGGCGTAGTTCGGCAGCAGGCCGATACAGAACGTGCTCAACCCCATGATGAACATGGTCATCACGAGCATGGACTTGCGGCCGAGCCGATCGCCGAAATGCCCGAACAAAGCGCCGCCGAGCGGGCGCGCCAGAAAGCCCACGGCGTAGGTGCCGAGCGCTGCCAGCGTCCCGGCCAGCGGGTCGATGGTCGGAAAGAATGCCTTGTTGAATACGAGCGCCGCCGCGGTGGCGTAGATCAAGAAATCGTACCACTCGATGATGGTGCCGACGCTGCTCGCAAATACGATCGACCGCATTTTCGAGCCGGCCGTTCGCGTGTCAGTCATGGTCGCCGCTATGCTCATTTCCCCACTCCCGGTTGAAAGCCAGAGGAAGACGTCCCCTTAAGGAGAAGTTTTTCCAACCTAGTGGATGCAAGCGGTGTGCCGGAATTTTCAAGCCGATATGCAAGGGCCCTTATCGCCGCGGCGGCGGAAATGACCGATTTTGATGCTTGGATGCTTAAAAATGGCGCATGCCTGCGGCAGAAAATCAGCACCGGCCGCGGCGGTATTGGCGAGGCTATTCGCCGGTACCGGCGAGGAGGCGGCTCCGCGCTCGGTGTGGAAGCGGACCTTATGGTGGAATAATTTCTACCGAAAGTGGATCGCTACCGGACTTTCGAGGTGTCGATCACCAGGAAATACTCACACTGGGTCTTGCCCAAGTTCAGGAAGGAGTGATCGGCGTCGGCCTGGAAATACAGCGAGTCGCCCTGGTTCAGCGTGACGCGCTGATCGCCGATCGTCGCGCGCATGCGGCCGCGCAGGATGTAGATGTATTCCTCGACGCCGCGGCGATGGGCCACGAAGTTTCCGGTCTCAGCTTCCGGCGGAAGGGTGTTGAGCACCCAGTCGATGCCGCGTCCCGGCAGCACCGGCGAAATACATCGACGCAGGAAGCCGGATTCATCGTCGCGCAAAATCGGCTGGCGCCCGGCCGGTATGTGAACGATCTCGCGTTCGACCGCCGGCGCCATCAATTGCGAAAACGTGACGCCCAGTGCTTCCGCGAGCTTCGACAGGATCACGGTCGAGGGCACCGTCTCGCAGCGCTCGATCTTGGATATCATCGAGCGGCTTACGCCGGATGCATCGGCCAGCATTTCGAGGGAGAAATGGTTCTTCCTGCGAAAATGGCGGATCTCGTCGGCCAGGACCGAAAGCTGAGAATTATCGGGGATATGTTCAGTACTCAAAGTCGCGAATCCCTTGATCCCTTACGCATGCCCTTTTTAGAGGCTTTTGAGGCCTCCGAGCAATCCATGTGGCGATTTGCGATGCACGACCGGGGTTCGGACACGATTACCGTTCGGGTTTCGGCGGCCAGATCGCAGTTGCAGATCGCGCGGCAACCTGCTGCACTGATGCTATCAGGTTGGCATATCCCTTGCTTTTAAGTTGATGTTCTCATTTAGAAAACTGGCAAAACGGGGAATTGGTCGATGAGCGTTACAGGATCCAGGCGTCTGCTTGCGGTGGTTGCCATCGCGGCGTGTTCATGGGCGGCCGGATCGGCGCAGGCGCAAACGCGCGCCGAAACATTGCGCTACGTGACCGGGGCATCCGTCAACACGCTCGATCCGAATATTCCCGGCTCGACCCGCGAAGCCTTTGCGGTGAGCTTGAGCACCTACGACCGGCTGGTGTCGTTCGGCCGCAAGCAGCTCAACGGTAAATGGGTGTTCGATCTCGGCAAGATCACCGGCGAGCTGGCGGAATCGTACGAGGTCAGCCCTGACGGCCTGAAGATGACGTTCCGCCTGCGCAAGGACGCAAAATTCCAGGACGGCTCGCCCGTCACGGCTGATGACGTCAAATGGTCGCTGGACCGGGTGGTCACGGCGCCGGTGCTCGGCAAGGCGCAATTGCTCACGGGCTCGATGACCTCGGCCGACCAGTTCAAGGTAATCGATCCCCTGACCATCGAGGTGACGCTGCCGAAGCCGGACAAGCTGGCGCTTCCCAATCTCGCCACCGTCTATCCGATCATCATCAACTCCAAGATCGCCAAGGAGCATGCGACCGCGGACGATCCGTGGGCTACGGCGTGGCTGAAGGAGAACACCGCCGGCAGCGGCGCTTACAAGATCGAAACCTTCAAGCCCGGCGAGCAGGTCATCATGAGCCGCAACGCGGCGTGGAATCGCGGGACGGAAGACAAGACGGCGTTCTTCAAGCGCGTCATCGTGCAGTCGGTGCCGGAGCCGGCGACGCGCGCCAACCTGGTGGAGCGCGGCGATGCCGATCTCGTCATCGATCTGCAGGCGAGCGACGTGCAGTCGCTCGAGGCCAAGGCCAAGCTGAAGGTGATCTCGACGCCGCAGTATAATGCCGTCACCTTCATTTCGATGAACAACCAGATCCCGCCGTTCGACAACGTCAATGTGCGCCGCGCTGTCGCCTTTGCGTTACCCTATGACGACATGTTCAAGGCGGCGCTGTTCGGCCGCGGGTCGCCGCTGTTCGGCGCGACATGGGCAGACGGCAAGCCGACGAGCGGCGCCTATCCGATCCCGCAGCCGGTGAAGCTCGACCTCGAAAAGGCCAAGGAATATCTCAAAGCCGCGGGCATGCCCGACGGCTTCTCCACCACGTTCAGCTTCAACGTCGGTCAGGCCTCGACCGCCGAACCGATGGCCGCGCTGGTGAAGGAGTCGCTTGCCAAGATCGGCATCAAGGTCGATATCCAGAAACTGCCTGATGCCCAGATGTCGACGCAGATCAACGAGAAGAAGCTGCCCTTCTTCACCGAGGGCATCGTCGCCTGGCTGCCGTCGACCGATTATTTCTACCGCAACTTCTACACCGGCAATCAGCGCTGGAACTACTCGTCGATCAACAATCCCGAATTGGTGGAGATCGCGCAGAAGGCCCGCTTCGAGCCCGATGCGGCCAAGTATGAGGAAGATGGCCTGAAGCTCAACGCCATCCATTTCAACGAGCTGCCGCAGATCCCGCTCTGGCAGCCCAGCCAGGACGCCGTGATGGCGCCCTCGATGGAAGGCTACACCTATCAGTTCCACCGCCAGGTCGATTATCGCGATCTCAATCGCAAGTAACTCAATCTCAAAGTAACTTGGAGATCAGATGGCCGGCCTTTGGCGCAACGGTGATACGGGCAGGCAGGCGCTTCCTGTCCTCGCTGCCGGCGCTGTTTGGCGTGCTCGTCTTCACTTTCCTCCTGATGCGGGTGCTGCCGGGCGATCCGGCAGTGTTCTTCGCCTCAGGGCCGAATGCCGGCAAGGAGGAGATCGAGGTCATCCGCAAGCAGATGGGCCTCGACAAGCCGGTGCCGGAACAGTTGATGCTGTATCTCTATGATGTCGGCAGCGGAAATCTCGGCCGATCGATGATGACCGGGCAGCTGGTCACCAAGGATCTCCGCGAACGGCTGCCGGCTTCGCTGGAACTCACCATCACGGCATTGCTGATCGCGCTTGTGACGGCGGTGCCGCTCGGCGTGCTGGCGGCGCTGCGGCCGGGCTCCTTGATCGACCATGGCGTGCGGTTCTTCTGCGCGCTCGGTGTCTGTGTGCCGACGTTCGTTTCAGGGCTGCTGTTGATCTATGTGTTCTATTACCTGCTGGGGCTCGCGCCCGATCCGACCGGCCGCGTCGATATCTTCGCGGCGCTGCCGCCACGGCAGACCGGTTTTCTGTTGATCGACTTCCTGCTGGCGGGCGATTTCGACGGGTGGTGGGCGGCCTTCCGGCAATTGATCCTGCCGGCGCTGACCATGGCGCTGTTCGTGGTGGCGCCGCTGGCGCGCATCACCCGGGCCTCGATGCTGGTGTCGCTCGGGAGCGATTTCGTGCGCACCGCACGTTCCGTGGGACTGCCCTGGTGGCGGATCGTCGTCACCTATGCGCTGCGGAATGCCATCCTGCCTGTCATCACCATCGCGGGCATCGTGTTCTCGACCATGCTCGGCGCCAACGTGCTGGTGGAAAAGGTGTTCTCCTGGCCGGGCGTCGCTTCCTACGCGCTCGATGCACTGCTGTCTTCCGACTATGCACCGGTGCAGGGTTTTGTGCTGCTGATGGCGACCGTGTTCGTGATCGTCAACCTGCTGGTGGATATTCTCTACGGCATCGCCGATCCGCGGGTGACCATCGGATGACCTCAGCGACGCTTCGCCATGCCGGCTGGATTTTGCGCGGCAACCCGCTCACTGCGGTTGCGGCTACCGGTGTGTTCCTGCTCACGCTGATCGCTATTTTCGGGCCGTGGATCGTGCCGTATGATCCGATCGTCTCAAACGTGTCGCAAGCCCTGATGCCGCCGAGCGCGGCGCACATCGCCGGCACCGATCAGCTTGGCCGCGATGTGTTCAGCCGCCTGATCGTCGCGGCGCGGCTCGATCTTACCATCGCCATCTCGGCGGTCGGGATATCCTTTGCGATCGGCGCCGTTATCGGCGCGATTTGCGGGTATACCGGCGGCCGGCTCGATCGTGGCGTCGGCCGCTTCGTCGACGTCGTGATGGCCTTTCCGCTGTTCGTGCTGGCGATGGCGATGGTCGCCGCACTCGGCAACCGGGTCGAGAACATCGTGATCGCGACCGCGATCATCAACCTGCCGTTCTACATCCGCTTCGCGCGGGCGGAGGTGAATGTTCGCCGCAATGTCGGCTGGGTCGAAGCCGCGCGCGCCTGCGGCGACAGCCACCTTTCGGTGGTGCTGCGCTTTCTGCTGCCGAACGTGCTGCCGGCGATGGCGGTGCAGATATCGCTCAATCTCGGCTGGGCGATCCTCAACGCCGCCGGGCTTTCCTTCATCGGTCTCGGCGTGAAACCGCCGACGCCGGAATGGGGCATCATGGTTGCCGAGGGCGCGCGTTTCATTTCCACCGGCAAATGGTGGCTGGTCGCGTTTCCGGGCCTGGCGCTGATGCTGACGGTGCTGTGTTTCAACCTGCTCGGCGACGGCGTGCGCGACATTCTCGATCCCCGCATGCGAACATGACCGCGTCGTTGCTCGCACTGGACAATTTGCACGTCACCTTCTCGACGCGGCGTGGCCTCGTCGAGGCGGTTCGCGGCGTCACGCTGTCGCTCGGCGAGGGCGAGATGCTCGGCCTCGTCGGCGAAAGCGGTTCGGGAAAATCTGTCACCGGCTTTGCCATCACGCGGTTGCTCGACGCCGCCGGGCGGGTCACCGCGGGCAACATCCGGTTTCGCGGGCAGGATATCACGAGGATCTCAGCAGGCGATTTCCGCCATCTGCACGGCGCGGCGATGGCGATGATCTTCCAGAACCCGCGCGCGGCGCTCAATCCGATCCGTGCGGTAGGGGACCAGATCGCCGATGCGATTACGGCCCACAAGCGGATGCCCCGCGGTGAAGCGCGCGCGCAGGCGCTGGGGCTGTTGCGCGCCGTGCAAATCCGCGATCCCGAAAAGCGCATGGCGGCTTATCCGCACGAACTCTCTGGCGGGATGTGCCAGCGCGTGATGATCGCGATGGCAATTTCCTGCAATCCGGCGCTGCTGATCGCCGACGAGCCGACCACCGGCCTCGACGTCACGACGCAAAAGGTGGTGATGGATCTTTTGATCGGGATCGCGGCCGAGCGCGGCATGGCGACCATTTTGATCACCCATGATCTCGGTCTCGCGGCGCGCTATTGTCGCCGCGTCGTGGTGATGGAGCAGGGCCGGCTGGTCGAGGAGGCTGAACCTGCGACGCTCTTCCGCGCGCCAAAACATCCCTACACCAAACGTCTGGTGGCGGCGTCGCCCACCGCCAGTTCGCGGATCGCGGATTTGGTGCCGGAAGAGGAGATAGGTCGGGAAATAACGGTAGTGGCCGCGCCGCGGCCGGCGCCCGCGCCAGGTACGCCGCCGCTGCTGGAAGTACAGAAACTCGTCAAACGGTTCGATGAGGGCGCCGCTGCGGTGGCGGACTTTTCCATGACGATCAGCCCCGGCGAAAGCGTCGGTCTGGTCGGCGAATCCGGCTCCGGCAAGAGTACGACCTCGCGCATCATCTGCCGGTTGATCGACGCGAGCGAGGGCGAGATCGCGTTCGAGGGTCAGTCGATCGGCCATATTCCGGCGCGCGACTTTCACCGCTCGCCGTTCCGCAAGGATATCCAGATCGTCTTTCAGGACCCGAACGACAGCCTCAATCCACGCTACACCGCCTTTGACTGCATCGCTCATCCGCTGCTGCGGCTCGGCGGTATGCGCGCGGGCGACGCGTTGCGGCAGCGGGTGGAAGAGTGCGCGCAGCGCGTGGGACTGGGGATTGATTTGCTGACGCGGTTTCCGCACCAGCTTTCCGGCGGCCAGAAGGCGCGTGTCGGCATCGCGCGCGCGATTGCCTGCCGGCCGCGGCTCCTGGTGCTGGACGAGCCGACGGCGGCGCTCGACGTCTCGGTGCAGGCGGTGGTGCTGCAACTGCTCGACCGGTTGCGACGTGAGGATGATCTCGCCTTCCTCTTTGTCAGCCACGATCTCAATGTCGTTCGCATGATGTGTGACCGGACCATCGTGCTGCAGAACGGCCGCATCGTCGAACAGGGCGAAAGCCGGGCGATGTTCGACAATCCGAAAACCGCCTACACGCGCGAGCTGGTCGATGCGGTGCCGCATATCGAGCGGAAGCTGGCCGCGTTTGCCACCTGATATCGCCGCCCGGTCGGTCGGAGCGCGTGCGTATCGGGTGACCACAAATTATGCAGCCCGACTTAAAAGGTGGCAGATAGCCCCGTGGTGCTCAATCGAACAGGGCAGCAGCGCTGTCACTCTCGGAATGCGCTGCGACAATGCGCTGCATCATCTCGACGAAGGCGTACTGTTCCCGTTCGCTTAAATTATCCAGCGTCGCGCGGTGCGCGGCGCGCGCCGAGGCCTCGATTTTCGCCAGAAGCGCGCTTCCGGCCGGGGTCAAACGACAGAGCCGCGCGCGGCGGTCCTCATCATCGACGGCTCGCTCCACAAAATTGCGCGCGGCCAGCCGCTTGAGCGCGCCGGTCGTCGTCGTCCGGTCCAGCGCAATATCGCCCGCTAACGTGGTCTGATCTGCGGTTTTCCGCACTGCAAGCGCGGAAAGCAGGCTGTACTGCAGCGGCGTCACCTCGAACTTTCCGCACGCCTCCTGGAATAGCGCGACATGAATCTGATGCAGCCGCCGGATCAGGAAGCCCGGCCGTTCTGATAGCGGCCACGGGCGATGTCTGATCTCGCCCTGCCGCTTTTTCGCTTTCCGCAACGCACTTCTCCCCGCCTCGGAACATCGGCGCGATTAGCTCGATTCGATGGGCTTCGCCACGGGCGATCATGGCACGAAGTTTGCTCTTGTAAAATACGAAGTATGCTTCGCATTATAGCGGGGCGGGTAACGCCGCCGGCGAAGACAGGGAGATTGCTCATGTCGATCAGCGCCACCTTCGACCAGCTTCTGCGCGGCGGCCGTGTGATCTGTCCGGCCTCGGGCGTCGACGGGATCAGGGATGTCGCCATCCGCAACGGCAAGATCGCGGCGGTGCAGAGCGACATCTTGCCGACCAGCGCCAGAGAGGTGATCGACGTCACCGGCAAGCTGGTGCTGCCCGGCCTCATCGATACCCACGCACATGTCTATCAATATGTCACCGGCCGCTTCGGCATGAATGCGGACATGGTGGGCGTCCAGTCCGGCGTCACGACATTGATCGATCAGGGTGGCCCGTCCTGCATGACGCTGCCCGGCTTCCGGCACTTCGTCGCCGAGCCGTCGAAGTCGCGCGTCTATGCGTTTCTGTCGGCTTACCTGGTGGGCGGGCTCGAGGGCCATTATTACCCGAAGCTGTACAGCCCTGATGGTGTCGATATCGACGCCACGGTGAAGGCGGCGACGGCCAATCTCGACATCGTGCGCGGCATCAAGGCCCATGCGGAGATTGGCGGATTCGCGCGCTGGGGAATTCGCGTCATCGAAATGGCAGCCGAGATCGGCCGGCGCGCCGATTTGCCGGTCTATGTGCATTTCGGCCAGCTCTGGGGTCTGCCCGAGAGCGGCACCAATGGCGAAGACGTCGACACTATTCTGGAGCGCGTGATTCCGTTGCTGCGCGATGGCGACGTGCTGGCGCATCCGTTCACGCGCCACCCCGGCGGGTTTGTGAATCGCGAGGGCGAAGTGCATCCCGTGATTCAGGCGGCGCTCGATCGCGGCCTGAAGGTCGACGTCGGTCACGGCAGCCATTTCTCCTATCGGCTCGCCAAGAAGGCGCTCGCCGCCGGCATCGTTCCCACCACGCTCGGTGCGGACATTCACGGTTACAACACCCATGTGCCTGCGCCCGCCGGCACGCCCGATCAGCATGAGGATGACGAAAATCATCCCTTCGCTGGCCAGGCCAAGTTCAGCCTGGTTCAGGCGATGAGTTCGATGATGGCGCTTGGCCTTTCGCTCGAACAGGTCGTGCCGATGGTCACGTCCAACCCGGCCATGATGCTCGGCCGTGCGGATGAAATCGGCGCGCTCAAGGTGGGCATGGAGGCCGACGTCTCAGTGATCGGAGAAAAGACCGGCCGGTTTGTCCTTCGCGACAATGAGAACAATGAAGTCATCGCCGAACGCCTGCTGCAGCCGGCGTTCTGCCTGCGCGCCGGCACGCGATACGACGCGGTGGCGCCAATTCTGCCGCAGGCCGTTGCGGCATAGGGAGGTCAGCGTCGGTTCGATCGGGGAGAACGTCAGCGTGCGCAATGAGCGCGAGTTTCCTTCCGCAGGTGGGGGCGCCGGACAGGGCGTCGGTGCCCGGCTGCCCCGGAAGGAAGACGACCGGCTGATGCGGGGCCGCGGCCAGTTCGTGGCCGACATTCGCCTTGCCGGGCTGCAGGACGTTGCTTTTGTTCGAAGTCCCTTGGCGCATGCGCTGATCCGCGGCATCCACGTGCCGGAGCGCTATCGTGGCAGCGTTTTCACCGCGGCTGATCTCGATGGCATCAATCCGATCCGTGCCGTTTCGGGGTTGCCGGGGTTCAAGATTTCCGAGCAGCCCGTGCTTGCCATCGGCAAGGTTCGTCAGGTCGGCGAACTCGTCGCCATGTGCGTGGCGCCGACCCGTGCCGAAGCCGAGGACATTGCGGCGGCGGTGACGCTCGATCTCGAGGAACTGCCCGCCGTCTATGACATGCTTAAAGCACGCCAGCCGGGCTCGGCGCTGGTGCACGAGCATTGGGGCGATAACGTCTTTCTCGAAACCAATTTCGAGGTCGATATCTCCGGGGCGTTAGACGCTCCGATCAAGGTATCGCGCGAGATATCGACCGCACGGCAGTGCATGTCGCCGCTGGAGGGCCGTGGCGTGGTCGCGACCTTCGATCACCGCCTCGATCAGCTCACGCTGCATTCCTCGGCGCAGATGCCGCACATCACCCGCAGCGGTCTGGCCGAATGCCTCGGCATGGAGCAGGGCCGCATTCGCATCATCTCGCCCGATGTCGGCGGCGGCTTCGGGCACAAGGGCATCCTGTTGCCGGAGGAGGTCTGTCTTTCCTGGCTGACGATGCGTCTTGGTCATCCGGTGCGCTGGACCGAGGATCGCCGGGAGCATCTCACCGCCAGCTCCAATTGCCGCGAGCACCATTACAAGATCACCGTCTACGCCGATCGCGACGGCCGGTTGCGCGGCATCGATTGCGAAGCAACCGTCGATTCCGGCGCCTACTCGTCCTATCCGTTCTCGGCATGCCTTGAGGCGGCGCAGGTCGCCAGCATCCTGCCGGGACCTTATCTGATGCCGGCTTACCGTTGCCGTACCTTTTCGGTCGCGACCAACAAGTGCCCGATCCTGCCCTATCGCGGCGTCGCCCGCACCGGCGTCTGTTTTGCACTCGAACTGATGCTGGATCTGGTCGCGGCGGAAGCCGGGCTGGAGCCGGGCGAAGTGCGGTTGCGCAATCTGGTGCGGCCCGAGCAGATGCCGTTCGACAACATCACCAACAAACATTTCGACAGCGGTGATTATCCCGAGGCGATGCGGCGGGCGCTGGCGTCGATCGACGTCGGCGGCGTGCGCGCACGGCAGCGCAAGGGCGAAGCCGACGGACGCCGGATCGGTGTCGGCGTCTCGATCTATTGCGAACAGGCAGCGCATGGAACGTCGGTCTATGCCGGATGGGGCATTCCGATGGTGCCCGGCCACGAACAGGCATCGGCGCGGCTGACGCCGGATGGCAGCCTTGAACTGCGCGTCGGCGTGCATTCGCACGGGCAGGGGATGGAGACCACGTTGGCCCAGGTCGCCCATGAGATGCTGGGCGTCGATGTCGCCAAGGTGCGCATCATCCTCGGCGATACCGCGATGACGCCGTACTCCACGGGCACCTGGGGATCGCGCTCGATGGTGATGGCGGGCGGCGCGGTCGCAACCGCCTGCCGCGAGTTGGGCGAACGCGTCAAACGGATCGGCGCCAAGTTGCTGCAGCACGATCTTTCCGCGGTGGTGCTGCAAAACGGCGAGGTCCACGGCGTCAACGGCAGCGTCACCTTGCAGGCAATTGCGCACACCTGGTATCGCCGGCCGCAGGATCTGCCGCCCGACGTCGATCCGGGCGGGCTGGAGGTGACGTCCGGCTACAAGCCGCAGCGCGATAGCGGGACCTTCAGCTATGCCGCCCATGCGGCGGTCGTCGCCGTCGATCCTGACATCGGTGAGGTCGAAATCCTCGACTACGTCATCGTTGAGGACGGCGGCGTGCTGGTCAATCCGATGGTGGTGGATGGCCAGATCTATGGCGGCCTGGCCCAGGGCATCGGCACGGCACTGTACGAGGAGATGCCGTTCGATGCGTCGGGCCAGCCGCTCGCGACGACGCTTGCCGACTATCTGCTGCCCGGGCCGACCGAAGTGCCGGTGCCGCGTCTCGATCACATGGAGACGCCGTCGCCCTATACCCAGTTCGGTGTGAAGGGCATCGGCGAAGGCGGCGCCATCGCGCCGCCGGCCGCGATCGTCAACGCGCTCAACGACGCGCTGCGGCCGCTCGGCGTCGAATTGATGCAGTCGCCGATCACGCCTTATCGCGTTGTCGAGGCGATCCTGGCCGCGCGCGACGCAGAAAGGCCGGCGGCATGAAACCGGCGCCTTTCGGCTATGAACGTCCGCGCGATCTGCCGGCCGCGCTTGCCGTGCTCGGCGAGGCCAAAACGTCCACCAAGATCATTGCCGGCGGTCAGTCGCTTGGGCCGATGCTCAATCTGCGGCTGGTGGAGCCGCAATTGGTCGTCGATATCACAGCGCTCGCCGAGCTGAAGCAGGTCGAGCGCCGTGGCGATGAGCTTGTGCTCGGGGCCTGCGTCACCCATGCCGATATCGAAGACGGACGCATTCCGGACGTGACGCGCGGCGCCATGCGGGCCGTCGCCGGCAATATCGCCTATCGCGCCGTTCGCAACCGCGGCACGGTCGGTGGGTCGCTCAGTCATGCCGATCCTGCCGCAGACTGGGTGTCGGCGCTGTCGGCGCTGGGCGCGCGGCTGACGCTGCGAAGCCTGTCGGGCACGCGCACGGTGGCGATGGGGGATTTCATCGTCGGTGCGCTCGAATCTGCGCTGGGCGACGGCGAGATCGTCGAAGCCATTCATGTCCCGGCAATGCCGGCATCGGCGCATTGGGGTTATGCCAAGAGTTGCCGCAAGACCGGCGAGTTCGCGCATGCGATCGGCGCCATCCTGATCGATCCGAGTGCTGCTACCGCCCGCGTCGTGATCGGCGCCATCGATTCTGCACCGATCGTCGTCACCGACGCGGCGGAGCTGTTCGGCGGACGCATCGCCGGTGACTACAAGGATCGGTTTGATGCGCGCGTCGCGGACGTGCTGCTGGCAACGGCGGGCGTCTCGAATGCGGCGCATCGTCATATTCATGTGAACGTGCTCAAGCGTGCAGTGCGCGAGGCAGCCGCATGAACATGATCGCGCTCACCGTCAACCAACGCCCGGTGCAGGCCGCGGCCGAGCCGCGCACCAATTTGGCGGATTTTGTCCGCGACAAGCTCGATCTGACCGGCACGCATCTCGGCTGCGAGCACGGCGTCTGCGGGGCGTGCACCGTGCTGCTCGACGGCGTCCCGGCGCGGTCGTGCATCACCTATGCGGTAGCGTGCGAAGGGGCCGAGGTCACCACCATCGAAGGCCTCGACGAGGACGGCGTTACGACAGAACTTCGCGCGGCCTTTACCCGCGAGCACGCGCTGCAATGCGGATATTGCACGCCGGGAATGCTGGTCTCGGCGCGCGACCTCGTGCTGCGCCTGCCGCAAGCCGACGAGCGCTCGATCCGCGTCGGTTTGAGCGGCAATCTGTGCCGGTGCACCGGCTATGTCGGCATCGTGCGGGCGGTCCAGTCCGTAATCGAAGCACGGCGTGCCCGCGATATTGCGCCGATGCCGGGCGGGGGGCGGAAGATCCTGGGGCCCGTTGGTTCAGGTCGTAGTGACGTAAGCCGGATCGAGCGCACGCAATCAGTCGGAATCGAACCAACATCGCCCGATGCGGTCGGTGTGGTTCCGTCGATCCCGGATTTCATTCCAGCCACCGTCCTGGAGCAGCAATTCAGCGTCGCGCATTCGCCCGAGCAGGTCTTTGCGATGTTCGGCGACATCGCAGCCGTCGCCGCATGTCTTCCCGGCGCATCGTTGACGGCGCCGCCAACACCCGAACGTGTCGAAGGTGCGATCCGCGTCAAGATCGGACCGATTGCCGCGACGTTCCAGGGGGCCGCACGGGTCGAGCGCAATCCCGCCGATATGTCCGGCCGCATCGTCGGCATCGGCAACGACCGGCGCAGCCGGTCTTCGACGCAGGGCGAAATCCGCTACCGGCTGGTGCCGATCGAGCAGGGGACACGCGTCGATCTGTCCATCGGATACACGCTCACGGGAATGCTGGCGCAGGTTGGAAGGCCGGGATTGGTGCGCGACCTCGCGTCGCGATTGATCGCCGAGTTTGCAGGCAATCTCGATCGCCGGCTGTCGGGCACGGCAGATGCCGCTCCGGCCGAACTGAACGGGATGGCGCTGGTTTTTGGCCTTTTGCGCGCGCGGATCGCGCGATGGCTTGGCCGCGATGCGGAATGACGAGGTTTGGACTGCGGTGAAATCAACAGCGTGACAGTGGAGAAGGATATGAAGCGGACTTTCAGGATTGTTCCGGCGATCGCGCTGGCGGTGGCCGTCATAAGCGGGGGCGCCGAGGCGCAGACCATCAAGATCGGGGTCAATGAACCTCTGACCGGCGCGTTCGCCGCGTCCGGGACTTACGTCGTCAACGGCGCCAAGATCGCGGCTGACGAGATCAACGCCAAGGGCGGCATTCTCGGCAAGAAGCTCGAACTCGTCATCGAGGACAACAAGAGCAATCCGACCGAAGCCGCCGCCGTCGCGGAAAAACTGATCACCAGCGACAAGGTGCCGGTGCTGATGGGGGCGTGGGGCTCGAGCCTGACGCTGGCCGTGATGCCCAAGCTGATGGAATACGAAGTGCCGATGGTGGTTGAGACCTCTTCTTCGGGCAAGATCACCACGACCGGCAATCCCTACATCTTCCGCATCTCGCCGCCGTCGGCGATCGAGGCGGCGGCATTCAAGGAAATCGTCGACAAGCTCGAATTGAAGAAGGTCGATTTCCTCGTTATCAACAATGACTGGGGTCGCGGCACCGCTGAAGACTTCAGCAAGATGATGAAGGAGAAGGGGATCACCGTCGGGGCCGTCGAGACCATGGATCAGGGCGCGCAAGACATGAGCGCGCAGCTTTCCAAATTGAAGGGAACTGACTCCGAGACCATCATCGTGACGACCGCGGTCGACCAGCTCACGCTGATCTTCAAACAGGCCGCGGCCCTCGGCCTCAAGAAGCGCATCATCACGACAGGCGGCTCGCAGAATCCGGACCAGATCATCGCGCAGGCGGGTGCGGCCGCCAATGGCACCATGCACCTGACGACCTTCCTGCCCTGGTTCCCCGACAAGACCCCGAACCCGGAGGCGACCAACTACTTCATCGCCGAATGGAAGAAGCGCGGCTTCGACTTCGCCGGCTGCACTGAAAGTTTCCGCGGCTATGACGGCATCCGCACCGCGGCGGCGGCCATCGAGAAGGCAGGAAAGGCCGAGCCTGCCGCGATCAAGGCAGCGCTGTGGGATATCAAGATCAAGGGCCTGAACGGCGACATCGTGTTCAAGAAATCCGGCCCCGAGGGCAAGGAAAGCGGCCAGAGCCAGCCCAACGTCTACCTGATCGAAATCATCGACGGCAAGATCGGGATGAAGACGCTCTGACGTTACGTGACTGACGGGCGAGGGCAGCGGCGGACCGCTGACCTCGCCCGTGTCGGGAATTTTCGGGAGCCACCTTGAGCCAGTTTCTGCAACATATGATCAACATGCTGGTGCTCGGCGGCACCTATGCGCTGCTGGGCATTGGGCTAACGTTGATTTTCGGCATCATGAACGTCGTGAACTTCACGCATGGGGTGCTGTACACGTTCGGCGCCTACATCATGTTCATCGTGGTGCATCAGCTCGGCATCAACTTCTTCCTGGCGCTGCCGCTCGCCGTCATCGCCGGCTGGCTTCTGGGGGCCGTGATCGAACTGACCTTGTTGCGACCGCTGCGCGGCTCGGACATCGACACCACCATGCTCGTCATGATCGGCGCCTGGATCGCGATGCAGTCCGGCGCGTTGTGGATCTGGGGCGGCGTGGCCAAATCAGTAACGACGCCATTCCCTGAAGCGCCGCTGGTGCTGGGGCCGGTCTCGGTGTCCTGGCTGCGGCTGTTCGTACTCGCCGCCGCGGCGATGCTGATCGTTGTCACCTACCTCCTGATCAACAAGACCAAACTCGGCGGGGCGATGCGGGCGACGTTCCAGGATCGCGACACAGCCTCGCTGATGGGCGTCAACGTTGATCTCATCTACACCTCGACATTCGCGATCGGTTCGAGCCTTGCCGCCGCCGCCGGCGCGCTGCTGGGGCCGGTCTACGTCATCTTCCCGCAAATGGGTGACCTCGCGGCTGTCAAGGCGTTCGCGATCGTGATCCTCGGTGGGCTCGGCAACATCACCGGCGCTGTCATCGGCGGCTTCATCCTGGCCTTGGCCGAAGAACTGGGCGCCGGCTACGTTTCGTCCGGCTACCGCGATGCCATGGGTTTCCTGATCATCATCGCGGTCCTCATTTTCAAGCCGACCGGACTGTTCGCGCGCTCGGAGCGCGTCGGATGAAGGCTGCGGTCGCCATTCTCTCGGTCGTCGCGTTTGCTTCAGTGCCGCTGTGGCTGCGCGATCCCTATCTCATGAACGCGCTGATCACGACCGGCATATTCATCATCGGTGCGATGAGCCTCAATCTGCTGCTCGGGTTCACCGGGCAGCTCAGCCTCGGCCATATCGCGTTCTTCGGCATCGGCGCCTATGTCAGCGCATTGACGTCGCTTGGCTTCGATGTCGGCCTGCCGTTCGGCTTGCGTATCGTCCACGAGCCGTGGCCGCCGATCGTCGGCTTCGCACTGGCCATCGTTATTGCCGGATTGTGCGGATATCTCGTCGGGCTGCTGTCGTTTCGCGTTCGCGGCGCCTATTTCGTGATCGTGACGATTTCCTTTGCCGAAGTGGTCCGACTGGTGGCGCTGAACTGGGTCGAGCTGACGCAGGGGCCGCTGGCGTTGACCAATATTCCCTCGATCACGGTCGGATTGCCGGGGCTGGGGGATCTGACCCTTCGCACCAAGCTGCAGAACTATTACCTCGTGCTGTCGGTGGCCGTCGTCACCTATCTCCTGGTCTCGCGCCTGGTCCATTCGCATTTCGGCCGCGCCATGCGCGGGCTGATGGAAAACGAAACGCTGGCGGTGTCGGTCGGCATCGACGTGACCAAGACGCTGACCTTGGCGGCGGTGATCTCGGCTGGGATCGCGGGCGCCGCCGGCAGTCTCTACGCGCACTACATCCGCATCATCGATCCCGAAGTGTTCGCCTTCATCAACACCGTGACGATGGTGATCATGGTCATTACCGGCGGCAAGGGCTCGCTGGCCGGTCCTGTCGTCGGCGGCATGATCTTCGGATTTTGCCGGTGTTCCTGCGGCCGATCATGGCGCCGGAGGCGCAATGGATCGCCTATGGCGGCGTGCTGATCGTCATCCTGTTTGTCCTGCCGCGTGGTATCGTGCCGTCGCTGGCGCTGCGGTTTGCGAGGCCTCGGAAGCGGATCGAAACGGTGGCCCCGGTCGCGTTTTCCGAGCGCGATGCTAAGGAGCATGCGTGATGGCTTCTCCTGTGACCGCACTGAGCGTGGAAAAGGTAGCCGTGCACTTCGGAGGTCTCGTTGCGCTCTCGGACATGAATTTTTCGGTCGGCGAGGGCGAGATCGTGAGCCTGATCGGTCCCAACGGGGCAGGCAAGACGACGGCCTTCAACGTCGTCACGGGCTTTCTCAATCCAACCCGCGGTGCAGTCAGCTATCGCGGAACCGCGCTCGACGGATTGAAGCCGCACCAGATCGCCGGTCTCGGTCTGGCCCGCACCTTCCAGCGCACCAGTGTGTTTCCGAACGACACCGTCTACGACAATCTGCTGATCGGGCTGCATCGGCAAAGCAAAGTCAATCTTTTCGAAGGGATTTTTGGGTTGCCCCGCGCGCGGTCTTCCGAGCGCCGCTTGCGGGAGCGTGCCGGCGAACTGATCGAATGGGTCGGCCTCGAACGCCGTGCCCATGACCTTGCTGGCTCGCTTTCTTATGGCGAGCAGCGGCTGGTCGGCGTCGCGCTGGCGCTCGCAGCAGGGCCGTCGATGCTGCTGCTCGATGAGCCGGTCTCCGGCATGAACGCATCCGAAACCCACACCTTCGTGCAACTGGTCCGCAACATCAGGGATCGCGGCATCACCATCCTGCTGGTCGAGCACGACATGCCGATGGTGATGAGCGTCTCCGACCGGATCGTGGTGCTCAATTATGGCCGGATCATCGCCGAGGGCTCGCCGGACGCGATCCGGAACGACC
This sequence comes from uncultured Alphaproteobacteria bacterium, assembly GCA_963742935.1. Classification (GTDB taxonomy): domain Bacteria; phylum Pseudomonadota; class Alphaproteobacteria; order Rhizobiales; family Xanthobacteraceae; genus Bradyrhizobium. The sequence goes on along the minus strand of CAVUOI010000043.1, from coordinate 32,831 downwards.
CGGCTGTCATCGAAGCCTATCTCGGGCAGGGAGCGGCGCGTGCTTGAGATCCGCGACATGGTGTGCGGCTATGGCGGCGTCACCGCGCTGCGCGGCATTTCGCTGCAGGTCAAGGCCGGGCAGCTCGTCGCCCTGATCGGCGCCAACGGCGCCGGCAAGAGCACGACGCTGCGCGCGATTTCCGGGCTGGTCGCGCCGCGTTCGGGATCGATGCGCTTCGAGGGCAAGGACATCGCGGGCGCCAAGCCGCCGCGTGTGGTGGCGTCGGGCATCGCGCACTGCCCGGAAGGGCGAAAAGTGTTTCCGCACATGACGGTCGAGGAGAATCTCGACATGGGCGCCTATCTGCGCAGCAGTGCTACCGAGATCACCGCCGACCGTGAGCGGATCTATGCCGAGTTTCCGCGCCTCGCCGAACGGCGAAAGCAGGCCGCGGGCACCCTGTCGGGCGGCGAGCAGCAGATGCTGGCGATCGGGCGCGCGCTGATGTCACGGCCGCGCCTGATCATGTTCGATGAGCCCTCACTGGGGCTTGCACCCAATATCGTCGAGCGGACCTTTGCGATCATCCGTGGCATCCGCGATGCCGGAACGACGGTGCTGCTGGTGGAGCAGAACGCGTTTGCGGCGCTCGAGATGTGCGACCACGCCTATCTGCTGGAAGGCGGCCGCATCGTGCTGTCCGGGGCCGGCACCGACATGATCGAGAACGAGCATGTGAGAAAGGCCTACCTTGGCGGATAATCGGCCCGAAACGGTAACGGTGCCGGACGGCGAGCAATGGATGCCGGTCTGCGGGCTCAGCCGGCTGATTTCGCAGACCATCGTCTGCGTCCGCGTGACCGGCATCGATGCGATCCTGATCTGGAGCGAAGGGCGGGTGGTCGCCTGCGAACGGATCTGTCCGCACGAACAGGCGGACCTCAGCCGCGGACACCTTGCGGGAGGCCGCCTGTTCTGCCCCCGCCACGCGGCCTCGTTCGATCTCCGCAACGGCCGGATGTCCTACGGCTGGCCGGGCCGGCCGTTGCGGCTGTTCCCGGTCCGGATCAGGGACGATCAGGTCTGGATCGACGCAAACGCGATCAAGGCGAACTAAACCAGCTGTCGGGCGATATCCACGAGCACACCGTCAGGCCGCCGCAATTCTTCGAGGATGCTGAAATGGTCCGCACCCTTGATCGGGAACAGATCGCCCGGCGCGTTCGCGGCCGTGCGTGATTCATGAAGCTTGATCGAATCGAAGACCAGCGCCGGCAATTCGGCCGCGCCGTACGCAATGGCGAGCCGCTTGTGGACGACGGGTAGTCGCAGCGGCGAAAGCGTTTCGACTTCCTTGTCGGTCAGCTTCAGCGCGTTGTTCAGCCCGGTATCGCGGATCGGCGCCAGGTCGTACACGCCTGATATCGCCAGCCCCGCGGCGACGCGCGGGTGATCGAGCGCCATGGCGACGAGGTGGGCACCGGCCGACCAGCCCGAGAGCACGACAGGTCCCGCGATGCCATGCGACCCGCCATTTTTGGTCAGCCAGTCGAGCGACTGCGATATCTCCTTCACGATGTCAGTCAGCGAAACCTCGGGGGCCAGCGAATATCCGGGAATGGCGACCGACCAGCCGTGAGATGAGACGCCTTCGACCAGCATGGCGAACACGTCGCGCGAATTGCGCTGCCAGTAACCGCCGTGCAGGAAGATCAGGCAGGGCGCTGCCTTGTCGGCGGCCGGATAGAGATCGATTTTCGTCCGTTCGCGGTCGCCATAAGGAATGTCGAGAAAGGATTTGCGGCTGGCGCGTAGCGTCTCGGATAGCTGGTTTCTTTCGGCGATCAGCGCCGCGCTGTTCTTTACCGCCGCATTATTGTCATAGGCAGCGTCGCGCTCGGCTTGCGAAAGCGCGGCCCAGTTCAGCCGGGGATCGAGAGGCATATTCTTCATCGCCGGGATATCATTCACGTATAGCACTCCTGCGGAAACCAAAGTGTTCGTTACCATTCCGTCGCTCAGCGACGATCGCCGGCGTCGCCTGCCCGGATGGCTCCATGCAATTCCGGGGCCTCAACCGCCGGAATCCGGACGGCGGGTTCTATCTTTTCCCGAATTGTTCTGCTTTTGTGGATGCGATACGGGGAGCAGCCAGACGGATCGGTTACATGGCATTTGAACTGTTCGACCTGACCGGCAAGCGGGCGCTCATCACGGGATCGTCGCAAGGGATCGGTTTCGCGCTCGCGCAAGGGCTTGCCGAACATGGCGCCGAAATCGTCCTCAACGGCCGCGATGCGGGCAAGCTCGTTGCGGCGGCAGCCAAACTGACGGACGCCGGGCACAAGGTGTCGGTGTCCGGTTTTGACGTGACGAACGCGCAGGCGGCAAAAGAAGGTGTCGAGGCGGTCGAGAAGAATACCGGCGCTATCGATATTCTCATCAACAACGCCGGCATGCAGTTCCGTTCGCCGCTGGAAGATTTTCCCGTCGACAAGTGGGAGCTATTGCTCGCCACCAATGTTTCCAGCGCCTTCTATGTCGGCCAGGCCGTCGCCCGTCACATGATCCCGCGCGGCCAGGGCAAGATCATCAACATTGCTTCCGTGCAGAGCGAACTGGCGCGACCGGGCATCGCGCCTTACACGGCGACCAAGGGTGCGATCAAGAACCTGACTCGCGGCATGTGTACCGACTGGGCCAAATACGGCCTGCAAGTCAACGCCATCGCGCCGGGCTACTTCAAGACCCCGCTCAACCAGGCGCTGGTCGACAATCCGGAATTTTCGGCTTGGCTGGAGAAACGCACGCCGGCCGCCCGCTGGGGCAATGTCGAGGAGTTGGTCGGGGCGGCCGTGTTCCTGTCCGGCAAAGGATCGTCCTTTGTCAACGGGCATACGCTCTATGTCGATGGCGGGATCACCACCAGCCTCTGACGTCGCGGATATCTCTTCTGCTACGTCACGAAACCCTAACCCTTATCCTGAGGAGCCGCGTAGCGGCGTCTCGAAGGATGCAGGCCGGTCCGTGGCCTCACGGTTCGAGACGCGCGTGCCGCGCTCCTCACCATGAGAGACGTGGACCTACTGCGGCGTGATGCCGGCGTCCTTGATGATCCGGTCCCACCTGGCGATCTCCGACCTCAGCAGGCTTTCCAGCGCCGCGGGCGTGGCGCGCTCGTCCTCGACCGGGGCCATGCTCAGTTCGGCGAAACGGTTGACCAGCGGCGGGTCCTTTAGCGCCTTCTGCAGGGCGTCGACCAGCGCATCGACGATCGGCTTCGGCGTATTCTTTGGCGCGTACAGGCCATACCAGGTCGTGACGTCGAACTTTGGCACGCCGGCCTCGGCCGCGGTGGGCAGGTTCGGCAAAGTCGGCACCCGCTTCTTGCTGGTGATGGCGTAGCCGGGAATGGTGCCGGCCTGAATATAGGGCGTCGGGCCGGTGGCGGGATCGCAATAGACGTCGATGTGACCCGCGATGATGTCGTTCAGCGCCGGGCCGCCGCCCTTGTAGTAGACCGGCGTGAGCTTGGTTTCGATCGCGCTCATGAACATCAGCCCGCACAGATGCGATGCGGAGCCGAGCCCGACATTGCCATAGGTCACCTTGTCGCCCTGCGTGCGCACATGGGCGACCAGTTCCTTGAGGTCCTTGGCGGGAAAATTGGCGCGCGCCACCAAAATCATCGGCACGTCGGTGACGAGGCCGATCGGGGCAAAGTCGCCGACCGGATCGAACGGCAGTTTGGCATAGAGCGCGGGCGCGGTCGCCTGGCCGACATGCATCAGCAAAATCGTGTAGCCGTCCGGGGCGGCCTTGGCGACGCGGTTGGTGCCCAGCGTGCCGCCAGCGCCGACGACGTTCTCGATGACGATCGCCTGCTTCAGCGTCGCACTCATTGAGGTGCCGAGCAGGCGGGCGATGACGTCGCCCGGACCTCCGGCGGAGAACGGAACGACCATCGTGATCGGCCGGCTCGGAAAATCCTGGGCGAGCGCCGGCAATACCGGCGACAGCAACAGCATCAAAAGAACGCGTTTTACAAAATTCATGGCCGTTTCTGTTGCCTCCCTGGCTTTTTTTAAATCAGCTTGATCGAAAGGACGCTGGTCATTCGTCCGCTGTCGCCTTTTCGTTCGTTGTGGATGACTGCTCGATCATGCTGAGCGCGGCCACGGCCGCTGCATTGATATGATCGACGCAGCATTTCTCCGCGAGATCGGGATCGCCGCTCTGGATGGCGCGCCAGATCGCGGTGACCTCGCGCAGGCTCTTGTTGATGCGCTTGGGCTGCGACATCGAGGTGATGCGCAATAGCGTGATCCGGTCGTGCAGCGGCTTGAGCATGCGTTCGATGAAGGCGTTCTGGCAGCCACCGATCAGCGCGGCGTAAAATTCCGTCTTGGCTTCGAGTGCCGTCATCAGGTCGCCGTCGGCGAATGCGGCCTTCAGTTTGGTCAGCGCATCGCCGATCCGGCGCACCACGGCCGGATCGTGCAGGCGCGCGCATTCCCGCCCCGCAAATCCCTCCAGAACGGCACGCGCAGCGTAGAGCTGCTTGGCTTCCTCCAGACTGATCGTGCTGACGACAGGACCGCGGTGGGGCACCGTGTTGACGAGCCCGTCGGCCTCCAGCAGCCGGAGCGCCTCGCGGATCGATGGGCGGCTGACGCCGGTCATCTCGCAGAGCTCGCGCTCGATCAGGCGCTGACCCGGCTTCAGGGTGCCGGACATGATCGCCTCGCGCAGCTTTTGCGCGACCATCGAGCGGACGGTCGGAACGTCGTCGATCCGGAGCGTCGATTGCAGTTCACCGCGTTTGTCCATTGGTTACCGCCTTGGTACCGGCATTGGTTCAATAGCGATTTACGGGCAAAATCATCATTTCGGCAATCTGAACATGCGGCGGCTGGTCCAGCGCGAAGACGATCGAACGGGCAATGTCGGCCGGATCGAGCGCCATCCTGAACTGGTCGAAATAGTCCTTTTCCTTCTCCCGGTCGCCGCGATAGCGGGTGAGGATGATATTGGTTCGGGTCAGGCCGGGCTGCATCTCGGTCACCCGGATCGCGGTTTCCGCCAGTTCGCCCCGGAGCGTTTCGGTGAACATGTGCACGCCGGCCTTGCTGGCGCTGTAGGCGGCCATATCAGGGACGATACGGACGGCGTTGATCGAGCTGATGTTGACGATGTGGCCCGTGTTGCGCCTGACCATCTCGGGCACGAGGCTGCGGGTCACCCGCATCAGCCCGATCAGATTGGTCTGGATGATGGCGGACCAGTCGTCCGCCGCGCCGGCATCGAAGCGGGTTCGGCCGCCGATGTCGTGGCCGGCATTGTTGATGAGGATATCGATCGGCTTGAAGGCGCCGGGAATGAGGTCGGGCAGGCGGTCGACCGCCTTGGCGTCGGTAATATCGAGTTCGATCGGGAACGTCCGATCGCCCATTTCGGCGGCGAACGCACGCAGCGAAGCCGGATCGCGGTCAGCCAGCACGACCCGCCGGCCGCTTTCGAGCAGCGCTTTGGTGATGGCGCGGCCCATGCCGCCGGCGGCGCCGGTCACCACGGCATTTCGGCTCGATGCTTCAGCCATTGCAGCTCTCCTGGGTGGGTCGGGCGATCATGCTCATGCGATGGACCAGCCGCCATCGATCGGCAGCGTCGTTCCGGTGATATCCTGTCCGGCCGGGCTGCACAGAAAGACCGCCATTGCGCCGACGGCTTCCAGCGCGACAAACCGCCGGGTCGGCTGGCGGGTCGCCAGATAATCGCTGGTGGTCTCTTCGATGGCGCGGCCTTCGCGGGCGGCGATATCAGCGATTTTTCCCTGAATGGCCGGCGTCGGCAACGTGCCGGGGCACAGCGCGTTGCAGGTAATCCCGGTCCTCGCCGTCTCCATTGCGACGGCGCGGGTCACGCCGAGGATGGCCGTCTTGGTGGTGACGTAGTCGATACGATCGGCGACGGCGCGGGTCGAATAGATCGAGGCCATGTTGATGATGCGGCCCCAGCCCCGCGCCTTCATGCCGGGCAAGGCGAGACGAATCAGGTGGAACGGCGCCGACAGATTGACGGCGAGCGCTTCGTCCCATCGCTCCGGCGGAAAATTTTCGACCGGTGAGAAATGCCGCACCACCGCGTTGTTCACCAGAATATCGAGCCCGCTGATGCGCCCCTGCAGGTCTGCCATCATGGCTTCGATGGCGCTGCGCTGCGAAAGATCAGCCGCGATGCTGATCGCCTCGACGCCGTATTGCTTGCGAAGCCGATCCCGCGCCGCGGCGGGCTCGGCCAGATCGTGCAGGACAATGTTGGCGCCCGCGCCGGCAAGGCTTTCGGCCACGGCGAGGCCCAGGCCTGCCGTAGCCCCGGTCACGAGCGCCCATTTGTCCTTCAGCATCGTCTTTGGTCCCGGTTACTTCTTGTCCAGTTCGGCGAACACTTCCTTGGCGTTGCGGAACGCATCGACACCGGCCGGCACGCCGCAATAGATCGCGACCTGCATGAACACCTCGCGAATTTCCTCGCGCGTGGCGCCGTTGGTCAGCGCACCGCGGATATGGGTCTTGAGTTCCTGCGGCCGGTTGAGCGCGCACAGCATCGCAAGGTTCAGGAAGCTGCGGGTCTTGTGCGAAATGCCGTCGCGGCCCCAGACGTAGCCCCAGCAATATTCCGTCGTCAGGTCCTGCATCGGCCGATTGAAGTCGTCGGCCGATGCGATCGCCTTGTCGACGAATTCATTGCCCAGGACGTCCTTGCGGATCTGGAGGCCTCGATCGTATGTCGTCTTGTCCATTTCGATTTCCTGCCTCTGTTAGTTTTTCGGCCAGAACGGCTGGGACAGCGCCAGTTGCGGCGGAAACACCGTAACGGGTACGCCGGCCTGCCACTGCACGATGGTCATGCCGGCGCCGACGCGGCGGCCCTTTTCGTCGAACTTGATTTCGCCGAGCGGGTAATATTTCGAGGGACCGGCATCCATGGTGCGCAGTGCCTCGGCCACCGCGATGCGGTCGGCCTTGCCGGCCTTCTCCAGCGCGTCCTTGATCACCCACATGTCGCCATAGGTGGAGATCGCGTTCTGCGTCATCCACGGTTCCTTGTAGCGGGTCTTGAGTTCGGCGATCAGCGCCTCGTGCCCCTTGGCGCCCCAGCTTGCGACGCAGGTGAGCAGCCCTTGCAGCAATTCGGGGCTGACGGTCTGCAGCATGTCGGGCTCCGCGATCGCGATGCCGAACGAGATTGTCGGAATCTTGCCCTGGCCCAGGCCGAACTCGTTCATCTTCTCGAGCAGCAGCTTGGCGTCGGAGATCACCGTCGGCAGGAAGAACAGCAGGTCCGGTTTGGCCGAACGCACTTTCTGCACCAGCGAGGTGGCGTCGGCGAGCGGCGGGGTGAAGGTTTCGTCGACCGTCAGTTGCAGCCCGTTTTCGGCGAGCAGGCCGTCCCGCATCGCCTTGGCCGAGGACACCGATGCCGCCGTGTTGTCGGTGACGATGGCGACGGTCTTTGGCTTTTTGCCGGAAGCCGCTTCTGCAAGTTTCACGATCTGGGGCAGGGCCTGCCTGGCCTGCGAGCCTGCCGTGGCCGAGGTCTGGAACACATATTTGAAGCCGCGATCGGTGATCAGGTCCGAGTAGGAGAGGGTGAGGACCGGAAGATTGGCACGCTCGGTGACTTCGGTGACGGCAAGCGTGAACGAACTCAGATAGGCGCCGCTGGCCGCGACCATATCGGTTTCCTGCGCCACCATGCGCTGCGCGGCGTTCTTGGCCTTTTCAGTGGTATCGCCGGAATCGAGCACGACCAGCTTCATCTTGGCGCCGCCGAGCGACTTGATGCCGCCTTGCGCGTTGATGTGGTCGACCGCCATCTCGGCGCCCTCGCGCATGACGGTGCCCGGGCGCGCATAGAGCCCGGAGACCGGCACCAGCAATCCGACTTTCACTTCGGAGGGCTGCTGCGCCCAGGCACGGGTAGCGATCAGGCCGGCGGATGCGCCGGCCAGCAGGCTGCGCCGCGTCAATGCGGCCCGGGTGTTTTTCGTCATGACTATTCCTCCCTTTAATGTTTTTGAGACGATGGTGGTCAGGACTTCTTCGGCCAGAACGGGGACGCCTGCGCGAGGTCGGACGGGAAGACCGTGACCGGCACGCCGTTCTGCCATTGCACGATGACGACGCCGGCGCCGACACGCCGGCCCTTTTCGTCGAACTTCAACTGCCCGCCGGGATAATATTTCGCCGGCCCGCCATCCAGGGTGCGGAACGCGTCGGCGACGGCAAGGCGGTCGGCCTTGCCGGCCTTTTCAAGCGCGGCCTTCATCAGCCACATGTCGCCATAGGTCGAGATGACGTTCTGCGTCGCCCAGGGCTCTTTGTACTTGGCCTTGAGCTCGGCGATGATGTCCTCATGTCCTTTGCAACCCCAGTTGGCGACGATGGTCATGATGCCTTGCACGACTTCCGGCGTGACGCTTTGCAGCATGTCCGGCTCGGCGATGGTGATGCTGAAGGACACGGTCGGGATCTTGCCCTGTCCAAGGCCGAATTCGTTGATCTTCTCCAGGCCGAGCTTGGCGTCGGAGACCGCGTTCGGCATGAACAGCAGCAGGTCGGGCCTCGCCGACCTGACCTTCTGAATCAGCGGGGTGGCGTCGGCGAGCGGCGGCGTCCAGACTTCTTCGACGACGAGCTGGAGGCCTTCCTGCGCGAGGAGCTTTTCCTTGAGCGCCTTGGCGGTCGCGACCGAAGTCGCGGTGTTGTCCATCAGCATCGCCACCGTCTTCGGCCGTTTGCCGGAGGCTTTTTCCGCAAGCTTCATGAGTTCGGGCAGGCCGAGCTGGGATTGCACGCTGGCGGGCGCGGCGGTCTGGAAGATGAACTTGAAGCCGCGATCGGTCAGCAGGTCCGAATAGGACAGCGTCAGCACCGGCAGTTGCGCGCGTTCCGTCACCTCGGTCACGGCGAGCGTGAATGAGCTCAGATAGGAGCCGGTCGCCGCGACCAGATCGGTCTCCTGCGCCACCATGCGCTGTGCGGCGTTCTTGGCCTTTTCGGTGGTGTCGCCGCAATCGATCACGACGAGCTTCATCTTGGCGCCGCCGAGCGACTTGATGCCGCCTTGGGCGTTGATGTGCTCGATGCCCATCTCGGCGCCCATCTTCATCACCTGGCCGGGGCGGGTGTAGATTCCCGACAGCGGCACGATCAGGCCGACCTTGACCTCGGCCGGCGCTTGGGCGCGCGCCACCGTCGACAGTCCCATGGCGGCGGCGCCGGACAGTACGGTTCGCCGCGTCAGCGACGTCTTCGAGATTTTTCCGGATGCGTTGTCCTGGCCCATTTTCGTCTCCTCCCAATTTTGTTGTTTGTCGTTGGTTACATGCCGAGATAGGCCTTGCGGATGCGGTCGTCCGCCCGCAGGGTTTGGTTGTTGCCTTCGAGCGCGACGCGGCCGGCTTCGAGCACGTAGCCGTGGTCGGCGAATTCAAGCGCCTCCGCCACGCGCTGCTCGACCAGCAGGATCGTCAGCTTCGATTGCCGGCGGATTTCGATCAGCCGTTCGAAGATGAAATCGGCGGTGGTGGGCGCCAGGCCCATCGAGGGCTCATCCAGCATCAGGAGTTTAGGCGACGAGGCAAGTCCGCGGCCGATCGCCAGCATCTGCTGCTGTCCGCCCGACAGCGTGCCGGCGAACTGGCCGCGGCGCTCGGCCAGGATCGGCAGCCATTCGAAGATGCGCTCGATGTTCTGTTTCCAGTCGCGCCGGCCGGCCTCGGTCATCGCGCCCATTTCGAGGTTTTCCATCACCGTGAGCGACGGAAAAACCTGACGGCCCTCCGGGCACATGGGCGATGCCGAGATGCGCGCGCTGCGCGGGCCGGATCGACAGCAGGTCGTGATCTCCAAAGGTGATCGTTCCCGCGCTGGGGCGCACGATGCCCGAAATCGTCTTGAACAGCGTGGTCTTGCCGGCGCCGTTCGGTCCGACGATCGCGACGAACTGACCTTCCTCGACCTTGATCGAGACGCCGTTCAAGACGGGAATGGCCGAATAGCCCGATGTCAGCCCTTCAATGCGGAGCATGGGCCACCCATTTTTTGCCGAGATAGGCCTCGATGACGCGGCTGTCGCGGGTGACGGCTTCCGGTTCGCCCTCGACGATCACGGCGCCGTGGTCGAGCACCACGAAGCTGTCGACCAGGCGGACCATCGCCTGCATCGTGTGTTCGATGATCGCGATGGTCATGCCGTCGCGGGCCAGCCGCTGGATCACCGCCACGACCTCATTGGCTTCGTCATGCCCGAGGCCGGCGAGCGTCTCGTCGAGCAGCAGGATGCGCGGCTGCCCGGCCAGCGCGCGGGCGAGTTCCATCAACCGCAATTCCTTGGTCGTGAGTTCGCCGGCGATACGGTCGGCTATCCCGGACAGGCCGACGCGGGCTATCGCATCAGCCGCCAGTTGCCTTGCCTCGGCATCAGTCTTGGCGCGGACATAGGCGCCGACGACGACATTGTCCGAGATCGACATGCGCAGGAACGGGCGCATGATCTGGAAGGTGCGGCCGATGCCGGCCTCGCACAGCTCATGCGGCTTGCGGCCGGACATCTCGCGTCCGTCGAGCAGGATCTCGCCGGCGCCGGGCCGCAAAAATCCGTTCAGCAGATTGAACAGCGTGGTCTTGCCGGCGCCGTTGGGGCCGATGATGCCAAGGATCTCGTTCTGTCGCAGCTTGAAGCTGACATCCTGTACGGCCTTCAATCCGCCGAAGGAGCGCGACAGGTTACGCACCTCGAGCACGACATCGCCTGTCCCGGCGGATCGCTTGGGCCGCAAGGGCACGAGTTCGGCGGAGGCGGCCGGGACATCCAATGCACCCGGGGTCGCCGTCACCAGCGCTGCGGGCCGCTTGCGCAGGAAGTCGCGTATTTTCCAGTACAGGCCCTCCGGCGCGAGCAGGATGACGCAGATGATGGCGAGGCCGTAAATCACGCCCTGAATGCCGGGAAAGCGCGAGCCCGCCTCGGCGTTGAGCGTTTCGGCCAACGGGATCAGGATGACCGATCCGATTACCGGCCCCCAGACCGTTCCGACACCGCCGAACATGGCAACTGTCAGCGCCTGCGCCGACACCAGCATGCCGAACACGGATTGCGGGGTCACCACCAGCAGCACGACCGCATAAAAGCCGCCAACCGCGCCGGCGATGGCGCCGCTGAGGGTAACGGCGCGCAGTTTCCAGGCCAGCGTATTGATGCCGGCGGCTTCCGCGGCGGCTTCGTTCTGCTTGATCGCGAGCAGCGCCATACCGAAGCGCGATCGTTCGACCGCCCGCGTCAAGCAGGATCGTACCGAACATCATCGCCAGCGCCAGCAGCGTGTAGACACGGTGATCGGCGAATTGCATATAGGCGGCCGCGTTCTCGCGCTTGATCGGCAGCGTCACCTCCTGAAGGCCGAGCCATTCGAACACGTAGAGAATCGCGAGCGGGTAGGCGAGCATCGCCAGCGCGAAGTAGTGGCCCTGCAGGCGGAAGGTCGGAAACCCGATCAGCAGTCCGGCGATGCCGCCGAGCACGGCTGCGATCGGGATCATGATCCACGGTGACAGGTCGAAATGGACCTGGCCGAGCACGACGGCATAGGCTCCGACGCCGAAGAAGGCGGCGTGTCCGAACGAGATCAGCCCGGTGTAGCCGCTGAGCAGGTTCCACGACAGGCCGAAGATCGCCCATACCGGAACCAGCGTCATGACGAGCTGATAGTAGGAGTTGGTCACGCTCAGCGACACCACGGCATAGAGCGCGGTGAAGATGATGATGGGCAGCAGCGAGCGCCATTCGCGCATGGTCATGTCCTCTCGACCATGCGCCCGAAGAAGCCTTGCGGACGGAAGAAGATGATCAGGAGAAACACGACGAAGATCGCGGCGTTCTGCAATTGCGTCGGCAGGATCAGCGTCGACATCTGCTGCACCAGGCCGATCGTCATGCCGCCCCAGAAGGCGCCGATGATGCTGCCCATGCCGCCGAGCACGACGCCGGCATACATCACGATGACGTAGTCGACGCCGACAAAGGGATGAAACGGATAGTTGGTGGCGAGCAGGCCGCCCGCGATAGCGGTGATTCCGGTGCCAAGCGCGAAAGCGATGCGGTGCGCGCGGTCGACGTCGATGCCCATATAGGTCGCGGCGGTCGGATTGTCGGCGGCAGCGCGTAGCGATTTCCCGATCCGCGAGCGCGTGATCATCAGCGTCAGCAGGATCATCGTCACGAGCGAGAGCACGGCGTCGATGCCGCGCGCCTTGTTGACGAAGACGCTGATGTCGTTGAACATCGGTCCAAGTTCCCAGGCCGAACTCGACAGTGGGGTGCGGATCGAGGCCAGCACCGAACCGAACACCAGCAGACCGCCATTCTGCAGGATCAGCGCGATGCCGAGCGTCAGGATGAGCTGGGCATAATGGCCTTCGCCCTCGAGCGAGGAGGTGCGCGTGCCGGAGACCCGCGAGATCAAAGTGAGGTGGACGAAGTAGCCGAACACGGCCAGTACCGGACCGGCCAGCACGATGGCGACGAACGGCCCAATGGTGTTGCCGAACGCGGCCTGCACGCCGAACGCGGTGAAGAAATAGAACGCCGCGTACATGCCGAGCATCATGAAATCGCCCTGGGCGAAATTGATCACCCGCATGACGCCGAAGATCAGCCCGAGGCCGACGCACATCAGGCCGTAGACCGCGCCGATCAGCAGGCCGGCGGACAGCGCCTGCAGAAAACCTTCCAGCGCCTGGGTCACCGCGGACCTCGCGCGGCCGTCTCCGGCTTGAACATCGTTTCCCCCGTTTTATGTTTGTTGATATCGATCATGATGCCGGCCGCAGTCTTTGTTCGGCTGGGTCAGGCCGGCACCGCGCAGCGATGACGCTAATGTCCGCAAGCGCCGCGCAATTATCGACCAGCTCTTCCAGATACCGCGCGCGGTCGCCGATCGCGTCGGAAGCCGCCTGTCGAAAACGGGCGCGGATTTCCTCCGGCGTGGCGGCGATGACGTTGTCGAGGCGCTGATGGACTGTCGCTCCATTGCGCAGGCCGACGCGAACTTCGGCGCCCTGACTGGCCGGGAATGCGGCGGTGAGATCGGGCGCGGTCTGCAAATCGGTCCGCTCGACAAGGCGCAGGATGCTGGTATCGCCGATATCAGCGTAGTTCTCTTCTTCGAGCGCGCCGCGCGCCAGAACGGCGGCAACGCTGAAGGGAATGCTCATCTTGGCCTGCAGCGCGTTATGGAAAGGACCCTTCGAGTCGCAGCCGGGGTAGCGGGCTGCTGCGTCGGGGACGCGTATCGAGACGGTGGCGATATCGTCGGGTGAGCCCAGTTCGCGTGCAACGCGCAAGGCGGTCTGCGCGGCGGTCTGGGCAAAATTGCAGGCGGGGGCGGGCTTGTTGTAGACGGCCATGATTTCCGGCTCGGCGCCGGCGAACAGCCTGATTTCAGCGGGAGCAGGCTGGCGGCGGAACGAGGCGAACAATCCGGCCTCGCCCTCCAGAATCGTTTCCGAAGCGCGGGCGCCGGCCTCGGCCAGCTCTATCGCGGCAATCGCATTGCGGGCGGCAAAACCGGGGTGGAAATACATCTCGGAGCCACCGGCGCGCGGCCATTCGTTCAGGCCCGACGACGTGTTGGCGGCAATGGCCATCGCGCTGGTCGCGGCGTCTTCGTCGAGGTCGAGCGCAAAACTCCCCGCCAGTGCGGCCCCCAGCGGCGCCACGAGGCCGGTCGGCCGGTAGAGGCGGGCGAGGTCGGCGTTGAACAGCGCGCGGCCGATCTGCGCGCCGGTCTCGTAGCCGATGATGGCGGCGGCAAGAAATGTCGCGCCGGATAATGGCGTTCGTTCCGACAGCGCGAGCAGGGTCGGCCAGATCACCACGCCATGATGGCAGATGCTGGCGGCGTGCATGTCCTCGCGCACCAGGCCGTGGCCCATGGTGGCGTTGGCGAAGGCCGCGTCGCCCGGCGAGGCAAGCGCGCGGGCGCCGATGATGGTTGCGCCGTCCTTGACCTCGCGTGCGATGCCGATCGCCTGGCGGCTCCACGGATGGTTCCGCGCCTCGAAGGCACACGACAGGAAATCCAGCAGGCAGATTTTCGCCTTGGCAATCACCTCGGCATCGAAACGGCCGAGATCGACGGCAAGCGCTGACCGGGCCAGCGCCCGCGTCAGCGACACCTCGCTCGATCCGGTCGATCCGATTGTCATGACAGTTTTCCTTGGCAATCGCCCTCGTGCGCCGCTTGCCCGGGTTAGCCGCGCATTTCCACGCCGGCCCATTCCTCCAGCACCTTGGCGATCGAGGTGAAATCGGACGACGCGCCGTATTTGGCGTTGGTGATGGCGAGCATCTGCCTCACGACCGCGCCGCAGACCATCGGGACGCCCATCGCCTCGGCTTCATCGACGCAGAGCCGCACGTCCTTGTAGGAGAGGCCGGTGGTGAAACCGAAATCGAAGGTGCCGGGAAGCACGGCGCGGGGGAATTTATCTTCGGATGCGCTGTTGCGCCCGCTGCTGGCGTTGATGATATCGATCAGCACTTTTGCGTTGACGCCGCCCTTGACGCCCATCGCGACCGCCTCAGAAGTGATCACCAGTGCAGCGGCGGCCATCAGATTGTTGGCGAGCTTTGCCGTCTGTGCCGTGCCCGGCTTGTCCCCGGTGTAAAACAGCTTTCCGAAATGCTTCAGGATCGGCTCGACCCTGTCATAGGTCGCCTTCGGGCACGACACCATCACCGCGAGCGTGCCGTTCACCGCGCCCTTGATGCCGCCGCTGACCGGCGCATCGACCAGCGTGATGCTGCGCGCTTCAAACCCTTGCGCGATCAGCTTGGCGGCGCCGGGCCCGGTGGTGGACAGGTCGATCATGACGGTGGCGCGGTTTCCGGCAATGACGCCATCGGGCCCGAGCGCCACCGCTTTGACGATGTCAGGCGTCGGCAGGCTGGCCAGCACGATATCCGCGGCGGAAGCGACTTCGGCCGGCGATTTCGCAAGCCGCGCGCCGCGCGCCACCAGCGCCTTGGTCGCTTCGGGTTGCGAATTGTAGATGCACAGCGAATAGCCGGCGTCGAGCAGGCGGCCGGCCATCGGTCCGCCCATGCGGCCCGTTCCGATAAAGCCGATTGTTTCTCCTGCCATGGTTCGCTCCCTGTCGCGCCGCCAACACGGGCGCCTGTTGTTCTTGCCGCGCCGGGAGTCCCGGTCGCGTTTCGTCGAATTTCAAGATTGTCAGTCAATCTGTCAAGCAGAAGATTCCTGTCGACAGGCGATGCTGCGCCGGAATAGGGTCGCGAAAACAAGGATCCGAGGAATTCGCTCAGTGCGGCAAGATGAAGCGCAAGGCGCCGGCAGGACGTTCGCCGATTTCGTCGCCGGCACGGCGTGGGCGGATATCGCCGCGCAAGATCACGAAGCGAAACGCTCGATCCTGAATTTTTTTGCGACCGCGCTGGGTTCGGCGAACGACCCGGCCGTCACCGCCGCGTTGCGCACATTGTTGCCGTTCAGCGGCGCGGCGACGTCATCGGTGATCGGCCGCCCCGAGCGGCTCGATGCGATGGGCGCGTCGTTCCTCAACGCGGTATCGGCCAATCTGCTCGATTTCGACGACACCCATCTGGACACGATCATTCATCCGGCAGCACCGGTTGCCGCGCCGGTGCTGGCATTGGCGCAAGCCCGCGGGTATTCGGGGCGGGCGGTGCTCACGGCATTCATTCTCGGCGTTGAGGTCGAATGCCGCGTCGGCAACGCGGTATCTCCGCGACATTATGCACGAGGCTGGCACATCACCTCGACCTGCGGGGTGTTCGGTGCGGCCGCGGCCTGCGCGAAACTGCTGGAATTGCCGGCGGACCAGATTTCAAATGCGATCGGGATTGCCGCCAGCCAATCGGCCGGCATCGTCGAGAACCTTCCCAGCGCCGCCAAGAATGTCAGCGTCGGCAACGCGGCGCGCAACGGCCTGTTCGCGGCATTGCTCGCGGCAGAGGGTTATTCAGCATCGCCACGGGCGATCGAAGGACCGCTCGGCTGGGCTCGCGCGATGGGCGACGAGCCCGATATGGCGCGGCTGACGGGTGGTCTCGGCAAGACCTGGGAGATCGCGAAAAACACCTATAAGCCCTATCCGGCGGGTATCGTGTTTCATGCGGTCATCGACGCCTGCTTCAATCTGCGGGGCAGGCTGAACGGGCGCATCGATGATATCGCCGCCATCACGGTGCAGGGTTCGGCGCTGCTGCTGGCGCGCGGCGACCGGGCGGTTCGCAACGAACGCGATGCGCGGGTCAGCATTCACCATTGCGCCGCCTGTGCGCTGCTGCTGGGTGTGGCCGGCGTTCCCGAATTCACGGAGACGACCGTATTCCGGCCCGACATCGTGTCCCTGCGCCAGAAGGTAAAGGCGGCGCTTGATGCTTCGCTGCCGGATGGTGCCGCGCGCGTCATTGTTCAACTCAATTCGGGCGAGACGTTCGAAGAGATCGTGATGGAAGCGAAAGGCAGCCTTGCCGATCCTCTGTCGGATCGCGACATTGAGGCGAAACTGCGCGCCTGCGCACGGCTGGGTGGAACCGATTGGGACGTCGACCGTATTATCGACCATGTCTGGCGCCTTGACACGCTTGCGGACGTGTCGAACCTGATGAGGGCGCACGGCTGAACTCGCCGCCTCTGAAAACACTACTCCAACAACGAAAGGAACCAATGATGAGCGAGTTGTTCGACAAGGGATTGAAGGTCCGGAAGGAAGTGCTCGGCGAAGACTACGTCAACAAGTCGATCGCGGGCGCCGACGAATTCACCCGAACCATGGCGGAGTGGTCGACCGAGTTTTGCTGGGGCGCATTGTGGACACGGCCCGGAATGGACCGGCGCACCCGCAGCATCGTCAACCTGGCGATGCTCGGCGCGCTGAACCGGCCGCACGAGCTGAAACTGCACGTCAAGGGCGCGCTGAAGAACGGCGTCACAAAGGACGAGATCAAGGAGATCCTGTTGCAGGTGGCCGTCTATTGCGGCGTACCTGCCGGTATCGATGCGTTTCGAAACGCACGTGAGGCACTCAACGAAGCCGAATCGAAGTAGCGAACGCGCTGAGCATCGGGAGCTCGCATGGCTGAGCAGGAATACGAACTCTTCGCCATCCGCTATGCGACCCGCGAGGCGCGGCGCAGCGATCATTTCATCGGCGGCGACCCGCACGACGGGCCGATGCCGATGGATTATTTCATGTGGGTGGCGAGGGGAGGAGGGCGCACCTTCGTCATCGATACCGGGTTCAACGCGGACGTATCGAAAAAGCGGAACCGGACATTCCTGCGTTGCCCGGTCGAGACACTCGCCGCGTTCGACATTGATGTGAGTGCAGTCGAAGATGTGGTCCTGACCCATCTGCACTATGATCACGTCGGGAATTTCGACCGGTTTCCGAAGGCGCGCTTCCATCTCCAGGAACGCGAAATCGCCTATGCCACGGGCCGGTACATGCGATATCCGAGGCTATCGCATTCCTTCGAGGTCGAGGACATCTGCGGCATCGTGCGGCTCAATTATGCGCGCCGCGTCATGTTCCATAATGGCGATGCCGAACTCGCGCCCGGCCTGACGATCCATGCGGCTGGCGGTCATTCGGCCGGACTGCAATTCGTTCGCGTCAGGACCCGCCGCGGCTTCGTCGTACTCGCCTCTGATGTCAGCCATTTCTACGAGAACATGGCGAGCGAGCGGCCGTTCACCACGGCGCTGCATATCGGTGAAATGCTCGAAGGTTTCGAAAAACTGCTGGCGCTGGCGCCGGACGAAAGCCATATCGTGCCGGGACACGACCCGCTGGTGATGAAGCTCTATCCGGCTCCGAGTCCCGCACTGGAAGGGATTGCGGTACGTCTCGACGTGCCGCCGTCAGGTGCTGCGCCGGTTCGCGCGGACTATCTGCAGGGGCATTAGCAAACGGTTTGAAAGTCGACGCCTTCGCGGCGTCTATTTCTCTGCCGCCGCTTTGAGAATGGGCAGCAGCCGCGCGGACTCGGCTTTGATCAGGTCGGTGAGGGCCTTGGGACCGCGGCGGTCCTGCTCCACGCTCTCGGCGCCGAGTTCCGCCAGGCGCTTTTTCACGGCTTCCTCGTTGAGACCCTTGCTCAGGGCGTCCACAAGCTTGTCGACGATGGCCTGCGGGGTGCCCGTCGGCACGAACACCGCGTAAAACGGGGCAATGTCGAATTCGGGAAGGCCCTGCTCGTAGGACGTCGGCACATCGGGCAGCAGCGGGCTGCGCTTCTTGGCGGCGACCGCCAGCGCCTTGACGTTGCCGGCCTGGACCTGGCTCAGCGTGCCCAGCACGGGATCGCATTCATAATCCACCTGACCCGACAGCATGGCGTTCAGGACCGGCGCGGTGCCGGTGAATGGGATCATCGTCGGCTTGATGCCGATCGCCGCATGCAAGAGCAAACAGCCGATATAGGATACCGAGCCGAGGCCGGCGTGTCCGACATTGAGCTTTTCCGGGTTGGCCTTGGCATAGGCCACGAATTCCCCGAGATTGTTGGCCGGAAAATCCTTTCGGACCACCAGCAATTCCGGATATTCGGCGGTCAGCCCGATCGGTTCAAAATCCTTTTGCGGATCGTAGGCGAGGTTCGGATAGAACGCCGGTGCCAGCGCATTGGTGCCGAGATGTCCTGACAAAATCGTGTACCCATCCGCCGGCGCACGGGCCGCGCGTATCGCCCCCGTCGTTCCGCCGGCACCGACGACATTCTCCACCACGAACTTCTGGCCGAGGTAGCGGGAGAAAATATC
This sequence comes from uncultured Alphaproteobacteria bacterium, assembly GCA_963742935.1. Lineage (GTDB taxonomy): Bacteria > Pseudomonadota > Alphaproteobacteria > Rhizobiales > Xanthobacteraceae > Bradyrhizobium. The sequence goes on along the minus strand of CAVUOI010000043.1, from coordinate 13,972 downwards.
GGCGACGATACGCCCGGTGATGTCGGCTGGCCCGCCGGCCGCGAAGGGCACGATGACGGTCGCCGTTCGTGTCGGATAGTCCTGCGCCTGTGCGCCATTCGTTCCGGCCAACGCCAGAAATATGCCTGCCGCGATCCACTGCTTGGTCAACGACGCTCTCCCTGCCTTTGTTCTTTTGGGCAACCATAGGCAGGTTTGGCCCTCAGGCAAGCCGGTTCGGCGCATAGCTCGCAGGGATCGGGGAAGAGCGGCTCAGTACAGCCGCGTCCGGTAGGCTTCCTCCATCGTCTTCTCGGCGTCGTCCACCGACACCGCCGCCGTCTGCTCGGCGATGATGCGGCCCAGCGTCGGAAAACTGTGGCGCCCGACCTGCGCCTCGGGATTCCAAAGTTTCGATCGCATCAGCGCCTTGCCGCAATGGAAATAGCACTCCTCGACCGTCACCTTGAGCCCGATGACCGGGGTAACATTCTGGACCGCGAGCGGCGTCAGCAGCGCCGGATCCTGGGTGATCTCGGCTTTGCCGTTGATGCGTAGCGTCTCGTTGATGCCCGGCACCATGAAGATCAGGCCCACGCCCGGCGAAGCCAGAATGTTGCCGAACGTGTCGACCCGGTTGTTGCCACGGCGGTCCGGGATCAGCAGCGACTTGTCGTCGAGCACGGCAACGAAGCCCGGCCCGTCGCCGCGCGGGCTGGCATCGGCGTTGCCCTTGCCGTCGCTCGACGCAAGCACCAGGAACGGGGAGAGCGCGATAAAGTCACGACAGAACTTGTCGAGGTGATGCAGCACCTTCTTTTCAGCGAGCGGGCTGAGTTGCCCGAAATGCGCACGCAGATCGTCCGGCGTTCGGACCAGGGGCTTGTCGCCCGCACCGTTACCGTCCATGGCAGACCTCCTCGTGTGTCGTTCTTGGTTATGTTTCCTCGACCCCGCACCAGCCGGCGATGAACAGCGCCAGCGTCTTGGTGACCTTCTTCACGGATTCGATATCGACCCGCTCATTGAAGCCGTGGGCGCCTTCCATGCTCGCGCCGAAGCAGAAGGCGGGCACGTCGTAGTCGAGCCCGTAGAAGCGCGTGTCGGTGAGGCCGGTGAAGCTGGCTTCCTCGAGTTGACCGCCGAATATCTGCTCATACGCCGCCGCGAGCACCGCCTCGCTGTCCTGCGCGCCGGTCACCTCATAGCCCGGCGACAGGAAGCCGGACCACACCACCTCGGGCGGATTATCGGCGAGGAACGGATGGGTCTTTGCGGCCTTTTCGACGCAGGCGATGATCTCGGCCTGGCAGTCGGGAATCTTCCAACCCGGCAGGATGCCGATGCGGCAATCGACGTCGCACCAGGCGGGAACGCTGGAGGCCCAATCGCCGCCCTTGATGATGCCGGGGTTGAAATTGAGCGGATGATTGAGCTTGCCGAAGAAATGATGGGACTTGGCGCGCTCGTTCCATTCGGCCTCCAGCCCCTCGATGGCCTGGACCAGGTGAAAGGCGGCCTTGATCGCATTTGAGCCGGTGCCGGCGCGCGAGACATGAACGGGCATGCCCTTGACCTTGAGACGAAACCATATCACGCCGACCTGGGCGCGCATCAGCTTTCCGTCGGTCGGCTCCGGGATCAGGCAGGCATCGGCGCGATAGCCGCGTTGCAGCGTTGAGAGCGCGCCGACGCCGGTGCTTTCCTCTTCGATCACCGACTGCAGATGGATGCGGCCCTTCGGCGCCAGCCCCGCGGCCTTCAGCGCATCGATCGCGTAGAGCGCCGCGATCGTGCCGGACTTCATGTCGCCAGCGCCACGGCCATAGAGCCAGCCGTCCTCGACGGTGGGCTTGAAAGGCGGATATTTCCACATGTCGAGCGGGCCGGCGGGCACGACGTCGCAATGGCCCTGGAGGATCAGCGATCGCCCGGTTTCCTCGAGGGGACGATAGGTGCCGACCACGGTGCGGGCGCGCGAGAAATCAGTCTCGACCGGGCCGTAGCCGGGCAGGTCCTTGAGGTCGTCCTGATTGATGATCCAGTCGTCGACCTCGTAGCCGCGCTCGCGCAACAGTCGCGCCATCATGTCCTGGCACGGCGCTTCCTGGCTGCGCGTGCTCGGTATGGCCGAGAAGGCGATCGTCGTCGCCAGCTGCGCCTCGAAGGCGGCATCGACCGCGGCTTCGATGCGCTCGCGGGCGCCGGCGGGAAGGGGGATGATGTTGCTTTGCGACACGGTTCAGTCCTTGGAGGGTTCTGGAGCGGAAAAGTGATCGGCGGGGCGTCCCGAGCTTATGCGGAGCGTTCGCGTCATGCCAGCACCTCTCGTTGCCGCGTAAAACTCGGCTGCTCGAAAAAGCGACGCCCCGGGATCGCGTCAAGCAGGTCGCGCGTATAGGCCTCGCGCGGGTTGGTGAACACGGACGCGGTCGGACCCTCCTCGACGATGCGGCCGTGCTGCAGCACGATCACGCGGTCGGCGATCTCGGCCGCGATGCGCAGGTCATGCGTGATAAAGATCATCGCGAGCTGCATCTCGCGGCGTAACTCGGCAAGCAGCGCCAGTACCTGCGCCTGGACCGACACGTCGAGCGCGGAGACGGCCTCGTCGGCGATCAAGACCTTCGGCCGCAGCGCGAGCGCGCGCGCGATACAGATGCGCTGGCGCTGGCCGCCCGAGAATTCGTGCGGATAGCGATCCGCGGCCGAGGGCGTCAGCCCGACGCGCGCCAGCAATTGCCGCGCCTGCGCCATCGCATCAGTGCGCGAGGTGCCATAGGCCATCGGGCCGCGCGCGACGGCGTCGCCGACCTTCTGGCGCGGATCGAGGCTGGAGAACGGGTCCTGGAAGATGATCTGCAAGCCCCGTCGCGCCTGGCGCAGCGCCTCGCCGCGCAGTTGCCGCAGGTCCTGGTTACCGAGCCGGATCGCGCCGGAATCCGGCTCCGTCAGCCGCATGACCATGCGGCCAAGGGTCGACTTGCCGGAGCCGGACTCGCCGACGACAGCCAGCGTTTCGCCCTCGTGCAGCGTGAGCGAGATGCCGTCGGCCGCGAGCACTTCGCGCGGCGGCTGGAACCAGCCGCGCTTGACGCGAAAAGTCTTGCGCAGGTTCACGACGTCGAGCAGCGGCGCGGCCTGTGTTGCCGTTTCGCGGTGTTTTACGCGCGCTTTTGGAACCGCGTCGATCAGCTCGCGCGTATAGGCTTCGCGTGGGTGGCGCAACACTTCCTCGACGGTGCCGTGCTCGACCACCTTGCCGTGACGCAGCACGACGACGCGATCGGCGACGTCGGCCACGACACCGAAATCATGCGTGATGAGCAGCACGCCCATGCCGCGGTCGCGCCTGAGATCGTCGATCAGGCGGAGGATCTGGCGCTGGGTGGTGACATCGAGCGCCGTCGTCGGCTCGTCCGCGATCAAGAGCTCAGGCTGGTTCGACATCGCCATCGCAATCATGACCCGCTGACGTTGGCCGCCGGAGAGTTCGAACGGATAGCTGTTGGCAAGCTGAAGCGGGTTCGGCAGGCCGACCTGCGTCAGCAGTTCCTGCACCCGGGCCTTGATCTCGGCGGCGGATGGCGCCGGACGCTGGTGGGTGAGGATCGTCTCCTCGATCTGCTCGCCGACGCGCTTCAAGGGATTGAGCGACGACAGCGGCTCCTGGAAGATCATGGCGGCCTGGCCGCCGCGCAACCGGCGCAGCGCGCGGCGGTCGAGTGCGGCCGTATCCTGGCCCGCGACCTTCACCGCGCCCGACACGATGTCGACGCCCTTCGGCAGCAGCGACAGGATCGCGTGCGCGATCATCGATTTGCCGGAGCCGGATTCGCCGACCAGGCAGACCACCTCGTTGCGCTGGATCGCGAACGAGACGTCCTCGACCGCGAACGGCCGATCGCCGCCTTCGGGCAATGCGATCGAGAGATTCTCGACCGAGAGTACGGATACCGGATCCTGCCCGCCTGAACCTGTCATGCGCGACGCCTCGATACGCGGGGGTTGAGAACGTCGGACAGTCCCTCGCCGAACAGATTGATCGCAAGCACCGTGATCAGGATCGCGAGCCCGGGAAATACGCTCATCCACCAGGCCTGCCGCATGACGGTGCGGCCGGCGCCGATCATGAAGCCCCACGACATCAGGTTCGGATCGCCGAGCCCCATAAAGGAGAGGGCGCTTTCCAGTAGAATCGCGGTGGCGACCGTCAGCGACACGACGACGAGGATCGGCGAGATCGCGTTCGGCAGGATATGGCCGAGCACGATGCGGGCCGTGCTCTCGCCCTGGCACAAGGCCGCTTCGACGAATTCGCGCCCGCGCAGCCTTAGGAATTCGGCGCGTGTCAGCCGCGCCAGCGGTGGCCAACTCACCGCGCCGATGGTGAGGATGATGGTGAACAGCCGCGGGCTGAAGGTCGCCACCAGCAGGATCGCCAGGATGAAGGCGGGGACGGTCTGGAACATCTCCGTCACCCGCATCAGCACGAGATCGACCTTGCCGCCGAAATAGCCTGAGATGGACCCGATCACGACGCCGATCATCATGGCGGCGAGCGCGGATGCGATGCCGATCAAGAGCGAGACCCGCGCGCCGTGTGCCACGCCCGCCGCCACGTCGCGGCCGAGCGTATCGCCGCCGAGCCACATCCCGTCCTCGCCGGGCGGCGCGAAGGGCGTGCCGCTCATCTCCCACGGCGAAACCGGGAAGACCCAGGGCGCCGTGATCGCGACGATCAGCACGATGACGAGCAGCACGAGTCCCGCCATTCCGCTGGGGTGTCGCAGGAAGGCTTTGAGGGCGTCCATCAGGCGGCTTCCGTCGTCATGCGCGGATCGATCAGGCGGTAGATCAAATCGGTCACGAGGTTAAGCGCGATCACGATGATCGACAGGATCAGGAAGATGCCGAGCAGCACTGGGTAGTCGCGCTGCAGCACGGCCTCGAAGGTGAGCCGGCCGAGTCCGGGCCAGGCGAACACCGTCTCGATCACGACAGCGCCGCCGACCAGCGCGCCCGCCTGCATGCCGGCAACCGTCACGACCGGCACCAGCGCGTTGCGCAGCATGTGACCCACGACGATGCGCCTTGGCGCAAGCCCCTTGGCCCGCGCCGTCTTGATGAAATCCTGGTGCGACACCTCGATGATCGACGAGCGCATCAGGCGGGCGTAGATCGCGAGATAAATCGCGGCGAGCGACATCACGGGCATGATCATGTGCCTGGCGATGTCGAACACGCGTTCGATCGGCGTCATCTTCGCGTTGATGGTCTCATAGCCGAACGGCGGCAGCCAGCCGAGCGTCACGGAGAAGACGAGGACGAGCATCAGCCCGAGCCAGAACACCGGCGTGGCGTAAAGCAGCAGCGAGAGCACGGTGAACAGCGTGTCGACGATGCTTCCCGCCGCCAATCCCGCGAGCGCGCCGAGCGTGGTGCCGATGAGGAGCGCAAGGCAGAACGCGGTGAGCGTGAGCAGCAGCGTTGCCGGCAGCCGCTCGAGAATGAGGTCGAGCACCGGCCGGCGTTGTCGATAGGAATAGCCGAGGTCCAGCGTGAGCACGCGCCCGAGATGCGTGCCGAGCTGCACCAGATACGGCTTGTCGAGCCCATATTCCTTGCGCAGATCGTCAAGGATCTTGGGATCGGCGCCGCCCGATTGCCCGGCCATCACCATGGCCGGATCGCCTGGAGCTGCGCGGACCAGCACGAAGTTGAAGGTGGCGATGACTAGGATCACGGCGACCAGCCGCGCCACCCAGGTGATGATCAAGAGCGCAATCCGCGCGGCGCTCCCGGTTCCGGTCACGATTTGTAGACCGAGCCGAATGTTTCGTGTGAGCCGATCCCTGATGTCACGATGTTCTTGTACGCCTTGTCGTAGATGATGGGATATTCGAGCTCCAGCGTCCAGGCGACCGGCACTTCCTCGACCAGGATCTCCTGGACCTTGGAATAGAGTTCCTGCCGCTTGGCCTCGTCGAGTGCGAGTGCTGCCTCCTCGAACAGTCTGTCCACCTCGGGATTGGAATAACCCTGGGTGTTCGAGAACAGGATGCCCTTCTTGATGTTCGAGGAGATGTAGGTGCGGGCGACGCCGAGCGCGGGATCGCCGAGCTGATAGAGCAAATTCTGGGTCATCTCGTAGTCCCAGTTACCGACCTTCTCGGCCCAGCCCGCCATATCGGTGCCGACCAGAACCAGATCGATGCCGGCCTTGGAAAAACTCTGGCGGAAGAATTCACCGGCGCGCTGATAGACCTCGCCATAGGGCGGCACCAGATATTTGAGCTCGGTCCGTTTACCGTTGGCGCCGGGCTTCAGGCCCATCTCGTCAAGTAGCGCAACGGCCTTCTCGACCGAGAATTCGTAGCGCTTGACCTTGCTGTCATAGAAACGTGTCTTCGACGAGATCGGGCCGGTCGCGACCTTGGCATTGCCGAAATAGATTCGCTTGTTCATCGCGTCGCGGTCGATCAGATGCATGATCGCCTGCCGGAAGCGCTTGTCGTTCATCGGAGCGACGCGATTATTCATCTCGAGCCACTGATGCGGCGCGAAATACTCGTAGCCCTTGGTGGTGAATTCGAGGTTCTTTTGCGACTTGAAGCGCTGAACGTCGAAGAACTCGATGTCCGACCATTGCACGAGTTGCACGGTGCCGTTCTCCAGCGCCAGTGCGCGCGAGGCGCCATCCGGAATGATGCGGTAGATGATCTCGTCGAGATAAGGCTCGTCCTTGCGGTAATAACCCTCGTGACGCACGAGATGGACATGCGAGCCGCGCACCCATTCTTTCAGCTTGAATGGACCGGTGCCGATCGCCTTGTCGTTCATCGGGTTCTTGCGGAACTCCGTGCCTTCGTAGATGTGCTTGGGCACGATCGGGGCAGAGGTGCAGTCGAAGCAGCCGAGGAACGGCGCGAAGGGCTGCTTCAGCTTGAAGACGACGGTCAGCGGATCGGGCGCCTCAGCCGTTGCGACGCGGGCGAAGTTCTGTCGCGCGCGGGGATGGGTCTCCGTCAGCACCTTCATGCAGCTGAAGACAACGTCTTCCGACGTCATCGGCTTGCCGTCGTGGAAGGTGATGCCCGGGAACAGCTTGAACGTATAGGTCAGGCCATCAGGCGAGATTTCCCAGGATTGCGCCAAGCCCGGCATCGGCTTCAGGTCGGCGCCGTATTTCAGCAGGCTCTCGTACATCTTGCCGCCCAGCGTCAGCGTCGGTTGCTGCTGGTTGAACGCCGTCACCAGAATCGGCGGTTCGGGCTGGATGATCGTGTTGAGCGTGCCGCCCTTGGTCTGACCGGCCGCCCTGGTGATGCCGAGCGGAATGGCCGCACCCGCAGCCAGCATCGAAGCAGTAAATTCGCGCCTGTTCATGGACCAATCCCCTCGGTTCCGGATGGACCCATCGTGACGGAGCCGCGAGTTCCGTGCTACACGGGAGGGGACAGCGACCATCGCGATCGGGCCATCTGGCCCGGAAGATGCATGAGGCCATGAGGAGATCGGGCACCTCAATTCAAGAGATCAGATGAACATCAACGTAAGAGTACCTACGACACCCCCCGACGACGCCGGTTTCGAACGCCTCTGCCACAAGCGGTGCGGATCGCAGGCCGCGGCCATCTATGCCGGCCATTTGCAGACCCAAAAGCGGCCCGTCGTCGCCATGGCGGCGACTTACCCGTCCGAGAGCATGAGCACGCGGCACGCGCACCGGCGCGGTCAGTTCATTCTGCAGACCACCGGTGTCACCTCGATGATGACGGAGCGCGGCAATTTCGTCATTCCGCCGGGCCATGGCTTGTGGATTCCCGCAGGCGTTGTGCATCAGTCGCGCGCCTGGGGCGACGCTGATGTCCAGACCATCTATGTCGAGCCGGACCGAGTACCGAGCTACCCGAAGACCTGCCGCCTGATGCGCACGTCGTCGCTGCTCGATGCGTTGATGGACGAGGTCGTCCGGATGCCGGTGGATTACGACGAGGAGGGGCGCGACGGACGATTGGTCGACCTGCTGCTTGGCGAGATCGGCCGCATGCCCGAGATATTGCTGCACGTGCCGATCCCGCAGGATCCTCGGCTCGCCAGGATTTGCGAAGCCGTCATCGCCGACACCAGCGCCGACCTCACGCTGGACGATTGGGCCGACCGCAGCGGCATCAGCCGGCGCACTTTGACGCGGATGTTCCGTCGTGAAACCGGCCAGAGCTTTTCAGCCTGGCGACAGCGCGTCCGGTTGCTGGAAGCGCTCGCTCGCCTCGGCGCCGGCGAATCCGTCACCAACGTCGCGCTCGATGTCGGCTACGACAGCCCGAGCGCCTTTACCGCGATGTTCAGGCGCGAACTCGGCGCTGCGCCGCGCCGCTATCTGCGCTGGTCCGAGAGCGAGGTCGTGCTGCGATAACCGTCAGACCGGCAGCCGGCGGGAAGCCGTGCGCGATTCTGCGGCGCGAAGACTCGCCAATCGACGCAATGCTGCTGGTGACATTTGTGGGTGGTTGTGGCGAAATTGTTGCGATGTCAGGGCAGGTATAACGGCAGGCCCCGCTCGCACACCAGAGGCCCCCCTCAGGACTAGTACAATTGTCAGATCTATTGCTCGCTGCGTAACGCAATTCATAATCTCGCCCGATTGGCGCACCAGTTGTTCGGTCAACGGCTGGCCGGTTGCGAACAACGGCTTTGGCGCGAAGCCGACCTTCGACCGAATTGTACGTCGCTGAAGGCAAACAACAGACTTCCATCGGAACGTCGTCCCAATAAGCACCAAATCGTCGGCTCTTGAATTTGGATCTGGCCGATCCGGCACCCGATGGTATATTCCCGCTAGCTTTATGGGAGGACGTAACGATGGCTGAAGCGAAACTCGCTCCGAACCTGCCGGACTGGATGCTCGAGCACGCGAACCGCTATCTTGCGAGCGGCGGAACCGACGGGCACATGTACAAGGTAACGGTGCCTCAGCGAGGTGAGCTTACGGTGCCGTCGCTGCTGCTGACCACCACCGGCCGCAAGTCTGGCGACAAGTTCATATTTCCGCTGTTTTACGGAATGGATGGCGACAGTTGCTTCGTCATCGCCTCCAAGGGAGGCGCGCCCGAACACCCAGGCTGGTATCGCAACATTCTTGCGAACCCCGACGTTGAAGTACAAGTCGCGACCAAGAAGATGAAGGCGCGCGCCAGGACAACGGAGGGCGAGGAACGTCTCCGGCTTTGGAAAAAGGCGCTCGAATTTTGGCCGCCCTACGCCGACTATCAGCTCAAGACCGAGCGCGAGATACCTGTGGTCGTGCTGGATCCAGTCCACTAGGGTGCGTGGTAGCCGACGCCGCAGCGACGAAATCCCGCAATTCGCACGACTTCGTCCCTTGCCGGCCTCGCGGGATAGTGGCTCGCACGACCTCCAACCGGAAGCAATCGACATGAAACTCGGACGCCTTGGCGTGTGGTACAGCACCGACAAACTCGACGGATCGCAGCTGCGCGATTTCGTGCGCACGGTCGAGAATAATGGCTACTCGAACCTGTGGTATCCGGAATCGCGGGGCTATGAGTCGATGTCGCTGGCGGCCTGGCTGCTGTCGTGCAGCGAGAAGCTGGTGATCGGCAGTTCGATCGCCAACATCTATGCACGCGATTCCTTCACCGCGCAGCGCGCCTTGATCTCGCTGAACGCGCTCTATGGCGACCGGTTCATTCTCGGTCTCGGTGTCAGCCACATTCCGATGGTCGAGGGTCTACGTGGCCATCGCTACGACAAGCCGTTGGCGGCGATGAGCGCCTATCTCGACGGCATCAACAAGTCTGCGCCCGCCGGCGAACTGCCAGTCGTGGTCGCAGCGCTCGGGCCGAAGATGCTGGCCCTGAGCGGCGCCAAGTCCCGTGGCGCCGTCCCCTATAACGTGACGCCAAAGCATACGGCTGAGGCCGCGGCGATCCTCGGGCCCTCGAAGTGGCTCGCGGTGGAGCAGAAGGTAACGATCGAGACCGATCCTGCGAAAGCGCGGGCGCTTGGTCGGAAGGAATTGTCGCGCTACATGACGCTGCCGAACTACCGCAACAGCTGGCTGCGCCAGGGCTTCACCGAAGCGGAACTGGCCGACGGCGGCAGCGACCGGTTCATCGATGCGATGGTCCTGTGGGGCGATGCCGACACGATCAAGCGCGGCCTGCGCGAGCACTTCACGGCTGGCGCCACGCATGTCTGCCTGCAGCCCGTCCACGCCGATGGCGATTTCGCCGCCCGCGACCGCATGCTGGCCGCGCTCGCCGATACCTGAGGCGGTGTGCTCGCCCTCAGAGCAGATCGGCGACGGCGTTGCGGTAGCGGCGCATCGCGTTGACATGGTCGGTCATGCTGCGTCCGGCCATGCGCTTGTGGTGGTAGCCGCCGAAGGTGTTGTGCAGCGTGACATGCGTGACGCCGGCCCGCTTCCAGAAGCTGATTTCCTCGCGCCAGTCGTTTTCGGTGCCAGTGCCGGTTGAGGTCCAGACTTCCAAGCCAACCGACGCCGGATCCCGTCCCTCGGCTTCCACCAGGCGGCGCAGCTTGTCGAATTCGGCAACGGCCTTGGGTCCCGGCGGTTCAGACAGCATCATCCAGCCGTCGCCCCATTTTGCGATCCGTTGCAGCGTCACGTCCATGTGACCGCCGAACCACAGCGGAATTTTGCGTTGCGGCGGCCGGGGATTGATGCCGGCGTCCGGAAGGCGGTGCCACTTGCCCTCGAAAGTAACGTAAGGATCGGCCCACAGTGCTTGCATCACCTGGACCTGTTCCTCGGACCGTTTGCCCCTGTTTTGGAAATTCTCGTTGAGGCCGACGAACTCCATCTCGTTCCAGCCGACGCCGATGCCGAACCGGAAGCGGCCGCCGCTGAGCACGTCGAGACTGGCGGCCTGCTTGGCAACCAGCACGGTCTGACGCTGCGCGAGGATCAGCACCTGGGTGGAGAGTTCGACCTTTTTCGTGCAGGCGGCAATGAAGCCGAACGCGACAAAGGGGTCGTGGAACAGGCCGAGCCCACCCGCACGGCCGCTGGCGGGGTTTGCCGGGTTGCCGCCGAGGACGTGGTCCGCCAGCGTCAGGCCGTCGTAACCTTCGGCTTCGGCGAGTTCGGCGTATTCGCGCACGATCGGGCCGTCGCCGCCGATGTCGCCGAAGGGCAGGGCTATTCCGAGATGCATGGTCGCTTCCCCTTTTTGGCTGGTCGCTGCTTTCCCGCTAATCTATAGATTTCCACCACGTGTACCATGGCCTCGGCATCGGCCCGAACTCGGGTATACCCGAGTTCGGCAGATATCGATGGCCAAGTCGGCAACTGCCGACTTCGAGCGCCAGCCAGGAGATTTGCGGTGATCAAGCTCGGATACAAGGCATCGGCGGAGCAATTCGCGCCGGGCGCGTTGCTGGGCTTCGCCTGTCTTGCGGAGGAAGTCGGGTTCGATTCCGTCTTCATCAGCGATCACTTTCAGCCATGGAAGCATGTCGATGGGCATGCCCCCTTTTCGCTGACGTGGCTGGGCGCGCTCGGCGCCAGAACGTCGCGCGTCGTGATCGGCACCAGCGTGCTGACGCCGACGTTCCGCTACCATCCTTCCATCGTCGCCCAGGCGTTCGGCACGATGGGCGCGATGTTCCCGGGACGCGTCGTGCTCGGCATCGGCACCGGCGAAGGACTCAACGAGGTGCCTTCGACCGGCCAGCCCTGGCCGGAATTCAAGGAGCGGTTCGCGCGCCTGCGCGAAGCCGTCACGCTGATCCGGGCGCTCTGGACCCAGGAGCGGGTCAGCTTCGAGGGCCAGTACTACAAGACCGAGAAAGCGACGATCTACGACCGCCCGGATACGCCGGTACCGATCTATGTCGCTGCCGCAGGCGCTCTCGTGGCGCGTTATGCCGGCCGCTCTGCCGAGGGGTTCATTTGCACGAGCGGCAAGAAGCCGGAGCTCTACACCGAAACCCTGTTGCCGAAGGTCGCCGAGGGCATCGCGGCGTCGGAGGATCCGTCGCGGTCCTACGATCGCATGATCGAGGTCAAGGTGTCGTTCGACACCGACAAGGCGCGTGCGCTCGAGGACACGCGCCACTGGGCGGCGCTGGCGCTGACACCAGAGGAAAAGATGACGGTCGAGGATCCCGTCGAGATGCAGCGCCTCGCCGACGCTCTGCCGCTGGAGCGCGCCGCCAGTCGATGGATCGTGTCCAGCGACGCCGACGAGCATGTCGAGCGGATCGGTTACTATGTCGGTCTCGGCTTCCGGCACCTGGTGTTCCACGCGCCGGGACCAGACCAGGCGCGCTTCCTGAAACTCTACGGTGAGCATGTGCTGCCGCGCCTTCGCAAGCGTTTCGGTTGAGCGCGCGGGACCGGACGATGCAGCGCAGCAACGCCGTCGAGCTCCTTGCCGTCCCCGGCATTCCGCTGGTAGCCAAGGACGACGATCTCGTCGCCATGATCGGCGAGGGGCTGGCGCGTGGTGGTATCGTGCCACGTGGCGGCGACGTCTTCGTGCTGGCGCAGAAGATCGTGTCCAAGGCCGAAGGGCGCATGGTCGATCTTGCGACCGTCAAGCCCTCGACGGAGGCGATCGAACTCGCCGGCAAGGTCCAGAAAGATCCGCGTCTCGTCGAACTGATCCTGTCGGAATCGGTGCGCGTCGTGCGGGCAAGGCCGGGTGTCCTGATCGTCGAGCATCGGCTCGGCCTGGTGATGGCCAATGCGGGTATCGACCAGTCCAACGTCGGCTCGCCCGATGGCCCCCGGCGCGCCCTGCTGCTGCCGGTCGATCCCGACGGCAGCGCGGCGATATTGAGGAAGCGCCTGTCGCAAAGTTTCGGCGTGCCGGTCGCCGTGATCATCAGTGACAGTTTTGGCCGCGCCTGGCGGCGCGGCACCTGCGGCGTAGCGATCGGCGCCGCCGGCGTGCCGTCGCTGATGGATCTGCGAGGCTCGCCCGATCTGTACGGCCGCAAGCTGCAGGTCAGCATCACCGGGCATGCGGACGAGATCGCCGCTGCAGCGTCGCTGGTGATGGGGCAGGGCGCAGAAGGCCAGCCCGTCGTGATCGTGCGCGGCCTGATATGGCGCGGTCCGGACAATGCGGCGTCCGAACTGGTGCGGCCCGCCGCCGAGGACATGTTCCGATGAGCAAACGACTGGTCGTGGCGCTGTCCGGCGGGGTCGGCGGCGCGAAACTGGCGCTCGGTCTGAGCCGCGTCCTGCCGGCCGACGAACTGCTCGTGGTCGCCAACACCGGCGACGATTTCGAGCATCTTGGGCTGAGCATCTCGCCCGATATCGACACGCTGACCTACGTGCTCGCGGGCATCGATAATCCTGCCACCGGTTGGGGCCGGCGTGACGAGACGTGGTCGTTCATGGACAGCATCGGCGCACTCGGCGGCGAGGACTGGTTTCGGCTCGGCGACCGCGATCTCGCGATGCATGTCGAGCGCACCCGTCGCCTGCGCCTCGGGCAGACACTGTCCGAGGTGACATCAGATTTTTGCCGGCGCCTCGGCATCGGTGCCCGCGTCGTGCCGATGAGCGATGATCGCGTGCGCACCCGTGTGCGCAGCGATAAGGGCTGGATCGACTTCCAGGACTATTTCGTGCGCCAGCAGTGCCGGCCGGTTGTGCACGAGCTGGCTTTCGATGGCGTGACGCTCGCCCTGCCGCAGGCCGACATCATGGCGGCGCTGCACTCAGGTGACGTGCGGGCGGTGATCGTCTGTCCGTCCAACCCCTTCATCAGTGTTGAGCCGATACTGGCGATGCCAGGCATGCGGATGCGATCAAGGCGAGTGGTGCACCGGTCGTCGCGGTGTCGCCGATCATCGGCGGGCAGGCGGTCAAGGGCCCGACCGCCAAAATGATGCGCGAACTCGGCCTTGAGGTCAGCGCCGCCGGCGTCGCCGCACGCTATGGCGACCTGCTGGATGGTTATATCGTAGACCACGCCGACGCCGATGG
>CAVUOI010000042.1:0-31396 GCA_963742935.1 uncultured Alphaproteobacteria bacterium | reverse complement strand
GCGGATTTTGATTCCGCCATTCGGAGGTTCGATCCCTCCCGCCCCAGCCAGGCCGTCTTGCCCTACCTGGGTTTGCAACCTGCGCCTCAAGAGCCCGGAAATCCGGGCTTTTTCGACGTTCAGCTTGGTCTCCAGACTTCCGGTCTGCCAATCCTTGGCGAAATCGAGGAAAGTCTCCGGCCGTCTCCCGAAAAACTCCCGTTTTGTGGAGATTGCTGGCGGAGACTGGTGCGATCACCACTGCCGCCCGATCGCGCGAAGTGACCTCATGGCTTGCATCGCAAAATCTGTCGAACAACTTCACCGTCATCAAGCTTGTCGAAGCCAGCATTGATCTGGTCGAAGGAAAGTTGGGCGGTAAGCAATCGATCTACCGGCAATTTTCCAATCATGAATTGCTCTGCATAATGAGGGATGTCTCGCTGCGGAACCGAACTTCCCATGTAGCTCCCCATGACGACGCGTTCATCGGAAACCAGTTCAGCAGGTCGAACAGGAAATGTTGCGTCGTGAGGTGGAAGACCTGCGCAAATGGTCGTATTGCCCCGCCGTCCGATGGCATAGGCAAGCGTCAGGGCTGCAATGCCTCCAGCCATTTCCATGGCATAATCCACGCCTCCATCCGTGAGCTCCTTTATCTTGGCTACGCAGTCGGGGTCGGATCCAAGGAAGACGTGCGTTGCGCCCAACTCCCTTGCGAGTTCGAGTTTTGATTGCTTGGTGTCGATCGCAATGATCGTACGAGCGCCCCCGAGAACAGCTCCCAGCAAGGCCGACAATCCGATTCCGCCCAATCCGACAATCGCGATGCTTTTCCCGGCGACGTCGCGAGCTGTGTTGAGGACCGCACCGACGCCGGTGATAACAGCGCATCCAAAAATCGCCGCCAGCGTAAGAGGCAGCTCTTTGGGAATTTTCACGAGCGATGTTTCCGACACCACCGCATATTCTGCGAACGCCGAAATCCCGCTGTAGTGATTCAGCGGCTTGCCGTTTATTCGTAGCCGACGCGCACCGCTTTGAAGTGTTCCTTCCGACCGCGCTTTCCAGGAAGATTGGCAGAGATTCGGCCGCCCGGAACTGCAATAGGAGCATCGGCCGCAGCTTGCGACGAACACCATCACGACATGATCACCGGCGACGAATTTGGATACGTCCGTTCCGGTCTCGACAACGACGCCGGCAGCTTCGTGGCCTACCACTGTCGGCGTGGCCCGCGGCCGCAATCCCTTGATCGCTGAAAGATCCGAATGACAAAGGCCGGCGGCGGCGACTTGCACCAGGACTTCGCCCTCGCCGGGACCGTCAAGATCCACAGTTTCAATTTTGAGCGGCTGACTTTCCGAAAAGGGACGCTGGAGCCCCTGTTGATACATAACGGCAGCGGTCATCTTCATCGTTGGGTATCCGTGGGCCTTCTCGACGGCGGGTCCTGACGGTTGATGTTCTTGCCTCTGCTTTTCAACCCAGGTGAATTAGGGCTGTTCTAGGCTGCAATCCGATCAAAATCAATGAAACGTTTCATTGAGGCTTATTTCCTCTCCATTGCGGATCAGCGGGAATTGAAATGCGGACATTATGCCGTGGCCGTGGTAGATCGCGCAGTCACCACTGAGCGATCAGCATGCCAAAGAAAAAGATCAAGTCAGCAAAGGCCGTCCTTCGCGATTCACATTCGGCTCGCCCAACCGTCAAGGACGTCGCGCGGATCGCAAAAGTATCGGTTGGAACCGTGTCGCGGGTCATCAACAACAACAAGACCGTCGGCTCCGACATTCGGCAGCGTGTCCAAGATACCATGGCGCGTCTGAAATTCATGCCGGATACAACTGCTCAGGGCATGCGCGGTAAGTCCAAGCGCACGGCCGGCATCATCATTCGCGACATCACGGTGCCGGCGCTGGCGAGCTTCGTGCGCGCGGCCCAGAACGTCTTTCTCGAGGCGGGATATACACTGGTGATCGGCTGTTCGGACGACCTGGTTAAACGAGAGCTCGAACTGCTGGAAGCGCTGCAGCGACGCGTCGATGGGTTGATCATGAGCACTGCGACCGAAATCGATCCGCAACTGGTGAAAATGCATAGCTCGCTGGAAATTCCTGTCGTGTTGTTGGATCGCGAGACGACGGCGCCGCTCGATTCGGTCGTCATTGCGCAACGCGACGGCACCTATCACGCAGTGCGCCATCTTCTGGATCTCGGGCACAGGCGGATCGCCTTGGTGACGGGCCCCACCAGCGTGTTGTCGGCACGCGAGAGGATCCGCGGATATCAGGAGGCCCATTCGGAACGTGGCGTTGCGATCGATAATGACCTCATCAGGTCCAACAGTTTCACCGCGAGCTACGCCTATGAAGCCGTTTCCGGTCTGCTCGGCAGTAAGAAGCGGCCGACGGCGGTTGTCGCCGGCGGAATTTCGATGCTGACAGGAATTCTGCGCGCCGTTGCGACCGAGAAGCTCAGAATTCCGGATGATATTTCC
Organism: uncultured Alphaproteobacteria bacterium; assembly: GCA_963742935.1. Lineage (GTDB taxonomy): Bacteria > Pseudomonadota > Alphaproteobacteria > Rhizobiales > Xanthobacteraceae > Bradyrhizobium. The sequence goes on along the minus strand of CAVUOI010000042.1, from coordinate 28,914 downwards.
ATTATTGGCTGTGGCGACTCCGATTTGGCGGAGCTGACGACGCCACCTATGACCGTGATCCGGTGGAAATACGACGCGATCGGGGAGGCTGCCGCGCGCATGGTCATCGATAGGATTGCGGACCCAACCCTCACGCCGCGCAAACTGAAATTTCCCACCGAACTGATTCTGCGCTCGTCATGTGCTTCCCCGCCGTCATAGCCGCCGGCCGTCTTCCTGCGCCTGGGAAAGCATCCGCAGTCGGGGCTTTGCCAGTGGGCGAGGGGAGTCTCTCCACCTGCCGGCATCAGCTATCATTCAGGCTTTATGCCAGAATCTCTGATCACCTTGCTCCACAATTCGATCTCGTCGTCGATTTCTTTGCGAAACTCGTCAGGTGTGTTGCCGATAATTTCGAGCCCCTGACCGCGGAGCACCTCGCGGACCTTTGGATTCTGCAACGACGCGACAATCCCGGCATTGAGCTTATTAACCACCGCCGGCGGTGTGCCCGCAGGGACGAAAAAGCCGCCCCAATGTCCAGCGGCAAAGCCCGGAAAGCCCAGTTCTGCAACGGTTGGGACGTTCGGGAGCAGCGGGGACCGCTGCGCACCGGTCACCGCGAGCGCGCGCGTGCTGCCCGACTCGATCGCCGGCATAGCGGTGAATGGTGGATCGAGGAGAACCTGGACGTGGCCGCCCATGACTGCGGTAAGCGCGGGCGCCGATCCACGAAATGGAACATGTATCAGCTTGATGTCTGTCTTCGCCGCCAGATAGGCACTGGCCAAATGCCCCATCGTGCCAACACCGGCTGAGCCCATGCCCAGTGCGCTGGGTTTCTCCTTGGCGTGTCCTATCAGTTCACTCAAGGTGTTGACCGGTAGCTCCTTGTACACAAGTACCGCATAGGGACCCCATGCGGCTTTGGTGACCGGCATCAGATCCTTACGGACGTCATAATTTAGATTTTTCTTGAAGCCGACGTCGATCGTCAGAGCGCCGCTATTAAAGAGCAGCGTGTAGCCGTCGGGGGCCGATCGCACGACGGCCTCGGTACCGACCGCGGTCCCACCCCCAGCACGATTTTCGATAGTGACGGGTTGGCCAAATCGGCTTGCCAAGTCGGCCGCGATGGTCCTTGCAATGATATCGGTTGCGCCGCCGGCGACGAAGGGAACGATGACGTTGATGCGCTGGTCCGGGTACTCAGCATGAGCGGCGCCAGCCTGAATCGCGATTGCGATGCTCAGAGCGGCGAGCAACTTCCTCCTCGTCATTGTCCGATCCTCCCTGCTGCTCAGCCTCTGCAGCTTCGATTTCCGGTCTGCCTCGTTTTTGCTCTTTTAATAGTCAGGCACGATGGCGACACGATTTACAATGAAACGGTTCATTATGGCAAGTGTGATGTATTGTCCGCGCGGGAAAGAACATGCGGCATGCGACCGTTCGCGATTGACGAAAAAAAGGGGGATCCATCCGTTGGACGCGGAGCCCCACTATTCCCAGGTCGCCCGGTACGACTTGAAACGGGACGGAATCTTTTGAATCGCCTGCACGCACTCGCCGAGGGCTTCGAAATCTTCATCGTCCGAGATCTGCAACATGACCGAGTCCGCATAGCCGCCGTAACGCGCCTCGATAGCGGCCGGCAGGCTGGCATAATCCGCCACAGTGGCGAACAGATCGATCTTGTCCTCCGGGATTTGCGCGGCCATCTCACTCCAGCGGTTCTCGCGTGGAAACGGATTTAGCTTTTCGCCCAGCCATTCGAGATCGTGCAGGCGCAGCACGTCCCAATAGGCGCGCGTCGAGCAGTAGAACGAGATACGATAGCGCGCGTACTGGCGCGCCTTCTCTACCGCCTCGGCGGTGCGGCCCGTGGCGATGAAACCGTAACCACCTGCTATCACTTCAAGATTTTCACGGGCGTGGCCGCCTTTCACCAACCCTTCGTTGAGGCGGGCGGTGGACACTTCCATCAGATATTTCTTCGTCGAGAAGGGATGAAGGATGACCGCGTCCGCGGCTTCTCCAGCCAAACGCAGCATCATCGGGCCGACTGTCGCAAGCGCGATCGGGATGCGCGGCAGCCCGGTCGGGCGCGGCGAGAAGTTCGGCGTCATCAGATTGAGGTTGTAGGTATTGCTCTCATACTCGAGAGGAACCTCTTTCTCCCATGTCCGCCAGATCGCATGCAGTGCGCCGATATAGTCGCGCATGCGCGGCATCGGTGGCGTCCACGCGATGCCGAAGCGGCGCTCGTTGTGCGTCTTCACCTGCGATCCGATGCCGAGCATGAAGCGTCCGTTCGAAGCCTTCTGCAGGTCCCAGGCATTGTGCGCCGTGATCGTTGGCGAGCGCGGAAATGCCATGGCGACGGCCGTACCGAGTTGGACGCGGTCAGTCGCGAGCGCTGCGACGGCCAGCGGCAAAAAGGGATTGTGGGCATTCTCCGCCGTGACCACGGCATCGAATCCAGCCTTCTCCGCCAATTGTGCGATCTTTTGGGCTTGCCGCAAATCGTTGTTCGGAATCTGCGTGATCACCCGCACGGCGAGTCTCCCGTCTTTGTGCCCAGCCGGTGACAACGCGCCTAACGCTGCCGGCCGATTTGGCGGCCGTTCTAATCGTTGCCCGCGGTGGCTGCATGGGTTGGCAACACCGTCGGACGGACACTAAACGTGCGAAGCCAGTTATTGCAAGCAAAATGAAACGTTTCATTTGATGGTCAGGCAATGCTTATTTGGCAGGTCTGCTGTAATCGTGCGCGCCTTTGACAATGCATCTTTCCGTTGCTTGATTTGGGTGCATGCGGCATTCCAGGGAAGAAGCGCCGTAAAAGCCGTGCGACAGACCAGAAGCGCACATTCGAGGAAGCCATGAAGTTCGGGATATTCGACCAGAACGATGCGGGGATCTATTCGCTCAGCGAACAATATGAAAATCGCCTGAAGCTTCTGGAGTTTTACGACGAGGCTGGTTTTCGCGCCTATCACATGAGCGAACACCATTCGACGCCGCTCAGCCGTACCCCGTCTCCGAGCGTGTTCCTGGCGGCGGCGTCGCAGCGGACGCGGAATTTGCGGCTCGGCGCGCTCGTATACGTGCTGCCGACGCATCATCCGCTACGGCTGGCGGAGGAGATCTGCATGCTCGATCACCTGACCAACGGCCGCGTTGATATCGGCATCGGACGAGGTGCATCTCCCCATGAACTCGAACATTTCGGGGTCGATCCGGCGATAGCTCCTGCGATGTATGTGGAGGCCTATAACGTCATCAAGCTGGCGATGACGCGTGAAGACGTCTCGTTTGTGGGAACGCATTACAATTTCGCGGACGTGCCGTTTCCGATCAAGCCGCGACAGCTGCCGCATCCGCCGTTCTTCTACGCCGTGCCCACACCGGAAGGGGCGGTGTGGCCGGCGCAAAGCGCCATCAATATCGTCGCCGGCGGGTCCATCGCAAACGTCCGCGCAATTTCAGACCGCTTTCGCCTCGAATGGGGTTCGGCCGGCGGGGAGCCGGGGGAGATACCGTTGGTCGGCATCAACCGCTTTGTCGTTGCCGCTGACACCGACCGGAAAGCGCTCGAACTGGGCCGGCGCGCCTGGCCGGATTTCTACAAAAGCTTCATGAGCTTGTGGAAGAAGCACGGCACGACGCCGCGCTATGTCCGGTTGCCGGAGGATTTCGATACGGTCGTCGCCAACCGCGGCGCTATCGTCGGATCACCCCGTACCATCCGGGAGGCGGTCGACACCATGATGTCAGAAGCAGGTGTGTCCTACTTCATTGCGCAGTTTTCGTTCGGCGATCTCGCGCATGAAGAAGTGCTGCAATCGGCGCGGATATTCGCCGAGCAGGTCATTTCCCCGCGGGAGCAGCCGACGGCCGTTGCCGTGTAGCCGCCCGACTCGGTTGGGTGGATGGGGAGGGCGGGGCTCCGTCCGCGCTCATAACAAGGAAGAACAATGAACACGCAAATCAGCATCGCGATCGCGGGAGGAGAGATTGACGGTCTCGCGGCGGAGCGCCATTGGAGTGTGCGCGATAGGGAACGTGCGCGTCAGGGGACGAGCCGTTCCAGGAGCGGCTTGAGAGCGCGTAGCGCAGTCGTCCATCAGCCGGCGCAACAGCTCATGCTGCTCGCGGCCGGCGGGACGTCGAGCGCCGGATTCTCGGCGAAGAATCCGGCGGGATGAAGCGCGAAACCCGCCGTGATCACGGGCTGCACCGGGAAATCCTCGGGGCGGGGAATATGGTGCAGGCCAAAACTGTGCCAGACCACGATATCCGTATCGACCAGCGGTCGGTCGGCGGCAGTCCAGGCCGGCAACCCGTCGCCGCCGCTGCTCTGGTTGGGATAGCGGCCGGCCGCGAAAATCTCGTCGGGATGATAGGCCGTCACCCATAATTGCCGCATCATAAAGGTCGCGCGTTTCGCCACCATGGATTGCGGGTCGGAGAAAGTCGGCACCGGACTGAGCGGCAGCAGCTTGTAGGCGGTAGGCCGTCCGAGCCCATTGCGCGCATCGGCGCTTTCGATTTTCCAGAAGCGGGCGGCATTGAAATCGACGTTGCGCTGCGCCTTCTGCTCGGTTTCCAGGACGGTCTCGCGGATGGTGAAGGCATTGCCATAAGGATTGTCCGGTCCGACAGGCAGCGCCACTGTATCGACCTCGACCACCCGGTTCCGCTCGCCGTCGATCGCCATGTCGAGACGCATGTTGAAGATGTGCTGGTGATAGTGCGCGTAGACTCCGGGCGAAACGACCGTGCCGTAATCAGGCTTTTCGCCTGGCCTCAACCCCGCCGTATTCAGAATGCCGGTCGCCTTCATTTCGAAATGAATCGAGCCGTCTTGATGAAAGTACCAGAACGAGCCGTACTCATAGTTGCCGACGGTCGAGATGGACGACACCACCAGCCGGCGGGCGCGCCGCACATCGACCTCGCCCGTGAACAGGTCGGTATGCTTCCAGAGGATGCCGAAATCCTCCTCGTGCAGGCACACTGCGCTCTCGATGCAATAGGGATCACCCTTGCTGTCGGCCAGCCACGCGTCGAAATAGCGGATGGCGCCGAGGCAATCACATCCCAGCGTCAGGGAATTCGCCAGTACGCCGATGCCGTATTCGCCGACATCGAAGGCATTCTTGCGGAAGTGCCCACCGCCGGGATGTCCGTAGGGCACGACCATCTCCGATAGCGCCGCACGATGCAGTACGGGCCGCAGCTTGCCATCATCCTCGTAACCGACCGTATGCAACACCAGTCCCTCGCGCGCGTTGAAGCCGACGCGGAACCGCCACTTCTGCCAGCGAACCTCGTTGCCATCGACGGAGAAGCTCGGGCCGGCCGGCTGCACGATCTCGAGCGGCTTGATGTCGTCACGGAAGGCGGTGCGATAGCGCGCCGCATAATTGCGGTTCTGCATCGGGACGTCGGTCTCGCCATAATCGTCGACGCGCAGAACTTCCGCCCGATCGAGATCGATTACGGCACAAAGCCCTTCGATCGGATGGGCGTAGCCGTTGTCATTCTTTTCATTCCGGTACCAGCAGAACGTATGCGATAGCCTGCGGCCTTCCTCGTCCGGCAGACCGTAATTGCCTGCAGACCAGGGATCGACCTGGACGTTTTCAATATCGGTGATGCCGCGCCTGGCAAGTGCCGCTCTGAAACGCGGATCGGCCCGGGCGACTTCTCCCACCAGCATGATGTCGTCGATCAGGATACGCGGCCGCACGCCGGGCACGTGCCGCCAATCGACGACCCGATCCGCGACGAGGTCGACCCGCGCTTCAAAGACCTTGCCGTTGGTCCGGTCGAAGGCGCATATGAAGGCCTCACGCGCAGTACCGTGCAACGCGTTCTTGTCTGGTTCGTGCAAGCTGATGGTCTCGAACATCATGCCCGGCCCGAGATCGTGCGTCACGCGCACGGCAGCCGCCGCGCGACGGATCTCATCTGGCGTCAACGGGTCAAGCGGATGCGTCGGCGATGCAACGGTCTTGGCTCCTGCGACGGCATCTTGCATGCGGTCCTCTCGACGTTCGGTTGGAAATGCAGCTGATCAAGGGCCTTCCGTTGCCAACCCGTCTGGATATTCAAGGTAATCCGATCTATCGGCAAGGTAAATTTTGGCGCTCTTCGCGAGAGGCTTTGCACGGAAGATTGCCTTATTTCTCAGCATAGGTGTAGCAACGCGCGAAGCGCGAGACCGCGTCGATGAAACCGCTTGAGCTGCGTCCTGGCTGCGGATAATTCGGGTCGAGATGGTGCCGGAGTTCGTGTAGGACACCTGCACCGAATTCAAATCCGGAGCGAACCGATTCCCCAACTCATTTTCGGCCTGATCTATCTGCTGATACTGACCCGGTTCATATGGCCGCTGGAGCTGCCGCTTTCGATCAAGGTTGCGGTAGCGGCGCTCGCGTTGGTCGCGTTACAGTTTCACCGCTGGAGCAAGCTTTCGTCGGGCTCGATATTCTCTCCGGAGTTTCCGCGTCCGGTGGTCGTCCTCTTCAACTGGGCGTTCGGCACCATCGTCCTGCTGGCGCTGCTGCAACTGGTGCTCGACATCGGACTTCTGTCCGGAACTCTGATCCACGGCGGCATCGTGAGCGCTCCCGACGGCGTCCGCTATGGATTGGCCGCGTTTGCCATGTTTGCCGCCGCGGTCGGCGTCCATCAGGCCATCCGAATTCCGCCGCTCAGGGATGTCGAGGTCGCTATCCGCGGGCTGCCGCGACAATTCGATGGCTACACCATCCTGCAACTGACCGATCTTCACATCAGCCGGCTGTTCCCCGCGCCATGGGCGCGCGCCGTCGTCGAGCGATCGAACGAGCTCGGCGTGGACCTGATCGCGATCACGGGCGATCTGATCGACGGCACGATCGATGCGCGGCGGGCCGACATCGCGCCGCTGCGAGACCTGAAAGCGACCGACGGCGTCTACGTGATATCAGGCAATCACGAATACATCTTCGGCTACGGCACATGGATGGCGCACTTCGCCGCGTTGGGTCTGCTGTCGCTCGAGAACAGGCACATCGTTCTCGATCGCAGCGGCGGCAAGCTGGTTCTCGCCGGGATCACCGATCGGGCGTCGCACCACAGGGGGCATTCGGTCCGAGACCTTGCAGCAGTCCTCGAAGGAGCGCCCGCGGGCGTCCCGGTCATCCTGCTCGATCACCAGCCGAGCGACGCACGGCACGCCGCAAAGCTCGGCGTGGCTCTGCAACTGTCCGGACATACGCACGGCGGATTGATCCTGGGGATCGACCGGCTGGCCGCACGCGCCAACGCCGGCTACGTTTCGGGTCGTTACGACGTCGACGGGATGACGCTTTACGTGAACAACGGCACGGCGCTGTGGCCCGGCTTCGCGCTGCGGCTCGGCCGCCCCTCCGAATTGACGCGGATCACGCTACGCCAGGCGGATGTCGCCTGATCTCGTTCATTTGAGTTCCGGACCCTCCGTCGCAAAAAATTGCGGGGGCGATGTCGGGGCTGTTGTCGGCCATTCGTTCCTGGGGTTGGTAACAGTTAAAAGGACGCACCAAATGGCCAAGCTGATCTTCATCAATCTGCCTGTCAGCGACCTTGCGCGCGCCACCGCCTTTTATCAGGCGATCGGTGCCGTCAAGAATGTCCAGTTCTCCGACGATACGGCATCATGCATGGTATTTTCAGACACCATCCATGCGATGCTGCTGACACACGACAAGTATCGGCAGTTCACCCCCAAGAAGATTGCCGATGCGAGGGCGACCAGCCAGGTCTTGCTCTGCATAACGGCCGATAGCAGCGCTGAGGTCGACGATCTCGTCAGCAAGGCCGGGGGCGCCGGCGGCGTGATTGATCCGTCACCTCCGGATAATTACGACTTCATGTATGGCCGCAGTTTCGAGGATCTCGATGGCCATCTTTGGGGCGTGAACTGGATAAATTTCGAGATGGCCGCCAAGGATGGACCTGCACCGCCGTAGGCCGGGCCCATGCCCGTCGTTCGCAGATGCGACGGGCAGACCTCGGCTGCGTATGGTCCGACGATGGCGAACCCGCCGTCGGCAAAGAAGAACGTCAGCGCCAGCAAGAGCCAGAACGCCGACAGCCCGAACATTTCTCGCAACGGAGACCAGGCCGGCATAGGTGGTTGGAGACCGTGTCGGCCACGTGCTAGCCTTGCGGTGGAACGGGAGAGGAGACGAATGCGCGGAAGATGTGTGCTGATGGAATCCTTCATGTCGGGTGGCTCAAGCAACTCGTTTGGACCAGCCGAAATGCCTTTGCCTGAAGCCAGTACTAAAAGCCAAAATGAAGAATTCGAGTAACGGGAACCGCGGCCTCGAGACCGGGCTGGTGACCGAAGCGACCAGCTACGGTTCGCCCGGGCATGGCGCCGTCAAGTCAGCCGCGCGGGTTCTTCAGGTGTTCGAGTTTTTTGATGAGATCCAGCGCGATGCCAGGGTTGCCGAAATCGCGGAGCGGCTGGCCTTTCCGCAATCGTCGACGTCCATCCTGCTGAGATCCCTCGTTGACCTCGGTTACATGGACTATTTGCCGGAGAGCCGCAGCTTTCTGCCATCGCCGCGGGTGACCCTGCTCGGGACCTGGCTCGACAAGGGGCCGGTTCGCAATGGCAGCCTGATCCGGATGCTGGAAGAGATCTCGCAGCGCACCGGCAACACCGTCATCATCGCCGCGCGCAACGGCATCCATTCCCAATATGTCCACGTGCTGCAGGCGCGCACCGCGATACGTTTCCACGTCGCGACGGGCGCGCGCCGGCTCGTCGTCTGGTCGGCGACCGGATTTGCGCTGCTGATCGGCGCTACTGAAGCGGAAGTGCGGGCGCTGTGCGCGCGGACGAACGCCGAGGCCATTCCAGGCCAGCCGCGCGTCGATATCGGCCGGGTGCTGGACAACCTCGCGCAGACCCGCGCGGCGGGATACTTCTTCTCCAGGGAATTGGTCACGCCCGGATCCGGGTCGATCGCCGTTCCGCTGCCGGACGGGATCGACGGACATAACCGCGCACTGACCGTCGCGGTCTCGGGCATCCTCGACGATATCACCCGACGCGAGCATGAGATCGTAGCCTTGCTCAACGACGTCATCGAGCGGTATCTCAAGCCTGCGTGATGGCGGCTCGCCGGCTTGATATCGGCTTTGGGATCGACCAGCAGCGGCCAAAAACCTTCGCCGCCGACGGCGCAAATGGCCCGGCCGATCATCTCCTGCCAATAGGTTTCCGCGCCCCATTCGTCGCGCCAGCTCCACAGGCGGCGGCTCGCGAAATGCAGCGGATGCTCCTGGGTGAAACCCATCGCGCCATGGACCTGCTGGCACACCGCGGCCACCTGGCCCGCGGCCTCGCCACATCGGGACTTTGCGATGGCGACCGCAAAACGATCGTCGCCAAGGCGCTCGGATTCGGTGAGCGCGTCGGCCGCAGCCGTCGCTGCCGCAAAGTGGCCGGCGGCAATTGCCAGCATGTGCTGCACGGCCTGGAATTTTGCGATCGGACGGCCGAACTGGACGCGCTCATTGGCATAGGTCAGCGCATAATCCAGGCAACGCTCCATTCCTCCGATCATCTGCTGCGACCGGATCGCGGCGCCGAACGGCATCAGGCCGTCTTTCGCCAGATAGACCGGTGCCGGGCGAACGTCGTCGCCTGCGATTTCGACATCGTCGAACCGAAGTTCGTCCCGAGGCTCGTAAGCGACGTTGCGCCGCCTCTGGTTCAAATTGGCCGCGGCCGGAGCAGGGACGCGGACAAGATATCCGGCTCCGCCTCCGTCACGGGCGAATATCAGGCCGGTCGCCTGCAATCCCCAGGGCACATGGCGGGCAACGCCGTTCAGCCGCCAGCCCTTGCCTTGCTTCGTTATCGCGAGCTGATCGGTCGGATTCGTCGGACCGAGCGTGACCGCGCCCTCCAGCGGATCGCCGCCGGCGTCGGTCCAGAGACGGTTGGCGAGCATGGTCTCGGCAAGCGGCAGCGGCACTGAATGGAAAGCGGCGCGCCGGATCAGGTTGGCCACGTCGGCTGCGGCAAGCCCGACGCCGCCGGCGATTTCGGGGACCAATGCAACAGGCAGACCGGCATCCTCCAGCGCCGCCCACAGCGCCGCCGGCCACGCGCCGTTATCGGCAGCGGAGAGAATTTCCTTGTTCACATGCTGCTGAAAAAGCCGGTCGGCCTGTTCGAGCACGATCGCTGACATGTCTTCCATCGTCATCTCCTCAACGCAGGCCAAGACCGCGCGCGATCATCCCGCGCAGGATTTCCGGCGTGCCGCCACGGATCGTGAACGACGGCGCGTGCAACAGTACATGCGCCAGCGCCTGAGAATATTCGTCATCGTCGTCGAGGCTCGCTTCGATCGGCAGCAGCTTGCGCACGATCTCGGGAATCTCCCGCTCGAAGGCCGTGCCGACGTCCTTGACCAGGGCGGCCTCGGTGACCGGGCTTTCGCCGCGCTCCAGCAATCCTGCGATCGATGACGACATCCGGCGCAGCGAAGCGAAATGCGCGACGAGGCGGCCGATCTCGATGGCCTGCCGTTCGCTCGGGGCTTCGCCGACCTTGTTGATCAGTTCGATCAACAGCCTGGTATCGGACATGAACCGATCCGGCCCGGCGCGCTCGTAGGCCAGTTCGCCGGTCACGCGGGTCCAGCCTTCGCCCGGCTTGCCGATCAGCATGTCATCAGGCACGAAGCAATCGCGGAAGAATACCTCGTTGAATTCGTGGCCGCCGGACATATTGAGGATCGGCCGGATCGAGACGCCCTCCGTCTTGGTATCGACGATGAACTGCGACAGGCCGGCATGGCGATTCTCGCTGGGCGGTTCGGTCCGTGCCAGCACGATCAAATAGTGCACGCGATGCGCGTTGGAGGTCCAGATCTTCGCGCCGTTGATGCGCCAGCCGTTCTCGACCCTGTCGGCCTTGGTCCGGACCGCGGCGAGGTCGGAGCCGGAATCCGGTTCGCTCATGCCGATGCCGAAATAGCATTCGCCGGCAGCGATCTTCGGCAGGATCAACTGGCGCGCGCGCTCGCTGCCGTGCTTGAGGATCTGCGGACCGGACTGCCGATCGGCGATCCAGTGGGCGCCGCCGGGCGCGCCCGCTGCCAGCATCTCCTCGGTGACCACGAACCGCTCGAGATTGGAGTGCTCACCGCCGCCATATTGCTTCGGCCAGGTCATTCCGATGAATCCGGCCGCAGCAGTTCGCCGGCTGAATTCGGGGTCGAAGGTCGACCACGAGGTGCGATGGGCGGCGTAACGCTTGTTGGCGCGCTCGTCGTCGAGGAAGGCGCGAACCTTGCGCCGCATGGCTTCGGCTTCCGGCGGCAGCGTCAGCGATTCGAACCGAAACGCGCGCATGTGGATCTCCTGATCTTGTTTGCGATAATGCGTCGGAAATGCGCGCCTCAGCGCGATCTGAGTTCGGCTCCGATTTCCTTCAGGATTTCCTCGGTATGCTCGCCCAGCCGCGGCGCATGCCGGCGAAGGCGAAACGGCGTCGATCCGAACGTGACAGGGGCGCGGATCGCCTTGTAACTGCCCTCGGATGGATGTTCGGCACGACTGAACATGCCGACAGCCTTCATGTGTGGATCGTTGGGCAGTTCGTCGAGACTGAGCACCGGCATGCAGGGAATGCTGACCTCGTCGCAGAAATCCACCCACTCGGCGGTCGAGCGTGTCGGCGCCATCGCATCGATCATCTCGTAAAGCGTCTCCAGATGAGCAACACGTTCGGTGAGGGGATAGAAGCGCGCGATCCGTCTTGAATTCGGGCTTGCCGACGAAGTCGAAGAAGTCGCGCCAGTTGCGGTCCGAGTAGGGCAGGATACAGACGTAGCCGTCGGCGGTGCGGAACGGCTTCCGTCGCGGACTGACGACGCGGACATATCCTGTCGTCCCGAGTTCCGGCTCGAACGCGAACCCGAGCAGATGTTCGATATAGGCGAACTCCGCGGTGGTTTCGAACATCGGAACTTCGATGGCCTGGCCGCCGCCGCCGCGCTCGCGCTGAAACAGGGCGGCGATGACAGCGTAAGCGATGGCCTGGCCCGAGAGCTTGTCGCAAAGCACCGTCGGCATGAACGCAGGCTCGCCGCGCGAAACCTTGTGCAGCGCCGCAAGCCCGGATCCGGCCTGAATGATGTCGTCATAGGCGGCCTTGTCGCGGTACGGTCCGTCCTTGCCGAAGCCGTAGGCGCCGCAATAGATGATGTCGGGCTTCACTGCCCGCACCGCCTCGTAGCCGAGACCGAGCTTCTCGATTGCCTTCGGCCGCAGCGAATGGACGAAAACGTCTGCCGTCGCAATCAGCTTGTGCAGTGCAGCCATTTCATCGGCGCGCTTGAGGTCGAGCACGACGCTGCGCTTGTTGCGGTTGAGGTGCAGGAAGCCGCCGGCCATGCCTTCGTTTCGGTTGGGACGATAGCCGCGAAAGGAATCGCCTTCCGCGCTTTCGATCTTGATCACGTCGGCGCCCATATCCGCCATGATATGGGTCGCGAACGGACCCATGATCACATTGGTCAGATCGACGATGCGGATTCCGCCCAGCGGGCCGTCCGCCATGGTCGTGTCTACCACCTCTGACTTTCCTTCCTGCTTGCCTGCAACGCGGCAGTCGCGGCGCCGCGTGTATTCGTGCGCGGTTCGTACAGCGGCCGCGTTGCGTCGCACTTCAATGACCGATGGCAATTCGGATCAATATGCTTTTGGCCGCACGGCGCATTTATCACATATGCGATGGTTGACATCGCATTCGCCACTTGCCGCGGGGCCATGATCAAAGATATCCCGAAAGGAACAAGAAAAGCGCGACAGGGAGCGAACGATGATCTCGATGAAGTCAGGGCGTATGGTGCGGGCAGGGCTGGTCGCGGCGGCGCTGGCGGTGTCCTGCTTGCCCTTCAATCCGGCTGTAGCGGCGGATAAATGGGACCTTTACGTCTACAACGCGGTGTCCACCGTCTCGGCCGTCAAGGGCTTGAACATCGTCATCGAGCAGATCGAAAAGGAAACCGGCGGAGACCTGGCCATCCGTCTGCACCTCGGAGGCTCGCTCCCGATCAACACCACCACCATCACCCAGGCCGTCAGCGACGACGTCGTGCAACTGGGCGATGACGGATACTTCCTCGGCAACATACCGATCGGCGGCGTTCTCAGACTGCCGATGCTGATCCGCTCGCCGGAGGAGTATCAGAAGGCCGCCGCGATCATGGCGCCTTATCTGGAAAAGGCGTTCGAGAAGAAGGGCGTCCTGGTACTTGGCCAGTACCTCTATCCCTACCAGGTCGCCTTTTCGGGCAAGAAGCTGACCTCGCTGGCGGATATCAAAGGTCAAAAGATTCGCGTCACTTCACCGGAGCAGGGCGAGTTCATCAAGCGCCTGGGCGGCGTTCCGGTCACGCTCGGCGCTCCGGAGGTGCCATCGGCACTCGATCGCGGCGTCGTCGACGGCGTGCTCACGGCAAGCTCCGGCGGCGGCAACGTCTGGAAGGATCTGCTGAAGTTCAACTATCGTCTTGGCATCAACTACTTCAACTCGGTCATCATCGTGAACAAGGAGCGTTTCGGCAAGCTGAAGCCGGAGGTCCAGGCCAAGATCCGCAAGATCATCGAAGCCAACATGCCCCTGATCACCAAGGCGATGGAAGACGAAGAGGAAAGCCTGACCAAGAAGTTCGCCGATGGCGGGATGAAGGTCACCGCGGAGCAGCCTGCCGACGTCGAGGCCGGCACGAAAGTGATCTCTGCCTATTGGGATGAATGGGCCAAGTCCAAAGGCCCCGATGCGGTCGAGGCGCTGAAGAAAGTCCGCGCCGCGCTCGGCAGGTAGGCGGACATGCTCAAGCCTATCGAGATCAAGGAGGTGGCGGCGGACGGCGCCGTCCACCTCATCGAAACCGTGTCGTCAGGCCCAAGCCAGGTAGAAAACACGTCAGAGACGCTGTGCGCGTTGTTTCTGGTGGCGATGATCGTACTGATCGGCGCCGAAGCGATCGCGCGCAACGTGTTCGGGACTTCGTTGCAGGTCACCGACGAGGTCGGCGGCTATCTGCTGGTCGCGTTGACCTTCCTGAGCATGCCGGTCGCCGAAGCCCACGGCGCCTTTCACCGGGTCGAACTGGTCCAGTCCAAACTGAGTCCATCGGCCCGGATCATCTCTCAGATCGTATTCGACCTGATGTCATTGATCGCGTCCGGCCTTATCACGTGGCAGCTGACGCGGCTGGTGCTCAATTCCTGGCGCGCTGAAGATGTGGCGCCGACGCCGCTGCAGACCCCGCTCTGGATGCCACAGGCCTCCATGGCCATCGGCATGGCGCTGCTGTGCTTTGCCTTGATCCGAACCATGATCGCCAAAGCTAGGCATCTGAGGAGATCGCAGTCGTGAGTCCGGGCGTTGAACTCGTCGTCGTACTGCTGATTTTCCTCAGCCTGCTATGCGTTGGAATGACAATTCCGTTCGCGATCACGGTGCCGTCGGTGCTGTACCTGCTGTTGCATACGGGATTGCCCGGCCTCAAGGGCATCGGCCTCGTGAGCTGGGGCAGCATGAACAGTTTTACGCTGAGCGCGATCCCGCTGTTCATCCTGATGGCGGAGATATTGCAGGAAAGTAAACTGAGCCTACGCGTCTATCACGGGCTGTCCAAGCTGGTGTCGTGGATTCCAGGCGGCTTGCTGCAGACCAATATCGCGGGCTGCGCGATCTTTGCGGCGATCAGCGGTTCGAGCGTCGTCACCGCGGCCTCGATCGGGCGGGTGGCGCTCCCCGAACTGCAGAAGCGCAAATACGATCCCCGGCTCTCGGCCGGCTCGCTGGCCGCGGGCGGCACGCTCGGCATCCTGATTCCGCCGAGCATCGCCATGATCGTCTACGGCACCTTCACCGAGACCTCGGTCGCCAAGCTGTTCATGGCGGGCGTCATGCCGGGCCTGCTGCTGACCGCGATGTTCATGGCCTACATCGCGCTCCATGCCTGGTTCAGGCCGGCCGTCGCGCCAGTCGAAACCGGCGCGCGATCGATGAAGGAACTGACTGCCGCGCTGCTCGACGTGTTTCCGTTCGTCGTGCTGATCGGCGGGACGATCGGCAGCATCTACACCGGCCTGGTCACGCCGACGGAAGCCGCGGCGGTCGGCTGCGTGCTCTCGATGATCATTGCGGTGTTCTGGGGGGAGTTCAACTTCCGTGTTCTCTGGCACGCGTTGCAGACCACGACCAGGGTGTGCGGAAACATCCTGTTCATCGTCTATGCCGCGTTCCTGTTCTCCTACGCCATCAGCTATGCCGGCGTCGGCGAACAGATCACCCAGTTCCTGGTCGACCTGAAACTGTCGAAGCTCGAATTCTTCCTCGCGCTGTTCGTTCTCTACACCGTGCTCGGTTGCCTGGTCGAAAGCCTGGGCATGATCGTCGTCACGGTGCCGCTGCTCTATCCGGTGTTGCTGCAATACGGGATTGATCCGATCTGGTTCGGCGTCATCCTGGTGCTGTTCATCGAGATGGGTCAGATCTCGCCGCCGATCGGTATCAACCTCTTCGTCATCCAGAGCATCTGGACCGGCAAACTGAGTGACGTCGTGATGGGGACGATACCGTTCCACCTCATCATGTTCGTTCTGCTCGGGCTATTGGTGCTATTCCCCGATATCGCGATGTGGCTGCCGTCCCGCGCGGCCGTCGTTCCCTAGAAGAGTTCGTGCGATGTACGCTCCACCCCAGATCATCGAAACCGAAGTATTCGCCCGGCTGCCCGACAAGTTCAGGCGGAAGGACCCTGACAATGCCTGGGCCATCGTGAACCGCCGCGGCGTGCCCGTGGATTCGTTCCTCGAGGGGCCGTCGTTCGACCGCGACGGCCAACTCTACATCGTCGACATCCCCTACGGCCGCATCTTTCGCATCTCCCCGGGCGGCGAGTTCACGCTGGTGGCGGAGTATGACGGCGAGCCGAACGGGCTGAAGATCGCAAAGGACGGGCGCATCGTCATTACCGACTACCGGCACGGGCTGATGACGCTCGATCCCGCGCAGCGGCAAGGTATCGCCGCTGCTGGAGCGGCGGTGGTCGGAAAGCTTCAAGGGCGTCAACGACCTGGTGTTCGCGCGCAACGGCGACATCTACTTCACCGATCAGGGGCAGACCGGGATGCATGATCCGACCGGGCGCGTCTATCGGTTGCGGGTCGATGGCACGCTCGATCTGCTCGTCAACAACGTTCCGAGCCCCAATGGCCTGGTGCTCAACGGCGCCGAGCACATTCTCTACGTCGCCGCCACGCGCGGAAACTGCATCTGGCGCGTGCCGCTGATGCCCGACGGCACCGCGTCGAAGGTCGGCATCTTCGTGCAGCTTTCGGGAAGCCTTGGCGGTCCGGATGGACTGGCCATGGATCAGGAGGACAACCTTGCGATCGCCCATGCGGGCCTCGGCGCGGTCTGGATCTTCGGCCGAACCGGTGAACCGCTCTATCGCGTGCGTTCCTGCGAAGGCCTCACCACCACCAACGTTGCCTATGGCGGGCAGGACAACAAGACGCTCTACATCACGGAATCAGAGAGCGGAACGATCCTGCAGGCGCGTCTTCCGGTCGCCGGAAGGCTCATGGCATCGCACCTCTGAGTACTTTCTGGCGCCGGATGTCGCGTCAGGATTTCCGGTGCTTGGCATTGACAGCGATCGCGGCAGCCGCGGTGCGGTTCTCGACGCCGAGTTTCGAGTAGATCTGCTCGAGGTGCTTGTCGACGGTGCGCGGGGAAAGTCCCAGAATCTGCGCGATGTCGCGATTGGTCTTGCCTTTTGAGAGCCACGACAGCACTTCGCCCTCGCGCGTCGTCAGGCCGAGTTCGCTGGAGAATTCCGACGGCGTCTCGGCGCCGGAATCCTTGGCCAGCCGCAGCAGGAATTCGTTGGTACCCAGCGTGCCCATATATTGCAGCCGGAGCTGTTCGTTGCCGGGAAGCGCGGTCATGATCGCGGCTTTTGACCCGGCCTTGCCCTTGCGGGCCTGATCCAGCCATTGCGGGATCGGGTCGGGCAGCACGACATCGTCGTCGCTATCGGCGGAAAGCGCATCCGACAGCAGTTTCTGCGCCTGCGGGGTCGCCCACATGATCTTGCCCACGCTGTTGACGGCGAGCAGGTAGCGGCCGGAAACGTCGAGCGCGGCGCGCGCGCTCTGTGTCAGCCGCGCATTGGCGAGGTGGACGCGGATGCGCGCCAGCATCTCCTCGACCGCGATCGGCTTGGTGACATAGTCGACGCCGCCGGCCTCTAGCCCGCGCACGATATGCTCGGTTTCGGCCAACCCCGTCATGAAGATGATGGGGACGTGGTCGAGGCCTGCGTCGCGCTTCAGCCGCCTGCAGGTTTCAAAGCCGTCCAGCCCGGGCATGACCGCGTCGAGCAGGACGATGTCGGGCGTGATCTGGTCGACGATCCGCATTGCCGCTGCGCCGTCGAGCGCGACCATGACCGTCATTCCGGCGCCGTCGAGCGCGTCGGTGAGCAGCCGGAGTGTCTCCGGCGAATCGTCGACGATGAGGGCGACGTCGCGCTTTTTGGATTCAGTGATCATAGCTGTGCAATGTTTTAAGGTTCGCCATGTACTGGTCGAGATCGAAGCGGTCGATCAAGCCACGCATTTGCGACACGAAGTCGGCATGTTCAGGGTAATCCTGGCCAATCTCGTCGAGCTTGACCTGGATCGCTCTGACATAGCCGAGTTGCCCGAGTCCGATCAGTTCCTCGACATATTTCACCGGCGGCCGCGAGCCGGTCTCCGGCCTCCAGCGCGGCGGAGGCGCAGGCTCAGCCTCGTATTGCCATTCTATCCTCAGCAACTGCCGGATGGTCTCGACCAGCTTGGGAATATCGATCGGCTTCATCAGATAGCCGTCGTGAAACGGCTGCGCCAGCGGCGCGCCATGCGCTTCCAGCGCGCTCGCCGACACCATCAGGATTCGGGCCTGATGATGTCCGCTGGTGCGCAACGTCTCCGCCACCGTCCAGCCATCCATGCCGGCCATCGAGATATCAAGCAGGAACAGGTCCGGCCGGCAATGCTGCGCCAGCGCGAGGCAGCCGGCGCCGTCGGGCGCGCTCAGGAGAATAAAGCCGAGCGGCGTCAGCACTTCGCGCAGCAGGTCGCGCTGGGTCGGATCGTCATCGGTGATCAGGATCGTCTTGCGCGGGCCGTGATAGCCGAAGATCGGCGCCTCGATCGGCGCGATCCTCGTCGGATTGGTGACTTCCGACAGCAGGATCTTGACGCGGAACGTGCTGCCGGTGCCGACCTCGCTCGTCACCCTGATATCGCCGCCCATGACGCCGGCGAGCAGCCGGCTGATGGTCAGCCCGAGACCGGTACCGGTCTGCGGCTGCGACACGCCGAGCGCACCGCGTTCGAACGGAGCAAAGATGCGTTCGAGGTCGCTGGGCTGAATGCCGGGCCCGGTGTCGATGATCTCGAACTCGGCGACGGGGCTGCGGTAATGCACGACGAATTGCACGCTGCCGGCCTGCGTGAATTTGAGCGCATTCGACAGCAGGTTGATCAGAACCTGACGCAGGCGCTTTTCGTCGGCATAGACGACGAGCGGCAGAACCGAAGGCCGCTTGAAAACGAAATCGATTCCCTTGGCGGTGGCCTGAACGCGAAACATCCCGACGAGCTGTTCGAGGAATTCGCTCAGGCGCACCTCGTCGCGTGACAGATAGAGCCGGCCGGCCTCGATCTTGGAAATATCCAGAATGCCATCGATCAGCCCGGACAGATGGTCGGCGCTGCGGCGCACGACGCGCACCTGGTCGCGCGGTTTGGTGTTGAGGCTGGAATCCTGTTCCAGCAGTTGCGCATAGCCGGAGATGGCATTCAGCGGCGAACGTAGTTCGTGACTCAGGCCGACCACATAGCGGCTCTTGGCGAGGTTGGCCGATTCCGCGACTTCCTTGGCGCGCTGCAACTCGGTATCGGTGCGCTTGTGCGCGTCGATCTCCTGGATCAGAAGCGTGGTCTGCCGCCGCGTTTCTGCTTCCGCCGCGTGGCGGCTTTGCTGCGCCAGCACGAACAGCCATGCCACCACGCCGATGATGATGGTGAGTGCGAAGAACACTTTCCACAGCACGTCCGACAGAAGCAGATTGTCGACGGCTATCGTCGCCGACGTCTGCAGATAGATCAGCCCGAGCGTCAGCCCGACGAGGCCGGCGGACACCGCGAACACTCCGACATAGCGCCCGAACTGCGAGTTGATCCGGGCGTAGATCGGCTCCGGTAGTATCTTGCTCAGCGTCTCCGCCGCTTGCGCGCCGATCCGCGCATGGGGCTTGCAGAGATCGTGACAGCGGGCGTCGAGCGAACAGCACAGCGAGCAGATCGGGCCGGCATAAGCGGGGCAGGAGGCCATGTCCTCCGGCTCGAACGAATGCTCGCAGATGCAGCACTGGATCGACTCGAGGTTCTGCCAGCTCCGTTTGGGTTTGCGCGCGATATAGTATTTGCCGCCAGTGGCCCAGGCGATCAGCGGTGCGGTGATCAGGGCGACCGCCAGCGCCACGAAGGCGGACAGCGCCTTCGCCGTCGGGCCGAACAGGCCGTAGAACGCCGAGATCGAGACGATGGTCGCGATCGTCATGGCGCCGACGCCGACCGGATTGATGTCGTAGAGATGCGCGCGCTTGAATTCGATGTGCTGTGGCCGCAGCCCAAGCGGCTTGTTGATGACGAGATCGGCGACCAGCGCGCCGACCCAGGCAATCGCGACGTTGGAGTAGAGCGCCAGCGTCTGCTCCAGCGCCTTGTAGACGCCGATCTCCATCAACAGCAGCGCCACCATGACGTTGAACACCAGCCAGACTACGCGGCCGGGATGGCTGTGCGTCAGCCGCGAGAAGAAGTTCGACCACGCGATCGAGCCGGCATAGGCGTTGGTGACGTTGATCTTGATTTGCGAGAGAATGACGAAGGTGCCGGTGAGCGCCAGCGCCAGATCGGGCTGCGACAGCACGTAACGGAACGCTTCGAGATACATGTGCGCCGGCTCGGCAGCCAGTTCGTTGGCGACGCCGTGGCTGAGTGCGAAGTAGGCGAGGAACGAGCCCAGCAGCAGCTTGAGCGCGCCAAAAATGATCCAGCCGGGGCCGGCGCTCAGCAATGCGATCCACCATGACGTGCGAGAGGTTCGGCGGTCGCGCGGCAGGAACCGCAGGAAGTCGACCTGTTCGCCGATCTGCGCAACCAGCGAAAACACCACCGATGCCGCCGTGCCGAACAGCAGCAGATCGAGATGGCCATTCACGTCGCCATGTTCGCCGGCGAATTTGCGCCATTCCGTGAACGAATGCGGATTGGCCCAGGCGATCGCCACGAAGGGAAGGATGTGCAGCACGACCCAGAGCGGCTGCGTCCACAGCTGGAAGCGGCTGATCAAGGTGATGCCGTAGGTCACCAGGGGAATGATGACGACGGCGCTGATGAGATAGCCGATCGGGCGCGGAATGCCGAAGCACATCTCCAGCGCAGCCGCCATGATCACCGCTTCGAGCGCGAAGAAGATGAAGGTGAAGGAGGCGTAGATCAGCGAGGTGATGGTCGAGCCGATGTAGCCGAAGCCGGCGCCGCGGGTCAGCAGGTCGATATCGATGCCGCATTTGGCGGCATGGTAGGCAATCGGCAGGCCGCAGAGGAAGATAATGACACTGACGACCAGGATGGCGGCGGTGGCGTTGGCTGCGCCATAATTGAGCGTAATCGTGCCGCCGATCGCTTCCAGCGCCAGGAACGAGATCGCACCAAGCGCCGTATTGGCGACGCGGGCGGCCGACCATCGCCGGGCGCTCTTGGCGGTGAAGCGCAGCGCATAGTCTTCCAGGGTCTGGTTCGCAACCCACTGATTGTATTGGCGTCTGACGCGGTCGATCCGCTGCCGCCCTGCCACTTCAACACTCCTGCCCGGTTTGCTCGGTCTTCGTACGTAGCCAGCAAACCCCGTTCCAAGCCTACGTCGCTATTTTGCGGTGCAGTATACGCGATCTCACGTATCAGTGCAGTGCACAATTCTAGGCAATCCTCGCCTGACCAATAAGCGTTCTCGAACCAAAAATGGGGTGCTCATGTCAGACGAACCAAACAAGGGCTTGCAGTCGCCGCTTCGCCGCAAACTGCTGATGGGGGCGGCGGCGCTGCCGTTCATTTCGATGCTTCCCCGGCCGTCATTCGGCGCCGGTCCCGCCACCGCCACGGTCAACACGACGGGTCTGGCGGTCACCGATACGGAAGTCACCGTCGGCATCCTGCACTCGGCCACCGGCACGATGGCGATTTCGGAGACCGGTTCGATCCAGGCCGAAAAGCTCGCCATCGAACAGATCAACGCGATGGGCGGCGTGCTCGGACGCAAGATCAAGTTCATCCAGGAAGACGGCGCCAGCGACTGGCCGACCTTCGCCGAAAAGGCCAAGAAGCTGCTCGTCAACGACAAGGTCGCGGCGATCATGGGCTGCTGGACCTCGGCGTCGCGCAAGGCAGTGCTGCCGGTCTTCGAGCAGTACAACGGCATGCTCTACTACCCGACCTTCTATGAAGGCCTCGAGCAGTCCAAGAACGTCATCTACACCGGCCAGGAAGCCACCCAGCAGATTCTCGCCGGCCTCGACTGGGTCGCCAAGGAGAAGGGCGCCAAATCGTTCTTCCTCATCGGCTCGGACTACATCTGGCCGCGCACCTCGAACAAGATCGCGCGCAAGCACATCGAGAACGTGCTGAAGGGCAAGGTCGTCGGCGAGGAATACTACCCGCTCGGCCACACCCAGTTCAACTCGGTCATCAACAAGATCAAGCTGACCAAGCCCGACGTGATCTTCACCGACGTGGTCGGCGGCTCGAACGTCGCGTTCTACAAGCAGCTCAAGGCGGCCGGCATCGACCTGTCGAAGCAGTCGCTGCTGACGATCTCGGTGACCGAAGACGAAATCGACGGCATCGGCGGCGAGAACATCGCGGGCGCCTATGCCTGCATGAAGTACTTCCAGTCGCTCGACAACGCGAACAACAAGGAATTCGTCGCGGCCTTCAAGAAGATGTGGGGCGAGAAGACCGTGATCGGTGACGTGACGCAGGCCGCCTATCTCGGCCCGTGGCTGTGGAAATCAACGGTCGAGAAGGCCGGCAGCTTCGACGTCGACAAGATCGCGCCCGCCTCGACCGGTGTCGAATTCAAGGGCGCGCCCGAAGGCTACGTGCGCGTCCACGAAAACCATCACCTGTGGTCCAAGAGCCGCGTCGGCAAGGCCAAGCTCGATGGCCAGTTCGAGCTGATCTTCGAGACCGCCGGACCTGATCGAGCCCGATCCGTTCCCCAAGGGCTACCAGTAAGCGCCGCACGGTTTCCCGCGGCCTTTCTCCGAGCACCAGCTCCCTGGCGTGGACCGTCAATCCGCGCTTGACGACCCCGCGTCGCGAATTCGTTCGCGACGCGGGGACCTTATCCCTTCGACGGAGAAACATCGATGTTCGGCGACTATTCGATTGGCGATCTCGGCTCCATCTTCGTCATGCAGGGCTTTGCGGGCCTGATCCTGTTCTCCGTGTACGTGCTGATGGCGCTCGGTCTTGCGATCATCTTCGGCCAGATGGGCGTCATCAACATGGCGCATGGCGAGTTCATGATCCTCGGCGCCTACGTCACCTGGATGACGTCGAACACGTTCCAGCACTATCTGCCTTCACTGTTCTCCGGATATTTCTTCCTCGCGATGGTGCTGGCGTTTCTGGCGTCGGGCGCGCTGGGGATGCTGGTCGAATGGGCGCTGATACGCCACCTCTACAAGCGCCCGCTCGACACGCTGCTCGCCACCTGGGGCCTCAGCCTGATCCTGCAGCAGACCTATCGCTCGGTGTTCGGCCCGCGCGAAGTCGGCGTCGAACTGCCGGACTGGATGATGGGCTCGCTCAAGGTCACCGACTCGATCGAGATTCCGATCAACGGCATCTTCGTGATGGGCCTGACCCTGCTGATCACAGTCGCGGTCGCCTGCGTCATGTACAAATCGCGCTGGGGCCGCCAGGTGCGCGCCGTGGTGCAGAACCGCATCATGGCCGGCGCCGTCGGCATCAATACCGAGAAGGTCGACCGCTACACCTTCGGGCTCGGCTGCGGCATCGCCGGCGTTGCCGGCGCGCCTTCACCATGATCGGCTCGACCGGGCCGACCTCAGGCCAGCTCTACATCGTCGACACCTTCCTGGTGGTGGTGTTCGGCGGCGCGGCCAGCCTGCTCGGCACCATCGCCTCCGCCTTCAGGATCTCGCAGACCCAGTCGACGCTGGAGTTCTTCATGTCCGGCTCGATGGCCAAGGTGCTGACGCTGCTCGCTGTCGTCGGAATCCTGATGCTGCGGCCGCAAGGCCTGTTCGCCCTCAAGGTCCGCAAGTAACGGAAGCAGGCAAGCCATGATCATCACTTCACGCTTCTTCAATCGCTCCGAGCTGATCGGCTTCGTTGCCCTGGCCGTCTGTCCTGGTCGTGATCCTGCCGCTGTCGCTCGACGTCTTCCGCCTCAACCTCGTCGCCAAATACCTGACCTACGCCTTCGTCGCGATCGGGCTGGTGATGTGCTGGGGCTATGGCGGCATTCTGAGCCTGGGGCAGGGCGTGTTCTTCGGCCTCGGCGGCTACTGCATGGCGATGTTCCTCAAGCTCGAAGCCTCCAGCGTCGCGAACACCAAGATCCAGTCGACGCCCGGCATTCCGGACTTCATGGACTGGAACCAGATCACCGCGCTGCCGCTGTTCTGGCAGCCGTTCCACAGTCTCACCTTGACCATCGCTCGCTATCATCCTGGTGCCCGGCCTGTTCGCCTGCATCATCGGCTCCGCGATGTTCAAGCGCCGCGTCGGCGGCATGTATTTCGCCATCATCACCCAGGCCGTCGCGCGATCCTGACCATCCTGATCATCGGCCAGCAGGGCTACACCGGCGGCATCAACGGCATGACCGACCTGCGGACCCTGCAAGGGCTGGGACATCCGCACCGACAACGCCAAGTTCATCCTCTACTTCGTCGACGTGGTGCTGCTGTTCGCCTGCATCGGCATCGCGCAGTTCATCCGGCACTGACCAAGCTCGGCCGCATCCTGGTCGCGATGCGCGACAAGGAAGACCGCGTGCGCTTCTCCGGCTACAACGTCGCCAACTTCAAGATCTTCGCCTTCTGCCTGGCGGCGGTGTTCGCGGCGATCGGCGGCGCGATGTTCACGCTGCAGGTCGGCTTCATGTCGCCGTCCTTCGTCGGCATCGTGCCGTCGATCGAGATGGTGATCTACGCCGCGGTCGGCGGGCGGCATGTCGCTCCTCGGCGCGGTCTACGGCACGCTGCTGGTGAACTTCGCCAAGACCAGCCTTTCGGAAAGCTTCCCGGAGCTCTGGCTGTTCGGCCTCGGCGGCGCTGTTCATCGCCGTGGTGCTGGCCTTCCCGAACGGCCTGGCCGGGCATCTGGGCGAGCTACGTCCAGCCGCGCATCGATCGGCTGCTGGCCGATCGCGCAAGCCGAAAGCCGGCCAACGAACGGCTGGAGCCGACGGCTCCGGTCGCCGACGGCGCGCCCGACGGAGTGAGGAGATAGATCATGCTCATCGGTCACCAGCCCAAGGAATTCCTGCTCGCGGTCGAAGGCCTCACCGTCTCCTTCGACGGCTTCAAGGCCGTCAACGACCTGTCCTTCTATGTCGACGAGAACGAGATGCGCGTGATCATCGGCCCCAACGGCGCCGGCAAGACCACGGTGCTCGACCTGATCTGCGGCAAGACCAAGGCCACCTCCGGCTCGATCCAGTTTCGCGACAAGGAGCTGACCAAGCTGAACGAGAACCAGATCGTGCAGGCCGGCGTCGGCCGCAAGTTCCAGACGCCGTCGATCTACGAGGACCTCACCGTGTTCGAGAATCTCGAGATCTCCTATCCGCGCGGCCGCTCGGTGTTCGGCGCGCTGGCCTTCAAGCGCGACGCCGCGGTGCAGCGAGCGGGTCGAGGAGGTCGCCGAGATGATCTTCCTGAAGGACCAGCTCGACACCGAGCGCCGATCTGCTGAGCCACGGCCAGAAGCAGTGGCTCGAGATCGGCATGCTGCTGATCCAGGACCCGGACCTGCTGATGCTCGACGAGCCGGTCGCCGGCATGAGCGTCACGCGAGCGCGAGAAGACCGCCGAGCTGCTCAACCGCATCATCAAGAACCGCTCGGTGCTCGTGATCGAGCACGACATGAAATTCGTCGAGGACATCGCCCACAAGGTCACCGTGCTGCACCAGGGCAAGATCCTGTCGGAAGGCCGATGGAGAAGGTGCAAGACGACCCGAAGGTCATCGAAGTCTATCTGGGCCATTAAGGAGCAGCGACGCATGCTGGCGATCGCCGATCTCCACGTCGCCTACGGCCAGAGCGAGGTGCTGCACGGCCTCACGTCTCGGTCGCGCCCAACGAGATCGTCGCGATCATGGGCCGCAACGGCATGGGCAAGACCACGCTGTTCAAGTCCCTGATGGGCATCCTGCCGACCAAGAGCGGCTCGGTCAGCATGGACGGCACCGAACTCAGCGCGCTGCAGAGCTACGAGCGCGTCGCCAAGGGCCTCGCCTACGTGCCGCAGGGCCGCATGATCTTCTCGACCATGACGGTGAAGGAGAACATCGAGACCGGCCTCGTCGTGTCCGGCGGCACGGAAGTGCCCGACGACATCTACGAGCTGTTTCCGGTGCTGCTGGAGATGAAGGGCCGCCGCGGCGGCAACCTCTCCGGCGGCCAGCAGCAGCAGCTCGCGATCGCGCGCGCGCTCGCGACCAAGCCGAAGGTGCTGCTGCTCGACGAGCCGACCGAAGGCATCCAGCCGTCGATCATCAAGGACATGGCGCGCACGCTGAAGCGCATCCGCGACGAGCGCGGCCTGTCGATCGTCGTGTCCGAGCAGGTGCTGAGCTTCGCGCTCGACGTCGCCGACCGCGTGCTCGTGATCGAGAACGGCGAGATCGTCCACGACGACCCGCGCGACAGCGTCGATGCCGCGCAAGTCGTCGAAATATCTGTCCGTCTGAGCAGTTCGCAAGCAACAGCAATTGACCGGTAAGGGGAGCATCTGATGCCAGATACACTGATCAAGGTCGATCTGACGCAAGTCGGCCTACGACAACGACAAGATCCACAACCGCTGGCATCCGGACATCCCGATGGCTGCATGGGTCAACCCGGGCGACGATTTCATCATCGAGACCTATCGACTGGACCGGCGGCTTCATCAAGAACAACGACACCGCCGACGACGTGCGCGACATCGACCTGTCGATCGTGCATTTCCTGTCCGGCCCGATCGGCGTCAAGGGCGCCGAGCCCGGCGACCTGCTGGTGGTCGACCTGCTCGACGTCGGCGCGCTGAAGGACAGCCTGTGGGGCTTCAACGGCTTCTTCTCCAAGAAGAACGGCGGCGGCTTCCTGACCGACCATTTCCCGCTGGCGCAGAAGTCGATCTGGGACTTCAAGGGCATGTTCACGTCGTCGCGCCACATCCCCGGCGTGAACTTCGCCGGCCTGATCCATCCCGGCCTGATCGGCTGCCTGCCCGATCCGAAGACTGCTGGCGACCTGGAACGAGCGCGAGACCGCGCTGATCGCGACCAACCCGACCCGCGTGCCGGGCCTCGCCAATCCGCCGTTCGCGCGCGACCGCGCATGCTGGGCAAGGCCAAGGGCGACGCCAAGGCCAAGGTCGGCGCCGAAGGCGCGCGCACCGTGCCGCCGCGCGAGCACGGCGGCAACTGCGACATCAAGGACCTGTCGCGCGGCTCGAAGATCTACTTCCCGGTCTATGTCCGGGCGGCGGGCCTCTCGATGGGCGACCTGCACTTCAGCCAGGGCGACGGCGAGATCACCTTCTGCGGCGCCATCGAGATGGCCGGCTGGGTGCACATGAAGGTCGACCTCATCAAGGGCGGCATGGCCAAGTACGGCATCAAGAACCCGATCTTCAAGCCGTCGCCGATCACGCCGAACTACAACGACTACCTGATCTTCGAAGGCATCTCGGTCGACGAGGCCGGCAAGCAGCACTACCTCGACGTGCACATCGCCTACCGCCAGGCCTGCCTGAACGCGATCGAGTACCTGAAGAAGTTCGGCTACTCCGGCGCGCAGGCCTATTCGATCCTCGGCACCGCGCCGTGCAGGGCCACATCACCGGCGTGGTCGACATCCCGAACGCCTGCGCCACGCTGTGGCTGCCGACGGAGATCTTCGACTTCGACATCATGCCGTCGTCGGCGGGCCGATCAAGTTCATCAAGGGCGACATCGACATGCCGCTGTCGCCGGACAAATAGTCCCTGCGCGAGGGATGCGGGACGGCTGCGTATCTGCCGCCCCGCATCCACCTTCGCGAATGCGTCAACAGAATCGCGCGAGGAAGACGACATGCCGATCTACGAATATCTTTGCGACGATTGCGGCCCGTTCACCGACATGCGGCCGATGGCCGAATGCGACGAGCCGCAGGATTGCCCGCACTGCGGATGAGGCGCCGCGCGTGATCCTGACCGCGCCGAATTTCTCCTGCATGCCGGCGGACAAGCGCAAGGCGCACGCCACCAACGAGCGCAGCGCCAATGCGCCGAAGACGCTCGGCCGAGTACAAGGCCTCGCACGGCCCCGGCTGCGGCTGCTGCTCGGGCAAGAAGCCGGCGCGGCTGGTGACGCAAGACCAGAAGCGGCGCCAAGAGCTTTCCCGACCGCGCGGCCCTGGATGATCAGCCACTGATGCGCGACGGCGAGTTCAACCAGTACAGGAGAGGCGATCCCCATGCTTCACGGCGATATTTCCAGCAGCAACGACACCGTCGGCGTCGCCGTCGTCAACTACAAGATGCCGCGCCTGCACACCAAGGCCGAGGTGCTGGACAACGCCCGCAACATCGCCGACATGCTGGTCGGCATGAAGACCGGCCTGCCGGGCATGGACCTGGTGATCTTCCCCGAATACAGCACGCACGGCATCATGTACGACTCCAAGGAGATGTACGAGACCGCCGCCACGGTGCCCGGGCGAGGAGACCGAGATCTTCGCCGCGGCCTGCCGCAAGGCCAAGGTCTGGGGCGTGTTCTCGCTGACCGGCGAGCGCCACGAGGAGCATCCGAACAAGGCGCCCTACAACACGCTGATCCTGATGAACGACCAGGGCGAGATCGTGCAGAAGTACCGCAAGATCATGCCGTGGGTGCCGATCGAGGGCTGGTATCCCGGCAACTGCACCTATGTGTCCGACGGGCCCGAAGGGCCTGAAGATCAGCCTGATCATCTGCGACGACGGCAACTATCCCGAGATCTGGCGCGACTGCGCGATGAAGGGCGCCGAGCTGATCGTGCGCTGCCAGGGCTACATGTATCCGGCCAAGGACCAGCAGGTCATGATCTCCAAGGCGATGGCCTGGGCCAACAACGTCTATGTCGCGGTCGCCAATGCCGCCGGCTTCGACGGCGTCTACTCCTACTTCGGCCACTCGGCGATCATCGGCTTCGACGGCCGCACGCTCGGCGAATGCGGCGAGGAGGAATACGGCATCCAGTACGCGGCGCTGTCGAAGAGCCTGATCCGCGACTGCGCGCAGGAACAGCCAGTCGCAGAACCATCTGTTCAAGCTGGTGCACCGCGGCTACACCGGCATGATCAACTCGGGCGAAGGCGCCAAGGGCGTCGCGGCCTGCCCCTACGACTTCTACAAGAAGTGGATCACCGATCCGGAAGGCACGCGCGAGATGGTCGAGGCGATCACCCGCACGACGGTCGGCACCGAGGAATGCCCGATCGAGGGCATCCCGAACGAGAAGAC
>CAVUOI010000041.1:0-92287 GCA_963742935.1 uncultured Alphaproteobacteria bacterium | reverse complement strand
TTCGCTGGCACTGCCCGTCTAATCGTCAGAACTTGTAGCCGATGCGAGCCGTCACCTGATTGGTGCTCATTCCTGCTTGAAACCGACGAGCCGAGATTCAGGATCGGGATGGGATAGACGAAGGATTTGGACTCGTTTTGCGAATAGCGGTACTCGAGGCCCGTGAACCAGTTGTTCGTGAAGGCGTAATCAATGCCTGCTCCGACGGTCCATCCCACCCGTGTATCATCGCCACCGATAGAGATCCGGTTGTTGGAATAGAGGTTTTATTGGAAACGAATGCTGCGCCGCCCGTCATGTAAAACAGGGCGCGATCGGCGGCGAAACCAGCCGTCCACGGACCGATCCGCCCCATTTGCTGTGCGCTGTAAGAAAATCGCCGGTGATCGCGGTGTACCGGATCTTGCCAACGGTCCAGCCTGCGAAGTCACCCTCGACGCCGAGCACCACTTGTCCGACCTGATAATTGTAACCTCCCAGGACTCCGTAGCTCAGGCCATCCTTGCCGATGAGGACGAGACGAGGAAAGGCGTCCCCAAGCAATACAGCCCCGGCAGTATATTCGGGATTGGTTCCGTATCCAACCGAGTTCGCCGCCGAGATAAAAACCCGTCCACGAAAACGACGGTACATAGGCGACCGGTGCAACGGGCACACGCGCCGGAAGGTCGGCTGCGAGCGCGGACAGGCTGAGAATGCTCGCAGTAGTCGAAAGCAAAACAGTGCGGGCTAAACGGCGCATCACGGGCCTCACTTGCTGGAGTATCTGTTTCACAATT
The DNA here is from genome assembly GCA_963742935.1 of uncultured Alphaproteobacteria bacterium. Lineage (GTDB taxonomy): Bacteria > Pseudomonadota > Alphaproteobacteria > Rhizobiales > Xanthobacteraceae > Bradyrhizobium. The sequence continues at coordinate 91,508 of CAVUOI010000041.1, read as the reverse complement.
CCGCAGTAACACACAAAGAATATTCAAAGCGAATACTCGCTGCGTGCTGGTGTCGATTGCTTCGTCGTTGTACCGCCGAACGACTGCGTTGACGGTATCAGGCTGCAGCGGGCCGGCTGCTGCCGACCCGTTGAGTTGCTCCGACGAGACCGTCACCACCTTGTCCTGTCAGTAGCAGGGCGGATAGGGATAATAGCCGCATGCCGGGCGGGCGTAGACCGGGGGAGGCGCGTACGCATAGGGCGCGGCATATGCCGCCGCTCCAACCGCAGCCACGCCAACGGCAGCACCGGCGTACATCGCGCCACGAAACGCCGTGCGCCGTCCGACACCAGCAAAGGACATCGGCGTCATCGGCCGACCGATGATGTCGATGAAGAGGGCGGCCCCGCCGTCGCCGCCGGCGAGGTCGCCTTCGAGGACCTGAACATTGAACGTCAGTTTGTCACCGTCGAGCTTTGGAGATTTTAGAACCACGACGGCATCCTTCACGGAACCGTCCTTGCTGAAGACAGAGATGGTCGCGTTGGGCGGATTTTTGGTAAAGCTGTCGTCACCCGCTCCCCAGTCAGCAATGATATCTGCGGTAAGCTGGTGGCCGGCTGATCTCACCGGTCCATCGGCAAATACTGACGGGAAACGGGGCACAACGCCGGTCAGAGTAAGCGTATTGCCTTGCAACGTCGCGCCGCGTGAATTGAGTACGAACAACGACGGCACGATCTCGGGCTTGGGTGCGGCGGCGGGAGTGCCGATTGTCTTCATGGCCGGAGCGGTTTGTGCGAGCGCCATTCCCGATCCGCACAGCGTTGCGCTCAGGGCAAACACTCCGACAATCCGATTGAATTTCGTGACATTTATCATCTTGCGTTTCCTTCGTGAGCGATGAGGATTGCTGTTGTTGAAAAATGACCGAGCGCTGCGCGCTTGATCGGGGTCGGTGATGGCCGAAGTAACGCGGCCATCACCGCGGTGTCTGTTCGTGGCCCTACTTGCCGCCTCCGGTGGCGCCTCGCTCGACCGCTTGAAGCGCCTTTTCGATGCTTAGCGACCCCCACCTGGCTCGGCGGGTATTCCTTGAAGGTCTGAAGGAAGCCGCCGACCAGGGTTACGGCAGGCACCATCGTCCATAGCTTTTCGCCCCACCAGCGGCCGTACAACATCGATTGGTCCGGGTATTTTTCCCACGGGTCCTGCCGCAGATTGGTTACCAAGGGAACGTTGGTGGATTCTTCGGTGCCAGTGAACAGGTTGCCCTTGATGGTCTTGAAGCTGAGTTTCCAGTCGGCATATCGAACGGCGGTAAGATCGCCATTGTCGGTAAAGTAGAAGAATTCCTTGCGCGGCCCTTCTGAGACCTCGCCCTTCAGGAACGGCAGGAAGTTGTAACCGTCCAGATGGGTCTTGAAGGTCTTGTCGCCGACCTTCAAGCCGTTCAGGAGTTTTCCTTTGACGTCGGGTTCGCCGGCGGCAGCCAGGAGGGTCGGCAGAAAATCCTCGCCTGCGATGATGTCGTTGATGATCCCGCCGGGTTTGATCGTGCCGGGCCATTTCGCCACCATGGGCACGCGGAAACCGCCTTCATAGGTGGTGCCCTTTTCGCCACGAAATGGCGTGTTGCCGCCATCCGGCCAGGAAAACGTCTCCGAACCGTTATCGCTGGTGAACACCACGATGGTGTTGTCGGCAATGCCGGCGTCATCCAGCTTCTTCATGATGGAGCCGACGGCTGCGTCCAGTTCCGCGATGGCGTCGGCATAGAGACCGTAGCCGGTCTTGTCCTTCCACTTCGGCCCGAGATGGGTCCATACGTGGGTGCGAGTCGTGTTGTGCCAGAGGAAGAATGGCTTGTTGGCTTTGGCGGAGCGATCGATGAAATCGACGGACCGGCGAACCAGTTCGTCATCGACGTCTTCCATGTTGAACTTGGCGTTGGCATCCATGTTCGGATGCGGCGGCAGCGGACCGCCGTCCACGATAGTTTGCTTGCCGACCTTGCCCCAGCGCGGATCGGTGGTGGCGTCGTCGACCATCGTAGCCTTCGTCTCTATGACGTTGCGGGGGCCGAAATTGGCGCGGAACTGCGGAGACTTCGGATACTGGGGATCGTATGGTTCCTCCATCGCATTGAGGTGGTAGAGGATGCCGTAGAATTCGTCGAAGCCGTGCACCGTGGGCAGATATTCGTTGCGGTCGCCGAGATGGTTCTTGCCGATTTGAGCCGTGGCGTAGCCATAGGGCTTGAGCAATTCGGCGATTGTCGGGTCCTTGTCCTGCAGGCCTTGCTTTGCGGCGGGCATGCCGACTTTCAACAGCCCAGTGCGGAATGGCGTCTGTCCAAGAATAAAGGCGGCCCGCCCCGCGGTGCAGGATTGCTGCGCGTAATAGTCGGTGAAGAGCGCACCTTCCTTGGCGATGCGGTCAATGTTGGGTGTGCTGCCGCCCATCATGCCGCGATGGTAAGCGCTGATATTCCAGATGCCGACGTCGTCGGCCATGATCACAACGATGTTGGGTTTCTTGGCCGCGGTCTGCGCGGACGCAGCTCCGCCAAATGCCAGCGGAAGCGAAAGCGCCGTGGTCATGAGCAGTTTCTTGAACATCAATGTGACCTTTGTCTTTTACGAATTGCGAACTAATCAGCCAGCCTACAAATTTTGCTTCGCAAGAACCGGGCCAACGTGCAGTGCAGCATGTGTGCGAAGGAAATGCTCGATAGATCAGCCACGTAGAAATTTGGAGCGGCTGCTTGGTGCTCGGCAGCGCTGCCGACCTCTCCCGAAATTTCGGAGATTCCTCCGAAATTTCGGAGATCGGCCGCGTTGAACCTGCAGCCGCTCCGACGCGGTTTCCTAGTCTGCTGTTCTGGCGGCGATTTTCCGCTGGATGTCGTTCGCGATGAAGGTTGGCGCGCTTCTTGCGATGGGGATTGAGCAGCGCGCGTTGCTCACCTCGGTGACAGCCGAAAGAATTGAACCTTGATCGTGTTCTCCATGCAGATCGTGGCTCCGGATGAAAAGCGCACCGAGATTGTGCGCACGCTTAGCTCGTTGCTGGGTCCTACGCGCGCGGCCGCGGGCTGCGTGCAGGCGCGGCTCTATGCTGACCTGGACAGGCGCAAGACGCTCTGTCTTGTCGAGGAGTGGGAGTCGCGCGAGCAATTCGATCGCAATCTCGATACTGCCAAACTCAACACGATCGTCGCTGCCATTGAACTCTCAAGCGAAGCGCCGGTCGTGCACGTCGACACTGTCGAACGAGAGGCCGGCGTCGACACCCTGGCGCTGCATCGGACCGCCATGGAACCGCACACCATTGAACTGATGTCTCAAACCAGATGCGAAGAATACTCGCAGGAAAGAAAACACGATGCGCAAGATGTTGATCTCGATCGCGATGGGTGCTGCGCTGATGACGGTCAGTTCGGGTGCCAAAGCTCAGGTGGACCTGAGCACCTATGCGGACCCTGAAGGATTCCTTGACGTTCAGGCGCTGACATGCGCGCAACTCGCCGGCACCTGGCAGGATCAGGCCGACCTTCTGAGCTCCTGGTACAGCGGCTGGTACAACGGCTTGGCGAAGCGGCATTACATGGACATCCGCAAGGGCAGGGAGGCCGAACATGAGTTGATCGTGTACTGCAAGGCCAACCCGCAGCTCCGCATCATTCAGGCGATCGATATCGTTTTCAAAAGCATGCGAGAGCGCGCCGGCATCAAGGTGCAGTGAGCAAAAATATTCAAACTAACATTGAACAAGAAGAGGAGAGCAGTGAGATGAAGATCACAACGACGCTTTCGCTAAGCTTCCTTCTCGGGGCAAGTTATCTGCCCGCCGCTCTGGCCCAGACCGTCAACGGTAAGCTGGGAACGCCGAGTGCGACGACCACGATCCAGGGTAATCAAATTCCGGCGTCCCGCCGCAATTTGGTGGCGTGATCAAGGAAACGCCACGGACTCCAAGCCGTGGTGGCCGCCGACGCGTCGTGCCGCCCAAGGGCGCGCCGAACGTGCTCCTGATCATGACCGATGACCAAGGCTACGGCGTCAGCGGCACCTTCGGCGGTGTCATCCCGACTCCGGCGCTGGATCGCATCGCCAAGGCGGGGCTGCGCTACACGCAGTTCAACTCCACCGCGCTGTGCTCGCCGACGCGAGCCGCGCTGATCACGGGCCGCAACCATCATTCCTCGGGCTTCGGCGTGATCACCGAACTGTCGACCGGCTTTCCAGGCTACGACTCGGTCATCGGCCCGGACAACGCCACGATCGGCACCATTCTCAAGGACAATGGCTACGCCACGTCCTGGTTCGGCAAGAACCACAACACGCCAGCGTACCAATACACCATCGCCGGCCCGTTCGATCAATGGCCGTCGGAATGGGCTTCGACTACTTCTATGGCTTCATGGGCGGCGAGACCGACCAGTGGACGCCGTACCTTTTCCAGAACAACAAGCAGATATCTCCGTGGGTCGGCAAGCCGGGCTACAACCTCACCACCGACATGGCGGACGAGGCGATCGGCTACATGAAGGAGCTCAATGCCGCAGCGCCCGACAAGCCGTTCTTCCTCTACTATGTGCCGGGTGGCAGCCACTCGCCGCACCAGCCGAAAGCGGAGTGGGTCGACAAATTCAAAGGCAAGTTCGACAAGGGCTGGAACGCCATGCGCGAGGAGATCTTCGCCAATCAGAAGCGGCTCGGAGTCATTCCCGCAAACGCCAAGCTGACCGAATGGCCCGACAGCCTGCCGAAATGGGAGACGCTTTCGGCCGACCAGAAGAAGCTGTTCGCCCGCCAGGCCGAAGTATATGCGGGCTACACCGCCTATACCGACCACGAGATCGGCCGTGTGATCCAGCAGGTCGAGGACATGGGCCAGCTCGACAACACGCTGATCATCTACATCGACGGCGACAACGGCACCAGCCCCGAAGGCACGCTGTCGGCACGCCCAATCAGTAGACGGCGTACAACGGCATCCTCGACTTTCCGATCGAAGAGCAGCTCAAGTTCTACGATGCCTGGGGCTCGGCAGGGACCTATCCGCATATGGCGGTCGCGTGGTCGTGGGCCTTCGACACGCCGTTCAAATACACCAAGCAGATCGCTTCGCATTTCGGCGGCACGCGCCAGGGCATGGCGATCTCGTGGCCCGATCGCATCAAGGATGCCGGCGGCGTACGCAACCAGTTCCACCATATCATCGACATCGTGCCGACGATCCTCGAAGCGGCCGGCATCAAGGCACCGCAGACCGTCAATGGCATCAAGCAGAAGCCGATCGAAGGCGTCAGCATGGCCTACACCTTCGACAAGGCCAACGCCAATGCGCCGTCCACGCGCAAGACCCAGTATTTCGAGATGATCGCCAACCGCGGGATCTATCACGATGGCTGGTACGCCAACACGACGCCGCCGCATGGGCCGTGGATCCTGAATGCGCCGTTGCCGCCGATCGCCGATTACAAATGGGAGCTGTACAATCTGACCGAGGACTATTCGCAGGCCAACGATCTCGCGGCGAAGATGCCCGACAAGCTGAAGGAGATGCAGGCGCTGTTCGTTAAGGAGGCAGCCAAGTACAACGTCTTCCTCTGGACAACGATACGTTCGCACGCGTCGCTGGCGCCGCGGCCAAGTGCCACGGCCGGCAAGACCGTCTTCACCTACACGGGCGTAAACCCCGGCATCAATTCCAGCAATGCGCCGAACATTCTCGGCAGATCCTACAAGATCACCGCCGAGGTCGACGTTCCGCAGGGTGGCGGCGACGGCATGATCGCCACCATGGGCGGACGTTGGGGCGGCTGGGGACTCTACATGCTCAAGGGCAAGCCGGTATTCAACTACAACATGCTGATCCTCGCCCAGTATCGATGGGAGGGATCGGATGTGCTCTCGCCCGGCAAGCACACGATCGCGTTCGACTACACCTATGACGGCCCCGGCATTGCCAAGGGAGGCAGCGGTGTGCTGAAAGTCGACGGCAAAGTCGTCGCCACGGGCAAGCAGGCCAACTCGATCTCGTTCCTGCAGGTGGCCGACGAGACCTTCGACGTCGGGATCGACACCCGGACGGGGGTGAACGACAAGGACTATCAGGTGCCGTTCGCATTCGACGGCAAGATCCATAAGCTCACCGTCAACCTCGGCCCGATGCAGCTAACGGCTGTGGACGAGCTGAAAAAGCGTGAAGCGACGGCCCGGGCCCGCGATTGAAATCGCCGGAATGTTGAAGGGGGCGCCGGACTTGTGCGGCGCCACGCTTTTCTCAAGCTGAATGACATCGACTTGGGCAACCATGAAAACCCTGCTGACTGTGATGGCCATCATCGAGGCGGGCGCAGGTCTGGCGCTGCAGGGTACCCTCGATAACGGCGTCGCTGCTGTTCGGGACGCCGCTGGACTTGGCCGCCGCTCTGGGCCTGGCGCGCATTGGCGGCGCTGCGATACTGGCGCTGGCGATCATCTGCTGGCTGGCGCGCAGCGATACGCATAGCGCCGTCGCGCGGAGTGTCATCGTCGCGATGCTGTTTTACAATTTTGCGGTCGCTTGTATGCTCGCCCTCGCAGGTTTTGGCCAAGGACCTCACGGCATTCTGCTGTGGCCCGCGGTGACATTTCACGTGGCGGCAGGCAGCTGGTGCGCCGCGATGCTACGTCGACATGTAGACGGGTTTTTGCGATGAGCCATGAAGCCCACGGCCAGCAACTGCCCGCAGCATGAGAGTGGCGCACAATGAGCATGACTTCATTCAGATTGCCGCTCTGGCTTCGGTTTGTCCTGATCGTAGGGGTTGCCGTTCTTGCGACCGGGTTAGGTCTCTTTGCATACCGGTACTATACCCATCCGGTAACCCTGACCGTGGCGGTGGGCTCGATCGACGGTGAAGCCGCCAAAGCAATGTCAGCTATTGCGAGCAAGCTCGTTTCGATCAATGCGCCGGTGCGTCTGACGGTTATAGACACCGGGACGGCGCAGGCAGCCGCCGAGACGTTCTCATCGGGCAAGGCCGATCTCGCGGTGGTCCGCGGCGATGTCGGTGATTTGTCACAAGCGAAAGCTGTCGTCGTCATGAGCCATGTGGTGGTGCTCGTGATCGTACCGCCCGGGTCGCCAATTGACGCCATGGCCAAATTGAAGGGGCGCAGTATCGGCGTAATAGGCGGAAGAGGCCAATTCTAAAATCTGGACGTGTTGAGCAAGGAGTATGGACTGGATAGAGCCAAGGTGTTCAAGGATATTGCATTGGCAGACGCCCGACATGCGATTTAATCAAAACAGATCAGCGCGCTTCTTGTTGTGATCCGCTGTCAGCAAAATACCTGTCACTGGTGCGAGGCGTTTTTCAGCAGGGACCAAAAGCCTTGCCCGCCCTTATTGCCATCGACTCCGCAGCGGCAATAGCTGGCGCCGAACGTGCTTATGAGAGCTTCGACGTGCCAAAAGGCACGTTGCGCGGCGCTCCGCCGGTCCCGGACGACGATCTCACGACGCTGAGAACCGCACTTTATTTGGTTGCAAACAAGAAGCTCAGCTCCGATCTGGTGGCAGGCCTGACCCAGACCATCATGAACGTGCGCCGGGATCTGATGGTCGAGCAGCCGATCTTTGCGCAGATTACATCACCCAGTACGGATGCAGATGCCTACCTCGCCCTGCATCCTGGAGCGGCTGCTTTTTATAACGGCACCCAACAAAGCTTCATGGATGAGTACGGCAATTGGATCTATTTGACGCCAATGATTTTGGGTGGCCTTGCCACAGTGCTCGCCGCAGCCTGGAAATTTCTGGGAATCGCGCCAGCCGGAAAGGTAGGCCCGTTGGATTCCTTGTACGCCTTGGCTCGCCGAATACGAAAGGCCGATAGTCTGGCTGAGCTCGAGACGATCGAAGACGAAATTGACGATATTCTGAAAGCCGAAGGCGCCAAGGCTGCTGATGGCGACGAATCTCGCGGTGGATGCCACGACCTTGAATGTCGCGGCGCACCGACTGGAGAATTTGATTCACGATCGCCAGCACGTACTGGCGAGCGGATCTACCGTCGTATCAAGTGGGTAGGGCGCGATTGAGCCGTGAAGGCGGGGCGGCTGCTAGTTCGGCGGAGGTCCAACGGTAAGAGGGGAATTCGCGCCGATCTGGTTGCCATCGGGATCTGGTGCGGCGTTGGTGTCCGCGCGGGCGTGCCATCCCTAGGTTAGATCGTTTCATCTCAATCCGGCATCGGAAGCCGAACTCTCACATGCCGTCGATGGCGTCACTTGCACCACGGCGGAAGTGTCGAAGTTCATTATTTCTGAACGAGCCCAAGCTTCTTGATGCGCGATTTCAGGGTTGTCGGCTTCATGCCGAGTAGTTCGGCCGCCGCATTCGATCCGCGAATGCGCCAACCGCACCGTTCCAGCGCCCGCACAATGTGCTCGCGTTCGGCTTCCTCGAGTGTGCTTGCCGTATTCACGGCTTTTGGCTGCAGCACTGGATGGCCGAGCTTGATTTGCAGCGTCGAACCGCGGCTGAGGATCATCGCGCGCTCGATCACATTGCGAAGTTCGCGGACGTTGCCAGGCCACGGATAGGCCTGCAGGGCGGCCATCGAATTGTCGGCAATCGTGTCGATTGCCTTGCCCATCGAGTTGCTGAATTCCTTGACGAAGGTCCATGACAGCAGGGGAATGTCCTCACGGCGTTCGCGTAGCGGGGGAACCTCGACCGGGAATACTTCAAGCCGATAGAACAGGTCTTCACGAAATCGGCCCTCGCGGACCGCCTGTGCAAGCGGCCGGTTGGTCGCGGCAATCACCCGCGCATCGACCTTGATCGTCCGCGAACCACCCAACCGTTCAAATTCGCCCTCCTGCAGCACGCGCAACAGCTTCGGCTGCAGTTCAAGCGGCAGTTCTCCGACTTCATCAAGAAAAATAGTCGAGCCGTCGGCGATCTCAAAGCGACCGGCCTGCCGCGCCAGCGCGCCGGTAAAGGCGCCTTTCTCGCGACCAAACAGTTCGGATTCGATCAGGGCAGCGGGAAGGGCAGCGCAGTTTACCTTGACCATCGGGCGGCTTCTTCGGGCGCTCGCGTCATGGATGGCCTGCGCCAGCACCTCCTTGCCGGTTCCAGTCTCGCCCAGCAGCAGGACGGTAAGTCGGTTTGCGCGACTTGTTCGATATCATCGAGCACGCTCAGAAAGCGTGGCGACTTGCCCACGATACCCTGCGATGGCCTGGTCCGTGCCGCGTCCTTGAGATAGGCGTTCTCATGCTCGAGACGGTCCTTCAGGACCTTGATCTCTGTCATGGCGCGCAGCAGCTTTTCCTGCTCGCGCTTCCGCGCGACGGCGTGGGCAAAGACTTCTCCAACGAGCGTCAGCCGTGCAATCAGATCGTCCGGCCACGGACGTGTGTCGTGGAAGGCCGAGAAAGCGATGGCGCCGATGATGCGCCCGCCAATGCGAAATGGGATGCTCAGATGCGAATGCATTCCGGTCCGCCGGAAATATTCGGCCTCGCCAACCGCTTCGGGCGGAAGATCATCGGCCGGGGTTTGGACCGCAAGCATTTCGCCGGCGCGAAGTCTGGCAACGAACCAGCCAAGTTGTGCGGGAAGGGGACCCAGCGGGGTCTCACCGACTCCTTCGGCAGCGGTTGAAGACAGAACGACGAGGGATCCGTCATCCTGGAATTCAGCAAACGTGCAGCGATCGAACCCGAGAAATTGGAGGAGTATCGCTTGCACGATGCGAATTTCCAGCTCGACCTTTTCGACAGGGACATTCGCAAATCGTGCGGAAAGGTCGGCGAGCATGCGCTCGAACGCGAGCAGTTCTTCAATCGACGCATCGCTTTTCTGCGCGACCTTCGTCGTTCTGTTGAAGGGTATTGGGTCTGGCATAGCCTCACTTCTCCGAGCGCGGTCACGGAACTTGCGTTTGAAGTGACGGCATTGATTAGCGAACGGCCTTAGACCTTCCGGAGGCTCCCAACCGTATTGTGGATAAAGTGTATAACGACGAGTGTCCGACACAAGGGACGAGAAACCGCTGGCGCGATCGCTGAAGGCCTCTGGATACCACCGCCCACGGAGGACCAGTGGTGAGAAGGTGCTATGCAACCGGCAGTCAATGCGCGCTTTGGACTAAGCGCTGCGACACATTGCCCGCTGTCCAAATCGGGCCAGGACCAATGGCGGTTGGGAGGCAATCGCCCATGCAGGAGAAGCACAGAAGCCGGCTCGCGATGTGAAGGGCGAACCGCACGTTGACCGCGTGAGGTCGGCTGTTTCCGGTTCGGCAAGCAGCGCCGAGCTTGAAGCGGGCGGTAGTTCAACTCGCTCCAGAACGAAATGCTTGCTTGCAACGAGGACGGTCCGGTTCGTGGTAAGGGGCGCCGGATGGCTTAGCGGTTGAAGCGGCCATGGATGGGCAACGGCCACCCCGTTGTCTTCGTGTAATTCGCGCTGCCGGCCACAATCAAGCAGACGAAATGTCGCGTCGCTGCGCTGTTGGATTTCTGCGAGCACGATGGCGTGGATGGTGCCGGCCGGAATGTAGATGACGTCGCCTTTCGCAACCGGCCGCCAGTGGGCCAGGTGCTGGCGCTCGCTCGGCAATGCCTTGCCGGCAAACGACAATCGGCACGCCCTTGTCCTAGGGGCCGTCGAAAATCATCTGACCGTAGGTCTTCCGGCGACTACATGGGCGAGCATCGGCTCGCGAGCTTCGCCGTTCTCGCGCTAGCTAGATGATGAGGATTAAGCGTACCCATGCGGAGGTGATGCTGCGATTGCAGTAGCTACCCCGGCCGTCCACCGCTGACGTCATGACGGAGCCTGAAATCGCGCCGCACTTCAGAGTCCGTCCGGGACAAAGCTGTCGTATTCAGACCGGCGTAGGAATGTCGGCGGACCTCGTCGCTGCGTCGATCGCGGATTGAGCATGGCCGGCTTAAACCTGCGAAATCCGAGCCAAACTGTCGTGACGAATTTGCACCGGATCCGCGTGTTGATCTGGCACGCTCCGGATCGGTCTGACGGCGTGATCTAATTTCATCATGTCCTTCACGTTTTGTTGAGGCGTTTCCCGAATTACGCCGACGCGAGCTTGTCGGCGGTAAGGACCGCGGCCGTTACCTCGCACGGCTATTGGCGCTTGGCTGATTTCTCCTTTGTCCACGTCTGGTCGAAAGCGCCGCCGACCGAACGTCTACTTCTGGCATCTGGCGGGTGCGCAAACTAGCCGCAGCGTCGAACGAACCCACATAAGTCTCGCGCCGATCGCTGACGGGGCAGGCGTCTGCGTCACGACAGTCCCATTCCCATTTCAAATTCGACGAGCTGGCGTAGTTGGGCGTAGCCAAAACACTCTGTCGGCTAGCGGTACTGCACAGGCATTTTGGTACTGCCGTGCAGTACCGGGCATGGTCGAAATAAGCGAAAATAATCGAGTGATCGGATCAAGCCATTGAAAAGAAAGGAAAATGCTTTAGGTCTATCGCTCCGATCATTTGACGGCCCAGAAAACGGCTAGACGGACTCGCGCCGCAAAAGTAAATGAAAACAACATGTTAGGCCACCGCTTTTCCGTCGCCCCGATGATGGACTGGACCGACCGGCATTGCCGCGTGTTCCACCGTCTGATGACGCGGCGCGCGCGGCTCTACACGGAGATGCTGACGACCGGCGCCATCATTCATGGCGACCGCGAAGCGGCTGCTCGGCTTCGATCCGAGCGAGCATCCGGTGGCGCTGCAGCTCGGCGGCTCCGACCCGGCCGATCTCGCGACCGCTGCGAAGATCGGCGAGGATTTTGGCTATGACGAGATCAATCTCAATGTCGGCTGTCCGTCCGACCGGGTGAAGGACGGCCGCTTCGGCGCCTGCCTGATGGCGGAGCCGGCGCTGGTCGCCGAAGGCGTCGCCGCGATGAAGCGCGCGGTGAAAATTCCGGTCACGGTCAAATGCCGGATCGGCATCGACGACCAGGATCCGGAAGTCGCGCTCGACGTGCTTGGCGCGCGGCGTGGTCGCGGCCGGCGCGGACGCGCTGATCGTGCATGCGCGCAAGGCCTGGCTGAACGGATTGTCGCCGAAGGAAAACCGCGACATCCCGCCGCTCGATTACGACCGCGTCTACCGGCTCAAGGCCGCGTTGCCGGATGTGCCCGTCATCATCAATGGCGGCATCGCCAGCATCGCGGAGGCCAAGCGGCATCTCGACCATGTCGACGGCGTGATGCTGGGGCGGGCGGCCTATCAGGAGCCGTGGCGGCTGCTCGATGTCGATCCGGAACTGTTCGGCGAGGCGGCGCCGCACGCCACCATGAAGGATGTCTTCGCGGCGATGATGCCCTATATCGAGGAGCAGCTCGCGCAGGGCACGCGGCTGCATTCGATGACGCGGCACTTTGTCGGCGCGTTTCACGGCGTGCCCGGCGCGCGCGCCTTCCGCCGTCATCTCGCGGAGAACGGCGTCAGGCCGGGCGCCGGTGTCGACGTGCTGCGCGATGCGATCGCGCGGGTCGAGGACCGGGCGGCGCTGGTCGCGGCGTGAAAGCCGGCGCCCATCCTACTTTGCATGGGGTTGTTTTCGATATTTTTTATTGGGCGGTGTACGCTTGCCGTTGGTCGCGACTTCGGGATAGCCGTGCAGCATCACCTTGTCGGCCCGCACGCCCCAGCTTTCCAGCCGGTCCAGGAAGCTCATGCCGAGCAGATTGGTCTTCATCTGCCCGCGCGGCACCACCAGCGCCGGCACCGATTTCTCGACGAGGCCGCCGACCGCGAGGCGATCGAGCGTCAGCCGCGCCGCCTTGGTGTGGCCGCCGGCGGTTTCGACGTCGACATTGTATTCGAGCATCTCGATCGGCAGCCCGATCGCCTTCGCCGTCTCCCAGGTCAGCACCACCGAGGTCGCGCCGGTGTCGATCACCATCGGCGCCTTGACGCCGTTGATCTTGGCATGCAGCGCGAATTCGCCGGCCTTGCCGCGCGCGATCTGCACCGCGGGCGCCGGCTCCAGGCTGCGCTGCCGCAGCATCTTCGTGACCGAGTTGCTGGCGCGCGCGATCTGGTTCGGGATCGCCATAGGCGACGACGGCGCCGGCGGTGGCGGCGAGCATCGCCAGAACGAGCAGGATGCGGATCACGGCGCGCCTCCGCCGGTTCGTCCAAGAGTCGTCCGGGATCAGCCGCGCTCGGCGCGCGGCGGCATCGGCGCGAGGCCGGCCTCCGCCATGCGCGCCGGCAAGCCCTTCCATCACGGCCAGCCGCTCCGCGCTCTCCATGCGGTGCCAGCGCGCGATCTCCGGCAGCGTTCGTCCGCAGCCGAAGCAGAGTTTGGTCTTGGGGTCCATCATGCAGACTGCGATACACGGCGTTTCTTTGCTCATTTATCGATAGTGAAATGGTTTGCGTCGCTTGCGCAAGCGCTTCGGTCACAACCCGGTTCCTGCGCTCATGATCGGCTTGTTGCGCGCCCGCCGCTTGTCGTCGGCGGTCGCGGTGACGGCCGGCTCCGGCTGCAGGGGCGGGGCCTCCTCGGCCATCGGCGCCAGCGCGCTCATCACGCGCTCCGGCGGGAAGGTGACGATCACTTCGGTGCCGATGCGCAGCTTCGATTTCAGCGTGAAGGTGCCGCCATGCATGTCGATCAGGCTCTTGGCGATCGGCAGGCCGAGGCCCGCGCCCTGTTCGGCCGATTTGATCGAGTTGGAGCCCTGGCCGAACGAGGCCAGCACGATCGGGATTTCATCCTCGGCGATGCCGGAGCCGGTGTCCTTGACGCTCAGATATTGCCCGCCGGAAGCGGTCCAGCCGACCTTGAGCCAGATCTCGCCGCCCTGCGGGGTGAACTTGATCGAGTTCGACAGCAGATTGAGCACGATCTGGCGCGTGGCGCGCTCGTCGCCCCAGATCCGCGGCATGCCCTGCTCGAACACCTCGTGGATGGTGATGCCGCGGCTGGTGGCGCGCAGCTTCAGCAGATGGTGGCAGTCGGCGACGACATGCACCAGCGACACCGCTTCCTCGTTCAGTTCGTAGCGGCCGGCCTCGATCCGCGACAGATCGAGAATCTCGTTGATGAGATTGAGCAGGTGAACGCCCGAATTGTGGATGTCGGCGGAATATTCCTTGTAGACCGGCACGGCGTGCGCGCCGAAAATTTCGCTCTTCATCACCTCGGAGAAGCCGAGGATGGCGTTCAGCGGCGTGCGCAGCTCATGGCTCATCTGCGCCAGGAAGCGCGACTTGGCGACGTTGGCGGATTCGGCGCGGTGCCGCGCCTCGTCCGAGATCGCCTTGGCCTGTTCGAGTTCGCCGATCAGCGCGTCCTTTTCGGCGCGCGCTTCCAGCGTCGCCAGCGTCGTCGAATGGAGCTGATGGGCGAGCAGGGCGAAATAGGCTTCGGCGGCGACCGCCAGCAGCGCCAGCGCGTAATTGTCGAAGGTGCCGCCCAGCACGAAATTGAGCGCGATCGCCGCCGTCACCGGCGCGGTCGCCGCCATCGCCGCGATCGGCAGGCTCGCCGCCAGCATGCTCGACACCGCGATCACCAGCAGCATCAGGAACATCATCATCGTGTTCGAGACGACGTCGAGGCCGGCGGGATGCAGCAGGATCGCGGTCCAGCACAGGCCGTAGAGCAGGTCGAGCAGCACGAACCGGGTGCGCCATTTGCGCGTGGCGGCGAGCGAGGGCTGCTCGCCGAGGAAGCGCCCGCAATTGCGGATGATGGCGGCATGGATGCAGAGCATGCCGACGGTCCAGACCGCGGCCGGCACGGCGTGCCTTCCAGAGGCCGAACAGCACGCCGGTCGCAACCACCAGCAGCATGACGACGAAGGAGGCCGACACCCGGGTCTGGGCGTATTGCCGGAGCAATTCGGTATCGAAAGCCGGGCGGGTGCCGCTGGTTGACGTTAACCGGTCCCGCGCCTCGCGCACCCGCTGCGCCGCCACGCGCCGGGTGTTGACCGGCTGCGGCGACTGGCGGCTCTGCCGGAAGCTGGACAACCTCGGGCTTTTCTGCGGGGTTACTCATCAAACAACACAAATCCTGCCCGCGAACCGCGCGGGCTTTTTGCATTGTCTATCTGTGGCGCTAAATCATTAAGCGATGACTTAAAGAGCTAAAAATATCCGTTAACCGGAAGTTAAAATTAACCTGTCGGGCAGGCGGAACCCCGCTTCTGACGGGACAGGAAGCGGGGTCTGTCTCTCGATCTTAACCGGCTTTTTTAACTCAGCGCTCCAGCCGGGCCATCAGGCTCGACGTGTCCCAGCGCTTGCCGCCCATCTTCTCGACTTCGGCATAGAACTGATCGACCAGCGCGGTCACCGGCAGGTTGGCGCCGTTGCGGCGGGCTTCGGCGATGCAGATCGAGAGATCCTTGCGCATCCATTCGACCGCAAAGCCGAAATCGAACTTGCCGTCGTTCATGGCCTTGTAGCGGTTCTCCATCTGCCAGGACTGCGCCGCGCCCTTGGAGATGGTCTCGACCACGGCCGAAACGTCGAGCCCGGACTTCTTTGCGAAATGAAGGCCCTCGGACAGGCCCTGGACCAGCCCTGCGATGCAGATCTGGTTGACCATCTTGGTGAGCTGGCCGGAGCCGGCCGGCCCGAGCAGCTTGCACATCCGCGCATAGGAGCCGGCGATGATCGGCTCGGCGGCGGCATAGGCGTCTTCCTTGCCGCCGCACATCACCGTCAGCACGCCGTTTTCCGCGCCCGCCTGGCCGCCGGACACCGGCGCGTCGATGAACTTGAAGCCGGCCTTGGTGGCGGCGGCGTCGAGCTCGCGGGCGACTTCGGCGGAGGCGGTGGTGTGGTCGACGAAGGTCGCGCCCTTCTTCATGCCGGCGAAGGCGCCGTCGGCGCCGATCGTGACCGCGCGCAGATCATTGTCGTTGCCGACGCAGCACATCACGAAATCCTGGCCTTCGGCGGCGGCCTTCGGCGTCGCGGCGGTGCTTGCCGCCGAACTTGTCCGCCCATTCCTTCGCCTTGGCGCCGGTCCGGTTGTACACGGTCACCTCGTGGCCGCCTTTTTTCACCAGATGTCCTGCCATGGGGAAACCCATCACGCCGAGACCGAGAAAAGCGACTTTAGCCATGTGCGATACCTTAAAGTTTGCCGGCGACATTGGGCTGGCCGGACGGGTGTTCTTGGAGGGAGCCGCACCATACACGCTGCGCAGGGCAGGGCAACGCCTTCGTTTGGCGGTAAGGGCCGGATTTGTGCTAGGATCGAGGGCCTGAAGAACCTCACAAAAAAGGGAGTGACATCGCATGGGCATCAGCGTGGGCGTGCTCGACCATTTCAACATCCGGACCCGGAATCTTGCCGATACGGTCCGGTTCTATGAAGATGTTCTGGGCCTGGAAAAGGGCGCCCGGCCGAACTTCGCCTTTCCCGGGGCGTGGATGTACAGCGAGGGCAAGGCGGTGGTGCACCTCGTCGATATCTCCAAGACCGAGGAGCCGCAGAAGCCGGATTCCGGCGTCGTCCATCATGTCGCGTTTGCCAGCTACGGCTTTGACGGCATGAAGCAGCGGCTGGAAGCAGAAGGGCATGGCATACGACTCCCGCCAGGTTCCGGGCGGCGACCTCTGGCAGATCTTCGTCAACGACCCCAACGGCGTCATGATCGAACTGAACTACGAGGCCGCCAAGGAGCAGGGCACGTCGGCGCCGGCCGAGCGCCGGGACGACGTCGGAGCGAGGTAGCCTTTTGCGCTGAACCGCTCTATGGGTCGCATCGGACTGACGCCGTCGTTTCGGGACGAGACGCTTTCGGATGGGCTCCGAAGCGGATCGGGCCGCGTCAAGAAAGCGCGTCAATGCAAGAGAGTAGAGCCCGGTTCTCACGCAGAACCGAAAAGGCTTCAGGAGATGCGCGAGTGAGCGTTACGCAGCAACAGGTTCTCGATTCCCTTAGGCAGGTGGCCTCGCCGCGCGGCGTCCCCTGACCAATGCCAACGTGCTGTCGGCGATCTCGGTCACCGACGGCAAGGTGTTCTTCTCCATCAATGTCGATGCCGCGGAAGCCCGCGCCTGGGAAAGCGTGCGCGCGCAGGCCGAGGCCGCCGTGCGCGCGATTCCCGGCGTCACCGCCGCGATGATCGCGCTGACGGCCGAGCGCAAGCCCGGTTCGCCGCCATCGCCGCCACCAGCACCTGCGCCGCATCGGCATGCGCATTCGCATTCTCCCGGCGTGCAGCCGGTTTCCGCGCACCGCCCGCCGCAAAGCGCGGCGTCGCCGATGTCGAAACAGGCGGAAATCCCGGGCGTCGCCGCCGTCATCGCGGTGGCCTCGGGCAAGGGCGGCGTCGGCAAGTCGACCACCGCGCTCAATCTCGCGCTGGGCCTGCGCGATCTCGGCCTGCGCGTCGGCCTGCTCGATGCCGATATTTACGGCCCCTCGGTGCCGCGGCTGACCGGCATCCACGAGAAGCCGCAACTCGAACGACGACCGGAAGATGATTCCGATCGAGCGTTTCGGCCTCGCCATCATGTCGATCGGCTTTCTGGTCGAGGAAGACACCGCGATGATCTGGCGCGGGCCGATGGTGATGTCGGCGATCACCCAGATGCTGCGCGACGTGGCGTGGGGCACGCTCGATATTCTGGTCGTCGACATGCCGCCCGGCACCGGCGATGCGCAATTGACGCTGGCGCAGAACGTGCCGCTGAAGGGCGCGGTGATCATCTCGACCCCGCAGGATCTCTCGCTGATCGACGCGCGGCGCGGGCTTGCGATGTTCAAGAAGGTCAACGTGCCGGTGCTCGGCATCGTCGAGAACATGAGCTATTTCCAGTGCCCGCGAATGCGGCACGCGCTCGGACATTTTCGGCCATGGCGGCGCGCGGCACGAGGCGGAGCGGCTGGGTGTCCCGTTCCTGGGCGAGATCCCGCTGCACATGTCGATCCGGACCACCTCCGATGACGGTAACCCGGTGGTGGCGAGCGACCCGGACGGTCCGCATGCCGCGATCTACCGGGCCATCGGGACCAAGGTCCGCGACCAGCTCCAGGGCGCCATCGCCGCGGCCTGAGAGGCCTTTATCCGGGCCTTCTAAGACTTTGGTTTAATCAGTGCAGTCATGCCTTTGTCGCGTTTTCGATGGCCAACTTCCGTGTTAAAGCCCGCCCCGCCAGAGCGCCCCGGATGACGTGGAATTCGCCCCGCCGGAGGACTGCTCGCGGAATTTGGGAAACGCCCCGTCTTTAAGGAGATACTTGAATGAAGCGTCGTGATTTTTTGAAGGTTTCAGCGGCCGGTGCTGCCGCGACAGCCGTTGCCTCGCCGGCGATCGCGCAATCATCGCCTGAGATCAAATGGCGCCTGACGTCGAGCTTCCCGAAATCGCTCGACACCATCTATGGCGGCGCCGAGCAGGTGTCGAAATACGTCGCCGAGATGACCGACAACAAGTTCCAGATCCAGGTGTTCGCGGCCGGCGAAGTCGTTCCGGGTCTGCAGGCGCTCGACGCGACCTCCAACAACACCGTCGAGATGTGCCACACCGTCTCCTATTACTACGTCGGCAAGGACCCGACCTTTGCGATCTTCGCCTCGGTCCCGTTCGGCCTCAACGCGCGCCAGCAGAACTCCTGGTGGTATCAGGGCGGCGGCGAGGAGCTCGGCAACGAGTTCTTCAAGAAGTTCGGCGTGATCGGTTTCCCCTGCCGGCAACACCGGCACCCAGATGGGCGGCTGGTTCCGCAAGGAGATCAAGACGGTTGCCGATCTGTCGGGCCTCAAGATGCGCATCGGCGGCATCGCCGGTCAGGTGCTGCAGAAGGTCGGCGTGGTGCCGCAGCAGCTCGCCGGCGGCGACATCTATCCGGCGCTCGAAAAGGGCACCATCGACGCGGCCGAGTGGGTCGGTCCCTACGACGACGAAAAGCTCGGCTTCGCCAAGGTCGCGAAGTACTACTACTACCCGGGCTTCTGGGAAGGCGGCCCGACGGTCCACTCCTTCGTCAATCTCGAGAAGTGGAATTCGCTGCCGAAGAACTACCAGGCGATCCTCACCAACGCCTGCGCGCACGCCAACACCTGGATGAACGCGCGTTACGACATGCAGAACCCGACCGCGTTGAAGCGTCTGGTCGCCGGCGGCACGCAGCTTCGTCCCTTCACCAACGAAGTGCTGGAAGCCTGCCTGAAGGCGACCAACGAATTGTGGGCCGAACTCTCCGGCAAGAACGCCGACTTCAAGAAGTCGATCGACGCGATGCAGGCCTACCGCTCCGACCAGTATCTGTGGTGGCAGGTTGCCGAATACACCTACGACAGCTTCATGATCCGCTCGCGCACGCGCGGCTGATCGTAAGCCTAAAGTCGCAGATAGCAAGCCCGGTCTCCGCAGGAAGGCCGGGCTTTTTCGTTGTGTGCACCACGAGTTCGGGATGGAAATCGGGAACCGGCTGTTCCATGCTGGCCGCAAGCCTCGGCAAGAAGGTCTCGGACACATCACACACATCAACAGGGATGGATTCAATGAAAAGAAGAGATTTTCTCAAGGTGACGGGTATTGGCGCGGCGGGCGCCGCTACCCTGGCGGCGCCCGCCATCGCGCAGTCGATGCCGGAAATCAAATGGCGGCTGACGGCGAGCTGGCCGAAATCGCTCGACACGCTGTGGGGCGGCGTCGAGGTGATGGCCAAGCACGTCGCCGAAGCCACCGACAACAAATTCCAGATTCAGACTTTTGCCGGCGGCGAAATCGTTCCCGGCCTGCAGGTGCTCGATGCCGTGCAGAACGGCACCGTCGAGATGGGACATACGGCGTCCTACTATTACTTCGGCAAGGACCCGACGTTTGCGTTCGGCACGGCCGTGCCGTTCGGACCCAACCAGCGCCTCAACCAGGCCTGGTACATGCAGGGCGGCGGCAAGGAGCTGCTCAACCAGTTCTACAAGGGCTACAACGTCACCTCGTTTCTGGCCGGCAATACCGGCTGCCAGATGGGCGGCTGGTTCCGAAAGGAAATCAACACCGTCGACGATCTGAAGGGACTGAAGATGCGCATCGGCGGCTTTGCCGGCCGCGTGATGCAGAAACTCGGCGTCGTGCCGCAGCAGCTTGCCGGCGGCGACATCTATCCCGCGCTGGAAAAAGGCACGATCGATGCGGCGGAATGGGTCGGGCCCTATGACGACGAGAAGCTCGGCTTCAACAAGGTCGCGCCGCATTATTACTATCCCGGCTGGTGGGAAGGCGGGCCGATGCTGCTCGGGATCGTCAATCTGGATAAATGGAATTCGCTGCCGAAATACTATCAAAGCGTGCTCGAGCTGGCAGGCCAGTCCGCCAATAGCTGGATGATGGCCAAATACGATCAGCTCAATCCGCCGTCGATGAAGAAGCTGCTGGCGGGCGGCACCAAGCTGCACAGCTTCTCGCCGCCGATCATGCAGGCCTGCTTGAAGGCGACCAAGGAATTGTATGCCGAGACATCGGCGACCAATCCGAACTTCAAGAAGGTGCTGGAGTCGATGAACGCGTTCACGACCAACGGATACCAGTGGTTCCAGGTCGCCGAGCTCGGTTACGACAGCTTCATGGCGCGCAATCCGCAGAGCTGATCAGCATCAAGGCCGATCGCTATCGACAATCGAAAACCCCGGAGCGAAAGCTCCGGGGTTTTTGTTTGAGGATGCGAGACCGCGCCGCTATTGTTTCGGCCCGCCGAAATCCAGCGGTGGCAGTTCGATCTGCGGCACCTCGATCTTGACCTTGCTGAGGTCGACGTCGAGCGGCTTGTCGAGCAGCGCCGTCACCACGATCGGGAAGGCGATCACGATCGCCACCATGATCGCCTGCAGGCCGATCCAGGGCAGCGCGCCCCAATAGATGTCGGAGCTCTTCACTTCCTTGGGCGCGACGCCGCGCAGATAGAACAGCGCGAAGCCGAACGGCGGATGCAGGAACGAGGTCTGCATGTTGACGCAGAGCATGACGCCGAACCAGATCAGCGCGGCATCCGGCCCCACCACGGGCGCCAGCA
The DNA here is from genome assembly GCA_963742935.1 of uncultured Alphaproteobacteria bacterium. Classification (GTDB taxonomy): domain Bacteria; phylum Pseudomonadota; class Alphaproteobacteria; order Rhizobiales; family Xanthobacteraceae; genus Bradyrhizobium. Next base: position 70,485 of record CAVUOI010000041.1, on the reverse strand, counting down.
CCTTCTGCGCGATCGGCGCCACCATCGGCAGGATGATGAAGGCGATCTCGAAGAAGTCGAGGAAGAACGCCAGGAAGAAGATGAAGAGGTTGATGAAGATCAGGAAGCCCCAGACGCCGCCGGGCATCGAGGTCAGATGGTGCTCGAGCCAGACGCCGCCGGAGACGCCGAGGAACACCACCGAGAAGCAGGTCGAGCCGATCAGGATGAACACCACCATGGTGGAGAGGCGCATCGTCGACTCGTAGCCCTGCTTGATCAGGTCGCGCAGGTCGGGAATGCGGACGGCTTCGAGGCAGAGCCAGACGACGGCGATATAGAGCACCGCGAAGGTCAGTTTCAGCAACTTGCCTTCGCCGACGAGCATTCCGATGATCACGGCGACGCCGGTGGCGGCGATGCCGAGGAGGAGCATCTTGTGCCCCTTGCTGCTCAGATCCTTGTGGTGGATCGCGGCGAGGACGATGGCGCCGATCGCGCCCATCGCGCCGGCTTCGGTCGGCGTCGCAAGGCCGAGCATCATGGTGCCGAGCACCACGAAGATCAGCACGGCTGACGGGATGATGCCCATCAGGCATTTGCGCCAGAGCGGCCAGCCCCGCAGCGTGAGCGCGTCCCTCGGCACGGCCGGGACGTGATGGGGCAGGAAGATACTCAGAAAGAACGTGTAGCCGGCGAACAGGGCGATCTGCAGGATCGAGGGGCCCCAGGCGCCGAGATACATGTCGCCGACCGACTTGCCGAGCTGGTCGGCCATCACGATCAGCACCAGCGAGGGCGGCACCAGCTGGGTGATGGTGCCGGAAGCCGCGAGCACGCCGGTGATGTAGCGGACGTTATAGCCGTAGCGCAGCATCACGGGCATCGAGATCAGCGCCATGGCGATGACCTGCGCCGCCACCGTGCCGGTGATCGCGCCGAGGATGAAGCCGACGATGATGACGGAATAGCCGAGGCCGCCGCGGACCGGGCCGAACAGCTGGCCCATCGAATCCAGCATGTCTTCGGCGAGGCCGCAGCGCTCGAGGATCGCGCCCATGAAGGTGAAGAACGGGATCGCCAGCAGCAATTCGTTGGAAAGCACGCTGCCGAAGATGCGGCCCGGAATCGCCTGCAGGAAGTTCATGTCGAAGAAGCCGAGATAGATCGACAGGAATCCGAAGGACAGACCGAGCGCGGCCAGCGTGAAGGCCACCGGGAAGCCGATCAGCATGGCCAGAATCAAGCCGCCGAACATCAGCGGCGGCATCATCTCCAGCGTGATCATTGGGTCGGCCTCTCGTACTTCGCATCGATCACGACATACCCCTTCAGTGCAGCGATGCGCTTGATCACTTCGGAGACGCCTTGCAGCGCCAGGAAAACGAAGCCGACGGGAACGACGAGCTTGATCGGCCAGCGCAGCAGGCCGCCGGCATTGCTCGAGGTTTCACCGACGACGTAGGACTGCATGAAGAACGGCCACGACAGATAGCTGAGCAGCAGGCAGGACGGGATCAGGAAAAACAGCGTGCCGATCATGTCGAGCTTGAGCTGGCCACGCTCGGACAGCATCAGGTACAGGATTTCGACCCGGACATGCTCGTTCTTCTTGAACGTATAGGAGGCGCCGAACATCACGAAGACGGCGAACATGTACCACTGCAGTTCGAGCCAGGCGTTGGAAGAGTAACCGAACGCGTAACGGATCATCGCGTTGGCGGCGCTCACGACGCAGGCTCCGAGCACGAGCCAGTTGCAGATGCCGCCTAGTTTCTCATTGAGCCAATCGATTGAATTACTCAGTGCCAGCAATGGGCGCATTACGCTCTCCTCGGCCGCGTCATCGACGCGTACCGGATGTCTTCATTGATATTGTGTTGCCATCTCGCGCCGGACGCCCGGAGCTGCCGTCGCTGCGCACAGCGCGCAAGGCCGCTCCCGCGCGAAAAACGCGCGAGTCCGCAGCTCATTCGCAGATGCGATTGCAACGATAATCCTCCCCCGTCTCGCGCGACCGCCGTCTTGACTGCAACCTCTGGGGATGCAGCGGCCTGTTTCCGGCCGTGCTGGCGTGAAGCACGCGCACCATTTCAGCGCGCCGCGGCGGCGTCAATCGGAAAATGGACAAATTGACGCGGGAGTTAATTCGTTGGTTGGCCTGACAAATCCGCGTTGCCGTGGCGCGTGAATGAGCAGCGAATTCAGCCGCCGGTGACGCTCATGTGGCGCGAGACGCTCGGGCGGTTATGCCGGCGGTCGATGATGAAGTCGTGGCCCTTCGGCTTCAGCCCGATGGCGCGATCGATCGCAGCCGACAGCAGGTCGTCGTCGGTGGAAGCCCGCAACGGCCTGCGCAAATCGGAGGCATCCTCGTGGCCGAGGCAGGTGTGCAGCGTTCCCGTGCAAGTGATCCGTACCCGGTTACAGGACTCGCAGAAATTATGCGTCATCGGCGTGATGAAGCCGAGCTTGCCGCCGGTCTCGGCAACGCGGACATAGCGCGCAGGCCCGCCGGTATCGTCGTCGAGGTCGGTCAGCGTGTAGTGCTTGGCGAGGCGGGCGCGCAGAAGCGACAGCGGCACGTACTGATCGATCCGGCCCTCGCCGATGTCGCCCATCGGCATCACCTCGATCAGCGTCAGCGCCATGCCCTTGCCGTGCGCCCATTCCATCAGCGCGGGAATTTCCTCCTCGTTCATGTTCTTCAACGCCACCGCATTGATCTTGACGGCGAGGCCTGCCTCGCGCGCGGCCTCGATGCCGGCGAGAACCTTGTCGAGATCGCCCCAGCGGGTGATGGCGCGGAATTTCTGCGCATCGAGCGTGTCGAGCGAGACGTTGATGCGGCGGACGCCACAGTCGCGCAATTCGCCGGCGAAGCGCGCCAGTTGCGAAGCGTTGGTGGTCAGCGTCAGCTCATCGAGCGCGCCGCTGGAAAGGTGTCGCGACAGCGAGCGCACCAGTGACATCACGTTGCGCCGGACCAGCGGCTCGCCGCCGGTGAGGCGGATTTTTCGCACGCCCTTGGCGACGAAGGCCGAGCACAGCCGGTCGAGTTCTTCCAGCGTCAGCAGGTCCTTCTTCGGCAGGAAGGTCATGTCCTCGGACATGCAATAGAAGCAGCGCAGGTCGCAGCGGTCGGTCACCGACACGCGCAGGTACCGGATGGTCCGCCCGAACGGATCGACCATCGGCTGGAGCCGGTGGTCGGGTGAAATCAACGAGGAACCGCTCATAACCTGCCTTGCTGGTTCGGCGCGGGGCTGCCGCGACGTCGCTGGGTACAATCTAGGCACCTTCCAGGGCGGCTACAATCGCGCAAGCTGCCGGAGCGGAGCAGATCAGCGTGCGGCGGGCTGCGCGGGGGCAGGGGCAGCGCGGCCGCCTTGGCCGCCTTGGGCTTCTTCGGACGCATCGGCTTGCGCGCCTTCGGCGGCGGCGCGGCCGGCTGGAGTTCGGCGAATACCGGGCTGGGCTCGATGATGGTGGTCGGCGGCGAGGTGAAATCGCCGGGATTGCGGATCACCTGGACCGGAACCGTCACCGTCTGGAACCTGGGCTCGCGAACGTGACGGAGAAGCCGGCATCGGGCGCGGGCACGTCGACCGAGCAGGGGGTTTTGCAGGCCGGTCCAAGCGAAGTGGTGGCATCCGCGCCCGGCGGCGCCGATTCCAGCGCGACCTTCACCAGCGGCGGCGCCGACTTGAAGGAATCGAGCGAAAACGATGAGCATCCGGCGAGGCTCGCTCCGGCGACGGCAATCGCGATGACACGACGCATGATCGATCACTCTGACCTGCGGCAATCCGCCACAAGTGGCGACCATAGGAGCGCAAGAACAGAGCTGCAACAGAGTTGGGCGAAATCGTTACGTAATGGTTAATGTTTGATCTTAAAGGTCCTGATAGGCAATTTAAATCATATAGTTACGGTCGAGGTATGGCCTTGATGAGACCCGCCACCGCTGCCGGCAAATCCTTCATATGGCCGATCAGCCGGTCGGGCTTTAACTCGGCGATCGGCACGTCGGTGTAGCCGAACTCCACCCCGATCACGGGAACGCCGGCCCGCCTTGCCACCCCGACGTCGGGGCCGGCATCGCCCACCATGATGGTCGCCGCCATATCGCCGCCCGCGCGGGCCACCGTCTGCTGCAGGATGATGGGATCGGGCTTGGAGACGCCGAACGTGTCGGCGCCGCAGATCGCGGAAAATCGTCCGCTCAGGCCCAACTCGTCGAGCAGGCGCTTCGACAGCCATTCGAGCTTGTTGGTGCAAACGGCAAATTGGAAGCCCTGCGCCTGAAGATCGTCGAGGGCCGCTTCCAGCCCCTCGAATGGCCGCGAAGCGTCGGCGATATGGGCCGCGTAATAGTCGATGAAATCCTTCATCATGCGGTCGACGTCCGCGACGCTCTTCACGCAGCCATCGACCTCGAGGCCGCGCTCGATCAGCTTGCGGGCGCCGGCGCCAATCATGTTGCGCGCCGATGGCAGGGGCACGGGGGCGATGCCCTCGCGGTCGAGTACGTGATTGAGCGCGGCGATCAGGTCGGGCGCGGTGTCGACGAGCGTGCCGTCGAGATCGAAGACAACGGTGCGGGCAAGGGTCATGGTCATTCGCTAGCGACCGGCAAAGCATCGTGCAAGTAGGGAAGTTCAGGCAGACAGCCACCGGATTGGGGTTGAGCCCGCCATTTTGGTCGCGATGGATCGGATTTAACCCCCATAATCCTGCTCACCTAAGACCTTAAGTGCTGTTCCCAACGCCCAAACGACGCTAGATATGCGCCCGCGGATCGGCGGATTTCGGAAGGCTCGGCGCGTGGACATGGAGCAGTTGAAGCGGCAGGCGGCGGCGCAGGCGCTGGAGCACGTGCAGGACGGCATGAAGCTCGGGCTCGGCACCGGTTCGACCGCCAGGCATTTTGTCGACCTGCTCGGCCAGAGGGTTGCTGGCGGGTTGCGGGTGATCGGCGTGCCGACGTCGGAGGCGACCAAGGCCCAGGCGGAAGCGTGCAAAATTCCGCTGACCACGCTCGATGAAGTCGATCGACTCGATCTCACCGTGGATGGCGCCGACGAACTCGATGCCGCGCTCAACCTCATCAAGGGCGGCGGCGGCGCGCTGTTGCGGGAGAAGATCGTGGCGGCGGCCTCGGATCGCATGATCGTGATCGCCGACGAGACCAAATGGGTCGATGTACTCGGCCGTTACCCACTACCTGTGGAGGTGATTCCGTTCGGGCTGGCGGCCACCCAGCGGGCCATCGCCACGGCGTTTGCTCAAAGTGGCGTTTCCGGGCAAATGGGGCTCCGCAAGGGCAAGGACGGCCACGTTTTTGTCACCGATGGCGGCCACTGGATTATCGATGCCCATCTGGGGCGCATCAACGATGCGCCGCGTCTGGCGGGCCTGTTGAGCCTGATCCCGGGTGTCGTCGAGCACGGATTGTTCATTGGCCTGGCCAGCACCGCCATCCTGGCAGGTGCCCAGGGAATTCGCGTAGTTGAGCGGCGGTAACGCCGGTAATCGAGGAGAATCGGAATGAAGAGCCTTTCACGGATTTTGTCGGCGGCCGGCCTTGCGATGGGACTGGCCCTGATCGCCATTCCGGCCGAGGCGCAGCAGAAGAACGCGCCCGCTGCACCCGCGGCCACGCCACTGAAGCCCGCTTCGGCAACGGCGGTCGCCGCCGCCAAGGAAATCCTGACGATGAAGAACGCCAGCGCGATGTACGCCAACGCTGTTCCCAATCTCGTCGAGCAGACCAAGAACACACTGATGCAGAGCAATCTGAACTATCAGAAGGACCTCAACGAGGTCGCCATTATCGTGGCCAAGAGTTCTCGCCGGCCGCGAGAAGGAAATCGGCGACGGCATGGCGCAGGTCTACGCCAACGAGTTCACCGAGCAGGAGCTGAAGGATCTCGTTACTTTCTACAAGTCGACGCTCGGCCAGAAGCTGCTCGCGAGCGAGCCCCGCGCCATCCAGTTCAGCATGTCCTACATGAACCAGTGGGCGCAGCAATTTGCCGAAACCATCAACGGCCAGTTCCGCGCCGAGATGAAGAAGCGCGGCAAGGAAATCTGATCCCATAGCGTTTTCGAGCGAAGTGGACTTCCGGTTCGCATAGCAATCAAGTTTGCGCAGATTGCGTAGACTTATCTGCGCAGAAAACGCGTCAAACAAAAGAGAAACTAGCGACATCGGACGAGGGTGAAATGGCTGAGTTCGACGTCGATCTGTTCGTCATCGGCGGTGGTTCGGGCGGCGTTCGCGCCGCCCGCATTGCGGCCGGTTATGGCGCCAAAGTCATGGTTGCCGAAGAATACCGGATGGGCGGCACCTGCGTGATCCGCGGCTGCGTGCCGAAAAAGCTGTTCGTAATCGGCTCGCACTTCAAACACGAGATGGAGGACGCGGCCGGCTTCGGCTGGACGATCCCGAGCGCCTCGTTCGACTGGCCGACGCTGGTCGCCAACAAGGACAAGGAGATCGCGCGGCTAGAGGGCATCTACGCCGCCAATGTCGAGAAGACGGGCGCGCGCATCGTGAAAACCCGTGCGGTGCTGGAAGACGCCCACACGCTGCGCCTGATGACCGGCGAGAAGGTCACCGCAAAATACATACTGATCGCGACCGGCGGCGCGCCCAACCACGGCCGCGAGATCCCCGGCATCGAGCACGTGATTTCATCCAACGAAGCGTTTCATCTCGCCGAATTGCCCAAGCGCATCGTGATCCAGGGCGGCGGCTATATCGCACTGGAGTTCGCCGGCATCTTCGCGGGCTTCGGCTCCGACGTGACCGTGATCTATCGCGGCGACAACATTTTACGCGGGTTCGACGAGGACGTTCGCAAGCACGTGCGCGCCGAGATGGAGAAGCAGGGGATTACGATCATCACCGGCTGCACCATCGAGAAGGTGGAGAAGCACGGCCATGAATTCACGACGCACCTTTCGAGCGGATCGAGCATCGCCTCGGAAAAGGTGATGTTTGCGATCGGGCGGCATCCGAACATCGCCAATCTAGGGCTTGAGAAGGCCGGCGTCGCCATCAATCCGACGAACGGCGGCATCGCCGTCGACGGATGGTCGAAGACCTCGGTCGACAACATCTATGCGATCGGCGACGTCACCCACCGCATCAACTTGACGCCGGTGGCGATCCGCGAGGGGCATGCCTTCGCCGACACCGTGTTCGGCAAGCGCCTGGTCCAGGTCGATCACGCCACCATCCCGACCGCGGTGTTCTCGCAGCCCGAAGTCGGCACCGTCGGCCTGACGGAAGCCGAAGCCCGCGCAGAGTTTTCCCACGTCGACATCTACAAGGCCGATTTCCGCCCGATCAAGGCGACGATGTCCGGCCGCGATACCCGCGTGCTGATGAAACTCGTGGTCGACGGTGCGACGGACCGTGTGCTCGGCTGCCACATCGTCGGCGACGCCGCCGCCGAAATCGTCCAGGCCGTCGCCATCGCCGTGAAGATGAAGGCGACCAAGGCCGATTTCGACGCGACGATCGCGCTGCATCCGACGGCGGCCGAGGAGTTGGTCACGATGCGAACGCCGACGGCGCGGCATGTGAGGCAGGCGGCGGAGTAGGGGGCTTCAGTTCCGTAGCCCGGATGAGCGCAGCGATATCCGGGTTGTCCTCCCGCATATCGCTCCGCTCATGCGGGCTACCCGTTTGAACTAATTGCGCCCGAACGCGTTGATGGATATGGCGAAAGCTGGATCATCATCTGCCGGACCGATGCGAACCCAACCGCTTCAGCTTGGTTCGATGCAACCCACGCTGCCGCTGATGCCGTCAGCAAGCCCGGAAATGAAGGCTCAAAAACACTTGCCGAAAAAAGGCCGGTCGAGAGCGGAACAGGTTGACGCGGTAAAAGCGAAAATCTCTCGCCGGAACTCGCTGCGAAAACAGCGTGCCGCGCTGAAGAGCTAGCGCGTTTCCGTCATGGCCGGGCTTGTCCCGGCCATCCATGTCTTTCGCGCTGTCGGAATGCAAGGACGTGGATGCCAAGGCCGGGAATGACGAGTGCACGCCGCGACGCCAGCCGCCGTTCAGTTTTGTGAATCAATATTGCGATCGAAATCCCGAAGATACGCCAGCCCGTGGACCGTCAGCCGGTGCGGGTCTTTCTCACCTTCAAGATACATCTTCATCAGGTGCTTCGAGAGGCGCTCCCTGGTCCCCTTGATCACCGAGCGGTCGGCGAGGGTCTCGTAGATGCTTAGCGCGCGATCAACGGGAAGCGTGTTCATAGGCGTGTCTCGTCGGCTGAATTTTCATGCTCGAATAGGTAAGGCCGTCTCTCCCTGATTGTTCCGAAATCGAGGTCAGGGAGCGTGCCGCAATTTTGGGCCGGGATTGCCCAGGTCTGCGGGCGCGCGCGCGCCGGTATTGAGGGACGGACGGCTACCCGTGCCCGCCGCGCTCTGCTAACGATGTAGCCCAGTTCTTAAGCAACAGGGTGAGACAAGCAATGATTGAGCAGATTGGTATCGTGGGCGCGGGCACGATGGGTAACGGGATCGCGCAAATATGCGCCGCCGCCGGTCTTCCCGTCGTCATGACCGACATCTCCGATGCCGCGCTCACCCGCGGCATGTCGGTGGTTTCGAACAGCCTGGAGCGGCTGGTCAACAAGCAGAAGATGACCGATGCCGACCGGCAGGCGACGCTGGCGCGGATCACGACGAGCACGGACACCGCAAAGTTTTCCACCTGCGATCTCGTGATCGAGGCGGCGACCGAAAACGAAGACCTCAAGATAAAGATTCTCAAAGATCTCTGCACGAAGCTGCAGCCGCGGGCGCTGCTCGCCACCAACACGTCGTCGATCTCGATCACGAAACTCGCCGCCGCGACCGACCGGCCCGATCGCTTCATCGGCATGCACTTCTTCAATCCGGTGCCGCTGATGGCGCTGCTGGAATTGATCCGCGGCCTGCAGACTTCCGACGACACGCATGCCAAGGCCGCTGATTTCGCCAAGCGGGTCGGCAAGGTGGCGATCACGGCCAAGAACAGCCCGGGCTTTGCGGTCAACCGCATCCTGTGCCCGATGATCAACGAGGCGATCTTCGCGCTGCAGGAAGGCATTGCCACGGCCGAAGACCTCGACGCCGGCATGAAGCTCGGCTGCAACCATCCCATCGGCCCGCTGGCGCTCGCCGACATGATCGGTCTCGACACCATGTTGTCGGTGATGGAGGTCTTCTACGAAGGCTTCAACGATCCGAAATATCGCCCGGCGCCGTTGCTGAAGGAAATGGTCGCCGCCGGCCATCTCGGCCGCAAGACCGGGCAGGGGTTTTACAGCTACGGGAAGTGATCCTGCGTAGCTGTGTAGGGTGGGCAAAGGAGCGAAGCGACGTGCCCACCATGTATATCGAAGCTCTGTAAAGACGGTGGGCACGCTTCGCTTTGCCCACCCTACGAATTGAGGAACATCATGCGGATTGCGGTTGTCGGTGCGGGCGGCGTCGGAGGTGGGTTTGGCGCAGCGCTGGCCAAGGCCGGCGCCGAGGTCACGTTCATTGCGCGCGGCGCGCATCTCGCCGCCATGAAGCGCGATGGCCTGAAGGTGCAAAGCCCGCGCGGCGACACCCATCTGATGCCGACGCAGGCGACCGATAACCCGGCCGAAATCGGCCGGTCGATGTCGTGCTGTTCTGCGTCAAGCTGTGGGACGTCGAAAGTGCGGGCGAGGCGATCAAGCCGCTGGTCGGCGCTGATACCGCGGTCATTCCGCTGCAGAACGGCATCGACGCGGCCGAGCGGCTGCTCCCGATCCTCGGCCGCAACGCCGTCATGGGCGGCGTCGCGCAGATCAGCGCGTCCATTGTCGCGCCCGGCGTGATCCAGCAGGTCGGCACCTTCATGCGCATGGTCTTCGGCGAGCTCGACGGCAAGCGCAGCCAGCGGGGCGAGGATTTTCTCGCGCTCTGCCGGAAGGCCGGCTTCGACGCCACCTTGAGCGAGCAGATCGTCACTGAACTCTGGATGAAGTTCATCCTGCTCGCCACCAATGCCGGGATCACGGCGGCGACGCGGCGGCCGCTCGGCGAGTTGCGGGACGATCCCGACATTCGTCCGGTGATGCTGGCCGCCTTGCGGGAAGTGTTCGAAGTCGGCAAGGCCAAGGGCGTCGCGCTGCCGGCAGATGCGGTGGACAAGGTCCTCGATTTCATCGGCCATGCGCCGCCGGCCATGAAGGCCTCGATGGCGCTCGATCTCGAACGCGGCAACCGCCTCGAACTGCCCTGGCTCAACGGCAAGGTCGTCGAACTCGGCCGCCAGCTTGGCGTCCCGACGCCGACGCACGCGATGATGTACGCGATGCTGAAGCCCTACATCATGGGAACGCCCGCCTGAGCGCGGAACGGCGTGTAGGGCAGGTTACGCTGCGCCTACTCAGCTATTTCGGATTGGGATCTGCAAGTCCTTTCGCGGATTCTCGAATTTCCCCGTCCGGGCGCCATTCATGCCCTCGGCGGAGACCATTGGCCGCATCGCCTGCTGAGCGGCACCCGCTGCGCAGCCGTTGCTCCCCCGAGACGATAGGCCTAACTTGCGCGTTAATTCTCCGTGAGGTGCGAGATGCATATGATCGTTTATGCCATCTTGGCAATTGTCTTGTCTTCCACTTCCTCAACAGCGCAACCGGTCTTCTTGGCGGGGCGTTATGTGCTGCCGATCACCCAGCATGATTTATACGTATCCGCTCCAGGACCTCTTGGAACGACTGTGACCGTCAATTTTCGATTCAAGCCAATCGGAAGCTGTACCGATACACTCGACACTGTCTTCGAGTACCAGTTGCCGCCCGGTCACAACGCTACGCCAATCAACGAGGTAAAGGCGACTTGCAACAAAACGATTAAGTGCAGCGGAATCGAATTCAAATGCGTTGGCGCCAGGCAGCCATACCCAATGTCGTTTCAACACGTGCCGCAGCGTGAAATCAAGGCGAGTGGCGGGTCATTTACCGGGACGTATCGATACGTTTCATCATCGACTGCGCGCACCCGTGAAGCGATTCTAAGGCGCGCGTCAGTGGGGAATTTTGAAATAGTCGAAGAATCCGCGGACAAGAAGACCAGGACGGTCCGATTTCGGATCGAAAAGTAACTTGCTTCCAGAGTGAGTTATTGGCTTGGACCTCTCATTTCGAGGGTAACAAGCCTTGCTAGGAGCGTCGCCGGATAAAGTTGTCCGATTACGCTTTCGATGTTGCATAGACTTCGCGCTAACGGATGCAGTGGAACGATGTCGCCGTAGCCTGTCGATGTCAGCGTAACAAAGCTCATATAGAACAGCGCGCTGGCGAGCGACTGATCGTCGTCAAATGTTATTCCCTTGATGGCGTCATGATCTGACAGGCCGACAAAAAGAAACAGTGTTGCAAACGCCACCGCGATCAACAGGTACAGAAGGATCGCTCCGATAATTCTGTGATATGTGACACGGCCTGCCCTGAATACGGCCTGAGTGACCACGATCCCCAGAGTGCAGGCGATGATCAACCATGCGCCTGCCAATATGTGAAGGTGGAAGGGTACGGGGTAGTAGAGTCGCAGAAAGAATACGGCAATATTGGCAACAAGCGCAGCCGACATCAGAATGAGGGCTATGGGACTGTCGGAAATGATCACCATGCTCCCGATGATCACGAGCAATAGGCCGATAGCAAATAAGTGAAAGGCGGTAATGCCGACCGCCTGGAGGGGCGCGAAGACAAATATCAACAGTATCAGCACTCCGGTCAGCACTGTGAGCAGCCAGTCGATTCGTTCGTTGCGCAGGCGGCGCAAGTCGCCAATGGGATCCAGAATCATCGATCGCTGCTCCGATGTGAAGAATGTCGGCTCTGAGTTGAAGGGCGACGTAACGACAGAGCCAGTCGGGGTTCTGCTTGAATCCCGGTCGACATCAGATAATTCCACTCATGGCCAAACTCCCTCGGGGATTTGGTCAGTGCTAGTGCGGATGCGATTGCAATTGGCTTTGTTGATTTAAATCAACGGGCGAAAGCGTGCATCCCATGCCGGAAGGAGCGCGAGGGGGCCGACCTTGGCGTAATTTTCCGCACAGGCAGCGCGTCAGTTATCGCGTGGTCGGGGCCACTGTCTAACGCCCCGAACGAATAACGAAGGATCGAAAGTTGGGAGAGCACGAAGTTAGCTGCAAGCCGCTGCAGAAAGCCGGTGCAGGCCGAACGCCTGGCCGCCGAACGAATGTCCGACGTAAGCGAAAGGAAGCGCCTTGTAGCGCTCGCGCATCCAGCTGACGGCCGCCGTGATATCCAGTGCGGCCCAGTCCGACATCGAGGCCTTGAAGCCGCCCAGCGATTTCGGCTTGTTGCCGGTCCGCGCCTGCGGCCGGCTTTCGCTGGTGCCGCGGTAGTCGTAGGTCAGGACGGCGCAGCCGCGCTGGGCGAGATAGCCGGCAAAGCCCCGGTAGAGCTTGCGTGGAACGGCGGTCGCCGAATTGATCAGGACGGCGTGGCGCTTGGCCCCGCGGGGCAGATACAGCGTCGCGGCGAGGGGATATCCGTCCGTCGCGGGCAGCGTGATCTCGTCGCTGAATAGGTCGTCTTCCCCCGGCTCGGCCACCTTCGTTCTCCTGCCAGCTTTTGCGCGCGCCCGTTAGCAGAAGCGAAATCGGCTTTGGTCGCAAGGGCTTGTCGGGACTGGTAGAAATCTAACTGGCGGTGGGCCCAAGGCCTGTGTATAAGGCGGCCTTCACAATCGCTTGTAAGTTGCGGTTTTTGCTCAGGAGTTAACGTCATGTCCGAGCGGTGGACGCCCGATAGCTGGCGCACCAGGCCGGTGCTGCAGGTGCCCGATTATCCCGATGCCAAGGCATTGGCCGATGTCGAGGCGCAGCTCGCCACGTTCCCGCCGCTGGTGTTCGCCGGCGAGGCGCGCAACCTGAAAAAGGCGCTGGCCCGGGTCGCTGCGGGTGAAGCCTTCCTGCTGCAGGGCGGCGATTGCGCCGAGAGCTTTGCCGAGCACGGCGCCAACAACATTCGCGACTTCTTCCGCGTGCTGCTGCAGATGGCCGTGGTGCTGACCTATGCCGGCGCGCTGCCGGTGGTGAAGGTCGGACGCATCGCCGGGCAGTTCGCAAAGCCGCGCTCGTCGAACACCGAAAAGCTCAACGGCGTCGAACTGCCGAGCTACCGCGGCGACATTGTCAACGACATTGCCTTCACGGCAGAGTCGCGCATCCCCGATCCGCAGCGCCAGCTGATGGCGTATCGTCAATCGGCCGCGACGCTGAACCTGCTGCGTGCGTTCGCTACCGGCGGCTTTGCCAATCTGGGAAGCGTGCATCAGTGGATGCTCGGCTTCCTGAAGGATTTGCCGCAGTCGCGCCGATACAAGGAGTTGGCGGACCGTATCTCGGACGCGCTGAATTTCATGCGCGCCTGCGGCCTCGACCTCGAAAGCCATCCCGAGCTGCGCGCCACCGATTTCTACACCAGCCATGAGGCGCTGCTGCTCGGCTACGAGCAGGCCTTTACGCGGGTCGATTCCACCACCGGCGACTGGTACGCGACCTCGGGCCACATGATCTGGATCGGCGACCGCACCCGACAGCTCGACCACGGCCATGTCGAATATTTCCGCGGCATCAAGAACCCGATCGGCCTGAAATGCGGTCCGTCGCTGAAGCCGGATGAACTTCTCAAGCTGATCGACATCCTCAATCCCGACAACGAGCCCGGCCGGTTGACGCTGATCAACCGCTTCGGCTCCGACAAAGTCGGCGACCATCTGGCGCCGCTGATCCGCGCCGTGCAGCGGGAAGGGCGCGTCGTGGTCTGGTCCTGCGATCCCATGCACGGCAACACCATCACCTCGACCTCCGGCTACAAGACCCGGCCGTTCGACCGCGTGCTGTCGGAAGTGAAGTCGTTCTTTGCCATCCACGCCGCCGAAGGCACCCATGCCGGCGGTGTGCATCTGGAAATGACCGGGCAGGACGTCACCGAATGCATCGGCGGCGCGCGCGCCATCTCCGACGAGGATCTCAACGACCGCTACCACACGGTCTGCGATCCCCGCCTCAATGCCGAACAATCCATCGACATGGCTTTCCTGATCGCCGAACTGCTCAAGCAGGACCGCGCGGGCAAGGAAAAGCCGATGCCGGCCGCAGCGGGACTTCTGATTTGCTGCGACTTTGGCGAGCCACGATCAACACGCGTAACGGCCTCGCATTTGCGATCCGCTCGGAGCAGGCTGTCCGCGAGGAGGTTTTCGCGTTGGCGCTGTCGGTGCCGCTGGCCTGGCTGGTCGGCGCCACCATGATGCGCCGCGTGGAACTGGTCGCGGCGGTTGCCTTTGTGCTGGTGGTCGAGCTGCTCAACACCGCGATCGAAAAACTCGCCGACCGCCTGACCATGGACCGCGACCCCAAGATCGGCCAGGTCAAGGACATGGGATCGGCGGCCGTCGGCGTCGCGCTCCTGATGGCCGGCGCCTTCTGGCTGTTCGCCCTCGCCGAACGCATGGGCGCGTTCTAAAGCGAGCATTTGCAGTTTGCCATTGTGCAAGGCAACATCGCTTCCATGACCCAAACCACCTTCAAGATCACGCTGGCTCAGTTAAACCCGACGGTAGGCGACGTCACCGGCAACGCCGCCAAGGCCCGCGCCGCGTGCGACAAGGCCAAGGCCGATGGCGCCGACCTGCTGGTGCTGCCCGAACTGTTCATCTGCGGCTATCCGCCGGAAGATCTGGTGCTGAAGCCTGCGTTTCAGGCCGCCTGCCGCGCCGCGGTCGAGGAACTGGCGCGCGAGACCGCGGGCGGCGGTCCGGCGGTGCTGATCGGTACGCCCTGGGTCGAGGACGGCAAGCTCTACAATGCCTGCGCGCTGCTCGATCAGGGCCGCATCGCCGGGCTGCGCTACAAGGCCAACCTGCCGAACTACGGCGTGTTCGACGAGAAGCGGCTGTTCGCGCGCGGTCCCGCCGCGGGGCCGGTGACGGTGAAGGGCATCCGGATCGGCGTCCCCATCTGCGAGGACATCTGGCTCGAAGAGTCGGAGGAATACGAAAATATCGTCGAGTGCCTCGCCGAGACCGGCGCGGAGATTCTCGTCGTGCCGAACGGCTCGCCCTATGCGCGCGACAAGAACGATCTGCGGCTGTCGATCGCGGTGGCTCGTGTTACCGAAAGCGGTCTGCCGCTGGTCTATCTCAACCAGATCGGCGGGCAGGATGAACTGGTGTTCGACGGCGCGTCGTTCGCGCTGAACGCCGATCTTTCGGTCGCCGCGCAACTGCCTGCGTTCGAAGAAAACATCACCACCCTGCATTGGACCAAAACCGCCGACGGCTGGCGCTGCTCCGGGCCGGTCGCTCCGCTGGTCGAAGGCGACAAGGGCGACTATGCCGCCTGCGTGCTCGGTCTGCGCGATTACGTCCGCAAGAACGGATTTCCCGGCATATTGCTCGGCGTCTCCGGCGGCATCGATTCCGCGCTGTGCGCGGCGATCGCGGTCGATGCGCTCGGCGCCGAACAGGTCCGCGGCGTGATGCTGCCGTTTCGCTTCACCGCGCAGGTATCGCTCGACGATGCCGCGAAACTCGCCAAGGCGCTCGGCTTTCCCTACGAGGTGCTGCCGATCGCGGACGCCGTCAATGGCTTCGAAGCGATCCTGTCAAAACCCTTTGCCGGGCTGCCGCGCGATATCACGGAAGAAAATCTGCAGGCGCGCACCCGCGGTACGCTGCTGATGGCGCTCTCCAACAAGACCGGCGCGATGGTGGTCACGACCGGCAACAAGTCGGAAATGTCGGTCGGCTACGCAACGCTCTATGGCGACATGAACGGCGGCTTCAATCCCATCAAGGATATCTACAAGACCGAAGTGTTTCGGCTGTCGAGCCTGCGCAATGAATGGAAGCCGGACGGTGCGCTCGGGCCCTCGGGCGAGGTGATCCCGGTCAACATCATCACGCGTCCGCCGACCGCGGAGTTGCGCGAGAACCAGACCGACCAGGATTTGCTGCCGCCTTATGACGATGCTCGATGGCATCCTCGAACGGCTGGTGGAGCGCGAGGAGCCGCTGGCAACGATCATCGCCGCCGGTTTCCCGGCCGACGTGGTGACGCGGATCGACCGGCTGCTCAACATCGCCGAATACAAGCGCCGGCAGGCGGCGCCGGGCGTGAAGGTGACCGAAAAGAACTTTGGCCGCGACCGCCGCTATCCCATCACCAACCGCTTTCGCGACAACGGCAAGGCGTTGCCCGAGCCCGACGAGAAACTGGTCGCGCACGCCGGCCGCGCCTCGGCGGAAGCGTTCGAGGGATAGTTCTACTGCGTAAGTCCTCATGGTGAGGAGGCGCGTCAGCGCCGTCTCGAACCATGTAGCCCCGCTGTTGCGGCAGACGGGCTTTCATCCTTCGAGACGCCCGCCTTGCGGGCTCCTCAGGATGAGGAATTGCGCGTGATGGCGCGGGGAAACTTCGCCTCTACTGCTTCGGCGGGATGAAGGTCGGGCCCACCGTGCGGACCTTGTCCTTGTCGGGGGCGATGGCAGTAGTCTCGGCGGGAACGGGGCCGCCAACCGGCGCGCCGGCGGTGCCGTTAGGCGCGGCGCCCTTCTTCGGCGGCGGCGTCGCACCCTTCGGCTGGGTGCGCTGCTGCATCCGTCGCGCGCTCTCTTCGGTGACGATGATGTCGCCCTGCTCGACACCGGCCCTGTCGTCGACCGATTTGAGCGCTTCCGACCAGGTCTGACCCGCCGCCTTGCAGGCGCAGGACGGATTGAACTCGGTGCGGTATTTGAACGCGTTGGGCATCGCTGTGTAGCTCTGGCCGTTGATCGAGACCGCCTGATTGATGTCCTCGCCCGGATTGCGGTAGGTGAACAGGGTTGCTTCCGTGGCCGGGCAAAGCGCCTTGCAGGCCCGCTCGTCATCCCCGAATCGCGCCTGAGAGGTGGCGAACGACACCGGGAAATAGCCGCCGTCGCAGGTGCGGACGCAGACGGTGCGGAACGTGCCGGACGGAGCGCCGAAGTCGGCGCTGGGCGGTGGCAGGCTCTGGTTGTTGTTGCCGAACAGGCTGTCGATGAAATTGCCGGGACCGCGCGCGGCGGCGGCATATTGCGGGCCGCAATTGTTCTGCGCGAGCGCCGTCAGCACCGAGCGGCGCTGGTTTTCGCGATCGGCGCCGCCGATGCCGCCGCTGCGCAGGCGCTCCAGGCTCGAAGTGATCTGGTCGAGATTGGAGCGCATCTGCTGGATCTGGTTGTTGACCGGGCCGCACTGTGCCTGGCGACCGTTGAACAGCGAGAAGAAGCCCGAGCTATCGCAGCCCATCCGCTTGGCCTGCTGCGTCACCCGATCGAGTTCGGCCTGCTGCTTGGCCTGCGCATCCTGGTAGCGGCGGATCTGTTCATCCTTGGCGGGATCGCCGGTGCCGGCGCCGCGGTCGATGGTCGCCAATTGCCCTTCGAGCCGGATGCAGATCGGATTGCCCTGGGCCTGCGGGGTATCCTGGCCCATCTGCGCCATGGCATCTTCGTTCGACTGCGCGAGCGCGGGCGCGCCTGGGGCGGCGATACCGAGCAGGACGGCGCAAGTCAAAATCCGAAGAGAGAGGGGCGCGTTGCGAATTTTCAGCATATCCTGCCATTGAGGGCTGATCCGCGCGGCCCGAAGGCTCAATCGCGCGGCCAAGGCGGCGTTCTGCGGCCAAGGCCGCATCCAATAGCCGCTTCTCGGGGCAGCGTCACGTCGTTTCCGGGGCGCCCGTGTGGCAGGCAACCCCCTGGTATTCCCGCACGGTGGATTAGCGCTGGCAGGTAATGGCGACATATTCGCCGCAACCGGGGCCGGAACATACGTCGCCGCCATCGCCCGGAACCGCGGCGGTGAGCTCGTCGGGATCGACCCGGCGATAGGCGGTGGCCTGTGCAAATTCCCGTGACTGGCAATAGGAGCGGGCGGCATGGGCGCCGCATTTCTCGCCCCTGGCGAGGCACTCGTCGACGCCGTAGCCGTCAGCCTGGTTGGCGACGATGAAGACGCGGCTGTCGGCGTAAGCAGCCGATGCGCCCACCAGGAAGGTGCCGGCTACGAGTGCTGAAGAAAGTCGCATGGAGAGGTACCGGAGGATTAAGGAGACGCCCGCAGCAATAGGCCCAAAATGTTAATAATGATTAACCAGGAGCCCTACGGGGCGGCGGCGAATGGCGAGGGGTTCGAGCCGCCTGATCGACCCCAAATCGGGCACGAGCAAGGCCTTGACGATTGCAGCCCGATACCGCAATGGTGGAACCATGAACGGCCTCCTCGCCATCTGCAGCATTTGCCGCGAGATTATTAGCTAGCGATTCGCTGGCTGAGGCCGTCTTTTCTCAAAATATGAGATCACTGGACGCCCGGCCGCAAGGTACGGATATCCTATGGAACTGCGTCTCTACGATACATTGACGAAGGAGAAGCGGCCGTTGGTGCCGCTCGATCCGAAGAACGTGCGCATGTATGCGTGCGGACCGACCGTCTATGACTTCGCCCATATCGGCAACGGCCGCGCGGCGATCGTGTTCGACGTGCTGTTTCGCGTGCTGCGTCATCGCTACGGCGCCGACCACGTGAAGTACGTTCGCAACATCACCGACGTCGACGACAAGATCAACGTGCGCGCCGCGCGCGACTATCCCGGCGTGCCGCTGAACGAGGCGATCCGCAAGGTCACCGAAGAGACCTATCAGCAATACCAAGAAGACGTCGGCGCGCTGGGCTGCTTGCCGCCGACGGTGCAGCCGCGCGCGACCGAGCATATTCCGGAAATGCGGGCGATCATCGAGAAGCTGGTGGCCGGCGGCTTTGCTTATGTCGCCGAGGATCACGTTCTTTTCTCGCCGCAGGCAATGAACGAGGCCAATTCAGTGATGCCGCGCTATGGCGCGCTGTCGAAACGCTCGCTCGACGAAATGATCGCCGGCGCCCGCATCGACGTCGCGCCCTACAAGCGCGACAACACCGACTTCGTGCTGTGGAAGCCGTCGAAGCCGGGCGAGCCGTCATGGCCGTCGCCGGCGGGCATCACGGCGGAAGGCCGCCCCGGCTGGCACATCGAGTGCTCCGCGATGGCCTGGAAGCATCTCGGCGAAAAGTTCGACATTCATGGCGGCGGCATCGACCTGGTGTTTCCGCACCATGAGAACGAACTCGCACAGACCTGCTGCGCCTTTCATACCGACCGCATGGCGAATGTCTGGATGCACAACGGTTTTCTGCAGCTCGAAAGCGAGAAGATGTCGAAGTCGCTCGGCAACTTCTTCACGATCAGGGATCTGCTGGCCGATTGGCCGGGCGAGGTGCTGCGTCTCAATTTGCTGAAGACGCATTATCGCTCACCGCTTGACTGGACGCTGAGGGGTGCGGAAGAAAGCGCGAAGACGCTCGACGACTGGTATGCGGTCGCGGCCGACGCCGAGGGCGGCGAGCCGTCGCCGGCCATGATCGACGCGCTGTATGACGACCTCAACACGGCGCAGGCCATGGCCGTGCTACATGGGCTGCGCAACGCGGCGGCGTCCGGCGGCGCGCGCGAGCGCGGCGAGTTCGCCGCTTCGCTTCGGCTGCTCGGCTTCCTCTCGATGAGCGCCGCGGCATGGAAGGGACGCAAGCAGCAGGCGAGCGGAATTGATGCGAAGCGGGTCGATGATCTGATTGCAGAACGCACGGCCGCGCGGGCGCGAAAGGATTTCAAGGAATCCGATCGCATCCGCGACGAGCTCGCCGCGATGGGCGTCGCCATCAAGGACGGCAAGGATGCCGACGGCAAGCCCGTGACCACATGGGAGATCGCGTGATGACGAAGCCCGATACGCCTTTTCCGAAACACTGGCGCTACTACATCTTCATCAAATGGGCGCTGATCGTTGCCGCGGCTGTTTTGGCCTTGCGATTGCTTGGAGTGTTTTGACGCGATGGGACAGGCAATGCCCAAACCCGGCTTGCGGCCGTTTTTGCCGGCTGATGTTCCGATGCTGGCGGCGATCTTCGTCGCAAGCATCGAAGAACTAACCGGCGACGATTACAGCGAAGCGCAGCAGGAAGCCTGGGCGGCGAGCGCCGAGGACGAAGAGGCGTTCGGCAAGAAGCTTGCCGGGCAGTTGACGCTGATCGCGACCATCCAGAACGCGCCGGTCGGTTTCGCCTCGCTCAGGGGGGCTGATCACATCGACATGCTGTTCGTCCATCCGAGCGTGGCGGGGCAGGGCGTCGCCTCGATGCTGGTCGATGCGCTGGAAAAACTGGCGCGCGCGCGTGGGGCGAAAGCCCTGACGGTCGATGCCAGCGACACCGCGGAGCCGCTGTTTCGCAAGCGCGGTTACACCCCCAAGCAGCGCAACACCGTCACCGTCAACGGCGAATGGCTCGCCAACACCACGATGCAGAAGGCGCTGGCCGATGGCGCAGCGCCGGGAGCGCCGACATGAGCCGCGAACGCCTTTATCTCTTCGACACCACGCTGCGCGACGGCGCGCAGACCAACGGCGTCGATTTCACGCTGCATGACAAGCAGATCATCGCCGGCATGCTGGACGATCTCGGCATCGACTATGTCGAAGGCGGCTATCCCGGCGCCAATCCGACCGACACCGAATTCTTCGCCGTGAAGCCGAAGCTCGACCACGCGAAATTCACCGCGTTCGGCATGACGCGCCGTCCGGGCCGTTCGGCCTCGAACGATCCGGGGCTGGCGGCGCTGATCGAGGCCAAGGCGGACGCGATCTGCTTTGTCGCAAAATCCTCTGCCTATCAGGTGCGGGTGGCGCTGGAGACCACCAACGAGGAAAACATCGCCTCGATCCGCGACAGCGTCGTTGCCGCCAAGGCAGCGGGGCGCGAGGTGATGGTCGATTGCGAGCACTTCTTCGACGGCTACAAGGAAAACGCCGATTTTGCGCTGGCCTGCGCGAAGGCTGCGCATGAGTCCGGGGCGCGCTGGGTGGTGCTGTGCGACACCAATGGCGGCACCATGCCGCACGAGGTCGAGGCCATCGTCGGCCACGTCGTCACGCAGATCCCCGGCAGCCATGTCGGCATCCACGCCCATAACGACACCGAGCAGGCGGTGGCCAATTCGCTGGCCGCCGTGCGCGCCGGTGCGCGGCAGATCCAGGGCACGCTGAACGGGCTCGGCGAGCGCTGCGGCAATGCCAACCTCTGTTCGCTGATCCCGACGCTGCGCCTGAAGAGCGAATTCTCCGACGCGTTCGAGATCGGCGTCACGCCAGAAAAGATGGCGACGCTGATGAAGGTATCGCGCACGCTCGACGACATGCTCAACCGCGCGCCGAACCGCCATGCGGCTTACGTCGGCGAGAGCGCATTCGTGACCAAGACCGGCATCCATGCCTCCGCAGTCATGAAGGATCCGCACACCTATGAGCATGTGCTTCCGGAATCCGTCGGCAACCATCGCAAGGTGCTGGTGTCCGATCAGGCCGGGCGCTCCAACGTGATGGCCGAACTCGACCGCGCCGGCATCGCCTACGAGAAGAGCGACCCGAAACTGGCGCGCCTGGTCGAGGAGCTGAAGGAGCGGGAGGCTGCGGGCTACGCCTATGAATCCGCCAACGCCTCGTTCGACCTCCTGGCGCGGCGTACGCTCGGCCGGGTGTCGGAATATTTCAAGGTCGAGCAGTTCGACGTCAATGTCGAGCAGCGCTACAATTCCAACGGCCAGCGCGTCACGGTGGCGCTCGCCGTGGTCAAGGTCGATGTCGCCGGCGAGCATCTGATCTCGGCGGCGGAAGGCAACGGCCCGGTCAACGCGCTCGACGTCGCGCTGCGCAAGGACCTCGGCAAATACCAGAAATACATCGAGGGCCTGAAGCTGATCGATTACCGCGTGCGTATCCTCAATGGCGGCACGGAAGCGGTGACGCGGGTGCTGATCGAGAGCGAGGACGAGAACGGCGAAAGCTGGACCACGGTCGGCGTGTCGCCGAACATCATCGATGCCTCGTTCCAGGCGCTGATGGATTCGGTGATCTATAAATTGGTGAAATCAGGCGCGCCGGTGTGAGAGCGAAGAACGTAGCCCGGATGGAGCGCAGCGTAATCCGGGGAACTTGAGCCGCGCAGCGAGAACCCCGGATTGCGCTGCGCTCCATCCGGGCTACGGGAGCGGGGGCAAACTCATGATCGACCACATCTCCGTCGGCGTCGCCGATCTAGAACGATCCGCGCGTTTCTACGAAGCGACCCTCGCGCCCCTCGGCCTTTCACGCGTCGTCACCCGTCCGGCCACCATCGGCTTCGGCAAGGCCTATCCCGAATTCTGGATCAACCTGCGCGCCGGCATGGCGCCCGTGCCGCCGGAGAGCGGCACGCACATCTGCCTGCGCGCCAAGGCAACCGCCGAAGTCGATGCATTTCACGCCGCAGCGCTCGCCTCCGGCGGCCGCTCCGACGGCGCGCCGGGCATTCGGCCGCATGATCGCGTAAAATATTACGCCGCGTTCGTCATCGATCCCGACGGCAACCGCATCGAGGCCGTGACGTTTCCGAGCTGGCTGAATGTGTAGGATGGGTTGAGCCCTTGCGAAACCCATCAATTCTTGCGCGGAGAGATGATGGGTTTCGCGAAGGGCTCAACCCATCCTACGAAAAACGCCTACAGCTTCCGCGCCAGTTCCGGCGCCATTTCCTTGCCGCCTTCGGGCGCACGCGCGGCGGCGGCGCGCAGCCGCGGCACGATGTCTTCGACCCGTTCGGCCTTGAGAACGTCGATGTTCAACCCCGGGCGGATGAATTCGGTTTCGCGCATATGCGCCAGTAGCGTGATCAGCGGTTCCCAGAAAGCCGTCGATGTTGGCGAGCAGCACCGGCTTGGTGTGACGGCCGAGTTGCTGCCAGGTCATCTGCTCGACCAGTTCCTCCAGCGTGCCGATGCCGCCGGGCAGCGCCACGAACGCATCGGAGTGCTCGAACATCAGCCGCTTGCGCTCGTGCATGTCGGGCGTGACGATCATCTCTTGAACACGCGACAGCATATTTTCGCGCGACCTCAGAAAATCCGGAATGATGCCGGTCACCAGGCCGCCGTGATCCAGCGTGCCTTTCGCGACCGCACCCATCAGCCCGACCGAGCCGCCGCCATAGACCAGCCGGATATTGTTTTCAGCGAAAATTTTTCCCAGCGCGAGCGCAGCTTCGACGAAGCGGGGGCTCGAGCCCGGCCCGGAACCGCAATAGACACAGACAGTTTTGATTTGATCCATGCTGTTCATGTGGCACTGCACCCAGGAAAGCTCAAGTCTGACTCACTTCGCCGATGCAGCCAAGATAGGCCCGAAATCAAACCAAACGGGGGAAAGATTTATCTTTCAAGGCTGTACGGGAGAGTTAAACGCTCTATATGACGAGCCTATGCAGATCATCACAAACCATCTGACGGCGGTCGCTGCGCCATCTCGCGTTGGGCGCGACAGCGATGGCTGATGCTGATTCGCACATTTCCGCCGCCCAACCTCCGGACAGCAACTCTCCTGAAAAAGCGACCCTGATCGGGACGCTGGCGCATCTGTGGCCCTACATCTGGCCCGGCGATCGCGCCGACCTGAAGATGCGCGTCGTCTGGTCGATGGTGCTGCTGCTCATCGCCAAGCTTGCAACGTTGACGGTGCCGTTCACCTTCAAATGGGCGACCGATGCGCTGACCGGAGCCGACACCGCGCCGGTCGAGGCATCGAACTGGATGCTGTGGCTGTTTGCACCGCCGCTTCTAATGACGATCAGTTACGGCGGCGTGCGCGTCCTGATGGCGGTGCTGACGCAATTTCGCGACGGCATCTTCGCCCGCGTCGCGATGCATGCGGTGCGCAAGCTCGCCTACATCACCTTCGTCCACATGCACGAGCTGTCGCTGCGCTTTCACCTCGAGCGCAAGACCGGCGGCCTGACGCGGGTGCTGGAGCGCGGCCGCACCGGCATCGAGATCATCGTGCGCAACGTGTTGCTGCAGCTCGTCCCGACCATTGTCGAACTCGTGTTGATCTTCGGCGTGCTGTTCTGGCAGTTCGACTGGCGCTATGTGCTGGCGGTCGCGAGCATGGTCGGCGCCTATCTGTGGTTCACCTATGTAGCGACCGAATGGCGGATCGAAATCCGCCGCAAGATGAACGACTCCGACACCGAGGCAAACACCAAGGCGATCGACTCGCTGCTCAATTATGAGACCGTGAAGTATTTTGGCGCGGAGGAGCGTGAAGCCCGGCGCTATGACCACTCGATGGAGCGCTACGAAGAGGCGAGCATCCGCACCTACACGTCGCTTGCGATTCTCAACGCCGGCCAGGCCGTGATCTTCACCGCCGGATTGACGGCGACCATGCTGCTGTGTGCATTCGCTATCCGTAACGGCACCCACACGGTCGGCGACTTCGTCATGATCAACGCCATGATGATCCAGCTCTTCGTGCCGCTCAACTTCATGGGGTTCGTCTATCGCGAGATCAGGCAGGCGGTCATCGACATCGAGAAGATGTTCGAAGTGCTGGCGCGTCCTGCCGAGATCAAAGACGCGCCCGGCGCGAAGCCGCTCGCGGTGACCTCGGGCCATGTACGTTTCGAGGACGTGCGCTTTGCGTACGATCCGGATCGGCAGATCCTGAAAGGCCTCAGCTTCGAGGTGCCGGCCGGCAACACGGTGGCGATCGTCGGCCCCTCCGGCGCCGGCAAGTCGACGATTTCGCGGCTGCTGTTTCGTCTCTACGACGTCTCCAGCGGAAAGATCCTGATCGACGGCCAGGACATCAGGAGCGTCACGCAGAACTCGCTGCGCGCGGCCATCGGCATGGTCCCGCAGGATACCGTGCTGTTCAACGACACCATCCGCTACAACATCCGCTATGGCCGCTGGGACGCCAGCGATGCCGAGGTGGAAGAGGCGGCGCGACTGGCGCAGATCGATGCGTTCATTCGCATCTCGCCAAAGGGCTATGAGACCCAGGTCGGCGAACGCGGCTTGAAACTCTCCGGCGGCGAAAAGCAGCGCGTGGCAATTGCGCGCACGGTGCTGAAAGCGCCGCCGATCCTGGTGCTGGACGAGGCGACGTCCGCGCTCGACAGCCACACCGAGCATGAAATCCAGGAGGCGCTGGAGCGCGTCTCGCGCGGCCGCACCTCGCTGGTGATCGCGCACCGGCTGTCGACCATCGTCGGCGCCGATGAAATTATCGTGCTGGATCAAGGGCGCATCGCCGAGCGCGGCACCCACGCCAGGCTCCTGGCCGCCAGCGGGCTCTACGCCAGCATGTGGAACAGGCAACGCGAGGCCGAGGAAGCGCGGGAGAAGCTCGCCCAGATCGACGACGGCAACGAGGCGCCGAACCGCGCCCCGCCGCCGGTCGACGATGATCCGCCCGGCGGCCCAAATGGGCCTAAAGCTCCCTTGTCCAAAGATCCCTTGGCAACCGCCGCGGAATAATCCAAATACGCCGCTAGTTCCGATCGGAAAGCCGTCCAGATAACAGCGAGTCCTAATGTCGATTGCGAACTCCATCCGCGCGCAGATCCCGCCGATCCATCCGGAGGGTTATCCCTTCATCGGCGGCTTTGCGCTGGTCAGCCTGATCCTGTTCTGGATCTGGACGCCGCTCGGCTGGATCGGCACGCTTTTGACCGTCTGGTGCGCGCTGTTCTTCCGCGATCCCGTGCGCGTCACGCCGGTGCGCGACGGCATCGTGGTGTCGCCGGCCGATGGGCGCGTCTCCATGATTGCGCAGGTGTTGCCGCCGGCCGAACTTGGCCTCGGCGACCGGCCGCTGCCGCGCATTTCGGTCTTCATGAGCGTGTTCAACTGCCATGTGAACCGCAGCCCAGTGGCGGGCCGCATCGATCGCATCGCCTACCGGCCCGGCGCCTTCATCAACGCCGAACTCGACAAGGCCAGCGAAGACAATGAGCGCAATTCGCTTGTGATTTCGACCACCAACGGGCGGATCGGCGTGGTCCAGATCGCCGGCCTGGTGGCGCGGCGTATTGTCTCATTCGTGCGCGAAGGCCAGTCGATTGGCGCCGGCGAGCGGTTCGGCCTGATCCGTTTCGGCTCGCGCCTGGACGTTTATCTGCCCGAAGGCACCCGTGCACTGGTTTCCGAGGGCCAGACCGCCGTTGCCGGCGAGACGATTTTGGCCGATTTCGGTTCCAGCGAGCAGGGTCGCACGTTTCGGGCCGATTAACCGTTCCGAGGCCGCCGAAAGGCCAAGGTTCCGCCGATGGTGAACCGGGCCGCCGCTTGCTATATGCTGGTAAGCCATGCTGACCCCCGATCCCAAATACCCTGAACTGCGCCGCCGCCGGTTTCGCCCGATCCCGGTGCGGATGCTGGTGCCGAACGTCATCACTCTGCTCGCGATCTGCGCCGGGCTGACGGCGATCCGGCTGTCGATCGAAGGGCGGATGGAGCTTGCGGTCGCCGCCATCGTGTTCGCGGCCGTGCTCGACGGCGTCGACGGACGGGTCGCGCGCATGATCAAGGGCCAGTCGAAGTTCGGCGCCGAGCTCGACAGCCTCGCCGATTTCGTCAATTTCGGCGTGGCACCCGGCCTGATGCTGTATTTCTGGCAGCTGCATGAGCTGAACAATGGCGGCTGGATCGCGGCCATGGTGTTTGCGATCGCGGGTGGCCTGCGGCTGGCACGCTTCAACGCCTCGATCGACGATCCGAACAAGCCTGCCTTCGCGGCGAACTACTTCACCGGCGTGCCGGCGCCGGCCGGCGCCATTCTGGCGATGCTGCCGTTCTATCTGGCGTTTCTCGGCGTCTCGAAGCCGCCGGCCATGCTGACTGCGGCCTACACGCTCCTGATCGCGTTCCTGATGGTGTCGCGGCTGCCGGTATTTTCCGGCAAGACGGTGCGGATGCGAGTGCCGCCGGAAATGGTGCTGCCGGTTTTCGTCTCGGTGGTGTTCTTTGTTGCGCTCCTGATCGGCTATCCTTGGCACATCCTGTCGATCGGCTCGGCGCTGTATCTTGCGAGCCTGCCCTGGGGCTGGAAGACCTATCGCGACCACGAGCGCAATGCGGCCGCCGCCGCCCAGCCGTCGCCCGCTGCGGCCGATGCAGCCGCGCAGCAGGCTCCCACGGAGGCGTTTTCGCCCGCTTCCGACGACACTGACAGCGATCGGCCGGCGCGGCTGAACTGAGCGCCTCGCGCCGCTTCCAAAATATCTGCCATGAGCCGCCGCCGAGTTGGGTTCGCCGCCAATCTCGGCTATAGGGCTTGGTGACGTACGGCCTCAAAGAGCCGGGCCGAATAATCAGGAGAGAACGCCGTGAACAAAGCCGTTACCGCCCCGCTGCCTGCTTCCGTCCTCGAAGCGCTGGCGCGCTATGACACTCCGACGATCTGCAATGCGATGGAAATCGTCGCCCCCGAGCGCCGCCTGATCGGCTACACCACCAAGCCGCTGGTCTGCCCATTTCCCGATTTGCCGCCCATCGTCGGCTACGCCCGCACCGTGACGATCCGCTCGGTGCTGAAATCCACCCTTCCGGCCGATGAGCAATCGAAGCGCCGCATCGCCTATTACGAATACATGGGCACCGGCTTCGGCCCGCGCATTACCGTGATCCAGGATATCGACGGCGCCGATGTCGGCTACGGCGCGTTCTGGGGTGAGGTGCAGAGCAACGTGCACAAGGCGCTGGGCTGCCTCGGCGTCATCACCGACGGTTCGATCCGCGACATCCCGCAATGGGCGCCGGGCTTTCAGGCGCTGGCCGGTTCGGTCGGTCCGTCGCACGCCTGGGTTCACGCCGAGAACTGGGGCGGCGAAGTGCGCGTCGCCGGCATGACGGTGCATTCCGACGATCTCATCCATGCCGACCAGCACGGCGCCATCGTGATCCCGACGGATATCGCAGCGAAAATTCCGGAAGCCTGCGAACTCTGCGGCCGGCGCGAGACGCCGATCCTGGAGATCGCACGCAGCCCGGACTTTACGCTGGAAAAACTCAAAGAAGCGCTGAAGCGTTCGTCCGAGATCCACTGACAAAAAGTCGGGGCTCAATAAACAGGGGGAAACGTCATGAAGAGGTTCTGGGCGGCGCTGTCATTCTTGATCCTCTTCGGTGCCGCGCCAGCGCAGGCACAGACCTATCCCTCGCGGCCCATCACGCTGGTGGTGCCGTTCCCGCCAGGCGGCTCGACCGATGCCGCCGCGCGGATCATGGCAGAGCGGATGCGCGCAACGCTCGGGCAGTCCGTGGTGATCGAAAACGTCGGCGGCGCCGGCGGCAGCATCGGTGTCGGGCGGGTCGCCCGCGCTGCGCCCGATGGCTACACCTTCGACATCGGCCAGTGGGACACCCACGTCGGCAGCATCATCTACAAGCTCGACTACGACCTCGAAAAAGACTTCGAGCCGATCGCGCTGGTCTCAAACAATCCGCAGCTGATGGTCGCCAAGAACGACCTGCCGGCGAAAACGCTGGGCGAACTGGTCGCCTGGATGAAGGACAATCCCGGCAAGATCAACTTCGTCAACCAGAATGCGGCCGCGAACGTCACCGGCGTGCTGTTCGAGAACCTGACCAAGCAGAAGGTGCAGTTCATTCCCTATCGCGGCGCAGGGCCTGCGATGACCGATCTGATCTCGGGCACGGTGGATTTGCTGGTGGTGCAGGGCGCGGTGGCGCTGCCGCAGATCCGCGCCGGCAAGATCAAGGCGCTCGCCAATTTGTCGGCGACGCGCTCGGCCTCGATGCCTGACATTCCGACCGCGGACGAGACCGGCGTGCCCGGCCTCTATATGTCGGGCTGGTTCGGCTTCTGGGCGCCAAAAGGCACGCCAAAGGATATCATCGCAAAACTCAACGCTGCGACGGTGGAGGCGCTGGCGGACCCCGCGATCCAGAAGCGGTTCACCGAACTGGGGCTAGATGTCGCGCCGCGCGCGCAGCAGACCCCGGAAGGACTGGCCGCCTTCCAGAAGGCCGAGATCGAAAAATGGTGGCCGATCATCAAGGACGCCGGCATCGGCGCGCAGGCGCAGTAGGTCCACCCAGGCCTCTCTTCAATGGTTAGCGAATCCTTGAGATCGGGCCGGCCGCATGCCCGCAATTCTACGGCCGGGCTTTAGGTTTATCCTTTACGGGTCTTTAATGGCGCAGTCGTAGGGTGCCTCCTGCGCAGCTCCGGATGAGCGGCGCGGCCGGTCAGAATGGCCGGTAGCTCGCGTATGCGTCGGAGTTCAGAATGGATATCACTACGCTGCTTGGCCTGGTTGCCGGCGCCATCGTCCTGTGCACGCTGATCCTGATGGGCGGTGACTTCCGGATGTTTTATGACATCCATGCCGTCATCATCATCTTTGGCGGCTCGTTCGCCGCCACCCTTATCCGGTTTCCGCTCAGCGCGATCCTGCACGGCATGCCGCTCGGGGCAAAATTCGCCTTCACCATGAGCCGTCTGTCGGCGCGCGACCTGGTCGACGAACTGGCGCGCATCGCGGAAATCGCCCGCAAGCAGGGACCGGTCGGACTGGAAAAGGTCGAGACCGACGAGCCGTTTCTCGCCAAGGGCATCCGCTATGTCGCCGACGGCTACGACCTCGAATTCATTCGCGACAACATGGAGCGCGACCGCGACAACTTCCTGATGCACCTGAACGAGGGCTCGAAGATCTACCGCGCCATCGGCGATTGCGCCCCGGCGTTCGGCATGATCGGCACGCTGCTCGGCATGGTGCAGATGTTCTCGAACATGTCGGACCCTTCCAAACTCGGGCCCTTCATGGCGGTGGCGCTGCTGGCTACCCTCTACGGCGCGCTGGTGGCGAACCTGATCTGCCTGCCGATCGCCGACAAGCTGCACGGCAAGCTGCTCGACGAGGAAACCAATCGCACGTTGATCATCGACGGCATCCTGATGATCCGCGATTTCAAGAGCCCGGCGCTGGTGCGCGAGATGCTGCTGGCCTACCTGCCTGAAAAGCATCGCCACGACGAAGGCGAACTCGTTCCCGCCTGATCGACGACGGCATCCGGTCGGGAGATAGAGCATGGCGAAGAAAAAACGCGAAGAGGCACATGGCGGTCACGGCTGGTTCGTGACCTTCGCCGACCTGATGGCGCTGCTGCTGGCATTTTTCGTGATGCTGGTCGCATTCTCCACGCAGGATTCCGCCAAGCTCAAGATCGTCGCCGGTTCGATGCGCGATGCGTTCGGCGTCCAGACCGAATCCCGGTATTCGGGAATTGTCGAGGCCGATGGCCTGCCGACGCGGCCGAAGCTGAAGAATGTCGAGCATATTTCGCCTGAAGAATCCTCCAATACCCCGACGCCAGACGAAAATGACCGCCAGCGCGAATTCGGCGCCCGCCTGAAGGTCGATCGCGAGTTCGCGCTGGCCTCGGCCTCGTTGCGCCAGGCGCTGCAGGACATGCCGGAACTGACCGAGGTATCCAAGCACATCATGTTCGAGGAGACCAAAGAGGGCCTCAATCTCGAAATCGTCGACCAGGATGGCCGCTCGATGTTCGCCGACGGCTCCAAGACGCCCTTCGACCGCACCCGCCGGCTGATCCAGAAGCTGGCCGTGCCGTTGAAGGCGACGCCGCTGCGGGTCAACATTGTCGGCCATACCTCCGCCGGTTTCGTGCCGTCGCGCAGTGAGTATGGCGCGTTCGACCTGTCGGCGGATCGCGCCAACGCCGTGCGCCAGATCCTCGAGCGGGAAGGGCTGCCGCCATCCCACGTTTTCGCCGTCGGCGGCCGGGCCGACAGCCAGCCATTGTTTCCGGACGATCCGACCCTGCCGGCAAACCGTCGCGTTACCATCACATTGATGCGCGAAAACCCGCCTCTGCCGCCCAATCTGAAGCCCTGAGGCCTCGGACTACTATAATACCATCTTGCCATTTCGATGAAAATCTGCGTTGCGTCAACGCCGCATCGCACGAGGTGATATGCTTGTCCGATGATTGACAGGAAACGCGGAAGCGCAGATAGCGGCGCGGATCAATTCAACGACGAGAACGTTCCCACACCATCATGACTGTCAGCGTCACATCCACCGAAGCCCATGAGGGGCACGCCACCTCAGGCTTTTGGGCCCTGACGCTCGGTAGCATCGGGGTCGTGTTCGGCGATATCGGCACCTCGCCGCTGTACGCGTTCCGCGAGGCCGTCACGCATGCCGCCAACGGCGCGCCGGTGTCGCGCGCCATCGTGCTCGGCGTGCTCTCGCTGATCCTGTGGTCGCTCTTCATCGTCGTCACCGCCAAATATGTGCTGCTGCTGTTGCGCGCCGACAACAACGGCGAGGGCGGTACGCTGTCGCTGATGGCGCTGGGTCAGCGGGCGCTGGGCCGGCGCAGCCTGCCGTTGCTGGCGCTCGGCGTCGTCGGCGCCTCGATGTTCATCGGCGATTCCATGATCACGCCGGCGATTTCGGTGTTGTCGGCGGTCGAAGGTCTCAAGCTGGTCACGCCCGCACTCGAACATTATGTGGTACCGCTGACGATCTTCATTCTGGTCGTCCTGTTCTCGGTGCAGAGCAGCGGCACCGCGCGCGTCGCCTCCGCCTTCGGGCCGGTCATGGTGGTCTGGTTCGCCGCGTTGGCGGTGATGGGCCTGATTCACATCAGCGACGATCCCACCGTCATGGCGGCGATCAATCCCTACTATGCGATCCATTTCATGCTCTCCCACGGCGTCATCGGACTGGTGACGATGGGCTTGGTGTTTCTGGCGGTGACCGGCGGCGAGGCACTATATGCCGATCTCGGCCATTTCGGCCGCAAGCCGATCCAGACCGGTTGGTTTTATCTCGTGATGCCGGCGCTCCTGATCAATTATTTCGGGCAGGGCGCGCTGGTGTTGGCTGATCCGGCGGCGATCGAAAATCCGTTCTACCGCCTGGTCCCGGAAATCCTCTTGCTGCCGCTGGTGGTGCTGGCGACCGCAGCGACCGTGATCGCGAGCCAGGCAGTTATAACAGGCGCCTTTTCGCTTATCCGCCAGGCGGTGCAACTCGGCCTGCTGCCGCGTTTCGAGGTGCGCTACACTTCGGAAACCCATGCCGGCCAGATCTATTTGCCGCGCGTCAACCGGCTGCTGCTGATCGGAGTTCGTGCTGCTGGTGCTGTTGTTCCGCACCTCGAGCGGCCTGGCTTCGGCCTACGGTATCGCCGTTTCCACCACCATGGTGGTCGATGGCATCATGGGTTTTGTCGTCGTCTGGAAATTGTGGAATTGGCGCGCGGCGACCGCGGCGGCGGTGATCCTGCCTTTCGTCGTCGTCGACATGAGTTTCTTTGCCGCCAACCTCCTGAAGTTGTTTGAGGGGGCCTGGGTGCCTCTGCTGTTCGGCGTTGCCGTGGCGTTGATGATCTGGACCTGGCGCCGCGGTGCGGCGATCCTGGTCGCCAAGACGCGGCGGATCGAGGTGCCGTTGCTGGACCTGATCAAGAGCCTGGAAAAGCGACCGCCACATATCGTCAAGGGCACGGCGGTGTTTCTTACCTCCGACCCGAGCTTCGTGCCGACCGCGCTGATGCATAATCTCAAGCACAACAAGGTGCTGCACGAACACAACGTGATCCTGACCATCGAGACCGCCCAGACGCCGCGTGTCGATCCGTCCGAGCGCGTCAAGATGGAGACCATCAGCGAAAAGTTCTCCACGGTGCGGCTGCGATTCGGCTTCATGGAATCACCGAACGTGCCGAAGGCACTGGTGATCGCGCGAAAGCTCGGCTGGCAGTTCGACATCATGGCGACGTCGTTCTTCGTGTCGCGGCGGTCGCTGAAACCCTCAGCGCAATCGGGCATGCCGCTCTGGCAGGATCATCTGTTCATCGCCATGAGCCGGTCGGCGAACGACGCGACCGACTACTTCCAGATCCCGACGGGACGGGTGGTGGAAGTCGGAACGCAGGTCTCGATCTGATCCGCCATCGTGATCGACAAGGTTTCGCCTGATTTTGTCGCAGGGCGGCAACAGGCTGACTGTTTCTCGGCCTGGAACAGAACTTCGGACTCCACAGCCACCCCGGTTTGGATCAGTCTGCTCAGACACTTGGGGACGGCAGTTTAAGGTTTTCCCCGCTGGCTGGCGCCCGCAGTACGTGAATACCCTGCGCCATATCGTGTGGGACCGAGCCCGGAATGCCCCGCTAAAGCCTTGAACGGCAAAGATTTCAATGTAATGGTCCCGAAATTGTAATGGTCTGGGTATTGTAAGGAGTAGCGCAAATGAGTTTCGTCAGCGCGAACGACCATCCGGACCCTGTCAGTCCGCAGGATCCGCTTTACTACGCTCCCCGCTCGGCACGCGGGACGGCTGAGCCCCGATTTGGCGCACCGCAGCAAGCGGGCTCGGGCAATTTGCCTTCCGATCCCCGTTCCTCTCGCTTCGATGAGATGCGCGAGGAAGCCTTTGCCAAATTTGCCCGCCCGCTGGAATCCCAGTTTGTTGATGAGCGCCGTCGGTCCCGAGGACTGTTCGCCACGGTGGGCGCAGTTGCCTTAGCGATCGGCGCCACTGCGATCCTGGGGTACGTCGTCTTCAACGCGTCTCCAAAATCGAAAAGCGAGCCCGCCGAACTCGCCGTTTCCATTTCGACGCCCGCATTGGCGACGCCGACGCAAGCGGCACCGCCGTCCGAAGAGTCCCAGGCGCTGCTCGAAGGGTTCAAGCAGTTCCAGAGGACGCAAGGCAGCGAGGACGCGACCGCTTCCAGACCGTTCTCGGCTGCGGCGGCCAAGGAAACGGCCAAGGAAACGCCGAAAGAATCCCAGGTGCTGCTGGACAAATTCATGCAGTGGCAGCAACGGAAATAGCGTGAACGGGCGGCTTGCCGAAAGCTGCGGCCACGCGCGCCGCGGCTGTCAGGCCGGTTCGTGCAGGCTGGTTCGTGAACGCGAGCGTGTCGCGCTACGCGCTCCGGCCCGGCGGCAGCACGACGACGATCGCCCCCGGCTTCACGCGGTCGACCAGATCGATGATGTCTTCGTTGGTCAGGCGGATGCAGCCCGACGAAATCGCCTGACCGATATATTCCGGCTGGTTGGTGCCGTGGATGCGGTACAGCGTGTCCTTGTTGCCCTCGTAGAGATAGAGCGCCCGTGCGCCCAGCGGGTTGGCCGGGCCTCCGGCGACGCGCTTGGGGTAGGGGCCGAGCCGCGCCTGGATCTCGGCGGTTGGAATCCAGTCCGGCCATTCGGCGGTGCGGCCAACCGTGGCGACGCCTGACCAGGCCTGCGCTTCCTCGCCCACCGTCACCCCGTAACGGACTGCCTTGCCACCGGGCAGGACGTAATAGAGATAGCGCGAGTTGGTATCGACCAGGATCGTACCCGGTTGCTCCTTGCGCGTGTAGTCGACAATATGCCGGCGAAACGTCTCGGGAATGTTCGCCCGCGCATAAGGCGGGTGGGCGAGCAACTGCCGGTCTCTCGGAGTCAGACTGGCATTCGATGACGGTGCAAGCGTCGCCTGCATGCAGCCGCCGAGCAACCCGACCAGTAACAACGCGAGCCCACGCCCCATCATCGCGTGTCCTCCAAGAGTTATATGTTTGCAATTTGTTTGCCCGAAAAGTGCGGAAATCAAGGCGGCGTGCGATGATGGCGCGTCTCGCGACAAATAACATTGATGCGCGACCGCGGGTTACCTTCGGTGCATCTCGAGGCAAGCCCAAACGCCCGCGACTTCTACCTTCGCCGCGGCTACCGGGCGGCCGGTCCCCGAACGTCGAAAGGCGCCTGGCCCATGGTGAAAGAATATCCCGTCTGAAAATGGTGGCGGCAGGAAAACAGCCGCGATGGACAGCAGCCGATTCAGGCCGCCGTTCAAGCCTTTCGCAGCGCTTGATTTTCGCCCCGCCAGGGGCGACTTTGGCGCCCGCTTGGCCGGGCCGATCTGGGCCCTCGCGGGCTCGTTGTCAGGAGGATATTGCGTGGCGGACCATCAGGTGCACGATTTGACCCCGGAAGAGGTTTCCAGCGGGATCGCGGAGGGGCGCTACTTCCTGGTCGACGTCCGCGAACCCAACGAGGTTGCGGTGGAAGCCTATCCGGAAGGCGTGGTCGTTCCGCTGCAATCGTTCGACCCGGCGGCCATTCCGGACCCGCAGGGCAAGCAGGTGGTGTTCGCCTGCCGTTCCGGCAAGCGCTCGGTGACGGCCTCGCTGGCCGCGCAAGCGGCGGGTCTGCCTTACGACAAGCATCTGGCCGGCGGCATCATCGGCTGGAAGGCGGCCGGCTTGCCGACCCGAACCGGCGGCTGATCTCCTCCATGACCTCCATGAACAAGGTCTTTGCCGACCTTCCAGTCACCGTGTTCGAGGCGATGTCGCAGGCTGCCCGCGACAACAACGCCATCAATCTCGGCCAGGGTTTTCCCGACGATCCCGGGCCGGAGGACATCCGCCGCGCCGCGGCCGACGCGACCTTGAACGGCTACAACCAGTACCCGTCGATGATGGGCATTCCCGAACTGCGCCAGGCGATCGCGGCGCATTACGGCCGCTGGCACAAGCTGTCGCTCGATCCGATGACGGAAGTGATGGTGACCTCGGGCGGCACCGAGGCGCTGACGTCGTCGATTCTCGCCGTCGTCGAACCCGGCGACGAGGTCGTCTGCTTTCAGCCGGTCTACGACAGTTATCTGCCGATCATCCGCCAGGCCGGCGGCATTCCGCGCCTGTTGCGGCTGGAGCCGCCGGACTGGCGGCTGACGGAAGAGATGCTGGCCAGCGTCTTCAACGAGAAGACCAAGGCGGTGCTGTTCAACAACCCGCTCAACCCGGCCGCTGTGGTCTATCCCCGCGAGGACCTCGAACTGCTGGCGCGGTTCTGCCAAAAATTCGATACGATTGCGATCTGCGACGAGGTCTGGGAGCACGTGGTCTTCGACGGCCGCGAGCACATCCCGCTGATCACAATCCCCGGCATGCGCGACCGCACCATCAAGGTCGGCAGCGCCGGCAAGATCTTTTCGCTGACGGGATGGAAGATCGGTTTCGTCTGCGCCGCGCCGCCGCTGCTGCGCGTTGCGGCAAAGGTGCATCAGTTCCTGACTTTCACCACCGCACCGAACCTGCAGGCTGCCGTCGCCTACGGGCTTAACAAGCCCGACCAATATTTCCATGACATGCGCAAGGGTCTGGCGCGGAGCCGGGACCGTTTGACAAAGGGATTGGAGAGCATCGGCTTTCCCGTGCTGAAGTCGCAAGGCACGTATTTCCTCACCGTCGACCTGTCGCCGCTCGGTCTCAACGAAACCGACGTCGCGTTCTGCAACCGCATCGTGACCGACTACAAGGTTGCGGCGATTCCGGTATCGGCATTCTACGAGCAGGACGCGGTGACCTCGGTGGTGCGATTCTGCTTTTCCAAGAAGGACGAAACGCTGGATACCGCGCTGGAGCGCCTGTCGGACGCGGTGCACGGCCGCCGCAAGAGGTAGCAGATGCGCTGTTCCGTCCGCGGTTTGCTTCGCCTGATCGGTGCGACGACGCTCGCGCTGTCGCTCTCGCCCGCCTGGGCGCAGGAGCGCACGGTGAACTTCTACAAC
Organism: uncultured Alphaproteobacteria bacterium; assembly: GCA_963742935.1. Taxonomy (GTDB): domain Bacteria; phylum Pseudomonadota; class Alphaproteobacteria; order Rhizobiales; family Xanthobacteraceae; genus Bradyrhizobium. Next base: position 33,905 of record CAVUOI010000041.1, on the reverse strand, counting down.
TGGTCCAACTATGTGGCGCCGGGTGTATTGGAAGACTTTACCAAGGAAACCGGCATCAAGGTGGTCTACGACACGTTTGACGCCAACGAGACGCTGGAGACGCGTCTCCTGGCGGGAAAGTCGGGCTATGACCTCGTGGTGCCGACCGGCTATTTCCTGCAGCGCCAGATCACGGCAAAAGTCTTTCTCAAGCTCGACAAATCGAAACTGCCGAACCTCGCCAACGCCTGGCCGGTCGTGACCGATCAGCTCGCGACCTATGATCCCGGCAACGATTACGCCGCCAATTACATGTGGGGCACCACCGGCATCGGCTACAACGTCAAGGCCGCGCAGAAAATCCTCGGGCCCGATGCGAAGATCGACAGCTGGGACATCGTCTTCAAGCCCGAGAATTTCGCAAAATTCAAAGACTGCGGCATCCACATGCTGGATTCCGCCGACGACATTCTGCCCGCGGCGCTGAGCTATCTCGGCATCGATCCGAATTCGACCAAGCAGGCCGATCTGGAAAAGGCCGCCGATCTCGTCAGCAAGATCCGGCCCAACGTCCGCAAGTTTCATTCCTCCGAGTATCTGGGCGCGCTGGCTTCGGGCGAGATTTGCTTCGTCGTGGGATGGTCAGGCGACATCATGCAGGCGCGCAGCCGCGCGGCGGAAGCCAAGAACGGCATCGAGATCGGCTACACCATCCCGAAAGAGGGCGCGCAGATGTTCTTCGACAATCTGTCGATTCCGGCGGATTCGAAGAACGCTGCGGAAGCTCACGAGCTGATCAACTATCTCTACCGTCCGGACGTCGCGTCGAAAAATTCCGACTTCCTCTCATACGCCAACGGCAATCTGGCGAGCCAGAAGCTGATCGATCCGAAGATCCTCAACGACAAGAACATCTATCCGGATGAGGCGATGCAGAAAAAGCTGTTCGTCATCCAGGCCCGCGATCCGGCCACCCAGCGCATGATCAACCGGCTGTGGACGCGGGTGAAGACGGGGAAGTGATGACGGTTCCTCCCCGTCATTGCGAGGAGCGAAGCGAAAGCAATCCATTTCTCGGCAGCCGCGATGATAGATTGCTTCGCTCCGCTCGCAATGACGCGGTGAGGTCAATCTGCGCATCGCGCGCCGTAGCCCGGATGAGCGCAGCGACATCCGGGAGCCGGTACCGCAAAATCCCGGATGTCGCTGCGCTCATCCGGGCTACGTCCCTTCCAATAAACTCCTGTTGCCGGAACCCGAGCGAGAATCTATAGCTCCCTTCGGGAGCATCACATGACCAACATCCTCACGTTCTTTTCGACGCGCACGCTGCTGCAGACTGTCTTTATCCTTGGATCGGCCGTCACGCTGAAGGCATGGAGCCTTGGCCTGCTATTCGGCTGATAGGGAAGACCTGGTCGTTCGCCTGTAGTCCGGATGAGCGCAGCGATGTCCGGGGTAAGCGTCGCAAAGCCCCGGATGTCGCTGCGCTCATCCAGGCTACGCGAACGCCGCTACCGCCACCTTCGGTGCAGCCACAGCCACTGGTCCGGATACTCCCGCACCCAGCCTTCGACCACATTCGTCACCGCCTGCATCGTGCCTTGCACATCGATCTGGCCGGAAGCGTCGCGCATCGGCTTGACCTCCTCGGACAGTTCGGCGCGGAAGCGGTGATTGGGCAGGCGGATGATGCGCACGCCGTGCACGGGGCATTCGACCTGCCGCAGTAGCCGCGCCAGCGTCGGGTTGGCCTTGGTCTTGCGGCCGAAGAACGTCACCTCGACGCCGTTGCCCATGTACTGATCGACCAGCATGGCGACGTGCTGGCCGCGCTGCAGCGCTTCCGCGAGCTTGAGCGGCGCCTCGCGGCCGGCCGGCACCAGCGTGCCCATCTTGACGGCGCGGATGCGCTCGATGGCGCGATCGGCGGATTTAATGTTCGGGCGGCGAAACAGGATCGCGCAATCGAGCCCGTGCGCGACCGCGCCGAGCGCCGGGATCTCCCAATTGCCGAGATGGCTGGCGAAGATGATGGCAGGCTTGCCGTCGTCGCGCAGCGTATCGAAGATCTGCTTGGTGCGCGCGCCGAACTCGACGCGGCTGGGCTTGTCCGGATGATCGACGTCGTAATCCCAGATGTGGTCGAGATGGGCGAACTCGGCGCCGATGCGGCCGAGATTGTCCCAGACGCCGGCCAGAATGGTCTCGATCTCCTCGCTCGATTTCTCGGGGAAGGCGGCGGTGAGATTCTCGCGCCCGATGCGGTCCTCGCGCAGCCGGCGTCCGATGAAGCGGGTGGCGCGGCCGAAGAAGTTCGCGGTCTTGTCCGGATCGAACAGGCGTGTGGTGCGCAACAGCGCGACCGTCAGCGCGCCGACGGCCGCTCCGGCCACGGGCTTGGCGGCGTCGCGCAGGCGCGCCTTGGTGCGTAGAAGCAGGCGGTTCATGGTTGACTGATCGTTGGCCGCTAGACCGGTTCGCGGGTCAGGATCAGCGAGGCGTTTTGCCCGCCGAAGCCGAACGAGTTCGACATCACCGCGGTGACCTTGGCGTCGCGCGCGGTGTTGCCGACCACGTCGAACAGGATCGCCGGATCCGGAATTTCGTAATTGATCGTTGGCGGAATCCGCTGGTGCTCCAGCGTCAGCAGCGAGAACACGGCTTCCACCGCGCCGGCCGCCGAGATCGTGTGTCCGACCATCGACTTGTTCGACGATACCGGTATTTTTGGCAAATGCTCGCCGAACACGACCGCGGTGGTGTTGTACTCCATCTTGTCGTTTTCCGGCGTGGCGGTGCCGTGGGCGTTGATGTGGTCGATCTGTTCCGGTTCGAGGCCGGCATCGGCCAGCGTCTTGCGCATGCAGCCGATGATCGGCTTGCCGTCCGGGCTGGAGCGGGTGCGGTGAAAGGAGTTGGTCAGCTCGCCGCAGCCGGCGACCACGCCGAGGATTTTCGCGCCGCGCGCCATCGCGGATTCATAGCTTTCCAGCACCATCGCGCCGGCGCCTTCCGCCATCACAAAACCGTCGCGGTTCTTGGAGAACGGTTTTGAGGCCGCCTGCGGCGGATCGTTCTGCGTCGACAGCGCCGACAGCAGCGAGAACCGCACCAGGGCTTCCGGGTTGACCGAGCCGTCGGTTCCCACGCACAGCGCCGCATCCGCTTCGCCGCGGCGGATGGCCTCGACGCCGAGCTGGATCGCGGTCGCGCCGGAGGCGCAAGCCGTGGAGAGCGAGATCGGCGAGCCCTTGGTGCCGAAGGTATCGGCCAGATGGCTCGCCACCGAGCCGAACATGAAACGGTGATGGTAGGCCGCGAACCGGCCGCCGCCGGAAACACGCAGCATGTCGTCATAGCCGAATTCGGTCTGTCCGATCGCGCGCCCGAGCTCGAGGCGCTGCGGCCATTCGACCTCGACCGGCGCGACCGCCAGGAACAGCGGTCCGGGGAAATCGGCCTTGGCGCCGATCGCCGCCTGCGCCAGCGCCTCCTGGGTGGCCATCTCGGCCAGCCGTTCGGTCAATCCCGTCGAGGTGACGGGATCGACGCTGACGAAGTCGACCGTGCCCGCCATGGTCGACTTCAGTCCGTCAACGGGGAAGCGCGTCACGGTGCGGATGCCGGATTCACCGGCGGTCAGCTTGCGCCAATTGTCCTCTTTGCCGGCGCCGAGCGACGTCACCACGCCCATGCCGGTGACGACGACGATCGGCCTGCCGAATTTATCGCGTGGTGCTGACATGGTCCCCCCGATATTGCGCCGTAACCAAAAGCGCTTTCGCGCGTGCTTGCGGCCCTACTTGACGGCCTCGACCAGGGCCATGCCCTCGCCCTGCCAGTGACCGGCTCCCACCACCACTATCTGGTCGGGGGCGCCTGTCTTTTCAACCTCGGTCCCGGTCGGATCGTTGGGCGGAAACAGCGCGCCGCGAGACAGCGAAAGCGCGGCCAGCGCCAGGCCCAGCGGAAACTGGGTTTCCAGCGTATGGCCGAACATCGTCCCGGTGGCGCGCACGGCGTAACCAGGGTGCTGGCGCAAAAACGCCTTTTCTTCCGAAGTCACCGGCTCGACGCCGGTCGCGCCGGTGATCAACTGGCCGCTGTCGCCGGTGACGCCGAGTTTGGGCCACATCGCTTCCAGCGATCGTGTCACCGCGCCCGGCTGCTTGCGCTTGGCGAGGTCGGCGACCACCTTGGTCAGTCTTGCATAGGGCTTGGCGCCGCGGGCTTCGGCATGTTCGCGCGATTCCAGCACCAGGAAACAGCCGGCAGAACCGAGCGCAAAGCCGCTTCTGCCTTCGCGTTGCCAGACCGGTGCATACAACTCTTTCAGATTGAAGTCGCCGAATTCGTAGAGGACGAGCAGATCGGAGCGCTCGCCATTATGGGCGGCGCCGATGAGGGCGATCTCGCTCTGTCCGGACTCGATGCGGGCCAGCGCGATCCGCGCCGCGTCGATCGAGGCGGCTTCTTCGCCCATGAAGGTGCGCGAGGTGCCGGATACGCCATGCACGATGGCGATATTGCCCGCGAGCAGATTGGAGAGCTGCGCCAGGAACAGCGTCGGCCGCAGGTCGTTCATCAGCCGTTCGTTGAGAAAGGCAGGACTCGAATTGCCCTTGGCGTCGGCGTTCATGATCGCCTGGTCGACCGCCAGGTCGCGCTCGCCGCCGCCGGCAGCCACGATCATGTCCATCCGGCCGAGGATTTCCTTGTCGCCTTTGACGCCGGCTGAATCCAGCGCCAGCCCCGCGGCATAGGTGCCGATGCGCTGCCACGCTTCCATCTGGCGCTGATCGCCCTTTTTCGGGATCTGGGCGTCAAAGGAAACCGGCGCGAGCGGGTGCACGACGTAAGGCGCGAACCGCTTGTCGTCGAAATTGATCTTCTTTTCGTTCAGCGCATCCCAATGCGCATCGAGCCCCTCGCCAAGCGAGGAGACGATGCCGATGCCGGTGATCCAGACTTCCTTCGCCGCCGGAGACTCAGTCATGCGTTATCGCCTGCAGTGGGAAGCCGATCTCATTGGCCTTCGCGTCCATATGCACGCGCAGGGCCGGATCGGGGAAGGGGGCCAGGCCGAAGGTGAGTTCGGCGCTGCACTTCAAGTCCTTGCCGACGCGTCCCTTGACCTTGGTGACGGCATAGCCGGAACCTTCGTGCTCGAGCTTCGCCTCGATCGTCAGCAACTCGCCGGGACTGACGAACCCGCGCATCTTGGCTTCCTTCACGATGGCCAAAAACGGCATGCGCTCGAACTTCAGGACGCCGAGGATCAGCCAACCGGAACTCTGTGCCATCGCTTCGGTCAGCAGCACGCCGGGCATGATCGGGAAACCCGGGAAGTGCCCCTCGAAGATGGTATGCTTGGCCGGAACCTGCGCCTCGACCGTAATTTTCTTCTCGTCGAGATTGAGGTCGACGATGCGATCGATCAGCTGGAAGTAATCAAGGTTCATGGCGGGCGACTAAAGCATTTTCCAGCGAAGTGGAGGCCGGTTCGCGTCAAGAAAACGCGTCAGACCAAGAAACTAGAGCCCCGTTTCGATCTAATCGGAACGGAAATGGCCCTAGGCGCCCGGAGCGGCATTCTTGGCGGCGACCAGTTCGTCGATGCGATCGGCGAGATTCTGCAGCACGAAATACTGCTCGGTCGTGGCCTTGCCGTCGTTGACCTCCTGGGTCCATTTTTCGAGCGGCATCTTGATCCCGAACGCCTTGTCGATGGCAAAGGCGATGTCGAGGAAATCAAGGCTGTCGATTCCGAGATCGTCGATGGCGTGGCTCTCCGGCTTGATCGTGTCGCGCGGAATGTCGCAGGTCTCCGCGATAATGTTGGCGATCTGATCGAATGTGGAAGACATCATTAAGCCTTTGATATATTGGAGATAATCCGGAACGGCTTGAGGAGGCGGGGGCGTGGCCCCGGAAGGCCCTGTTCCCCTGGGCCGGAGTCGAGTGCCCGTATAACGGAGCGGGGCCCTGAGTTCAATGGAGGCGGACCGTCCTGCCACATTGGATTTGGCGACAAAAATGGGCAGATTCGGGGAAGCCCGGCGGCATGGAAGCGTAGCGGGCATTTCTCGATGCTGATCGTGTAGCCCGGGCGAGCGAAGCGACCCCGGGGGCCGCTACCATCCCGCTACAGTTCTACAGTTCATTCCGTGCGTAGCATGAACCCGTCGAAATAGGCCGCCAGCGCCGCATGGCCGTCGAGCGGCAGCAGATGCGCCACATATTGATCCGGCCGTACCACCACCATGCAGCCGTTATCCCGGTCGATGCCGCGCATCGCGAAGACGTCGTGGCCGCTCTTAAGATCGGGGCAGAACATCTTTTCGTAGTCGCGAAGTCCGTAACGTCCTTTCGGCGGGAGCAGGAGCGGGGGCATCGCTTCGATCGCGAGTTCGCCATGGGCCTGCTGGAACACCGCGCGGACATCGATCACTGAATCGATATCGGCGCCCGAGGGCGTGTACCGCTTCACGGGAGAATTCGCACTCGTGCTCAGGAAGTCGCACAGCGCGCGAACGGGTGAGTTGGTGACGGTCGGATCGCCTCGGCCGGCAAACACGAAAATCCGGAACCGCCCGTCCGCCTTGGCGACGTGGCCCAGTTGAACCGGCTTGGCGTCCGCGAGCTGAACGACCGGCGCGGAGTGAAAGCGCGTGCCGATCACAAAACCCTTGCCGAGGTGCTGGTGGCTTGCCTCGGCGGTGAGCAGGGACGCCCGGTAGTTCGTTGCGGTTCCCGCTGTATAGCGGCCGTGCCGGACGAAATAGTCTTGGGTTTCGGCGGCGTCCGCGCCCTTGTCGTCGCCTTTGGCGGAAGCGAGGATCTCGGCCCATTCGCGGTCGAAGTCGATCAGCTCCTTTGCCACCGCCTGCCGTTCCGCCGAATAGCTGTGCAGGAGCTGCGGCGCGCTGCGCCCGCGCAGCACGGCAGCGAGCTTCCAGCCGAGATTGAAGGCGTCCTGCATCGAGACGTTCATGCCCTGGCCCGCCTTGGGGCTGTGGGTGTGGCAGGCGTCGCCGGCGATGAAGACGCGGGGCAGGCGTGTTGCGATTTCTTCCGCCGGCACGTCGTCGAACTTGTCGGTCAACCGCTGGCCGATCTCGTAGACCGACCACCAGGCGACCTCCTTCACATCAAGCGTATAGGGGTGGAGAATTCGCCGCGCCTTGGCGATCAAATCGTCCGAGGTGATGTTGCGGTTGGCGACGCGCTCGCCGGCGTCGAGGTTGGTGAGTTCGACATAGAGCCGGACGAGGTAGCCGCCTTCGCGCGGGATCACGATGATGCTGCCGTCATTGGCCGACTGGATCAGCACCTTGAAGCGGATATCGGGAAAGTCGGTGACGGCAAGGATGTCCATGACCCCCCAGGCATGGTTGGCGGAATCGCCGAGCAGCTCGCGTCCGATCGACTTGCGCACCGTGCTGCGCGCGCCGTCGCAGCCGACGACGTAACGCGCTTTGACAGTCTCGATCTCTCCCTCGTGCCCGGCATCGAGCCGTTCGAGCCGTACGGTGACCGCATGATCCCCAGACTTCGCCGCCGATGATATTTCGAGGTCGAGCAGCCGCCGCGAATAATAGGGTTCGAGTTTTGTCGGCGATTTGCGCATGATTTCGAGATAGCAATCATGCACGCGCGCCTGATTGAGGATGACATGCGGCATTTCCGACAGCCCGTCCTCGACATCCCTGACACGCCCGCTGCGCACGATGTTTTCAGGCTTGCTGTCGTCCGGCTTCCAGAATGTCGTTTCGGTGATCCAGCAGGCTTCCTTCAGCACGCGCTCGCTGAAGCCAAACGCGTCGAACATTTCCATGGTGCGGCAGGCCACGCCGTCGGCCTGTCCGCGCAACAGCCGGCTCGGCTTCTGCTCGACGATGCAGGTCTTGATGTCTGCAAAGGCCGAAAGCTGAGCCGCCAGCGTCAGCCCCGCCGGCCCGCAGCCGACGATCAGCACGTCGACTTCGGCCGGAACGGGCCCGGCCATGCCTGACGGAAGAACCCGCTCGGCGGGATCGGCGATATCAGGCTCGCCCGGCTCGAAGCCGTTCAGATGGAATTGCATGGGATGACGCCTCGGCTTCCCCGGAAAAGTAGGGCGGATTAGCGATAGCGTAATCCGCCGCCACTCTCAAAGCGATGCCGCTCTTGTAGGATAGGTAGAGCCCAGCGAAACCCATCGCCTCCTTGGGTCGTGTTGATGGGTTTCGCGTCGCTCCACCCATCCTACGAAGACTGCGTCTCATGGCTTCTTACCTTCATCGAGGAACGCCTGCACCGCCTCGAACAGCTTTAGCCGGTTGCGCTCCATGATGATGCTGTGGGTGCCCTCGGCCAGCGCGACGTAACGCTTGTCGGGCGAATTCACCAGCAGCGGAAACAGGGCCTGCGCCATGTAGGGCGGCGTGTCGCGGTCCCATTCGGCGTGGACCAGTAGCGTCGGTACCGTGATCTTCGAAGGATCGTAATAGGGCTTGCCGGCGCCGAAGAAATCGGCGCTGTCCTGCACGACGCCGTTGGGCGCGCGCAGCACGGGCGGGGACATCGCCGCGCCGACCGGGTCGGTTGCGAATGTCGCGTCCGCCCAGGCGTCGAACCAGCCGGCGGGGATGAGACTGGCTTTCTTGTCCTCGGGCACGCCGGTGTACCAGCGCTCTTTCGCTTGATCGCGATTGACCATCCGGTATGCGGCAAGCTTGCCGGGACCGGCCTGAACCAGTGAAGCTGTTTGCCGGATCCAAGCCGGTGCGTAGAGCACGAGACGTTCGACCTTCGCGGCGTTCTGCGTAGTGTAGGTGGCCATCAGCGTCGTGCCCCACGACCAGCCCAAAAGGTTCAGTCGCGGAATGTTACGGCGCTGCAGGATGAAGTCGACGGCGGTGCCGATGTCCTTGACCGCGGTCTGGCCGGTGACGATGGGCGCGTTGGCTTCCGGCTTGTCGGCCATCTCGGCCGGCCGCGTGGATTTGCCGTAGCCGCGCAGGTCGAGCAGCCAGACGTCGTAGCCGCGCGAGGCGATGTATTCCATCCAGGACGTGCCTTCGAGCTTGAGGTCGAACGCCGTCTCGGAAGGATAGGTCGCGCCGTGAACGTAGAGCACGGTCTGCTCGGGGCGGAACGAGGTCATGTCCGCCGGCCGCTTGTTGCGGACATATATCTCGATGCCGGGATCTGACGTCTTCACCATCATCTCTTCAGTCACGAGAGCCCTCGTTTGTGCCAGCGCGGGAATCGAAAACAGTGTTGCGAGAGCAAAGCCTGCGGCAGTGATTAGAAATTTCAATGGTGCCTCCCTCGTTTTCTTCGTTTTTGTCGTGATCCGCCGTAACGGAAATTGCAGCGACGCGGCATCCAAACTCGCCCGGTCCGATGCCGGCAACACCATTGACGTGACGGGATGAGGCCCAGATGCGGATGGGCTATTCGGGGTGTTTCCAGTTCTTCCCAGTGTCGGCGCCGATTCTGAGACACGCGCTACTGCGCGTCACGCGCCTTAATATTCTTTTTACCATAAGTATTCATAATAGCACCATATTCCAGCAAAGGTCTTTTTCATGGCTCGCCGAGAAGCAGGGCCTGCCGATCGCAGGAACGAAAACGTATTGAGCTTTGAGCGTCCGCCGGTGAGAGCGGTCGGCGCTGACGCTCTCGACCTGGTTTATCAGGCCGCCGAGATTTTCAACGGCATGGAGAAAGATGCGCGAGAAATCGAAGCTCGTGCTCACGCCATGTGCAATAGCGCCGCGGAACGTCTGAAGCTGGCGGAGCAACGAACCAAATCCGCCGAGCATTCGTTGCGAGAGGTCGTCGCTAACGCGGATCGCAAGCTTGCTGACGCTTCCAGAGCCTTGGCGAACATTGAACTACGCATCACGGCCGCGGAGGACGCGGCGGCTGCTGCGGAAATTCGCGCGCATGTAGCTGAGATGGAAGCCCACGAGGTGAAACAGAGTCTGGCGCTGGTCGAGGACGCTATTCGCAGGCGGTTGCTTTGCGCTAGCCCGGAAGCCTCTCACAGATTGCACGACGTGGCCTGACTGAGCCGAGATTTCGATCCGAATTCTGCTCAAGCGCTGGCAGGGCCTTCGCTCGTTGATCCGCGGTTTGTTGAAGCAAAAGACTAGCCCTGCGGCGTCACCGATATTCTCGCGCAGTCGCGGCGGCCCATCAGCACGCAGTCCTGGGTCTTGCGAAGATCGGCGATGCTGACCGCAAGCCAGATGCCGATGGCGGTCAGCGCCACGGTGAATGCGAGCGCTGCGACATTGGCCAGCATGCGATGACGGAAATCGTCACCCTCGTCGCGCGGACGTTCGTAGCGCGACAGGTCGTTCGCCGCGAACTGCGTGTTGGTGGCGTTCGCCGACTGGGCTTCTGCCTGCTGGCTCGGGGGGTGGGCGGAGGTGCGCGGCCGGAACTTGAGCACGACGTGCTCATCGCTCGAAATAATGGGCCGCTGGGTTTTCACTGCCGCCATTCCGCGAAAAATCCTGCGCGTTTCATAGCACGACGTCAGCGCTTCCGACATGAAATCTTGCCGGACGCGGGGCAGCCATCCATCCGCGCAATGTCCGATGGAACCCGCTGGCGTTGACCGGAATCCCGTACTGCCAGGCGTTCCCAGTGATCCGCGTGCCTGCCGAAAAGCCCGGACGCGGCCGTTCGAGGGCTGAATCATCACGGCATTGTAAACTCCACCGGCGAGCAATTTGCCGGATAACGACGGGAGGCTCAGCAGAGGGGCGAACCATGGCCAATACGCGCGACCCGATCCTCAAGCCGATCCCGATCCTGTCATTGCGCCCGACCCAGATGACGGTCGGCTTGCGAGAGGTCAAAGAGAAGCGCAAGCGCTGGCGGGAGCAAAAGTCGGAAAAGAAACGCGCCGAACTGCTCGGCAAGCACATGATCCCGGTCGTGCTCGGACCGGACGAACACTATTACGTCGTCGATCATCATCATCTGGCGCGTGCACTGCATGATGAAGGCGTCGAGCACGTCCTGGTCACCGTGATTGGCGATCTCACCATGGTCGAACGCGAGGCGTTCTGGACCGTGATGGACCACAAGCGATGGGCCTATCCCTACGACGCCAAGGGCGAGCGGCGGCGATACAAGGACCTGCCGAAATCGGTCACCGGCCTCGCCGACGATCCGTTCCGCAGCCTCGCCGGGGAATTGCGCCGCATCGGCGGTTTCGCCAAGGACATCACCCCGTTCAGCGAGTTTCTGTGGGCGGATTTCCTGCGTCGCAAGATCACACGCAAGAGCGTGGAAGAGAATTTCGACAAGGCGATGGAAAAGGCGCTTGGCTTTGCGAGGAGCAAGGACGCGGTTTACCTGCCGGGCTGGTGCGGACCCGTCGACTAAACTTTGCGGCTATTAGTCCGAGAGGGCGTCAGGCGGAGGATCCTTGTGGGGGCCGTCCTTGCCGCCGAGCCGCTTGTGCAGCCAGCGTTCCGTCCGGCCGCCGACCGTCAACACCGCGAAAGTGATGATCAAGGCGATGATCACCACGCGCCACTGGCCGAGACCGCAGACGATTCCGATGCAGGCCGCCAGCCAGGTGCAGGCGGCACTGGTCAGCCCCCGAACCCTGAAATGGCGCCCCGAATGGACAATGACGCCGGCGCCGAGAAAGCCGATCCCGGTCAGGATTCCTTGCATGACCCGGCTGCCCGCGTCGGAGACGATTCTGGCCTCGTCCGTATGGACCAGCACCAGCAGCATGGCCGTGGCCAGGCTGACCAGCGCCAGCGTCTTCAATCCGATCGGCTTGCCATGCAGGTCGCGGTTGAGGCCGATTGACCCGCCGGCCAGCGCGGCAACGCCAAGGCGCAGTATGATTTCGGTCCAGTCGAACAACGCTGTAAACCTCTGGGCTCAGCCCTGTTTCGGCAGCCGTCCCATCATGTAGAACTCGTCGTTCGGGCTCATCGCGGTGACGTTGGCCAACCGGTTCGACAGCGCGAAGAAGGCTGCGATCGCGGCGATGTCCCAGATATCGTCGTCGGAAAAGCCGTGGCCGGCGATATCGGCAAAATCCGCTTCCGAAACCGTCTCGGCGTCGCGGCTCACTTTCATGGCGAAGTCGAGCATGGCGCGCTGCCGCGGCGTGATGTCGGCCTTGCGGTAGTTGACGGCGATCTGGTCGGCGATGGTCGGATTCTTCGCCCGGATCCGCAGAATCGCGCCATGGGCAATCACGCAGTAATGACACTGGTTGGCGGCGGATGTTGCCACCACGATCATCTCACGCTCGGCCTTGCTCAGCCCGCTGTCCTTTTCCATCAGCGCGTCGTGATAGGCAAAGAAGGCGCGAAACTCTTCCGGGCGGTAGGCCAGCGTCAGAAAGACGTTCGGCACAAAGCCGGATTTCTCTTGCACCGCGAGAATTCGAGTGCGGATGTCTTCCGGCAGCTTGTCGATGGCGGGCGGCTGAAATCGTTTGGCGGCGGGCTTGGTCATGAAAGGGTTCCGGCTGAGGCCGCGTGGCGGCGTTGCCGGAACCATATATCGTATTGCGACGAAGTGGATACCGGCTTCGCGCCGGTAATCGGCGCGAACGCCGGCCGTCTCAGCGCAATGGCTTTTTGAGCAGCGAGAACCGGTCGGGGTCGAGTCCCAACGAGGGCTGCAGCATCGGTGCTTCCGCCGGCGTCATGACGCGGGCCGAGGCAGACCGTTCGCCGCCGGCCGAGGCATCGCCTGGCGTATCGCGGTTGGAGGTAGCGCCGCGCCAGCGCTCCAGCACCGCGGCGACGAAGTGCATGTCATGGCCGGCGGTGACCGACGGGGCGGACGCGATGGTGGCTTCGCTGCGCGGCAATTGATGGACCGGAACTTCCTTGAAGCGCAGCCGGGTCGGCAGCGCCACGCCTTCGCCGAAGGCCAGCACTTCGCGGGTGCCGAGCGACGGCACGAACGACAGCAGGTTCGCAGCGGCATCGGAGACCGCCGAGCGCAGCAGCGCCTGGTCGCGGTCGTTGGCAAGGCGCATCGCAAACAGCGTGTTGCACTGGGAGATGATGGTGGCGTCGAGTTCGGCCGGGCGCTGGGTGACGAGGCCGAGAAAGACGCCGTATTTGCGGCCTTCCTTGGCGATGCGCGAGACCGCCTTGCGCGTCGGACCGAAGCCGATGTTGCGGTCGGCCGCGGCGTAGCGGTGAGCTTCCTCGCAGACGAACAACAGCGGCGAGACGCCGTCGCTCCACAGGCCGAAATCGAACGCCATGCGGCACAACACCGACACCACGGAATTGACGACTTCGGCGGGGAAGCCGGCGAGCTGCATGATGGTCATCGGCCGGCCGTTGGCAGGCAGGCGGAACAGGTAGCTGATGACTTCCGCCATAGTGTCGCCGCCGACATTGGCGTTGTCGAACATGAAAGTGTATCGGGGATCGTTGCGCACGGTTTCGATGCGCGAAATCAGCTTGTGATAGACGATGCGCGAGGAGCGGTTCTCCAGCTTGCCCATCCGTTCGTCGATCAGCGAAATCAGATCGGACAACCGATACGGCACCGGCGTATCGACGGTGTAGCCGCCCGACTTGGGCTCCATGCGCTTGAGCCCGAGCCGGTCCGAGTTCTGGTACTGGGTGTAGATGCCCTTTGCCATCGGGATGATTTCGGAGAGAACGTCGAGCTCTTCCGGCACGCCGGGGCGGCCGCCGAACAGGACGTCGACGATTTCCTCGAAATTGAACAGCCAGAACGGCAGTTTCAGGTTGCGCGGGTTGAGCACCATCGCGCGGTCGCCGAAGCAGCGGCCATATTCGTTGTGGACGTCGAGCAGGAATACCCGCAGGTTCGGCCGCGCCTGTAAGATCTCGTTGAGCAGCAGCGACACGCTGGTCGACTTGCCGACGCCGGTGGAGCCGAGCACCGCGAAATGCTTGGAAAGCATTTCCTCGACGTCGACATAGGCGATGACGGACTTGTCCTGCTGCAGGGTGCCGATATTGATCTGGTCCGACCCGCTCGGCGCATAGACGGTACGAAGGTCCTCGGCGGTAATCAGGTCGACGGCGTCGCCGATCGTCGGATAATTGGTGACACCGCGCTGGAACTTGGGACGCTCGCCGCCGGAAATCTCGCCGAGCAGGTCGACCGATGCGGTCGCCATATATTGATCGGAGCTCGGCTGGTTCTCGCACGACACCTCGGTGATCATCGCAATGATGGTACTGGCCGCGGCGCAGCGAATACTGATGAAGCGCCCGACAGTGGCGCGGGTTTCCTTGGCGGGTACCGGGCCCGCGGCCAGAAGTCCGACCCGCGCGAGGGAGCCGCGCACGGAAATCACACGTCCGAAGGATGTCACGATGTTGAATCTCATGAATTGAGGTCTGGCAGCCATTATGGGCAGCCCCGACTAGCGAAATGGTTAAACGTGTCAGGTTTCGCATCGGCTAAATCCGCGCCATCTCGGTCAGGAATTGTTTTCGCAATGGTCCTTCATCGTCGCCGGCTGATGTCAGTTGCGCCTGAAAACAGGGGCTTTCTTGCATTTCGGCTCGCGCGCTCCGTCGGTTGCGGATTAATCCTTCATTTACCATCTCGCACGAGAGCCGCGGTCCGGCGGAATACCTTGGGCAAGCCTGCAATGCCGCATCGCGAATGGGAACCGGCACGTGTAAGGCGGTAACTGATCGCTAACCGCAAGTTGTAACCCGCCCTCCATGAGTGCTGCGTAACACTGCCGCGGGGCGCACGATCAGCGGTCTGAGTTCCATTGCGTGGACTGCTGTCGCCATTCCAGAGGCGGATCGAGTGAGCAACGAGGGCGGTCGTCAAGTGTCGGGCGGTTCGGCCGGTTCTGCGCAAGACGGCAGAACGGTCAAGCTGCTCGTAGTGTGCGGAATCTTCCTCGCGGTCGTGATCGCGGCGGACCCGGCGGCTTGGGATCTTCGCGAATGGGTGCTGCTTGCGCTCGTCGCCGTCCTGGCTTTGATCGCCGGTCTGCTGGCGAGGCGCGATCGCTTGACCGATCAGCGGCTGGCCGCCGAGCGGGCTCAGCTTTCGATTGCCGTGAACAACATCCCGCAAGGCCTGATTCTCTACGATGCATCCGCGCGGATCATCATCTGCAACCAGCCTTATCTGGACATGTTCGGGCTGTCGCCCGAGGTGGTCAAGCCCGGCTGCACCATGCAGCGGCTGATCGCGCACCGCAAGGAAACCGGGTCCTTCGACGGCGACGTCGACGCGTTCTGCAACGCGATCATCCAGACGGTGTCGCTCGGCAAGGCGACGCGGCAGATCACGGAAGCGCCGGGTGGCCGCGCGATCGAGATCATCAACCGGCCGCTGAAGAGCGGCGGATGGGTCGCGACCATCGAGGACATCACCGAGCGCCGGCGCGCCGAGGAGAAGATCGCGCATCTGGCGCATTACGACGGGCTGACCGAACTGCCGAACCGGCTGCTGTTCCGCGAGCGGCTGGAACGGTCACTCGAGGCGTTACGTCCGGACGAGCAACTGGCCGTGCTCTATATCGACATCGACGAGTTCAAGAGTATCAACGACGCGCTCGGCCATCCGGTCGGCGACGAGTTGCTCAAGGCTGTCGCCGAGCGCCTGCGCGGTTGCCTCAAGGAAACAGACGTGGCGGCCCGGCTGGGCGGCGACGAGTTCGCCGTCATTCAGACCGCCGTCAAGGACAGCTCGGAAACCACCGGGCTGGTCGGTCAAATCCACGCGGCGATCAGGCAGCCGTTCGAATGCGTGGGGCACCTGATCACCACCGACGCCAGCATCGGGATCGCGCTGGCGCCCGGCGATGGCGTCGACCTCGACCAGTTGCTGAAGAACGCAGATCTTGCGCTCTACGGCGCCAAGGGCGACGGGCGGCGGACCTACCGCTTCTTCGAAGCCGGTATGGATCAGCGCGCCAGGGCGCGGCGCAGTCTCGAACTCGAGTTGCGCCAGGCGATCGGCGAGGGCGGCCTGGAGACCTACTATCAGCCGGTCGTCAATCTCGAGGACGGCAAGGTCTCATCCTGCGAGGCGCTGCTGCGCTGGCGGCATCCCGAACGCGGCATGATTTCGCCGGCGGAATTCATCCCGATCGCGGAAGAAAGCGGCCTGATCAACCAGCTCGGCCTGTGGGTGCTCAATACCGCCTGCGCCGAGGCCGTCACCTGGCCGGATCAGGTTCGCGTTGCGGTCAACGTCTCGCCGGTACAGTTCAGAGGCCAGTCGCTCGCCTTGAACGTGGCGGCGGCGCTCGCGGCCAGCGGTCTTCCGGCCTCCAGGCTGGAGCTCGAGATCACTGAAGCCGTGCTCATTCGCGACGACGAGGCGGCGCTCGACATGCTGCATCAGTTGCGCAGGCTGGGTGTCCGGATCGCGCTCGACGATTTCGGCACCGGCTATTCCTCGCTCAGCTATTTGCAGCGTTTCCCGTTCGACAAGATCAAGATCGATCGCTCCTTCATCAGGGACATCGCTGGACCCGGCGCATCCTCATCCATCGTCCAGGCGGTGGTGAACATCGCGGCCGCCAGCGACATGACGACGACGGCCGAAGGCGTCGAAACCGAGCAGCAGCGCAATCTGCTCCATATCCTCGGCTGCACCGAGATGCAGGGTTTTCTGTTCAGCCCCGCGATACCGGCTGCCGCAGTGCGAGACCTGCTGTTGTCGCATCGCGGCAGGGCGATGTCGGCTGCTTGAAACGCCGGGCACGGCTTGCTATCCAATCTGCATAACAAGAAACAGGGCAGGGTGGACCGCGATGAATCGCGACAACGCATCTTGAGAGATCCGGCGCCGGCTTCCGCGCTCGCACCATTCCACGTCAGGAACTACCGCTTTCAGTGGCCGGCCGATCTGCTCACCTCGTGGGCGTTCGAGATGGAGACGCTGATACTCGGCTGGTATGTGCTGGTCGAGACCGGATCGGTCCTGCTGCTGACATTGTTCGCCTCGCTCGGCTATGTCGGTACGCTGGTCGCGCCGATGTTCGGCGTTGTCGGCGACCGGATCGGTCACCGCGATCTGCTCGCGATGATGCGCGCGATCTACGCCGTGCTGGCGGCCGTGCTGATGACGCTGGCGCTGTCCGGCCACCTCGCGCCGCTCTATGTATTCGTGATCGCGGCCGTGATGGGCATTGTCCGTCCGTCGGATCTTGGCGTGCGCGGCGCGCTGGTCGCGACCATCATGCCGCATGACCAGTTGATCGGGGCGATCAGCATCTCGCGCACGACGATGGATACCGCGCGCATTGCCGGCGCGCTGAGCGGCGCCGGGTTGTTCGCCGCGCTTGGCATGGGTCCGGCCTATGTGGCGATCGTCTGCCTCTATCTTGCCGCGACCGCGCTGACGCTGTGCATCGTGGCGCCGGCCAAGCCGCACGCGGCGGGGGAGGCCGCCAGCGAAGCGTTGCAGCGTTCGCCGCTGCGCGACCTCAGGGAGGGCGTGGCCTATGTCTGGACCACGCCGCGGATGCAGGCCGCGCTGTGGGTGGCGTTCCTCGCCAACCTGACTGCTTATCCGCTCACCAACGGCCTGCTGCCCTACATCGCCAAGACGATCTACGGCACCAACCAGACCGGGCTCGGCTATCTGTCGGCGAGCTTTGCGATCGGCTCGCTGGCCGGCTCGATCGTGCTGAGCCTGATCCGCGATCTCCGGGTCGCGCGGCTGATGATCGGCGCCACCGTCGTCTGGTATGTGACACTCTTGATCTTCGTACAGATGCAGACGGTGCCGACCGCGATTGTGTGCCTGATGGTGGCGGGCTTTTCGCAGAGCCTCGCCATGATTTCGATCGCCGTCATCCTGATGCGGACCGCCAGCGAGAATTTCCGCGGCCGGGTGATGGGCGTGCGCATGATGGTGATCTATGGCCTGCCGATCGGCCTATTGGCCGCCGGCAGCCTGATCGACGAGATTGGATTCGCCGCGACCGGTACGCTCTATGCGGCGGCTGGCCTCGCCTTGATGCTGGCGGTCGTGCTGCACTGGCGCGCCGATCTGTGGCACGTGCACGCGCCGGCGAACGCGCGGTGATTGGCGCGCACTGCGTTGCTGACATCTGGCGGCGGCTCAAGCCCGCGGCGGCTTGTACTGCATTTCCTCCCGCCGGGTGACTCAGGTTTACGTCCTGGCATTGTGGAAGGATTGCTGCCAAGGCCGCTTTGGTTAAGCGGCCTTGGGTTATCGAGCACTAGCTCCGAGATGCCGACTTCAGTGCGGCCTCCGATTGGTAACGAAGTAACCGGGCTTCTGAATTTCCTCCTGACGTTGCACCGTAATGGCCTGAACAGCCTCACGCGTTGCGGCCTTCTGGGCGCCAGGGTCTTTTTGGGCGCGAGCCGCAGCGACCAGTCCCTGCCACCGCGACTGCCGCGCACTCTCCAGGGAAATCGCGGCATTGGGGGCCAGAGACATTGCGACCGGAGCCGCCTCAATGCAGACCGCATCAGCAAGTCTATCCTGGCGGAAGGGCAACAACACGTCGGTCAAAGCTGACGAGAGCCCACCATCCTCGGTAACGTGCACAAAACCGCGCACTTTCCGGCCATAGGATTGGATTTCCCTTTACGCGTCCGACTTCCTTTCCAGCTGTGAACTGATGGCAACCACCGCAGCTTACTGCTCCTGCGCGGTTGAGCGTATTGGTGCTGTTCGGCTTCTGCGCGGCATCAATCACGAATTGATTGAGCTTCCCGTCAATGCTCGCGCGCAAAGCGGAACCAGGTCCAGCTTTTTCCTCTGGATTGTCCTGATTATCGTGAGACACGCTCTGGAATTCGTTGAAACGATTTTCAAAGCGCGCACCGAAGCGGTTAAGAATTTCGATTCGGTATTTGGCTTCTTCGAAAGCGGCATTCTTCGGATCGAGTTCTTTACGATACCCTGGTTGGCCTTCCGCCAGGAAGTTAAGCACAACTGTCCGGCTCCAGCAGCCGTGTTATGGAAGTACTCAGGAACTGGTTCTGGAATTCTACGCGCTCAGACGCTTCAAGCGCAGCATCCATTGGAGCGTCATCGCCGCTTCCATTGCCGTCGAGATAGAACTGAGCCAACGGGTTGTCCTTGACCGTAACCGGGACGAAGCTGGCAGGCGTCGGTTGGCCCGAGTTGACGACGATCCATTCGCGCAGCTGCCATTTTGGCTGCGTACCGGGCGCGTTCATGAAAATGTTGCCGCGAACCTGACCGAGGGGGCCACCATAATTCCTGGCTTGCACAACCGGCCCGGAGGCGCCGGTGATACCCGTGTAGTAAAATTGTTCGAGCCGTTCTGCCCGTTTGCCAGAATCGTTCTCGTCGGTAAGATTCCGCCAGAAATTTGCAGTTGCTCGGCAACCCTCGAAGCCAGATTTTTGCGGACTCGCGTTGTCCGTTCGCGCCTCGAAAATTAGAAGCATACGGCTTGGTGGCCCGCCGGCATTTGGAATGGGCGTCTTAAACGAATAGATGATGCGGTGCTCGCCGCAATTCGACCAGTCGACCGGAGCGGCATCGAGACGATTGAATAGCGCGACGGGCACAAGTCCAAACGGGTCATTCGGATTGAGGAGTTTTTTTGGGTCGAGGCCGGCTTCGAGCGGTCGAAGATCCACGCTCATGCGTAGCCCGCTGACCGGGTTCACCATGTCGTCATCCTGAAACGATGTCAGGAGTGATTTGACGAAGTTTTCGCGGTTCTCGGCCGTCTTCGGAATGCTGAGGCTGCCCAGAATCGCGTCGATCGTTCTGGAGAAAGCAAACTTCGTCTTGTCGAGAGCCGCATCCGTGACGACAAGAGAACGCGTACGATCAATCGGCGGTGCAGTGCATGTCAGACCCTGCGCAGACGCGACTGTGCATAAGCCAACGGCTGACGAAAAACCTAGCAAGATTGCTATGACCGTATTCTTGGAATTGGAAGCGTTCGCATCAGACATCTGAATCTCCTCCTAAACACGCTCTGTGGGCGAAGGTGGGTTGAGGATTGTCTGCAGCCGACTGGTAGGCCTTTCGAAGAGTTACGGGTGGAGAAGTGCGAGGGTAGCGATTGCACAACCAGAAGTGTGTAATCCCGCTCACACCTCGACAGGAATAATCGTCGCACCTGCGTTCGACGGAGGGTCGACCGAGCGCATCCTGCCGAAGGCCGTCATGGGTGGTCATCCGTCTCTGCGGTCGCCGCTTATTATTTGTTGACTGAACCTAATAATTTGTACAAACGTACAAATTCGCAAGGGCAGAAAGTCGATGCGATGACGCGAAATCCCAATATGCGGGAAGCCATCCTGAGCGCGGCCGAATTGCTGTTCTCGACGCACGGCTTCAATGCCGTGTCGATCCGCGACATTGCGCTGGAGGCCGGTGCCAATCCGGGCAGCATCACCTATCACTTCAAGAGCAAGGACGGCTTGCTGCTGGAAATCTACAAGCGCCATTGCGGGCCGATGAACAAGCGCCGCATCGAGTTGCTGGTGGCGGCGCGGCGCGTGCGCGACGTTCAGGACCGGCTGGAAGCGATCGTGCGGGGCTATGTGCAGCCGGCGTTTTCATCGAGCAGCGACCTTGCCGGCGGCGGCGCGCGCTTCACACGGCTGCGCGCCGTGATGTCGGCCGAAGGCAACGCCGTGGTGGGGCGCATCATCGCCGAAATCTTCGACGACACCACCAATGCCTTTATCGAGGCGATCGAGGAGAGCCTGCCGCATCTGCCGCGGACGACGATCGTGTGGCGGTCGCAGTTTTTGCTCGGCGCACTCTATTATACCCTCGTCAACCCGGAGCGCGTGACGCGGCTGTCGCGGGGCGAGGCCGACGGCGCCGACATGGCGGAAGCGATCGAGCAGATCGTCTCGGCGACGGTCGCCTCGCTGCAGGCGTCCGACGTCGATGACGGCGACATCGGAAAAATGCGGGCGAAGCCGGCCCAGCCACCCGCGAAGGGAATCGCCGCAAAGCGAAAACAAAGTCCGACCGACTAGGTCGCGCGGAAATCATCCAGCGCGTTCAAAACTGCAGAAGGCACCATGCAAAAGCCGACGATCCCCGGACCCGATCCCGATACGCGAACGCCGAAATTCAGGCTTCCTGCGCTGGCGTGTGACGCGCACACCCACATCTTTGGCCCCGGTGACAAATACCCCTACGCACCGGGACGGCCCTATACGCCGCCCGATGCACCGCTGGAAGATTTTCGCGCGCTGCACAAGAAGACTCGGGATCGGCCGCGCCGTCATCGTCAATGCCAGCGTGCACGGCACCGACAACCGGGTGGCGCTGGACGCCATCGCGGCCAGCAACGGCACGTTTCGCGCCGTCGCCAATATCGACGACAGCATTACCGAGCGAGGCCTTCGCGAACTGCATGAAGGCGGTTTTCGCGGCTGCCGCTTCAATTTCGTGCGCCATCTCGGCGGCGTGCCCGACATGAATGTATTCCATCGCATCGTCGCGATGGTCGCGCCGCTCGGCTGGCATATCGACCTGCACTTCGATGCGGTCGATCTGCCTGACTATGCCGACATGCTGGCAAAGCTGCCGGTGCGCTACACCATCGATCACATGGGGCGCGTCAAGTCCTCCGACGGCCTCGACCAGCTTCCGTTCCGGACGCTGATCGACCTGATGACGCGAGACGAGAAATGCTGGGTCAAGGTGTGCGGCTGCGAACGGGTGTCATCGGGCGGACCGCCGTTCCACGATGCGGTGCCGTTCGCGCGCCGCATCGTCGAGACCGCGCCGGATCGCGTGATCTGGGGGACCGACTGGCCGCATCCCAATGTGAAGGTGATGCCCAATGACGGCGATCTGGTCGACCTGATACCGTTGTTTGTACCCGAGCCTGAGTTGCAGCAAAAAATCCTGGTCGACAACCCGGCGCGGCTGTTCGAGTTTTGAGGGAGCGCTGAGCGATGGCGGACAAATCGATACATGCTTCGCAAGCGCGGCTCATCGTTCGCCGCGATGGTCATGCTGGCGGCGGCATTGTTGCTGCCGCAAGTCGCCGGCGCACAGAACTACCCGAACAAGCCGGTGCGGCTGATCCTGCCGTTTGGCGCAGGCGGGGTTGCCGACGTCACGGCCCGGCTCGTGACCGAAAAACTCGGCGAAAAGCTCGGCCAACGTTTTGTCATTGAGAACATGCCGGGCGCCGGCGGCATCAATGCCGCTCGCGCCGTGCTGTCGGCGCCCGCGGATGGCTATACGCTGGCGCTGTTCTCCAACGGCACCGCCATCTCGGTATCGCTGTTCAAGAACCTCGGCTTCAACCCGGTCACCGATTTCGTTCCGGTGTCGAGCATGGGCTATTTCGACTTCATCTTCGTCACGCAAGCCGGCTCGCCATATCCGACGCTGGCCGAATTCATCAAGGCCGCGAAGGCAAATCCCGCCGCGCTCAATGTCGGCACCATCAATGTGGGATCAACGCAGAATCTGTCGGCGCAACTGTTCAAATCGACCGCCGGCGTCGACGTCACGATCGTTCCGTTCCGCAGTTCGCCCGATGTGCTGATCGCGCTGCTGCGCGGCGACATCCAGATGGCGATCGAGAATTACACGGCGGTGCAGTCGCATGTGACCGACAAGGCGGCCATTGCGGTGTCGTCATCGGGCACGATCCGCACCACGTTCCTGCCTGAGGTGCCGACGGTGAAGGAAGCCGGCGGCGGCGAGTTCGAGGCGCGGTCCTGGAATGCGATCTTTGCGCCGAAGGGCACTCCGCCGGAGGCGATCAAAATTCTCAACGCCGCGCTGCGCGAGGTGCTCGACATGCCGGATTTGAAGAAGCGGGCGCTCGATCTCGGCATCGAGGCCAAGGCCAGTTCGCCCGAGGAGATCCTCGATCGCCTGAAGGCCGATATCGACAAATGGGCCGCTGTGATCGAGCGGGCAGGAATTGCCAAACAATAGGCGCAATGCCGGCGCGGCCGGCGGTGCGTCACAAGCAAAGGAGGAAATCCCGATCATGAGCAATGCTGGCAAAACGGGCCTGGTGGTCACGGCGCATCCCGGCGATTTCGTCTGGCGCGCGGGCGGCGCGATCGCGCTGCATGTCGAAGAAAGGCTATCGCGTCAAGATCGCCTGCCTGTCGTTCGGCGAGCGCGGCGAAAGCCAGTTCGCCTGGAAGGAGGCGGGCGCGACGCATGGAGAAGGTCAAGGCCGGCCGCCGCGACGAGGCGCAGCGCGCCGCCGACATGCTCGGCGCCGAGATCGAGTTCTTCGACGCCGGCGACTATCCGCTGCGGCTGACGGAGGCGCATTTCGACCGCATGGTCGATATCTACCGCGAGCTCAACCCGTCCTTCGTGCTGACCCACGCGCTGGAGGATCCCTATAATTTCGACCATCCCAACGCCGCGCATTTCGCGCAGGAAACCCGCGTGGTCGCGCAGGCGATGGGCCACAAGCCCGGCGCCAAATACACCTACTCCGCGCCGCCGGTGTTTCTGTTCGAGCCGCACCAGCCGGAGATGTGCAATTTCAAGCCGCAGGTGATCCTCAACATCGACGAGGTCTGGGAGATCAAGCACAAGGCGTTCGAGATTCTCGCCGCGCAAAAGCATCTGTGGGCCTATTATGAGCGGGTCGCGTTGCAACGGGGCGTGCAGGGCGGCCGCAATACCGGCAAGCCGATGACCTATGGCGAGGCCTATCAGCGGCTGTTCCCGATGGCGATGGAGGAACTGGCATGAAGACGGTCGTCGTTAGAATGATCGACACGCCGGAGGAAGACTGAAGTGGTGATGCGCCTGCGCACGTTGCTCGGCGACCATCCCGGTACGGCCGCGCTGAAGAACGGCTCGGTCAAATCCGATCTGGTCGAGTTCGATTTCGTCGCCGTATTCGCCGACCAACAAGGGCTTCAAGCCGATGGTCCGCGAAGCGGCGTTCGACGTCTCGGAGATGGCGATCGTCACCTATCTGATGGCGAAGTCGTTCGGCAAGCCGATGGTGCTGCTGCCGGATGTCGTGCTGGCGCGGTTCCAGCATGGCCACGCGCTCTACAACGCGAAGGCGGGAAAGCTCGCGCCCCGCGATCTCAACGGCAAGCGCGTCGGCATCCGCTCCTTCACCACCACGACCGGCGCATGGCTGCGCGGCATCCTCGCCAACGATTATGGCGTCGATCTCGATTCGATCGACTGGGTCACGTTCGAGGACGCCGCATGTCGCCGAATTCATCGATACGACCAAACGGGCGCGCGCCGGCAAGCAGATCGTGCAGATGCTGATCGACGGCGAACTCGATGCGGTGCTCGGCGAGAAGTCGGACCATCCGGATCTGAAACCGCTGTTTGCCGATGTCGCCGCCGAGGAGAAGGCCTGGTTCGAGAAACACAAGGTGGTGCCGATCAACCACATGGTGGTGGTGAGCCAGGCGTTGTCCGATCAGCACCCGGAAATCGTGCGGGAAGTTCATCGTCTGCTGGCGGCGTCGGCCGTGGCCGCGCCGCGGTTCGACCGGGATGCGATGCGGCGCTCGCTGGAGCTGATCATCGGCTACTCCGCGCAGCAAAAGCTAATTCCGCGCCCGTTCACCGTGGACGAGTTGTTCAACGACGTCACGCGGGCACCGTAATTGTAGGGTGGGCAAAGCGCAGCGTGCCCACCATTACAAGCACACTGGTTGATGGTGGGCACGCTGCGCTTTGCCCACCCTACGAGAGAGACCGCCAATGACCCCAGAGCCGATTTTCGATCTCGCCCATCTCGGCCACCTGGAACTGCTGACGCCGAAGCCGGACGAGAGCCTGAAATTCTTCGTCGACGTGATGGGCATGACCGTCAGCGGCCAGAAGGGCTACTCGGTCTATCTGCGCGGCTGGGACGATTACGAGCGCTATTCGCTCAAGCTGACGGCGTCCAAGACCTCAGGGATGGAGCACATGGCGTTGCGCGCCCGCAGCCCGCAGGCGCTGGAGCGCCGCGTCGCCGCGCTGAAGGGATCGGGCTTCGACATCGGCTGGGTTGACGGCGACATGGGGCAGGGGCCGGCGTTCCGCTGCCGCGATCCCGACGGCCACATCGTCGAACTCTATTACGAGACCGAATGGTACCAGGCGCCGCCCGAACTGAAGCCGGCGCTGAAGAACCAGGCGCAGCGGTTTCCGGCGCGCGGCGTCAATGTCCGCCGGCTCGACCATCTCAATTGCCTTGCGGTCGACATCAAGGCCAATCGGCTGTTCTTCGAAAATTATCTCGGCCTGCGCACCACCGAGCAGATCGTGCTCAACGACGGCAGCGAAGCCGCGATGTGGATGACGATGTCGAACAAGAGCTACGACTTCGCCTACACCCGCGATCACTACGGCAAGGCCGGCCGCTTCCACCACGTCACCTACGCGCTCGACAGCCGCGAGGAGATTTTGCGCGCCGCCGATATCTTTCTCGAAAACGGCGTCCACATCGAGACCGGCCCGCACAAGCACGCGATCCAGCAGACGTTCTTCCTCTATGTCTAGGAGCCCGGCGGCAACCGCGTCGAAGTCGCCAACGCCGGCGCCCGCCTCATCCTCGCGCCCGACTGGAAGCCGATCGTCTGGACCGAGGAAGAGCGCAAGAAGGGCCAGGCCTGGGGGCTGAAGACGATCGAGTTCGTTCCACACCCACGGCACGCCGCCGGTGTGAAATCCGCATCTTCACTTCATGCTTCTTTTGTCGATTCTCTCTGGGCACATACGCGTTCGCGTGGGAGTGCGCGGAGGCAAGTTCGGTTCCGCGATCGGAAAAGTAACGGTAACTGCTCTCCTTGCATTAGAATGGTTCCAATTTGATGCTGCCGTGCAACACATGGCCGCGCATTTGCCAGATTTCGACCCATTCCAAAAACTAAACAGCGCACGATCGGCTATCCGTTCGAAAGGCACTTCTGCTGCTGCCGAACGGGGACACCAAAAATATGATTTCGAGTTTTGCTTTGCGATCGATGCTGGGCACCGCTGGTGCCTTGTTGTTGTTGGCAGATATCGCAGGCGAGGCCGCAGCGCAGTCGTCGCTGCCGCCTGTTACGGTTGATGCACCCAGGGCCAGAAGCCCCGAGCGAAATCAGGGCGCGACCACGACCAGCGCGCCGCGGACGCGCGCAGTGAGCCGGGCGAGGCAAACAAATCCCAACGTGGCGCCAGTCCCCCAAGCGGCTTCGGACGGCAATGCGCCGCGCGGAATAGAAAACCCGCAGGGGCCCGTGAACGGCTACGTCGCCAACCGCACTTTCAGCGGCACCAAGACCAACACGCCGCTCCGCGAGATACCGCAGTCCGTCTCGGTGATCGGCGCCGACCAGATCCGCGATCAGAAGCCTCAGTCGTTCGACCAGATCCTGCGTTACACGCCGGGCGTCAGCGGCGAGGTGTTCGGCGCCGATACGCGCAATGACTGGTTCCTCCTGCGCGGTTTTCGCGCACAGCAGGATGCTACCTTCCTGGACGGCTTGCCGTTGTTCAACACGGCCTTTGCGACGTGGAAGCTGCAGCCGTTCGGACTGGAGCGGGTCGAGGTGCTTCGTGGCCCCTCATCGGTGCTCTACGGCGGCGGATCGCCCGGCGGCGTCGTGAACGCCGTCAGCAAGATGCCCGTGGCCGAGCCGATCCGCTACATCGAAACCGGCGTGAACTCTTTCGGCAACGGCTATTTGGCGTTCGATGTCAATGAGCGCTTCAAGCTTCCGCCGGGCGCCGGCACCCTGGACGGCCGCGTCGTCGGCGTCGTCAAGGGCGGCGGCACGCAGGTCGATTTCACCCAGGACAACAGCTACTATCTCGCGCCAAGCTTCACCTACCGGCCGGATTTTGACACGCGCTTCACGGTCATGGCGCTGGCGTCAAAGGACAGAACCAACGGCAACAACTGGCTGCCGTATGAAGGCAGCGTCGTGAACGCCCCCTTCGGCAGGATTCCGACCAAGCTGTTCCAGAGCGAGCCCGGCCAGGACTATTTCATGCGCGGGCAGACGATGATCGGCTATCAGTTCGAGAAGGATTTCTCGAACGGGCTGACGTTCCGCCAGAACGCGCGCTACGCCCATGTCGAAACCAACATCAATTCCTACATCGGCAACGGCTACGACGGTCCGCCGGCGAACGCGACGCTGGCAGCGCTATCATTTCTTCACGAACGGCTCGGCCGATCTCGGAACTATCGACAACCAGCTCGAGGGCCGTTTCAACACCGGCGCGATCAGCCACAAGGTTCTGGTCGGTGTGGACTACAAGAAGTATCGGCTGGACGACTATCAGGCCATCGGGCTTTCCCGCCGGCTCCGCTGAGCATCTTCAACCCGGTTTACGGCTATGCCAACGCGGTGGGCGCGCCCTATCTCAATCGCGTTCTCGATCAGGGGCAACTCGGTGTCTACGTGCAGGATCAGATGAAGCTGGACCGCTTCACGCTGGTCCTGAGCGGACGCAACGACTGGGTAGATACCCAGCAAGTCGACCGGACGGGCGGGCCGGAGCGCTCTCGCGACAGCAGCAAGGCAACGGGCCGGGCCGGCTTGATCTATGATCTCGGCTGGGGTCTTTCGCCCTATGTGTCATACGCCACCGGCTTCAATCCGGTGATCGGAACGACGGCAACGGGTCAGTTCTTCACGCCGGAAGAATCCAAGCAGATCGAGGCCGGCGCAAAGTGGGAGCCCGCGGGCTTCAACGGATACATCACCGG
Organism: uncultured Alphaproteobacteria bacterium; assembly: GCA_963742935.1. Classification (GTDB taxonomy): domain Bacteria; phylum Pseudomonadota; class Alphaproteobacteria; order Rhizobiales; family Xanthobacteraceae; genus Bradyrhizobium. The sequence continues at coordinate 6,274 of CAVUOI010000041.1, read as the reverse complement.
CGCCTGGTTCGATCTTCGCAAGACCAACGCGCTGACGGTCGATCCGAACTCACCCTTCAACCAGGTCCAGAACGGCGAAGTGACGTCGCGCGGCTTCGAGCTGAGCATGACGACCAACCTGACCCCCGAGTTCAAGATGGTCGGATCGGTCTCCTCCTACGACCTGTTCATCAGCCAGGACGTGAATGCAGCGCTGCTCGGCAAGCGGCCGGTCGCGATGCCGACAAGGCTGGCGTCGCTGTGGGGCGACTACACGTTCCGCACCGGGTGGCTCGCCGGCTTCGGCTTCGGCGGCGGCGTGCGCCACATCGGCGATTCCTTCGCCGACCAGGCCAATACCCTGGCCGTTCCGTCGCGGACACTGTTCGATGCGGCGGTACATTATGAGTACCAGCAGTGGCGCGCAGCCCTGAACGTCACCAACGTGGCCGACAAGATCTTCGTGTCGAGCTGCGATGGAATCAATCCTGCTTCTACGGCGAGCGACGCAAGGCATTGCTCAGCCTTGGATACCGTTGGTAATCATCGCACAGGCGAATGCGAAGCGTAGCAGTGTCGTTCCAGGCACTGCTACGCTGAACGTCTTGGCCATCGAGCGTGCCAGCCTTGCGGCGGCACTGTCACACACCATCTTGACCGGGTGGCGAAGTGGCAGTGTGGAATGGCAATGGCGCGGCATGTGGATTTCGATTTCGCCAGCGAGGCGTTCTTTCGCGATCCGCAGGCCGGCGTCGCGCAACTGCGCGCCATCGGTCCTGCCGTCGCGACAAAATTCCCGATCGTCGGCCGCGTCTGGGTCACCACGACCTACGAGGCGGCGGCGCGGGTGCTGAAGGACAGCGCGCTGTTCACGCTGCGCAAGGAGGGCGGGGCGCTGGCCGGGCTGCCATGGTGGATGCCGAAACTGGTCGCGACGTTCGCCAACAACATGTTGACGATGGATGAGCCGGACCATACGCGACTGCGCAACATCGTCGATGAGGCGTTCCGCCGCCGCGCCGTGCTCGACATCGAGCCGCATATCCGCATCATTGCGGATCGTCTCGCCGATGAATTGTTCGCGGCGGGCAGCCCGGCCGACCTGGTGCAGCATTACGCACGGGCGCTGCCGCTTGAGGTGATTTGCGAACTGCTCGGGCTGCCGCCGGCCGACCGGCCGAAATTCATCGCATGGGCTAATTCGCTCGCGCACCTCACCAACGCGTTCGACTTCCTGCGGCTGATCGGCGGGCTCGTGAAGATGCGGCGCTATCTGCAGGCGCGCCTGCAAGTCGCCCGCGAGCAGGGCGGCGAGGGGTTGATCGCCGAACTGGTGCGCGTCGAGAAGGAGGGCGGCCGCATCACGCCGGACGAGATGGTCTCGATGCTGTTCCTGCTGCTCAACGCCGGCTCCGAGACCACGACGCACCTGATCAGCGGTTCGGTGTTCGAACTGCTGAAGGATCCGGCCAGGCGCGACTGGCTTGCGGCGGACTGGAGCCGCGCCGGGCTGGCGGTCGAGGAGTTTTTACGTTTCGTCTCGCCGGTGCAATTCTCAAAGCCGCGCTATGTGCGCCAGGACGTCGATCTCGATGGCGTCAAGTTGAAGAAGGGCGACCGGATCATGGCGATGATCGTCGCCGCCAATCTGGACGCCGACGCCAACGAATGCCCCGAACGCCTCGATCTCGAGCGGCGGCCGAACCGGCATTTGTCGTTCGGGACGGGAATTCATTTCTGCCTCGGCCACCAGCTCGCGCGGATCGAGGCGATCTGCGCGCTGCAGGCGCTGTTCACGCGCTGGCCCAGGCTTCAACTCGCGGTCGCGCCTTCGCAGGTTCGATGGCGGAGGCGGCCAGGCATTCGCATGATCGCGGAGCTGCCCGTGGCGGCGGGCGCGGCATTAGCCCGGGAGGACGACCATGAAATCTTGTCGCGCTCACCATTTTCAATCTCGGGCTGCTCGGTGGCCCTGGGCGGCGAAGCCGATCCGACGCATGTGGCGATGGGAGCGAGAGGAACGAGCGCCTCCTTGAAGTTGGTCAACAAGGACGGACGGGCAGCAGCAGCTCATCAAGCCGTAGGAACTTGTGGCTGCGCTTCCTGAATACAGCTGGTTGCGTGTTCGAGTTGTGCCGGATAGTGTAGATGCGCCAAGGTTTGACGTAGGCCGAAAAGCTCGCTGGGCGAGCAGCTGCTGAAGAGCGCATGCGGAATCCGCATGAGGCTATGTGCTGTCACGATCAGGAAATGCAACGAGGACAAGACCTTATGGTCCCTTTGGAGCTATCCAGGCTCACAGCGTTGATGGAGCGCACCAGCGGCAGCCCTGACGTGAAGATCGGGCTCATCGATGGGCCTGTCGCTACCCAACATCCCGATCTGGCGGGCGAACACCTCCGCGAGATTCCCGGAAGCAACGGCGCCACATGCACGCAGGCCAACAGCGCGGCGTGCCTGCACGGGACCTTTGTCGCCGGCATCCTGTCCGCAAAGCGGAATTCCCCCGCACCCGCCATTTGCCCCGACTGCACTCTCCTCGTCCGCCCCATTTTTGCCGAGGCGACCTCGGGGCGCGAACAGATGCCGAGCGCGACGCCCGCAGGAGCTTGCCGCGGCGATCATCGAATGCATCGACGCCGGCGCACGGGTCATCAACCTGAGCCTTGCCCTTGCGCAACCTTCCAGCAAAGGGGAACAGGCGCTGGAAGAGGCGCTCAATCATGCCGTCAGGCGCGGCGTGATCGTGGTTGCGGCGGCGGGCAATCAGGGCACCCTCGGCAGTTCCGCCATCACCCGCCATCCGTGGGTCATCCCGGTCGTGGCCTGTGACCTTCGAGGCAGACCGATGAACGAGTCGAATCTGGGCAGTTCGATCGGCAGGCGGGGCTTGAGCGCACCCGGCGACGGCATTACCAGCCTGGGCGCCGAAGGCCAACCGCTCACGCTCGGCGGAACGAGTGTTGCCGTGCCATTTGTGACCGGGGCGATTGCGCTGTTGTGGTCGGAATTTCCTGCCGCGACCGCGGCGCAAATCAAGCTCGCCATTACCCAAGCATCCGCACCGCGGCGAGCCTCGGTGGTTCCGCCTTTGCTGGATGCCGAGGCGGCCTACCAATTCTGCTGACAGCAACGCGAGGAGGTGAATAGCATGACAAAGGCAAGTGAAGAGTAACGACTCCCCAGACCAGGCGAACACCCGCCTCACCGAGTGCGCCTGCCAGGATTTATCACCGACGAGGAGATCGGGCTTGGCGATGTGATCAAGCGGGCTACTCGTATTTCGGGATACAAGCCTTGCGGAGGCTGTGAACGGCGGGCGGCTGCACTCAACCGCTGGCTGGTTTTCACACGCGGCGCGGCGAGTGAAGGCAGCTTGAATTCAGCTTCCAGGTCATGTGAAGTCTGAGCTCATGACACAGGGAGGAAGACATGAACGAACAAACTGAACGACGATGCGGAGACCGGCGGCGATCACGGCCAGCCTACGGCTCCCGCTCGACGACAGATCAGCTCCGCGATCGCTCCGCAGGCGGGATGCGCAACCTGTGGCTGCGGCGGCAGCTGCTGGCTGCGAGTCCCAACGGCACCGCGGCCGTCTCCTATGTCTACGCCATCGGCCGGGTCGAAGCGCGCTTCCCGAACCTCGCCGCCGAAAAGGAATTTGCCCAGGCGACCGGACGGACGGACACCGCCGGCAAAACCGATCAGCAGACCTTCCACGCCGTTCTGTCCAAGCGCGAGAACCGCTACCTGGTGCGTCAACTGTGCTGGGTGCTGACCATCCAGGGGCTGGAAACCTACCTGCTGCGTGCCGCGCGATCCGGCGGACATCGATCTGCTGGTGGAAGCCATCCGCCCTGCCTCCAGCCCAGATGACATCGATGTCGTCATCGGCATGCGCGGCCCGATCGCCCCGCCGGAGATGTGCAACGGGCTGATGGTCCCCATCGTCGCGTTCGACCAGATCTATTCCTTCGACCGCGATGCGCTCATCAAAGCCATCCCGAAGCCGGAGAAGACTCACCGCCGCGCAGTTCGCCCGGCGGCCGAGGAACTGTTCGAGCAGGATCATGCAAATGACCGACAATGCCGGCGCGACCGACGAGCATCGCGCCTTGAACTATCTGGCCATGCGCTATCCGGCGCATCTATGCCAAGGCGGCCGAGGAATTTGCGCGAGACTTTTCGCTCACCGGCGTGGAAGTGCGCCCCTCGCCCCTGAGCAGCACGCGCAACATCGTCGACGTGATCTTCTCCTATACCAACCGCAACACCGATTTCACCGAGAAGTTCTCCGTGCGCGTCGACGTGACCGAGGAGTTTCCGTTCCTGGTCACCAAGTTGTCGCCCTACTTCGATCGTTGAACCTAGCCAACCGAGGGAGACTTGCGATGAGCGTCATGAGCATGCTTGGATCTACTGCCGAAGCGTCTCTATCCTCTGCCTGCAGCGCCTCCCTCCGATTGTGTCGCAACGTTGAAGTTGGAGGAGGGCTCGTTATTCTGTAAGATCATCAAAGGACGCGGTTGAGTTCGTAAACAGGAGACTGAACTCGTAAACAGGAGACTGAAATGGACACGGTTAAAATGCCCGGATTTTCGGCCGAAGCGTCGCTCTACGACAGCAATGGGCGATATCTATCGAGCCATTCCGTTAATACCTCCGTCATGGCGAATAATGTTACTGCCGCGAGGCGCTTTGGGTCGGGACAATGCTGCGTGCGCTGCGGGTGGGGGAATGATTGGTGTTGTGAAGAGTGTTTGATGTAACCGGACGGGAGGAGGAGACACGTCGCAAGTTCGATTGAGCGCTTGCGAAACTCGTCGTTCGTATTTCACAAGCCAGGATCGCTGAACTCGAGCAACAGGAGGCTGAAATGAGCATGCCTGGATTTACTGCCGAAGCGTCTCTCCCCGAAAAGATGGAGCGCTATCGAATGGCTGGAGCACGCGGCCTCGGTGCGAATCGCGGAAAAATTGTACCGCAACTGCGGTGGTGCCAACGAGTTTGCGAGGCTGGCGATCGCTATTGGAAGTGCTGGGGCGAACTCGAACGCTGAGGCGGGTGGCGTAGAGCGCCCGCCGCTTACTTGAGAAATGCATCTGGCGCGCAGCGCTTATAGCTCACGTCGCGAACTCGTGGCGATCACGAGTTTTGCTGAAACGCGGACAATCATTGTTGAGGAGGCGGCGAGATGAGTATGCCCGGGTTCACCGCAGAAGCTGGTGTTTTTCGTTCGAGCCGGCAGTATCGGCCGAAGTCGCCGTCGCGGCGGGACGTGAAGGGTATCGCACCTCAGATGCAGAGTAGTGAAACCTGCATGGACTGGGAATGCTTGTCGTGGTGCGAAAGTCACAGTCCCTACCCGGAAACCTGCTACGCCGCCTGTCAAGTTCCATGCAATCCGAATGCGCCGCCTGAGATGCTTCCCGCACCGGGCTGAAGCATTGGTGCCAAGCAGGTGGGTGACATGAAGATGCCAGGGGTCACCGCACAAACCTAGCTGTACAAGCCGAAGACGAACAACCACATGATCGCGGGCGTTACGGTGTCTGCTGCGCAAGTCGTACCGGCGGCACCGTCATGCTCGACGTGTTTTGCTTACCGGACCGGTCCGTATGTTTTCTGAGGGAACAGGCTTTGCTGCAACCGCGTTTGCTTGCCGGTAGTCGGTTGCAGGAACACCTGCTGGGTCGCGTCGTGTAACCCGTTTGCCGACGGTGGCATCCTCGTCTGAGCCCTTGGGTCGCGTTCTTGCGACGCCACGGCGATCGTCCAATGCGTTCTATCTGAGCTTCAAGGCCGCGTGCGCGAAGCTGGGACTGGACCCCAAGCTCAACGTCCACTCACTGCGTCACACGTTCGGCACGAGGACTGCGAAGCTTGCGAAGCCCGCGCCGTGCAGACCCTCATGGGCCACGGCAGCTACAAGACAACGCAGCAGTATGTCCACCTTGTTGACGACGACCTCCTGGCAGCGACGGCGGGGCTGGTCTGATGCCTTACGAACTGGCTTTGGTGGTTGGCGGCATGACGCTGGGCGGCCTGATTTTCGAGGTCGCGCGCTCCCTGCGGGTGAGGCGGGTGTGGTTTAGGGGGGCGGTTGGGCGCTTTTGGCGTTTCGAGAGACCCTTATATAATGGGCACTTCTCGATGGTGGGTGTGGCTGGCTGGGGAACTAGGATTCGAACCTAGACAAACAGAGTCAGAGTTTGTTGTGCTACCGTTACACCATTCCCCAATAATTACTCAATGACATCAATGGATTATATGGTCATTTGAGTAATGCTCG
>CAVUOI010000040.1:0-211297 GCA_963742935.1 uncultured Alphaproteobacteria bacterium | reverse complement strand
GGCTGATACCAGGCTTGAAGCACAATAAAAGCCCGGGCTCGTTGCGAGGCCGGGCTTTTTTATGGCAAACCCCGCAACGAAGCTGCGGGGTTTTTCGTGTCGGAAATAGAGGCCGCTACTGTTTTGGTCCGCCAAAATCCAGCGGCGGCAGTTCGATCTGCGGCACCTCGATCTTGATCGTGTTCGGATCGACCGTCGAGGCCACGCCCTTGTAGTGCATCACCATCGAGGGGAACAGGATGACCAGCCCGACCATGATGACCTGGATGACGACGAACGGCACCGCGCCCCAGTAGATCTGGCCGGTCGTGACGGGATCCATGCGCTTGCCGGTAACGCGGTCGATGTACGGATTCTTTCGGCGCCACCGAGCGCAGATAGAACAGCGCGAACCCGAACGGCGGATGCATGAACGACGTCTGCATGTTGACGCCGAGAATCACGCCGAACCAGATCAGGTCGATGCCGAGTTTTTCCGCCACCGGCCCGAGCAGCGGGATGATGATGAAGGCGAGTTCGAAGAAGTCGAGGAAGAAGGCAAGAACGAAGACGAGCGCGTTGACGAAAATGAGGAAGCCGACCTGGCCGCCGGGCAGGGAAGTCAGCAGATGCTCGACCCATACGTGGCCGTTCACGCCGTAGAAAGTCAGCGAGAACACCCGCGCACCGATCAGGATGAAGACGACGAAGGCGGAAAGCTTCGCGGTCGAATTCGGTGGCCTGCCGGATCAGGTCCCAGCTCAGCCGCCGCTTGGCGGCGCCGAGAATGATCGCGCCGGCCGCGCCCATCGCGCCGCCCTCGGTGGGGGTCGCGATGCCGATGAAGATCGTACCGAGCACCAGGAAGATCAGGAACAGCGGCGGCACCATGACAAACGTCGTTTGCTGCGCCATCGCCGACAGGAAACGGAATCCGGTGAACTTGTCGATCACCCAGTTCACGACCGCGACGAAGAAGGCGAACAGGATGCCGTAGAACATGCTGAGCACGACGTAGTCGGCGCCGTGGGTCTCCGAATGCCGCATCATGAACCAGCCGAATACGACAACTGGCGAGCGACAGCACGCCGAGCGACCATCAGCCCGCGGCTGCCGTCCTGCTCGCGGAAGCCGATCGCCTCCGGCGGCAGTCCCGGCGCCGCCTTCGGGAAGATCATCGTCACCAGAAAGGCATATCCGGCATAAAGGCCCGCAAGCACCATGCCCGGAATGAAGGCGCCTTCGTACATGTCGCCGACCGACTTGCCGAGCTGGTCGGCCATCACGATCAGCACCAGCGAGGGCGGAATGATTTGCGCCAACGTGCCGGAGGCCGCGATGATGCCCGTCGCCATCCGGCGGTCGTAACCGTAGCGCAACATGATCGGCAGCGAGATCAGGCCCATCGAGATCACGGAAGCGGCAACGACGCCGGTCGTCGCCGCGAGCAGGGCGCCGACGAACACGACGGCATAGGCGAGGCCGCCGCGGATGGTGCCGAACAATTGCCCGATGGTGTCGAGCAGGTCTTCGGCCATGCCGGATCGTTCCAGCACCAATCCCATGAACGTAAAGAACGGGATCGCGAGCAGCGTGTCGTTGTTCATCACGCCGTAAACGCGCTCGGGAAGCGCTTGCAGGAAGTCCGGCCGGAACTCGCCAAGTTGGATACCCACGATGGCGTAAAGTCAGGCCGACCGCACCGAGCGAAAACGCCGCCGGATAGCCGAGCAGCAGCATGATCACCAGCGACGCGAACATGATTGGCGCCATGTTGGCGATAAGAAAGGCTGTCATCTCTTGTCCCCTGCCGACCGCGCCTGCGATCAGCGTTTTTCGATCGCCTCGACGAGGTGTTCGACCTCGGCCTCGAGCGCGTGCACCTGTGATGCGTGTGGATCCGGAATGAGGCCGCGCATCACGGCGATGCGCTTGATCAGCTCGGAGATGCCCTGAACCAGCAGGAACGCGAATCCGATGATGACCAGCGATTTGGCCGGCCATTGCGGAAGCCCGCCGGCGTTGCCCGATTGCTCGTTGACTTCGAACGATCGCATGAAGAACGGGCCGCCGGTGACGATCATGACGATGCACAGCGGTATCAGAAAGAACGTGTGTCCGACGACGTCGATGACGTTGCGTGCGGTCTTCGGCAACAGCATTGCTGACGATGTCGATCCGGATGTGTTCGTTGTCGAGCAACGTCCACGGCGAGCACAGCAGGAAGACGATGCTGAAAAGCACCCATTGCAGTTCGAGCCATGAGTTGGATGAAATGTCGAAGCGTCTTGCGCATAATGGCGTTGACGGCCGATATCACGACGGCCACGAGGATCAGCCAGGCCAGCCGCTTGCCCGTCCACCGCGTGAACGCGTCGATTCCACGGCTCAGTTTCAAGAGCGCTTGCAACGGTAACCCTCCCCAATTCGCATCTGCAGTCTTGGCGGCGCCCTTAGGGCGCCGCGGCTTGTCCAGCCTGGCTAGCATGAAGCCATTGCACCAAACCAGCGGGCGAAGCCGCCGTCAATTGGAAGTTTGTTGATATTGAAAGGGAATTAGCTCTTGCGAATCTGGGACCGCGTCGACGCCCGGCCGCCGGCCTGGCGCGCTCCGCCGCGTTCATCTGTTGCTTGGACGGGCCGAAATCCAGCGGCGGCAGCTCGATTTCCGGCACCTCGATCTTGACCTTGCTGAGATCGACGTCGGCGGGCTTGTCGAGCAGAGCCGTCACCGTGACGGGGAAGGCGATCACGATCGCCACCATGATCGCCTGCAGGCCGATCCAGGGCAGCGCGCCCCAATAGATGTCGGAGCTCTTCACTTCCTTGGGCGCGACGCCGCGCAGATAGAACAGCGCGAAGCCGAACGGCGGATGCAGGAACGAGGTCTGCATGTTGACGCAGAGCATGACGCCGAACCAGATCAGCGCGGCATCCGGCCCCACCACCGGCGCCAGCACCTTCTGCGCGATCGGCGCCACCATCGGCAGGATGATGAAGGCGATCTCGAAGAAGTCGAGGAAGAACGCCAGGAAGAAGATGAAGAGGTTGATGAAGATCAGGAAGCCCCAGACGCCGCCGGGCAGCGAGGTCAGATGGTGCTCGAGCCAGACGCCGCCGGAGACGCCGAGGAACACCACCGAGAAGCAGGTCGAGCCGATCAGGATGAACACCACCATGGTGGAGAGGCGCATGGTCAACTCGTAGCCCTGCTTGATCAGGTCGCGCAGGTCGGGGATGCGGACGGCTTCGAGGCAGAGCCAGACGACGGCGATATAGACCACCGCGAAGGTCAGCTTCAGCAGCTTGCCTTCGCCGACGCAGCATTCCGATGATCACGGCGACGCCGGTGGCGGCGATGCCGAGGAGGAGCATCTTGTGCCCCTTGCTGCTCAGATCCTTGTGGTGGATCGCGGCGAGGACGATGGCGCCGATGGCGCCCATCGCGCCGGCTTCGGTCGGCGTCGCAAGGCCGAGCATCATGGTGCCCAGCACCACGAAGATCAGCACGGCCGAGGGAATGATGCCCATCAGGCATTTGCGCCAGAGCGGCCAGCCGCGCAGCGTCAGCGCGTCCCTCGGCACCGGCGGCACGTGGTCGGGCTTGATGAGGCCGAGAAAGAACGTGTAGCCGGCGAACAGGGCGATCTGGAGCACCGAGGGGCCCCAGGCGCCGAGATACATGTCGCCGACCGACTTGCCGAGCTGGTCGGCCATCACGATCAGCACCAGCGAGGGCGGCACCAGCTGGGTGATGGTGCCGGACGCCGCGAGCACGCCGGTGATGTAGCGGACGTTATAGCCATAGCGCATCATCACCGGCATCGAGATCAGCGCCATGGCGATGACCTGCGCCGCCACCGTGCCGGTGATCGCGCCGAGGATGAAGCCGACGATGATGACGGAATAGCCGAGGCCGCCGCGGACCGGGCCGAACAACTGGCCCATCGAATCCAGCATGTCTTCGGCGAGACCGCAGCGCTCCAGAATCGCGCCCATGAAGGTGAAGAAGGGGATCGCGAGCAGCAATTCGTTGGAAAGCACGCTGCCGAAGATGCGGCCCGGAATGGCCTGCAGGAAGTTCATGTCGAAGAAGCCGAGATAGATCGACAGGAAGCCGAACGACAGGCCGAGCGCGGCCAGCGTGAAGGCCACCGGGAAGCCGATCAGCATGGCCAGAATCAAGCCGCCGAACATCAGCGGCGGCATCATCTCCAGCGTGATCATTGCGTCGGCCTCTCGTACTTCGCATCGATCACGACATACCCCTTCAGTGCAGCGATGCGCTTGATCACTTCGGAGACGCCTTGCAGCGCCAGGAAAACGAAGCCGACGGGAACGACGAGCTTGATCGGCCAGCGCAGCAGGCCGCCGGCATTGCTCGAGGTTTCACCGACGACGTAGGACTGCATGAAGAACGGCCACGACAGATAGCTGAGCAGCAGGCAGGACGGGATCAGGAAGAACAGCGTGCCGATCATGTCGAGCCAGAGCTGGCCGCGCTCGGACAGCATCAGATAGAGGATTTCGACGCGGACATGCTCGTTCTTCTTGAAGGTATAGGAGGCGCCGAACATCACGAAGACGGCGAACATGTACCACTGCAGTTCGAGCCAGGCGTTGGAGCTGTAGCCGAACGCGTAGCGGATCATCGCGTTGGCGGCGCTCACGACGCAGGCGGCGAGCACGAGCCAGTTGCAGATGCCGCCTAGTTTCTCGTTGAGCCAGTCGATGCAGTTACTCAGTGCCAGCAATGGGCGCATTACGCTCTCCTCGGACGCGTCATCGAGCGCGCCGGATTTCTTCATTGATATTGCGTCGCCATGCGCGGACGCCGCTGCCGCGCGGCAAGCGCGCAGGTTCGTTCCCGCGCGAAAAACGCGCGGATCCACAGCTCATTCGCTGGAGCGATTGCAACGATAGTCCTCCCCCATCTTCGCTACCGCCGTCTTGACTGCACCTTGAAGGTGCAGCGGCCTGTCCCGGCCGTGCTGGCGTGAAAGCAGCCGCACCATTTCAGCGCGGTGGGGCGGCGTCAATCGGGGAATGGAAAATTGACCGGCGCGAGGGCAATTAGTTGCGCGGAGAGCTTCAATCCGGCGCCGAAAATTTCAACCGCCGGTAACGCTCATGTGGCGGCTAACGCTGGGGCGGTTATGCCGGCGGTCGATGATGAAGTCGTGGCCCTTCGGCTTCAGCCCGATGGCGCGATCGATCGCAGCCGACAGCAGGTCGTCGTCGGCGGAGGCCCGCAACGGCCTGCGCAAATCGGAGGCATCCTCGTGGCCGAGGCAGGTGTGCAGCGTGCCGGTGCAGGTGATCCGTACCCGGTTACAGGACTCGCAGAAATTATGCGTCATCGGCGTGATGAAGCCGAGCTTGCCGCCGGTCTCGCCAACGCGGACATAGCGGGCGGGGCCGCCGGTATCGTCGTCGAGGTCGGTCAGCGTGTAGTGCTTGGCGAGGCGGGCGCGCAGCAGCGACAGCGGTACGTACTGATCGATCCGGCCTTCGCCGATGTCGCCCATCGGCATCACTTCGATCAGCGTCAGCGCCATGCCCTTGCCGTGCGCCCATTCCATCAGCGCGGGGATTTCCTCCTCGTTCATGTTCTTCAGCGCCACCGCGTTGATCTTGACCGCAAGGCCGGCGTCGCGCGCGGCCTCGATGCCGGCCAGAACCTTGTCGAGATCGCCCCAGCGGGTGATGGCGCGGAATTTCTGCGCATCGAGCGTGTCGAGCGAGACGTTGACGCGGCGAACGCCGCAGTCGCGCAATTCGCCGGCAAAGCGCGCCAGTTGCGAGGCGTTGGTGGTCAGCGTCAGCTCATCGAGCGCGCCGCTGGAAAGATGCCGCGACAGCGAGCGCACCAGCGACATCACGTTGCGCCGGACCAGCGGCTCGCCGCCGGTGAGGCGGATCTTGCGCACGCCCTTGGCGATGAAGGCCGAGCACAGCCGGTCGAGTTCTTCCAGCGTCAGCAGATCGGCTTTCGGCAGGAAGGTCATGTCCTCGGACATGCAGTAGAAGCAGCGCAGGTCGCAGCGATCGGTCACCGACACGCGCAGATACCGGATGGTCCGGCCGAACGGGTCGACCATCGGCCGGAACAGCTGATCGGATGAAGTCAACGAGGAACCGCTCATTCAAACTGCCTTACAAACTGCCCTGATGCGCGCCGGGTCTGGCGCGGGCCACCGCGACGTCTTTTCCAATGCTAGGCACGTTGGCGGCCGCCTACAATCACGGCTTTCGGCTGCGGTGCAGCAGTGGTCTGCGCTCCGCGGGCCAGGCGCACCGATTGTCCTGTCGAGGACATACGGAATGAATGCAATTATATCAATAAGCTAACTGCGGGACGTTGCAATCTGGCCGAGGCTGTCCACGGCCGCCGGCAGTCGCGCATATGGCCGATCAGCCGGTCGGGCTTCAGTTCGGCGATCGGCACATCGGTGTAGCCGAACTCGACCCCGATCACGGGAACGCCGGCCCGCCGCGCCACGCCGACGTCGGGGCCGGCGTCGCCGACCATGATGGTCGCCGCCGATGTCGCCGCCCGCCCGCGCCACCGTCTGCTGCAGGATCACCGGGTCGGGCTTGGAGACGCCGAACGTGTCGGCGCCGCAGATCGCGGCAAATCGCGGGCTCAGGCCCAAGTTGGTCGAGCAGCCGCTTCGACAGCCATTCCAGCTTGTTGGTGCACACCGCGAAGCGGTAGCCCTGCGCCGCGAGCTCATCGAGGGCTGCTTCCAGCCCCTCGAACGGCCGCGAGGCGTCGGCGATGTGGGCGGCGTAATAGTCGATGAAATCGCGCGTCAGCGCGGTCGACGTCGTCCGACGCTCATCGCTGCGGCCTTCGCAGTTCGAGCCCGCGCTCGATCAGCTTGCGGGCGCCGGCGCCGATCATGTTGCGCGCCGATTTCAGCGGCACCGGCGGCAGGCCCTCACGGTCGAGCACGTAATTGAGCGCGGCGATCAGGTCGGGCGCGGTATCGACCAGCGTGCCGTCGAGATCGAAGACAACAGTGCGGGGAAGGGTCATGGCGAATTCGCTAGCGGCAGGCGCGGCATCATGCAAGTAGGGAAGTCAAATCCCGGGAGGAACCGCCATGCGAGAATTCGCCGGCAAGACCGCCTTTGTGACCGGCGGCGCTGCAGGGCATCGGGCTTGCGCTCGGCCGGGCGTTTGCCCAGGTCCGGCATGAAAGTGATGCTGGCCGATATCGAGGCGGATGCGCTGCAAGCCGCCGTCAAAAGCCTGCGGGAGATCTCGCCGGATATCCGCGGCACCATCTGCGATGTGGCCGACCCGGAAAGCGTCGAGCGCGCGGCGCAGGCCTCGTTCGATGCGTTCGGCCAGCGTGCATGTCGTGTGCAACAATGCCGGCGTCGCGGCCGGCGGCGGCATCGACCACATCTCGCTGGATAATTGGCGATGGGTTATCGACGTCAACCTGATGGGCGTGCTGTCACGGCATCAAGAGCTTCCTGCCGCATATCCGCGCGCATGGCGAAGGCGGCCATATCGTCAACACCGCGTCGATGGCGGGCATGCAGACCGGATTGGGATTCAGCCCCTACGGGGCGAGCAAGTTTGCCGTGGTCAGCATGTCGGAGGGCCTTTGCCACCAGCTCAGGCCGCTCGGCATCGGCGTCAGCGTGCTTGTGCCCGCAGTTACGTCCGCACCGGCATCGGCGAGAGCGGCGCGCAACCGGCCCGCGCGCTACGGCCAGTCGCAGACCGCTCGATCCCGCCAGTCCGGCGGCGGCCATGGTGGCCGAGATCGCCAGGCAGATCGCGGCGGGGCTCGATCCCGACGCGGTCGCCGCGCGCGTGCTCGCCGCGATCCGGGACGACGAGCTCTATATTTTCACCCATCCCGGCATGCGGGCCGAGGTCGAGGCGCGTTTCGCCGCCATTTTGGCCGCGATGGACCGGGTCTCACCCCCATAATCCTGCTCACCCGAGACCTTAAGCGCTGTTCCCGCGGCCCAAACGACGCTAGACATGCGCCCGCAGATCGGCGGATTTCGGAAGGCATCTCGGCACGTGGATATGGACGCACTTGAAGCGGCAGGCGGCAGCGCAGGCGCTGGCGCATGTGCGGGACGGCATGAAGCTCGGGCTCGGCACCGGCTCGACCGCCAGGCATTTTGTCGACCTGCTCGGCGAGAAGGTTGCCGGCGGGATGAAAGTGGTGGGCGTGCCGACCTCGGAGGCGACCCGCGCCCAGGCCGAAGCCTGCAACATTCCGCTGACCACGCTCGATGAGATCGACCGGCTCGACCTCACCGTCGACGGCGCCGACGAGGTCGATGGCGCGCTCAACCTGATCAAGGGCGGCGGCGGCGCGCTGTTGCGGGAGAAGATCGTGGCGGCGGCATCCGATCGCATGATCGTGATTGCCGACGACACCAAATGGGTCGATGTCCTCGGCCGTTTCCCCCTACCTGTGGAGGTGATTCCGTTCGGGCTGGCCGCCACCCGGCGGGCCATGGCCACGGCATTTGCCCAAAGCGGCGTTTCCGGGCAAATGGGGCTCCGCAAGGGCAAGGACGGCCACGTTTTTGTCACCGATGGCGGCCACTGGATTGTCGATGCCCATCTCGGGCGCATCGCGGATGCGCCGCGTCTGGCGGGCCTGTTGAGCCTGATCCCGGGTGTTGTCGAACACGGGTTGTTCATCGGCCTGGCCAGCACCGCCATTCTGGCGGGTGCGCAGGGAATTCGCGTAGTTGAACGGCGGTAACGCCGGTAATCGAGGAGAAATCGGAATGAAGAGCCTTTCACGGATTTTGTCGGCGGCCGGCCTTGCAATGGGACTGGCCCTGACCGCCATTCCGGCCGAGGCGCAGCAGAAGAACGCGCCCGCAGCGCCGCCGCCACGCCACTCAAGCCCGCCTCGCCGGCGGCGATCGCCGCCGCCAAGGAAATCCTGACGATGAAGAACGCGAGCGCGATGTACGCCAACGCCGTTCCCAATCTCGTCGAGCAGACCAAGAACGTGCTGATGCAGAGCAACCTGAACTATCAGAAGGACCTCAACGAGGTCGCCGTGATCGTCGCCAAGAATCTCGCCGGCCGCGAGAAGGAAATCGGCGACGGCATGGCGCAGGTCTACGCCAACGAGTTCACCGAGCAGGAGCTGAAGGACCTCGTCACCTTCTACAAGTCGCCGCTCGGCCAGAAGCTGCTCGCGAGCGAGCCCCGCGCCATCCAGTTCAGCATGTCCTACATGAACCAGTGGGCGCAGGCCTTTGCCGAAACCATCAACGGCCAGTTCCGCGCCGAGATGAAGAAGCGCGGCAAGGATATCTGAGCTGGCGAATTGCGATCGCGAGTAGCGAACGGACGCGTGCAACGATAAGCCTATTCGCGATTCGCCACGTCGCGACTCGCGCAAACTGGGGCTGACCATGGCTGAGTTCGACGTCGATCTCTTCGTCATCGGCGGTGGTTCGGGCGGCGTTCGCGCCGCCCGCATCGCCGCCGGCTACGGCGCCAGGGTCATGGTCGCCGAAGAATACCGGATGGGCGGCACCTGCGTGATCCGCGGCTGCGTGCCGAAAAAGCTGTTCGTGATCGGCTCGCACGTCCGCCACGACATCGAGGACGCCGCCGGTTTCGGCTGGACCGTCTCCGGATGTCTCGTTCGACTGGCCGACGCTGGTCGCCAACAAGGACAAGGAGATCGCGCGTCTCGAAGGCATCTACGCCGCCAATGTCGAGAAATCAGGCGCGCGCATCGCAAAGACCCGCGCGGTGCTGGAAGACGCCCACACGCTGCGCCTGATGACCGGCGAAAAGGTCACCGCAAAATATATCCTGATCGCGACCGGCGGCGCGCCCAACCACGGGCGGGAAATCCCCGGCATCGAGCACGTGATCTCCTCCAACGAGGCGTTCCACCTCGCCGAATTGCCGAAGCGCATCGTGATCCAGGGCGGCGGCTATATCGCGCTGGAATTCGCCGGCATCTTCGCCGGCTTCGGCTCCGACGTGACCGTGGTCTATCGCGGCGACAACATTTTGCGCGGTTTTGACGAGGACGTCCGCAAGCACGTGCGCGCCGAGATGGAGAAGCAGGGCATCACGATCATCACCGGCTGCACCATCGAGAAGGTCGACCGGCACGGCAACGAATTCACCACCCATCTGTCGAGCGGTTCGAGCATCGCCTCGGAGAAGGTGATGTTCGCGATCGGACGGCACCCGAACATCGCCAATCTCGGGCTTGAGAAGGCCGGCGTCGCCATCAACCCGGCGAACGGCGGCATCGCCGTCGATGCCTGGTCGAAGACCTCGGTCGACAACATCTACGCGATCGGCGATGTCACCCACCGCATCAATTTGACGCCGGTGGCGATCCGCGAGGGCCATGCCTTTGCCGACACCGTGTTCGGCAAGCGCCCCGTCCAGGTCGACCACGCCACCATCCCGACCGCGGTGTTCTCGCAGCCCGAAGTCGGCACCGTTGGCCTGACGGAAGCTGAAGCCCGCGCGGAATTCAGCCACGTCGACATCTACAAGGCCGATTTCCGCCCGATCAAGGCGACGATGTCCGGCCGCGACACCCGCGTGCTGATGAAGCTCGTGGTCGATGGCACGACGGACCGCGTGCTCGGCTGTCACATCGTCGGCGATAGCGCCGCCGAAATCGTCCAGGCGGTCGCCATCGCCGTGAAGATGAAGGCGACCAAGGCCGATTTCGACGCGACGATTGCGCTGCATCCGACGGCGGCCGAAGAGCTGGTGACCATGCGGACGCCGACGGCGCGCCATGTGAGGCAGGCGGCGGAGTAGGGACACGTCTGTGGCCCGGATGATCGCGGCATCCGGTCGTCCTCTCCCGCATGTCGCTTCGCTCATACGGGCGACACGATTGAACTAATTGCGTCCGAACGCGTTGATGGATATGGCGAAACCCGGACCATCATCTGCCGGACCGATGCGAACCCAACCGCTTCAGCTTGGTTCGATGCAACCCACGCTGCCGCTCATGCCGTCAGCAACCCCGGAAATGAAGGTTCAAAAGCGCCTACCGCAAAAAGGCCGGTCGAGAGCAGAACAGGTTGATGCAGTGAAAGCGAAGATATCTCGCCGGAACTCGTTGCGAAAACAGCGCGCCGCGCTGAAGAGCTAACGCGTTTTCTCACTATCCGTCATGGCCGGGCTTGTCCCGGCCATCCACGTCTTGCGCTGTCGGGATGCAAGAACATGTATGCCCGGCACAAGGCCGTGCATGAGGTGTGATGCTCCGGCCTGAGCCAGCCATTCAATTTCGCGAGTCAATTTCGCGATCGAAATTGCGAAGATATGACAGGCCGTGCACCGTCAGCCGGTGCGGGTCTTTCTCACCTTCAAGATAGATCTTCATCAGGTGCTTCGAGAGGCGCTCCCTTGTGCCCTTGATCGCGGAACGATCGGCGAGGGTTTCGTAGATGCTTAACGCTCGATCAACGGGAAGAGTGTTCATAGGCGTGTCTCGTCGGCTGAATTTTGAGGTTCAAATAGGTAAGGCAGGCTCTCCCTGATTGTTCCGAAATTGAGGTCGGGGACTGTGCTGTAATTTTGGGCCCGGGACGGTCCAGGCCCGACCCTCGAGCCCGTTCGGGGAATGGGACTTGCCCGGTCGGCGAGCGCGCGCCGGTATTGAGGGCGACAGACTACCGGTGCCCGCCGCGCTCTGCTAACGATGTAACCCCAGCCTTCAGGAACGGAGTTATGTGAGCAATGATTGAGCAGATTGGTATCGTGGGCGCGGGCACGATGGGCAACGGGATCGCGCAGGTGTGCGCCGCCGCCGGTCTTCCCGTCGTCATGACCGACATCTCCGATGCCGCGCTCACCCGCGGCATGTCGGTGGTCTCCAACAGCCTGGAGCGGCTGGTCAACAAGCAGAAGATGACCGATGCCGACCGGCAGGCCGCGCTGGCGCGGATCACGACGAGCACGGACACGGCCAAGTTTTCCACCTGCGATCTCGTGATTGAGGCGGCGACCGAGAATGAAGAACTGAAGGTGAAGATCCTGAAGGATCTCTGCGCAAAACTGCAGCCGCGGGCGCTGCTCGCCACCAACACCTCCTCGATCTCGATCACCAAGCTCGCCGCGGTCACCGACCGGCCGGACCGCTTCATCGGCCTGCACTTCTTCAATCCGGTGCCGCTGATGGCGCTGCTGGAATTGATCCGTGGCCTGCAGACGTCCGACGATACGCATGCCAAAGCCGAGGCGTTTTCGAAACGGATCGGCAAGGTGTCGATAACGGCGAAGAACAGCCCGGGCTTTGCGGTCAACCGCATCCTGTGCCCGATGATCAACGAGGCGATCTTCGCGCTGCAGGAAGGCATCGCCACGGCGGAAGATCTCGATGCCGGCATGAAGCTCGGCTGCAACCATCCGATCGGCCCGCTGGCGCTGGCCGACATGATCGGCTTGGACACCATGCTGTCGGTGATGGAGGTCTTCTACGAAGGCTTCAACGATCCGAAATACCGCCCCGCGCCGCTCTTGAAGGAAATGGTCGCCGCCGGCCACCTCGGCCGCAAGACCGGGCAGGGGTTTTACAGCTACGGCAAATAACTCCGGCGCACGGTACGGGAGGGGTATCGCTTCGGTCCACCCATCCTACGAATGTGGCCGGTCAGGAAACTTCATGCGGATTGCAGTTGTCGGCGCGGGCGGCGTCGGAGGCGGTTTCGGCGCGGCGCTGGCGAAGGCCGACGCCGAGGTCACGTTCGTTGCGCGGGGCGCGCATCTCGCCGCCATGAAACGCGAAGGACTGAAAGTTCAAAGCCCGCGCGGCGACACCCATCTGGTGCCGACGCACGCGACCGACAATCCCGCCGAAATTGGCGCGGTTGATATCGTGCTGTTCTGCGTAAAACTGTGGGACGTCGAAAGCGCGGGCGAGGCGATCAAGCCGCTGGTCGGCCCCGACACCGCGGTCATCCCGCTGCAGAACGGCATCGACGCGGCCGAGCGGCTGCTCCCGATCCTGGACCGCAACGCCGTCATGGGCGGCGTCGCGCAAATCAGCGCATCGATCATCGCGCCCGGCGTGATCCAGCAGGTCGGCACCTTCATGCGCATGATCTTCGGCGAGCTCGACGGCAAGCGCAGCCGGCGGGGTGAGGATTTTCTCGCGCTCTGCCAGAAGGCCGGCTTCGACGCGACCTTGAGCGAGCAGATCGTTACCGAACTCTGGATGAAGTTCATCCTGCTCGCCACCAATGCCGGGATCACGGCGGCGACGCGGCGGCCGCTCGGCGAGTTGAGGGATGATCCCGACATTCGTCCGGTGATGCTCGCCGCCTTGCGGGAAGTGTTCGCGGTCGGCAAGGCCAAGGGAGTGCGCGCTGCCGGCCGACGCGGTGGACAAGATTCTCGATTTCATCGGCCATGCGCCACCGGCCATGAAGGCGTCGATGGCGCTCGATCTCGATCGCGGCAACCGCCTCGAACTGCCCTGGCTCAACGGCAAGGTCGTCGAACTCGGCCGTCAGCTTGGTGTGCCCACGCCCACGCACAGCATGATGTACGCGATGCTGAAGCCGTACATTATGGGCAAGCCGGTGTGAGCGCTATTTCGGATTTGGGTCAGTGAGCCCGTCGGCTGGATTCTCGAACTTGCCCGCGCGTGCCAGCTTCACTGCTTTGCCGAGTGCTCGCGCCACGTTCAAAACTTCGTCCTGAAACTCGCGGTCCTCGTCGAGCGCCCGGTGCGAGGTGGCGTAGGGCTCCATGTATCCGACATAGCCGTCGGTTTCGCCTTTCCGCCCGGCCGAAATCAGCGACATGTCCGTCAGCCAGTCCGAAAGCGAGCGGCGCATCGTCTCCGCGCCAGCGCTGTCGCCGTGAACGACAAGCCCGAAATGCCGGCCGGCCAGATGCCGCGGATAAGGCCATCCCTTCAGCTCAAGCGCCTTGGCCTCGTTGGCGCGCTTGCCGTGTGTGGACGTCGGATCGGGATTGCCATCGGCACAGACCAGACGGTCGATCATCGACTTCAGCGCTGTTGGAGCTTGATACCAGTTTACGGGTGCCACGATCAGGATGCCGTGGGCTGCGACCCACAGCGGATAGATCTCGTTCATCCAGTCATCGGTCTGCGCGAGCGAATAATTCGGATAGCAACTGCATGGCCAATGGCAGAGTGCCATCGAGGTCGAGACGCAGGACTTGCAGGGGTGAATCTGTCTGCCGAACTCCGATGTCAGCCGAGAGAGATCGAGGATGTCGACCGCCAGCCCCATTTTGGTGAACACGGGCTCGGCGAGCTTGACCAGCCGCCAGCTTTTCGACATCTCGCCCGGGCAGGGTATGCTCGCTCCGCGCCGAGCCGTTGATGATGAGGATGCGTGGCTGGGCGGCCGCATCGTCGTGACGCCGTTGCGCTTCCAGGATGGCTTCGCGGGCGGCGAGCCAGTCGATCGAGATTTCGTAGTCCGGATCCGCAAAACCCGGTCCCGCTTTGCGCGTATGCGGCGCTTTTCGCGAATGGCTGTAGGCGTCCCACGCGGCCGCGACGATGGCGTCGAGTTCGCCTTGCAGCGATCGGAACGCCGGATCGACGAAGCGGCTGCGATAACGCTTCTCAAATTCCTCGCGCGGCAATTTGACGGGCGGCATTCCCTTGCGAACGTCCGGCTCCGCCATCGATTAACCCTCGCGCGATTTGACTGCGGCGGGTCAACGCCGGAGCCGGGAAGACGGTTCCGAGGGGCGTTGCCGGAGCACTTAATCCAGACGCCACATTTCGAACAGCTCCCCGGCGCTGACCAGGTCGATCTGCGCGTTGAACCGGGTCCGGTACATCGTCATCAGCGCATCGTGGCCGGCGTCGGAAGAGCTGCACAGCGCATCCTGCACGATGATGACGCGGAGGCCGAGATCGACCGCGCCGAGGACGGTTGCGAGCACGCAGACGTCAGTCTCTGCGCCCGACACCACCACCGTCCCGACGTGGCGCTCCACCAGCAAATGACCGAGCCGTGAGCCGAAGAAGGCAGAATAGGCGGGCTTGTCGACGACGAGCGCCGGCGGCGCGTAGCGTGCGAGTTCGGGCACGATATCGAGCGCGCCGGGTGCGAGATGGCCGCGCGTCGCGCGCTGCCATTTCGTGAAATAGGCTTGCCATTGTCCGCGCCGGTCTTGCGGCCGCTCGGGCGTGATGAAGCGCGTGAACACCGTTCGTTCCGTGTATCGTGCGCAGATATCCGCGATGACCGGCAATACCCTTTCCATCCACGGCGTTTCCCAGACGCCGCCTTTGGCGAAGATGTTTTGCATATCGATGCACAGATGTGCTGCGTCAGTTATGCTGGCCATTTCTCGGGCCCCTGGGCTCTCCCGAAGAGCTAATGCGGTTCGCCGGAACTGGTTTCAAAGCCGGAGAGGGAACGGCTGCGTCCGTCACCGCGTTGCCCTGACGCCAGTGGGTCAGGCGAGGCTGCTTAGCGCCAACAAGGCCAGGTCTCGCTGCCTGATGGCCACGCTCGGTGCAGGTTGGAGGTTCCCGTGCCGACGAACAACCATTCCGATGATCTGACCGCGATCGTGCGCTACGCGTTGGAGACAACGCGTGCCACAGCCGCATGCCCGTTCCATTGGAATGTCATCATCCGCATCGGGGATGACGCCGCTGAAAGTCATGCGTTCGAGCGGGTCAAAAGAATTGTCCGGACTGATGGCACCACATGGCCATCAGAGGTCCTTCGGGCAGAATTCAAGCGTCAGTTGGGCGAGGCCGCAGACGGCCAATGTCCGCTATGCGAGAGGTGATGGCAGGAAGTATCCGGCGCAGGCGGCAAGTCAGCTAGCCACGGAAAGTGCCGTCAGTGCATCCGATGCGCCACGTATGGACGGTCCAGCTTGATTAACCCCTCAATGGCTGAGACGCGGTCTTCCAACGCGGTGATCGTAACCATCAGATTGTTGAAGCGCGCATCAAGAGCGCCCGTCAGTGCGGAATCGGCTTGCAGGCGTTCCCTGTCGATATCGCAGGCCATCTTGCGAAGGCTGGCGATCAGCACCGTGATATTCTCCGCTTCTTTTGTCAGGACCGTTAGGGCGATGTGTTTCTGCGTCTCCGGACGATGGTGGTGTTTCACTTCAATCCTCCCGTTCTGCCCCGAGTGGATCCTGGAAGCTTCCATGGAAGTTATTACCGGCAACTCAAGTCAGCCCAGGTGAATCGGATCAAATTGGACGCGATTTTCGACTGCATTCAGACAGAGGCGCGTCCCCCACCATCGGTATCACGGTCACCGCGCCTGGTGCGGCAGTTACTTGAGCAAATATCTCGGCAAACCGGACCGTCGCCTCGCGCGATCTTGGGCGAGCGAAGGCGCCAATGCAGGCGGCCCCGGAGTCGGCGTGGTGGTGGTCTGGTCGCATCATGTCGGGATCATCACGGGAAAAGCGCCTGATGGCCAGTGGATCGTCCACAGCGGCAGGGCGGAAACCATTGGCCGCGTCGCCGGCTGAGCGGCACCCGCTGTGCCGTTGCTCCCCCAAGAAGATGGGCATATCTTAGGGCGGGCAATTTTCTGTGGGGTGCGAGATGCATATGATCGTTTGTGCCATCTTGGCTATTGTCCTGTCTTCCACGTCCTCAACAGCGCAACCGGTTTTTTTTGCGGGGCGTTATGTACTGCCAATCACCCAGCATGATTTATACGTATCCGCTCCAGGACCCCTTGGAACGACTGTGACCGTTAATTTTCGGTTCAAGCCAATCGAAAGCTGTGCCGATACACTCGACAGTGTCTTCGAGTACCAGTTGCCACCTGGTTACAACGATACGCCAGTCAACGAGGTAAAGGCGACTTGCAACAAAACGATTCAGTGCAGCGGAATCGAATTCAAGTGCGTTGGTGCAAGGCAGCCATACCCAATGTCGTTTCGACACGTGCCGCAGCGTGAAATCAAGGCGAGTGGCGGGTCATTTTCGGGAACGTATCGATACGTTTCATCATCGACTGCACGCACCCGTGAAGCGCTTCTAAGGCGCGCGTCAGTGGGGAATTTTGAAATAGTCGAAGAATCCGCGGACAAGAAGACCAGGACGGTCCGATTTCGGATCGAAAAGTAACTTGCTTCCAGAGTGAGTTATTGGCTTGGACCTCTCATTTCGAGGGTAACAAGCCTTGCTAAAAGCGTCGCCGGATAAAGTTGACCAATTACGCTTTCGATGTTGCATAGACTTCGCGCCAACGGATGCAGTGGAACGATGTCGCCGTAGCCAGTCGATGTCAGCGTAACAAAGCTCATATAGAACAGCGCGCTGGCGAGTGACTGATCGTCGTCAAAACTTGGCGTCACGCCGCGGGGTCAAATCGCAAATTGTCGTCCAATCTCCACAACTTCATCCCTCGGCAGGTGGAGGTAGTCGATCGCCTCGCTCGAATTGCGTAACATGAACGCGAACACGATCACTACCAGCCACGGCAGCCCCTTGCCATCCTTGCGCCTGACGACCGTCTCACGCCCGATGAAATAGGTCAGCCTGGAGGAATCGACCGGGTAGCCCTCTGAGCGCGCGCGCTCCAGCAGGGCTGGGAGATCGGGCTGCTCCATAAAACCGTAGTGAACACGGTTTCGCCATACCTGCGGGGCGATTTGGCGCACCCTTAACCGTTTTTCCTCTGCCACGTAAGGGATCATCTCGGTGACAACATTCAGGATCGCGATTGTATCGTGCAGCGCGCGAATGTGTCTGAGGTGCCAAACAACGAGCGGCGGGATGTCGCGCGAGATCCGCGCCACGAACACAGCAGTGCCCGGCAGGCGCCGAATCTCGCCGCTGTCGATCTGCGCTACGAGATCGCCGACCGGAATCTGCATTTCATCCGCCTGTGTCTGCACCGCGGCGCTGCCCGTTTGCCAGATCCGCATCAGCGCGAAGAGCGCGATGGCAAGCAGCACAGGCACCCATCCGCCGTCGGCAAACTTCAACAGGTTGGCGGATAGGAAGGCCGTCTCCACAGTGGCAAACCCGACGCCAATTGCGATCACTGCCGGCAGCGGCAACCCCCAAATCTCGCGTAGGGCAATCGAAAGCAGGAGGGTTGTCAGCACCATGTCCGCCGACACCGCGATTCCATAGGCGGCGGCCAGGTTTTCCGAGGTTCGAAAGCTGATGGCGAGCGAGAGCGTTGCGGCCATCAGCAGCCAGTTCACCGCGGGCACGTAGATCTGGCCAAATCCACCGGCTGACGTTTGGACAATTCGCAGTCGCGGGAGCAAGCCTAGCTGGATCGCCTGGCGTGTCATCGAGAAGGCACCCGTGATGACGGCCTGGCTCGCGACGGCGGTTGCAATCGTGGCGAGTATGACCAGCGGCAGCAGCAACACCGGCGCGGGGCAGAGGCGGAAGAAGAGACTTCCGTCGACCGGCCCGCCGGCCAGCACTATCGCCGCTTGCCCCGCATAGTTGAGGACCAGCGCCGGGAAAACCACGCACCAGCCCAACCGGATCGGCGCCCGGCCGAAATGGCCGAGGTCAGCATAGAGCGCCTCCGCCCCAGTGACGCAAAGGAACACGCCGCCGAGTACCAGCATGACGTTGCCACCACCGGAAAACAGGAACTGCAGGCCCAGGACCGGATTTAGGGCGGATAATACGGCCGGATACTGTGCGATCCCCCACAGGCCGAGCAGGGCGAGCACCGCGAACCAGGTCGCCATGACCGGCCCCAGGAATCGACCGAGCAGGGCCGTCCCACGTTGCTGTACGGCGAACAAAGCGACGAGAATTGCCACGGTCCCCGGCAGTACGAAGCGGTCGAGTTCAGGCGCTATGACGTGCAACCCCTCCAATGCCGACAATACCGAGATCGCTGGCGTGAGGGCGCAGTCGCCGTATACCAGCGCCGCGCCGAACATGCCGATGAACAACATGAAGCGCCGTCCCGGCTTCCGGCTCAGCAGCGCCATCAAGGCGAGAACGCCACCTTCGCCTTCGTTGTCCATCCGGAGCGCCAGGATGATGTACTTTACCGTCGTGATGATGATGAGCGTCCACACAATCAGCGACAGCGAGCCAAGGACGGCCTCTGGCGCAGGATGCTTACCCGCGGCACCAAGCACAACCTTGAACGTATAGAGCGGGCTTGTGCCAATATCGCCGTAAACCACGCCAAGGGCGGCCAAACTCAGCGCAGAGAGGCTGTGCCCCGAATGGTGCGAAGAGGCCTTCTTCGTTTCAACGGCCATTTGAACCATTCCTCCAAAGCGGGATGCTGTGTGCCGAGGAATTTCCTCGCCACCCTTCTCTGGACCGCCCGATCCTTCGGCAACCAAAGCCGATCCAGATTGATCTGGATCAAGGGGCTTCTGCGGTGCGACGTATCCCGCCGTGCGGGCGGGAGCGGATATTTTTCTGGAAAATTGCGAACCGGAAGGGACGAAGCGATGTGGAGACTTTTTTGGCTTCCAGTGGTCAAGCGACGATTACGATTTGGGGCCGGTTGTTGGTACATCTACCGAAACGTCGTCGCTGAATGTGTCGTCTTCCCCCGGCTCGGCCACCGTGTTCTCCTCCCAGCTTGCGAGCGGCCACAGCAAAGCGAAATCGGCTTTTGTCGCAAGGGCTTGTCAGGACTACCGGAAATCTAACTGGCGGTCGGCCCAAGGCCTGTGTATAAGGCGGCCTTCACAATCGCTTGTAAGTTGCGGTTTTTGCTCAGGAGTTAACGTCATGTCCGAGCGGTGGACGCCCGATAGCTGGCGCACCAGGCCGGTGCTGCAGGTGCCCGATTATCCCGATGCCAAGGCATTGGCCGATGTCGAGGCGCAGCTCGCCACGTTTCCGCCGCTGGTGTTTGCCGGTGAAGCGCGCAACCTGAAAAAGGCGCTGGCCCGGGTCGCCGCGGGCGAAGCCTTCCTGCTGCAGGGCGGCGATTGCGCCGAGAGCTTTGCCGAGCATGGCGCCAACAACATCCGCGACTTCTTCCGCGTGCTGCTGCAGATGGCCGTCGTGCTGACCTATGCCGGCGCGCTGCCGGTCGTGAAGGTCGGCCGCATCGCCGGGCAATTTGCAAAGCCGCGTTCGTCGAACACGGAAAAGATCAATGGCGTCGAACTGCCGAGCTACCGCGGCGACATCATCAACGACATCGCCTTCACCCCGGAAGCGCGGATTCCCGATCCGCAGCGCCAGTTGATGGCGTACCGGCAATCGGCCGCAACGCTGAACCTGCTGCGCGCGTTCGCGACCGGCGGCTTTGCCAATCTGGGAAGCGTGCATCAGTGGATGCTCGGCTTCCTCAAGGATTCCCCGCAGTCGCGCCGGTACAAGGAACTGGCCGATCGCATCTCGGACGCGCTGAACTTCATGCGCGCCTGCGGGCTCGATCTCGAAAGCCATCCCGAACTGCGCGCCACCGATTTCTACACCAGCCATGAGGCGCTGCTGCTGGGTTACGAGCAGGCCTTCACCCGGGTCGATTCCACGACCGGCGACTGGTACGCGACCTCGGGCCACATGATCTGGATCGGCGACCGCACCCGCCAGCTCGACCACGGCCATGTCGAATATTTCCGCGGCATCAAGAACCCGATCGGCCTGAAATGCGGCCCGTCGCTGAAGCCGGACGAGCTGTTGAAGCTGATCGACATCCTCAATCCCGACAACGAGCCCGGCCGGCTGACGCTGATCAACCGCTTCGGCTCCGACAAGGTCGGCGATCATCTCGCGCCGCTGATCCGCGCCGTGCAGCGGGAAGGGCGCGTCGTCGTCTGGTCCTGCGATCCCATGCACGGCAACACCATCACCTCGACCTCGGGCTACAAGACCCGTCCGTTCGACCGCGTGCTGTCGGAGGTGAAGTCGTTCTTCGCCATCCACGCCGCGGAAGGCACCCATGCCGGCGGCGTGCATCTGGAAATGACCGGGCAGGACGTCACCGAATGCATCGGCGGCGCCCGCGCCATCTCGGACGAGGACCTCAACGACCGCTATCACACGGTCTGCGATCCCCGCCTCAACGCCGAACAATCGATCGACATGGCCTTCCTGATCGCCGAACTGCTCAAGCAGGAACGCGCGGGCAAGGAAAAGCCGATGCCGGCCGCAGCGGGACTCTGATTTGCTGCGACTCTGGCGGGCCACGATCAACACGCGTAACGGCCTCGCCTTTGCGATCCGCTCGGAGCAGGCCGTCCGCGAGGAACTTTTCGCGCTGGTGCTGTCGGTGCCGCTGGCCTGGCTGGTCGGCGCGAGCGTGATGCGCCGGGTGGAACTGGTCGCGGCCGTCGCCTTTGTGCTGGTGGTCGAGATCCTCAACACCGCGATCGAGAAGCTCGCCGACCGCCTGACCACCGAACACGATCCGAAGATCGGCCAGGTCAAGGACATGGGATCGGCGGCGGTCGGCGTCGCGCTGCTGATGGCCGGCGCTGTTCTGGCTGTTTGCCCTCGCCGAACGCATAGGCGCGTTCTAAAGCGAGCATTTGCAGTTTGCTCTTGTGCGAGGCACCATCGCTCCCATGACCGAACCCAAGTTCACTATTTCGCTGGCCCAGCTAAACCCGACCGTGGGCGATGTCACCGGCAACGCCGCCAAGGCGCGTGCCGCGCGTGACAAGGCCAAGGCCGACGGCGCCGATCTCGTGGTGCTGCCGGAACTGTTCATCTGCGGCTATCCGCCGGAAGACCTGGTGTTGAAGCCCGCCTTCCAGGCAGCCTGCCGCGCGGCCGTCGAAGAACTGGCGCGCGAAACCGCGGGCGGCGGTCCGGCGGTGCTGATCGGCACGCCCTGGGTCGAGGACGGCAAGCTCTACAATGCCTGCGCGCTGCTTGATCAGGGCCGCATCGCAGCGCTGCGCTTCAAGGCGAACCTGCCGAATTACGGCGTGTTCGACGAAAAGCGACTGTTCGCGCGCGGTCCCGCCGCGGGTCCGGTCACCGTCCGCGGCGTCCGCGTCGGCGTTCCCATCTGCGAGGACATCTGGCTCGAAGAGTCGGAGGAATACGAAAACATCGTCGAATGCCTCGCCGAGACCGGCGCGGAAATCCTTGTCGTGCCGAACGGCTCGCCCTATGCGCGCGACAAGAACGATTTGCGGCTGTCGATCGCGGTCGCCCGCGTCACCGAGAGCGGTCTGCCGCTGGTCTATCTCAACCAGATCGGCGGGCAGGACGAACTGGTGTTCGACGGCGCGTCGTTTGCGCTCAACGCCGATCTTTCGGTCGCGGCGCAACTGCCCGCATTCGAAGAGAGCATCGTCACGCTGCAATGGACCAAGAGCGCCGACGGCTGGCGCTGCTCTGGTCCCGGTGGTGCCGCTGGTCGAGGGCGACAAGGGCGATTACGCGGCCTGCGTGCTGGGCTTGCGCGATTACGTCCGCAAGAACGGATTTCCCGGCGTGCTGCTCGGCGTCTCCGGCGGTATCGATTCCGCGCTGTGCGCGGCGATCGCGGTCGACGCGCTCGGCGCCGAACAGGTCCGTGGCGTGATGCTGCCGTTTCGCTTCACTGCGCAGGTCTCGCTCGACGATGCCGCCAAGCTCGCGAAGGCGCTCGGCTTCCCCTACGAAGTGCTGCCGATCGCGGACGCCGTCAACGGCTTCGAAAAGATCCTGTCAAAGCCCTTCGCCGGCCTGCCGCGCGACATCACCGAGGAAAACTTGCAGGCGCGTACCCGCGGCACGCTCTTGATGGCGATTTCCAACAAGACCGGCGCGATGGTGGTCACGACCGGCAACAAGTCGGAAATGTCGGTCGGCTATGCCACCATCTATGGCGACATGAACGGCGGCTTCAATCCGATCAAGGACATCTACAAGACGGAAGTGTTCCGGCTATCAAGCCTGCGCAACGAATGGAAGCCGGACGGCGCGCTGGGGCCCTCGGGCGAGGTGATCCCGGTCAACATCATTACCCGGCCGCCGACGGCGGAGTTGCGCGAAAACCAGACCGACCAGGATTCGCTGCCGCCCTATGAGATGCTCGACGGCATTCTGGAGCGGCTGGTGGAGCGCGAGGAGCCGCTGGCCTCGATCATCGCGGCCGGTTTCCCGGCGGACGTGGTGACGCGGATCGACCGGCTGCTCAACGTCGCCGAATACAAGCGCCGGCAGGCAGCACCAGGCGTCAAGGTGACGGAAAAGAACTTTGGCCGCGACCGCCGCTATCCCATCACCAACCGCTTCCGCGACAACGGCAAGGCGCTGCCCGAGCCCGACGAGAAACTGGTCGCGCGCGCCGGCCGCGCCTCGGCCGAAGCGTTTGAAGGGTAATTCTACTGCGTAGTCCTCGAGGAGGCGCGTCAGCGCCGTCTCGAACCATGTAGCCCCGCTGTTGCGCCAGCCGGGCCTTCATCCTTCGAGACGCCCGCTTTGCGGGCTCCTCGGATGGGGTTTGACGGTGATGACGCGGTGAGACCAAGCGCCCTTACTGCTTCGGCGGGATGAAGGTCGGGCCCACCGTGCGGACCTTGTCCTTGTCCGCGGCGATAGCCGTCGTATCGGCCGGGGCGGCTGTTGCAGCGGCGCGGCGGCGGTGCCGGCGGCGCTGCGCCTTTCTTGGGCGGCGGCGTCGCGCCCTTCGGCTGCGCGCGCTGCTGCATCCGCCTTGCGCTCTCCTCGGTGACGATGATGTCGCCCTGTTCGACGCCGGCCCTGTCGTCGACCGACTTCAGCGCTTCCGACCAGGTCTGGCCCGCCGCCTTGCAGGCGCAGGAGGGGTTGAACTCGGTGCGGAATTTGAACGCGTTCGGCAGCGAGGAATAAGGCTGGCCGCTCATCGAGACGGCCTGGTTGATGTCCTCGCCGGGATTGCGGTAGGTGAACAGCGTCGCTTCCGTCGCCGGGCACAGCGCCTTGCAGGTCCTCTCGTCGTCCTGAAACCGCGCCTGGTAGGTGGCGAACGACACCGGGAAATAACCGCCGTCGCAGGTGCGGACGCAGACGGTGCGGAAGGTGCCGGACGGCGCGCCGAGGTCGGCGCTCGGCGGCGGCAGCGTCTGGTTGTTGCCGAACAGGCTGTCGATGAAATTGCCGGGACCGCGCGCGGCAGCGGCATATTGCGGGCCGCAATTGTTCTGCGCGAGCGCCGTCAGCACCGAGCGGCGCTGGTTTTCGCGGTCGGCGCCGCCGATGCCGCCGCTGCGCAGCCGCTCCAGGCTGGTGGTGATCTGGTCGAGATTGCCGCGCATCTGCTGAATCTGGTTGTTGACCGGGCCGCACTGCGCGGACCGGCCGTTGAACAGCGAGAAGAAGCCCGAGCTTTCGCAGCCCATCCGCTTGGCCTGCAGCGTGACCCGATCGAGTTCGGCCTGCTGCTTGCCTTGCGCTTCCTGATAGCGGCGGATCTGTTCATCCTTGGCGGGGTCGCCGGTGCCGGCGCCGCGGTCGATGGTCGTCAATTGCCCTTCGAGCCGGATGCAGATCGGATTGCCCTGCGCGCCCTGCTGCGGCGGGGCGTCCTGGTTCATCTGCGCCATGGCGTCGTCATTCGTCTGCGCCAACGCGCGCCCGGGGTGGCGATACCGAGCAGGACGGCGCAGGTCAAAATCCGAAGGGAGAGGGCGCGTTGCGAATTTCCAGCATATCCGGCCATTGAGAGCTGTTCCGCGCGGCTCGAAAGCCCAATCGCGCGGCCAAGGCGGCATTCTGCGGCCCAAGGCCGCATCCAATAGCTGCTTCTCGGGGCAGCGTCACGTCGTTTCCGGGGCGCAGGTGTGGCAACCGGACCCCCTGGTATTTTGGTATCCGGTTCTAGCGCTGGCAGGTAATGGCGACGTATTCGCCGCAACCGTGGCCGGAGCATTTGTCGCCGCCATCGCTCGGAACCGCGCCGGTGACCTCGTCGGGATCGACGCGGCGATAGGCGGTGGCCTGTGCAAATTCCCGTGACTGGCAATAGGAGCGGGCGGCATGGGCGCCGCATTTCTCACCCCTGGCCAGGCACTCGTCGACGCCGTAGCCGTCGGCCTGGTTGGCAACGATGAAGACGCGGCTGTCGGCGGAAGCGGCCGAGGCGGCAAGCAGGAAGGCACTGGCAAGAAGGCTGGCAAAGCGGAAAGTCGCATGGAGGGTACCGGCAAGGAAAGAGACCGCCGTCAGGAATAGGCCCAAACGGTTAATAATGATTAACCATGAGCCCCTTGGGGCGGCGATTGGCGAGAGGTCGCGGCCTGATCGGCTCCAAATCGGGCACAAGCAAGGCCTTGACGATTTCCGCCCGATACCGCAATGGTGGAACCATGAACGGTCTCCTCGCCATCTGCAGCATTTGCCGCGAGATTATTAGCTAGCGATTCGCTGGCTGAGGCCGTCTTTTCTCAAAAATGAGATCACTGGACGCCCGGCCGCAACGGATGGGTTTGCCATGGAACTGCGCCTTTACGATACGTTGACGAAGGAGAAGCGGCCGTTGGTGCCGCTCGATCCGAACAACGTCCGCATGTATGTCGTGCGGACCGACGGTCTATGACTTCGCCCATATCGGCAACGGTCGCGCGGCGATCGTGTTCGACGTGCTGTTCCGCGCTGCTGCGCCATCGCTACGGCGCCGACCATGTGACCTACGTCCGCAACATCACCGACGTCGACGACAAGATCAACGTGCGCGCCGCGCGCGACTATCCCGGCGTGCCGCTTGAATGAGGCGATCCGCAAGGTCACCGAAGAGACCTATACAGGCAATATCAGGACGACGTCGCCGCGCTCGGCTGCTTGGCGCCGACGGTGCAGCCGCGCGCGACCGAACATATCCCGGAAATGCGCGCGATCATCGAGAAGCTGGTCGCCGGCGGCTTTGCCTATGTCGCGGAGGACCATGTGCTGTTCTCGCCGCAGGCGATGAACGAGGCCAATTCCGTGATGCCGCGCTATGGCGCGTTGTCGAAACGCTCGCTCGACGAGATGATCGCCGGCGCCCGCGTCGACGTCGCCCCCTACAAGCGCGACAATACCGACTTCGTGCTGTGGAAGCCGTCGAAGCCGGGCGAGCCGTCATGGCCGTCGCCGGCGGGGATCAAGGCGGAAGGCCGTCCCGGCTGGCACATCGAATGCTCGGCGATGGCCTGGAAGCATCTCGGCGAAAAGTTCGACATTCATGGCGGCGGCATCGATCTGGTGTTTCCGCATCATGAGAACGAACTCGCGCAGACCTGCTGCGCCTTCCACACCGACCGCATGGCGAATGTCTGGATGCACAACGGCTTCCTGCAGCTCGAGAGCGAGAAGATGTCGAAGTCGCTCGGCAACTTCTTCACGATCCGCGACTTGCTGGCCGACTGGCCGGGCGAGGTGCTGCGTCTCAATATGCTGAAGACGCACTATCGCTCGCCGCTCGACTGGACCGTGAAGGGTGCGGAAGAGAGCGCCAAGACGCTGGACGATTGGTATGCGATCGCAGCCGACGCCGAGGGCGGTCAGCCGTCGCCGGCGATGGTCGAGGCGCTGTATGACGACCTCAATACGGCGCAGGCCATGGCCGTGCTGCACGGCCTGCGCAATGCGGCGGCGTCCGGTGGAGAACGCGAGCGCGGCGAGTTCGCGGCCTCGCTCCGGCTGCTCGGCTTCCTCTCGATGAGTGCTGCCGCATGGAAGGGACGCAAGCAGCAGGCGAGCGGCATCGATCCGCAACAGGTCGACCGCCTGATTGCGGAGCGCGCCGCCGCGCGCGCGCGAAAGACTTCAAGGAGTCCGATCGGATCCGCGACGAACTCGCTGCGATGGGCGTGGCCATCAAGGACGGCAAGGACGCCGACGGCAAGCCCGTGACCACGTGGGAGATCGCGTGATGACAAAACCAGATACGCCATTTCCAAAGCATTGGCGCTATTACATCTTCATCAAATGGGCGCTGATCGTTGCCGCGGTCGTGCTGGCCTTGAGACTGTTCGGAGTATTTTGACGCGATGGGACAGGCATTGCCCAAACCCGGCTTGCGGCCGTTTCTGCCGGCGGATGTTCCGATGCTGGCGGCGATCTTCGTTGCCAGCATCGAGGAGCTGACCGGCGACGATTACAGCGAGGCGCAGCAGGAAGCCTGGGCGGCGACCGCCGAGGATGAAGAGACGTTCGGCAAGAAGCTCGCCGGGCAATTGACGCTGATTGCGACCATCCAGAACGCGCCGGTCGGCTTCGCCTCGCTGAAGGGCGCTGACCACATCGACATGCTGTTCGTCCATCCGAGCGTGGCGGGGCAGGGCGTCGCCTCGATGCTGGTCGATGCGCTGGAAAAACTGGCGGGCGCGCGCGGGGCGAAAACCCTCACCGTCGATGCCAGCGACACCGCGGAGCCGCTGTTTCGCAAGCGCGGCTATGCCGCCAAGCAGCGCAACACCGTCACCGTCAACGGCGAATGGCTCGCCAACACCACGATGCAGAAGACGCTGGCCGATAGCGCCGCGCCGGGAGCGCCGACATGAGCCGCGAACGCCTTTATCTGTTCGATACCACGCTGCGCGACGGCGCGCAGACCAACGGCGTCGATTTCACGCTGCACGACAAGCAGATCATCGCGCAGATGCTGGACGAACTCGGCATCGACTATGTCGAGGGCGGCTATCCCGGCGCCAACCCGACCGACACCGAATTCTTCGCGGCGAAGCCGAAGTTCGAGAGCGCCAAATTCACCGCATTCGGCATGACGCGCCGTCCGGGCCGTTCGGCGTCGAACGATCCGGGGCTGGCGGCGCTGATCGAGGCCAAGGCCGACGCGATCTGCTTTGTCGCGAAATCCTCGGCCTATCAGGTGCGGGTGGCGCTGGAGACCACCAACGAGGAAAACCTCGCCTCGATCCGCGACAGCGTCGCTGCCGCGAAGGCGGCGGGCCGCGAGGTGATGGTCGATTGCGAGCACTTCTTCGACGGCTACAAGGAAAATGCCGATTTCGCGCTGGCCTGCGCCAAGGCGGCCCATGATTCCGGCGCGCGCTGGGTGGTGCTGTGCGACACCAACGGCGGCACCATGCCGCACGAGATCGAGACCATCGTCGGCGCATGTCGTCAAGCACATCCCGGGCAGCCATGTCGGCATCCACGCCCACAACGATACCGAGCAGGCGGTGGCCAATTCGCTGGCCGCGGTGCGCGCGGGCGCGCGGCAGATCCAGGGCACGCTGAACGGGCTCGGCGAGCGCTGCGGCAACGCCAATCTCTGTTCGCTGATCCCGACGCTGCGCCTGAAGAACGAGTTTTCCGACGCTTTCGAGATCGGCGTCACCGCGGACAAGATGGCGACGCTGATGAAGGTGTCGCGCACGCTGGACGACATGCTCAACCGCGCGCCGAACCGCCATGCGGCCTATGTCGGCGAGAGCGCCTTCGTGACCAAGACCGGCATTCATGCCTCCGCGGTCATGAAGGACCCGCACACCTATGAGCACGTGCTGCCCGAATCCGTCGGCAATCATCGCAAGGTGCTGGTGTCCGATCAGGCCGGCCGCTCCAACGTGATGGCCGAGCTCGACCGCGCCGGCATCGCTTACGAGAAGAGCGATCCGAAACTGGCGCGCCTGGTCGAGGAACTGAAGGAGCGGGAGGCGGCGGGCTACGCCTATGAATCCGCCAACGCCTCGTTCGACCTGCTGGCGCGGCGCACGCTCGGCCGCGTGCCCGAATATTTCAAGGTCGAGCAGTTCGACGTCAATGTCGAGCAGCGCTACAATTCCAACGGCCAGCGTGTCACGGTGGCGCTGGCGGTGGTCAAGGTCGATGTCGCCGGCGAGCGGCTGATCTCGGCGGCGGAAGGCAACGGCCCGGTCAACGCGCTCGACGTCGCGCTGCGCAAGGACCTCGGCAAGTACCAGAAATACATCGAAGGCCTGAAGCTGATCGATTACCGCGTGCGTATCCTCAATGGCGGCACGGAAGCGGTGACGCGGGTCCTGATCGAGAGCGAGGACGAGAACGGCGAGAGCTGGACCACGGTCGGCGTGTCGCCCAATATCATCGACGCCTCGTTCCAGGCGCTGATGGATTCGGTGATCTACAAGCTGGTGAAGTCAGGCGCGCCGGCGTGAGGTAGACGGTGAAGGTCTATCAACCGTCATTGCCTGCGACAAACGCGACGCGTTTGCGCAAGGGAGCGAAGCGACGAAGCAATCCATCGCGCGGCATAGAAGGTCTGGATTGCTTCGCTTCGCTCGCAATGACGGGGAGAGAGCGGAGGGCGCACTCATGATCGACCACATCTCCGTCGGCGTCAGCGACCTCGAACGCTCCGCGCGGTTCTATGAAGCCACCCTGGCCCCGCTCGGCCTGTTACGCCTCGTCACCCGTCCGGCCACGATGGGCTTCGGCAAGGCTTATCCCGAGTTCTGGATCAACCTGCGCGCCGGCATGGCGGCCGTGCCGCCCGAGAGCGGTACGCACATCTGCCTGCGCGCCAAGGCGACCGCCGATGTCGATGCGTTCCACGCCGCAGCGCTCGCCTCCGGCGGCCGCTCCGACGGCGCGCCGGGCCTGCGTCCGCACGATCGCGTCAAGTATTACGCCGCCTTCGTCGTCGATCCCGACGGCAACCGCATCGAGGCGGTGACGTTTCCCAGCGAGTGAAGCCTAAAGCTTCCGCGCCAATTCCGGCATTTCCTTGCTGGCTTCGGGAGCGTGGGCCGCGGCTGCGGCGCGCAGGCGCGGCACGATGTCTTCGACCCGTTCAGCCTTGAGAACGTCGATATTCAGTGACGGGCGGATGAACTCGGTTTCGCGCATATGCGCCAGCAACGCGATCAGCGGCTCCCAGAAGCCGTCGATGTTGGCGAGCAGCACCGGCTTGGTGTGACGGCCGAGCTGCTGCCAGGTCATCTGCTCGACCAGTTCTTCCAGCGTGCCGACGCCGCCGGGCAGCGCCACGAACGCATCGGAATGTTCGAACATCAGCCGCTTGCGCTCGTGCATGTCGGGCGTGACGATCATTTCCTGAACGCGTGACAGCATGTTTTCGCGGGATCGCAAGAAATCCGGAATGATCCCGGTGACCAGGCCGCCGTGATCCAGCGTGGATTTGGCGATCGCCCCCATCAGCCCGACCGATCCGCCGCCATAGACGAGCCGGATACTGTTCTCGGCGAAAATCTTTCCCAGGGCGAGGGCAGCTTCGACAAAGCGGGGGCTGGAGCCGGCGCCGGAGCCGCAATAGACACAGACAGTTTTGATTTGATCCATAGAGATCATGTGGCACTGCACCCAGAAAAGCTCAAGTCTGATGACTTCGCCGACGCAGCACAAATAGGCCCGAAATCAAACCAAACGGGGGAAAGATTTATCTTTCAAGGCTGTACGGGGGAGTTAAACGCTCTATATGACGGACATATGCAGACTACCAAAAATTCCCTGAAGGCGACCGGTGCGCCACCTTGCTCGGGGCCCGACGCCGATGGCTGATCCTGATTCGCACCCGCATGCTGGTTCCGCCGCTCCGGCCGGCGACGTTATCGAAAAAGCGACCCTGACCGGGACGCTGGTGCATCTGTGGCCCTATATCTGGCCTGGCGACCGCGCGGACCTGAAAATGCGCGTGGTCTGGTCGATGGTGCTGCTGCTGATCGCGAAACTCGCGACGCTGACGGTGCCGTTCACCTTCAAATGGGCAATCGATGCGCTCAACGGCGTCGGTACCGCGCCAGTCGAAGCGTCGAACTGGATGCTGTGGCTGTTTGCCTCTCCGCTTCTGATAACGATCGGCTATGGCGGCGCGCGCGTGCTGATGGCGCTATTCACGCAGTGGCGCGACGGCATTTTTGCCCGCGTCGCCATGCATGCGGTGCGCAAGCTCGCCTACATCACCTTCGTCCATATGCACGAGCTGTCGCTGCGCTTTCACCTCGAGCGCAAGACCGGCGGACTGACCCGCATCCTCGAGCGCGGCCGCACCGGCATCGAGATTATCGTGCGCAACGTGCTGCTCCAGCTCGTCCCGACCATCGTCGAACTGGCGTTGATCTTCGGCGTGCTGTTCTGGCAGTTCGACTGGCGCTACGTGCTGGCAGTCGCGAGCATGGTCGGCGCCTACTTGTGGTTCACCTATGTCGCGACCGAGTGGCGGATCGAGATTCGCCGCAAGATGAATGACTCCGACACCGAGGCGAACACCAAGGCGATCGAACTCGCTGCTCAACTATGAGACCGTGAAGTATTTCGGCGCGGAGGAGCGCGAAGCCCAGCGCTATGACCACTCGATGGAGCGTTACGAAGAGGCGAGCATCCGCACCTACACTTCGCTTGCGATTCTCAACGCCGGTCAGGCCGTGATCTTCACCGCAGGATTGACGGCGACCATGCTGATGTGTGCCTTCGCGATCCGTAACGGCACACACACGGTCGGCGACTTCGTCATGATCAACGCCATGATGATCCAGCTCTTTGTACCGCTCAACTTCATGGGATTCGTCTATCGCGAGATCAGACAGGCGGTCATCGACATCGAGAAAATGTTCGATGTGCTGGCGCGTCCTGCCGAGATCAAGGACGCGCCCGGCGCGAAACCGCTCGCGGTGTCCTCGGGCAACGTGCGCTTCGAGGACGTGCGCTTTTCCTATGATCCGGAGCGGCCGATCCTCAAGGGTCTCAGCTTCGAAGTGCCCGCCGGTAAGACCGTCGCGATCGTCGGTCCCTCCGGCGCCGGCAAGTCCACCATCTCGCGCCTGCTGTTTCGCCTCTATGACGTTTCCGACGGAAGGATCCTGATCGACGGCCAGGATATCAGGAGCGTCACGCAGAATTCGCTGCGCGCGGCGATCGGCATGGTGCCGCAGGATACCGTGCTGTTCAACGACACCATCCGCTATAACATCCGCTACGGCCGCTGGGATGCCGGCGATGCCGAGGTGGAGGAGGCGGCGCAACTGGCGCAGATCGACGCGTTCATCCGGATGTCGCCGAAGGGGTACGAAACCCAGGTCGGCGAACGCGGCCTGAAACTATCCGGCGGCGAAAAGCAGCGCGTGGCAATTGCGCGCACGGTGCTGAAAGCGCCGCCGATCCTGGTGCTGGATGAGGCGACGTCCGCGCTCGACAGCCACACCGAGCATGAAATCCAGGAAGCGCTGGAGCGCGTCTCGCGTGGCCGCACCTCGCTGGTGATCGCACACCGGCTGTCGACCATCGTCGGCGCCGATGAAATTATCGTGCTGGATCAAGGGCGCATCGCCGAACGCGGCACCCACGCCGGGCTTTTGGGGACCGGCGGACTCTATGCCAGCATGTGGAACAGGCAGCGCGAAGCCGAGGAGGCGCGGGAGAAACTCGCCCAGATCGGCGACGACGGCAACGAGGCGCCGAACCGCGCCCCGCCGCCGGTCGACGATCCGCTCAACGATCCGCCCAAAGGGTCGGCCCCAGCTAAAGATCCCTTGTCCAAAGATCCCTTGGCAACTGCCGCGGAATAATCCAAATACCCCGCTACTTCCAAAGGAAGTCGGCCAGATAACAGCGAGCCCTAATGTCTATTGCGAATTCCATCCGCGCGCAGATCCCGCCGATCCATCCCGAGGGCTATCCCTTCATCGGCGGCTTTGCGCTGATCAGCCTGATCCTGTTCTGGATCTGGACGCCGCTGGGCTGGATCGGCACCGCCTTGACCGTCTGGTGCGCGCTGTTCTTCCGCGATCCCGTCCGCGTCACGCCGGTGCGCGACGGCATCGTGGTGTCGCCGGCCGATGGCCGCGTCTCCATGATCGCGCAGGTGCTGCCGCCGGCCGAACTCGGCCTCGGCGACCGGCCGCTGCCGCGCATTTCGGTCTTTATGAGCGTATTCAACTGCCACGTGAACCGCAGCCCGGTGTCGGGCCGCATCGATCGCATCGCCTACCGGCCCGGCACCTTCATCAACGCCGAACTCGACAAGGCCAGCGAAGACAATGAGCGCAATTCGCTGGTTATCTCGACGACGCAGGGTCGGATCGGCGTGGTCCAGATTGCTGGTTTGGTGGCGCGGCGTATTGTCTCATTCGTGCGCGAAGGCCAGTCGATCGGCGCCGGCGAGCGGTTCGGCCTGATCCGTTTCGGCTCGCGCCTGGACGTTTATCTGCCCGAAGGCACGCGCGCGCTGGTTTCCGAGGGCCAGACGGCGGTTGCAGGCGAGACGATTTTGGCCGATTTCGGGTCGAGCGAGCAGGGGCGCACGTTTCGGGCTGATTAACCACCCGCTGGCCGTCTAAAGGCTAGGCCGCCGTCAATGGTGAACCGGACCGGCGCTTGCTATATAATGGCAAGCCATGCTGACCCCCGATCCCAAATATCCTGAACTGCGCCGCCGCCGGTTTCGCCCGATCCCGGTGCGGATGCTGGTGCCTAACGTCATCACCTTGCTCGCGATCTGCGCCGGGCTGACGGCGATCCGGCTGTCGATCGAAGGGCGGATGGAGCTTGCGGTCGCCGCCATCGTGTTCGCGGCCGTGCTCGACGGGGTCGACGGCCGGGTCGCGCGCATGATCAAGGGCCAGTCGAAATTCGGCGCCGAACTCGACAGCCTTGCGGATTTCGTCAATTTCGGCGTTGCGCCCGGCCTGATGCTGTATTTCTGGCAGCTGCATGAGCTGAACAATGGCGGCTGGATCGCGGCCATGGTGTTTGCGATCGCCGGCGGCCTGCGGCTGGCGCGCTTCAACGCCATCAATCGACGATCCGAACAAGCCCGCCTTTGCGGCGAATTACTTCACCGGCGTGCCGGCGCCGGCCGGCGCCATCCTTGCGATGCTGCCGTTCTATCTGGCGTTTCTCGGCGTCTCGAAGCCGCCGGCCATGCTGACCGCGGCCTATACGCTTCTGATCGCGTTCCTGATGGTGTCGCGCCTGCCGGTATTTTCCGGCAAGACGGTGCGGATGCGGGTGCCGCCGGAAATGGTGCTGCCGGTTTTCGTCTCGGTGGTGTTCTTCGTCGCGCTGCTGATCGGCTATCCCTGGCACATCCTGTCGATCGGCTCGGTGCTCTATCTCGCAAGCCTGCCCTGGGGCTGGAAGACCTATCGCGACCACGAGCGCAATGCCGCCGCCGCGCAGCGGCCCAGCCGCCTGCTGACGGCTGACGCCGCCGCGCCGTCAGCTCCGGCGGCGACGTTTTCGCCCGCCTCCGACGATACCGAGGACGAACGGCCGGTGCGGCTGAACTGAGCGCGCCGCGCCGCTTCCGATATATCTGCCATGAGCCGCCGCCGAGTTGGGTTCGCCGCCAATCTCGGCTATAGGGCTTGATGACGTACGGCCTCAAAGAGCCGGGCCGAAAAATCAGGAGAGAACGCCGTGAACAAAGCCGTTACCGCCCCGCTGCCTGCTTCCGTCCTCGAAGCGCTGGCGCGCTATGACACGCCGACGATCTGCAATGCGATGGAAATCGTCGCGCCCGAGCGCCGCCTGATCGGCTACACCACCAAGCCGCTGGTCTGCCCGTTCCCCGATCTGCCGCCGATCGTCGGCTATGCCCGCACCGTGACGATCCGCTCGGTGCTCAAATCCACCCTTCCGGCCGACGAGCAGAGCAAGCGCCGCATCGCCTATTACGAATATGTCGGCACCGGCTTCGGTCCGCGCATCACCGTGATCCAGGATATCGACGGCGCCGATGTCGGCTACGGCGCGTTCTGGGGCGAGGTGCAGAGCAACGTGCACAAGGCGCTCGGCTGCCTCGGCGTCATCACCGACGGCTCGATCCGCGACATCCCGCAATGGGCGCCGGGCTTCCAGGCGCTGGCCGGCTCGATCGGGCCGTCGCATGCCTGGGTTCACGCCGAACACTGGGGCGGCGAAGTGCGCGTCGCCGGCATGACGGTGCATTCCGACGACCTGATCCACGCCGACCAGCACGGCGCCATCGTGATCCCGACCGATATCGCGGCGAAGATTCCGGAAGCCGCCGAACTCTGCGGCCGGCGCGAGACGCCGATCCTGGAGATCGCGCGCAGTCCGGACTTCACGCTGGAAAAACTGAAAGAGGCGCTGAAGCGTTCGGCGGAGATCCACTGACGAAAAGTCGGGGTTCAACAAACAGGGGGAAACGTCATGAGAGCTTTGGGCGGCGCTGTCATTCTTGTCCTCTGTCGGCATCGCGGCCGCGCAGGCGCAAACCTATCCCTCGCGCCCGATCACGCTGGTGGTGCCGTTCCCGCCGGGCGGCTCGACCGATGCCGCCGCGCGGATCATGGCCGAGCGGATGCGCACAACGCTCGGGCAGTCCGTCGTGATCGAAAATGTCGGCGGCGCCGGCGGCAGCATCGGTGTCGGGCGCGTCGCCCGCGCCGCGCCCGATGGTTACACCTTCGACATCGGCCAGTGGGACACCCATGTCGGCAGCATCATCTACAAGCTCGACTACGACCTCGAAAAGGACTTTGAGCCGATCGCGCTGGTTTCGAACAATCCCCAGCTCATGGTCGCCAAGAACGACCTGCCGGCGAAAACGCTGGCCGAGCTGGTCGCGTGGATGAAGGAAAATCCAGGCAAGATCAACTTCGTCAACCAGAACGCGGCGGCGAATGTCACCGGCGTGCTGTTCGAGAACCTGACCAAGCAGAAGGTGCAGTTCATTCCCTATCGCGGCGCGGGGCCTGCGATGACCGACCTGATCTCCGGCACGGTGGATCTGCTGGTGGTGCAGGGCGCGGTGGCGCTGCCGCAAATCCGCGCCGGCAAGATCAAGGCGCTCGCCAATCTCTCGGCGACGCGCTCGGCCTCGATGCCGGATATTCCGACCGCGGACGAGACCGGCGTGCCCGGCCTCTATATGTCCGGCTGGTTCGGCTTCTGGGCGCCAAAGGGCACGCCGAAGGATATCATCGCGAAGCTCAACGCCGCGACGGTGGAGGCGCTGGCCGACCCCGCGATCCAGAAGCGGTTCACCGAACTGGGGCTCGACGTCGCGCCGCGCGCGCAGCAGACGCCGGAAGGACTGGCCGCATTTCAGAAGGCCGAGATCGAAAAATGGTGGCCGATCATCAAGGCCGCCGGCATCGGCGCGCAGGCGCAGTAGGTCTGCCGGCCTCTCCCCGTCATTGCGAGGAGCGAAGTGACGAAGCAATCCATGCGTCAGCGCTTGCTGCCCGATGGATTGCTTCGCTTCGCTCGCAATGACGGCGTAGAGGCCTTCGGTACCCAACCGCCCCCATTGGTTAGCAAATCCTTGAGATCGCCCGATCGCATGCCCGCAATTCTACGGCCGCGCTTTAGGTTTATCCTTTACGCCTCTTTAATTGCGCAGTCGTAGGGTGCCTCATGCGCAGCTCCGAATGAGCCGCGCTACCGGTCAGGATGGCCGGTAGTTGACGTATGCGTCGGAGTTCAGAATGGATATCACCACGCTCGTTGGCCTGGTCGCCGGCGCCATCGTCCTGTCGACGCTGATCCTGATGGGCGGCGACTTCCGGATGTTCTACGACATCCATGCCGTCATCATCATCTTCGGCGGTTCGTTCGCCGCGACTCTTATCCGGTTTCCGCTCAGCGCGATCCTGCACGGCATGCCGCTGGGCGCAAAATTCGCCTTCACCATGAGCCGTCTTTCGGCGCGCGATCTGGTCGACGAACTGGCGCGCATCGCGGAA
This sequence comes from uncultured Alphaproteobacteria bacterium, assembly GCA_963742935.1. Classification (GTDB taxonomy): domain Bacteria; phylum Pseudomonadota; class Alphaproteobacteria; order Rhizobiales; family Xanthobacteraceae; genus Bradyrhizobium. Next base: position 174,819 of record CAVUOI010000040.1, on the reverse strand, counting down.
ATCGCCCGCAAGCAGGGCCCGGTCGGACTGGAAAAAGTCGAGACCGACGAGCCGTTTCTCGCCAAGGGCATCCGCTACGTCGCCGACGGCTACGATCTCGAATTCATCCGCGACAACATGGAGCGCGATCGCGACAACTTCCTGATGCACCTGAACGAGGGCTCGAAGATCTATCGCGCCATCGGCGACTGCGCCCCGGCATTCGGCATGATCGGCACGCTGCTCGGCATGGTGCAGATGTTCTCCAACATGTCGGACCCTTCGAAACTCGGTCCCTTCATGGCGGTGGCGTTGCTGGCGACGCTTTACGGCGCGCTGGTCGCGAACCTGATCTGTCTGCCGATCGCCGACAAGCTGCACGGCAAGCTGCTCGACGAGGAAACCAATCGCACGCTGATCATCGACGGCATCCTGATGATCCGCGACTCCAAGAGCCCGGCGCTGGTGCGCGAGATGCTGCTGGCCTACCTGCCCGAAAAACATCGCCACGACGAAGGCGAACTGGTTCCTGCCTGATCGACGGCGGCATCCAGGCGCGGGGAGATAGAGCATGGCCAAGAAAAAACGCGAAGAGGCACATGGCGGTCACGGCTGGTTCGTGACGTTCGCCGATCTGATGGCGCTGCTGCTGGCATTTTTCGTGATGCTGGTCGCGTTCTCCACGCAGGATTCGGCCAAGCTGAAAATCGTCGCGGGCTCGATGCGCGATGCGTTCGGCGTGCAGACCGAGTCCCGATATTCCGGCATCGTCGAATCCGACGGCCTGCCGACGCGGCCGAAGCTGAAGAACGTCGAGCATATTTCGCCCGAGGATTCCTCCAATACGCCGACGCCCGACGAGAAGGACCGCCAGCGCGAAATCCGGCGCCCGCCTGAAGGTCGATCGCGAGTTCGCGCTCGCTTCGGCCTCGTTGCGCCAGGCGCTGCAGGACATGCCGGAACTGACCGAAATGTCCAAGCACATCATGTTCGAGGAGACCAAAGAGGGCCTCAATCTCGAAATCGTCGACCAGGACGGCCGCTCGATGTTCGCCGACGGCTCCAAGGTCCCCTACGACCGCACCCGCCGGCTGATCCAGAAACTGGCCGTGCCGTTGAAGGCGACGCCGCTGCGGGTCAACATTGTCGGCCACACCTCGGCCGGCTTCGTGCCGGCGCGCGGCGAATATGGCGCGTTCGACCTGTCGGCGGACCGCGCCAACGTCGTGCGCCAGATCCTCGAACGCGAGGGGCTGCCGGCATCCCACATCTTCGCCGTCGGCGGCAGGGCCGACAGCCAGCCATTGTTTCCCGACGATCCGACATTGCCGGCAAACCGTCGCGTCACCATCACATTGATGCGCGAAAATCCGCCGCTTCCGCCCAACCTGAAGCCGTAGCACGGCGGGACTACCATAATACCATCTTGCCGTCGATGGCAATTTGCTTTGCGTCAACTCCGCATCGCATGCGGTGATATGCTTGTCCGATGATTGACAGGCAACGCGGAAGCGTCGATAGCCGCCCGGATCAATTCAACGACGAGAACGTTCCCCTCCATCATGACTGTCAGCGTCACATCTACCGAAGCCCATGAGGGGCAGGCCACCTCCGGCTTTTGGGCCCTGACGCTGGGCAGTATCGGCGTTGTATTCGGCGATATCGGCACCTCGCCGTTGTATGCGTTTCGCGAGGCCGTCACCCACGCGGCGAATGGCAGCCCCGGTGTCGCGCGCCATCGTTCTCGGCGTGCTCTCGCTGATCCTGTGGTCGCTGTTCATCGTCGTCACCGCCAAATATGTGCTGCTGCTGTTGCGCGCCGACAACAACGGCGAGGGCGGTACGCTGTCCCTGATGGCGCTGGGGCAGCGGGCGCTGGGCCGGCGCAGCCTGCCGCTGCTGGCGCTCGGCGTCGTCGGCGCCTCGATGTTCATCGGCGATTCCATGATCACGCCGGCGATTTCGGTGTTGTCGGCGGTCGAAGGTCTCAAGCTGGTCACGCCCGCGCTCGAACATTACGTGGTGCCGCTGACGATCTTCATCCTGGTCGTCCTGTTCTCGGTGCAGAGCAGCGGCACCGCGCGCGTCGCCTCGGCCTTCGGGCCGGTCATGGTGGTCTGGTTCGCGACGCTGGCTACTCTGGGCCTGATTCACATCAGCGACGATCCCACCGTGCATGGCGGCGATCAATCCCTGGTACGCGATCCAGTTCATGCTTTCGCACGGCACCATCGGGCTGGTGACGATGGGCCTGGTGTTTCTGGCCGTGACCGGCGGCGAGGCGCTTTATGCGGACCTCGGCCATTTCGGACGCAAGCCGATCCAGACCGGCTGGTTCTATCTCGTGATGCCGGCGCTCCTGATCAATTATTTCGGGCAGGGCGCGCTGGTGCTGTCCGATCCGGCGGCGATCGAAAATCCGTTCTACCGGCTGGTTCCGGAAATCCTGCTGTTGCCGATGGTGGTGCTGGCGACCGCGGCGACGGTCATCGCGAGCCAGGCGGTGATCACAGGCGCCTTTTCGCTGATCCGCCAGGCGGTGCAGCTCGGCCTCCTGCCGCGTTTCGAAGTGCGCTACACCTCGGAAACCCATGCCGGCCAGATCTATCTGCCGCGCGTCAACCGGCTGCTGCTGATCGGGGTCGTGCTGCTGGTGCTGTTGTTCCGCACCTCGAGCGGTCTGGCTTCGGCCTACGGCATCGCCGTTTCCACCACCATGGTGGTCGACGGCATCATGGGTTTTGTCGTGGTCTGGAAATTGTGGAACTGGCGCGCGGCGACGGCGGCGGCGGTGATCCTGCCTTTCGTCGTCGTCGACATGAGCTTCTTTGCCGCCAACCTCCTGAAGCTGCTCGACGGCGCCTGGGTGCCGCTGCTGTTCGGCGTTGCCGTGGCGTTGATGATCTGGACCTGGCGCCGCGGCGCCGCGATCCTGGTCGCCAAGACCCGGCGGATCGAGGTGCCATTGATGGACCTGATCAAGAGCCTGGAAAAGCGGCCGCCGCATATCGTCAAGGGCACGGCGGTGTTTCTGACTTCCGACCCGAGCTTCGTGCCGACCGCGCTGATGCACAATCTCAAGCACAACAAGGTGCTGCACGAGCACAACGTGATCCTGACCATCGAAACCGCCCAGACGCCGCGCGTCGATCCTGTCCGAGCGCGTCAAGATGGAATCCATCAGCGAGAAATTCTCCACGGTGCGACTGCGGTTCGGCTTCATGGAATCGCCGAACGTGCCCAAGGCGCTGGTAATCGCGCGCAAGCTCGGCTGGCAGTTCGACATCATGGCGACGTCGTTCTTCGTGTCGCGGCGGTCGCTCAAACCCTCGGCGCAGTCGGGCATGCCGCTATGGCAGGATCATCTGTTCATCGCCATGAGCCGCTCGGCCAACGATGCCACCGACTATTTCCAGATCCCGACGGGGCGGGTGGTAGAAGTTGGAACTCAAGTAACCATCTGAAATATAAAAGAAAAGCTGATCTGGGAAAGCTTCCGGCATCCATGCCTGGGACGCATACCGGAGGCCTGAATTCCGGCTAACCAGTGTTGCCATGCCGGGAGTATAGGGCTGCCCTCCTGCATTTGTGCAGTGCGGCAAACGACCGAGGCCCGTCCCATGTCAGTCCAGTTTGCGATCCCCGCGGCGGAAACGCCCGCGGCCGTTGGGCATGGCGAAGCGCATTCCACGGCGACCTTCAGGGCCCTGATGCTCGGCAGCATCGGCGTCGTCTACGGCGACATCGGCACCAGCCCCTTATACGCACTGCGCGAGGCGGTGGTTGCCGCCAGCGGGACATCGGCCGCCGCCGCGCCGCAAGCCGTGCTCGGCGTGCTCTCGCTGATCCTGTGGGCGCTGATCGTGGTGGTGACGCTGAAATATGTCGTCATCCTGTTGCGTGCAGACAATAACGGCGAGGGCGGAACGCTGGCGTTGATGGCGCTGGCGCAGCGCGCGGTCACCAAGGGCGGGACGGTGATCGTGCTGCTCGGCATTATCTCCGGCGCGTTGTTTTACGGCGACGCGGTAATTACGCCGGCGCTGTCGGTATTGTCGGCGATCGAGGGCATCAAGCTCGTCACCGTCACCTTCGAGCATTATGTCGTGCCGCTGACGGTGATCATCCTGGTGGCGCTGTTTGCCGTGCAGTCCCGCGGCACCGCGCGCGTTGCCGCGTTGTTCGGACCGGTCATGTGCATCTGGTTCGCCGTCATCGCGGTCGCGGCCGTGCCGCAGATTGCGCGCCATCCCGAAGTGCTCCTGGCGCTCAACCCGTTCCATGCCGTTTCCTTCATGCTCCATCACGGCATGATCGGCTTCGTCACGCTCGGCGCGGTGTTTCTCGCCGTCACCGGCGCGGAGGCGCTCTATGCCGATCTCGGCCATTTCGGCAAGCGGCCGATCCAGACCGCCTGGCTCTCCATCGTGCTGCCGTCGCTGGCGGTGAATTATCTCGGACAGGGCGCGCTGCTGATCGCCGATCCCAAGGCGATCGAAAACCCGTTCTTCCTGATGTTCCCGGACTGGGCGCTGATTCCGATGGTGGTGCTGGCGACGGCGGCGACCGTGATTGCGAGCCAGGCCGTCATCACCGGCGCCTATTCGCTGACGCGTACGGCGATCCAGCTCGGCCTGCTGCCGCGGTTCGAAATTCGTCATACGTCGGAGGCCCATTCCGGCCAGATCTACATCCCCCGCATCAACATGCTGCTGTTGCTGGCGGTGATCCTGCTGGTGGTCCTGTTCCGCTCGTCGAGCGCGCTGGCCTCGGCCTACGGCATCTCGGTCACCGGGACCATGGTGGTCACGGCGATGATGGGCTTTGTCGTGATCTGGCGGGTCTGGAAATGGTCGCCGATCGCAGCCGCCGCCCTGATCGCGCCGTTCCTGTTTCTCGACATCACTTTCCTCGCCGCCAATCTGCTGAAAGTGTTCGAGGGCGGCTGGGTGCCCTTGGCGCTGGGCGGCATCGTGATGCTGTTGATGTACACGTGGCGGCGCGGCAGCCGGCTTTTGTTCGAGAAGTCGCGCAAGCTGGAATTCCCGCTCGCCGACCTGGTGGCGATGCTGGAGAAGCGTCCGCCGCAGCGGGTGTCCGGCACGGCCGTGTTCCTGACCTCCGATCCCGAATGCGCCCCGACCGCGCTGATGCACAGCCTCAAGCACTACAAGGTGCTGCACGAGAAGAACGTCATCCTCACCATCGAGACCGCGCCGACGCCGCGGATCGACGACGCTGAGCGGGTGCGGATGGAGCAGCTCAGCGAGACTTTCTCCCGCGTGACGCTGAAATTCGGCTTCATGGAGCAGCCCAATGTGCCGAAGACGCTGGCGATCGCCCGCAAGCTCGGCTGGCAGTTCGACATCATGGCGACGTCGTTTTTCCTGTCGCGCCGCGCGCTCAAGCCGGCCGCGCATTCCGGCATGCCGCGCTGGCAGGATTTGCTGTTCATCCGCCTCAGCCGCTCCGCCAACGACGCCACGGATTATTTCCAGATCCCGACCGGGCGGGTGGTGGAAGTGGGAACGCAGGTCACGATCTAGGGGTGTGAAACCGAAAAGTGGGAACCGATTTTGCCTCTCCTGACCGACTTTGCAGAGAGCAAACTCGTACGCGTGACAATGTGACATAGCGCAAACCCGCAGCCCGGATGAGCGTTGCGAAATCGCCTGCAGCCGGCGAATAAGCTGCGGATGTTTGCTACGATGATCCCGGCAACGTTACCGGAACATTAGATGCCGTCGCATCCATTTCACCCGTGCCGTTGGATGCAAATGCAGGACAATTCCGATTCAGACAGCGAGACAAAGCCATGGTGAAACCGTTTCCGTCGAAGACCCACATCGGCAATCACATGCTGCATCCCGAAACGCTGATGCTGAACTACGGCTACGATCCGCAATTGTCGGAAGGTGCCGTCAAACCGCCGGTCTTCCTGACATCGACCTTCGTGTTCAGGACCGCCGAAGACGGGCAGGACTTCTTTGATTACGTCTCGGGACGGCGCGAGCCTCCCGACGGGATGGGCGCAGGCCTGGTCTATTCGCGGTTCAATCATCCCAACAGCGAGATCGTCGAGGACAGGCTCGCCGTCTATGAGCGCACCGAGAAATGCGCGCTGTTCTCGTCCGGCATGTCGGCGATTGCGACCACGATCCTCGCCTTCGTCCGCCCTGGCGACGTCATTCTGCACTCTCAACCGCTCTATGGCGGAACGGAAACCCTGTTTACGAAGACGCTCGCCGGCCTCTCGATCGGCGCGGTGGGTTTTGCCGACGGCATCGACGAAGCCGCCGTCAAGCTGGCGGCGGAGGACGCCATGCGCCAGGGCCGGGTTGCGATGATCTTCATCGAGACCCCGGCCAATCCCACCAACGGCCTGGTCGATATCGCGATGGTCCGCCGCGTCGCCGGATTGATCGGGCAGGTTCAAGGGCACACGCCGATCGTAGCCTGCGACAACACGTTGCTCGGCCCGGTGTTTCAGCGACCGATCGAACACGGCGCGGATCTGTCGTTGTACTCGCTGACCAAATATATCGGCGGTCACTCGGACCTGATCGCGGGCGCCGCGCTGGGCTCAAAAGCCCTCATGAAGGACGTCAAGGCGCTGCGAGGCGCCATCGGCACCCAACTGGATCCCCATTCCTGCTGGATGCTCTCCAGGTCGCTCGAAACACTGAGCATCCGCATGGAGAAAGCCGACAAAAACGCGCGGCTCGTAGCCGATTATCTGTGCGACCACGACAAGGTGGCGAAGGTTCATTACCTTGGCCACCACGAAGCGGCTTCGCCGGCCGGCCAACTGTTCGCGCGGCAATGCACCGGCGCAGGTTCCACATTCTCGTTCGACATCGTCGGCGGCCAGGCCGCCGCATTCAAATTCCTGAACGCGCTGCAAATCTTCAAGCTGGCGGTGAGCCTGGGCGGCACCGAGTCGCTTGCCAGCCTGCCTGCCAGCATGACCCATTCCGGCGTTCCGGCCGACATCCGCCAAAAAATAGGCGTTCTCGACTCCACGATCCGGCTGTCGATCGGCATCGAGCACCCGTCGGATCTGATTGCTGATATCGCGCACGCTTTAAGTGAGAGTTGAGCAAAAGCCGCTCCTCATCGAGCGTTGGAAAGCTGAGCCAATGAAAGCCGAACAGCTTCTCAGCCAAGGAGCGATCGGTACAGGTCCAGATACCGGTCGGCCATCCGGTCCACCGTAAAACGCTTGGACACTGCTGCCCGGCATGCGGCGCGATCAATTTCGCCGATACGGCTGATCGCATTGACGGCTTCATCGACGTTGTTGACCAGGAAGCCGGTCACGCCATCGTCGATCAGCTCGGGCATTGATCCGCGGTTGCAGGCGATCACCGGCGTGCCGCAGGCGAGCGCCTCCACGACCGATAGTCCGAACGGCTCGTCGAAATTGATCAGATGGAGCAGGGCGCGCGCGGAGCCCAGGGCGCTGGTGCGAGCCACTCCGCCCACCGGGCCGCGATAGATGACGGAACGCTGGTCCAGCGCGGGCACGACCTGCTCGTTATGATACGCCTGATCCTGGACGATGCCGGCCATGATCAGCCGCCGACCCGCTCGGCCTGCCGCCGCAATCGCCTCGGCCGCCCCCTTGTCCGGGTGGATGCGGCCAAAGAACAACAGGTCTTCGCTGCCGTGCGGGTCGAAGGGAAAATCCTCCAGCGGAATACCGTGGTGGATCGTTGCCGCATAGCGCAGGTCCGGTTGGCGATCGGCATCGCTGATCGCGACATAATGGACGCGATCCTCGTAGGCCTTGAAGGCGGGCAGGATGCGCTCCGAGGAGAAGCCGTGGATCGTCGTCACCACCGGTGTTTCCACCAGCCGCGAGAATGCGAGTGGGACGAAATCGGCCTGGTTGTGAATGAGGTCGAACTCACCGGCGCGCTCGAATACATGGGCGACGTGGAGCATCTCCCATACCTTGGCGTCGATGGTGGGGTCCTCCGAATAGGGCGCCGGGCAGACACCGGCCAGTTTGCCCGCCGTCCGGCTATCCTTCGTGGCGAACAAGGTGACGTCGATGCCGCGCGCCACCAGCGCCTCGGTCAACAGGCTCGTCACCAACTCCCATGGACCATAATGGCGCGGCGGCGTGCGCCAGGAGATCGGAGCCAGCATGGCGATACGCACGCGTTTGTCCTCCGTTGCTGTTCGTCAATTAGCCATCAGGATCAGGCCCTCGTCCGCCCGTAGCAGCACGGGACCGTCTCCGATCAGCGCTGCGTCGGCGACGGTGGACAAGAGCACCTGAAAATCGCTCGCCCAGTCCGGCAGCTCCAGGCGCTGCGAATGTCCCCCGAGATTGAGTGCCACGATCAATCGCTCGGCGCCGTGCCGACGCTCATAGGCGAGTACATCGCCCTCCGAATCCAGCAGCGCAAAATCGCCGATCGCCAACGCTGGATGCGCGCGCCTGACGGCCAGCAATCGGAGATAAAGCGCCAGGATCGAATGGGACTCCTGCGCCATCCGCGCAACGTTGCGAGCAGGCCAGTCGGCATGGAGCGGCAGCCACGGCTTCGCGGTGGTGAAGCCGGCATTCTCGCTCCCATCCCACGGCATCGGCGTGCGGACCGGATCGCGGCCCAGGGCGAGCCCGGGTTCGCGCAGCTCGCGCGGATCCTGCACCTGGGCAGCCGGAATCGCGACATCGCTCAAGCCCAACTCGTCTCCGTAATAGACGGTGGGCGTGCCGCGGAGTGTCAGCAGCAGCATCGCTGCGACGCGGGCCTGGGCCTGCCCACGCTTGGCTGCGACGCGCGGCCGGTCATGGTTGCCGAGCACCCAATTCGGCCAGGCGCCCGGCGGAAGCGCCGCCTCATAGTCGCCGATCAGTGCCGCGAGGGAACGCGCCTCCCACGGTGCATCGATCAGCTGGAAGTTGAAGGGCAGGTGCACCTCTGGCCGTTCCCGGCCGTAATAGTGCAGCAGTCGATCGACCGGCAGGTAGATCTCGCCGATCAGCACGCGTTCGCCACGGCCACTGGCGCCATAACGATCGGCGATGGCGCGCATATCGGCGGCGATCTCGTGTACCTCGGGCTGGTCGGTCGAATGGAGCTGGAGCACGCGGTGCATATCGCCCATCGTCGGCCGATAGGCAGGGTTTGGCGGATTGTCCGGGAAGTCAGCCGCCTTGACCAGGTGCCACAGCACGTCGATGCGCAGGCCGTCCACGCCCCGGTCGAACCAGAAGCGCATTACGTCGCCCATCGCCGCCTGCACGGCCGGATGACGCCAGTTGAGGTCCGGCTGCTCCTTCAGGAAGGCGTGATAGTAATATTGGCTGGTGGCCTTGTCCCATTCCCATGCCGAGCCGCCGAAATCGCTGACCCAGTTGTTGGGCGGCCCGCCATCCGGCGCGGGATCGCGCCAGATGTACCAGTCCCGTTTCGGATTGTCGCGCGAAGCACGGCTCTCGACGAACCAGGGATGGCGGTCGGAAGTGTGGTTGGGCACGAAGTCGAGCAGAATCCTGAGCCCGCGCGCATGGGCTTGTGCAAGCAGACTGTCAAAATCGGCGAGCGCGCCGAAGCGCAAATCGACGTCGCAATAATCGGCGACGTCATAGCCGAAATCAGCCATCGGCGAAGGGTAGATGGGTGAGATCCAGATCGCGTCGACGCCAAGGCCGGTGAGGTAGTCGAGCCGCCGCTCGATCCCGTTGAGGTCGCCGATGCCGTCGGCATTGGTATCTTGAAAGGAGCGCGGGTAGATCTGGTAGATCACACCCTTCCGCCACCAGGGAACTCCGAAAGAGGCCGTCAATCGAGGCGGCCTTACTGCGGTCCTTGCAGTCCGGGAGACGAAAGCCACTCATTCACGTGGGAAGCGGTCACAGCCTGACGGGCTTTTCTGATCCCGGCGTCGTGCAACGAACCCGGCGGGAGTTTGTTCGCCTCGTCCTTGAGGCGCATGGCCTCCAGCATCAGGCGATCTTGTAACGGCGCATTGAGCTGGTTGCTTGGGATGCGGGGCATGGTGGCTCTCCGAAACGGGCGGGAGCACAACACTCTCAGTCACCGATGGAAGCCGAAGGCGGGGCGGTGATGACACGAGTAGATGCCCTTTATGTCCGTTTGCCAACTTAAGAAACATTAACGCGCCGAACCCTTTGGTCTGAAGTGGATCAGGACACCGCCCGCAGCTTGGGACTTCGGGTTAAACGCGGACAGTATCCGGCGACCGGTGCGAGCCGAAACGGGCCACTAATGCAGACAGCGCCCCCAAGCCGAATAATGCTTGGAGGCGCTGTGTTGAATCCGGATAGTGCAATCCCCCGGCAATTATCCGTCTGCGGAGGGCTCAATAAGGTTCAACCGGCAGAGGCAAGTAAGGCGGCCCCACCTGTCGATCTCTCGGAGTTCCTGCTCCTGTCTCGCCGCATGCTCAAGCCCGCCGGGCATTGGGGCATGCCGCGCGGGCTTGCCTTCATCCGGGCTTGGTCGCCCCGCAAACGACGCCACCGGTACGTCCGGCATCTCAATGGGGGCGGGTGGTGGAAGCGGTACGCAGGTCACGATCCACGGGCTAAACCCGCCAAAGTTTCGCCTGAATTGTCGCCGGTCGGCAACAGCTTGACTGTTTCTCGGGCGGGACAGAACATCTGACTCCACAGGCATCCCGGTTTGGATCAATCTGTTGGAGTACGAGGGGCGGCGGGTCGCGGTTTTAGCCCGCTGGCTGTTGAACGCAGGGCGCGAATGCCTGCAGCATATTGTGTGGGACTACGCTCGAAGGCCGGGCTAAAGCCTTAAATCGCAAAGATTTCGGTGCAATGGTCCGGATATTGTAAGGAGTAGCGCAAATGAGTTTCGTCGGCGCGAACGACCGTCCAGATCCCGTCAGTCCGCAGGATCCGCTGTACTACGCACCGCGCTCGGCGCGCGGCATGGTTGACCAGCGATCTCACGATCCACGATCTCAAGTGACACCGCAGACGGGCTCAGGTGATTTGCATCCCATTGCCTCTTCTCGTTTTGACGAGATGCGCGAGGAAGCCTACGCCAAATTCGCTCGTCCGCTGGAGGCCCAGTTCGCTGACGAAGGCCGTCGATCGCGCGGATTGCTCGCCACTGCGGGCGCAATCGCCGTAGCGATCGGTGCCGCCGTGATCCTGGCGCTGGTTGTTTTTAACGTGTCTCCAAAGTCGAAAAGCGATCCCTCGGAACTCGCCGTTTCGATTTCGACGCCTGCATTGGCCACACCGACGCAAGCGGCCCCATCGGAAGATTCCCAGGCGCTGCTCGAGGGCTTCAAGCAGTTTCAAAGGGTACAAGGCGGCGTAGACCCGACCGTTTCCGAAGCCGCGTCCGCTGCGACGGCCAAGGAAGCGTCCGACAAGGCTATGCTTGATAAGTTCATGCAGTGGCAGCAACGGAAATAGCGTCGCGAACAGAACACGCTGGTCGTTTGTCGAAAGCCGGCACCGGCTAACACGGACGCCACTGGCGCGATGCTTCACTTCCGAAAAGCGCCGACGATATCGCGAGACCGGCCGCCGAGCGAGGCGGCCTTACTTTTCCGGGAGCGAATGCTCAAGGAAGAAACGCAGCATTTCCCTTGTTGCGTCCGGTCCTCGCGGATCGGTGTAGGAGCCCGCGGGGCTGCCTCCGGACCATGCATGTCCGGCTCCGTGGATGTTCCAGTGCTCCAGCATTCCGCGTCCGCTCCCGTCGCTCAGGATGGTTCTGGTATAGGCATGCCCGCCGGGTACTTGCCCGCGATGCACCTTCTTTTGTGTGTCCATCATTCCCAAAGACTGCTCAAGAATTTGACCTCCGTTGTTCGGATGCACGGTCGTGTCGCGATCGCCGTGAAAAACAATGGCTGGGACAGCCGGTCGGTCACCTGAAACGACCTTGGTGTCGGACCCGCCTTGTCGCATCGCGACAAGCGCGGAGGGAAGGTCGGTAGCAGCCCCGCATGCGAGGCCGGAATGGATACCGATGGCCGCGTATACATCGTTGTATGTGGCGCCCATGATGGCCGCAGCGGCCGCTCCGGCCGACAGCCCGCCCACGTAGACGCGCTTTCGATCGACCGAATAGTCATCCATGATTTGGCGCGTGATGCCCGCGATAAGCGAGGGTTCGCCTCTGCCGCGCTGCTGGTCGCCTTTGCGAAACCAGTTCCAGCATTTCGCCTGATTTGCCTGGCGGGGCTGAGCCGGATAGGCCACGAAACAATTTTGTTCTTCCGCGAGAACGTTCATCCGCGTGCCGGCGGCGAAATCATCCGGCGATTGGGTACAGCCGTGAAGCATCACGACCAGGGGAAGCGGCTGCTCCCGGTACCGGCTTGGGATGAAGAGCCTGTAGGTACGGCTGCCTGCGGGACTGCTGTACGTCCTTTCGATGAACCGGGTGCCCTCCGGCACGATGTCCGGCGTGGACAGCGGCGCGCGCTTCATCACGCCTCCCAGTCCCGCGGAGCGCCTGTGTTTGCGATCCATTAGCGCGTGCAGCATGTTCGGTTGTATGGAAGAGGCCGGCTCCGATTGCGGAGAACGATCCGTCTCCTCGACAGCGTTGGCCGTCGCGTCGATGATGAGCGGTGCCGCGAGAGCGATGCGATCGCCGGTATCCGGTGACGCGTCTGGCGCACGCTCGCCGTGAAGCATGCGCTGAAGCATCGCGGTGGCCTCAACGAGTTGGCCCGCGCGCGTGAGGCGTGTCGCTTCCCGAATGATGTCCTGGTTGAGCATTGGCTTCACCTTGTTCTGTCGGCGAGGGCGGCCTTGACCGCGGGACTGGCATGCAGTGCGCCCAGTACGGAGACTGAGGCGATGGTGGCCCGAGCAAGCTCGGGCGTGACGTCCTGGGAGATGCTGGCAAGGCCCAGCACATTGATGTGCAGCATCTCGCCGGCGCGCTGCACCGCTTCGAGATCCTCGCGGCTGTAGTTTCGCAGTCCGAGGTCCAGACTTTTTCGCGCCGTTGACTGCTTGACGACGTCGGCGTGACGTTCGAGCTGGTTCCGGATTGCCGTCCGGATGAAGTCGGTACGATTCGAGTAGAACCCTTCCTGAACCATGAGATCGACGTGGCCCAGGTCGACAAAACCGAGATTGATCGTGATTTTTTCGGTTTCGGGCAGTTTGGGGCGAAGTTCCCGGATATTGTTCATCTCGATCTTGCCATCCATATACCATCTATATGGATGGTATATGGATGTCTCAAACGTGCATTCAAGGGTAGTCGCCGAGCGAAATGGAGGAGGGGCGGAAGGCTCCGCCTTCGCGCCTTCGAAGTGGTGCACGTCTCCCAATGCGGCATGGCGGGCACAGAGGTGCTATGCGCCCCGGCCGTTAGTGAGCTTCTTCACAAAGCTTGCGCTTGAAATGCGATAGACCGCTCGGGCAAAGCGAGACCTGATCGGAAACAGCAGGTGAAACGCGAGCTGTCGGCACTGGAAAAGCAAGCGGCCGACGCACTGCGCCGGGCAAGACGGTTGCCTGTCGGTGCGGCCCGCAATGATTTGCGGCAGCTTGCCATGGGGCTTCTCTGGCTGCACGGGAACGGCATGGATGCGCTGATGAAGCAGCGGCCGATCGCGGAGTTGCCTGCAGACGACGCCGAGAGCGTCAGTAGCTGAAGCTGGCCGGCAGGCCGCAAGCCAGCGTCACACTTTGTTCAAGAACTAAATGCTAAATAGCGATCTGATCGTCATGGCCGGATGTACGCCATGGCTTTCAGGCCCCGGCTTTACGCCGGGGTTTTTCGTTTTACCTTGCTTGCTACGCGCTCCGGCCCGGCGGGAGGACGACGACAATCGCTCCCGGCTTCACCCGGTTCACGAGATCGATGACGTCTTCGTTGAGCATGCGGATGCAGCCCGACGAGATGGCCTGACCGATATATTCCGGCTGGTTGGTGCCGTGGATGCGGTACAGCGTGTCCTTGTTGCCCTCGTAGAGGTAGAGAGCCCGCGCGCCGAGCGGATTGGCTGGACCTCCGGCAACGCGCTTCGGGTAGGGGCCGAGCCGCGCCTGGATATCCGCCGTCGGAATCCAGTCGGGCCATTCGGCGACTTTGCCAACGGTAGCGACGCCGGACCAGGCCTGCGCCTCCTCGCCCACCGTCACGCCGTAGCGGATCGCCTTGCCTCCCGGCAGTACGTAATAGAGATATTTCGAATTGGTATCGACCAGGATCGTGCCCGGCTGCTCCCTGCGCGTGTAGTCGACGATATGCCGGCGATACGTCTCCGGAATGCTCGCCCGCGCATAGGGCGGGTGGGCGAGCAACTGCCGATCCCTTGGGGTCAAACTGGCATTCGATGACGGCGCAAGCGTCGCTTGCATGCAGCCGCCGAGCAGCCCGACCAGTAACAACGCGAGCCCACGCCCCATCATCGCGTGTCCTCCTAAAGTTACATGTTTGCAATTTGTTTGCTCGAAAAGTGCAGGAATCAAGGCGGTGAGCGATGATTATGTGTCTCGCGACAAGAATTTTCGAATTCAGGCGGTGATGGGGGCCATTCACGCTTGACGACGCGCAAGGCGGCAATGGCTCCCCCGACATTCGGCGACGGACGAGAATACTCACTCAGCGATCGGAACCGTCCAGTGCGGCTCAATCCCGGTGTGGATGTACCTCCGTGATCATCTTGCTGCGCGTTCGCACCTGCGCCGCGTCACGCGAAATGGTCGCCAAACTGCCAAGGGTCGATTGCAATTTGCCAAGCAGACCGATTGCGGCGGCACTTAGCGAGCATCGAGCCTATTGCTCAGGCGTGCCCGTTTTCGAAGCTGATATTGCTGACCAGCGCTCGTCAAAACTTGCCGTCGGGGTGTCCGCGTCAGCCGGCAAGCCCTTCGACGTCGTCGTGTTGGCGGAGACGGCTGTCGAAGGCGCGTGCGTCCTTACGTTGGCGGCGGTTGCAGCAACAGCGAGCAGAGCGACAGCGACAAACCCTGTAATCGTTCGATGCTTCGTCATTAGGACCTCCTACGGTGGTCCCCCCTTAGTGTGGGTCATGGGAGTTTTGCGAAGGTTCAACAGCGATGCGACAATTATGGATTGCGCGAATCCGAAGACGGACAATGAAGCTGTCTCAAATGCAAATCGCAGCTCAGGCCGAGCTTGTTGCGCGTATCCATAATTCAAAGTGGTCGGCCAACGTCCGCGTTGGCACGCATTTCCTGACTCAGGTCGGACCTCGCGTGAGGCGCGTCATGTTCAGTCGCCCTTCTTAGGTAGCTCCAACTCATAGACGCATGCGGCGCGGTTGGATGTGACCCTCTTTATAGACCTGCGCATAAGCCGGATATTCCTGGCTCGAGCCAGCAATCGAGGTTCCCTCAGTTTGCCTGAGGCACCCCGGCGGATAAAAACGGCCCGCCAAAGCGGGCCGTTTCGATGTTGCTTAGCGAAGCGTGCCGCCGTAAAGCTGCCGTTCCTTGCGAACTTCCTCAGCACCATAGGGCTTGCTGGCGGGATCGAACGATTTCCACCCGGCCTTTTGCCAGGCCGCACTCCGGTCACGCAGGTTGATGGCGGATTCGTTCAAGACTGAATCGAGGCGGGAGCGGTCCGCATCGGGAACGCGTGCCGACACCAGCGTGCCTCCACGACGGACCCCCTCGGCGTACGAGTGCGCATCCTCGTCCGAAACGCCAGCCTCCGTGAGTGCTCCGACAATGCCGCCGGTAGCGGCACCTGCAGCGGCGCCAACCGCGGTCGCGGCCAGCCAACCGGCCGCCACAACAGGACCGAGGCCGGGGATCGCCAGCAAGCCGAGCCCGGCAAGAAGGCCTGCAGTGCCACCAACGCCCGCGCCGATGCCGGCGCCTTTACCGGCACCTTCCGCGCGATCGTCGACGCCATCGTGGTCGCGATCCACCTTCTTGTCGGTGTTGAACCAGCTGTCTGAATTATTGGCGACCAGGCTGATGTCCGAGTGCGGCACGCCCGCGGATTCGAGGCGCCGAACAGCCTGCTGCGCGTCATTGTGGTTGTCGTAAAGACGAGAAATTGTAACGGTCATGCTGAACCTTCCTTACTTGGCAGTATTGACGTTGCCTTGAAAATCGACGCTTACCGCCGTGGCCGACCCGCTCTTGCTGGCCTTGCCACGCCAGACACCATTGTCGTCCTTCTTCAACTCGGTGACGTTGGTGTAACCGGCATCCTCGATCTTCGACTTGGCTTGTCCCTCGGTGAAACTGTTGCGACCGGCGACAGGAGCATTGGAGTTGTTTTGACCGGGGCTGTTGACCGCGTTGTTGTTCGGTCCCGACTGCGCGGGCGGATTCTGCGCCGACGCCGTGGTAGCTGCCAATAATCCAATACAAATGAGTAGAAGTGATCGTTTCATCGTTTATCTCCAGCTTCAGGAGCAGCCCAATCTCCCGCTGCGGCTTTCGTTCCTAAGCTGTTGCGTCAGTCGGATTGCCCATCGCCGAACAGTTCGCCCGTCCGTGACGTCTCGGACCGCGTTTGGGAGACGCGAAACGGTCCGGCGGTCACGCCCGCTCGTTGCGGGATTGGCATCCCCAAGAGTTCCGAAAACAGGCGTCGGTGCTGCGCGGTCACTCCTCAACTGCGGCTTGAGGAACTTAGCGGGAGATGGGGGATTGCCCCACGCAATCACCTTACCGGAGACGATCATGGCCAAGATGAAGAAGCTTGAAGACCTGTTTCACGACACGCTCAAGGACGTCTATTTCGCCGAAAAGAAGATCCTCGCAAGCCTGCCGAAAATGGCGAAGGCCGCCCAGCATTCCGGACTAAAAGCAGCCTTCCAGAAACACCTCGGCGAAACCGAAGGTCAGATCGACCGTTTGGAGCAGGTGTTCGCGGAAATCGACAAGAAGCCTCAAGGCAAGACCTGCGACGCCATCGTGGGCATCGCCAAGGAAGGTCAGGAGATCATGGAGGAGTACAAGGGCATGCCGGCTCACGACGCAGGCTTGCTGGCTGCTGCGCAGGCCGTCGAGCACTACGAGATGACGCGCTACGGCACGCTTCGCACCTGGGCCGAAGAACTCGGTTACACGAAGGCGGCGAAGTTGCTGCAGCAGACCCTCGATGAGGAACGTGCGACCGACGCCGCGCTGACCAAACTTGCGAAATCGGTCATCAATCTGGACGCTGAAAAAGACCAGGCCGCATAACGCCGCCCAACTTATTGTTGTACACGAGCGCGCCTCCAGCAGGGGGCGCGCAGGCTTGGCAGGCGCAGTTGCGGCTAGCCGACGCGCCGGGCAGGACGGAACGAATCCGTACTGCGCGCGTGATGTTCAAATGAAAACATCGAAGATGACGCGTGATAACTCTCGTTCCGAACGAGCTCCGTCCGCATTGACACGGATGCCCGCAACGCTGATGGCTGAGGTGGAAGCCTGGGCGGCCGCCAATGGCGTTAACCGCTCAGACGCCATCTGCCGGCTGGTAGAGGCGGGGCTTATGGCTATGGTAAAGCCGACCCAGGTAAATGCGACGCGAGCCAAGGAATTGGCTGGCACGGTAATCGACAATTTGGCCGACAGTGCAGCAAGCGCCGGCGATCAGGCCAGCCGCAAAAGCCGATTGCTGAAAGGACCCGAAGAGTTCAGAGAGGCGCGGGTCGATCGGCCAAAGGCAAGAAAATGAAGACACCTCGCGGCAATGAACCTCCGAAGCAGATCAGCAGCGCCGAGCGAGAAGCGCGGAAGGCATTCCGCGAAGTGGGCGCCAAGACGGCCATGAGCGATCTCGAGATCGCCCAGAGTCGCATTTTCGCAGAACCGCGAGCGTTTGAAAGCCGAGCGGCTCGCACGAGAGGCCGCGGCAACGCCGTTAGCAAAAGGCAAGCCCAAGCCCAAGTCGAAAAAGAAATAAAGACAAGGCCGCCGTGATACCAACATTGCCACACTGGTTCTGCAGGTAGGTCCGTCTGACTTGGGCAGGTGACGATGGCTCCCGTCTACCGTCTGGCGATGCGCACGGATGCAAACCGTCTCTACGACATTCGACGGCGATCAATCCTCGAACTCGCGCCGCCAACGATGCCGGCCGCCGAAGCGCAGGCGTGGGCAGCGCAGCTGACGCTGTCCGGGATGGAGCGAAAGCTGCACGACCTGGAAATATGGGTTGCCGAGCGGGGCGACATCGTCGCCGGGTGGGGGGCCATCCGCGACGACATGCTGGAGGGGCTATATACGGCGCCAGAATTTGCCGGGCAGGGCGTAGGCGCCAGACTGCTCGTCTGGCTCGAAGGGCTGATGCGAGAGCGCGAGTTCCGGTCAGTGCGCCTTGAGGCAAGTTCAAACGCCCGCGGTTTCTACCTCCGTCGCGGCTACCGGGCGACCGGCCCGCAAACATCTGATGGCGCCTGGCCCATGGTGAAAGAACGTCTCGCCTGAAAACAGCAGCAAAAGCGGAATAAATGCGATGGGCGGCGGCCCCGTCTAGCCGGCCGTTTAAACCGTTCGCGGCGCTTGATTTTCGCCCCGCGAGGGGCGACTTTGGCGCCCGCTTGGCCGGGCTGATCTGAGCCCTCGCGGCGGGTTGTCAGGAGGATATTGCGTGGCGGACCATCAGGTGCACGATTTGACCCCGGAAGACGTTTCCAGCGGGATAGCGGAAGGCCGCTATCTTCTGGTCGATGTTCGCGAGCCCAACGAGGTTGCGGTGGAAGCCTATCCGGACGGCGTGGTCGTTCCGCTCCTGACCTTCGATCCGGCGGCCATTCCCGATCCCAAGGGCAAGCAGGTGGTTTTCGCCTGCCGTTCGGGCAAGCGCTCGGTGACGGCCTCGCTGGCGGCGCAGGCGGCGGGCCTTCCCTACGACAAGCATCTGGCCGGTGGCATCATCGGCTGGAAGGCAGCCGGCTTGCCGACCAGAACCGGCGGCTGATCTCCACCATGACATCCATGAATAAGGTCTTTGCCGACCTTCCGGTCACCGTGTTCGAGGCGATGTCGCAGGCGGCCCGCGACAACAACGCCATCAATCTCGGCCAGGGCTTTCCCGACGATCCCGGGCCGGAGGACATCCGCCGCGCCGCGGCCGACGCGACCCTGAACGGCTACAACCAGTACCCGTCGATGATGGGCATTCCCGAACTGCGGCAGGCGATCGCGGCCCATTACGGCCGCTGGCACAAGCTCACCCTCGATCCGATGACGGAAGTGATGGTGACCTCGGGCGGCACCGAGGCGCTGACGTCGTCCATTCTCGCTGTCGTCGAACCCGGCGACGAGGTCGTCTGCTTCCAGCCGGTCTATGACAGCTACCTGCCGATCATCCGCCAGGCCGGCGGCATTCCGCGCCTGTTGCGGCTCGAGCCGCCGGACTGGCGGCTGACCGAGGAGATGCTGGCCAGCGTCTTCAACCACAAGACCAAGGCGGTGCTGTTCAACAATCCGCTCAATCCGGCCGCCGTGGTTTATCCCCGCGAGGACCTCGAATTGCTGGCGCGGTTCTGCCAGCAGTTCGATACGATTGCGATCTGCGACGAGGTCTGGGAGCACGTCATCTTCGACGGCCGCGAGCATATCCCGCTGATCACGATCCCGGGCATGCGCGACCGCACCATCAAGGTCGGCAGCGCCGGCAAGATCTTTTCGCTGACGGGATGGAAGATCGGCTTCGTCTGCGCCGCGCCGCCGCTGTTGCGCGTGGCCGCAAAGGTGCATCAGTTCCTGACCTTCACGACCGCACCGAACCTGCAGGCCGCCGTCGCCTACGGCCTTGGCAAGCCGGACGAATATTTTTACGACATGCGCAAGGAGCTGGCGCGGAGCAGGGACCGTCTGACGAAGGGGCTGGAGAGCATCGGCTTTCCCGTGCTGAAATCGCAGGGCACGTATTTTCTCACCGTCGACCTGTCGCCGCTCGGCCTCAACGAAACCGATGTCGAGTTCTGCAACCGCATCGTGACCGACTATAAGGTCGCCGCGATTCCGGTATCGGCGTTCTACGAGCAGGACGCGGTGACCTCGGTGGTGCGGTTCTGCTTTTCCAAGAAGGATGAAACGCTGGATACTGCGCTGGAGCGCCTGTCGGACGCGGTGCACGGCCGCCGCAAGAGGTAGAGGATGCGCGATCTGATCCTGGGTTCGCTTCGCCTGATCGGTGCGTTGACGGTCGCGCTGTCGCTCTCGCCCGCGTGGGCGCAGGAGCGCACCGTGAACTTCTACAACTGGTCCAACTATATGGCTCCAGGGGTGCTGGAAGACTTCACCAAGGAAACCGGCATCAAGGTGGTCTACGACACCTTCGACGCCAACGAGACGCTGGAGACGCGCCTGCTGGCGGGCAAGTCGGGCTACGACGTCGTGGTGCCCACCGGCTATTTCCTGCAGCGGCAGATCACCGCAAAAGTTTTCCTCAAGCTCGACAAGTCAAAACTGCCGAATCTCGCCAACGCCTGGCCGGTCGTGACCGATCAGCTCGCGACCTACGATCCCGGCAACAATTACGCCGTCAATTACATGTGGGGCACCACCGGCATCGGCTACAACGTCAAGACCGTCCAAAAAATCCTCGGGCCCGATGCGAAGATCGACAGCTGGGACATCGTCTTCAAGCCGGAGAATCTCGCCAAGTTCAGGGACTGCGGCATCCACATGCTGGATTCCGCCGACGACATTCTGCCTGCGGCGCTCGGCTATCTCGGCATCGATCCGAACTCGACCAAGCAGGCCGACCTGGAAAAGGCCGCCGAGCTCGTCAGCAAGATCAGGCCCAACGTCCGCAAGTTTCATTCCTCGGAATATCTGGGCGCGCTGGCGTCGGGCGAAATCTGTTTCGTGGTCGGATGGTCCGGCGACATCATGCAGGCGCGCAGCCGCGCGGCGGAAGCCAAGAACGGCATCGAGATCGGCTACACGATTCCGAAAGAGGGCGCGCAGATGTTCTTCGACAATCTGGCGATCCCGGCGGATGCGAAGAATGTCACGGAAGCCTACGAGCTGATCAACTATCTCTACCGTCCAGATGTCGCGGCGAAAAATTCCGACTTCCTGTCCTACGCCAATGGCAATCTGGCGAGCCAGAAGCTGGTCGATCCGAAGATTTTGAACGACCGGAATATCTACCCGGACGAGGCGACGCAGAAAAAGCTGTTCGTCATCAACGCACGCGACCCGGCGACCCAGCGCATCATCAACCGGCTCTGGACGCGGGTGAAGACCGGGAAGTGACGGACAGCGTCGGGCATGTGTGCGCCGTCATTGCGAGCGAAGCGAAGCAATCCATGCCTCGACAAGCCGCGAAGATGGATTGCTTCGCTCCGCTCGCAATGATGTGGTGAGATCATTGCGGCCAATTGCACGCCCGCTCGTCGCCCAGATGAGCGAGAGCGACATCCGGGGCCGGTCCCGCAAAATCCCGGATGTCGCGAGCCCTCATCGGACGCGCGTTCGCGCGATCCGTTGGCTCATCCAGGCTACGTTCGCTTCCAACAAAACTCCTGTTGCCGGAACCCGAGCGAGAACCTATAGCTCCGTCCGGGAGCATCACATGACCAACATCCTCACGTTCTTGTCGACGCGCACACTGCTGCAGATTGTCTTTGTCCTGGGATCGGCCGTCGCGCTGAAGGCGTGGAGCCTCGGCCTGCTGTTCGGCTGATATGCACCCGTAGCCCGGATGAGCGCAGCGAAATCCGGGAACGAGAGGTGAGAGCGGCCCCCGATCTCGCTGCGCTCATCCGGGCTACGCATCGCGACGCTACCGCCATCTCCGGTGCAGCCACAGCCACTGGTCCGGATATTCCCGCACCCAGCCTTCGATCACATCCGTCACCGCCTGCATCGTGCCTTGAATATCGATCTGGCCGGAGGCGTCGCGCACCGGCTTGACCTCTTCGGACAGTTCGGCGCGGAAGCGGTGGTTGGGCAGGCGGATGATGCGCACGCCGTGCACGGGGCATTCGACCTGCCGCAACAGTCGCGCCAGCGTCGGGTTGGCCTTGGTCTTGCGGCCGAAGAACGTCACCTCGACGCCGTTGCCCATGTACTGATCGACCAGCATCGCGACGTGCTGGCCCCTCTGCAGGGCCTCCGCCAGCTTGAGCGGCGCCTCGCGGCCGGCCGGCACCAGCGTGCCCATCTTGACGGCGCGGATGCGCTCGATGGCGCGGTCGGCGGATTCGATGTTCGGCCGGCGGAACAGGATGGCGCAATCGAGCCCGTGCGCGACCGCGCCAAGCGCCGGGATTTCCCAATTGCCGAGATGGCTGGCGAAGATGATCGCCGGCTTGCCGTCGTCGCGCAGGGCATCGAAGATCTGCTTGGTCCGCGCGCCGAACTCGACGCGGCTCGGTTTGTCCGGATGATCGACGTCGTAGTCCCAGATGTGGTCGAGATGGGCGAACTCGGCGCCGATGCGGCCGAGATTGTCCCAGACGCCGGCCAGAATGGTTTCGATCTCTTCCGGCGATTTCTCGGGAAAAGCTGCGTTAAGATTCTCGCGCCCGATGCGGTCCTCGCGCAGCCGGCGTCCGATGAAGCGTGTGGCGCGGCCGAAGAAATTCGCGGTCTTGTCCGGATCGAAAAAGCGCGTGGTGCGCAGCAGCGCGACCGTCAGCGCGCCGACGGCGAGTTCAGCCACGGGCTTGGCGGCGTCGCGCAGGCGCGCCTTGGTGCGTAGGAGCAGGCGGTTCATTGTCTACAGATAGCCGGCCGCTAGACCGGTTCGCGGGTCAGGATCAGCGAGGCGTTTTGCCCGCCGAAACCGAACGAGTTCGACATCACGGCGGTCACCCTGGCGTCGCGCGCGGTGTTGCCGACCACGTCGAACAGGATCGCCGGATCCGGAATCTCGTAATTGATGGTCGGCGGAATCCGCTGGTGCTCCAGCGTCAGAAGCGAGAACACGGCTTCCACCGCGCCGGCCGCCGAGATCGTGTGCCCGACCATCGACTTGTTCGACGACACCGGGATATTCGGCAGATGCTCGCCGAACACGACGGCGGTCGTGTTGTATTCCATCTTGTCGTTTTCCGGCGTCGCGGTGCCGTGCGCATTGATGTGGTCGATCTGTTCCGGTTCGAGGCCGGCATCCGCCAGCGTCTTGCGCATGCAGCCGATGATCGGCTTGCCGTCCGGGCTGGAGCGGGTGCGGTGGAACGAGTCGGTCAGTTCGCCGCAGCCCGCGACCACGCCGAGGATCTTCGCGCCGCGGGCGGTTGCGGACTCGTAGCTTTCCAGCACCATCGCGCCGGCGCCTTCCGCCATCACAAAACCATCGCGGTTCTTCGAGAACGGCTTTGAGGCGGCCTGCGGCGGATCGTTCTGTGTCGACAAGGCCGACAGCAGCGAGAACCGCACCAGCGCTTCCGGATTGACCGAGCCGTCGGTCCCCACGCACAGCGCCGCATCCGCGTCGCCGCGGCGGATCGCCTCGACGCCAAGCTGGATCGCGGTCGCGCCGGAGGCGCAAGCGGTGGAGAGCGAGATCGGCGAGCCCTTGGTGCCGAAGGCTTCGGCCAGATGGCTCGCCACCGAGCCGAACATGAAACGGTGATGGTAGGACGCGAACCGGCCGCCGCCGCTGACGCGCAGCATGTCGCCATAGTCGAATTCGGTCTTTCCGATCGCGCGGCCAAGCTCGAGCCGCTGCGGCCATTCCACCTCGACCGGCGCCACCGCCAGAAACAGCGGTCCGGGAAAATCGGCCTTGGCGCCGATGGCGGCCTGTGTGAGCGCTTCTTCGGTCGCCATTTCGGCCAGCCGCTCGGTCAATCCCGTCGAGGTGACGGGATCGACGCTGACGAAATCGACCGTGCCCGCCATGGTCGATTTCAGCCCGTCGATCGGAAAGCGCGTCACGGTGCGGATGCCGGATTCGCCCGCGATCAGCTTGCGCCAATTGTCCGTCTTGCCGGCACCGAGCGACGTCACCACGCCCATGCCGGTGACGACGACGATCGGCCTGCCGAACTTATCTGATGGTGCTGACATGGTATCCCCGATGTTGCGCCGTAACTGAATGCGCTCTCGCGCTCGTGCCTGCCTGGCGGTCTTGCTTGCGCCCTACTTGACGGCCTCGACCAGGGCCATGCCTTCGCCCTGCCAGTGACCGGCCCCCACCACCACAATCTGGTCAGGCTGACCTGCCTTTTCAACCTCGAGTCCGGTCGGATCGTTGGGCGGAAACAGCGCGCCGCGGGACAGCGAAAGTGCGGCCAGCGCCAGCCCCAGCGGAAACTGGGTCTCCAGCGTATGGCCGAACATCGTTCCGGTGGCGCGCACCGCAAATCCGGGGTGCTGGCGCAGGAACGCCTTTTCTTCCGACGTCACCGGCTCGACGCCGGTCGCGCCCGTAATCAAATTGCCGCTGTCGCCGGCGACGCCGAGTTTCGGCCACATCGCTTCCAGCGATTTGGTTACCGCGCCCGGCTGCTTGCGCTTGGCGAGGTCGGCGACCACCTTGGTCAGTTTTGCATAGGGCTTGGCGCCGCGGGCTTCGGCATGCTCGCGGGATTCCAGCACCAGGAAACAGCCGGCGGAGCCGAGCGCAAAGCCGCTGTGGCCCTCGCGCTGCCAGACCGGCGAATATTTCTCTTTCAGATTGAAGTCGCCGAATTCGTAGAGGACGAGCAGATCGGAGCGCTCGCCATTATGGGCGGCGCCGACCAGCGCGATCTCGCTCTGCCCGGACTCGATGCGGGCCAGCGCGATCCGCGCCGCGTCGATGGAGGCGGCTTCCTCGCCCATGAAGGTGCGCGACGTTCCGCACACGCCATGCACGATCGCGATGTTGCCGGCGAGCAGGTTGGAGAGCTGGGCCAAAAACAGCGTCGGCCGCAGATCGTTCATCAGCCGTTCGTTGAGGAATCCAGGACTCGAATTGCCCTGGGCATCAGCGTTCATGATCGCCTGGTCGACCGCCAGGTCGCGCTCGCCGCCGCCGGCGGCGACGATCATGTCCATCCGGCCAAGAATTTCCTTGTCGCCCTTCACGCCCGCCGAATCCAGCGCCAGCCCGGCGGCATAGGTGCCGATGCGCTGCCACGCTTCCATCTGGCGCTGGTCGCCCTTTTTCGGGATCTGGGCGTCGAAGGAAACCGGCGCGAGCGGATGCACGATGTAGGGCGCAAACCGCTTGTCGTCGATGTTGATCTTCTTTTCGTTCAACGCATCCCAATGCGCATCCAGCCCCTCGCCGAGCGAGGAGACGATGCCGATGCCGGTGATCCAGACTTCCTTGGCGGGCGCGGATTTGGACTCAGTCATGCGTTATCGCCTGCAGTGGGAAGCCGATCTCGTTGGCCTTCGCGTCCATGTGCACGCGCAGGGCCGGGTCGGGGAAGGGGGCAAGGCCGAAGGTGAGTTCAGCGCTGCACTTCAGTTCCTTGCCGACGCGTCCCTTGACCTTGGTGACGGCAAATCCGGAACCTTCATGCTCGAGTTTCGCCTCGATCGTCAGCAGCTGACCGGGACTGACGAAACCCCGCATCTTGGCTTCCTTCACGATGGCCAGGAACGGCATCCGCTCGAACTTCAGGACGCCGAGTATCAGCCAGCCGGAACTCTGTGCCATCGCTTCGGTCAACAGCACGCCGGGCATGATCGGGAAACCCGGAAAATGCCCTTCGAAGATGGTATGCGACGCAGGAACCTGGGCCTCGACCGTAATCGTCTTGGCGTCGAGATTGAGGTCGACGATGCGGTCGATCAGCTGGAAGTAATCAAGGTTCATGGCGGGCGACTAAAGCGTTTTCCAGCGAAGGGGAGGCCGGTTCGCGTCAAGAAAACGCGTCAAACCAAGAATTTAGAGCCCCGTTCCGATCTAGTCGGAACGGAAATGGCTCTAGGCGCCCGGCGCTGCATTCTTGGCGGCGACCAGTTCGTCAATGCGATCGGCGAGATTCTGCAGCACGAAATACTGCTCGGTCGTGGCCTTGCCGTCGTTGACCTCCTGGGTCCATTTTTCGAGCGGCATCTTGATCCCGAACGCCTTGTCGATGGCAAAAGCGATGTCGAGGAAATCAAGGCTGTCGATACCGAGATCGTCGATGGCGTGGCTCTCCGGCTTGATCGTGTCGCGCGGGATGTCGCAGGTCTCCGCGATAATGTTGGCGATCTGATCGAATGTGGAAGACATCATTAAGCCTTTGATATATTGGAGATAATCCGGAACGGCTTGAGGAGGCGGGGGCGTGGCCCCGGAAGGCCCTGTTCCCTCGGCCGGAGTTGAGTGCCCGTATATCGGAGCGGGGCCCTGAGTTCAATGGAGGCGGGCCAATACTGTCACATTGGATTTGGCGACAAAAATGGGCAGATTTGGGGAGATGCGCGGGCGGCGCGGAAGCGTAGGAAGCGTAGCCCGGATGAGCGCAGCGATATCCGGGACTCTCCCGCTACGCTAACCCCACCCTGAGCATGAACCCGCCGAAATACGCCGCCAACGCCTCATGCGCGTTGAGCGGCAGCACATGCGCGACGTATTGATCCGGCCGCACCACGACCATACAGCCCTCGTCGCGATCGATGCCGCGCATCGAATAGATATCGTGGCCGCTCCTTAGATCGGGGCAGAACATCTTCTCATAGTCGATTAGCCCGAAGCGGCCTTTGCGGGGGAGCAGGAGCGACGGCATCGCCTCGATGACGACTTCGACGTGCGCCTGCTGAAACACGGCGCGGACATCAATCGCCGAGTCGATATCGGCGCCGGCAGGCGTGTGCCGCCTGACAGGTGATTGTGGATTGTTGCTTAGGAAATCGCAGAGTGAGCGGAGCGGGAGCTTTCGGCCGCAGGATCTCCAGATCCGGCAAAGATAAAAATCCGGAAGCGTCCGTCCGCTTTTGCGACGTGACCGAGGTGAACAGGCTTGGCATCCGAAAGCCGCACGACCGGCGCGGAGTGAAAGCGCGTGCCGATCACGAAGCCTTTGGCAAGATCCTGGTGATCGGCTCCGGCCGTGAGGATCGAGGGGTGGTAGTGGGTCGCGGTGCCAGCGGTATAGCGGCCGTGCCGGACGAAATAGTTCTGCATCTGCGCCGCGTCCGCAGCCTTGTTGTCGCCCTTGGCGGAGGCGAGGATCTCGGCCCATTCGCGGTCGAAGTCGATCAGCTCCTTCGCCACCGCCTGCCGCTCCGCCGAATAGCTGTGCAACAGGCGCGGCGCGCTGCGCCCGCGCAGGACGGCGGCGAGCTTCCATCCGAGATTGAAGGCGTCCTGCATCGAAACGTTCATGCCCTGGCCAGCCTTCGGGCTGTGGGTGTGGCAGGCATCGCCCGCGATGAACACGCGGGGCAGGCGGGAGGGGAGCTCGTCCGCTGGCACGTCGTCGAATTTGTCGGTCAGCCGCTGGCCAATCTCGTAGACCGACCACCAGGCGACCTCCTTCACCTCAAGCGTATGAGGGTGGAGAATCCGCCGCGCCTTCGCGATCAGGTCGTCGACGGTGATGTTGCGGCTCGCGACCCGCTCGCCGGCATCGAGGTTGGTGAGTTCGACATAAAGCCGCACCAGATAGCCGCCTTCGCGCGGGATTACGATGATACTGCCGTCATTCGCCGACTGGATCAGCGACCTTGAACCGGATGTCGGGAAAGTCGGTGACGGCAAGGATGTCCATCACGCCCCAGGCATGATTTGCGGAATTGCCGCGCAGCTCGCGCCCGATCGATTTGCGCACCGCGCTGCGGGCCCCGTCGCAGCCGACGACATAGCGCGCCATGATCGTCTCGATTTCGCCCTCGTGGCCGGCATCGAGTCGTTCGAGCCGCGCGATCACCGCGCGATCCTCAAACCGCGCCGCCGGTATCACCTGGAGGTCGAGCATACGCCGCGAATAATACGGCTCGAGCTTGGCCGGCGATTTCCGCATGACGTCGAGGTAGCAATCATGCACGCGCGCCTGGTTGAGGATGACATGCGGAATTTCCGACAGCCCGTCCTCGACGTCCCTGACACGGCCGCTGCGCACGATGTTTTCAGGCTTGCTCTCGTCCGGCTTCCAGAATGTCGTCTCGGTGATCCAGCAGGCTTCCTTCAGCACGCGTTCGCTGAAGCCAAAGGCGTCAAACATCTCCATGGTGCGGCAGGCGACGCCGTCGGCCTGGCCGAGCAGCAGCCGGCTCGGCTTCTGCTCGACGATGCAAGTCTTGATGTCGGGAAACGCCGAAAGCTGCGCCGCCAGCGTCAAGCCCGCCGGCCCACAGCCGACGATCAGTACGTCAACCAATGCAGGGGCCGGCCCGGCCATTCCCGATGGCAGGACCCGCTCGGCGGGATCGGCGATGTCAGGCTCGCCCGGCTCGAAGCCGTTCAGGTGGAATTGCATGGGTTGCTGGCCTCGTGCCGCTCCGAAAAAGTAGGGCGGATTACGCTATCGCTAATCCGCCCTACGTGCTCACGGCTTTTTTCCCTCGTCCAGAAACGCCTGCACCGTCTCGAACAACTTCATCCTGTTGCGCTCCATGATGATGCTGTGCGTGCCTTCGGCGAGCGCCACGTAGCGCTTGTCCTGGCGAGTTCACCAGCAGCGGGAACAGCGTCTGCGCCATGTAAGGCGGCGTGTCGCGGTCCCATTCGGCGTGCACCAGCAGCGTCGGAACGGTGATCTTGGCGGGATCGTAATAGGGTTTGCCGGCGCCGAAGAAGTCGGCGCTGTCCTGCACGACGCCGTTGGGCGCGCGCAACACCGGCGGCGTCATCGCGGCCCCGACCGGGTCGGTGGCGAATGTCGCGTCGGCCCAGGCGTCGAACCAGCCGGCGGGAATGAGGCTGGCTTTCTTGTCCTCGGGCACGCCGGTGTACCAGCGCTCCTTGGACTGATCGCGATTGACCATCCGGTACGCGCCAAGCTTGCCGGGACCGGCCTGAACCAGCGAAGCCGTTTGCCGGATCCAGGCCGGCGCGTAGAGGACAAGACGTTCGACCTTCGCGGCGTTCTGCGTGGTGTAGGTCGCCATCAGCGTCGTGCCCCAGGACCAGCCCAGCAGGTTCAGGCGCGGAATGTTGCGGCGCTGCAGGATGAAGTCGACGGCGGTGCCGATGTCCTTGACCGCGGTCTGGCCGGTGACGATGGGCGAATTGGCTTCGGGCTTGTCGGCCATCTCGGCAGGCCGGGTGGACTTGCCGTAGCCGCGCAAGTCCAGCAGCCAGACGTCGTAACCGCGCGCGGCGATGTATTCCATCCAGGACATGCCATCGAGCTTGAGGTCGAACGCCGTCTCGGAGGGGTAGGTCGCGCCGTGAACGTAAAGCACGGTCTGCTCCGGCCGGAACGAGGTCATATCGGCCGGGCGCTTGTTGCGGACATATATTTCGATGCCGGTATCGGCCGTCTTCACCATCATCTCTTCAGTCACCAGAGCCCTCGTTTGTGCCAGCGCAGGAATCGAAAACAGCGTCGCGAGAAAAAAGCCTGCTGCAGTGATTAGAAATTTCAATGGTGCCTCCCTTGTTTTCTTCGTTTTTTGTCGTGATCAACGTAATGGAAATTGCAGCGACGAGTCATCCACCCTCGCGTGGGCCGCAGCGGACAACATCGTCGCAGCGACTGGATGAGGCCCACATCCGGCGATCGAAGCCTATTCAGGCGCTCCAACTCTTCCCGGTGTCAGCGCTGACAGTCGCGGCGCGAATGCGCCTGACGCGCTTTAACGGTCTTTTTACCATAAGTGTTCATAATAGCCTATATTCCAGCAAAGGTCCTTTCCATGGCTCGCAGAGAAGGAAGGCCTGCCGTTCGCAGGAACGAAAACATATTGAGCTTTGAGCGTTCCGCGGCAAAGGCGGTTGGCGCTGACGCCCTCGACCTGGTTTATCAGGCCGCCGAGATCTTCAATGGCATCGAGCAAAATGCGCGAGAAATCGAAGCTCGCGCTCACGCCATGTGCAAGAGCGCCGCGGAACGTCTGAAGCTGGCGGAGCAACGAACCGAATCCGCCGAGCATTCGTTGCGGGAAGTTGTCGCTAACGCGGATCGCAAGCTTGCTGACGCTTCCAGAGTCTTGACGGAGATCGAACTTCGCATCACGGCGGCGGAGGACAAGGCGGCAGCCGCGGAAATTCGTGCGCATGTAGCCGAGACGGAAGCGCGCGAGGCAAAACAGAGCCTGGCGCTGGTTGAAGACGCCATTCGCAGGCGCCTGCTTTGCGCCAGCCCGGAAGCTTCTCGCAGATTGTGCGATGTAGCCTGACTGCAGCGAGATTTTCGATCCGAATTGCGCTCGATCGCCTGCAGAAGTTATCAGGCCCGCCCGCAGTGCGCCGCGAGAATGCGAACGCGCACCTCAATGAGAGCGGAGCGAGGATTTTCGTAGCCCGATGGAGCTCAGCGCAATCCGGGGCGGTGTCGATGCGGTGAGGGAATCCCGGATTGTGCTGCGCTTCATCCGGGCTACGGCGCCGGCTGCTTGAAACGGATGAAACGCGCAGAAGTTCTTATCCCTGCGGCGTCACCGAAATCCGGGCGCAGTCGCGGCGGCCCATCAGTACGCAGTCCTGGGTCTTGCGGAGATCGGCGATGCTGACGGCAAGCCAGATGCCGATCGCAGTCAGTGCCACGGTGAACGCAAGCGCTGCAACATTGGCGAGCATGCGATGACGGAAATCGTCACCTTCGTCGCGCGGCCGTTCGTAGCGGGAGAGATCGCTTGCCGCGGGCGGCCGCTGGTGTTGGGCGCCTTGTTGCTGTTGGGGTTCCTGGCCGGGTCGGATTCTTCCGTTCCGCCCGGCGGGTGGGCGGAGGTGCGCGGCCTAAACTTGAGCACCACGTGCTCATCGTCCGAAATAATGGGCCGCTGGGTTTTCACTGCGCCGATCCGCGAAAAATCCTGCGCCTTCCTTAGCACGGCGGCAGCGCTTCCGACATGAAATCTTGCCGGACGCGGGGCAGCCATCCATCCGCGCAGCGTCTGATGGAACCTGCCGCCGTCGATCGAAAGTCCGTGCGGTCAGGCCTTCGGACAACCCTGGCATGCCTGCCGCCAACCCCGGGTCGCGGCCATTTCAAGGCGCGCAACATCGGCGACTAGTTCGGAAGCTTGTCCGATGAAACGACAGGTGGCGGTTGCTGTTCGGCGACCTCCTTGCCGCCAAGCCTCTTGTGCAGCCAGCGTTCGATTTGGCCGCCAACGGTCAAGATCGCAAAAGTGATGATCAATGCGATGATCACGACGCGCCATTGTCCGAGGCCGCAGACAATTCCGATACAGGCCGCCAGCCAGGTGCAGGCCGCGCTGGTGAGCCCGCGAACCCTGAAATGACGCCCCGCGTGAACAATGACGCCTGCGCCGAGAAAGCCGATCCCGGTCAGGATTCCCTGCATCACCCGGCTGCCGGCGTCGGAGACGATTTTGGCCTCGTCCGAATGGACCAGCACCAGCAGCATGGCCGTCGCAAGGCTGACCAGCGCCAGCGTCTTCAATCCGATCGGCTTGTCGTGCAGATCGCGGTTGAGACCGATCAACCCGCCCGCGAGCGTGGCGACGCCGAGACGCAGTATGATTTCGGTCCAGTCCAGCAACGCGGGAAACCTCCGGGCTCAGCCCTGTTTCGGCAGCCGTCCCATCATGTAGAACTCGTCGTTCGGGCGCATCGCGGTGACGTTGGCCAATCGGTTCGACAGCGCGAAGAAGGCGGCGATCGCCGTGATGTCCCAGATGTCGTCGTCGGAAAAGCCGTGGCCGGCAACCTCGGCAAAATCCGCCTCCGAAACCGTATTGGCGGCTCGGCTCACCTTCATGGCGAAGTCGAGCATGGCGCGCTGCCGCGGCGTGATGTCGGCCTTGCGGTAGTTGACGGCGATCTGGTCGGCGATCTGCGGGTTCTTGGCCCGGATGCGCAGGATCGCGCCATGGGCGATCACGCAGTAATGGCACTGGTTGGCGGCGGACGTCGCCACCACGATCATCTCGCGCTCGGCCTTGGTCAGCCCGCTGTCCTTCTCCATCAGCGCATCATGATAGGCAAAGAAGGCGCGAAACTCGTCCGGGCGGTAGGCCAGCGTCAGGAAGACGTTCGGAACGAAGCCGGATTTTTCCTGCACCGCGAGGATCCGGGTGCGGATATCCTCCGGCAGCCTGTCGATGGCGGGCGGCTGAAATCGTGGGGTGGCGGGCTTGGTCATGAAAGGGTTCCGGCTTAAGGCCGCGAGGCGGCGTTGCCGGAACCATATATCGTATTGCGGCGAAGTGGATACCGGCTGGCGCGAAGAATCGGCGCGAACGCTTGCCGCCTCAGCGCAGCGGCTTCTTCAGAAGCGAGAACCGGTCGGGGTCGAGCCCCATCGAGGGCTGCAGCATCGGCGCTTCCACCGGCGTCATGACGCGGGCGGCAGGCCGCTCGCCACCGCCCGAGGGATCGTTTGGCGCATCGCGATTGGAGGTAGCGCCGCGCCAGCGCTCCAGCACCGCGGAGACGAAGTGCATGTCATGGCCGGCGGCGACCGACGGAACGGACGCGATGGTGGCCTCGCTGCGCGGCAATTGATGGACCGGAACCTCCTTGAAGCGCAGTCGGGTCGGCAGCGCCACGCCTTCGCCGAAAGCCAGCACTTCGCGGGTGCCGAGCGATGGCACGAACGACAGCAGGTTCGCGGCGGCGTCGGACACCGCCGAGCGCAGCAGCGCCTGGTCGCGGTCGTTGGCAAGGCGCATCGCAAACAGCGTGTTGCACTGGGAGATGATGGTGGCGTCGAGTTCGGCCGGACGCTGGGTGACGAGGCCGAGAAAGACGCCGTATTTGCGGCCTTCCTTGGCAATGCGCGAGACCGCCTTCCGCGTCGGGCCGAAGCCGATGTTGCGGTCGGCGGCGGCGTAACGGTGCGCTTCCTCGCAGACGAACAACAGCGGCGAGACGCCGTCGCTCCACAGGCCGAAATCGAACGCCATGCGGCACAGCACCGACACCACGGAATCGACGACTTCGGCGGGGAAGCCGGCGAGCTGCATGATGGTCATCGGCCGGCCGTTGGCAGGCAGGCGGAACAGATGGCTGATGACTTCCGCCATGGTGTCGCCGCCGACATTGGCGTTGTCGAACATGAAGGTGTAGCGCGGATCGTTGCGCACGGTTTCGATGCGCGAAATCAGCTTGTGATAGATGATGCGCGAGGAGCGGTTCTCCAGCTTGCCCATCCGTTCGTCGATCAGCGAAATCAGATCGGACAGGCGGTACGGCACCGGCGTATCGACGGTGTAGCCGCCCGACTTGGGCTCCATGCGCTTGAGACCGAGCCGGTCGGAGTTCTGGTACTGGGTGTAGATTCCCTTCGCCATCGGAATGATTTCGGCGAGAACGTCGAGTTCTTCCGGAACGCCCGGGCGGCCGCCGAACAGGACGTCGACGATTTCCTCGAAATTGAACAGCCAGAACGGCAGTTTCAAATTGCGCGGGTTGAGCACCAGCGAGCGGTCGCCGAAGCAGCGGCCATATTCGTTATGGACGTCGAGCAGGAATACCCGCAGGTTCGGCCGCGCCTTGAGAATCTCGTTGAGCAGCAGCGATACGCTGGTCGATTTGCCGACGCCGGTGGAGCCGAGCACGGCGAAGTGCTTGGAAAGCATCTCCTCGACGTCGACATAGGCGATCACCGAGCGGTCCTGCTGCAGGGTGCCGACATTGATCTGGTCCGACCCGCTCGGCGCGTAGACCGTGCGAAGGTCCTCGGCGGTGACGAGGTCGACGGCATCGCCGATGGTCGGATAATTGGTGACGCCGCGCTGGAATTTGGGACGCTCGCCGCCGGAAATTTCGCCGAGCAGGTCGACCGATGCGGTCGCCATGTATTCATCGGAGTTCGGCTGGTTCTCGCACGACACCTCGGTGATCATCGCAATGATGGTGGTGGCCGCCGCGCAGCGAATGCTGATGAAGCGCCCGACAGTGGCGCGGGCTTCGGATGACGGGCACCTGGCCCGGCGCCAGAAGTCCCACCCGGGCGAGGGAGCCGCGCACGGAAATCACACGTCCGAAGGATGTCACGGTGTTGGATCTCATGAATTGGGTCTGACCCCATTATGGGCAGCCCCGACTAGCGAAACGGTTAAACAGGTGAGGGTTCGTATCGGCTAAATCCGCGGCATCTCGGTCAGGATTCGTTTTGCGGTGCGAGTCGCCGTCAGCGCGGTCGGATGTCAGTTGCGCTGGAAAACAAGGGCTTTCTTGCATTTCGGGCCGCGTGCGGTGCCGGCTTCGGATTAATCGTTCGTTTACCATCCCGCACGAGAGCAGCGGCCCGACCGGCGCGCGTCTCGGTAAACTCCAACACCGGATCGCGGACTGGAGCCGGTACGTGTGGACGGTAACCGATTGCTAACCGCAAGTTGTAACGTGACTTCCATTAGTGCTGCGTAATACTGCCGCGGGGCGCACGATCAGCGGTCTGGGTTCCATTGCACGGACTTCTGTCGCCATTTCAAAGGCAGATCGAGTGAGTAACGAGGGCGGTCGTCAAATGTCGGGCGGTTCGGCCGGTTCTGCGCAAGGAAGCAGAACGGTCAAACTGCTTGTGGTGTGCCGGAATCCTGCTCGCGGCGGTGATCGCGGCCGACCCGCGCGGAGTGGAGTCTTCGCGAAGGCGTGCTGCTTGCGCTCGTCGCCGTCCTGGCCGTGATCGCCGGTCTGCTGGTGCGGCGCGATCGGCTGACCGATCAGCGGCTGGCGGCGGAGCGGCGCCAGCTCTCGATTGCCGTGAACAACATCCCGCAAGGCCTCGTTCTCTATGATGCATCCGCGCGGATCATCATTTGCAACCAGCCTTATCTGGACATGTTCGGACTGTCGCCCGACGTGGCCAAGCCCGGCTGCACCATGCAGCGGCTGATCGCCCACCGGAAGGAAACCGGGTCATTCGACGGCGACGTCGATGAATTCTGCAATGCGATCATCCAGACGGTGTCGCTCGGCAAGGCGACGCGGCAGCTCACGGAAGCGCCGGGCGGCCGGGCGATCGAGATCATCAACCGGCCGCTGAAGAGCGGCGGGTGGGTCGCTACCATCGAGGACATCACCGAGCGCAGGCGCGCCGACGAGAAGATCGCGCATCTGGCGCATTACGACGGGCTGACCGAACTGCCGAACCGGATCCTGTTCCGCGAGCGGCTGGACAGTCGCTCAAGGCGATACGGCCGGGCGAGCAACTGGCGGTGCTCTATATCGATATCGACGAGTTCAAGAGCGTCAACGACGCGCTCGGCCATCCGATCGGCGATGAACTGCTCAAGGGCGTCGCCGATCGCCTGCGCGGTTGCCTTAAGGAAACCGATGTGGCGGCCCGGCTCGGCGGCGACGAGTTCGCCGTCATTCAGACCGCTATCAAGGACCGGTCGGAAACCACCCGGCTCGTTGATGAAATCCATTCGGCGATCAGGCAGCCCTTGGAATGCATGGGGCACCTGATCACCACCGATGCCAGTATCGGAATAGCGCTTGCTCCCGGCGACGGGGTAGACCTCGACCAGTTGCTGAAGAATGCGGACCTCGCGCTCTACGGCGCCAAGGGCGACGGACGGCGCACCTACCGCTTCTTCGAGGCCGGCATGGATGAGCGCGCCAGGGTGCGGCGAAGTCTGGAGCTCGATCTGCGCCAGGCGATCAGCGACGGCAGTCTCGAGATCTACTATCAGCCGGTGGTCAATCTGGAGAACGGCAAGGTCTCATCCTGCGAGGCGCTGCTGCGGTGGCGGCATCCCGAACGCGGCATGATCTCGCCGGCGGAATTCATCCCGATCGCGGAAGACAGCGGGCTGATCAACCAGCTCGGCCTGTGGGTGCTCAATACCGCCTGCGCTGAGGCCGTCACCTGGCCGGATCATGTTCGCGTCGCGGTCAACGTTTCGCCGGTGCAGTTCAGGAGCCCGTCGCTGGCGTTGCACGTCGCGGCGGCGCTCGCTTCCAGCGGCCTTCCGGCCAGCAGGCTGGAGCTCGAGATCACCGAAGCCGTGCTCATTCGCGACGACGAGGCGGCGCTCGACATGTTGCATCAGTTGCGCAAACTGGGCGTCCGGATCGCGCTGGACGATTTCGGCACCGGCTATTCCTCGCTCAGCTATTTGCAGCGTTTCCCGTTCGACAAGATCAAGATCGACCGCTCCTTCATCAAGGATATCGCCGGTCCCGGCGCATCCTCGTCCATCGTCCAGGCCGTGATGAACATCGCGGCCGCCAGCGACATGACGACGACGGCGGAAGGTGTCGAAACCGAACAGCAGCGGAACCTGCTCTACATCCTCGGCTGCACCGAGATGCAGGGCTATCTGTTCAGCCCCGCGATACCCGCCACCGAGGTGAGGCGGCTGCTGTTGACGCATAGCGGCAGGGCGATGTCGGCAGCTTGAAACGCCTGGCTCAGCTTGCTATCGACGGAGAACGAAAAAACAAGAAACAGGGCAGGGTGGACCGCGATGAATCGCGACAACGCATCTTGAGCGAGCCAGCGCCGACTTCCGCGCTCGCACCATTCCGGGTCAGGAATTACCGCTTTCAGTGGCCCGCCGATCTGCTCACCTCGTGGGCGTTCGAGATGGAAACGCTGATTCTCGGCTGGTACGTGCTGGTCGAGACCGGATCGGTGCTGCTGCTCACCCTGTTCGCCTCGCTCGGCTATATCGGCACGCTGGTAGCGCCGATGTTCGGCGTCGTCGGCGACCGGATCGGTCATCGCGATCTGCTGGCGATGATGCGCGCGACCTATGCGGTGCTGGCGGCCGTGCTGATGACGCTGGCGCTGTCAGGCCATCTCGCGCCGCTCTATGTCTTCATGATCGCGGCCGTGATGGGCATCGTCCGCCCGTCGGACCTTGGCGTGCGCGGCGCGTTGGTTGCGACCATCATGCCGCACGGCCAGTTGATCGGCGCGATCAGCATCTCGCGCACGACGATGGATACCGCGCGCATTGCCGGCGCGCTGAGCGGCGCCGGATTGTTTGCCGCGCTCGGCATGGGCCCGGCCTATGTGGCGATCGTCTGCCTCTATATCATCGCGACCGCGCTGACGCTGTGCATCGTGGCCCCGGCGAAGCCGCACGCGGCGGGCGAGGCTGCCAACGAGGCGCTGCAGCGCTCGCCGCTGCGCGACCTCAAGGAGGGCGTCGCCTATTGTCTGGACCACGCCGCGGATGCAGGCCGCGCTGTGGGTCGCATTCCTCGCTAACCTGACGGCCTATCCGCTCTCCAACGGCCTGCTGCCGTACATCGCCAAGACGATCTACGGCACCAACCAGACCGGGCTTGGATATCTGTCGGCCAGTTTTGCGATCGGCTCGCTGGCCGGCTCGATCGTGCTGAGCCTGATCCGCGACATCCGGGTGGCGCGGCTGATGATCGGCGCTCACCGTCGTCTGGTACGCGACCTTGCTGATCTTCGTGCAGATGCAGACGGTGCCGACCGCGATCGCTGTGCCTGGTGGTGGCGGGCTTCTCGCAAAGCCTCGCCATGATCTCGATCGCCGTCATCCTGATGCGGACCGCGAGCGAGAATTTCCGCGGCCGGGTGATGGGCGTGCGCATGATGGTGATCTATGGCCTGCCGATCGGCCTGCTGGCCGCCGGCAGCCTGATCGACGAGATCGGATTTGCCGCGACCGGCACGCTCTACGCGGCGGCCGGCCTCGCGCTGATGCTGGCGGTCGTGCTGCACTGGCGCGCCGATCTCTGGCATGTGCACGCGCCGGCGAATGCGCGGTGATCCGACTGGCGAAGTTGGCGTAATCGCTCACTGCATCTTGATATTGGCCTCCTTCAGCACCGGCTCCCACTTCGTGGCCTCGGCGCGCATGAAGGCGTCGAAATCCCTGGGCGAACTGCCGACCGCGCGTGGCGCCCATCTTTTCCAGCGCGGTCAGGACCACCGGATCCTTCAGGGCGGCGGCAAGGTCGGCGTGGATTTTGGCGACCAGGTCAGGCGCCATGCCGGCGGGGCCGAGAAAGCCCCACCAGACCGAGGCGTCATAGCCGGGGATGCCTGCCTCCGCGATCGTGGGAACGTCAGGCAATGCCTTCGAGCGCTGCGCCGTCGTCACTGCAAGCGCGGCACGCAACGATGATCTGGCGCATCCGGCGGCTCTCCCTTGTCAGTCCGGCCAGTCGTGGCGGGCGGCGCGCCGCCCAGATGTTTGTTGACTGGACCTGATATTTTGTACAAATGTACAAAAGTCGAGAGCGGAAAGCAAATGCCATGACGCGAAATCCCAACATGCGGGAAGCCATCCTGAGCGCGGCCGAACTGCTGTTCTCGACGCACGGCTTCAATGCCGTGTCGATCCGCGACATCGCGCTGGAAGCTGGCGCCAATCCCGGCAGCATCACCTATCATTTCAAGAGCAAGGACGGCCTGCTGCTGGAAATCTACAAGCGCCATTGCGGGCCGATGAACAAGCGCCGCATCGAGTTGCTGGTGGCGGCAAGGCGCGTGCGCGACGTGCAGGACCGGCTGGAGGCGATCGTGCGGGCCTATGTGCAGCCGGCGTTTTCATCGAGCAGCGACCTTGCCGGCGGCGGCGCGCGGTTCACGCGGCTGCGGGCGGTGATGTCGGCCGAAGGCAACGCCGTGGTCGGCCGCATCATCGCGGAGATCTTCGACGACACCACCAACGCCTTCATCGAGGCGATCGAGGAAAGCCTGCCGCATCTGCCGCGGAAGACGATCGTGTGGCGGTCGCAGTTCCTGCTCGGCGCACTCTATTATACCCTCGTCAATCCGGAGCGGGTCACGCGGCTGTCGCGCGGCGAAGCCGACGGCGCCGACATGGCGGAAGCGATCGAGCAACTCGTCGCGGCGACGGTCGCCTCGTTGCAGGCGCCTGACGTCGATCAATCGACGCGGCCACGGTCGCTGCGCAGGCCGCGGCAAAGCGGCCAGCAATCCGGCGAAGAGCACGTGCGGCAAAGACGGAAAGAAGATCCGGCCGGTAGGTCTAGCGGAAATTATCCAGCGCAGCTCAACACTGCAGAAGGCACCATGCACAAGCCGACCATTCCCGGACCCGATCCCGATACGCGGACGCCGAAATTCAAGCTGCCGGCGCTGGCGTGCGACGCGCACACCCATATCTTCGGCCCCGGCGACAAATATCCTTATGCGCCGGGACGGCCCTATACGCCGCCCGATGCGCCGCTGGAGGATTTCCGGGCGCTGCACAGGAAGCTCGGCATCGGCCGCGCCGTCATCGTCAATGCCAGCGTGCACGGCACCGACAACCGCGTCGCGCTGGACGCCATCGCGGTCAGCAACGGCACCTTTCGCGCCGTCGCCAATATCGACGATACCATTACCGAGCGTGGCCTTCGCGAATTGCACGAGGGCGGCTTCCGCGGCTGCCGCTTCAATTTCGTGCGCCATCTCGGCGGGGTGCCTGACATGGCCGTGTTCCACCGCATCGTCGCGATGGTGGCGCCGCTCGGCTGGCATATCGACCTGCATTTCGATGCGATCGATCTGCCTGAATATGCCGAGATGCTGGCAAAACTGCCGGTGCGCTACACCATCGATCACATGGGGCGCGTCAAGGCCGCCGACGGTCTCGACCAGCTTCCGTTCCGCACGCTGATCGACCTGATGACAGCGGGACGAGAAATGCTGGGTCAAGGTGTGCGGCTGCGAGCGGGTGTCGTCCGGCGGACCGCCGTTCCACGACGCGGTGCCGTTCGCGCGCCGCATCATCGAGACCGCGCCGGATCGCGTGATCTGGGGAACCGACTGGCCGCATCCCAATGTCAAGGTGATGCCGAATGACGGCGATCTGGTCGACCTCATTCCGCTGTTCGCGCCGGAGCCCGAACTGCAGCAGAAGATCCTGGTCGACAATCCGGCGCGGCTGTTTGAATTCTGAGGGAGCGCTGAGCGATGGCGGACAAACGTCGAGCGATATACAATGAGCCGACGCCGCGCATCGTTCGCCGGGATGGCTATGCTGGCGGCGGCATTGTTGCTGCCGCAAATCGCCGGCGCGCAGAACTATCCGAACCGGCCGGTGCGGCTGATCCTGCCGTTCGGCGCGGGCGGGGTTGCCGACGTCACGGCGCGGATCGTTACCGAAAAGCTCGGCGAAAAGCTTGGCCAGCGCTTCGTCATCGAGAACATGCCGGGCGCCGGCGGCATCAATGCCGCGCGCGCCGTGCTGTCGGCGCCTGCCGACGGCTATACGCTGGCGCTGTTTAGCAACGGCACCGCGATCTCGGTATCGCTGTTCAAAAACCTTGGCTTCAATCCGGTGACCGATTTCGTTCCGGTTTCGAGCATGGGCTATTTCGACTTCATCTTCGTCACGCAAGCCGGCTCGCCGATATCCGACGCTGGCCGAATTCATCAAGGCGGCCAAGGAAAAGCCCGGCACGCTCAATGTCGGCACCATCAATGTCGGCTCGACGCAGAACCTCTCGGCGCAATTGTTCAAATCGACCGCCGGTGTCGACGTCACCATCGTTCCGTTCCGCAGTTCGCCCGATGTGCTGATCGCGCTGCTGCGCGGCGATATCCAGATGGCGATCGAGAACTACACCGCGGTGCAGTCGCACGTTGCCGACAAGGCGGCCACTGCGGTGTCGTCTTCGGGTACGGTCCGCACCTCGTTCCTGCCTGACGTGCCGACGGTGAAGGAAGCCGGCGGCGGCGATTTCGAGGCGCGGTCCTGGAATGCGATCTTCGCACCCAAGGGCACGCCGCCGGAGGTGATCAAGACGCTCAATGCCGCGCTGCGCGAGGTGCTCGACACGCCGGACTTGAAGAAGCGCGCGCTCGAGCTCGGGCATCGAGGCCAAGGCCTGCTACGCCGGAGGAAATCCTCGACCGGCTGAAGGACGATATCGAGAAATGGGCTGATGTGATCGAGCGGGCAGGAATTGAGAAACAATAGTCACGCAGCCGGTGCGGCCGGCCACGTGCAACAAGCGAAAGAGGAAATCCCGATCATGAGCAACGCAAACAAAACGGGCCTCGTGGTCACGGCGCATCCCGGCGATTTCGTCTGGCGCGCGGGCGGCGCGATCGCGCTGCATGCCAAGAAAGGCTATCGCGTCAAGATCGCCTGCCTGTCGTTCGGCGAGCGCGGCGAAAGCCAGTTCGCCTGGAAGGAGGCCGGCGCGACGCTGGAGAAGGTCAAGGCCGGCCGCCGCGACGAGGCGCAGCGCGCCGCCGAGATGCTCGGCGCGGAGATCGAATTCTTCGACGCCGGCGATTATCCGCTGCGGCTGACGGAGGCGCATTTCGACCGCATGGTCGATATCTACCGCGAGCTCAATCCGTCCTTCGTGCTGACCCACGCGCTGGAAGACCCCTACAATTTCGATCATCCCAATGCCGCGCACTTCGCCCAGGAAACCCGCGTGGTCGCGCAGGCGATGGGCCACAAGCCCGGCGCCAAATACACCTACTCCGCGCCGCCGGTGTTCCTGTTCGAGCCGCACCAGCCGGAGATGTGCAATTTCAAGCCGCAGGTGATCCTCAACATCGACGAGGTCTGGGAGATCAAGCGCAAGACGTTCGAAATTCTCGCCGCGCAAAAGCATCTGTGGGCCTATTATGAGCGGGTCGCGCTGCAGCGGGGCATGCAGGGCGGCCGCAATTCCGGCAAGCCGATGACCTATGGCGAGGCCTATCAGCGGCTGTTCCCGATGGCGATGGAGGAACTGGCATGAAGACCGTCGTCGTCCGCAACATCAAGCGCACCGATGCCGACCTCGTGAAGCGGCTCGGCGCGCTCGGCGTCGCCACCGCGCATGAGGCCTATGGCCGCTTCGGCCTGATGAAGCCCTATCTGCGCCCGGTCTGGGCCGGCGCCGAGGAGCGGGCACCGCGGTGACCGTGCTGGCGCAGCCCGGCGACAACTGGATGATCCATGTCGCGGTCGAGCAGTGCAAGCCCGGCGACATCCTGGTGGTCGGCTGCACCACCGACAATACCGACGGCATGTTCGGCGATCTGCTTGGCGACCTCGCTGATGGCGCGCGGCGTCAGCGGCCTCGTCATCGATGCCGGCGTCCGCGACGCCAAGTCGCTGCGCGAGATGGGCTTTCCGGTGTGGTCGAAGGCGATCTCGGCCAAGGGCACGGTCAAGGCGACGCTGGGCGCCGTCAACGTGCCGGTGGTCTGCGCCGGGATCAACGTGGTGCCGGGCGATGCCGTCGTCGCCGATGACGACGGCGTCGTGGTGATCGGCGCAAGGACGCCGCCGACGTCGTCGCCAAGGGCGAAAAGCGCCTCGCCGACGAGGACGGCAAGCGCAAGCAGCTCGCCGCCGGCGTGCTCGGCCTCGACATGTACAATATGCGCGAGCCGCTGGCGAAGGCCGGCCTCGTCTATATCGACGAGCCGGAGGAGGACTGAGATGGCGATGCGCCTGCGCACCTTGCTCGGCGACCATCCCGGCACGGCGGCGCTGAAGAACGGATCGATCAAGTCCGATCTGGTCGAGTTCGATTTCGTCGACTATTCGCCGACCAACAAGGGCTTCAAGCCGATGGTCCGCGAAGCGGCGTTCGACGTCTCGGAGATGGCGATCGTCACCTATCTGATGGCGAAGATCTTTTGACAAGCCGATGGTGCTGCTGCCCGACGTCGTGCTGGCGCGGTTCCAGCATGGCCATGCGCTGTACAATGCGAAGCGGGAAAGCTCGCGCCGCGCGATCTCAACGGCAAGCGCGTCGGCATCCGCTCCTTCACCACCACGACCGGCGCATGGCTGCGCGGCATTCTCGCCAATGATTACGGCGTCGATCTCAATTCGATCGACTGGGTGACGTTCGAGGACGCCCATGTCGCCGAATTCAAGGATACGACCAAGCGGGCGCCCGCGGGCAAGCAGATCATCCAGATGCTGATCGACGGCGAACTCGATGCGGTGCTCGGCGAGAAGTCGGACCATCCGGATTTGAAGCCGCTGTTCGCCGATGTCGCCGCGGAGGAGAAGGCCTGGTTCGCGAAGCACAAGGTGGTGCCGATCAACCACATGGTGGTGGTGAGCCGGACGTTGTGCGAGCAGCATCCGGACGTGGTGCGGGAAGTGCATCGGCTGCTGGCGGAGTCGGCCACGGCGTCACCCGCCGCGCCGCGTTTCGACCGAGACGAGATGCGGCGTTCGCTGGAACTGATCATCGATTATTCCGCGCAGCAAAGGCTCATTCCGCGCGCGTTCACCGTCGATGAGTTGTTCGACGACGTGACGCGGGCGCTGTAATTGTAGGGTAGGCAAAGGCGCATGCTGCCGTGCCCACCATCTGCGCATGGTGAACTGGTGGACACGCTGCGCTTTGCGCGGACCCTACGAGAGAGACCGACACAATGACCCCCGAACCGATCTTCGATCTCGCCCATCTCGGCCACATGGAAATGCTGACGCCGAAGCCGGACGAGAGCCTGAAATTCTTTGTCGACGTCATGGGCATGACGGTCAGCGGCCGGAAGGGCGAGTTCGGTCTATCTGCGCGGCTGGGACGATTACGAGCGCTATTCGCTGAAGCTGACGGCGTCGAAAACCTCAGGCATGGAGCACATGGCGCTGCGCGCCCGCAGCCCGCAGGCGCTGGAGCGCCGCGTCGCCGCGCTGAAGGGATCGGGCTTCGACAT
This sequence comes from uncultured Alphaproteobacteria bacterium, assembly GCA_963742935.1. GTDB lineage: Bacteria > Pseudomonadota > Alphaproteobacteria > Rhizobiales > Xanthobacteraceae > Bradyrhizobium. The sequence goes on along the minus strand of CAVUOI010000040.1, from coordinate 131,346 downwards.
CGGCTGGGTTGACGGCGACATGGGGCAGGGGCCGGCGTTCCGCTGCCGCGATCCTGACGGCCATATCGTCGAGCTCTATTACGAGACCGAATGGTATCAGGCGCCGCCCGAACTGAAGCCCGCGCTGAAGAACCAGGCGCAGCGCTTTCCGGCGCGCGGCGTCAATGTCCGCCGGCTCGACCACCTCAATTGCCTCGCGGTCGACATCAAGGCCAACCGCCTGTTCTTCGAAAACTATCTCGGCCTGCGCACCACCGAGCAGATCGTGCTCAACGACGGCACGGAAGCCGCGATGTGGATGACGATGTCGAACAAGAGCTACGATTTCGCCTACACCCGCGACCATTACGGCAAGACGGGCCGCTTCCACCACGTCACCTACGCGCTCGACAGCCGCGAGGAAATTTTGCGCGCCGCCGATATCTTCCTGGAGAACGGCATCCACATCGAGACCGGCCCGCACAAGCACGCGATCCAGCAGACCTTCTTCCTCTATGTCTATGAGCCCGGCGGCAACCGCGTCGAAGTCGCCAACGCCGGCGCCCGCCTCATCCTGGCGCCCGACTGGAAGCCGATCGTCTGGACCGAGGAAGAGCGCAAGAAGGGCCAGGCCTGGGGGCTGAAGACGATCGAGTCGTTCCATACCCACGGCACGCCGCCGGTGTGAGCGGCGCACGCGCGTATCCTCGATCCCGACACATTTGCGGCGAGCCGATCGAACGTGCGAGCCTTGCGGCCTCGCTGTCGCACACCATCTTGATCGGGTGGCGAAGCGGCAGTGTGGAACGGCGGATGGCACGGCATGTGGATTTCGATTTCACCAGCGAGGCGTTCTTTCGTGATCCGCAGGCCGGTGTCGCGCAACTGCGCGCGATCGGTCCTGCCGTCGCGACGAAATTCCCGATCGTCGGCCGCGTCTGGGTCACCACGACCTATGAGGCGGCGGCGCGGGTGCTGAAGGACAGCGCGCTGTTCACGCTGCGCAAGGAGGGCGGGGCGCTCGCGGGCCTGCCCTGGTGGATGCCGAAATTGATCGCAACGTTCGCCAACAACATGCTGACGATGGACGAGCCGGACCACACGCGCCTGCGCAACATCGTCGATGAGGCGTTCCGCCGCCGCGCCGTGCTCGACATGGAGCCGCATATCCGCGCCATTGCGGATCGCCTCGCCGATGAGTTGTTCGCGGCGGGCAGCCCGGCCGATCTGGTGCAGCGCTATGCGCGGATGCTGCCGCTTGCGGTGATTTGCGAGCTGCTCGGCCTGCCGCCGGCCGACCGGCCGAAATTCATCGCCTGGGCCAATTCGATCGCGCATCTCACCAGCGCGTTCGGCTTTCTGCGCTTGATCGGCGGGCTCATCAGAATGCGCCGCTATCTGCAGGCGCGCCTGCAGGCTCGCCCGCGAGCAGGGCGGCGAAGGCTTGATCGCCGAACTGGTGCGCGTCGAGAAGGAGGGCGGCCGCATCACGCCGGACGAGATGGTCTCGATGGTGTTCCTGCTGCTCGGCGCCGGGCTCCGAGACCACGACGCACCTGATCAGCGGATCGGTGTTCGAACTGCTGAAGGATCCGGACCGGCGCGATTGGCTCGCGGCGGACTGGAGCCGCGCCGGGCTGGCGGTCGAGGAATTCCTGCGCTTCGTCTCGCCGGTGCAGTTCTCAAAGCCGCGCTATGTGCGCCAGGACGTCGATCTCGATGGCGTCAAATTGAAGAAGGGCGACCGGGTCATGGCGATGATCGTCGCCGCCAATCTGGACGCGGACGCAAACGAGTGTCCCGAGCGCCTCGATCTCGAGCGGCGGCCGAACCGGCATCTCGTCGTTCGGGACGGGCATTCATTTCTGCCTCGGCCACCAGCTCGCGCGGATCGAAGCGATCTGCGCGCTGCAGGCGCTGTTCACGCGCTGGCCGCAGACTTGAAGCTGGCGGTCGAGCCGTCGCAGATTCGTTGGCGGAGACGGCCGGGCATTCGCATGATCGCGGAGCTGCCGGTGGCGGCGGGTCTTTGACAGGGGCGGAGGTTGAGGGAAGGCGGCGAGAAAGCTGGCTGGGGAACTAGGATTCGAACCTAGACAAACAGAGTCAGAGTCTGTTGTGCTACCGTTACACCATTCCCCAATAATTGCTCAACGACATCAGTAGCTTAGATGGTCATCTGGGCAATTGCTCGTGGCCGGATTCGCTAGGATCCGGCGATCTGCGCCCTTCTACTCGCTACCTCCCGCCCTTGGCAAGCGCGCGGGGATGGCGTTGTTGCAGGAGGGCCGGCAAATCCCGGGTCATTTTGTGGCGCAGGCCACGGTCAGGACGGGGCGGATGAGCCTTTCTTTCGAAGAGCTGGATTTCCGCCCGACGCCGATGGGCGTGCTGAGCCTGAGGCGCCGCAGGCGGCCGATGTCCGATGTCGATGTCTACGAAATCAAGCTCGGCGACGAGTTTCTGATGTCGAGCCAGTTCACCGCGGCCGAGATCGAACTGGCGCGGCTCGGGCTGGCGGCGCTCGGTGATGCGGATCTCGACGTGGTGGTTGGCGGCCTGGGGCTCGGCTACACCGCACGCGCGGTGCTCGAGAATGCCGGCGTGCGATCGCTGATCGTGGTCGATGCGCTTGCCGAGGTCATCGAATGGCACGAGCAGGGATTGCTTCCGCTCGGCAAGGAGCTGACGGGCGATCCGCGCTGTCGTTTTGTCAACGGCGACTTCTTCGCGATGTCGTCCTCCGTCGAAGGGTTTGATGATCGTTCACAGGGCCGGCGTTTCGATGCCGTGCTGGTGGATATCGATCACTCGCCGCGCAAGTTGCTGCATCCGCGCCACGCCGCGCTGTACGAGCCCGAAGGGCTGGCCCGGCTTGCTGGTCATCTGAATCCAGGCGGCGTTTTCGCGCTGTGGTCGAACGATCCGCCGGATGATGCTTTTGAGTGCGCTCTGGCCGACGCGTTTGCAACCCAAGCATCCCATGTCGTGACCTTCGACAACCTGCGCGGAGAGCACGATGCCAGCAACACGGTCTACGTGGCCGTGAAAGCGGACTTGCCATGATCGTCGATACGACGCCCAACGATTAAGGTCTGATGGCATCCGCGGACGCCAACTTGCCGATGCCAACCGGCCATGCAATGCTTGCGCTACCAATAATAGAAGCGCCGGGCGGCCATGCCCGGCATATCCAGGGCCAAAAGAGCCCGGCACCGGATGGGACGGAGATTTTCAAAATGAGATTGAAGCATATCGTAGGGCTGCTTTCTGCCGCCGCGATGTCGGCTGTCATCGCGGGTTCAGCCTCGGCCCAGGACAAGACGGTCAAGATCGGCGCGATCTTTCCCTTGAGCGGCAACGCGGCCAGCGCCGGCGTGCACGCCAAGGCGGCGATCGAAACCGCGGTCGAGATCATCAACAGCGGCAATCCCGCGCTCGGCAACCTGCCGGTGACGAAGAACGCCGGCCTCAAGGGCCTCGGCGGCGCCAAGGTCGAGGTGGTGTTCGCCGACAACCAGGGCAGCCCCGCTACCGGGCAGAACCAGGCGCTGCGCCTGATCACGGAAGAAAAAGTGGTCGCGCTGACCGGCGCCTATCAGTCCGGTATCACGCTGACGGCGAGTGCGATCGCCGAGAAATACGGCATTCCCTTCGTCAACGGCGAGTTGGTTGCGGCCAATCTCACCGAGCGCGGCTTCAAATGGTTCTTCCGCACGACGCCGGTGGCCGGCGATTTCGCCAAAATCTATCTCGACTTCCTCAAGGAGATGAAGGCGGGCGGACAGAAGGTCGATAACGTCGCCCTCGTTCACGAGAACACCGAATACGGCACCTCGGTCGCGAACGTCATCACCGCCCTGTTCAAGGAGAACGGCCTTCCCATCGCCCAGGACATCGCCTATTCGGCCAACACCACCGACGTGCAGAGCCAGGTGCTGCAGCTCAAGGACAAGAAGCCCGACGTGGTGATCATGATCAGCTACACGTCGGATGCCATCCTCTACGCCAAGACGTTCCAGGCGCTGGACTACAAGCCGCCGATGATGATCGCCGACAACGCCGGCTATTCCGATCCGTCGACGCTGAAGGCCGTCGGCAAATCAATCCAGGGCATCTTCAACCGCTCGTCCTTTGCGATCGGCGCTGCGGGATCGCCGACCTTCCTGATCAACGAGATCTACAAGAAGAAGAGCGGCGGCGACGATCTCGACGACACCGCGGCGCGCCAGATGCAGGGCTTCTTCGTGCTGGTCGATGCCATCGATCGCGCCGGCTCGACCGAACCCGCCAAGATCCAGGCGGCGCTGAAGGCGACCGACCTCAAGCCCGACCAGTTGATCATGGGCTACAAGGGCGTGAAGTTCGACGACAAGGGCCAGAACATCCTGGCCGCGGGCCTCGTGATCCAGCTGCAGGACGGCGAGAACTACGTGCCGGTCTGGCCGAAGCAACTGGCCAAGACGGCGCCGGTCTTCCCCTACAAGGGCTGGTAATAGACATGAAAAGGCGGGGCATCACGCCCCGCCGCTTTCATTCACTGCGCCGCCGTCACCCAAAGCCCAACCCGCAAGCTTTAAGACATGTCCTCCATTCTCGTTCAGGTGATCGTCGGCGGGCTGTTGCTCGGCGCAGTCTACGCGTTGTTCTCGTCCGGCCTCACGCTGATCTGGGGCATGATGAACATCGTCAACTTTGCCCATGGCGATTTCGTCATGCTCGGCATGTATGTCGCGTTCGTGGTGTGGACGGTGCTCGGCGTCGGCCCGTTTGTCGGCGCGCCGGTGGCGGCGCTGGTGCTGGCGACCGTCGGCATCATCGTCTATTTCGGGCTGATCCGCAGCGTGATGAAGGGCCCGATGCTGGCCCAGATTCTCGGCACGTTCGGGCTCGCGCTGCTGCTGCGCTACTCCGTGTTCTGGGGTTTTGGCGCGAATTTCCAGTCGCTGCCGGCCGATCTGGTCGGCGGCACCTATGACGTGCTCGGCATCAAGCTGCAGGCCTCGCGTCTGCTGGCCGGAGTCGTCGCATTGCTGGTGACGCTCGGGCTGCATCTGTTGCTGACGCGGACGTCGCTCGGTTCAAAAATGCTCGCGGTCGCCGAGGATGCCACCGCGGCGCAGTTGATGGGCATCCGCCCCGACAGCATGCAGGCGATTGCCTGGGGGATCGCGGCCGGCGCCACGGGTCTCGCCGGCGCGCTGATCGCGACCTTCTTCTATATTTCGCCGACCGTCGGCGAGACGCTCGGCATCGTCGCTTTTGTCACGGTGTCGCTCGGCGGTTTCGGCAGCGTCCCGGGCGCGCTGGTCGCGGGCCTTCTGATCGGCGTGATCGAGTCCGTGTCGGCCTACTGGATCGGCGCGGTCTACAAGGACATCGTGGTCTACACGCTGTTCCTGTGCTTCCTCTGGTTCCGGCCGCAGGGCCTGATGGGCAAGATGTGATGCGGCGTTTCATCTGGCCTTCGGTCGCGCTCGCGCTGATCATTCTCTATCCGCTGGTTTTCACGACGCCGTTCCAGCAGCGGCTCGGCGCGCTGATCCTGCTTTATGCCATCGCGGCCTCCGCCTGGAACATCATCGGCGGCTATGCCGGACAGGTGTCGGTCGGCCATGTCGTCTTCTTCGGCTGCGGCGCCTATGCCTCGATGGCGGCCTATTCGCATTTCGGCCTGCCGCCGTTGGTCGGCATTCCCGTCGGCATCGCCGCCGCGGTACTGATCGCGGCCGTGATCGGCGTGCCGACGCTGCGCCTGTCAGGGCATTATTTCAGCATGGCGACGATCGCGGTCGCCGAACTGGCGCGGCTGATCGTAACCAACACGGAATTCCTCGGCGCTGCCGTCGGCCTCAGCGGGCCGACCGTGCCGCGCACCGTGTTCGATCTCTCCTTCATTTCGGCGTTGCCGTATTACTATCTGTTTCTGGCGGTTCTCCTCATCACGCTCGGCATCACCTGGTGGATGACCAACAGCCGGATGGGATTTTACCTGCGCGCCATCAAGGATTCCGAACGCGCGGCGCGCTCGCTCGGCGCACCTGCCAGCCGCACCAAGCTCTATGCCTTCATGCTGAGCGCCGGGCTGACCAGCGTCGCCGGCGCGATGTATGCGATGATGTTCGGTTTTGTCGATCCCGAATCCGGGCTCGGCATCCTGATCTCGGTGAAGATCCTGATCATGGCGGCGCTGGGCGGTGCCGGGCTGCTGTTCGGGCCGCTGGTCGGCGCGGCGATCCTGGTGCCGCTGGAGGAAATCTCCAACAACGTCCTGGGCGGCAAGGGCGCGGGCCTCACCTTCGTCGTTTACGGCGCCATCATCGTGATCATCGCCCGGTTCCAGCCTGGCGGAATTCTGGCCCTGATCAACCGCACGCTGGACCGGCGCAAGCCGGCCGCAACAACGAAGGGAGCCTCCAATGCTCCTTGAAGCCCGCGACGTCACCAAGGCCTTTGGCAGCTTCAAGGCGGTCGACGCCGCCAGCGTCACGCTGGAGCCGGGCGACATTCTCGGCCTGATCGGGCCGAACGGCGCCGGCAAGTCGACCTTCTTCAATTGCCTGACCGGCGATCTGGTCTCGACCTCGGGCAAGGTGCTGTTCGAAGGCCATGACATCACCAGCATGACGCCGGAGGCGAGGGCGCAGCTTGGGCTGGCGCGCACCTTCCAGGTGCCGCAGACCTTTGAGGGCATGACGGTGCTGGAGAACGTCATGATCGGCGCGTTCCTGCGCACCCCGCATCGGACCCAGGCTGAAGCAAAAGCCCGCGCCGTGCTGGAGCGCGTCGGCATGAGCAAGCTGGCGGATGCGCCGGCGCGTTCGCTCGGCACGCCCGGCCGCAAGCGGCTGGAGATCGCGCGTGCGCTCGCCACCGAACCCAAAGTGCTGCTGCTCGACGAAGCCATGGCCGGCCTCACCCAGCAGGAGGTCAAGCTCGCGATCGATCTGGTGCGCGACATCCACCGCTCCGGCATCACGCTCGTCATCGTCGAGCACATCATGGAAGTCATCATGTCGCTGGCGAGCCGGGTGGTGGTGTTCCACCAGGGCAAGGAGATCGCCCGCGGCAGCCCGCGCGAGGTCACGGCCAATCCCGCCGTCATCGCCGCCTATCTCGGCACCCGCGCCGCCAAGGCCGCCGCCGGCCATACGCCGATCGAACTGATGGGCGGGCCCGCGACATGAGCGAGCCGTTGCTCCGCATCGAGAACCTCGAAGTGCGCTACGGCGACCTGATCGGCGTCTCCGACGTGTCGCTGCAGGTGCCTGCGGGCAGCGTGGTGGCGCTGCTCGGCTCCAATGGCGGCGGCAAGACCACGGTGCTCAACGCCATCGCGGGTCTGATCCCCGTGCATGCGGGCTCGATCCGCTTTGGCGGCGAGGAGATCGGCGGCCAGAGCGCGTTTGCGATCGTGCGCAAGGGGCTGGCGCTGTCGCCGGAAGGCTGGCGGCTGTTCGTGCAGCAGAGCGTCGAGAACAATCTGCTGCTGGGCGCGACGCCGCTGCGCGACAAGTCGCGCGTGACGACGCTGCTGGAGCGCGTCTATGAAATCTTTCCGAAACTGAAGGAGCGGCGCAGCCAGCGCGCCGGCACCATGTCCGGCGGCGAACGACAGATGCTCGCGGTCGGCCGCGCTCTGATGAGCGATCCAAAGCTGTTGATGCTGGACGAGCCGTCGCTCGGCCTCGCCCCGACCGTCGTCGAATCCATGTACGAGACGTTCGGCCGCCTGCATCGCGAAGGGCTGACCATCCTGCTCGCCGAACAGTCGATCGAACTGGCGCTGGAAGTGTCTGATTTCGCGACCGTGCTGCAGGTCGGCAAGAGCGTGCTCTCGGGCACTGCCGCGGCGCTGGCGCAGGACCCGCAGGTGCAGAAGGCCTATCTCGGGGTTTGAAGCAAAGACTTGTAGAATGTAGGGTGGGCAAAGCGCAGCGTGCCCACCATCTTTCTGACCCGGCGCATGAAATGGTGGGCTCGCTTCGCTCAGCCCACCCTACGAATTAACGCTTGCGCGAACCGCTTTCAGCCATCTCCGCCTGCAGCAACAGCAACAGGCATCCTGCCAGCCGCTCCTCCAACTCCCCGTCATAAATCGAGAGCGGCCCGGGATTGTTGAGGATGGCGTTGACCAGCGTTCCCAGCACCACCTGAAAACCGAACGCGATGGCGCGGGTTTTCGCCGCCTTGCGGCCCGGGCCCATGACCCGGAGCAGGATGGGCGTGGCATTGGCCACGTTCGCGCGCGCCAGTTCCTTGAACGCTGACCAGCGGTTCGGCTTTGTGTCGTCGTGCTGAAGCGCGGCGCGCAGCACGCCTTCATGGTTTCGCATCCAGCCGATGGTGCCCCGGACGAGAAGACGGCTGAGCCCGGCGAGATCCGCATCGGTCAGCCGCTGGTCCTGCTTCATCCGTGACAGCCGGCTTTCGCCGTCGCGCGCGGCCAGCGCCATCAGGGCATTGAAATAAGCCTCCTTGCTCGCGAACCGGCTGTAGAAAGCGCCGACGGTAGCGTCGACCTGCCGGCAGAGCGCGTCGATCGACAATTCCACGAGGCTGTGTGTCCGCAGCATCTCCGCACCGGTCTCAAGCAGGGCGGCCGTGGTCTCGCGGCTGCGCTGCTGCCGCGACGGGGTGACGCCAGGAAGGTCGAGTTCGGCCGGCCGTTGCATCCTGAACTTGCGTCTCCGTTCGAAATAATCATAATCATAATTCGGATTATGGTTTCTGGCAATGCGCAAGCGGTGCGCCGGCCAAGGTCTGGCGAACCTGCGGGTCAACTGCGGTCGCATCCAATTGCGGGAGGAAAGCATGGCAGCAGGCAGCGCAAAACCGTTCGGCGGTACGATCGGCAACACGGTGGCCGCCTCAAAGCCATGGTGGCCGCAGGCGGCGAAGCCGCCGGAAGGAGCGCCCAACATCCTCGTCGTGCTGTTCGACGATGTCGGGTTTTCCGATTTCGGCTGCTACGGCTCGGCCATCAAAACGCCGACCATCGACAAGCTCGCCGCCGAAGGCCTGCGCTATTCGGGCTTCCACACCACAGCGATGTGTTCGACGACGCGCGCGGCGCTCTTGACCGGGCGCAACCATCATTCGGTCGGCGTCGGCTGCCTCGCCAATTTCAACTCTGGCTATCCCGGCTATCGCGGCAAGATCGCGCGCGAGGCGGGCACGCTGGCGGAGATGCTGCGTCCGCACGGCTATCGCAACTACATGGTCGGCAAATGGCACGTCACGCCCTTGACCGAAAGCGGCGCCACCGGGCCGTTCGACGGCTGGCCGCTCGGCCGCGGCTTTGACCGCTTCTATGGTTTTCTCGATGCCGAAACCGACCAGTTCGCGCCCGAACTCGTGTCCGACAACACCCATATCGATCCGCCCGGCATTTATGCGGACGGCTATCATCTGACGTCCGACCTGGTCGACCAGTCGATCCGTTTCATCGCCGATCACACCGCCGACCGGCCCGACATCCCGTGGCTGACCTGGGTGGCGCTCGGCGCCTGTCACGCGCCGCACCAGGCGCCGATGGACATCATCAGGAGTTACGACCCGATGTTCGCCCATGGCTGGGACGTCGAGCGCGAGCAGCGCATGATCAAGCAGAAGGCGATGGGGATCGTCCCGGGGGAAACCCGCTTGCCCGCGCGCAATGACGGCGTGAAGGCGTGGGAAGAATTCAGCGCGGACGAAAAGCGCGTCTTCACCCGGCTGCAGGCGGCCTTTGCCGGCATGCTCGACCATGCCGACCAACATCTGGCGCGGCTGATCGGCTTCCTCGATACCGCCGGGATCCGCGACAACACGTTGATCCTGGTCCTGTCCGATAATGGCGCGAGCCAGGAGGGCGGGCCCTGGGGCTTCGTCAACGCGATGGGACCGTATAATTTCCGTCCCGAACCGCTCGCGGAAAAGCTGCGGCGGATCGACGACATCGGCGGGCCGGATTCGCACAGCAATTTTCCGCATGGCTGGGCGATGGCGTCGAACACGCCGCTGCGCCGCTACAAGCAGAACACCCATGGCGGCGGCATCCGCGATCCCTTCGTGATGAATTGGCCGAAGAAGATCGCGGCCAAGGGCGAGGTGCGCCACCAATTCGTCCACGCCTGCGACCTGACGCCGACCTTGTTAGAACTGATCGGCATCGCGCCGCCGGCCGAAATCGGCGGCATCGTGCAGATACCGCTCGAAGGCGAGAGCTTTGCGCGCTCCATTGCCGAGCCCGACGCGCCGTCAAAGTCCTCGCCGCAATACTTCGAAATGTTCGGGCATCGCGGGATCTGGCACGACGGCTGGAAGGCGGTCTCCTTCCATCCCTCGGGCACGCCGTTCGAGAACGACAAATGGGAGCTGTTTCATCTGGCGCAGGATTTTTCGGAAACCGATGATCTGGCGGCGCAGGAGCCCGAACGGCTCGAGGCGATGATCAAGCTGTGGTGGCGCGAGGCCGAGCAGCACAACGTGCTGCCGCTCGACGACCGGTTCGGTCCTCGGTTCGCGGAAAACGCCGCTCGCTTCCACGGCGCGCGAACCAAATTCACCTTTCACGCCGGTATGGGTCACGTGCCGACCGACATCGCGCCCGACGTGCGCAGCCGCAGCTACACCGTCGAGGCCCATGTCGAGATCGGCGAGGAGGGCGCCGAGGGCGTGCTGATCGCCCATGGCGACGCGACAACTGGCTACAGCCTCTACATCAAGGACGGACTTTTGGTGCACGACCTCAATATCGGCGGCGGCCATGAGATCGTGACCTCGAACCGCAAGGTGCCGTCCGGCGCCCACCGTCTCGGCGTGCATGTCGAGCGTTTGATCCGCAAGGAGCCGCCGGCCAAGGGCTCCCGCACCGGCGTGACGGAATATACGCTGCTGATCGATGGCGAGGCGGCCGGCTCGATCCAGACCCAGTTCGCCTTCAACAATTTCATCTCATGGTCCGGCCTCGACATCGGCCGCGACCGCTCCAGCCCGGTCTCGCACTACGAAGCGCCGTTCGAATTCACCGGGAAATTGCTGAAGGTGACGGTCGACATGCACGACGACCAGAAACTCGACGGCGACGGGGTAGGAGCCGCGGAGATGGCGAGGCAGTAGCTGGGGGTGTACTCATAAAAAATGAGAGATGTCCGCTTTTGAGTGCCGGCTAAAGCGGACATGCGCCGGTCATTCCGGAGTTTTTCCTTTCGACCCAAGGCCGACACAAGACGCTTGGACCATCGCTAACATTCGCCTAGGCTTAAGTTTGTCGCGGAATCTGAACCGAACTGAGCTGTCCATCCATGCGCTCCGGAGTGCCCGACAGACTTTGCTCGATACCAAGCGCCACCGGCGGCATTGCGCGGCTCGCATTCGCGCGGATGCGCGAGCTTGGCAACGACCCATCAGGCCTTCTGGCCAAAGTGGGAGCGAGGCCCGAGCAGGTCAATGACGATGCTGTAAGGCTGGAAGTGCCCAAGCAAATAAGGATTCTCGAGCTGGCGTCAGAAGAACTTAAGGATGGACTTCTCGGGTTTCACCTCGCTCGTAATTTCGATCTCCGCGAAATCGGGCTGGTTTATTATGTGATCGCATCATCGGAACGGTTTGCCGATGCCATGCAGAACGGAAAGCGATATTGCACGATAATGAACGAGGGTGTCCGCCTCAGCGTGAAGCTGGACGATCAAGCAGCCGCAATAGCGCTAGATTATGTCGATGTCGACAGGCAGTCTGACCGGCATCAGATCGAGTTCTGGCTGGTTACGTTGGTGCGGATCTGTCGGCAAGTGACAGATACCAGGCTGGCGCCTCGCCATTTGAGGATCCGACACCAGCGTCACGAAACGCCAGCGGAAATGCGGAGCTTTTTCGGGTGCGACGTCGAATTTGGCGCTGCGAGCGACGAGATAATTTTTCCAGCGCCCGTGGCATCCCTGCCCATTGTCGGCTCTGACAATCACTTGAACAATCTGCTGCTGCGATACGCAGAAGAAGCGCTCGCCGATCGTCCGCAAAAGCGCGCTTCTCTTCGATCGGCCGTCGAGAGAGTTTTGCCGCAGCTGCTCCCGCATGCCAAAGGCAGCGCATCGAACGTCGCCCAAAAGCTCGCCATTAGTAGGCGAACGCTGTCACGCAAGCTTCGCGACGAGGATGTGGCATTTGCGGAGATATTGGAAGACACAAGAGTTGCTCTTGCAAAGCGCTATCTTGCCGAGCGCGATCTGCCGGTCTCTGAAATCGCGTGGCTGTTGGGATATGGCGAGGTCAGCTCGTTTACCCACGCGTTCAAACGTTGGACCGGTATGACGCCGCGCCAATTTCGTTTGACCCCGTGAGGATAGGCGCTTCTAGTTGGTCATTCGCGCGTAATAAGCGGTCGTAGATCGATCAGATCGGTAAAGAAGTCGGCTTGGCGCCGCAACTCGTCGGCGATCATCGCCGGCTGGGTGGAAATGGTCGAGATGATTGTCACCTGGACGCCGCGGCGCTGCATCGCCTCCACCAGCGAGCGGAAATCGCCGTCACCGGAGAACAGCACCATCTGATCGATATGCTCGGAAAGCTCCATGGCATCGACGGCAAGCTCGATATCCATGTCGCCTTTCAGCTTACGGCGGCCACTGGCGTCGACAAATTCCTTGGTCGCCTTGGTGACGACGGTGTAGCCGTTGTACTCGAGCCAGTCCATCAATGGGCGGGTGGACGTGTACTCCTGATCTTCGATAACTGCGACGTAGTAATAAGCGCGCAACAATACTCCGCGGCTCTGGAATTGCTTGAGCAGGCGCCCGTAATCGATATCGAAGCCAAGCGCCTTGGCCGTAGCGTAGAGATTGGCGCCATCGATAAATAATGCGACTTTGCCGTCATCGGAGGACATCGTCAAAAACCTAAGATCTAAATTAATAAAACGAAAGGGGCGGCTCGCAATCATCACTGCTTCGTCGGTGCGAGCGACAGGCCGTATAGCGAAGAATCGAGATCAGTTCTTGTGATTTCAGGCCAATGATCAGGCTTTGTTGGCCGTGATCTAATTTTGAAGTCCGGCATCATGGGGAGCCTCCGTTGGTGAGGAGGTTGATTTTGCCAGTGGCCTGATTTGTAGTTTTGGCTTGAAATCACAATTTTTTGGCACGCTCGGCACATCGCAGGCGGCATCTCATGTGGCAAGTCTCTGGCATGAATGATCGTGCCACGTTGATTGTATTTATTGCGCTGAGCTTGGCTTCAGTTTGCCTGCTCGCGCTCGCCCTATTCTGGCATTAAGGCCGCCTCAGTGGTGTCGCGGCACTCTGCGCGAGGACGCTTCGAGATCACTCGGCCGCCTGCTTGACCGAGGCTTGTGCACCGGGATGCGCCCCATGATCTGAATCCGCCGATCGCCCCCAGCCCGCAAACCGGTTCGAGAGCCGGTCGAGATAGAGATAGATCACCGGCGTCGTGAACAGCGTCAGCGCCTGGCTGACGATCAGGCCGCCGACCATGGCATAACCGAGCGGCTGGCGGATTTCCGATCCGGTACCGGTGCCCAGCATCAGCGGCACGCCGCCCAGCATCGCCGCCATCGTCGTCATCATGATCGGGCGGAAGCGCAGCAGCGCCGCCTTGCGGATCGCGGCCTCCGGTTCGAGGTTCTCGTCGCGCTCCGCCGTGATGGCGAAATCGACCATCATGATGCCGTTCTTCTTCACGATGCCGATCAACAGCACGATGCCGATCAGGGCGATCAGGCTGAAATCGAAACCGAACAGCATCAGGATCGCGAGCGCGCCGACGCCGGCCGACGGCAGCGTCGACAGGATCGTGATCGGGTGGATGTAGCTTTCGTAGAGAATGCCGAGGATCAGATACACCACGACGAGGGCCGCGAGGATCAATAGCGGCACGGTGCCGAGCGATTGCTGGAACGCCTGCGCGGTGCCCTGGAAGCTGGAACTGAGCGTGCTCGGCGCGCCGAGTTCGACCATCGCCTGTTGCACCGCGTTGGTCGCCTGGCCGAGCGCCGCGCCCTGGGCGAGGTTGAAGCTGATGGTGATGGCCGGGAATTGGCCCTGATGGCTGATCGACAGTGGCCGCACCGGCACGCTGGTCCAGGTGGCAAAGGTCGACAGCGGCACCTGGTCGCCGGTGGTCGGCGACTTCACGTATATCTTGTTCAGCGTGTCGAGGCTGGCCTGCAGTTCCGGCAGCACTTCGAGGATCACGTGATAGCTGTTGAGCTGGGTGAAATATTGCGCCACCTGGCGCTGGCCGAAGGCGTCGTACAGCGTGTCGTCGATCAGTTGCGGCTGGATGCCGTAGCGCGAGGCGGTGTCGCGGTTGATCTTGAGCTGCAGCGTGGTGCCGTTGGTCTGCTGGTCGGTGGCGACGTCGCGCAGCTCGGGCTAGCGTCTGCATCTTCGCCAGAATCTTCGGCGCCCATTCGTTCAATTCGGCCAGATTGGCGTCCTGCAGCGTGAACTCGAACTGGGTTCGCGTCGGCCGGCCGCCGAGACGGACGTCCTGCGCCGCCTGCATATAAAGCCGGGCGCCCTCGACCTTCTCCAGCTGGGGACGCAGGCGGGTGATGATCTGCTGGGCGGATGCCTTGCGTTCGCTGCGCGGCTTGAGCGTGATGAACATGTTGCCGTTATTGCCGGCCCGGCCGCTGCCGCCGATATTCATGGCAATCGTTGCGACATCCGGATCGGCCATCACGATCTTGCCGAGTTCCTCCTGATGCCGCTTCATGTCGGCGAACGAAATGTCCTGATTGGCCTCCGAAGTCGCCGTGATCAGGCCGACGTCCTGTTGCGGGAAGAAGCCCTTCGGGATGATCACGAACAGATAGACGGACAACCCGAGAGTGGCGAAGAAGATCATCAGCGTGGTGAACTTCCAGCGCAGCGCCAGATCGAGACCGCGCTCATAGGCGCGAAGCATCGCATCGAACGCGCTTTCGCTCCATTGATAGAGGCGGCCATGTTTGGTCTCATGGTGGGACCGCAGAAAGCGCGAGGCCATCATCGGCGTCAGCGTCAGCGACACGATCATCGAGACGAAGATCGTCATCGCCAGCGTGACCGCGAATTCGCGGAACAGGCGGCCGATGATTCCGCCCATCAACAGCAGCGGGATCAGCACCGCGACCAGCGAAATCGAGATCGACACGATCGTGAAACCGATTTCCTTGGCGCCCTTGAAGGCGGCCGCCATCGGCTTTTCGCCTTCCTCGATATAGCGGGTGATGTTCTCCAGCATCACGATGGCGTCGTCGACCACGAAGCCCACGGCAATGGTCAGCGCCATCAGCGACAGATTGTCGAGCGAATAGCCGAACGCCCACATCAGCGCGCAGGCGCCGAGCAGCGCCAGCGGCACCGTGATGGTCGGAATCACCGTGGCCCAGAAGCTGCGCAGGAAGATGAAGATCACCATCACCACCAGCGCGATGGTCAGCAGCAAAGTGAATTGCACGTCCTCCACCGCGGCGCGGATGGTCTGGGTGCGGTCGCTGATTACCTCGATCTTGATCGAGGGCGGGATCGCGGCGACCAGCCGCGGCAGCGTCGCCTTGATCTTGTCGACGGTCTCGATGACGTTGGCGCCGGGTTGTTTGAACACCACCAGGAATACGCCGCGCTTGCCGTTGGCCCAGGCCGCCTGTTTGGCGTCTTCTGGCCCGGTGACGGCTTGGCCAATGTCGCGAATCCGCAACGGCCCGCCGTTGCGGTAGGCGATGATGACGTCGTTCCAGTCCTTGGATTCCAGCAGCTGATCGTTGGCGTAGATGGTATAGGCGCGGGTGGCGCCGTCGATGTTGCCCTTCGGACTGTCGACGGTGGTGATCGCGATCTGGCTGCGCACGTCCTCCATCGAGAGGCCCTTGGCGACGAGCTTGGCCGGATCGATCTGGATACGAATGGCGGGCTTTTGTTGCCCGCCGATGACGACTTGCGCGACACCTGAGATCTGGCTGATTTGTTGGGCGAGCTGGGCGTCGACGGCATCGCTGACCGTGGTCAGCGGCAGCGTGTCGGATGTGGCCGACAACAGCAGGATCGGCGAGTCCGCCGGATTGACCTTGCGGTAGGTCGGCGGCGAGGGCAGGTTTTTCGGCAACTGGCCGCCGGCGGCGTTGATCGCCGCCTGGACGTCGTTGGCGGCGGCATCGATCGAACGGTTGAGGTCGAACTGAATGGTGACCGCGGCGGTGCCGAGATAGCTCGTCGAGGTCATCTGCGCGATGCCGGGAATCTGCGCCAACTGGCGCTCCAGGGGCTGCGCGACCGACGAGGCCATGGTTTCCGGGCTGCCGCCGGGCAGCGACGCCGAGACCTGGATGGTCGGGAAATCGACCTGCGGCAACGGCGCTACCGGCAACAGCGGATAGGCAACGAGGCCGACGAACAGGATGCCGGCCATCATCAGCGAGGTGCCGATCGGATAGCGGATGAACGGTGCCGAAATTCCCGCGCTCATTCGCTGACGACCTTGGTCTGAGTCTGATCCGAACTTGCGACCGCCGTCGACACCAGCGTGCCCGGTTGAACCTTGAACTGGCCCGCCGTGATCACCTGCTCGCCCGGCGTCAGCCCCTCGTCGACCACCGAGCGGCCGTCGATCGCGCGCGTCACCTTGATCTTGTGCAGCTCAGCCTTGTTGTCCTTGTTGACCGTGTAGGCATAAAGGCCGTCGGGGCCGTGCTGAACGGCGTCGTCGGGGACCACAGTCGCGTCCTTCAGCGTCGCGATCAGCAGCCGGGTCGATACCGACTGGCCCGGCCACAGCGCGTGATCTTTGTTGTCGAACACCCCCTTGAGCCGGACGGTGCCACTCGACGTATCGACCTGGTTGTTGATCAGCGCGAGCGAGCCTTTCGAAAGCACTCGCTTGCCGTCGGTGGAGAGCGCGATCGTCTCGGGGGAACCCGCGGCGAGCGCGGTCTTGATTTCCGGCAACTGGTCTTCCGGCGCGGTGAAGATCACCGTGATCGGCTCCATCTGGGCGATGGTGACGATGCCGGTCTGCGTCGCGGCGTTGACGATATTGCCGACATCGACTTGCCGCAGCCCGACGACGCCCGAGATCGGCGCCTTGACGGTGGCGTAGTCGAGCTGGGTCTGGGCGTTCTCGATCGACGCGGCGTCGGCCTGGATCTGCGCCGTGAGCTGCGCGACGGTGGAGCGTTGCGTATCGGTCTGTTGCCGGGTCGCGAATTCGCCGAGTTTGGTATAGCGCTGCAGGTCGAGATTGGCGTTGGCGAGGTTGGCTTCGTCCTGGGCCTTCTTGGCCTTGGCCTGGTCGAGGGCGGCCTGATACGGCCGGGGATCGATCTCGACCAGCGTGTCGCCTTCCTTGACGAACTGGCCTTCCTTGAAGGCGATCCGGTTGATCTGGCCGTCGACGCGGCTGCGCACCACGACGGTGTTGAAGCCTTGCACGGTGCCGAGGCCGGTCAGATAGACCGGAAAATCGGCCTTTTCGACCGCGGCCGTCCGCACCGGCACGGCGGGACGGGCAGGAGCGGCCTTGCCGGCCTCAGCGCGTGCCTGGCGATCTTCGCCATGGAAGCGCTGCCAGCCCAGATAACCCAGTGCGGCGACAGCGACGAGCAGCAAAGCCCAACGGATGGTGCGTGATCTGGACATGACGGCTCGTGGCTCGAAGGAGGGTCCCGGCATTTGCCGGTATAACGTCCACGCGCCCGTCCAGTACAAACACTAAGGCTTGAGAATCCTAAACAATTGGAAAGGTTTGACGCTGGAAGCGAATGTCGGCCAGCTCAACTACAGATAGCCTGCGATGTCAGGCATATCTCCGGCGCAGGTTGTAAGCGCGATCGATGTCGTTCATATCGCGCGCGTCGCGCGGCGAGCAATCGGGGATGCAGGATGGACGAACTGAACGGACGCATGATGGCCTGCCAGATTCTGATCACGGGATTGATTGCGCGCGTCGCGAACGAGCAGCCCGACCCGCTGCGCTTCCTCACGGACTTTCGCGACGAGATCAAAGCTGTCGTGAGGGGCGTGAACATATCAGGCATGGACAACACCGACCGCGTCCGCCAGATCGCGCAATCGACGGTCGACGAATTGTTTTCGCTGATGAAGACGCCGAGCGCCGATGACTCTTCGCAGAGCTGATGATGCTCGTCATGTAAACGATGCCGGTATTTCCCGGACACTCTTTAGAATGGTTATAAGTGCTGATTTTAGAACGATTACAAACTGTAGATTAGAATCTCTTTTAACTGGTTCGATTCAATAGGATGTGTTGCCGCAATCGCATTGACCCGAATTTCTTCGCTCGATAGCACCGCAATGGGACGGTTTGACGCGCGACAAAAAAGCGCGCTGGCCGAGTTTCATTTCAGGGGCGCGCAGTATGAGCAAAGTAAAAGCACCGAAGTCGCTACGTTTCGAAGTGGCGATCAACTCGGTCGGTCAAGTTATCGAAGGTAATTCCGGCAAGACGGTTTCGGCGGTCGCAGGCCTGATCGCGGTGGCATCGTTCTCCGGCGCCGAAGCCCAGCAGCCCAACCTCCCGCCGGTGACGGTCGATGCCCCGGTCGCTCGCCCGCGCCCCGCTGCGTCGAGGCCTTCGCCGGACCAGGTCCGCGCCCGGACTGCGTTGCGCCGCGCCGCGCGCCGCACCCAGCCGACCCCGGTCGCCGCCGTGCCGTTCCCCAATGTCGGCGGTCTTGCCGCCGACCGTGATCCCTACGCCAACCCGAACGCGCCCTACATGGCCACCCGGGTGCAGGCATCAGGCAAATTTCCCGAGCCGATCCTCAACACGCCGAAATCGATCACGGTGCTGACCAAGGACGTGCTGAGGGATCAGAATTCGACAACGCTGAAATCGGCCGTGCTCAACACGGCCGGCGTGACGCTCGGCACCGGGGAAGGCGGCAATGCTTTCGGCGACCGCTTCTTCATCCGTGGTTTCGATGCCCGCAACGACGTCTTCCTCGATGGCATGCGCGATGCCGGCGTCAGCGTCCGCGAAAACTTCTTCACCGAGCAGGTCGAAATCCTGCGTGGCCCGGGCTCGTCATTTGCCGGTCGCGGCACCACCGGCGGCGCGATCAACATCGTCACCAAGGCGGCGACGACCGAAAAAAGCTTCTACAATATGGACACCACGTTCGCCACCGACCACACCAAGCGGGTGGTGCTGGACGTCAACCAGGTGATCAGCCCGACGCTGGCGATTCGTGCCGGTGGCTTGTTCCAGGACGCCGGCGTCGCCGGCCGCGACTACATCAAGGACGACCGCGACGGCGGCTTTGTTGCGGCGAAGTGGACCCCGCTCGACACCGTGAAGCTTTACGCGAACTACATTCACACCAACCTGCACGGACTGCCCGATTTCGGCGTGCCGTACTATCGGCCCGGTTCGCCCAATCCGGGTCCGGGCAACTTCTACCGGACCACGGCAGGCGGCCCGTATCCTGATTTCGGCGTCAGCCGCAACAATTTCTACGGCCTCGTCAACCGCGACTATTACAGCATCAAGCAGGACATCGGCACGGTCGGCGGCGAGGTCTCGATCACCCCGGATCTGACGCTGAGCAACAAGACCCGGTTCCAGCGTTCGGTGCTCGACTACATCGGCACGCTGCCGGAAGCCCCGGTCGACAACGGCAAGACGCTCAGCCTCAATCCGCAGAGCCGCTATCAGGTCACCGAGAACATCGCCAACCAGACCGAGGCGATCTACAAATCCTACATCGGCGGCTGGAAGAACACGACGACGGGCGGCGTCGAGGTTTCGCGCGAGATCGCCAGCATCAACAGATACGCGGGCCTCAGTTCCGAATCGCTGCCGGGCGGTACGCCCGGCGGCAACATCGTCGGAGCCAGCATCTACTATCCGCAATTCACTTTTGCGAACCCTCTCATCAATCCGCAATTGACCGCCTTCCCGACCAAGATCGCCGTCGATACCACCAGTGCCTACGTGATCAACACCTCCAATTATAACGACTTCGTCATCCTCAATGGCGGCATTCGTTATGATGACTACAACATCAAGGCCAGCGGCTTCGGTACGCAGAACAACCGGCCTAACGTGTTCAATTCGCAGGAACAGCAATACGGCATGCCGAACTTCAATCTCGGCGTGACGCTGAAGCCGCTGCCGTTCGGCAGCGTCTATGCGGCCTATGCGACGTCGTCGAACCCGGTTGGCGCCGAGTTCGACGGCACCAGCGCGCAATATGGCGGCCTTGCGCCCGCGCTGAACGGAAGTCCCAACCAGATCTTCGGGCCCGAGAAGAACAAGGCGATCGAACTCGGCACCAAATGGGAGCTGTTCGACCGGCGCTTGCTGCTGACCGCGGCGTTATTCCAGACCGAGAAGGAAAATGCGCGAGAGTCGCAGAACGTGAATAGCGTTGCGGCTGCGAATAATATTCCGGGCTGCTCGTATAATCTGCCTCCCGGATCCGGCAACGTGTCTTGTATTACCGCGGGCGCGGCCTATCGCATCCGGGGCATCGACCTCGGCGTCGGCGGCAAGATCACCGACAAATGGAGCGTGTTCGGCGGCCTGGTTTTGATGCAATCCGAGGTGACGAAATCACTGGTCCCGTCACCGCAGCCGCTGCTGTTCCCGACCAATGTCGGGTTGAAGCTGGCCAACGTCGCGCATCAGTCGTTCAGCCTGCTGACCAAGTATAAGTTGACGGATGTCTGGGAGATCGGCGGGCAGGCGGTGTACCGCTCCGAGATGTTTGGTGGAACGTTCCTGGCCGCGAACCAGGGTACTTCGATCCCGAGCTACTGGCGTTTCGATACCTTCGTCGAGGCGAAGGTCAACGAGAACTGGAGAGCGAAGCTGTTCGTCGCCAACATCACCAACAAGCTCTATTACGATGCGCTTTACCAGAGTGCGACGCCGTTCGTGTTCGTGGCGCCGGGCCGCAGCGTGAGCATGGTGATTTCTGCACGGTTCTAGAGGTATCCCAGGGATGCGGATGGCATGCTGATTTGCATCCCTGAAGTACTGAGCAAGGCCGATGTGGCGGATTTCCGCCGCATCATGGACGCCTCCGATTGGGAGGACGGCCGCTCCACCGCCGGTGCGCAGTCGGCCATGGTCAAGCGCAACGAGCAGCTTCCGCCCGACGGCGAGGTCGCCCGCACGCTCGGCAATCGCGTGCTGTCGGCGCTGACCGCCAGCCCCCAATTCATCTCGGCGGCGATCCCGCTGCAGATCTTTCCGCCGCTATTTAATCGCTACGTGGCCTCCGACGGGCACCATTTCGGCCTCCATGTCGACAACGCGGTGAGGGGAGATCGCCTGACGGGATTGCGGATCCGGACCGACCTGTCGGTGACGCTTTTCCTGTCGGAACCGGACGAATACGACGGCGGCGAACTGGTGGTGGAGGACCTCTATGGCTCACATGAAATCAAGCTCGCGGCCGGGGACCTCGTGCTTTATCCTGCGTCTAGTTTGCATCTGGTCACGCCCGTCACACGAGGTATGCGCGTGGCGTCTTTTTTCTGGCTGCAGAGCATGGTACGGGATGCCCACGCCCGCAGTCTGATCTTCGATCTCGATACCGCGATCCAGGCCCTGGTGGAACGACTGGGGCGAGACGACCCTGAAACGGTCAAATTGACCGGCATCTATCACAACCTGATCCGCTACTGGGCCGAAGTATGATGAACCTGTCTCTTTCTCGCTTAATGACTTTGGCAGTGGTTTGTGCGCTGGCGATGCCGTCGCTGGCGGCGCCGTCTTTTGCGCAGCAGAACGCTACCCCCGCAACGCCTTCCGCGCCTGTGGCCCAGCAGATGCCCGCACAGCCTCCGGCTGCGCTGCCCCAGGCGGCTGCGCCGGCCGCACCTTCGGATGCTGCCACGCCGGCGGAGCGCGAGGCCAAGGCGCTGAAGGCGGCGGTGGCCGAACTCAAGGAATTGTCGCCCTGGACGATGTTCAAGTCGGCTGACATCGTGGTCAAGGCGGTCATGATCGGCCTTGCCTTTGCCTCGCTGGTGACTTGGACGATCTTCATCGCCAAGATGGTCGAACTCTCAGTGGTGCAGCGCAAGGTGCGCTCGGCACTGACCAAGATCGCCGACGCGCGTTCGCTGGCGGAAGCGCAATTCGCGCTGGGTTCGAGGGGCAGCGTGCTGGCGTCTTTCCTGGCGGCGGCGATGCGCGAGGCGCGGCTGTCGGCGGGCATCTCGAGCGACGCCGGCATCAAGGAGCGTGCTGCCTCCAGTTTTGCCGAAATCGTGCGGGCTGAGGCGCGGCGCGTCCGGCTCGGCATGGGGCTATTGGCGACCATCGGCGCGACATCGCCCTTTGTCGGACTGTTCGGCACCGTCTGGGGCATCATGAACAGCTTCATCGGCATCTCGAAATCGCAGACCACCAACCTCGCAGTGGTGGCGCCCGGCATCGCCGAAGCGCTGCTCGCTACCGCGATCGGTCTGGTCGCGGCGATCCCCGCCGTCATCATCTACAATCACTTCTCGCGGGTCACCAGAGGCTACCTCGAACTGGTCAGCCGTGCGTCCGGCGCCGCGGGGCGGCTGTTGTCGCGCGATCTCGACCGCACCCATGTCAGCGGCGGTCAGCGCGGCCGCGGAGCAGCGGAGTAGGCGATGGGCGCGTCTCTCGCAGATACCGATGGCGATGACGACGGCGATTTCGCGGAATCGCATGAGATCAACGTCACGCCGTTCATCGACGTCATTCTGGTTCTGCTGATCATCTTCATGGTCGCGGCGCCGCTGTCGACGGTCGATCTGCCGATCGATCTGCCGACCTCGACCGCAACGCCGCAGAAAAAGCCGGACAAGCCGACCTATGTCAGCATCAAGCCGGATCTCTCGATTGCGATCGGGGAGAACATGGTCAAGCGCGTCGACCTGGTGCGCTCGCTCGATACGATGCCCGACATGACCAAGGAGCGTTACGTCTTCCTGCGCGCCGACCGCGCCGTGCCGTATGGCGAGTTGATGGACGTGCTCGAACTCCTGCGCTCCGGCGGCTATTCCAAGCTCAAGCTGGTGGCGCTGGAAGGCGTTCCGGACACGGCGGCGCAAGCGGCGCCGGCAAAGCCTTGAGCGGCCTCGACGACCAGAAGCCATCCCGGCGGCTATGGATATTTGCTGCGGTGATCGCGCTCGCGCTTCACGTCGGTGGCGCGGCGCTGGCGATCGTGCAGTTGCAGGCCGAAGAATCCGACGACGCGCTCGGCGCATCGGCGATCGAGGTCGGCCTCGAACTGGCGTCCGTGCACCGCGAGGTGACCGACCTGCCGCCCGGCCCGGATACCGATGCGTCGGCCGCGTCGCCGCAGCTCAACGAGCAAAAGGCCGAGGTCAAGGAAACCGATCTGCCGCAGGACAAGCCGACCGAGCCGGAAGAAGCCGACCGGATCGTGACGGAGACCGAGTCGAAGAAGCCGAAGGAAGACGACCCAAAGATCGCGGCGGTGCAGACCTCGGCTTCCACCAAGTCGGTGGCGGCCGAGGCCACTGCGACGCCGAGTTCGGAGGCGATCCCGGAAGGGCCGAAATCGGTCGCGCCGGTCATCGGCACCGGCGAGAGCGCACGGCGCGCGCGCGTGACATGGCAGAAGGAGCTGGTCGCGCATCTCGACAAGCACAAGCGCTACCCGAAGGAACGCCAGCAGAAATCCGCCGAGATCCAGATCCGCTTCACGCTCGACCGCATGGGCCACGTGCTGGCGACCGATATCGAAAAGGGCTCGGGCGATACGGCCTTTGACGAGGCGGCGCTGGCGATGGTGCGGCGTTCCGATCCGGTGCCGATGCCGCCACCCGTCATCGCCGACGAAGGCCTGACGTTTACGTTGCCGGTGATCTTCCGCGTCAAGACCAAGGGCTGAGGGCTCGCGCTATCTGTTCCTCATGGTGAGGAGCGCGTTAGCTGTAGCCCGGACGAGCGCAGCGACACCGGGGCGATGCCAGCCAAATAAAATAGACGGTTGTGTTTGTCACCACCGCTCCCCGGGGTCGCTTCGCTCGCCCGGGCTACGGTCCTTGTCATATCGGATAATGCTGCGGGCCGGTCTCGATCGTGATCCAGCGCAATTCCGTGAATTCGGCGATCCCCGCTTTGCCGCCGAAACGGCCATAGCCCGACGCCTTGACGCCGCCGAACGGCATCTGCGCCTCGTCGTGAACGGTGGGGCCGTTGACGTGACAGATGCCGGAATCGATGCGCTTTGCAATTTCGAACGCACGGGCGATGTCGCGGCCGAACACGGCGGCGGATAGCCCGTACTCGGTGTCATTGGCGACGCGCACCGCTTCGTCCGCGCCGTTGACGCGCACGACGCTGACCACCGGCCCGAACGATTCCTCGTTATAGATGCGCATCGAGGAGTTGACGCCGTCGATGACGGTAGCCGACATCAGCGTGCCCTCGCTGCGCCCGCCCGCCACCACCTTGGCGCCCTTGCTGACGGCGTCGTTGATCAGGGACTGGATGCGGGCCGCGGCATCGGCGCCGATCAGGGATCCCAGCGGCGTGTTGCCCTTGCGCGGATCGCCGGCGACCAGCGATCCGGCCTTGGCCGCGAGCTTTGTGACAAAGGCGTCGGCGATCTTCTCGTCGACCACGAGGCGCTCGGTCGACATGCAGATCTGGCCCTGGTTCATGAACGCGCCGAAGGCTGCTGCGGCCACCGCCGCGTCGATATCGGCGTCGTCGAGCACGATCATCGGCGCCTTGCCGCCGAGTTCGAGCAGCGCCGGCTTGAGGTGCTTCGCCGCCACCTGCGCGATGATGCGCCCAACGCGGGTGGAGCCGGTAAAATTGACCCGCCGCACGGCGGGATGGCCGATCAGCATTTCGATCAGGGCAGGGGCGTCCTCCGGCGCGTTGGTGATGACGTTGAGCACGCCCGGCGGCAGGCCGGCGTCGCGCAGGCATTCGGCGATCAGCCGATGCGTGCCGGGGCAGATTTCGGAAGCCTTCAGCACCACCGTGTTGCCGCAGGCCAGCGGCAGCGCGACCGCGCGCACGCCGAGGATGACCGGCGCGTTCCACGGCGCCATGCTCAGCACCACGCCTGCGGGCGCGCGGATTGCCATCGCGATGCAGCCCGGCTTGTCCGAGGGGATCACTTCGCCCGAAATTTGCGTGGTCATCGATGCCGCCTCGCGCAGCATGCCGGCGGCGAGGTGGACGTTGAATCCGGCCCAGCCGGCCGTCGCGCCGGTTTCTGCGGCCATCAACTCAATGAACTGCGGCGCCTTCGACGCCAGCAAATCCGCGGCCTTCAGCAGGATCGCGCGCCGGGCATTCGGGCCGGTGGCGGACCAGGCAGGGAAGGCGGCGGCCGCCGTGTCGGCCGCGCGCTTGGCATCCGTGATCTGCGCCGCCGCGGCGCGGCTTGCGATATCGCCGGTGACGGGGTTGAGGCGATCGAACGTCGCACCGTTCGATGCCGGCACATCCTTGCTCTCGAGCAGCAGCGAGATTTCATGCATGGCTTTCTCCTTCGGGCGTGGGGCGTTACGAAGATGGTGTGGCGGCTGGCAGCGGGCCGCCGAGATAGGCGCGCTGGACGGCCGGATCGGATTTCAGATCATCGGCGGTGCCGTGCCCGACGATGATTCCGTTTTCGAGCACATAGCCGCGGTCGGCGATGCGCAGGCTCTCTTGCGCGTTTTGTTCGACGAGCAGCAATCCGACGCCGGCCTCGCGGACCCGCAGCAAGGTGGCGAACAGCTCGTGCACCATGGCAGGCGAGAGCCCGAGCGACGGCTCGTCGAGCAGCAAAATATCCGGGTTTGACATCAGCGCGCGGCCGATGGCGAGCATCTGTTGCTCGCCGCCGCTCATGGTGCGCGCGATCTGGCCGGCGCGTTCGCGCAGGCGCGGAAACAGCCCGAGCACCTGTTCGCGACGCGCGGCCTCGCCGGCGCGGGCGCGCTTCGGGTTGGCGCCGAGAAGAAGATTCTCCTTCACCGTCAGTTCGCCAAAGATGCCGCGCCCTTCGGGCACCAGCGCCAGCCCGCTTTCGACGATGTCATGCGCCGGTAGCGCCGAGATGTCGCGACCGCCGAGGCGCACCCGCTTGCCGGGAAGTGTTCGCACCACGCCGGCGATGGCCTTCAGCAGCGAGGTCTTGCCCGCGCCGTTGGCGCCGAGGATCGTGACGATTTCGCCGCTGTTGACGGTGAGCGCGACATTGTCGAGCGCACGATGCAGGCCATAGGCCAGGCTGAGATTTTTGACCTCAAGCATCGGCGGCCACCCCGCCGAGATAGGCCTTTACGACGGCCGCATCGCTCAGGACGTCGGCGGTTATGCCTTCGGCGATCTTGCGGCCACTGCTCATCACGACACAGCGGTCGCACAGCGCCCGTACCGCGTTCATGACATGCTCGACCAGCACGATGGTGATGCCGTCAGCCTTCAACGACCTGATCAGTTCGATGCCGATCACGAGTTCGGATGGATTGAGCCCTGCGAGCCATTCGTCGAGCAACAGCAGGCGCGGCTTGGCGGCAAGCGCACGCGCAAGCTCCAGCCGCTTGCGGTCGATATAGGTGAGATCGGCCGCCGGCCGCCGGTCGTGCCCGGCAAGACCGACGCGGTCGAGCAGCGTGTCGATCCGAACTTCGGCCTCGGTGGCAGGCAAATGCGGCTTCTGGAACGCCAGACCGGCCCTGATGTTTTCGCGGCAATCCATGCCGTCGAGCACGCGGACGAGCTGAAAAGTCCGCGCCAGGCCGAGCCGCGCGATCCGGTACGAGGCAAGGCCGGCAATGTCTTTGCCCATCAAGCGGATCGCGCCGGCATCGGGACGCAGCACGCCCGACATCAGATTGAGCGCCGTCGTCTTGCCGGACCCGTTGGGGCCGAGCAGGCCCATGATCTCGCCGTGCCCGACCGCAAAGCTGAGGTCGTTGACCGCGACCAGCCCGCCGAACGCTCGCCGCAGGCCGTCGACTTCGAGCACCGGTGCTCCGGCTTTGTCTGACTCATGCGGCCACCTGTCGCCTGGCCTTGTCGCCGGGCGCCGCCGCCAGCTTCTCGAACAGTCCTGCCACGCCCCGCGGCAGCAGGTACACGATCAAGAGGAAGATGCAGCCGAGGATGATCGTAAAGGTGTTCGGAAAGCGCGCGCTCAGCAGTTCGAACAGCAGCGTCAGCGGCACGGCGCCGAGCACCGGTCCCCACAGCCGGTGCGCGCCGCCGAGCAGCGCCATGATCAGCACCTGAAACGAGATCATCGAATTGAACGCGATCGACGGTTCGATATAGGTCCAGCGCGGCGCCATGATCGCGCCGACCAGCGTCATGACGGTGGCGCTGATGGTGAACAGCGCAACCTTGGCGAAGGTGGTATCGATCCCGCAATGTTTTGCGACGGTCTCGTCCTCGCCGATCACCCGCAGCGCAAAGCCGAGACGCGAACGCGCGATCAGCCAGCCCAGCAGGAACACCGCGGCGGTCAGCGCCAGAAGCTGCCAGTAGATATCGGCCTGGGTGATGTCGACAAAAACGTAACGCCCGAGCACGCGCGACTTGTTGACCTCGAACCAGACCACGAGCTGGCGGATCAGCTCGGTGAGGCCAAAGGTGAAGATGACGAAGTAGACGCCGCTGAGGCGCAGCGTCGAGAGCCCGACAATGGCCGCCACGATAGCGCCGAGCCCAGCCGATATCAGCAGCACCAGCGGCCATGGCAATATCTCGCCGAGCACGGCCACCGTATAGGCGCCGACGCCGAAGAAGGCCGTCGTTGCCAGCGAGACGTAGCGCGTCGGGCCGGAGAACATGCCCCAGGCCGTTGCCAGCACGGTGTATTGCAACAGGCTGATGGCGAGCGCGAGATAATAGGCGTTGCCAAGCCGTGGCACGAACGCCAGCAGCGCGAAAGCCGCCAGCGCGAGGACGCCGATACCTGCGGTCCGCGCGGTCATCGCGTCGCCCTGCCAAACAGCCCGGACGGCTTCACCAGCAGCACGGCGAGAAACAATGCAAAATTGACGGCCAGCGTCAGGCCGGGATCGACATAGGAGGCGACCAGCGCCTCGCTGAGGCCGAGCGCCAGCCCCGCGACCAGGCAGCCCAGCATGTTGCCGACGCCGCCCATCACCACGACGATCAGCGCCTTCATGGTAAAAACCACGCCGGATGACGCGCTGAAGGTGAGGAAGGTGCTGACCAGCACGCCGGCCGCGGCCACCAGCGCGCCGCCCAATGCAAAGGTAAGCGCGGAAGCCTGCGGCACGTTGATGGCGACCAACTGCGCCGCAAAGGGATCGACGGCGACGGCGCGTACCGCCGTGCCGGCGCGGGTCCGCGTCAGCGCCAGATAGAGCACCAGTCCCAATACGATGGTGATGCCGAGCGCGGCAAGGCGGTTGGCGGCTACGGTCTCGCCGAGAAACTGCACCGGAAAGGCGAGGAACGAGTAGCTGAAATACGCTCCGCCGAACAACGCGAGCATCGAGCCCTGAATGACGAACGTAAGGCCGAAGGTCGCGAGAATGCTGTCGACCTCCAGCGCGTCGCGGTTAGGGGCGCGGCGCACCAGCG
The DNA here is from genome assembly GCA_963742935.1 of uncultured Alphaproteobacteria bacterium. Classification (GTDB taxonomy): domain Bacteria; phylum Pseudomonadota; class Alphaproteobacteria; order Rhizobiales; family Xanthobacteraceae; genus Bradyrhizobium. Next base: position 102,846 of record CAVUOI010000040.1, on the reverse strand, counting down.
GCGTCAGCAGCACCTTGTAGATCGCAAAATTCAGCACGAAGGCTGACGGCACGATCAGCGCCAGTCCGGCAAACGGGCTGATCGCCCAGCCCGTGAACAGCCAGTGCGATGCGAAGGCAGCCGCAATCAGGAACTCGCCGTAGGACAGGTTCATGATGCGCGCAACGCCGTACTGGAGCGTGAGCCCCATGGCGATGAGCGCATACATGCCGCCCAGCATCAGGCCGGTCAGGATGGCGTTGGTCATGACAAAGACCGGCCGTGTTGTTGTAACGTTACTGAGCCACCCACGCCGGCTTGGGCACGATCGCGCTGCGCGCACCCTCGTTGCCCGCAGGTGCGATGCCGTAGAACTCGCCGTCCTGCCACTGCCCGACCCACCAGTAGCGCGTCGGCATGTTGTTCTCGAGTTTGACCTTGCCGATCACGGTATCGAACGTTCCGGTCTGCAGATCCTTGATGACGGCGGCGCGGTCGACCTTGCCGACGCGTTCGATCGCCTGCTGCAGCATCTGCAGGCTGGCATAGGTCACCGCGCTGGCCCAGCGGTCCGGCTCGGCGCCGTTGGCGGCGGAGGCTTTGTGGCGGGCCAGATAGTCCTTGATCGCGGGGCTGTCGCCGCTCCAGCCGCCGATGCCCATCACGCCTTCGGTGTTCTTGCCGAACTTTCCGCGATAGAGCGGGAAAGCTGTCCCGACGCCGGTGTAGAACACTTTCGGATTGAAGCCCGTGATGCGCGCTTGCTCGGTCAGCGCCAGCGTATCCGGCGGATAGCTGAAGGCGATGAAGACGTCCGGATTGAGCGCCTTCACCTCGTTGATGATCGGCGCGAGATCCTGCGTACCGATCGGATAGCTCTTGTCGTAGGCGAGCTTGAACTTCGCGTTGGTGATCGCCGGCCGCGCCGCGCTCGACAGGTCGATGCCAAAACCGTCGGCGATGGAGACCATCGCCACCGTGTCGCCGATTTTCTTCTCGTCGCGCAATTTGCTGAGCAGTTCGACCAGCGACTTGGCGGCATCGGCTGACGTGCCGAGCATCCAGAAACTGTTGGGCCATCGCTTGGCGAGTTCCGGCGCGCGGTCGGTGACGGCGGTCGCGGCGAGGTGCGGGTAGCCTTCTCGGTTGAGCGTCGGCCCAACCGCGAGATTGAGGCCGGTGCCCCATGGCGGCAGGATGAAATCGACCTTGTCCTGGTTGATCAGCCGCTCCAGCGCGCGCACGGCTTCTTCGGCGTTGGAGCGGTCGTCGTATTGCACGACCTCGATCGGGACGCGCTTGTCGCCGAGCTTGATGCCACCGGCGGCATTCACTTCCTTCACCCACAATTCGTAGTTGGGGATCGTGGTGACGGCGGCGCCGCCGGTGTTCGGACCGGTGCGCGAGATCGCGTAGCCGATCTTGATCGAGGTCTGGGCATAGGCGGCTGTGGCCAAGCTGAGTGTGGCGGCGCAGGTGGCGGCGGCGAGCAGCGCGGTGCGTCGCGTCAGGAATGTCGTCATGTTGTCCTCCCCGGGGTGCATCTCGCGGCGCCATTGAACTGGCGCTCATGATCGCCCTGACGTTAGGGGAGGTCGTGGGAAGCTTGGAATTGGACGAAACCGGGGATTGATTGTACTTTTCTGGCAAAGCCTCCGGTTTAATGGCGGCGGATTGTCTCAGGGAGGTGGCAGCGTGTCGATATCACCGGGGCTGAACGGACTGCCGGTCGGGGTGGCTCTTGCGGTGCGCGCGGAGGCGTTTTCGGCCGATCTGGCGGCGCGGTCGTGGGCGGTCCGCCAGAAATCCGGCCGCCGCGCGCATCTGTTGCTGCTGCAATCGGATCGCGGCCACGCGTCATGGCACGGGACCGGCGTTGCCCTTGAAGCGCCGGCGTTGCTTTGGCTGCCGGGCAGCATCGATGCGACGGTGGAGGTGGGGCCGGGCGCGCACGGCTTCCTGCTGTCGGTCGACGACGATTTCCTGATCAAGATCGTCGCCGGCCATGCCGAGGCGCTGCATCTGCGCCGGACCACCGAGCGTGTGGCGCTGATCATCGGGCGAGGCGCTGCCGCCGGCGCTCGACACGATCGTGCAATCATGCTCCTCCGTCGTGGCCGAGCTGCGCACGCCGGGCTTTGGCGGCGCGACGCTGATCTCCTCGCATTTGCTGCTGCTGTGCCTGCAGCTCCAGCGGCTCAGCGCCCCGCATGAAGAGCGTGACGAGGTGGCGCGCGGCGGCGGTCCGGCGCTGGTCGGCAACTTCCTGCAAATGGTCGAGCTGCATTACCGCGACGGCTGGCCGGTGGCGCGCTATGCCGACGTGCTCGGCGTCACGCCCGACAAGCTGCACGCGCACTGCCAGCGTGAGAAGAACTGCGGCCCGCGCGCGATCATCCACGAGCGGCTGGTCCGCGAAGCCTGCACGCGGCTGCAGCAGCTCGATCTGCCGGTCGAGCAGATCGGCTACGGCCTCGGCTTTCGCGATCCGGCCTATTTCAATCGCTTCTTCCGCAAGTATCGCGGGGCGTCACCGGGGAATTATCGCCGGCAGATCCGGCTGGAGCATGCGCGCAGCGGGCCGTCGTATGCGGCGTGGCCGTGAACTAAGGATGCAGAATATACGGCCTCACGCTATCCATTCTCAGTCTGAGGCACGCGATCTCCTTGCCGGAAAGGGGGCGCAAGGCGGTCCTCTTGTCTTCACGAACGATACCCGGATAGCGCAGGATAGCCTCTTCCGCTTCACTTACCTCAAGCGTTCCAACCGCAAAGAATCCGGGATCAGCCTGCCGTTCCGCCAAGCGTACCTCGACGAGCCAACCACATTTCGCAAGTCGCGTTCCGCCCGATTCATCTCCGCACGATGGCTTTTCCAGACCGACCTGCTGGCTATCGGATGTGAGTTTTTGATGCTCTGTATCGGCACCGGTATGCACTACTAGCGACGTCCGGATCGCTTGAGTTCGGCGACCTGAAGCTTCTCCCCGGAAAGCTTGCCCGCGGCGTGCAGGCTGCTGCAATACCACCAGACTTCATATTGTCTCCAGGCCAAGAACATTCCGGTCTCCCTGCACTCCTGGTAGGTCTTGTAGTTGCGTCCGTTTCTGCACGTTGTCGATAAAGTAAAATCGCCCGACGACGTGGAGCATCCGTTCCACGGTTGATTGCCGTATTTGAAGCTTGTTTGGCAGCCGTCCGTGCAGTTGCTGGAAGTCTTCTCAAGCGCGGCAATCCTGGCCATCACTGAACCGGGCGCCGCCGTCTGGGCGGCTGCCGGTGGCGTTTGAGGGGCTGGCGATGTCGGGCGACCTGCAACCGTGTTTGCCACCGGCGGCGCCTGCCGCTGTGGTCTTGCCACCGGCCGTGCCGCCTGCTTCGGCGCGACGACAGTGATGCCGGGAAGCTGGCTGGGGTCTGTTGTGGTCTGTGAGGCTGCCGTGCCGTTCAGCAACACGGTCGACAGGACAGCGATAGCCGAGGAAGCGACAAGTCTCGATGACATTCTCATAACTCGTTCTCCCAAATGCCGTCCCCGGTGCAGACTGCGCTACCTGTTTCGATTCTCTGCGGTGATCCGAAATTTCCCTCCATTCAACATGCCCGTGCAATACCACCAGGATCGGTTTCGGTCCCAGCCTAGGAACATCTTGGTTTCCACGCATTGCGCGTAGTCCCTGTGAGTGAGTGTGTCTTTGCAGGTCCCCGAGAAAACCGAGTAGTACCCCACCGATTCGCTGCATCCAACCCAGGGGTCCTTGCCGCGTGGGAAGCTTGACTCGCAACCATCGTTACAACTGCTGGCCTCTCTCTCGAGCCTGGCGAGCTTCGCCATGACCGGACCCTGCGGCGTCCCTCCCGCTGTTTGAGCCGTCGTCCGGGTGGCTGGTCCTCTCCGGAAAACGGCGCCGGTGTTTGCCGCCCGTTCCTGCCTCTGCGGCGGCCTCGCCCTTTGCTCCGGCGCCGTGACTGTGACGCCAGGAAGGGTGGAGCTTGGCGTGGTTTGCGAGGCTGCCGTGCCGCTCAGGCCGCACAACAACGAGGTTGACAGGATAGCGACAGCTGAGGGCGCGACAAGGCTTGGGGACACTCTCATAACTCATTCTCCCGAAGGGTAGAGAAGCACCACTGGAAGTGTCCGATGTATCCCGCGAATTTCCGCGTGTGCCGGTTTTGAAATTTTCTATGTCGGGCCGGCAGGACGATACATTACGTTACAAAATGGGATGTCGCTTGCCTCGGCGGTTGGGTACTCTGGCGTGTATGGGAAATCCGGACCACATTCTCGTCGTCGACGATGATTTGGGTTTGCGCGAGCTGCTGGACCGATACTTCGTCGGCAACGGCTATCGGGTCACGACGGTGGCGAACGGCCGGCAGATGCGCGAGGTTCTCGCCAACCACCGGGTCGATCTGATCGTGCTCGACCTCATGCTGCCGGGGGATGACGGCCTCACGCTCTGTCGCAACTTGCGCGCCAACCAACCCTACGACATTCCGATCCTGATGCTGACGGCGCGCGGCGACGAAGCAGACCGCATCGTCGGCCTCGAGATGGGGGCGGACGACTATCTCACCAAGCCGTTTGCCCCGCGCGAATTGCTGGCACGAATCCGCTCGGTTTTGCGCCGGGCCGAGATGCTGCCCCGCAACCTTGCCGCATCGGAGACAGCCCGCCTTCTTCGGTTCGGCGAATGGAAGCTCGACACGGTCGGGCGGTTCCTGGTCGATGCCGAGGGGACCGTGGTCTCGTTGAGCGGCGCCGAGTATCGATTGTTGCGCGTGTTTCTCGATCACCCCCAACATGTCCTCAATCGCGATCAACTGCTTAACCTGACGCAGGGCCGTGAGGCCGAAGTCTTCGATCGGTCGATAGACCTTCTCGTCAGCCGCCTTCGCCAGCGATTGCGCGAAGACGCCCGGGAGCCGTCTTACATCAAGACGGTGCGCAGCGAAGGTTACGTATTCGCAGCCGCCGTCGAGGCATTGCAGGGTCCGCATGAGCGCTCGTTTTCGGCCCTTGGCGGCGCGTCTTTGGCCGGACTCCCTGTTCGGCCGGCTGACGATCATCCTGTTTTCCGGCCTTGTGGCTGCACATGTGCTGGCCTTCGTTTTGATTGCCCTCGACCGCATCGCTATCGAAGACGAGCTGGGGAGTAAATATGCCGCTGTGGACATCGCGGAAGCGGTCGCTTTCCTCGACTACCTCAAGCCGGAAGAAAGACCCGCTTGGCTCGACCGCCTCTCTCGACGCCATTGGCGATACATTCTCAGCGGCGAGGGAGAGCTGGAAGCGGAGACACCCAAACGACGGCAAGCGAATATCGCGCGTTTGCGGGCCGCGCTGGGGCCCGACCACGACGCGAATTTTGTCCACTTCGATCCACCGCAGCGACTGCGACGGGGCATACGCATGCACCTGAAGGACGGTAGCCCCGTGACGATCGCGGTCTTTCCGCCGAAGGAGTTCATTTCGCCCTGGTTGCCGGCGGCGCTCGCCGTTCAACTCTGTATCATCGCATTCGTCGTCTGGGTTGCCGTAAAACTCGCGACGCAACCGCTGGCGCGCCTCGAGCGCGCGGCCAACGGCCTGGGCTCGGATTTGCACGGCGAGCCGCTTCCGGAGGATGGTCCGAAGGAAGTGGCGCGCGCCGCTGCCGCGCTCAACGCCATGCAGCGACGCATTGCCGAACAGGTCGCTGAACGAATCCAGATTCTGGCGGCGATCTCGCACGATCTTCAGACCCCGATCACGCGGATGCGGCTGCGCGCTGATTTCCTGGGCGACAGCGACGCCAGGGAAAAGTTGCAGGGCGACTTGCAGGAAATGCAGACGCTCGTCAAACAGGGTCTTGCCCTGGCGCGGGAGTACGACGGCGTTGGCCCGACGGCCACCGCGCCTGTCGCCGTCGAAGCATCTCGGCAACCGTCATGAGCGCCCACCTTCGACGTATGGCGGCGCGTCTTTGGCCGGACTCGCTGTTCCGCCGGCTGGCGATCATCCTGTTCGCCGGTCTGCTGGCTGCGCATCTGCTGTCCTTTGGTCTGGTCGCCCTCAATGTCTTCGGCCCCAGTGGCGAGCAGTCGGATGACTATTTCATGAGGAGCGTCGCGACGGAGGTCGCTATCCTCGACCGGGTCAAGCCCGAAGAAAGACCCGCATGGCTGGATCGCTTCGCCAAACCTGCATATCGATACGTTCTCAAGGGCGGCGGGGAGGCATATGCGCCGCTCAAACGTCGAGGGGAAGTGTTTTTGGCGGCCCTCAGGGCCGAGCTTGGAGCCGGCCACGACGTGAACTATGTCTACCTCGAACCACCGGAGCGATCGAAAAGAGGCATGCTCATTCGCCTCGAGGATGGCAGTCCGGTGACGATCGAATACCGCACGCCGAGGAGGGTGAGTTCGCCCTGGCTGCCCGCGGCGCTCGCCGTTCAACTCTGCTTTCTCGCATTATTCACCTGGGTCGCCGTGAAGCTCGCGACACGACCGCTGGCGCGCCTCGAGCGCGCGGCCAACAACCTGGGTCCGGATCTGCGCGGCGCGCCGCTCCCGGAGGATGGCCCGAAGGAAGTGGCGCGCGCCGCTACCGCATTCAACGCCATGCAGCGACGCATTGCCGAGCAGGCGGTGGAGCGGATCCAGATTCTGGCGGGGATCTCGCGCCGTCTTCAGAATCCGATCACGCGTATGCGGCTGCGCGCGGATTTTCTCGGTGACAGCGACGCCAGGGAGAGGCTACAGGGCGACCTGCAGGAAATGCAGATGCTCGTCAAGGAGGGGCTTGCCCTGGCCCGCGGACGCGACGAGATCGGCAAGCAGCGGTGCCAGACCGACCTGCATGCGCTTATCGACAGCCTCGTCTGCGACTATTCCGACGCCGGAAAATCCCTTCGATTTTCCGGAGAGCGCGGAGTGACGATTTTCACGCACCCGCAGGCCTTGCGCCGCATCATGATCAACCTGATCGATAACGGACTGAAATTCGGCGAGGATGTCGAAGTCGCCATCGATGCGCAACGGTCGAACCGCATCACGATCACCGTATCGGACCGGGGCCCCGGTATTCCCGACGAGCATCTCAAGTCGGTATTCCTGCCGTTCTATCGGGTCGAGGCTTCGCGCAATCGCGAAACCGGCGGCACCGGACTTGGCCTCGCCATCGCCCAGCAACTTGCCAGCGCGCTTCGCGGCACACTCACGCTCGCAAATCGCGACGGCGGCGGATTGGAAGCGCGCCTCGAATTTTCGAGTTGACAGCCGCGGCGGCTGAGCATTCCGTGCCCGGTCACGCGGCGGCGAAAAAGTGCCGTAAATTCAAACCCATCTCTACTGTGCATGGGGTTGTTTTCGATGTTTTTGTTCGGACATGCAAAAGCCCTCTCCCGGCGACGGGAGAGGGCTTCGTGACGTCATCCGAGATCGCGACGCCTCAGGTCTTCTTCAGCATCGGGCAGACGCTCTTCTCGAGCGGGATGAAGGCTTCCGTCGCCGGGATGGTGGCGACGAGGTTGTAGTAGTCCCACGGATACTTCGAATCCGCCGGCTTCTTCACTTCGAACAGATAGGCCGGGTGGATCTTGCGGCCGTCGGCGCGGACCGAGCCCTTGCCGAACAGCGGATCGTCGGTCGGCATTTCCTTCATCTTGGCGACCACCGCGCGGCCGTCATGCGGATTGCCGCCGAGCGCTTCCAGCGCCTTGAAGTAATGGATCAGTGAGGAGTAGACGCCGGCCTGCACCATGGTCGGCGGCTGCTTCTTGAACTTCTCGTTGAAGCGCTTGGTGAAGGCGCGGGTCTGGTCGTTCATGTCCCAGTAGAAGGTCTCGGTGAAGTTCAGTCCCTGCGCGACCTTGAGGCCGAGCGAATGAACGTCGGTGATGAACATCAGCATGCCCGCGAGCTTCTGGCCGCCCTGGACGATGCCGAACTCCGCCGCCTGCTTGATCGAGTTGGTGGTGTCGCCGCCGGCGTTGGCGAGCCCGATGATCTTGGCCTTCGAGCTTTGCGCCTGCAGCAGGAACGAGGAGAAGTCGGCGTTGTTGAGCGGATGCTTGACGCCGCCGAGCACCTTGCCGCCATTGGCGGTGACGACCGCGGCGGTATCGCGTTCGAGTGCGTGGCCGAAAGCGTAGTCTGCGGTGAGGAAGAACCAGGTGTCACCACCGGCTTTCGCCAGCGCCTTGCCGGTGCCGTTGGCGAGCATCCAGGTGTCGTAGACCCAGTGGATGGTGTTCGGCGAGCATTGCGAGCCGGTGAGGTCGGAAGACGCCGAGCCGGAGTTCAGATTGACGACGTTCTTTTCCTTGGCGAGGTTGGCAATGGCGAGGCCGACACCGGAGCTTGCGAGGTCGACGAACACGTCGACCTTCTCGACGTCGATCCACTGCTTGCCGATGTTGGTGCCGACATCCGGCTTGTTCTGGTGATCGGCGGCGATCACCTCGATCTTCCAGCCCTTGGCGAGCAGGCCGGAATCCTCGATCGCCATCTGCGCGGCAACCGTCGAGCCGGGGCCGCCGATGTCGGCGTAAAGGCCGGATTGGTCGCCGAGGCTTCCTACCTTGACGACCTTGTCGAGCGTCTGTGCAAAAGCGCTGGTGGCCAAAAAGAGGCTCGTGGTCACGGCCAGGGCGGCAATGGATCGCTTCATCTATCCTCCAGAAATATCTCTTTGAATGTTTGTTGGAATGGCGGGGCCATTATGTCTGGCCTTGGCTCGATCGCCTAGCCGCTGCGATCAAATGTGGTTATCCGCAAATATTCCGCCGGGCGGCGAATTCGCGGGCAGGGCGGTCAACAATGCGGTCAGCGCCAGTAAAGGCGGATGCTGACGTAGACGACGGCCAGACAGATGAAAATCAGCGCCACCGGCAGACGCGGCTTAGCTGCCGGTCCCGACGGCGCCGGCTTGGGGCGGGCGGGCGGGCGGCGGAACGCGGTGACAGTGCCGGTATCGGTGGCCGGCTCGCTTGGGCGGGAGGGTAATTCGGGTGGCGTTCCGGAGCCGCCCATCTCGGCATAATAGCTCTTGTACATGAGCTGGATGGTGGCCTCGGAGGCCTCCGCTTCGCTCATCCTCGCCAGCAACGGCCGGTAGCTTTCCAGAAAGCTTTGCGCCTCGGCGGGCAGGGCGGAGAAGCCGTTGAGCTTGGCCAGCATCTTCCAGGTCGCAAAATCTGCCCTGGCGCGCGTATCGGCGCGGCGTGCAATCAACATATCGGCAGCTTTTATCGCCATGGCCCGGAGTCGGTTCTTCCCTGTCCCGCTTCTGTTTGAAGTTTAAGCGTTGCCGGTGATGAAGAGAAGCGCGCTGATCACATATCCGGTCAGTGTTCGAAGTATCGATGAAATAACATCAAGATTTAGGCCGAACTGCGCGCCGATGACCGGCAGCAGGATCAAAAGGCCGAGCAGGATCAGCATCCCGTACGGTTCCAGCCGCGACAGCGGGTCAGCCAGCACCCGCGGCAGCAGCCCGACGGCGACCCGGCCGCCGTCCAGCGGCGGGATCGGCATCATGTTGAAGATCGCCAGCACGATATTGATCAGGAACGCATTTTTGAGGTTGTCCGCGGTCCATTTGGCGGCGTCCGGCGGCACCAAAGGCAGGGCATGGAAGGCGAACGCCACGGCCGTCGCCAGCACGATGTTGATGGCGGGCCCGGCCAGCGCCACCCAGACCATGTCGAGCCGGGGATGGTTCAGGTTCCGAAAATTGACCGGGACCGGCTTGGCGTAGCCGAACACGAACGGCGAGTGTGACAGCAGCAGCACGCCCGGCAGGATCACGGTTCCGAACGGATCGATGTGCTTGAGCGGATTGAAGCTGACCCGGCCAAGCTGCCAGGCGGTATCGTCGCCGAGCTTGTAGGCCACGAAGGCGTGCGCGGCCTCGTGAAACGTGATGGCGATCAGGAGGGGCAGTATCCAGACCGAGATGCCGTAAAGTGTGATGTCCAAACGGTCCGTCCCGGTTCGCGCTTCGATGCCGGTAGCCTAGCACGGCGGCGCTACTGGGGAACTGCCTCCTGATATTGCGGTAAACCGTCATCGAGCCGTACCCAGGCCATCTTTTCCGAGACCCAGATGTGCTCGGTCGGCGCAAACGCGTTGCGGTCGTCGAAAGCGGCCAGCGCGACGCCGACCACGGTACCGTTGGTCCGCCGGGAAAACAGCCGCGTGCCGCAAACCTTGCAGAATACCCGGTCGAGTGCCTCCGATGACGGGAAATGCGCGGTATCGCCCTGACCTCAAGCGCCCGCTGGTCGAACAGCGCGCGGGCAAAGAACGGCGAGCCCATCGCCTTCTGGCAATTGCGGCAATGGCAGATGCGGACATTGACCGGCTCGCCCTCGGTTTTGAACCGGACCGCGCCGCACAGGCATCCACCTTCCCTGGTCATGGCCATCTCAATAGGTCGCCCGGCCGCCGGAAATGTCGAACACCGCACCGGTCGAGAACGCGCAGTCTTCCGACGCCAGCCACGCCACCATCGCCGCAAGTTCTTCCACCAGCACGAAGCGAGCCTTCGGAATCTTCGACAGCATGAAGTCGATGTGCTGCTGCGTCATCTGGTCGAAGATCGCGGTCTTTGCTGCCGCCGGTGTCACGGCGTTGACGAGAATGTCGTGCTGCGCGAGTTCCTTGCCGAGCGATTTGGTCAGCGCGATCAGGCCGGCCTTGGAGGCCGAGTAGTGCGCGGCATTCGGATTGCCTTCCTTGCCGGCGATGGAGGCGATGTTGACGATGCGGCCGTACTTTTGCTGGAGCATCGCCGGCACCACCGCCTTGCAGCAGATGAAGGGGCCGTCGAGATTGATGCGCAGCACCTTGCGCCATTCGTCGAGGTCGGTTTCCCACACCGGCTTGTTGACGCCGGCGATGCCGGCATTGTTGACGAGGATGTCGATCTTGCCGAGCGCCTTCAGCGTCTCGTCGCGTGTCTTTTCGACCGCGGCGAGATCTGACACGTCGACCTTGAAGGCCGATACCGCCGGGCCGATTTCCTTGGCGGTCCTTTCCGCAAACGGCAGGTCGTGGTCCCAGATCGCGACCTTTGCGCCCGATGCGACGAAGCGTTCGGCGATCGCGCGGCCAAAGCCCTGCGCGCCGCCGGTGACGACGGCGCAGCGGCCGTTCAGATCGATTTTGTTCATGGGGGAGGCCCTTAATTGCGTGAATGTCAGAGCATGTAACCGCCGTCAACGACGAGGTCGACGCCGGTGGTGAATGCAGCTTCGTCGCTAGCCAGATAAACTGCCATGGCCGCGATTTCTTCAGCGGTGCCCAGCCGGCCCATCTTCTGGCGCGCGATGAACATCTCCTTGCCTTGCGGACCGACGGTCGCGGCGCGGTCGAGCATCGAAGGCGTCTCCACGGTGCCAGGGCAGATGCTGTTGCAGCGAATGCCCTGAGTGATGAAGTCGAGTGCGACCGCGCGGGTGAGTAACGAAACCGCCGCCTTCGACGCGCTATAGACATAACGATTGGCCGGTGGCCGAAGCGCAGCGCAAGACGAGATGTTGACGATACTGCCGCCTCCGCCCGCCAGCATCGCCGGCAGGAACGCCTTGATGGTTCGGTGCATCGATTTGACGTTGAGATCGAACGAGAAGTCCCAATCCTCCTCTGAACAGTCCATGATCGTTCCGTGGTGGACGAAGCCCGCGGCGTTGAGCAGGATGTCGATCTTGCCAATGCGCTTGGCTAAAGCGTCGACCTCGGCGGTGCTGCGTACGTCGAGCCGCGCCGTCTCGGCGATACCTTCCTTGCCCAGCGTCGCGATGCCGCTTTCATTGATGTCGGTAGCGATCACCGTAGCGCCTTCGCGCGCAAAGGCTATCGCGCATGCGCGCCCGATCCCCGCTGCCGCGGCGGTGACAACGGCACGCTTTCCCTTCAGGCGATCTGACATGGTCCTGGTCCTTGAGCGATTGAGAATTGCTTTCCCGGTGTCATGCGCGGGCTTGACCCGCGTATCCATCTTCTTCGCAAGAGGATGGATTGCCGGGTCAAGCCCGGCAATGACAGTCCGATTGGTTAGTGATTATCCCGCGCAACGCCGACCGTTCCGGCGATGTTCTGATAGCGCGTGGCGAGTTCCATGCAGGCGCCGGTGGCCTGCTGGCCGACGGTCGAGCGATAGAGCTCCTGCCATGGCGTCTGGTTGGCCGGGTAGGGGAAGCCGCCCTTGTCCTTCAGTTCGGCGCGGCGCTTCTTCAATTCGTCGCTCGTGATCAGGATGTTGGCGTCGCCCTTGTTGAGGTCGATGCGGACCTTGTCGCCGGTTCGAAGGATGGCAAGCCCGCCGTCGGCGGCGGCCTCCGGCGAGGCGTTGAGGATCGATGGCGAGCCCGAGGTGCCGGACTGCCTTCCGTCGCCGATGCAGGGCAGCGAGAGGATACCGCGTTTGATCAGCGCCGCCGGCGGCTGCATGTTGACGACCTCGGCGCCGCCGGGATAGCCGATCGGCCCTGCGCCGCGGATGAACAGAACGCAGTGCTCGTCGATGTTGAGCGAGGGATCGTCGATCCGGTCGTGATAATCCTCAGGCCCCTCGAACACGATGGCGCGTCCCTCGAACGCATTCAGGTCTTTCGGATTGATCAGGTAGCGGTCGCGGAATTCCTTTGAAATCACGCTGGTCTTCATGATCGCGGAATCGAACAGATTGCCGCGCAGCACCAGGAAGCCGGCGTCCTTCACCAGCGGCTTGTCGTAGGTCCAGATCACGTCACCGTCGGGTTTGGCGGCCTCGCGGCAGTTCTCGCCCATGGTGCGGCCGTTCACCGTGACGGCGTCCTCATGGATGCGCTTGTGCGCCATCAGTTCGCGGATCACCGACGGCACGCCGCCGGCGCGGTGATATTCTTCACCGAGATAGAAGCCGGCCGGCTGCATGTTCACCAGCAGCGGAATGTGGTGTCCATGTTTCTGCCAGTCGTCGATCGAGAGTTCGACGCCGACATGCCGCGCCAGCGCGTTGATGTGGATCGGCGCGTTGGTCGAGCCGCCGATCGCCGAATTCACCACGATGCAGTTCTCGAACGCCTGGCGGGTCAGGATGTCGGACGGCTTGAGGTCCTCCCACACCATCTCGACGATGCGCTTTCCGGTCTCGTAGGCGATCTGGCCGCGCTCGCGGTAGGGCGCGGGGATCGCCGCGCAGCCGGGCAATGACATGCCGAGCGCTTCGGCAAGCGAGTTCATGGTGGAGGCGGTACCCATCGTGTTGCAATGGCCGACCGAGGGGGCCGAGGACGCCACGATCTCGATGAACTCGTTGTAGTCGATCTCGCCGGCGGCAAGCCGTTCGCGTTGCTTCCAGACGACGGTGCCGGATCCGGTGCGCTCGCCGTTGAACCAGCCGTTGAGCATCGGTCCGCCGGAAAGCACGATCGCAGGCAGATTGACGGTTGCTGCGGCCATCAGGCAGGCCGGCGTGGTCTTGTCGCAGCCGGTGGTCAGCACCACGCCATCCAGCGGATAGCCGAACAGGATTTCGACCAGGCCGAGATAGGCGAGATTGCGGTCGAGTGCTGCGGTCGGCCGCTTGCCGGTTTCCTGGATCGGATGGGTCGGAAATTCCATCGCGATGCCGCCGGCGGCGCGGATGCCTTCGCGCACCCGGTGCGCCAGTTCGAGATGGTGCCGGTTGCACGGCGAGAGGTCGTTGCCGGTCTGGGCGATGCCAATAATGGGCTTGCCGGACTGCAATTCCTCACGCGTCAGGCCGTAATTCAGGTAGCGCTCCAGATAGAGCGCGGTCATTCCCGGGTTATGCGGGTTGTTGAACCACTCGAGGGAACGTAGTTTCCGGCCTTTGCCATTGGTGGCAGTCTTGTTGTCGTTGTTTTTCATGATTTCCTCCCGCACTGCAAACTCATGGGCTTAGATTCATGGGCTTAAATCACGGCAGCGATGCACCATGCTGAAAATTTCATCCGCTGCAACGCGCCTGTCTTCTCCCGTCTGAGCAATCCGATCCTAAGTCGGCTCAAAAGATAGCGCTATCATTTTCTGGCCGCACGCATTCACTCCGGAAGATGGCGACATCAGCTGCTTTGCGGCATCGAGCTTTCGCGAACCATCAACTGAAAGCCGAGGTCGATTACCGGCTCCTGCGGGCGACGGCCCTCGATGGCGTCGAGCACCATGGTGACGGCGTGCCGGCCCATTTCATAGCGATTGGTGCGCACGCTGGTGAGCGCGGGGACCGCGGAAGCGGTGAATTCCAGGTCGTTGAAGCCGACAATCGCCAGATCGCGGGGAACGGCGATCTGCCGGCGCTGGCATTCGAACAGCACGCCGAGCGCAAGATCGTCGTTGACGCAGAAGACGGCGTCGATGTCGGGCGTCTGCGCCAGCAGATCAGCGAACAGCGTCCCGCCGAGCGTGACGGTGGTCGGCACCGAAGTGGTGACGACGAGGGTCGGATCGAACAGCGAGGCGGCTTTCATGGCATCACGATACCCTTCGAAACGCCGCTGCACGCGCGGATCCATTCGCGCGCCGAGAAACCCGATGCGGCGGCATCCCTGTTCGAGCATGTGCGAAATCGCTGCGAAAGCCGCGTCATAATGCGAGAAGCCGACCATCATGTCGACCGGACTGTCGCCGATCTCCATGATCTGCGTGACCGGGCAATTCATCGACTCCAGGATGGTGCGCGATTCCGCGGTCTGGTTGATGCCGGTGACGATCAGGCCTGCGGGCTTCTGCGCCCGGAACAGGCGCAGCACCTTCTCCTCCTGCAGGATGCTGTAGCGGGTATTGGCGAGCTGGATGGTGTAGCGGCTGCCTTCGGAGGAATCGTAGATGCCGCGCAACACGTCGGCGAACACGTTGTTGGTGAGGGAAGGAATGACGACGCCGATCACTTCCGTGCGATGCGAGGCCAGCGCACGCGCGGCGAGATTGGGCACATAGCCCAGTTCCTTCACCGCGCTATCGACGCGTTCCCGCTTGCTCAACGACAGCGCTTCGGGGTTCCTGAAAAAACGCGATGCCGTGATTGGGCTGACGCCAGCGAGCTTGGCGACCTCGGTGAGGCGGATTTTGCCAGACTTTGTCTGTTTTCGTCCCATCTTGCGCTCTTATCACAACAGATTAGACGTTTGAACAATTATTGACAGCGCTACCATCGGATTGCTAAAAACTCCGAAACTGCGGATGATGATGACCGGTTGAATTCAGCTTCCGGCATTAGAGTCGAAAAGACAGCAGGGCGTCGCCACAGGTCTGCGGCGCCACAAAACAGAAAATGAGGGGAGTGAGGATGTCGTCGGTACAGATTCGCGACGTGCGAAAGTCGTTCGGCAATTTTGAAGTTTTGCACGGCGTGTCGATTCCGATCGAGGATGGCGAGTTCGTCGTGCTCGTCGGCCCCTCCGGCTGCGGCAAGTCGACCTTGTTGCGGATGCTCGCCGGCCTCGAAAACATCACCTCGGGAACCATTTCGATCGGCGATCGCGTCGTCAACAATGTCCAGCCGAAAGAGCGCGACATTGCGATGGTGTTCCAGAACTACGCGCTCTATCCGCATATGACCGTCGCCGACAATATGGGCTTCTCGCTCAAGCTGCGCGGCGCGAGCGCCGACGAAATTTCGAAAGGTGTTAATCGCGCCGCGGAAATCCTGGCGCTGACGCCGCTGCTCGAGCGCTATCCCCGGCAATTGTCGGGCGGCCAGCGCCAGCGCGTCGCCATGGGCCGCGCCATCGTGCGCGATCCGCAGGTGTTCCTGTTCGACGAGCCGTTGTCCAACCTCGACGCCAAGCTGCGCGTCGCGATGCGTACCGAAATCAAGGAACTGCATCAGCGCCTGCGCACCACGACGGTCTACGTCACCCACGACCAGATCGAGGCCATGACTATGGCCGACAAGATCGTGGTGATGCATGACGGCATCGTCGAGCAGATGGGCACCCCGCTCGAACTCTACGACACCCCGGCCAACCAGTTCGTCGCCGGCTTCATCGGTTCGCCTGCGATGAATTTCCTCAAAGGGACGGTGAAGTCGAATGGCAGCGCCATGTTCGAAGGACCGAACGGCGTCAAGCTGCCGCTGAAAAACGCGCCTGCCAATTCCGAAGGCCAGCCGGCCGTCTACGGCGTGCGGCCCGAGCACTTCACCATCGCCGATGACGGCGCCGAAGCCGAAATCGTCGTGGTCGAGCCGACCGGTTCGGAAACCCAGGTCTTCGCCAAGCTGGGCGGAGTGCAGGTGGTCGCCGTGTTCCGCGAGCGGCATCAATTCAGTCCGGGCGACAAGGTTCGGCTCAAGCCGGATCCGTCGCTCGTGCATCTGTTCGACGAAACGACAGGTAAGCGACTGAATGGCTGAGTGAGAACATCAAAACAAAACCAAAAGCGCCTACCAAACTTGAAGTGGCTACCAAAAATAAGAAACGAGGGCTGAGCAAAAACCAGAAAATATTAAAACGGGAGGATGGACCATGCACGACTTTACCCGCCGCTCTCTGCTTCAGGGTGGCACCGCGCTGGCTGCGGCCGGCGCGCTGACCGGACCTGCGCTGCTTGATTTTGCGAAGGCTTGGGCGCAATCGGCGCCGTGGAAGGCCGAGAAGGGCGCCAAGCTCACCGTGATGCGCTGGAAGCGCTTCGTGCCGGCGGAAGACGAAGCGTTCAACGCGATGGTCGCGGCATTCAAGGCGGCCACCGGCACCGAAATGAACGTGTTCAGCGAGTCGTTCGAGGACGTGCAGCCGAAGGCATCGGTGGCGGCAAACACCGGCTCGGGCCTCGATCTCGCCTGGGGTCTGCATACGCTGCCGCAGCTATTTCCGACCAAAGTGCTGAAGATGAACGACGTTGCCGACTATCTCGGCAAGAAGTACGGCGGCTGGACCTCGGCGGCAGAGATCACCTGCAAGCAGGGCAATGATTGGCTCGGCATTCCCGTCGCGACCATCGGCGGTTACATGACCTACCGCAAATCGGCGGTGGACAAGGCCGGTTTCAGTGAATTCCCGAAAGACTTCCCTGGCTTCCTTGAAATGTGCAAGGCGCTCAAGAAGAACGGCACCCCTGCCGGCTTCCCGCTCGGCCACGCCACCGGCGACGCCAATGGCTGGCTGCACTGGATTCTCTGGGGCCACGGCGCATACACGGTCGACAAGGACAACAAGGTCATCATCAACTCGCCGGAGACCGTCAAGGCGCTGGAATATGCCAAGGCGCTGTCGGACACATTCATTCCCGGCGTTGCATCGTGGAACGACTCCTCCAACAACAAGGCGTACCTCGCGGGCGAGCTCTATTGCACCGCCAACGGCATCTCGATCTACGTTGCGGCCAAGGACGATCCGAACAAGAAGGAGCTTACCGAGGACACCTATCACGCGCTTTGGCCGGTCGGGCCGATTGGCAAGCCGACTGAACTGCAACTCGCGGTTCCGATCCTGGCGTTCAACTTCACCAAGTCGCCGAACGCCGCGAAGGCCTTCGTCGCCTTCATGCTGGAGAAGGAAAACTACGACAAGTGGTTGACCGGTGCGCGGGGGTATCTCACCCACACGCTCAACGCCTACGACAACTCGCCGGTGTGGACGGCCGACCCGAAGAACGCCGTGTTCGCCCAGGCCAGCAAGCGCGCGTTGCCCGCTTCCGGCATCGGCACGCCCGGCGAGAAGGCGGCGACCGCGATCGCCGACTTCCTGGTGGTCGACATGTTCGCCAACTACTGCAGCGGACGCGACGATGCCAAGGGCGCCATCGCGGTGACCGAACGTCAGTTGAAGCGCATCTATCGCTAGGTAGAGCAGGGCGGGCCGCAAGCGATTGCGGCTCGCCTCGTTCAGACATCGATACGAAAGCACCGCCGTTCATGACATTGCAGGATTTCGCCCATGGCTGACATCGCACTGCAACCCCGGGCGGCGCGGCCGCCGATCCGCGAGGCCACCTCGTGGGACCAGGTCAAGACCAACCGGAACTGGCTTGGCTTCTGGTTCATGCTGCCGGCGATGGCGTTTCTGATCTTCTTTCTCGCTTATCCACTGGGTCTCGGCATCTGGATTTCGTTCACCGACGCCAAGATCGGACGGCCCGGCGAATATATCGGCATCGAGAACTATGAGTGGCTGTGGGGCGACAGCATCTTCTGGCTGTCGGTGTTCAATACGCTGTTGTACACCTCGGTTGCGAGCGCCATCAAATTCGCAGTAGGCCTTTATCTCGCGCTGCTGCTGAACGAGAACATGCCGTTCAAGGCGATGCTGCGCGCACTGGTGCTGATCCCCTTCATCGTGCCGACCGTGCTGTCGGCGCTGGCGTTCTGGTGGATCTTCGATTCGCAATTCTCGATCATCTCCTGGTCGCTGAAGCAGATGGGACTGATCACCGAGAACATCAATTTCCTCGGCGACGTGACCTGGGCGCGGATTTGCGTGATCTTCGCCAATATCTGGCGCGGCGTTCCCTTTGTTGCGATCACGCTGCTGGCGGGGCTGCAGACGGTGCAGCCCTCGCTCTACGAGGCCGCGACGCTCGACGGTGCGAGCAAGTGGGAGATGTTCCGCTTCATCACCTATCCGTTGCTGACGCCGATCATCGCCGTCGTCATGACGTTCTCCGTGCTGTTCACCTTCACCGACTTCCAGCTGATCTGGGCTATGACGCGCGGCGGTCCGGTCAACGCGACGCACCTGATGGCGACATTGTCCTATCAACGCGCCATCATCGCCGGCCAGTTGGGCGAGGGCGCTGCGATCTCCAGCGCCATGATCCCGTTCCTCCTCGCAGCGATCATGGTTTCATGGTTCGGGCTGCAGCGTCGCAAGTGGCAGCAAGGAGAGAACAATGACTGATCTCCGCAGTGCCGCATCATCTTTTGCGCGAACGGGGCAAGCCCCGCGCGCGCTGCCGCAAATGGCAGCAGGGAGAGAACAATGACTGATCTCCCGACCTCGCGGATCGATCTCAAAACTGTGCTGTCAAGCTCGTCGGCGTCCGCGGCGAAGGATGACCACAGCGAAGGCATGAGCTATCTGCAGTCGGTGCCGCGTCGTATGGTGACGCTGTACATGCCGCTGGCGATCATCGTGTTCGTGTTGCTGTTTCCGTTTTACTGGATGGGCCTGACGGCGATCAAACCGGACGAGCAACTGCTCGATCTCGACAAGTTCAATCCGTTCTGGACCTGGAATCCGACCTTCAAGCACATCCACAAGCTGCTGTTCGAGAGCTACTATCCGTGGTGGCTGTGGAACACGATGTATGTGGCGGTCTGCGCCACCATCCTGTCGATCTTCGCCAGCGTGCTCGCGGCCTACGCGATCGTGCGGCTGCGTTACCGCGGCGCGCAATGGGTGGGCGGGTTGATCTTCCTGTCCTATCTGGTGCCGCCGTCGATCCTGTTCATTCCGCTCGCCACCGTGGTGTTCCAGTACGGTTTGTTCAACTCGCCGATGGCGCTGATCCTGACCTATCCGACCATCCTGATTCCGTTCTCGACCTGGCTGTTGATGGGTTACTTCAAGACCATCCCGTTCGAGCTGGAAGAATGCGCGCTGATCGACGGCGCCAGCCGCTGGCAGATTCTGGTCAAGATCGTGCTGCCGCTGGCCATTCCCGGCTTGATCTCAGCCTTCATCTTCTGCTTCACGCTGTGCTGGAACGAGTTCATCTACGCACTGACCTTCCTGCAATCGACCTCCAACAAGACGGTGCCGGTCGCGATCGTCAACGAATTCGTGGACGGTGATATCTACCGCTGGGGTTCGCTGATGGCGGGGGCGCTGGCCGGTTCGCTGCCGCTGGTTATCCTTTACGCCTTCTTCGTTGAGCATTATGTGTCGGCGATGACGGGAGCCGTCAAAGAGTAACCGCTTGAAGGCCCGGCTGATAATAAACAGGGTTCAAAAAGGAGACGGGTCTTGCATATTCTGATTCTCGGCGCCGCCGGTATGGTCGGCCGCAAGCTGACCCAACGGCTGCTGCACGACGGCCGCCTCGGCAGTCACGACATCACGCGCATGACGCTCCAGGACGTGGTGGCGCCGACCAAGCCTGCGAATGCGTCGATCCCGGTCGAGGTCGTGGCGTCCGACTTTGCCGATGCCGGCGCTGCAGCGCCGCTGATCGCCGGCCGCCCGGAGGTGATCTTTCATCTCGCCGCCATCGTCTCCGGCGAGGCAGAGGCCGAGTTCGACAAGGGCTACCGGATCAATCTCGACGGCACGCGCCATTTGATCGACGCCATCCGCAACGCCAGCGGCGGCTACAAACCGCGGCTGGTGTTCACCTCCTCGATCGCGGTGTTCGGCGCCCCGTTCCCGGAAAAGATCGGCGACGAGTTCTTTCATACGCCGCTGACCAGCTACGGTACGCAGAAATCGATCTGCGAACTGCTGATCAACGACTACACCCGCAAGGGCCTGCTCGACGGCATCTCGATCCGCCTGCCGACGATCTGCGTGCGGCCGGGCAAGCCGAACAAGGCCGCTTCCGGCTTTTTCTCCAACATCATGCGCGAGCCGCTGGCGGGCGAGGAGGCGGTGCTGCCGGTCTCCGAAGACGTGCGGCACTGGCATGCGTCGCCGAAATCGGCGGTCGGCTTTCTGGTCCACGCCGGAACCATGGACCTCAACGCGATGGGGCCGCGGCGCAATCTCAGCATGCCCGGCATGTCGGTGAGCGTCGGCGAACAGATCGCAGCCCTCGACCGCGTCGCCGGCAAGAACGTCACCGCGCGCATCAAGCGGGTGCCCGATCCGACCATCATCGGCATCGTGTCCGGATGGCCGCGTGATTTCGTCACCGACCGCGCCCTCAAGCTCGGCTTCACCACCGCCGAGAAGACGTTCGACGACATCATCCGGATCCACATCGAGGATGAGCTCGGCGGCAAGTTCGCAGGCTGACGTGACGCAACTTTCCCTCACGCGAATGCGGTCATGAGCAAGGTCGCCTGCATCGGCGAGTGCATGATCGAACTTAAACAGGCCGGGAGCGGCCTGTTTTCGCGCTTCTATGGCGGCGACACGCTCAACACCGCCGTCTATCTCTCCCGGCTCGGCGTCGGCGTCGACTACATCACGGCGCTCGGCGACGATAGCCTCAGCGACGAAATGATCTCGGGCTGGGCGGCGGAGGGGATCGGGACCGGGCTGGTGGCGCGGTTGCCGGGCAAGCTGCCGGGCCTCTACATGATCCAGACCGACGACAATGGCGAGCGGCGGTTCTTCCACTGGCGCGACAGCGCCGCGGCACGCAGCCTGATGGATCTGCCGCAGACGGCGGAGATCCTTGATGCGCTGGCCGATTATGACGTGGTCTATCTTTCAGCGATAACCCTGTCGCTATACGGCGCGGAGGGACGGGGGCGGCTGTTCGCGGCCCTGGAACGCGCGCGCAAAAAGGGCGCGCGTTTCGCCTTCGACACCAATTTCCGCGCCCGCGGCTGGCCTGATCTGGACCTTGCGCGCGCGATCTTCCAGCAGGCTTTCGCCGAAGCCGACATCGTGCTGGCCTCCACGGAGGATCTGCTGCCGCTCTATCCGGGCATGAATAACGAAGCCCTGCTGGCTCGGATTCCGGGCGCCGAGGTGGTGTTGAAGCTCTCGGAGCCGGCGAGCATCGTACGGCTGGAAGGCGTTCCTTACCCCATCAAGGCCAAGCCGGTGGAGACGCCCATCGTCGATACGACGGCGGCCGGCGACAGTTTTGCGGCCGCCTACGTCGCCGCGCGCCTCGTCGGGGCGGACCCGATCGAGGCCGCGCGTATCGGGCATCGTCTGGCCGGCGTTGTGGTATGCCATCCCTGGGCGATCATCCCGCGTGCGGAAATGCCGTCCGGCCTGATCCCGAACCACACTAATTCGCGCAAGGTATCGCCATGACCGCAGCATCGAGGCAGCAACAGCTCGCCGCCATCTTCACATCGGCCACCGTCATCCCCGTGCTCACCATCGAGCGGGTGGAGGATGCGGTGCCGCTGGCCCGCGCGCTGGTTGCGGGCGGGGTGCGCGTGCTGGAGGTGACGCTGCGAACGCCGGTGGCGGTGGATGCCGCCAAGGCCATGATCGCGGAGGTGCCGGACGCCATCGTCGGCATCGGCACTATTTTGAACGGCGACGATCTGGCAAGGGCCGTGGGGCTTGGGGCCAAATTCGGCATCAGCCCAGGTGCTACGCCGGAACTTCTGAAGGCCGCCGCCGCGAGCGACCTGCCGTTTGCGCCGGGGATCGCGACGGCATCCGAACTGATGCAGGCGCTGGCGGCCGGCTTCGATCTCGTCAAATTCTTTCCCGCCGAGCAGGCCGGCGGTATCAAGGCACTTCGGGCGCTGGCCGGGCCGTTTCCCAACATCAGGGTATGCCCGACCGGCGGCATCGGCGAGGCCAATGCCGCGACCTGGCTGGCCGAGCCGAACGTCGTGGCGGTCGGCGGTTCCTGGCTCTGCCCGGCCGCCGAGATCAGATCCGGCAACTGGGCTGGCATAACCGCCATGTGCGAGCGGACGATGAAATCGCTGAAAGCGGCACCAAGATAGGTTACAAACCGACCCGAACCGGAACAGGGAGAACAACCATGACAGCCAGCATCGTGGGGTGGGCGCACACGCCATTCGGCAAGTTCGACGCGGAAACCGTCGAGAGCCTGGTGGTGAAGGTTGCGACCGAAGCGATGGCGGATGCCGGCATATCAGCCGAAGACGTCGACGAGATCGTGCTCGGGCATTTCAATGCCGGCTTCTCGCCGCAGGATTTTACGGCGTCGCTGGTGCTGCAGGCCGATCCCAAGCTGCGTTTCAAGCCGACGACCCGCGTCGAAAACGCCTGCGCCACCGGTTCGGCGGCGGTGCATCAGGGCATCCGCGCGATTGCTGCGGGCGCGGCCAAGATCGTGCTGGTGGTCGGCGTCGAGCAGATGACGCGGACGCCGGGCCCGGAGATCGGAAAGTATCTCCTCAAGGCGTCCTATCTGCCGGAGGATGGCGACACCGTCGGTGGATTTGCCGGCGTGTTCGGCAAGATCGCGCAGAGCTATTTCCAGAAGTACGGCGACCAGTCGGACGCGCTGGCGATGATCGCGGCCAAGAACCACAAGAACGGCGTTGCCAACCCCTATGCGCAGATGCGCAAGGATTTCGGTTACGAGTTCTGCCGCGCCGAGAGCGAGAAGAACCCGTTCGTCGCAGGTCCCGTTGAAGCGCACGGATTGTTCGCTGGTGTCGGACGGCGCTGCGGCATTGGTGCTGACGGATTCGGAGACCGCCAAGACCATGGGCAAGGCGGTGAATTTCCGCGCCACCGCGCACGCGCAGGATTTCCTGCCGATGTCCAAGCGCGACATCCTGCAGTTCGAAGGCTGCACGGTGGCCTGGCAGCGCGCGCTGGCGCAGGCCGGCGTGCAGCTGTCCGATCTGTCCTTCGTCGAAACCCACGACTGCTTCACGGTTGCCGAACTGATCGAATATGAAGCGATGGGCCTGACGCCGCGCGGGCAGGGCGCCCGCGCCATCAAGGAAGGCTGGACCCAGAAGGACGGCAAGCTGCCGGTCAATCCGTCCGGTGGCCTCAAGTCCAAGGGCCATCCGATCGGCGCTACCGGCGTCTCCATGCATGTGATGAGCGCGATGCAACTGGTCGGCCAGGCGCCGGAAGGCATGCAGCTCAAGAACGCCAAGCTTGCCGGCATCTTCAACATGGGCGGCGCGGCGGTGGCGAACTACGTCTCCGTGCTGGAGCCTGCGAAGTAAGCCGCAAACGCGCGGTCCACCCTACAAATCTCCGGAGCGTGCATCATGAGCGACGAAAGTTCGTTGTCATCGGCAGAACTCAACGACCGGATCAGGATTCTCGAAGACAACATCCGGCAGTTGATCGAACAGGCCGCCGCCGCTTCCGGCGAACGGAACGAATCCCGCATCGCCGACCGCCTCAGCCAGCAGAACGAAGAGCTGGAAAAGCTGACCCGGGAGCGCGACGCCAGGGCTAAGAATTAGCAGACGGCGTGGACCACAGATCTTTCGTCGTCCCGGCCTTGAGCCGGGACCTATACGCCGCGGCGGATGTTGCTTACAGGAGATGTCTGACGCCTGTGCTAAACCGGGCGGCCGCGGCGTATGGGTCCCGGCTCAAGGCCGGGACGACACTGAGATTGTTGTGAGTGCACCCTATCAAGCCTCGTCCCTGCGTTCGCACGGACGACGGCGGTTGTGGGGCGCTGGCGCATACGGCCATACGCCGGGCGCGCTTGATCTTCGCGAAAACCTCCCGTTACTAGGCCGGAATGACATATCCGGGAGTGAATTCAGCCATGGGACCATTGCAGGGCATCAAGGTCATCGACATGACGACCGTGCTGATGGGGCCCTATGCCACCCAGATGCTCGGCGATTACGGCGCTGATATCGTCAAGGTGGAATCGCTCGATGGTGACGTGACGCGGCAGATCGGGCCGACCCGTCATCCCGGCATGGGGCCGGTGTTCCTCAATACCAACCGCAGCAAACGCTCGATCTGCCTCGACCTGAAGAAGCCGGCCGGTCGCGAAGCCGTGCTGCGGCTGATCAAATCCGCCGACGTGCTGGTCTATAATGTGCGCCCGCAGGCGATGGCGCGGCTCAACCTCGGTTACGATGTGGTGTCGAAAATCAACCCGCGGCTGATCTATGCCGGCGTGTTCGGCTTCGGCCAGGATGGGCCCTATGCGGCAAAGCCCGCCTATGACGATCTGATCCAGGGCGCGACCGCTTTGCCGGCGCTGATGGCGCAGACCGCCGACGGCGTGCCGCGCTATGTCCCGAATGCGCTGGTCGACCGCATCGTCGGGCTCACGGCGGTGGGCGCGATCTGCGCCAGCCTGGTCGATCGTAACAGCACCGGCCGCGGCCAGCGCGTCGATATCCCGATGTTCGAAACCATGGCCGGCTTTGTGATGGGCGATCACATGGGCGGTCTCACCTACGAGCCGCCGCTCGACAAGGGTGGCTATGCCCGCCATCTGTCGCCGGACCGGCGGCCCTACAAGACCTCGGACGGCTATATCTGCGTGATCGTCTACAACGACAAGCAGTGGCAGAATTTCTTCGATGCCACCGGCCGCGACGATCTGCGCACCCATCCGAAATTTGCGACCTTCGCCGGCCGTGCCAACAACATCGACGTCGTCTATGCGGAGCTGGCGCGCATCCTCGAGACGAAAACCACCGCTGAATGGTCAGAGATCCTCGAGAATGCCGACGTGCCGGTCATGCCGATGCACGACCTCGAAAGCCTGCTCGACGATCCCCACATCGTCGCGACCAATTTCTTCCCCGTCGTCGATCATCCCAGCGAAGGCCGCATCCGCAACATGCGGCCTTCGGCGCGGTTTTCCGAGACGCCGGTCGAAACCAAACGGCTGGCGCCGCGCCTGAGTGAACACAGCGCCGAGATCCTCGGCGAAGCCGGGTTTTCGCCGGATGAGATCGCAGCGATGGTGCGCGACGGCGTCACCAAAGCCGCGTCGAACACTTAAAGGACGAGCAGATGGATTTTGCGCTGTCGGCCAACCAGGAATCGATCCGCGACGCGATCGAAAAAATCTGTTCGCGCTTCGATGATGCCTATTGGCTCAAGAAGGACAAGGAGGGCGGCTATCCGGCCGACTTCCACCGCGCGCTGGCGGATGCCGGCTGGCTCGGCATCTGCATCCCCGAGGAATATGGCGGGTCGGGTCTCGGCATCACCGACGCTGCGATCATGATGCGGACCATCGCGGAATCCGGCGCCGGCATGTCCGGTGCTTCCGCGGTGCATATGAACGTGTTTGGGCTCAATCCCGTCGTTGTGTTCGGCACCAAGGAACAGTGCACGCGGATGCTGCCGCCGATCATCGACGGCCGGGACAAGTCCTGTTTTGCGGTGACCGAACCCAATACCGGACTCAACACCACGCAGCTGAAGACCCGCGCGGTGCGCAAGGGCGACAAATACATCGTCAACGGCCAGAAGGTCTGGATTTCCACCGCGCAGGTTGCCAACAAGATCCTGCTGCTGGCGCGCACCACGCCGCTGGAAGAAGCGAAGAAGCCGACGCAGGGCTTGAGCCTGTTCTACACCGACTTCGACAAGAAGCGCGTCGCCGTGCATGAGATCGAAAAGATGGGCCGCAAGCCCGTCGATTCCAACGAATTGTTCTTCGAGAATTTCGAGATCCCGGTCGAGGACCGCCTCGGCGAGGAAGGCCGCGGCTTCGAATACATCCTGCACGGCATGAACCCCGAGCGTATCCTGATCGCGGCGGAAGCGGTCGGCCTCGGCCAGATCGCGCTGTCGCGGGCCTCGGCCTATGCGAAAAGCCGCATCGTGTTCAACCGTCCGATCGGCATGAACCAGGGCATCCAGCATCCGCTGGCGAAGAACTGGATGGAGCTGGAAGCCGCGTGGATGATGGTGCTGCGCGCGGGCTGGCAATACGACCAGGGCATGCCATGCGGCCCGGCCGCCAATGCCGCAAAATATCTCGCCGCCGAAGCCGGATTCCACGCCTGCGAGCAGGCGGTCATGACGCATGGCGGCTTCGGTTACGCCAAGGAATATCACGTCGAGCGGTACTTGCGGGAATCGCTGATCCCGCGGATCGCTCCGATCAGCCCGCAGCTCATTCTCAGCTTTATCGCCGAGAGGGTGCTCGGTTTGCCGAAGTCGTATTGATGACGAAAGCAATTCCTGGCCGTCATTCCGGGGCGTCGCGTAGCGACGAACCTGGAATCCATCGGGCCGCATGCGACGATGGCGAAATGGATTCCGGGTTCGCGCTCTGCGCGCCCCGGAATGACGACGGAGCACGAGCATGAGCTTCATCACCGGCGTCGGGCTGACGTCCTACGGCAAGCACGAGGGTTCGTCCTCGCTCGACCTGATGAGCAAGGCGGCCGAACTCGCCATTGCCGATGCCGGGCTGGAGCGGTCCGAGATCGACGGCATTCTGTGCGGCTATTCGACCGTCTCGCCGCACATCATGCTGGCGACGGTATTTGCCGAGCATTTTGGCATTCAGCCGTCCTATGCACACGCCGTGCAGGTCGGCGGCGCCACCGGGCTCGCCATGACCATGCTGGCGCATCATCTGGTCGATGCCGGCGTGGCAAAGCATGTGCTGGTTGTTGGTGGCGAGAACCGGCTTACCGGACAGAGCCGCGACGCCTCGATCCAGGCGCTGGCGCAGGTCGGTCATCCCGATTACGAGGTGACCCTGGGGCCGACGATCCCGGCCTATTACGGCCTCGTCGCCTCGCGCTACATGCACGAATATGGCGTCACCCAGGAAGACCTTGCCGAATTCGCGGTGCTGATGCGCGCCAACGCGCTGACCCATCCCGGCGCGCAGTTTCACGAACCGATCACCGTCGCCGACGTGATGGCATCAAAGCCGGTCGCGATGCCGCTCAAGCTGCTGGATTGCTGCCCGGTGTCTGACGGCGGCGCAGCGTTCGTGGTCAGCCGCGAGCGGACGTCTGCGATCGGCATTCGCGTCCGTGGCTGCGCGCAGGCGCATACCCATCAGCATGTGACGGCCGCACCAGCTTTGAGCGAACTCGGCGCCGAGATTGCGGTTGCAAAAGCCAAGGCTGATGCCGGCGTCGCGATATCGGATGTGCGTTACGCCGCGGTCTATGACAGCTTCACCATCACGCTGGCCATGCTGCTGGAAGACCTCGATCTGGCCGGGCGGGGCGAAGCGGCGGCGCGGGTGCGGGCAGGGCATTTTGGCCGCGACGGCGCCATGCCGCTCAATACCCATGGCGGGCTGTTGAGCTACGGCCATTGCGGCGTCGGCGGCGCGATGGCGCATCTGGTGGAAACGCATTTGCAGATGACGGAGCGCGCCGGATCGCGGCAGGTCCGCGATGCTTCGATTGCACTCCTGCATGGCGACGGCGGCGTGCTGTCGTCGCATGTCAGCATGTTCCTGGAGCGGGTACGATGAGCGACAAACCGGCCGACTGGACCAGGGGCGTTGAGGCCATCGTCTATCAATCCTGCGCGGCGTGCGGTGCCGTGCAATATTTCGCCCGCAGTTTTTGCGCCGCGTGCGGTGCGCCGGATCCCGCGCCGAACCGCGCCAGCGGCGCAGGGATAGTCTATGCGACGTCGCTGGTATGCCGCGCCGCGACGCCGGAGACGCGGGCGCATGTTCCCTACAATATCGTGCTGGTGGATGCGGCGGAGGGCTTTCGCATGATGGCCCACGGCGACATCGATCTTGCGATCGGTGACAACGTCACTGCAAGCTATCGGCCGTTTGCGGGAAAGCTGGTCCCGTACTTCGAGAGGATAAAGTGAGATTTGAGCATCAGATGCTCACGCTACGAAGCAACTCAGAACTACGCAGAACAGGTTAAAATCTGAGTGCTTCGACGCGTCAACATTCAGTGCCAGTAGAACACGACGCTGGCGATAACGAGCATTGCCGTTACTGCCATCATCTGCGCAAACGCTTCCGAGGCCGCCTTTTTGGTGGCTTCCTTCATGCCTAGCTCCCTAGACTTGGGCATAAGTCATCGTTGCCCGTGAAGGCTCGATGAACTCACTTTGGTTTACTCGGAACGCCCCGCGACGAGTATTCGCTCCTGTAGGTCCCCGTTCGGCGAATATCGACAGTCATGAAGATCGGGGAGTATTGAGGCGGCAATTTGGCTCGTTCGTAGCCGGTTTGTGCGCGAGAAAGGGAGTTTTTGCGCCGAGAGGGAAACGGGCAGGGTGCTTGCTCGAACCCGCGTCAGCGGCATTTCGGCGGTTGATCGGTATCCTGCTGCAGTGCATGATCCCGCTGTCAACAAACCAGAAAATACCCAAACCCCAAGGTGACCAATGGCCCGCGTCGAATACAGCGATCCCGCCAAGCACAATGATCGCACCCGCGAATTGCTAGGCAAAAACCGCAATGCCAACATCTTTCGCATGATGGCGCATTCGCCGAGCTACCTCGAACAATACTGTCGGCTGGGCGGCGCCATCAGGCACAAGGGCGAACTGGACCCGATCGTGCGCGAACTCGCCATCACCCGCACCGGCATCTTGTGTGAGGCGCCTTACGAAATCGTCGCCCACAAGCGCATCGGCAAGAATGTCGGCGTCACCGACGAGCAGAACGAGGCGCTGGAGCACTGGGAAAAGGCAACATGCTTCAATGATGTGCAGCGCGCCGCGCTTGCGTTCACCGATGAAGTCATCCGGCGCCACAAGCCGACGGATGCGACCTTCAACGCGATCGCCTCGAAACTGACGCCGGCCGCGCTGATCGAGCTGCAGCTCTCGGTCGGCTTCTACATCATGACGTCGAAGTTTCTGGAAACGTTTGCCGTCGATATGCAGCCGGTGGCGGAAGTGGTGGGCTGAGCAGGCAAAAGCGCTCCGATGGACAATGGGTGGAGCCGATCAGCGCAAGCCTGGATAGGCGCCATGGGCGAGCGCGGCGATTGGGGGCGCGAGCACGTGCTCGATCCCGTCATGCTGGGCCGCGTAGCGGCGGGCGGGTTTGATCGCGCGCTCGATGTCGGCTGCGGCGAAGGCCGCTTTTGCCGAATGCTGAAGGCGGCCGGCGTCACCGTGACGGGGATCGATCCGACGCCGCAACTACTCGAAACTGCGCGGCAGCGCGATCCGTCCGGCGACTATCGGCCCGGCCGCGCCGAACAGCTTGAGTTCGAGCCGGCGAGTTTCGACCTGGTGGTCAGCTATCTCACACTGATCGACATTCCCGATTTGAGGGCCGCCATCGGCGAAATGACCCGGGTGCTGAAGCCCGGCGGCTCGCTACTGATCGCAAATCTCACCAGCTTCACCTCGGCCTGTGCCGATCAGGGCTGGATAAGGGACGAAGAAGGCCGACGTGTCCACTATCCGGTCGACCGCTATCTCGATGAGTTTTCGTTTCAGTTGGAATGGGGTGGCATCTGCATCGAGAACTGGCACCGACCGCTGTCTACCTATATGGCGGCGTTCCTCGACAACGGCCTCAACCTGACGTTCTTCGCTGAACCGGCGGCTTCGTCCGGCGAGGCATCGCGCCAGGAAAATCATCGCAGGGTGCCGTGGTTCGTCGTGATGGAGTGGCGACGACCGGCTTCTCCTTAAGTCCTCGGCCCGTAGCGTCGTAGCGCCTCCAGCGTCAATCCCTTGCCGACGGCGCCGAAGATGTCGCCTTCGACGATGCGGGCCGACGGCACGGCCTTGGTGATCGCCTTGTGGACGTGGGCGAGTTTTACCGAGCCGCCGGTCAGGAAAACCGAATCGATGGCGCCTGATGTCAGGCCCGCCTGAACGAGACAGTTCTTGATGCGCGCCGAGATGCGATCCGCCAACTGTCGTGTGTGACTGACGAGTTCGGGACGGGCGATGGCTGCGCTCAGCCCCGGCGCGACCCATTCGAGCGGGATTTCCGACCGGCGTTGCTCGGACAAGGCGATCTTGGCGTCTTCGACCTCCATGGCCAGCGTGTGGCCGCGCTGCTCATGAACCACGCGCATCAGCCGGTCGAGCAGTTCAGGCTCGGCCGCTTCCTGCCGCACTTGGCGGATGTCGGCGAGCACGCGCGGCTCGTACATGCGGTTGATGCTCGACCAGGTCGCGAGGTCGTGGAAGTAGCTCGAAGGCACGTCGAGCCCGGCGCGTTTCATGGCGCTGCCGAAACCGAACAGCGGCATGACCACGCCGAGGCTGAGCTGACGGTCGAAATCGGTGCCGCCGATTCGCACGCCGTCATTGGCTAGAATATCGGCCGCGCGATCGGCCTTGCCGTGGCGCTCGGGGCCAAGGCGCACGATCGAAAAGTCTGATGTGCCGCCGCCGATATCGGCGATCAATGCGACTTCCTCGGAAGCGATCTGCCGCTCATAGTCCAGCGCCGCGGCAATCGGCTCGAACTGGAACGTCACGTCTTCGAATCCGATTCCTTCCGCGATCGTACGCAGGGTCTGCTCGGCCTTGCGGTCGGCATCCGGTGCGTTGTCGACGAAGTGGACCGGACGGCCGTGGACGACATTGCGCAGTTCGCGGCCGGTCGCCGTTTCGGCGCGGCGTTTTACCGCGCCGAGGTAGTAGGCGATCACGTCGCGAAAGCTGACCCGCTCCCGTCCGAGCCGGGTGGTTTCGTCGATCAGCGAGGTTCCGAGCACCGATTTTAGGCTTCGCATCAGGCGGCCGGGGACGCCCTCGACATAAGCCTCCACGGCCTTGCGGCCGATTTCGAACGCCGCCATCCGCCTCATAGAAGATCGCGCTGGGAATCGTGGTTTGCGCGGACTCCAGCGCAGCCAGGACCGGCACGGCGCCATCGATGGTGCCGAGCGTCGTGTTCGACGTTCCAAAATCAAGGCCGCAGATGGACATGGAGGCTCCCGGGAAGGAGCGTCCGTTTACACATTACGGTGCCATCGATCCACCCTTATCTCACCGTCTGATCCGGTTGAACAACGGTCGCAATAAGGTTGCGAAAAGAGGCCATCCACAGATCAATTTGTTTCGTCAGGCGGGTTGGCAAATCAATCCGGGATGGTCCATAAGCTCCGTCCCGTGGCGGTGCATCCCGCCGCAAACGGCTTTTGAATAGAGGTCGCGTGGCAAATATCAATCGGCAGATTGCGCAAGAACTTGGCGTCCGCGAGGAACAGATCGTGGCGACAGTCGGATTGCTGGACGGCGGCGCGACGGTCCCGTTCGTGGCGCGCTATCGCAAGGAAATCACCGGCGGGCTCGACGACGTCCAATTGCGGACCCTCGAAGAGCGCCTGACTTACTTGCGAGAACTCGAAGATCGCCGCGTCGCGATCCTCAATTCGGTCCGCGAGCAGGGCAAGCTCGATGCCGCGCTGGAGGCCGCGATCATGGCCGCCGACAGCAAGGGGCGTCTGGAAGACATCTATCTGCCGTTCAAACCGAAGCGCCGCACCAAGGCCGAGATCGCCAGGGAAGCCGGGCTCGAACCATTGTCCGAACTGTTGCTGAAGCAGCCGCAGAACGACCCGCAGGCGGTGGCCGCGACCTATGTCGACGCCGAAAAGCAGGTGGCGGATGTAGCCGCAGCGCTCGAAGGCGCGCGCGCGATCCTGGTGGAGCGCTTCGCCGAAGACGCGGACCTGATCGGGAAGCTGCGCGAGGAAATGTGGTCGAACGGCCAGATGGCGTCCACGGTGCGCAAGGGCAAGAAGACCGAGGGCGAGAAATTCGCTGATTATTTCGAATACAACGGCGCCCTGCACAAGCTGCCGTCGCACCGCATCCTCGCGCTGTTTCGGGGCGAGAAGGAAGAGATCCTCGAACTGCAGATTCAGCCTGAGGCGAACGCGCCCGAGGCCGGCGTGCCCAGCGCCTATGAACTCAAGATCATGCAGCGCTTTGGCATTACCGATCAGAAGCGGCCGGGCGATCGCTGGCTGGTCGACACCGCACGCTGGGCGTGGAAGACCAAGATTCAGGTCCACCTCAACATCGATCTGCGGATGCGCCTGTGGACGGCAGCCGAAGCCGAGGGCGTGCGGGTATTCGCTTCGAATTTGCGCGACCTCCTGCTGGCCGCTCCGGCCGGCGCGCGCGTCACCATGGGGCTCGATCCCGGCTATCGCTCCGGCGTCAAGGTCGCGATCGTCGATGCGACGGGGAAAGTGGTGGCGACTACTGCTGTCTATCCGCACGAACCGCAACGGCAATGGGACGCGACGCTGGCGACGCTCGGCAAGCTCGCGGTCGCACATCGCGTGGACCTGATTGCGATCGGTAACGGCACCGCTTCGCGCGAGACCGACAAGCTGGCAACGGAACTCGTCAAGCTGCTACCCGACCTGAAGATGTCGAAGATCGTGGTGTCGGAGGCGGGCGCATCGGTCTATTCCGCCTCGGCCTTTGCCTCCGAGGAACTGCCCGAACTCGATGTCACCCTGCGCGGCGCGGTGTCGATCGCGCGGCGCCTGCAGGATCCTTTGGCCGAACTGGTCAAGATCGATCCGAAGGCAATCGGCGTCGGTCAGTATCAGCACGATCTCGGCGAAACCAAGCTGGCGCGTTCGCTCGATGCCGTGGTCGAGGACTGCGTCAATGCCGTCGGCGTCGATGCCAACACGGCGTCCGCGCCGCTGCTGGCGCGGGTTTCGGGCATCGGCGCGGGGCTGGCGCAGAGCATCGTGCAGCATCGCGATGCCAACGGCCCGTTCAAATCGCGCAAAGCCCTGAAGGAAGTGCCGCGGCTGGGACCGAAAGCGTTCGAGCAATGCGCAGGATTCCTGCGCATCAGCGGTGGTGAAGACCCGCTGGATTCGTCCGGTGTGCACCCGGAAGCCTATCCGGTGGTGCGGCGGATTCTCGCGGCATCCAAGAGCGACATCAAGGCGCTAATTGGCAATGCCGAGATCGTGCGTCAGTTGAAGCCGCAGGCCTTTGTCGACGACACGTTCGGTCTCCCGACGGTGACCGACATCCTGCGCGAACTGGAAAAGCCTGGCCGCGATCCGCGCCCCGCGTTCAAGGCCGCGGTGTTCATGGAGGGCGTCGAGGAGATCAAGGATCTCAAGCCCGGCATGATCCTGGAAGGTACGGTGACGAATGTCGCGGCGTTCGGCGCCTTTGTCGATATCGGCGTGCATCAGGACGGCCTGGTGCATATCTCGGCGATGTCGAAAACCTTCATCAAGGACCCGCGCGAGGTGGTGAAGCCGGGCGACATCGTCAAGGTCAAGGTGCTGGAGGTCGAGGTCGCCCGCAAGCGCATCGCGCTGACGCTGCGGCTGGATGACGAAGTGGGTGCCAAGAGCGATCGCGTAGCAGCCCAAGGCAAACCGCGCGAGTTTTCCAAGGCGTCGATGACGTCGTCTTCGCCGAAAAAGCCGCAGGAGCAGGGCGGCGCACTGGCCGAAGCGATGCGCCGTGCCGCCGAAAAGAACGGCCGGGGCAATGCGGGATAACGCGGCTACGGCCTTGTAGCCCGGATGAGCGCAGCGATATCCGGTGGCGGTGGCAGCCGAGACGTATTGTGTGAGGCCCCGCATTTCGCTTCGCTCATGGCGGGCTACGGCAGCGCGCGCAGAACTCATCGGATGGGCGTGTCAGCCCGACGTCAGCACGTTCAGCTTGGCATTCGCGAGTATGAGGCGATCAGCCAGCAATTGCGCGAGATTTCGCATGATCCGCTCGCCGGCGCGCGGGTGCTGCTTTCGAAACTGTTCGAAATCGCGCAGCGGGATTTCGTAGGCGGTCGCGGCCATGTCGGCGAACACGTCGGCCGAACGTGTCGGCTCCAGCAGCGCCATCTCGCCGAACGGCATGCCGGCGGTCAAGGTCGCCAGGCGGATGCCGTCGTGCAGGGTGACATGCACCACGCCGCTCCTGAGAAAGAACAGTGAATTGGCGGCATCGCCGGCGGCGAGAATCTTTTCGCTCGCCTGATAGGTCCGGATCGAAGCGAGCGAGGTGAGGTCGGTCAGTTCCTCGTCCGTCAGCCCCGCCAGCAGGGCCTGCTCGGAAAGTTCAGTTGCCTCGAAGAAGTCGATCGCGCCGCCGTAGCGATAGACCACCTGGTCTTCCGCCCATTCGATCGCGGCATCGAGCAGATAATAGTTGCGGATGTTGCTGAGGCCTTCCGTCCATTCCCCGATCATCTTCCATTCCGGCGAAGATCGCAGGATGCCGGACAGGATCACGGTGACGTCGTGGGCTGCGAGTTCGCGGAATTCCTCGGCGAGCAGGCGGGTGCCGGCGCGGGTCATGGCCGTGACGCGGTGCA
The DNA here is from genome assembly GCA_963742935.1 of uncultured Alphaproteobacteria bacterium. Taxonomy (GTDB): domain Bacteria; phylum Pseudomonadota; class Alphaproteobacteria; order Rhizobiales; family Xanthobacteraceae; genus Bradyrhizobium. The sequence continues at coordinate 68,136 of CAVUOI010000040.1, read as the reverse complement.
GGTCGAAGATCACGAACTGCGGCCGCGGCTTGGCCGCAAGCTGGCGCGAGACGTAATCGACGTTGGAGAACGACAGCGTCCCGACCAGTTCGATGACGCGCACGTCCTGGCGATGCGCGGCAAGGATGTTCTGTTCCTGCGCGCGCCGCACGCGCCGCGACGGGCTGTTGCCGATATCGTAATCGGCGATGATGCTGTTGCGCGCGTCGTCGCTGCGGTTGAGCATATGCAGGTCGTAATGCGAGGACAGCGCCTCGCAGACCTTGATGCCGCGCACGCTGTTGCCGTGCCGGTCGAGTTTTGGCGAGTAGCTGCCGAGCCCGAGTCGCGCCGGCAGTGCGGCGAGGATGCCGCCGCCGACGCCGCTCTTGGCGGGGAGGCCGATCCGGTAGATCCATTCTCCGGCGTAGTCATACATGCCGGAGCTGGTCATGACCGAGAGCGTGCGCGAGATGGCATACGGCGTCAGCACCTGCTCGCCGGTCACCGGATTGACGCCGCGATTGGCGAGCGTGGCCGCCATGACCGCGATGTCGCGCGCCGTCACCAGGATGGCGCATTGCCGGAAATACACATCCAGCACGGCCGCCACGTTGTCCTTGATCACGGCGTTGGTGCGCAAGAGATAGCCGATCGCCCGGTTGCGGTCGCCGGTGGCGCTCTCGGAAGCATAGACGGCGTCGTCGACGTCGAGATCGCGCCCGGCAAACCGGCCCAGCGCCTGCCGGATATAGTCGAATGCGGCGTCGCCCTTGGCCTCGTGGATCAGGCCGGAACAGGCGATCGCGCCGGCATTGACCATGGGATTGAACGGGTGGTTCTCGGCGTTGAGGCGGATCGAGTTGAAGGGATCGCCCGACGGCTCGACGCCGATGACGCTTTCGACCCGTGGCGCGCCGAGCGTATCCAGCGCCAGCGCGAACACAAACGGTTTTGACATCGACTGGATGGTGAAGGGGACCTGGGTGTCGCCGACCTCATAGACATGCCCGTCGAGGGTGGCGAGGCTGATGCCGAAATGGGCAGCGTCGGCCTTGCCGAGTTCCGGGATGTAATCGGCGACCGCGCCGGCGTCTTCACCGGCGAAATCGGCGTGGCAGGCGTTCAGGAACCGCAGCAAGGGCGGTTTCGAGCTGGTCCAGACCGGGGCGCTGGTCGGCGAGGAGGGAGGCGATTGTTTCATCGCCTCCTGTTGTGCAACGCAATCAGGGTGCGCGCAACTGGTTCGGCACCAGGGGCTGGCGCCGTATCAGGACGAGCGCGAGCACGACAGTCGGGATCAGGATCGCCAATCCAAGCGAGGTGATCTGCCATTGCGCGAGCGGCATGATGCCGCCGCCAGGCGTCGCCACCACGAATCCTCCGATGACCAGCAATACGCGCAGCGGCCATTCCAGCGCGCCTGCGCCCCTGAGGTCGCCGACAAACGCCTGATAGCCCTGGATGCCACCGCAGATGAACAGCGTGCCAAAACCCGCCAGCGCCATCAGTCCGAGCCCTTCCAGATATGGGTTGTCGCCCTGCAGCACCAGCGCCGGGTTCAGCACGAAGAAGAACGGAATGAAATAGATGATGCTGCCGACCCACATCGATTCCCATCCCGTCTTCATCGCCGGCGAGCCGGCGATGCCGGCTGCGGCAAAGGAAGCGATGGCGACCGGCGGCGTGATCGAGGACAGCATGCCCCAGTAGAAGATGAACATGTGCACGGCCATGCGGTTGAGGCCGAGCTTTTCCAGCGCAGGCGCCACCAGGATGGCGAGGAAGATGTAGCAAGCCGTCGTCGTCAGTCCGAGCCCGAGAACGAGGCTGGTGAAGGCGCACATCACGAGCAGCATCAACGCATTGTCGCCGGCGATCCGCAACAGATCGTTGGCGAGGCTGGATACGACGCCGGTCATCGAGAACGCGCCGATCAAAAGTCCGCAGCCGGCCAGGATGCCGACCAGCTCGACAAAGGTGCGGCCGTTGACCTCGAGAAATTTGTTGATGGTCGAAAGCGTCCAGCGCGTGTCCTTGGAGAACAGCTGGTTCAGCACCAGCAGCAGCGCGGTCGCGTAGAACGGTGCGTGGCTCTCGCGCTTGAAATACAGCAGCATCACGATCAAAAGTGCGATGACGAAGATGTAGTACCATCCTTCCTTGATGGTGTCCCAGATCTTCGGCAGCTCGGCGCGAGGAATGCCCTTCAATCCGTGGCGCGCGGCATAGGAATCCACCTGCATGAACAGGCCGATGTAATAGAGCGCCGCCGGAATGATCGCAGCGAGCGCGACGTCGGCGTAACTGACGTTGAGGAACTGCGCGATCACGAATGCGGTCGCGCCCATCACCGGCGGCGCCAGCACCGCGCCGGTCGACGCGCATGCCTCGATCGCGGCGGCATAGGAAGCGCGGAAGCCGCTCTTCTTCATGACCGGAATCGTCATGGTGCCCGCGGTCAGCACGTTGGAGATGATCGAACCGGACATCATACCGAGCAGGCCGGAAGCGAAGATGCAGACCTTCGCGGCGCCGCCCCGGAAAGTGCCGCACAGCGCAAAGGCGATATTGATGAAGAATTTTCCGGCGCCTGTCATCATCAGCGCGGTGCCGAACACCAGGAAGCCGATCACGGTGTCGGCAAAGGCCTGGATCGGAATGCCGAGCAGGCTTTCGCCCGATAGCACATGATAGGAGGTTGCCTGTTCGAGGGTCGATTGCGTGCCGCGGAACGGTCCCAGCCATTTCGCGTCGGCGAACAACGGATACACCGTAAACGGCAGCACGCTCAGCAGCAGGCTCCAGCCGCCAGTGCGCCGCAACGCCTCCATCAGCACGAACCACATGATGAGGCCGGCAACGATCACGGGCGTCGGCGCGCCGCCGAATTCCCAGCCGGCTTCCGCCGCCTTGCGGACGCTGCGCATCAGCATAATGGCGCAGGCGAACGTGGCGACGAAGAGCAGGATATCATACCAGGGAATTCGATCGAGCGGCGCGCCCTCCGTTCCCGGAAAGATCAGGAACGTGAACGGCAGCATCAGCGCGATCAGCAGATAGAAATATTCGGTGTTGAGCTGGGTGTAGCCGATGAAGAAGCGCAGCGAGAATTGCTGGTTGATGCACAACAGGATGGTGACCGCGGTCGCGACCACCAGCGCCCAGCGCCAGCCGCCGCGCAACGAGCGCACACGCGTGACTTCGGCTTCCTGCATGTTGGCATGCGGGTCGTCGAACACGATTCGCTGCGCCGGCGCAACGGCGCTATCGCTCGCTGAAGGTGACATTAGTTTCCCCCGAGACGGTGTTCGCCTTCGATTTTGGTCGCGCAGAAGTAAGCGTTATTCGAAGCCGTTCGGCATGTTCGCCTTTGTCAGCGCCGCGGCGCGCGCCTTCATCCAGCCTTCGAGAAAGGCCTTGTCGTCGGCCGGCGGGCTGGACTTGCCGTAGTCCGTCCATGCGGCCGCCAGCACCTGCTGGCGCTTCAGCAATTCCTTGTTGTGGGCTTCCTGTGCGTCGGTCCACTGACCGGCTTCCTTCAGCGCCTTCGCTGCGCCCGGATGCACCGGAACCACCCAGTTCTTGGTCTGCCGGTCAGCCGCGAGGCCGCACGCGCCTGGCGCGGAATCCTTATAGGCGTCGTAGCCCGTGATCATCGCCTTGGTGATGGCATAGACCTCGTCGGCGGGCAGCGATCCATAGGACGTAAAGATCGGGTAGGGATAGTTGCCGAGTTCGACCGGCTTGTCCTTGGTGATGCCGGCGCCGCAGGTCGCGACGTGCGGGAAGAAGAACGAGCCGACTTTCTTCACGCGCTCCCAGCCGGCCTTGTCGCCCGGAGGCAGCGGCGGCCAGACGATGCCGCGCGGCGATGTCTCGAGTTCTTTCGCCGGGCCGGTGATGGTGGTGGCGAAGGCGGCGTCGACGTCGTTGTTGACCATGCCCTTCCACATCGCGCCATAGCTCGAGAACTCGACGATCTTGACGTCGCTCTGCTTGAGGTCGCCGAATGCCAGGATCGCGAGCGCGTTCTGGTTCAGTGCTGGCGAGCCGACCACGAAGCCGACGCGCTTGCCCTTGAGCTGCTTGATCTCGGTCACGCCGCTATCCTTGGCGACGCCGAGCGAGCCGGCGTTGCAGTCGACCGAGGACAGCACGAGTTGCAGCGGTTGCGGACCCCATTCCCTGGTGCCGAATTCGAACACGCCTTCCTGGGCGAAATAAGTGCCGGAACCCATTGCGGACATCGCCGCGCGCTTGGCGCGCAGCGGCGCCAGCCGCGCCACGTCGTTGCCGGCCGGCAGCACGCGCACGTCGGTGCCGTATTTGTCCTTCATCATCTTGCCGACGCCGACCGCGATGTTGAAGCCCGCGGTGCCGGTGTCATAGGCCGTGACGACCATCGTCGGCGGCAGTTTCACGTCGTCGGCGTAGGCAGCAGACAGAGCCAGCAGCGAAATGCTTGCAAGGGCGGTTGGCGCGAACGCCTTCAAGCGATAAATCATTGTTTTTCCCTCAGGTCGTTTTCGCGATGCGAATTTACTCGTTGGCGTTGATCATGTCATCGGCTGCTCATGATGGCAACGTCAGGTAGGCAAACGTCAACATCCTGTTCGGACAGATTGTCGCGGAGTTGTTTCTAAGAGGCTTATGCCGTGATCCGGTTAAGCTTCGATGATCGCAACGACCTGTCCTTCGGCGATCATGTCGTCGAGTTTGACAAGGATTGACTTGATTGTTCCCGCCGCTGTCGACGTGACCGGGATTTCCATCTTCATGGCTTCGATGAATGCGATCTCGTCGCCGTCGGCGACGTTTCCTCCGGTTGCAATTGGAAGCAAACACACGCGGCCAGCGACTTCGGTGACGATCTTGATATCTGGCATTTCCATCTCCCCGGACCGTCTGACGGACGCGGGGTCCTCGTGAACGGCTTTTTGTTGTCGCCGCAGATTGCCTGAGGTAGATTGTTCTGCAAGTGGAATTTTATTCCGCAGAGCGGAATGGAGCCATACCAATGGGAAGACGCTCGGAACGGCTTAGCAAGCAGGGAATGCTCGCCAGCGATCTGTCTGGTGAAGGGGATGTGATCCAGGTGGTGTCGCGGGCGTTCGACGTCCTGCGCTGCTTCGAGGGTCATGAATCGCGACTGGGCAATCTGGAAATTTCCAGCCGTTGCGGCCTGCCGCGCTCGACGGTATCGCGGCTCACCCACACGCTGACGCGGATGGGCCAGCTCGTCTATCTGCCGCGCGACCAGAAATACCGCATCGGCCCGAGCGCGGTGGCGATGAGCACGTCGATGATGAAGGGCTTGCAGCTTCGCAATTTGATCCGGCTGCGGCTGCAGGATGTCGCCGATCAATTGCCCGGCACCGTCGGCTTCCTGATCCCGGACCGCTTCCAGCTCGTCTATCTCGAATTCGCGCGCGCCGCGAACGCGCTCGGCCTGCACGAAGGCACCGGCAGCCGGATTACGATGACGAGCACGGCGGCCGGCTTTGCCTATACGGCCGCGCTCGATACCGACGTCGGCGACGCCTTGATCGCCGAAATGGAGCGCGAGAATGCCGGCAATCCGGCATTGCTGAAGTCGCGCATCGAGGAAAACCGCCGCCATCTGCGCGAGCACGGCTATGTCGTCGGCTGCGGGACGTGGAGCCCGCATATCAACGGTTGCGCGGTGCCGGTGTGGTCGCCGCAATATCAGACCTTCGTCGTCGTGACGATCGGGCTTCTGTCGGCGATGTTCGATGAGAAGCGGTTGCACAAGGAAGCAGCGCCGCAAATGCTCCAGCTCGGCGCAGCGATCGCCGGCCTGCTCGAAGGCGCCGAGGGCGACATCTTCACCAAGCCGTATCGAAAGAAAGCCGCTTCCGGTACCGACCCATAATAACAACAAGATCATCAAGACGGAGGATACGAATGAACTGGAAGCCGGAGCTCGACGAGCTCGCTCGGCGCGAAGCGTTCGCGCGCGAGATGGGAGGCGTTGACAAGGTCAAGCGCCAGCATGACCAGGGCCGGCTCACGGTTCGTGAGCGCATCGACAGACTGCTCGACAAGAATTCCTTCCACGAGATCGGCGCCATTTCCGGGGTCGCCGAATACGACGAGAACAACGAACTCAAGCAACTGACGCCGGCCAACTGCGTGTTCGGCCGCGGCAAGATCGATGGCCGCACCGTGGTCGTGGTCGGCGACGACTTCACCGTGCGCGGCGGCTCGGCGGATGCCTCGATATCGACCAAGCCGCTGATGGCCGAGGAGATGGCGCACGATTTCCGCCTGCCGATCATTCGCGTGATCGAAGGGTCGGGCGGCGGCGGCTCGGTGAAGACGATCGAAACGCGCGGCGCGGCGAATCTTCCGGGCGGGGTCGGCGGCACGCGCGCGTACTGGTTCACGACCGGAAACCTGGCACGGGTGCCCGTGGTCGCGCTCGGGCTCGGTTCGGTCGCAGGCCTCGGCGCGGCGCGGCTTGCCGCCAGCCATTATTCGGTCATGACCAAAAGTTCTGCGTTGTTTGTCGCCGGTCCCCCGGTGGTGAAGCGCCTCGGCCAGGACCTGACCAAGACGGAGCTTGGCGGCGCCGACATCCAGACCCGCGCCGGCGGCGTCGACGATGCCGTCGACACCGAGGAGGAGGCGTTCGAGCGTGCCAGGCGTTTCCTGTCCTATCTGCCGTCGTCGGTGTTCGACCTGCCGCCGACCACGCCCTGCAGCGATGATCCCGAGCGGGCGGAAGAGTCGCTGCTCAAGGCGGTGCCGCGCAATCGACGCCAGGTCTACAAGATGCGGCCGATCATCGACGCGGTCGTCGACAAGGGTTCGTTCTTCGAGGTCAACGCCAATTTCGGCCGGCCTGTCATCACCGGGCTTGCGCGGCTGGAAGGCCGTGCGGTGCTGCTCCTGGCCAGCGATCCCTTCCATTACGGCGGATCGTGGACGGCCGATGCGTGCGACAAGGTGATCCGCTGGGTCGACTTTGCCGAGACCTTCCATCTGCCGGTCGTCTATCTCATGGATTGCCCCGGCTTCATGATCGGGCTCGAGGCCGAGAAGTCCGCGACCATTCGCCATGGCGTGCGCGCGATGGCGGCGGTGAACCAGTCGACCGTGCCGTGGTGTACCATCATCGTGCGCAACGCGTTCGGTGTGGCTGGTGTCGTGCACCAGCCGGCCAACCGCTATTCGATGCGCTACGCCTGGCCGTCGGCTTATTGGGGTTCGCTACCGCTGGAAGGCGGCATCGAGGCGGCCTACCGCGCCGACATCGAGGCTGCCGATGATCCGGCCGCGAAGCTGAAGGAGATCGAAGACCGGCTCAACAAGCTGCGCTCGCCGTTCCGCTCGGCCGAGAAATTCTGGGTCGAGGAGGTGATCGATCCGCGCAAGACGCGTTCGCTGTTGTGCGAATTCGCACGATTGGCGGAGCCGATCCGGCAGCGTGGGTCCGCCGACGAATATGGTGACGCGGCCGTAGGGCTTGCGCCGAATTCGTAGGGTGGGCAAAGCGTAGCGTGCCCACCATCTCGCAGCGCGCTCGGTGATAGATGGTGGGCTCGCTCCGCTCAGCCCACCCTACGGCAGCTATCATGCCGCCGCGGGTTTCGGCCGCGAGATTGCCAGCACGATCAGCGCGGCAACGATGCATAGCGCGCCGGCGACGAAGAACGCCGGCAGATAGGTCTGAAGCACTGTCCGCGACAATCCCGCGCCGAACGCGGCGACGCCCGCGCCCAGCTGATGGCCGGCAAAAATCCAACCGAACACGAGGTTGGCACGCTCAGGCCCGAACCGCTGCGCGGTCAACCGCACGGTCGGCGGTACGGTCGCGATCCAGTCGAGGCCGTAGAACATCGCAAACAGCGACAGGCCGTAGAGCGAGAAATCGGAGAACGGCAGGAACAGCAGCGACAGGCCACGCAAGCCGTAATACCAGAACAACAGCTTGCGATTGTCGTAACGGTCCGAGAGCCAGCCGGAGGCGATGGTGCCGACGAAATCGAAAACGCCCATCGCCGCGAGCAGGCTCGCCGCCTGCACCTGCGGAATGCCGAAATCGAGGCACATCGGGATCAGATGCACCTGGACCAGGCCGTTGGTCGAGGCGCCGCAGATGAAGAAGGTCGCGAACAGGATCCAGAACACGCTCGACTTCGAGGCGTCGCGCAACGTGCCGAGCGCCGCCGCCATGATCGGCGTGTTGTTCGGCGGTGGCGCCGGGAGCGGCTCGGTGCCTTCGTCGCCGAATGGCCTTAAGCCCAAATCGCTCGGCCGGTCGCGCATGACCATCAGCACGGCGAAGGCCGCTACGCCCAGCATCACGCAGATCAGCGCCAGCGCGATCCGCCAGCCATATGCATCGGTGAGGGTTGCCAAGAGCGGCAGGAAGGCGAGCTGCCCGGTCGCAACGCTCGCCGTGAGGATGCCGACCACAAGCCCGCGCCGCGCCGCAAACCAGCGCGCGGCAATGGTCGCCCCCAGCACCAGCGCTGTCATGCCGGTGCCGAGCCCGATCACCACGCCCCACAGCAGCATCAGCTGCCAGACCTTGGTCATCGCTAGCGACGCGACGAGGCCGGAGACGACGATCAGCAGCGCCGTCAGTGTTACATTGCGCAGGCCGTAGCGGTTCATCAGCGCGGCGGCGAAGGGCGCCATCAGGCCGAACAGGATGAAGCGGATCGACAGCGCCGAGGAAATCTCCGCCGTGGTCCAGCCGAATTCCTTCTGCAGCGGTATGATGAATACGCCGGGCGCGCCGACCGTGCCGGCCGAAATCAGCGCGGTGAGAAAGGTCACGGCGACCATCGCCCAGCCGTAATGGATGTTGCGGCGGGCGAGGGTGGCTGACAGCCAGTTCGAGATCATTGGGCCTCGGAGGATTGCAGAGAGGGAGTGGTTGGTTTGGCTTACGCATTCTGACGTGAGGGACGTATGACTTAAATGTCATACTTCCCTCATTTCAGGACATCAGGAACATCTGGCACCAGGATCGATCCACCCGCGGGCCAATTCCTGAATTAGATTACATTCATAATATTATGCACTGCAACAATTCGCAACCGATCTTCCCATGAGAAATCCTTGCCTTTCGCATGAGAGAAATTGATCGATCGGCGCCCTAGGCAAATTGCGCGAAGGTCGCTATTCCAGGCCATCCAGCGCGGTCTCGATGGCCTTCCGGAAGGCCGTGACGTCGCCGAGTTCGTGGCCGAGCACCAGCGCAAGCCGGGTCAGGAACAGCGCTTCGCGCGCAGGTCCCGCCTGATCGATCGCGGTCGCCAGCGTCTCATAGGCGGTCTCGAAATCCTCGAACGGCATGGCGCTCATGGCGTCTCGCTTCCCAGGCAAAGGCCCGCGGTTTTCAGGATCTCGCCGGGAACGACGGCCTTCCATCGCCCGGCAATGTGCAGGTCGGGCCGCAGCAGATAGAGCGTGCCGGGCACTGCGGCGAACAGGCGGGCGATTTCGCCGTCGCGGTCCGCAATGGCGTTGGCTTCGGAGGCCGGACCGCCCGACGCGACCACGATCGGAACAAAGCGCTTGTCGATCCGGCCGAGCTGCGAAAGCAGCGCCGCCTGTTCGTGGCTGGGTTGCCCCTCGCAGAACAGGATCGCCGTCATGCCATTACCGGCGCGGTCCAGCAGATAGCTGCCGTCGTCGAGTTTCGCGTTCGGCGCGGCGCTGCCGCAAACAGGGCCGCCGGCAAATTCGGCGTCGCGCCCGGCGTAGGGCGTCAGCGGACTCTCCCGAATAGGTGTAAGGCTGCATCTGCCGGGGATTGGCGAGCCCGCGCGGAAATTCGTGCTTCAAGCTGAGCGACAGCGCGGCCTCGCGCGCCAGCCGCCAGCCGCGGGTCGGCGGCGTCATGAAGCGCGTGCTCTTGGTGGCATTGGCGAACACGTCGAGCGTGGCGCCGCGCCGCTCCGGCGAATAGCTGTCGAGCAGCCGCTCGTCCGCCTCGCCATGGAGGACCAGCGCCAGCTTCCAGCCGATATTCTCGGCGTCCGCCAGGCCATTGTTCAGCCCGCGCACGCCGAAGATCGGCACGATATGCGCGGCATCGCCGATGAAGATGACGCGGCCGTGACGGTAATCATCGAGGCAGAGCGTGTTGGCGGAATAGACGCTCCACCATTCCAGTTCCCACGGTTTTGTATGGCCGACATCGGCGAGGATGGCGCCGACGCGGGCGCGGAGATTTTCCTCTCGCATGGCATCCTGCCTCGCTTTCGCCTTCGCGGAGCTGGTAATCCACCCGCCAGATGTTGTCCGGCTGCTTGTGGATCAGCACGGTGCCGCCGGGATTGCCGGCCGGTTCGAAAAAGGCGCGGCGCTCGGTCGGAAAATCGTGATCCATGCGGATATCGGCGATCACGTAGCGGCCTTCGTAATTGTCGCCTTTCAGCCGCAGGCCAAGCATCGATCGGACCGGTGAGCGCGCGCCGTCGGCGGCAAGCACATAGTCGGCATCGAGCCGGTAATCGCCCGCCGGCGACGAGATCCGCACCGATACGCCATCGCCGTGAGGCTCGATGGCGGATAATTCGCTCTGCCAGCGCATGTCGATGAGGTCGCTCGCCGCGACCGCATCGTGCAGGAATTGTTCGATATATTGCTGCTGCAGATTGTACATCGGCAGATACTTTTCGCCCGGCGGTTGCGGCATCTCCAGCCGAAAGATCTGCTCGCCGCGATAGTAACTGCGGCCGAAGCGCCAGCCGAGCGCCTTTTCGACAAACGGCGCGACCGCGCCGATCCGCTCCAGGATATGCATGCTCGGCCGTGCGATGCAGATCGCGCGGCTGCCATCGTTGAAGGTGTCCTTGCGATCGACCAGCACGCTTCTGATGCCGTAGCGCGCCAGCACCAGCGCCGCCGTCATGCCGATCGGACCGGCGCCCACGATCAGGACGGGATGCCGCGCCGCCGCGCCGTCGAACTCGGGCACGCGCGGCGCCGCGAACTGCGGATAATCGAAATAGAGCGATTCCAGCGCTCCCTTGCCGGCCGGTCTCATGCCTGCCTCCGTCTACTTCTTGCGGTCGAGAAAGCCCTGCATCAGCCGCTGCGGCTCGCCGGTGAGGAAGGATTTTCCGAACACGCCGATGCTCAGATCGACGGATTCCTTGAGCGGCAGTTCTTCCCACTGGCGCAGCAGCGCCTTCTGCGAACGGATCGCCTCGGGGCCGCATTCGAGCAATGCCTTCACCGTATGCTCGACCGCGTCGTCGAGCCCGCCTTCCTTGGCGACCCTGTCGACCAGGCCCCAGGCGAGCGCGGTGGGCGCGTCGATGTTTTCCGCGGTCATCACCAGCCAGCGGGCGCGGCTCCAGCCGATCAGCCGCGGCAGCAGCGCCGCATAGATCACCGAGGGAATGCCGACGCGCACTTCCGGCATGCCGAGGACGGCGTCATGCGAGGCAATCCGGAAATCGCAGGCGGCGGCGACTTCCAGCCCGCCGCCAAGGCACCAGCCGCGAAGCCGAGCGATCACGGGCACCGGCAAGTTTCGTATGGAATCGCAGAGGTCGCGCAGCCGCGTGATGAAGGCTTCCGCGGATTTCTGGTCGAGTTTCGCCATTTCCTTGATGTCGGCGCCGCCGATCATGCTCTTTTCGCTCTGGCCGGCGAGGATCACCGCGCGAATGTCCTTGTCGCCGGCAAGCTTCTCGAAACCCTCGCGCACGCCGTCGGTGACGGCGGAGGAAAGGATGTTGAGTGAACCGGCGTTGCAGATCGACAGGCGAACGACGCCCCGATCGTCGCGGTCGATGCCGCAGTGGGGATTGAGCATTTCCATTTTGTTTTCCCGGACTTGTTCTGGCGGTTGACGCCACTTCCAAGGACATTGGGCCGGCTTGTCAAGGGCAGGCCGGCGAGGGCGGTTGCGCGACGGCATGGGCTCAAGTAAAATGATGATCATCATTTAACGGGAGAGCCGGCATGACCGCGACCGATACGATCGATCTGTTCTCCTTCGATACGCGGCGGCATCGGGTGGTGGAGTGGCAGGCGCCGGGGCCGGTGGCGAGAGCGGCTGCGGGCCTGTCCGGACTGGAGATCATGTGCGCGATCCGCGACGGCATCCTGCCACCGCCGCCGATGGCCCGGCTGATCGGCTTCGAAATGCGCGTCGCCGAGCCCGGGCGGATCGTGATGGAACTGGATCCGGATGAGAAGTCTCGAAAATACCATCGGCCTTTTGCATGGCGCGACCGCTGCGGCGCTGCTGGATACCGCCATGGGTTGCGCCATTGCCACCATGCAGCCGTCCGGACAGACGTCTGTGACGCTGGATCTCAAGCTGACCTATCTACGGCCATTGTCTGTGCGATCCGGCACGGTATCGGCGGAGGGGAAGGTGGTAAAATTAGGCCGCCAGACCAGCTATGCCGAAGGTTTCGTGCGCGACGGCGCGGGAAATCTTGCGGTGCACGCGACTGCGACATTCACGATGATCGGCGGCGAGAACAGCGAAATAGATGCAGCTTTTCGTAGCCGCAACTGCTATTATATGACTGCAGACATTTAATGGGACGGATTGATGCGCTATTCGAAAGAGCACAAGCAGGAGACCCATGCGCGGATCGTGAAGAAGGCCTCGGTGCGGCTTCGCGAAAAGGGCGCGCATGGCATCGGCGTCGCCGACCTGATGAAGGAGGCCGGCCTGACCCATGGCGGCTTCTACGCGCATTTCGATTCCCGCGAGGCGCTGGTGATCGAGGCGTTCGGCTATGCCATGGATCGCGCTGCCGAGCATTGGCGCAACATGACGGCTGAAATTCCGCCGGAGAAGCGGCTGTCGACCATCGTCGAATTCCTACGTCTCGGCCGCGCATCGCGACGATCCCGGCCGCGGTTGCGCCGTTCCCACGCTCGGCGCCGAAATCGCCCGCGAGAGCGCCAAGACCCGCAAGGCCTTTGCCGCCAAGCTCGACCAGATGATCGATCTCGTCGCCGACCAGATCCCGGACGTGCCGAAGAAGACGGCGCGCCGGCTAGCGATGGGCACGATGGCGACGATGATGGGCTCGCTGGTGATGTCCCGCGTCGCCGGCAGCGGCGAGCTGTCGGACGAAATTCTCGCCTCCGGCCGCGAGGCGGCGCTGGGCCGCGTGGCGAAGCCGGCGTCGAAGAAGGCAAAGGCCAAGGCGAAGGTGAACTGACGACGACACCTCTTCGTCGTCCCGGCCTTGAGCCGGGACCCATACGCCGCGGCTCCTCGGTTTGGCACAGGCGTTAGATAGCTCGCAAACGATAACCGCCGCGGAGTATGGGTCCCGGGTCAAGCCCGGGACGACGAGGGGGTCAGATCCTCACCGTCCGCCAAACAGCGCCCGCTCACTCTCCACCGTCTCGTGGATGTAATCCGCGACCGCGCGATCCGCGCCAGATCCTTGCTGTCGGCGTGCATCAGCATCCAGAACGTGCGCAAGATTCTGACTTCTTCCGGCAATACCGGCCGCAATTCGGGATGCGCCGTCGCCATGAAGTGCGGCAGCACGGCGATGCCAAAACCGGCGATGGTGGCGTTGAGCTGCGCGATCAGATTGGCGCTGCGGAATTTCGCGGAGATCTTCGGCGAGACCTGCGGCAGGTAGTCCAGTTCCGGCGTGAACAGCAGTTCCTCGATATAGCCGACGAAGCGATGCCCGGGCAGGTCGCCGCGCGATGCGATTTTTGGCGCACGTCGAGATAGGCGGGGGCGGCATAGAGCCCGAGGCTGTAGTCGAGCAGCTTGCGGCCGACGATGCGGCCTTCCTTGGGCATGGTCAGGCTGATCGCGATATCGGCCTCGCGCTTCGACAGGCTGAACAGCCGCGCGGTGGCGACGAGCTGCAGATCGAGATCGGGATACCGCTCGGTGAATTTCACCAGCCGCGAGGCCAGGAAGTGGCTGCCGAACCCATCGGGGGCGCCGATCCGCACCGTGCCGGTGAGCCGGGCGCGCGAGCCGCCGACCGCCTCCTGGTTGGCGACGATGGTGGATTCCATCGCTTCCGCGCTGTCGGCGACGCGCTGGCCGGCCTCGGTCAGCAGGTAGCCGGTCTTGCGGCGATCGAACAGTTTTGCCGAGAGATGCCGCTCCAGCCGGTCGACCCGCCGGATCACGGTGGCATGATCGACCGATAGCTGCTTGGCGGCAGCGGAAACCGACCCGCCGCGGACGATCGCCAGCACGAAACGGAAGTCATCCCAGTCGATGGTTTTAGTGCCTTGCGTCTTGGTGCCTTGATCCAGCATTTCCGCACATCTATGGTGCATTTTATCGGACTTGTATCCCAAGAAATGCGGGTCAAAAAGGTCCTTAAAGCGATCCGTAGCGTTTTCAAGCGAAGTGGGCACCGGTTCGCGTAAAGAAAACGCGTCAGAATATAGTTGAGAGCCTCGGTTCGACCGAGGCTCGACTTCAGGGAGGTTATTCATGCGTTCCATCGGACATTTCATCGGCGGCAAAGAGGTCAAGGGCACGTCCGGACGGACAGCCGATGTGTTCGAGCCGATGACCGGCGACGTCCAGGCCAAGGTGGCGCTGGCCTCCAAGGCCGAGGTTCGCGCCGCCGTCGAGAACGCCAAGAACGCCCAGGTCGAGTGGGCCAACACCAATCCGCAGCGCCGCGCGCGCGTGATGATGAAGTTCGTCGAACTGGTGCAGCGCGACTACGACAAGCTCGCCGACGTGCTGGCGCGCGAGCACGGCAAGACCGTTCCCGATGCCAAGGGCGACATCCAGCGCGGCCTCGAGGTCGCGGAATTCGCCTGCGGCGTTCCGCACCTGATGAAGGGCGAATACACCGAAGGCGCGGGCCCCGGCATCGACATCTATTCGATGCGGCAGCCGCTCGGCGTGGTCGCCGGCATCACGCCGTTCAATTTCCCGGCCATGATCCCGATGTGGAAATTCGCGCCCGCGATCGCCTGCGGCAACGCCTTCATCCTAAAACCCTCGGAGCGCGATCCCGGCGTGCCGATGATGCTGGCCGCGCTGATGATCGAGGCGGGGCTGCCGCCCGGCGTACTCAACGTCGTCAACGGCGACAAGGAAGCGGTCGACGCCATCCTCGACGATCCTGATATCAAGGCCATCGGCTTTGTCGGCTCGACGCCGATTGCGCAATACATCTATGAGCGCGCCGCGCAGACCGGCAAGCGCTGCCAGTGCTTTGGCGGCGCCAAGAACCACGCCATCGTGATGCCCGACGCCGACATGGACCAGACCGTCGATGCGCTGATCGGCGCCGGCTACGGCTCGGCCGGCGAGCGCTGCATGGCGATTTCGGTCGCGGTGCCCGTCGGCAAGACCGCCGCCGACCGCCTGATGGAAAAGCTGATCCCGCGCGTGGAGTCGCTCAAGATCGGCACCTCGGTCGATCCGTCCGCCGATTACGGCCCGCTGGTGACGCGCGAAGCGGTCGAGAAGGTGAAGAGCTACATCGATATCGGCGTCAAGGAAGGTGCGACGCTCGCGGTCGACGGCCGTGGCTTCAAGATGCAGGGCTACGAGAACGGATTCTATCTCGGCGGTTCGCTGTTCGACAACGTCACCAAGGACATGCGGATCTACAAGGAAGAGATTTTTGGTCCAGTGCTCTCGGTGGTGCGCGCCCACGATTATAACGAGGCGCTGGCGCTGCCCTCCGATCATGATTACGGCAACGGTGTCGCTATCTTCACCCGCGACGGCGACGCCGCGCGCGATTTCGCCGCCAAGGTCAATGTCGGCATGGTCGGCATCAACGTGCCGATCCCGGTGCCGATTGCCTATTACACCTTCGGCGGCTGGAAGAAGTCCGGCTTTGGCGATCTGAACCAGCATGGCCCGGATTCGATCCGCTTCTACACCAAGACCAAGACGGTGACCTCGCGCTGGCCGTCCGGTGTCAAGGAAGGCGCCGAGTTCTCGATTCCGACGATGAAGTAGCCTTCATTGTCAGGCAGCGAGATGCATTTCGCCCTCAACGACGATCAGGTGGCGGTTCGCGACATGGCGCGCGAATTCGCCGCCGAGAAGATCGCGCCGCATGCGCTGCGCTGGGACGAGGAGAAGCATTTCCCGGTCGACGTGATGCGGGAGGCAGCCACGCTCGGCATGGGCGGCATCTACATCAAGGACGACGTCGGCGGTTCGGCGATGACCCGCTTCGACGCGGCGCTGATCTTCGAGGCGCTGGCGACGGGGTGCCCGACGGTGTCGGCTTTCATCTCGATCCACAACATGGCGTCCTGGATGATCGATGCCTACGGCAACGACACCCAGCGCCAGAAGTGGCTGCCAAAACTTTGCACGATGGAAGCGATCGCGAGCTACTGCCTTACTGAACCGGGTGCCGGCTCGGACGCCGCGGCGCTGCGGACCCGCGCGGTGCGTGAGGGCGATCATTATCTCCTGAACGGCCAGAAGCAGTTCATTTCAGGCGCCGGCGGCACCGACCTGCTGGTGGCGATGGTGCGGACCGGCGGCGACGGGCCCGGCGGAGTTTCGACGCTCGTCATCGACGGCAAGACGCCGGGCGTCTCGTTCGGCGCCAACGAGCGCAAGATGGGCTGGAACGCGCAGCCGACCCGCGCGGTGATTTTCGAGAATGCCCGCGTGCCGGTCGAGAACCGTCTGGGCGAGGAGGGCATCGGCTTCAAGATCGCGATGGCCGGGCTCGACGGCGGCCGCATCAACATCGCGGCCTGTTCGCTCGGCGGCGCGCAAAGCGCGCTGGAGAAGTCGCTGGCCTACATGAAGGAGCGCAAAGCGTTTGGAAAACGCCTCGACGAATTCCAGGCGCTGCAGTTTCGCCTCGCCGACATGGCGACCGAACTGGAGGCGGCGCGGACTTTTGTCTGGCGCGCGGCGGCTGCGCTCGACCGCAAGGATGCCGACGCCACCATGCTGTGCGCGATGGCAAAACGTTTTGGCACCGATGTCGGCTTCGAAGTCGCCAATCAGGCGCTGCAGCTGCATGGCGGCTACGGCTACCTCAGCGAATACGGCATTGAGAAGATCGTGCGCGATCTGCGCGTGCACCAGATTCTGGAAGGCACCAACGAGATCATGCGGCTGATCGTGTCGCGCAAGCTGATCGAGGGCGCGCGATGACGGATGCGTCCGTTGTGGAGGGCGACCTGATCGCGCGCAAGGAAGGTTCAGCCGGCATTATCCGTCTGAACCGGCCGAAGGCGATCAATGCCGTGACGCTGGAGATGTTTCACGACATCGACAAGGCGCTCGATGCCTTCGAGACAGATCCCGCTGTCGCGGTGATCCTGCTGGAAGGCGCGGGCGAACGCGGCCTGTGCGCCGGCGGCGACATCCGCGCGCTCTGGGAGAGCTCCAAGGTCAAGGGCGATCTCGGCAAGATCCTGTGGCGCGACGAATACATCCTCAACGCACGGATCAAGAAATTCCCGAAGCCCTATGTCGCCTTCATGGACGGCATCGTGATGGGCGGCGGCGTCGGCCTGTCGGCGCATTCCGCGCATCGCGTCGTGACCGACAAGACGAAACTGGCAATGCCCGAAGTCGGCCTCGGCTTCTTTCCCGATGTTGGCGGCACCTGGCTGCTGGCGCATTCGCCGGGCGAGATCGGCACGTATTTTGGACTGACCGGGCAGACCATGAACGGCCCGGACGCGATCCATGCAAAGTTTGCAGATGCCGTGGTGCCGTCGGCAAAGCTGCCGGCCCTGCGCGAGGCGCTGACGAAGGTAGCGGCCGGGCGCAACGTCGGCTGACATCAGAGAGGCTGATCGATGGCTTCTCGACCGGCGAGACCGCCGGCCCGGTCGCTGCGCAGCAGGCGAAGATCGACGCGTTGTTCTCCTACGATCGCATGGAAGACATCGTCGCCGCCTTGCAGCGCGATGGCTCGGACTTTGCGCAGGCGACGTTGAAGACGCTGAACGAAAAATCGCCGCGCGGCATGGTGGTGACGCTGAAGCTGCTGCGGCTGGCGCGCACCGCGCGTTCGCTGGAAGAATGCCTGGTGCGGGAATATCGCGCCGCGCTGGAGGTATTTGCCAGCGACGATTTTCGCGAGGGCGTGCGCGCCGCCGTGATCGACAAGGACCGCAATCCAAAATGGTCGCCGCCACGAATTGAGGACGTGACGCCGGCAATGGTCGCGCCGTATTTCGCCGAGATCGGCGCCGACGAATTGAAATTTCCCTGATCAGAAACAGAAAAGTCTTAGCGGAGGATTCGAGATGGCAAATATCGCATTCATTGGCCTCGGCAACATGGGCGGGCCGATGGCGGCCAATCTGGTCAAGGCCGGCCACAAGGTCACCGCGTTCGATCTGGTCGCGGCCTCGCGCGATCAGGCCAAGGCTGACGGCGCGGCCATTGCCGAAAGTTCGGTGGCCTCGGTCAAGGGCGCCGACATCGTCATCACCATGCTGCCCGCGGGCAAGCATGTGCTGTCGGTGTGGAACGAAGTGATCCCGGCCATGGCCAAGGGAGCGCTGATCATCGATTGCTCGACCATCGATGTCGAAAGCGCCAAGCAGGCGCATGCACTGGCCGCCAAGCACGGCGCGCTCTCGGTCGATGCGCCGGTGTCGGGCGGCACCGGCGGCGCCAAGGGCGCGACGCTCACCTTCATGTGCGGCGGCGAGGACAAGGCGTTTGCGGCGGCGAAACCCGTGCTGGAAAAGATGGGCAAAAAGCTCGTGCATTGCGGCGGCGCCGGCGCGGGGCAGGCGGCCAAGATCTGCAACAACATGATTTTGGGAATCTCCATGATCGGCGTCGGCGAGGCCTTTGCGCTGGCTGAAAAGCTCGGCCTGTCGCACCAGGCGCTGTTCGATGTCGCCTCGACCTCTTCTGGACAATGCTGGGCGCTGACGTCGTATTGCCCGGTGCCGGGTCCGGTGCCGGCCTCGCCGGCGAACAACGACTACAAGCCTGGATTTGCCTCGGCACTGATGGTCAAGGACCTGACGCTCGCGCAGGACGCGGCCAACGCCGCCGGCGCCGCGACGCCGCTGGGCAAGCACGCGCAGGAGATCTACAAGGCGTTCGACGCCGCCGGCCATGGCGGGGTGGATTTTTCCGGGATTATCCAGCACGTTCGGAGCCTCGCCGGGAAATAGCGCGTCCTCACCCTGAGCGAGCGTAACGAGCCTCAAGGGAGTGGTCGATTGGCCATCCTTCGAGACGCCGCTTCGCGGTCCTCAGGATGAGGCCAGATGACGAGTTTCAGGACGCACGCGCCTTTCTGCTCAAGCACCGCACCGACTATGATGCGGCGGTGAAGGGCTTTCGCTGGCCCGACCCGGTTCCGTTCAACTGGGCGCTCGACTGGTTCGACGCGGAACTCGCCCGCAACCCCGAGAGCCGCGACCGTACCGCGCTCTGGATCGTCGATGCCGGCCACAAGGAAACAAAGCTTTCCTTTGCGGCGCTCTCGGCCCGTTCCAACCAGGTGGCGAATTTCCTGCGCGCACAGGGCCTGAAGCGCGGCGATCATTTGCTGCTGCTGCTCGGCAATGTCGTGCCGCTGTGGGAGACCATGCTGGCGGCCATGAAGCTCGGCGTCGTGGTGATCCCCGCGACCACGCTGCTCACGCCCGGACGAACTGCGCGACCGGCTCGATCGCGGCAAGGCGAGGGTGGTCGTGGCCTCACAGGATCAAGTCGCGAAGTTTGCCGGCCTCGGCAGCGACAATCTGGCTCGCATCGTGGTCGGTGCGACGTCGAAACACGACGGCTGGTTGCCGTTCGAGGAGGCGGCGAGCGCGTCGGAAGACTTTGCGCCTGACGGTCCGACCAATGCCGACGATGCGATGCTGCTCTATTTCACTTCGGGCACTACGGCAAAGCCAAAGCTGGTGCGGCACAGCCAGCGCAGCTATCCCGTCGGCGCGCTGTCGACGATGTTCTGGCTCGGGCTGCAGCCCGGTGACGTGCATCTGAATATTTCATCGCCGGGCTGGGCCAAGCATGCCTGGAGCTGCCTGTTCGCGCCGTGGAATGCCGGCGCCACCGTGTTCGTCGTCAACCAGCCGCGCTTCGATGCCAAGGCGCTGCTCGCCACCGTCGGCCGCTGCGGCGTCACCACGCTGTGCGCGCCGCCGACGGTGTGGCGGCTGTTCATCCAGGAGCGGCTCGCGGATTTCAAGGTCAGCCTGCGCGAGGTCTGCGGCGCGGGCGAGCCGCTCAATCCCGAAGTGATCGATCAGGTGAAGGCGGCGTGGGGCCTGACCATTCGCGACGGTTACGGCCAGACCGAAACCACCGCGCTCGCCGGCAATTCGCCGGGCCAGAAGGTCAAGGTCGGCTCGATGGGCCGCCCGCTGCCGGGCTACCGCGTGCAGATCACCGACAATGACGGCCACGTCACCAAGGAAGGCGAGGTGACGCTGGTGCTCGGCGCCGACCGTCCCGCCGGCCTGATGCAGGGCTATCAGGGCGAGGACGGCAAACTCTCCGGCGCCGACGGCGATCTCTATCGCAGCGGCGACGTGGTGTTCGCCGACGACGAGGGCTACCTCACTTTCGTCGGCCGTTCCGACGACGTCTTCAAGTCCTCCGACTACCGCATCAGCCCGTTCGAACTGGAAAGCGTGCTGCTGGAGCATGAATCGGTAGCCGAGGCCGCTGTCGTGCCGAGCCCCGATCCGATCCGGCTCGCGATCCCGAAGGCCTATGTGCTGCTGGTGTCGGGCGTCGAGCGCTCGCCGGAGACCGCGCTGTCGATCTTCAAGCATCTGCACACGCGGCTCGCGCCGTTCAAGCGCATCCGAAAGATCGAACTGGTGACGGAACTGCCGAAGACGATTTCCGGAAAAATCCGCCGCGTGCAGTTGCGCCGGCTCGAACATGACGATAATCGCGAAGATGCGCTGCGCGGCGCGGAGTTTCGCGAGGAAGAATTCCCGGAGCTGCAGAAGGTGCGGACCGCCGGGCTGGAGAGCTGATCGATGAATGAAGTCTGGAAGAAGCCGCCGGTCTCGTTTGAGGCTTATCAGGCCATGGTCGGCAAGGAGATCGGCGTGTCGTCCTGGCACCTGATCGACCAGAGCCGGATCAACGTCTATGCCGACGTGATCGAGGATCATCAGTTCATCCATGTCGATCCGGAGCGGGCGAAAAAGGAAACCGCGTTCGGCAACACCATCGCCCACGGCTTCCTCACGATGTCGTTGATGAGCATCATGTCCTACGAGGTGATGCCGGTCATCGAAGGCACCGCGATGGGCGTCAACTACGGTTTTGACAAGCTGCGCTTCCTCTCCCCGGTGCGCGCCGGCTCGCGCGTCCGCGGTCGCTTCACGCTGATGGAAGCCAAGCTGCGCAAGCCGAAAGAGCTGCAGTCGCGCACCAATGTCACCGTCGAGATCGAGGGCGAGGAAAAGCCCGCGCTGGTCGCCGACTGGATCGGGCTGATCTATTTCAATTAACCTTTCTTTCGTCGTTGCCGGGCTTGACCCGGCAACCCATCCTTGCTCAAAACGCCCTTGTTTTGATGGATGCCCGGGTCAAGCCCGGGCATGACGAGAATTCAGGAATTCCACTCATGGCAATCAGGTTTGACGGACGCGTCGCTATCGTCACCGGCGCGGGCAATGGTCTGGGGCGGGCGCATGCGCTGGGGCTGGCGAGCCGCGGCGCCAAGGTGGTGGTCAACGATTTCGGCGGTGCGCGCGACGGCACCGGCGGCTCGCTGACGCCCGGCCGAAACCGTGGTCGAGGAAATCCGCAAAGCCGGCGGCACGGCGATGGCCGACGGCGCCGACGTCTCGAACTTCGAGCAGGTCACCGCCATGGTCGAGCGCGCCACCAAGGAGTGGGGCAGCGTCGATCTGCTGTGCGCCAATGCCGGCATCCTGCGCGACAAGTCGTTCGCCAAGATGGAAGTCGCCGATTTTGCCAAGGTAATGGACGTCCATCTCACCGGCACCTTCTATTGCTGCAAGGCGGTGTGGGCCGGCATGCGCGAGCGCAATTACGGCCGCATCGTCGTCACCACCTCGTCGTCCGGCCTGTTCGGCAATTTCGGCCAGGCCAATTACGGCGCCGCCAAAGCCGGCATGGTCGGCCTGATGAACGTGCTGGCCGAGGAAGGCCGCAAGAACAACATCCGCGTCAACACGATTTCGCCGACCGCGGCGACCCGGATGACCGAAGAACTGCTGCCGCCGCAGGCGCTGGCCCTGATGCGCCCCGAGGCGATCACCCCGGCGGTGGAATTCCTGCTCAGCGAGGACGCGCCGACCCGCACCATCATGGGCGCGGGGGCGGGCTCGTTCGCCGTGATCAAGATCATCGAGACCGAAGGCGTCAATCTGGCCCAGTCCGACTGGACGCCCGATGCCGTCGCGGCGCATTTTGCCGAGATCGAGCGATGTGTCGAAGGCCAAGGCGCTGCAGGGCGCGTTCGAGCAGACGCAAAAGTATGTGGCGCAGGCGGCGGCGCGGGCGGGGATCAAGCTGTAGAGCGCTCGGCCGCTAATTCGTAGGGTGGGCAAAGGCGCAGCCGTGCCCACCATTCTTGCTGAGGCCGTGATGGTCGGGCACGCTGCGCTTTGCCCACCCTACTGAGCCGCCGATCCGGCTAGACTTCCCGCCATGTCACGCCTTCACAAAACGTCGCCATCATCGGCGCCGGCCCCGCCGGCCTGATGGCGGCCGAAGTGCTCGCGCAAGGCGGCGCCACGTCACCGTCTACGACGCGATGCCTTCCGCCGGCCGCAAATTCCTGATGGCCGGGCGAGGCGGGCTCAACCTCACGCATAGCGAACCGTTGCCGCAATTCCTCGCGCGCTACCGCGAGGCGATGCCGCATCTCGACCGCCGCCATCGAGGCGTTTCCACCGCAGGCGTTGCGCGACTGGAGCGACGCGTTGGGGCAGGAAACTTTCGTCGGCTCCAGCGGCCGGGTATTTCCAAGAGCCTTCAAGGCATCGCCCCTGCTGCGGGCGTGGCTGCGGCGGCTGGACACGATGGGCGTCCGACTGGCGCTGCGTCACCGCTGGACTGGCTGGGACGAGCAGGGGCAGTCTGCTTTTCCAAACGCCGGACGGACCGCGCGCCATCAAGACGCGTGCGACCGTGCTGGCGCTCGGCGGCGCAAGCTGGCCTCGGCTGGGCTCCGACGGCGCATGGGCGGAAACGCTCGCGGCCAAGGGCGTGCAGATATCGCCGCTGCGACCGGCGAATTCCGGCTTTACCGTCGCTTGGTCCGATATTTTTCGCGACCGCTTCGAAGGCCAGCCGCTCAAGGGCGTGGCGCTGATATTCGGTGCTCACAGCGTGCGCGGCGAAGCGATCGTTACCCGCACCGGCATCGAAGGCGGCGCGGTCTATGCGCTGTCGGCCGAGTTGCGCGAGGCGATCGACAGGGGCGGGGCAACCCTGCACGTGGCGCTGCGGCCCGATCTCGACATGGAGGAACTGATCGCGAAGATCTCGGCGCCGAAAGGCAAGCAGTCCCTCTCGAATTTCCTGCGCAAGGCCGTCAGTCTCTCACCGGTTGCGATCGGTTTGCTGCAGGAGGCGGCCAAAACATCCGGCACTTCGCTAGCGTCGCTGTCACCGGCCGATCTCGCCAACCTGATCAACGCCGTCCCGATCGAACTCACCGGTGTCGCGCCGATGGCGCGCGCGATTTCGACCGCGGGCGGGATCGCGTTTAGCGAACTCGATGCCGATTTCATGCTGCGCCGCTTACCTGGCGTGTTCGTGGCGGGCGAGATGCTGGACTGGGAAGCGCCGACGGGGGGCTATCTATTGCAGGCGTCATTCGCGACGGGCGCGGCAGCAGGGCGGGGAGTGTTGAAATATCTCGCGGAATCGTAGGGTGGGCAAAGCGAAGCGTGCCCATCCACTACTTGCGTCGCTCTTGACGGTGGGCACGCTACGCTTTGCCCACCCTACAAACCGTCTACCGTAACTTCCCTCGTGCCGCGACCGGCAGCGTGCCGATGATCTCGTCGCCGCGCACCATGACCACCTCGTCCATCATGTTGACGACCACGCAGACATGATTGGGCACGATCCGCACGACATCGCCGACGACAGGCCGTGTATTGCTGCGGGCGAGGTCGAGAAAACCGTGCTCTTCCGCAAAGCGCGCGATCTTTGCTTCCGGGTGCTCCAGGATCAGCCCGTGGCCCTCGAGCCCGCCGCCGGTGTCCGACGTCAGCGTCTTGGAGCCGGCGTCGAGAATGCCGCGGTCCGGGCCGGCGCGGCTGACGACGGTGGAATAGATGTTGAGTGCGCAATCGTCCCATTCGGCGACGCCGGCCGCGACCTGCATGCGGTCGTTGTAGATATAGGTGCCGGGCCGGTGCTCGGTCGCGCCCTTGAGCTTGCCGAGGTTCTTCAGGTTCGGCGAGCCGCCGGTCGAAACCATCGTCGCATCGAGCCCGAGCGCGCGGACGCCGGCCAGCGCCTCGTCGAAGAATTTCTGCGCCTCGGCCCAGCCGGTTTCGGTCGGATACAGCATGAAGCCTGCAAACTGCAGGCCCTTGAGGCCCGCGATCTCACGCGCCAGCGCGATTGCTTCAGCCGGCGTCTCGACGCCAGCCCGCTTGCGGCCGGTGTCGCATTCGACCACGACTGAAAGCGGGCGTCCCGACGCGGCGGCAGCCTGCGGCAGGCCCGCGATCACGGTCGAGTTATCGGCGGCGACCGTCATGTGGGCCTTGCGCCTGCAGCGCGGCGAGGCGGGCCATCTTCTCCTCGCCGATCAGATTGTAGCTGATCAGGATGTTGTCGATCCCGGCTTCCGCCATCACCTCGGCTTCGCCGATCTTCTGGCAGGTGATCCCCTTCGCACCGGCAGCGACCTGCATCTGCGCCAGCAAGGGGCTCTTGTGGGTCTTGATGTGCGGCCGGTTGGCGACGCCCGCCGTGTCGCAGGCCACCTGGATCCGCGCGATGTTGCGCTCGACACGGTCCATGTCGATCACGGCGCAGGGCGTGCCGTATTCACGGGCGATTTTGGCGGCGAGGGGTGTGGTCATGGGTTAAGCCTGCTCTATCTCTTCCCGCAAAACTTCAAGCTCCAGCCACTTGTCCTCGGCGGCCGCCAGCTCTTCCTGCGCCTTTGCAATCGCCGCCGAAGCCGCGTCGAATTTCTTGCGATCCTTGGCGTAGAGGTCGGGATCGTCAAGCAGCTTTTGCTGTTTGGCGATTTCGGCCTGCAATTTCGCCATCGTCTTCGGCAGGGTTTCCAGCGCGTGCTTTTCGTTGAAGTTCAACCGGCGCTTTGACGCCGCGGCGGGGGCGGCGGCCTTGGTTTCCTTCTTTTCCTCGGTGGCTGTTACACCGGGAGCTTCGCGCGCGAGGTCCTCGCCGCGCTGCGCCAGCATGTCGGTGTAGCCGCCGGCATATTCGATCCAGCGGCCGTTGCCTTCGGGCACGATCACCGACGTCACCACGCGGTCGAGGAAGTCGCGGTCATGGCTGATCAGGATCACGGTGCCCTCGTAGTCGCCGAGCATTTCTTCCAGCACGTCGAGGGTTTCGAGGTCGAGGTCGTTGGTCGGTTCGTCCAGCACCAGCAGGTTCGAGGGCTTTGCCAGCGACGCGCGCCAGCATCAGCCGGCCGCGCTCGCCGCCGGATAGCACTTCCAGCGGTGTGCGCATCTGTTCCTGTGCGAACAGAAAGTCCTTCATGTAGCTGACGACGTGCTTGGGCCTGCCACCGACCATGACGTGGTCGCCGCGTCCGCCGGTCAGGGCTTCGGCCAGCGTCGATTTTGGGGTCGAGGCTTTCGCGGTGCTGGTCGAGCGTCGCCATCTCGATGTTGGCGCCGAGCCGGATGGTGCCGCTGTCGGGCGGGCTGCCGCCGGTCAGGATTTCGATCAGCGTGGTCTTGCCGGCGCCGTTCGGACCGACGATGCCGATGCGGTCGCCGCGCTGGACGCGGATCGAAAAGCCGTCGACGATCGTACGGTCGCCATAGGCCTTGCCAATATTCTTGGCCTCGATGACGAGCTTGCCGGATTTGTCGGCTTCGGCGGCGGCGAGACTGGCGTTGCCGGTCGCGCCGCGATAAGTGCGCCGCTGGTCGCGCAGCGCGTGCAAATTGCCGAGCCGCTTGACGTTGCGCTTGCGGCGGCCGGAGACGCCGTAGCGCAGCCAGTGCTCCTCGTTGACGATCTTGCGGTCGAGCTTGTGCTGGTCGCGCTCTTCTTCCGCCAGCACCTCGTCGCGCCAGGCCTCGAACGCCGAGAAGCCACGGTCGATCTGCCGGATCTGGCCGCGATCGAGCCAGGCGGTCGCGCGCGAGAGATTGGAGAGGAAGCGGCGGTCATGGCTGATGATGACCAGCGCACAGCGTCGGCTTTGCAATTCGCCTTCCAGCCATTCGATAGTCGGGAGATCGAGATGGTTGGTCGGCTCGTCCAGCAGCAGGATGTCGGGCGAGGGCGCCAGCACCCGCGCCAGCGCGGCGCGGCGGGCCTCGCCGCCGGAGACATGCGCGGGGTCTTCTTCGCCGGAGAGCCCGAGCTGCTCCACCAGATAGCGCGCCTGGTAATGATCGTCACCGGGGCCGAGGCCAGCCTCCACATAGGCCAGCGTGGTCTTGTGGTCGCCGAAATCAGGCTCCTGCGGCAGATAGCGGATGGTCGCGCCCGGCTGCACGAAGCGGCTGCCGCCGTCGGACTCGACGATGCCGGCGGCGATCTTCAAGAGCGTCGATTTTCCCGAGCCGTTGCGGCCGATCAGGCAGACGCGCTCGCCCGATGACACCGACAGCTCGACGCCCGACAACAGCGGCGTGCCGCCAAACGTCAGCCGGATGTCTTTCAACTGGATCAGCGGTGGCGCCATGGTCTCACTTCAGTTCTGGTTCGGCGCGGGCTGTTGCGCCCGCTGGCGCTGGATGCGGCGGATGGTCTGATCGAGCGCCGACAGGAACGCCGAGCGGTCGCGGGGTGAGTAGGATTTCGGGCCGCCGGTCACCTCGCCCGATGAACGCAAATCGGTCATCAGATTGCGCACCGCCAGCGTCATGCCGATGGACTGTTCGGTGAACGGCTTGCCGTTCGGCGCAATCACCTCGGCGCCTGCCTTCACGCAGCGGCTGGCGAGGGGGATGTCCGAGGTGATGACGATATCGCCTTTTCCCGCGCGCTCCGCGATCCAGTCGTCGGCGGCATCCATACCGGAACCAGCGGCGATGCGCTCGATCAGCGGATCCTGCGGCACGCGGATGAAATTGCCCGCGACCACGCTGACCGACAGCCCGTGCCGGAGCGCGACGCGATAGATCTCGTCCTTTACGGGGCAGGCGTCGGCATCGACATAGATGCGGGTAGGGTTCAAATCAGGCACTTCAGCTCGGTCAATCGGATTGGATGCGGTCAGGTCTGCTCGTCCGCGCGTGGTACTCCACCGGGCGGAAAAATGCGAGGAAAACAGCAGCGGGAACACGCTTGCCACGGCACTTTCTTCGCGTACGATAATGCTTCGGAAAGAACAAAAATCAGAGGAAACGGGCATGACAAGCCGTATCGAGCCCCATCGGGTCTCGGCCTACAACACGTCAAAACATTCCGAAAACAAGATGCACGATGACACCGTGGCGAAGCGCTATGGCTTTATCGGCGGGCTGGTGCCCGGCGTCGATGTGATGGCCTATATGATGCACCTGCCGGTCGCTAAATGGGGCCGTGCCTTCCTCGAACGCGGCCTGATCGAGGCGCGCTTCGTCAAACCGGTTTATGACGGCGAACTGGCCGATGTCACCGGCGAAGAACGCGACGGCGTGCTCGCGATCCAGGTCGAAAGCCGGGGCGGGCTTTGCGCGACCGGCACGGCATCGCTGCCGGCGGCAGCGCCGTCCTTTTCGCTTTCCGATTTTATCGACGTGGCGGCGGTAGCCGAGCGCAAGCCGGTGGACGCGAGCTCCTATGCGCTCGACAAATGGCTCGGCGCGGTGCCGCGCACCTGGGCGGCGGATGCGGCCAAGGAATATCTGGCGGATATCCGCGAGACTGAAACGATCTATACCCGGGAAGGGTTCGGCCACCCCGGCCTGCTGCCGCGGGTGATGAACAAGGTGCTGGTCGACAATGCCATCATGGGCCCGTGGATTCACGTCGGCACGCGGATGCAGCTGCTGTCGGCAGGACGCATCGGCGATGAACTGACAGCGCGCGCAAAAGTCGTCGGCAATTACGACAAGAAGGGCCATCGCTTTGTCGAGCTCGACGCGCTGGTCGTCGCCAACGGCAAGACGCCGCTGGCGCATTGTCATCACATTGCGATCTACCAGCCGCGCGAGCAGGCGGCGGCGTAACAGCACGATAGGCGGCCGCGATTTCAACTGTCATTCCCCGCGAAGGCGGGGAATCCAGTACGCCGCGGCTTCTCGGTTCTATCGCGGGCTTCTCTGGGATACTGGATCGCCCGCCTGCGCGGGCGATGACGGCTGTGTGTTTAGCGGGCGACGTCAATCACCTCACGCCGCCTTGGCCTTCGCATCCTGGATCGCCCGCCATACCCGCTCGGACGTCAGCGGCATGTCGATATGCTTGATGCCGTATTCCGACAGCGCGTCGACCACCGCGTTGACGATGCAGACCAGGCTGCCGGCGCAGCCGGCCTCGCCGCAGCCCTTGGTGCCGAGCGGATTTGTCTTTGCCGGCGAGGGATGATCGCCGACTTCCATCGGCGGAATGTCCTCCGCGCGCGGCATCGCGTAGTCCATGAATGAGCCGGTGATCGGCTGGCCGCTTTCGTCGTAGCTGACTTCCTCCATCAGCGCTTGGCCAATGCCCTGCGCCACGCCGCCGTGCAACTGGCCGGCGACGATCATCGGGTTGACGACGGTGCCGAAATCGTTGACGGCGAAGTAGCGCACGATGCGCGTCACGCCGGTCTCGGGATCGATCTCGACTTCGGCGACATGGCAGCCATTGGGGAAGGTCGACGCCGTTTCCTTGCTGGCATGGTCGACGTCGAGCGACCGCGGCGCGCCCTCCGGCATCTTGCCTTCGCGCACGCGCTGCGCCAGCTCCATGATGCCGATCGAACGGTCGGTGCCGGCGATGGTGAAGCGGCCTTGCGCGAATTCGATATCGCCTTCGGACGCTTCCATCAGATGGGCGGCGGCCTGCTTGCCCTTGGCGACCACGAGCGCGGAAGCCTCCACGATCGCCTGACCGGTGGCCGTGATCGAGCGCGAGCCGCCGGTGCCGTTGCCGAAGCGGACCAGATCGCTGTCGCCCTGTTCCAGCGTGATCTTCTCGAACGGCACGCCGAGCTCGGCGGAAAGCACCTGCGCGAACGGCGTGGCGTGGCCCTGGCCGTAGTCCAGTGTACCGGTCGTCAGCTTCACCGAACCGTCCGGCTCAAAGGTGATCTTGCCGAGTTCGCCGCTCGGCGGCGCCGTGACTTCGAGATAGGAGCCGACCGCGATGCCGCGCAGCTTGCCGTTCTTTTTGCTTTCCTTCTTGCGCTTGGCGAAATTGGCGTGGTCGGAAATCTCCAGCGCCCTGTTGAAGACGCCCGCGAAATCGCCGCTGTCATAGGTGACGCCGGAGGCGGCTGCGAACGGCAGCTGCGCCGGCTTGATGAAGTTACGCTTGCGCAGCGTGAGGCGGTTGATGCCCATCTCGTCGGCGGCGCTGTCGATCAGCCGCTCCATGTAATAGTTGGCTTCGGGCCGGCCGGCGCCGCGATAGGCGCCCATCAGCGTGGTGTTGGTCAACACCGTCTTGATGTCGACGCCGAGCAGCGGCGTGCGGTAGACGCTGGCGAGGTTCTTGGCGGTGTTCAGCGACAACGGTCCGGGCGCCACGCCGGTGATGTAGGCACCGAGATTGCCGTAGCCCTGCAGCCGTACCGCGAGGAACTTGCCTTCGGCGTCGAGCGCGAGTTCCGCATGCATGAGCTGCGCGCGGCCCTGGCTGTCGGACAGGAAGCTGGTCGAGCGCTCGTCGGTCCATTTCACCGGACGTCCCAGCACCTTCGCCGCGTGCGCGATACAGGTGTATTCCGGGTAGTTCATGTTCTTCATGCCGAAGGATCCACCGACATTGGCGGTGAGAATACGAACCTTGTCGGTCGGCACGTTCAGTAGCTTGGCAAAGCCCGCCTTGTTGCCGGCGACGCCCTGGGTCGGCACCTGCAGCGTGAAACGCTCGGTCGCCTTGTCGTAGGCAGCAAGCGCCACGCGCGGCTCCATCGAGACGACGGCGACGCGGGTGTTGACGATATCGAGTTTCGTTACATGCGCGGCGGCGGCGAACGCCGCGTCGATCTTGGCGCTGTCGCCATAGTGATAATCCAGCGCGACGTTGTTCGGGATGTTGTCGTAGAGCAGGGGCGCGCCTGACTTGGCGGCCTCCGCGGCGTCGGTCACGGCCGGCAGCGGCTCGATATCGAGTTCGACCGCCTCGGCGGCATCGCGCGCCTGTGCCAGTGTTTCCGCGACCACGAAGGCCACGGGATCGCCGACGAAGCGCACCTTGTCGGTCGGCAGCGCGGGACGGTTGGTCTGCAGCAGCGGCGAGCCGTCCCGGCTCTTCAGCGGCAGCCCGCAGGTAAAAGGGTTGTAGCCGGCGGCTTCCAGATCCTTGCCAGTCCAGACGCCGAGCACGCCCGGCATGCCCTTGGCGGCCGTCGTGTCGATGCCCCGGATGATTCCATGGGCGTGGCTGGAGCGCACCATGAAGCAATAGGCCTGGCCGGGCAGGGTAAAGTCGTCGGTATATTTGCCCTTGCCGCGGACCAGCGTGTCGTCCTCCTTGCGGCGCACCGGCTGCCCGACACCGTATTTTTGCAGTGCGATAGCGTTTTCCAGAGACGGCGGCGACGTGTGATCTTGCATCGAAAAACACCTGAAATGCTTGGAATCTCGCGCTTTTGCGGGTTCCTTGTGGGATAACGCACTGCATCACCCCCGACAACGCCTGATTGGGCATAGTCCTATGTGATGGGTTGTTGCGTAGCCCCTTGGCGCTGCTAAAGTTTCCGTGAACGGTAATTCTCGGTGGCCCGGGATACGGGCCGCGGAAAGACAATTTTGATGAATGAGGATCCGCGGCTTCGCGAGGGCCTTCAGGCCCACGGAAGCCCGTCAGGGTCGGTTGCCGCGGATACCCGCAACGGTGTCTACGCTGCGCTCGACCTCGGCACCAATAATTGCCGGCTCCTGATCGCCAGTCCGGCGGGCGATGGTTTTCGCGTGGTGGATTTGTTTTCGCGGATCATCCGGCTCGGCGAGGGCATTTCCGCGACCGGTTCCATCAGCGAGGCGGCGATCGACCGCGCCATCGGCGCCTTGAGCATCTGCAGCGACAAGATCCGTCACCGCAAAGCCAAGCGATTGCGGCTGATCGCGACCGAGGCCTGCCGCGCCGCGGCCAATGCCGAAAGCTTTCGCGACCGGGTCGCCGCCGAGACCGGCATCCAGCTCGAGGTAATCAATCGCGAGACCGAGGCGACGCTGGCCGTGATCGGCTGCTCGCCGCTGCTCGACGCCAAAGGGCGGGGCGCCATCCTGTTCGACATCGGCGGCGGTTCGACCGAACTGGTCCGGATCGAGCGCGACCCGGCCGAACAGAATGCGCCGCCGCGGATCAAGGCGTGGATGTCGATCCCGCTCGGCGTCGTCACGTTGGCCGAACAATTCGGCGGCAGGGACGTCACCACCGAATCCTATGGACAAATGGTGCGCGAGGTCGCGCAACATGTGGCGCCGTTCGCCGCCGAGCACGGCGCGGATTTGCACGACATGCATATGCTGGGCACATCAGGCACGGTGACGACGCTCGCCGGCGTCCATCTCAACCTGGCGCGCTACGACCGTCGCCGCATCGACGGCGTCTGGATGAACGGTTCCGACGTGACGACCGTGATCCAGCGGCTGCGCGGCATGAGTTATCAGGAGCGTGCCAACAATAACTGCATCAGCGTCGAGCGCGCCGATCTGGTGCTGGCCGGCTGCGCCATCCTGGATGCGATCCGCGACGCTTTCCCGCTGCCGCGGCTGCGCGTCGCCGACCGTGGCCTGCGCGAGGGCATGCTGGTCGAGATGATGCGCGAGGACGGCGCGCTCCGGCCGTGCTAATGCGCGGCGCGGCGTGATGTATATCAGGTAGTGCCGTTCCGGGATGGTCCGAAGGACCAGACCCGGAATCTCGAGATTCCCCGATGCGCAATTGCGCACCTGAGGTTCGCTTCGCGTCCCGGAATGACAACAAGGATTTCCATGGCCAAAGACACCACCGGACGGCTGCACGTCACGGTCAAAAGCGCCGGCAAGCGCAAGCTGTCGTCAAAGCTCTGGCTGGAGCGGCAGCTCAACGATCCCTATGTGGCGCAGGCCAAGCGCGACGGCTATCGCTCGCGCGCGGCCTACAAGCTGATTGAGATCGACGACAAGCATCGCTTCCTCAAGCACGGCATTGCGGTGGTCGATCTCGGCGCCGCCCCCGGCGGCTGGAGCCAGATCGCGGCGAAGCGCGTCGGTGCCGTCAACGGCAAGGGCAAGGTGATCGCGATCGATCTATTGGAGATGCCGGAAGTCCCCGGCGTCAATTTCGCGCAGCTCGACTTCCTGGCCGAGGACGCCCCCGAGAAACTGATCGCGATGATGGGTGGTCGCGCCGATGTCGTGATGTCCGACATGGCGCCCAACACCACCGGCCACCGCAAGACCGATCAGTTGCGCATCGTCGGCCTGATCGAAACGGCTGCAGCGTTTGCCGCCGACGTGCTCAATCCCGGCGGGACGTTTCTGGCCAAGGCGTTTCAGAGCGGCGCCGACGCCGAACTGGTCGCGCAATTGAAGCGCGATTTTTCCAGCGTGCGCCATGTCAAGCCCGCGTCCAGCCGCCAGGATTCATCCGAACGCTACGTGCTGGCGATGGGATTCCGGGGCGGCGTGAAGGCGTAGCAGGCTACTAATAAGCTGATGGTGAGGCCGAGAGGAGGTCGCTGCGCGACGGGACCAATCGACGCGAGCACCGGCATTTATGTGCGCTCGAGTAGAGTGGGCAATAGTCTCACGCGGCATTTAATTTCAGTTGCAACGTTGAATGCTAGCTCGTCGAGGATGCCAACTCTTATGTCCAAAGCGCCGTCTTTTCGCTCAATAATCGCAGAAAGGTAAATCGATGCTCCATAGGATCTCATCGGGATTAACCCTCGCGCCCATTTATACTTTGATTTCTAAAATTATTGGTCATAATCAAAAATTATAGATCATAATCAAAAAATTGAAATACGCCCATTAAATAAGGTTTGTGCAACTATAGGTTGCCAATTCGTCGTTGATAAATCCTGGGCAAGAACTGAAGTTTTTTTGTCGGTCATTTCGATCGTCGGCGCGGATTGCGCGTGTGTGTTGTTGTGGTCTGGCGTTTTTGTAAAGGTGTTTTGTAATGCGTTTTTTTGCAGGATTGATGACTGCGTTTATCGTCGCGATCGGGTTCTCCACTGCAAGTCCCGCGCAATCCCCTAAAACAGAGAATGTGCAGCGGGCGCAGAGCGAACAGCAAATCAGGGAGCGCGTTAATGCCGGGACCGTGGGCCTTGCCGGCGGTTTGCTGGAAGGCGCCCCGATCCGTTTCGCTACCGAAATTGCGCGGGTGGTGAACGAGAGCGACCAGGTGCACGTTCTTCCGATCGTGACGCGGGGGCCAACGGAGAACGTCAACGACCTCCTCTATCTCAAGGGGGTGGATCTGGCGATCATCAACACGGACTCGCTTGAAGAGTACAAGGCGCAGGTGCCGCAGATCCAGCAGCGCATCGTCTCGATCATCAACCTGTTTCCGTCGGACCTGCATATCTTCGTGCGGCCGGAGATTCGATCGCTGGCGGACCTGGCAGGCAAGAAGGTCAACTTCAACACGCAAGGCACTGCCGCAGCCTATTCCGGGCCGCTGATTTTCAGTCGCCTCGGCGTCGCCGTCGACAAGATGTTCATTCCGCACCCCGTCGCCCTGGAGCAATTGAAGCGCGGAGAAATTGCTGCCGTCGTCTTCATCACGTCAAAGCCCGTCGACACCTTCGTCAAGGGCAAATGGGACGATGGCTTCAAGTTCCTGCCCGTCGAGTTCGGTCCGAAATTCTCCGACTACTATGTCGCTTCCTCGCTCGAGTCCTCGGACTACCCCAACCTGATTGCGAAGGGCGAGCGCGTCGCCACCATCGCGGTTCCCACCGTTCTTGCGTCGTATAACTGGCGGCCGGAGACGCCGCGTTATCGCCGGGTCGAACGCTTCGTGGAAGAATTCTTCAGCCGCGTCGAGAAATTGAAGTCGCCCGGGTTCGATCCGAAATGGAAGGATATCGATCTGAAGCGGGGCGTGCCGGGCATCGAACGAGCCCGGGCCGCCCAAAACTGGATCGATCGCTCCAAGCCTGTCAAACATAGCGAGATGGCGCGATGAAAGCACTTTGGATCGCGACCTCGCTCTGCCTCGTGAGCACGCTCGCTCTCGCGCAGTCCGCAAGCAAGACCGCCACCAGCCTGGACACATGCTTCAAACTGGTGCGTGTCACGGAGGAGAACTGCTCACCGTCCGCCAACGACACGGAGCGTCAGGAGTGCCTTCAGAACGCACGCAAGATGCAACGCGTCTGCCTTGAGCTCGCTGGAGCGCAGCCTTCTGTATCCGTTGATCGGCCGCCGGCGACCACCGAAGCCGCCCCGTCCGACAAGCCCGCCGAAGCCGTCTCGCCGACATTGCCGGCAAATCCACCGGCTAAAACAGCCGAACCGGAAAAAGCGGTCGAAGCGACACCGCCGGTTATAGCGACACCGCCGGTGGTGACACCGCCGGTCACCGTGACCGCATCGACCTCCGCGCCAACAGTCGCGCAAGGTACGAGCTGGACGGTGAGCGAGATTTCCTCGCCGGTCGATTACTCTCCCGTCGTAACAGCGACGATTCTCGCGCGATCCGAGAACAGGATTGCGCCAGCGGCGCTGGTGGTTCGCTGCCGCGCAGGTCGCAGCGAGCTCTGGCTGCGCATGGAAGGCATCCCGCGCCCGTCGCGTGGCGACGAAATACTCGTCAGCCACCAGCTCAACGATCAGCCGACAGTCAAGTCGCGCTGGTCGGCATCCGCCGATGCGAAGACCGCGAATTACAAGGGCGATGCGATCGCGCTGCTGCAGTCGTTTTCTGAGAACGCGCGGCTGAAGATCACCGTGTCCGATGGATCGGGTCGGGACAGCGAGGCGGCTTTCCAACTCGCCGGATGGAACGCGGTCCGCGACAAGATTGCGACGGCCTGCAAATGGACATCGACGACGAGCAAGTCATCGGAGCAACGTTAGGACTGGAATCGGTAGAGTATCCTTTCTTTTTTGAAGGAATTTTGTGATGCGTAAATCGCTTTTTCAGTTGGCCGTGGCGTCCATGGTCTGTTTGTCGGGCATCAGTCGCGCTGGCCCAAGGCGCGAAGAAGCAGGGTCCGAGCGTAACGAAGCAACAGAGTTCGGTTGCCGCAAAGCCTCATCGACTGCTCATCCATGTCGATCAGAACGATCCGGCGGTCATGAATCTCGCACTGAACAACGCCACGAACGTGATCGAGTATTACCGCGCCAAGGGCGAGGACGTTGACGTGGACATCGTTACCTATGGTCCGGGCCTGCACATGTTGCGCGCCGACACGTCGCCGGTACAAGACCGGCTCAAGCAGCTGAAGGGCATCGCGTTCCCCAGCAAGGTCCAGTTCTCCGCCTGCGCCAACACCAAGGAGAACATGGAAAAAAAGGAAGGGCACTCGATCGCCGTGCTGTCCGACGCGACGATCGTTCCGTCCGGCGTCGTCCAGTTGATGGAGAAGCAGGAAAAGGGCTGGAGCTATCTGCGGCCGTAAGCCGGATCTCCGTCGCGCAGTAATTTGAATCCAAGCAATGGTTTGGGGGAAGCTATGCGGAAATTGCAGGTATTGCTGATTTTCCTGTCGTGCTTTGGCGCCGTCGGTGCGTCGGCGGACGATGCGGGCCGAACGGTTGCGCTGCTGCTGGCCGCTCCGGAAATCACGTCACTGTCGGAACTGGCGGGCAAGAACATTGCCATCGATGGAGCCGCCGCCGCGGCGAACGACGAAGCGCGGCGTAAGGTCGAAGCGACGGTCAACGCGAAATTGGCCGAAGGCCGGGCGAAGGCGCTGGACCGGCTGGTCAAAGGGGAAGTGCCGGCGGCAGTCCTGACGCTGGACTATCCAGAGACGGCCGAGTGGTCTGCCGAAATCGCGGGTTTCAAGGTGTTTCGAATTCCGCTGGCGGATCGCCCTCAACTGGCCGCAGCGGCGCCTGCGGATCCGGCGGTGTCCGATACCCAACCGGCGGGCATTCCACTTTCGCCTGCGGTACTTGAGGCCCGAGCCGAAGCTGTCGATCCGGCGTCCGTGTCTGCCGCCGAAAAGGTGAGAGCCCAGATGCGGGTTGCGACTATCGTCGCGGAGCATGTGATGACGCTGCGGGATGCCGATAAGAAGGCTCTGTCTTCGCCGAACGGCGGCGAGCCGTCGGTCGCGATTGTCGTAGCCAGACCGGAGATCAAGTCGGTATCCGACCTCACCGGAAAAATCATCGCGATCGACGACAAGTATTCGAAATCGAACGCCAGGATTCATGCCGGGATCACGTCGGCGGGGGCGACCGACAGCCTGCTCGCCTCGGGCGAAAGCGTGGCGATGGATCGGCTGCTCAGCGGCAAGGTGCCGGCCGCCGTCCTGACCCTGGTTTATCCGGAAACCGGATTTTCGATGATCGAAGGTTACAGCGTTTTTCGCGTTCCGCTCGCAGCCGCTCAGCCCAGCCGCTGATCGCGCGCGTCCTCGGTGCCTTCGCTGGCGGCCTTGGTCGCGGCCTTTTCCGCGCCCTTGCGGCTGGAAATCTCGACCGCCTTGCGGCCTGAAATTTCGTGGCCGGCGTCATCTGGCATCTGCCAAAAGAAATAAGCCGATACGGCCGAGATGACCGCAACCACGATGAAGGCCGGCCCAAACATGTTCGCGTCCAGTTCGGTGGCGTGATGATAGAGCATGGTCGTTTCCACCGAGAACGCGCCGACGGCGACGCCCGCTGAAATAGCCAGTTGCTGGTTGACGCTGACCAGCGTCGTGGCGCGGCTCATCTGCGCCGGCTCGACTTCGGCATAGGCCACCGTGTTGATCGCGGTGAATTGCAGCGAGCGGAAGAAGCCGCCGACCACCAGGATAATGAAGATCAGCAATAGCGGCGTCGTCACCGTGAACAGGGCGCAGGCCGCGAGGAAGACCGAACTGACGACGGCATTGATCGTCATCAGGTTGCGGAAGCCGAAGGTGCGGATGATGCGCGCGGCGAGCGTCTTCATGCCCATGGCGCCGACGGCGGATGAAAACGTGACGAGGCCGGACTGGAACGGTGACAGGCCGAAGCCCACCTGCATCAACAGCGGCAGCAGGAACGGCAGTGCGCCGATGCCGAGCCGGAACAGAAAGCCGCCGATGACGCTGGCGCGCATGGTGGAAAGACGTAGCAGCGAGAAATCCAGCACCGGCGATCCGGTCCGCCGCGCATGGATGATGTATAGTGTCATCGAGATCGTGCCGACCGCGACGAGGCCGGCGACCGTCTGCCAAGGCAGCAGATTGAGCCCCGCGACCGATAGCCCGAAGGCGATGCCGGCCAGGCCTATGCCGGCCAGTATCAGCCCGTAGAGGTCGAAGCGCTCGGGGGCCTCGCTCTTGATCGGGTCGATATACTTCATCGCCATGAAGATGCCGAGCAGCCCGATCGGGATGTTGATCAGGAAAATCCAGTGCCAGGAGAAATAGGTGGTGATGAAGCCGCCGAGCGGCGGCCCGATCACCGGACCGATCAGCGCCGGCACAGTCACCCAGGTCATGGCGTTGACCAGCGCGCTCTTGTCTATCGTGCGCAGCAACACCAGTCGGCCGACCGGCGTCATCATCGCCCCGCCCATGCCCTGCAGGATGCGGGCGATGACGAAATGGGTGACGTTCTGCGACAGCGCGCAGCCGATCGACCCGATCATGAACACGCCGATGGCGATGGAAAACACCATGCGCGCGCCAAAACGGTCGGCGGTCCATCCGCTGGCCGGGATGAACACGGCAAGCGAGAGCAGGTAGGACGTGATGGCAAGTTTCAGCGTCAGCGGGCTGGTGCCGATGTCGGCCGCGATCGCCGGCAGCGAGGTCGCAATCACCGTCGAGTCCATGTTCTCCATGAACAGGGCGGTGGCGACGATCAGCGGGATCAGGCGTTGCTTGTCCATCGGAATCGGGAAATTGGAGAAATCGGGAAATTGGAGAAAGAGGCAGGCGAGGGGCCTGTATCATTCCGCTGTCGCACAAGCCATTGCGGAACGGGGCAAACCACCTAAATCCTGCGTAACGCTGGTATGCACCGCGCCAGCCGCAGGAGGGTTTGGAATGATCTACGTTCTTGCCGCCTTGTTGCCGCCGCTCGGGTTGCTCCTGAACGGGCAGCCGTTTTCGGCGATCTTCAACCTGGTCCTGATCGTGTTTTGTCTGGTTTTCGGGCTGATTTTCCACATCCTGCTGCTGGTGCCCTCGGCGCATGCGCTGATCGTGGTCTACATGAAGCGGGAGGACCGCCGGCATCGCGATGTGGTGGCGGCGATCCGCCAGCACGGCCCGCCGCCCGGATACCGGTCGTAAGCCGCCCCGCTAACCCCTTGGAATTGCGGCTTTTCCCGAAAAGCCTGTGCATAGCTGGCAAACGCTTTGATTCGGCGTCCCGCCATGATATCGACCACCGTCAACCCCACCGATGGGCTTCAATTCGACGGCGATGCCGATAGCATCGCCGAAGGCGGCGCTCATCCATAGTATTGATTGCGGCGGTGAGCCGCCGAAAGGAGTTGGCAAATGGCGCAGGGACTTCAGGGTATCCGGGAAGCCTACACGTTCGACGATGTGCTTCTGAAGCCCGGTCTCTCGGACATGCTTCCCTCCGAGGCCGATATCCGCTCCCACGTCACCCGCGCGATCCCGCTCAACATTCCGATCATCGCCTCCGCGATGGATACGGTGACCGAAGCGCGTATGGCGATTGCGATGGCGCAGGCCGGCGGCGTCGGCGTCATCCACCGCAATTTCGATCCCGAGGGACAGGCCGCGCAGGTGCGGCAGGTCAAGAAGTACGAATCCGGAATGGTGGTCAATCCGCTCACCATCGGCCCCGACGCGATGTTGTCGGACGCGTTGACGCTGATGAAGGATCACGGCTTTTCCGGCATTCCCGTCGTCACCGGCGCTTCGAAGGGCGTGCCGGGAAAGCTGGTCGGCATCCTCACCAACCGCGACGTGCGGTTTGCGACCGATCCGCGCCAGAAGATCTCCGAATTGATGACCCATGAAAACCTCGTCACGGTGCGCGAGGGCGTCAGCCAGGACGAGGCCAAGCGGATGCTGCACAAGCATCGCATTGAAAAGCTCTTGGTCGTCGACGAGCAGTATCGCTGCGTCGGCCTGATCACCGTCAAGGACATGGAGAAGGCGGTCGCGCATCCGCTCGCCTGCAAGGACGCGCAGGGCCGACTGCGCGCCGCGGCTGCGACCACCGTCGGCGAGGGCGGTTTTGAGCGCACCGAGCTGCTGATCGATGCCGGCGTCGATCTGGTCGTGGTCGATACCGCGCACGGCCATTCGTCCCGCGTGCTGGAAGCCGTCAACCGCATCAAGCGGCTCTCCAACGCCGTGCAGGTCATCGCCGGCAACATTGCGACCAAAGAGGGCGCGCAGGCGCTGATCGATGCGGGCGCTGACGCGATCAAGGTCGGCATCGGTCCGGGTTCGATCTGCACCACGCGCATCGTGGCCGGCGTCGGCGTGCCGCAGCTCACCGCGATCATGGACGCGGTGGAAGCGGCCAAGAAGGCCAACGTGTCCGTCATTGCCGACGGCGGCATCAAATATTCCGGCGATCTGGCCAAGGCGCTCGCCGCCGGCGCCGACATCGCCATGGTCGGTTCGCTGCTTGCCGGCACCGACGAGACGCCCGGCGAAGTGTTCCTGTGGCAGGGCCGTTCCTACAAGGCCTATCGCGGCATGGGCTCGGTCGGCGCGATGGCGCGCGGCTCGGCCGACCGCTATTTTCAGCAGGACATCAAGGACACGCTCAAGCTGGTGCCGGAGGGCATCGAGGGCCAGGTGCCGTATAAAGGCCCGGTCGGTAATGTGATGCACCAGCTCGCCGGTGGCTTGCGCGCCGCGATGGGCTATGTCGGCGCTCGCAATCTCGCCGAATTCCACGACAAGGCGCAGTTCGTCCGCATCACCGGCGCGGGCCTGCGCGAGAGCCACGTCCACGACGTCACGATTACGCGGGAAAGCCCGAATTACCCAGGCGGAGCTTAGTTGATTATCATGGTCGATTGGTCAGACGACAGGATTGCCGCGCTTTCAAAGCAGGATTTGAAAATCTGCTCGCCAATGCTGAGCGGAAATCCGCCGCTGAAATCGTTGCGCGGTGCAAAGCCGAGATGGACAAGCGGGATACGTCAAAGCCGCGCAACGCATCGAAGCCGCGTAGCGAGCTGAAAGAGTTCGAGCACGGCATGTCGCAGCAACTCGCTGAAATCGGCAAGGCGATGGCCGCGAAATACGATCTGTCGGAGGAGACCGCGAAGGCAAAGTCAGCGGGCGTGAAGGGCTTCAAGGCGCACAAGCTGCTGGACTCAAATGGCCATGCAAAACTGGGCGGGATGCAACGCGACGGCTCGGTCGCGGTCGACCGCTATATTTCATACCGGCGTGGCAAGGATATCGTCTCCATCGGGGTCTTCCTGCTGAAAGACCAGCCCGTCGAAGCCCATGAGTTTCACGTGATCGCGCCCCTTGCTGTGCTCGATGGTGGAAAGCCGATCGCGGAGATTCGCCCCACTGCTACGGAAGCGCAGAAGCAGACCGCGGATAGCGGGCTTGCCTTCACGGATTTGGCGAGCGCGGCGGCCGCGTTCGAGGCGGCGCTCTCCAAAATCGCGGCCTGATATTTGGAGTTCGGGCGGTAATTGCGATCAAAGCGATGAAGCAATCCATTTCGCCGCTTGCGGAGGCATGGATTGCTTCGCTACGCTCGCTATGACGAATAACAACAAACAATAATCCGGAGGAACCATCATGTCCCAAGGCAAACGTATCGTTCTTGCCGCGCGTCCCGTCGGCGAACCCAAACCCTCCGATTTCCGCCTCGAGGAATGTCCCGTTCCGACCGCCGGCGCGGGCGAAGTCCTGCTGCGCACCATCTGGCTGTCGCTCGATCCCTATATGCGCGGTCGCATGAGCGATGGGCCGTCCTACGCCCAGCCGGTGCCGGTCGGCGGCGTCATGGAAGCCGGCACGGTCAGCGAGGTGATCGCGTCGAACAATCCTGCTTTCGCCAAGGGCGATATCGTGCTGTCACGCGCCGGCTGGCAGACGCACGCCGTCTCTGACGGCAAGGGGCTGGCCAAGATCGATCCCAAGATCGCGCCGATCTCGACCGCGATCGGCGTGCTCGGCATGCCCGGGATGACGGCGTACACAGGCCTGCTCGATATCGGAAAGCCGCAGCCGGGCGAGACCGTCGTCGTCGCGGCGGCTTCCGGCGCGGTTGGCTCCGCGGTCGGACAGATCGCGAAGATCAAGGGCGGCCGCGCAGTCGGCATCGCCGGCGGCAAGGACAAGTGCGACTACGTCAAGAAGGAGCTCGGCTTCGACGATTGCCTCGATCATCGCGATCCGGATCTGGCCGCGAAGCTGAAGGACGCCTGTCCTGGGGGTATCGACGTCTATTTCGAGAATGTCGGCGGCGCGGTGTTCGAAGCGGTGTTCCCGCTGCTCAATGCGTTTGCACGCATTCCCGTCTGCGGCCTGATCTCGGAATACAATAATTTCGGCGGCACCAGCCCGAAATGGGCCGGCGCAATGATGCGCGCCGTGCTGACCAAGCGGCTCACCATCCGCGGCTTCATCGTCAGCGACTTCGCCGCGCGCCACGGCGATTTCCTGCGCGACATGTCGCAATGGGTGCGCGAGGGCAAGGTCAAGCACAAGGAGTTCGTCACCGAAGGCCTCGACAGCGCGCCGGCCGCGTTCATGGGCCTTCTCAAGGGCGCCAATTTCGGCAAGCAGCTGGTGCGCGTCGGGCCGGACAAGGCGTAAGCCGTCACAACATCTCGGAGAAGATGAAACATGGCAGGAATTCTCGAAGGCAAGGTCGCGCTGGTGACCGGCGGCGCTTCCGGCATCGGCCAGGCGACCGCGCTGGTGATGGCGCGGGAAGGGGCGCGGGTGGCGGTGGCCGACCGCGCCGAGGCAGACGCAGCAGGGACGGTCGCGCTGATCAATGCGGCCGGCGGGCAGGCGATCGCCATCGGCGGCGACGTGACGCGCGAAGCCGATGTCGCCGCAATGGTGGCCCGCACCGTCTCAGCCTTCGGACGGATCGATTGCGCGTTCAACAACGCCGGCATCTCCGGACGCGCCGTCGGCCCGGCGGGCCAGCGTTCACATGAGCTCAGCCAGGAGGCGTTCGACACCATGCTTGCGGTGAATTTGAGGGGCGTCTTCCTCTGCCTCAAGCACGAAGTCACGCAGATGCTGGCGCAGGGCGGTGGCGGCGCGATCGTCAATACCGCCTCGATCGCCGGCCTGATCGGGCTTGCTACCTCGGCCCACTACGTTGCGGCCAAGCACGGCGTCGTGGGGCTGACCAAGAGCGCGGCGATCGAATACGCCCAGGACGGCATCCGCGTGAACTGCGTCAATCCCGGCTATGTCGCGACCGCGATGACAAAGGAGACAATCGAGGAACGCGGCCAGGATATCCTGGCGAAGGTGCCGATGCGGCGTTTCGGCGTGCCTAACGAGATCGCCGAGGCCGTGGCCTGGATGTGTTCCGACAAGGCCTCGTTCATGACCGGCGCGTCGCATGTGATCGATGGCGGTATTACGCAGCTTGAGGCAACTGTGCATCTGCTACTTATCAATGCGTCACATCGCGCGCAAAGGATCTGCGTTACTGTCCTAATTTGCCATATACTTTCTTGCTCTACTCGTGCGCAACAAGTGTGCAATTTTCAGTTGCGATCTGTTAGCTGCAACAAGTGTTCGACTGAACGGCTTTCTTGCTGGCCGTCTCCAAAACAGAACCCTTCGAAAGGGCGCGTTTAGCGAAGCCGCGGGCTGCCGCGGCAGGCACGCCGCCAGCGAGGGAGCAAGGCCATGCGCAAGTTCAAAATCGTCGCCGCTGCTTGTGCGCTGCTCGTGAGTGCTCACACCGCGGGCCACGGTGCGGACACCAAAGCCGACGCGATCTTTCAGGGCGGCAACATCATCACGGTGAATGAGTTGCGGCCCAATGCGGAGGCCGTCGCGGTGCGGGCCGGCGCATCCTGGCCGTCGGCCACCGCGATGAGGTGATGAAGCTGCGTGAGCCGAGCACCAAAGTCATCGACCTCGGCGGCAAGACGATGATCCCGGGCCTGATCGACGCGCACGGCCATGTGTTCGCCACCGGCATCCAGGCGCTATCG
Source organism: uncultured Alphaproteobacteria bacterium (assembly GCA_963742935.1). GTDB lineage: Bacteria > Pseudomonadota > Alphaproteobacteria > Rhizobiales > Xanthobacteraceae > Bradyrhizobium. The sequence goes on along the minus strand of CAVUOI010000040.1, from coordinate 24,668 downwards.
GCAAACCTGCTGCCGCCGCCGGATGGCGAGGGCGCGGACATCGCGTCATTGCAACGCCTGCTCAAGGACTGGGCCGCCAAAAACCAGAAGGCGACGGACAAGGTGGGGTGGATCATCGGCTTTGGTTACGACACTCGCAGCTTAGGGAACAGCGTCACCCGAACCGTGACGAGCTCGACCAGGTCTCGACGTCCTTGCCCGTCGTGATCGTTCACCATCGGGGCATCTGGCCGTGATGAACAGCAAGGCGTTGGGATCGCGGGTTACAACGCCGCCAGCAAAGATCCGGAAGGCGGCGTGATCCGTCGCCGCAAAGGCAGTCAGGAGCCAGACGGCGGCCTTGAGGAAGCCGCATGGTTCGCATCGCTGGGCAAGGTACTCGGTCGGGTGGGCCCCGCGGAGAGCGTCACCATCCTCAAGGCCGGTACCGAGCTTTATGCCAGCTTCGGCTATACGACGGCACAGGAAGGCCGCGGCGCACCGGATTCCCTGGCGACCATGGCGGCGGCGACCAAACAGAGCAATCTGAAGATCGACATTGTGATGTATTCCGACATCATCGGCGCAGCCAATACGATCAAGGCGCCGCTATGGTCGCTCACCTATTCCAACCATCTGCGTGTCGGCGGCGCCAAGCTGAACCTGGATGGCTCACCGCAGAGCCGGACGGCCTGGATGACCAAGCCCTATTTCAAGCCGCCTGCGGGACAGAAGGACGACTATCTCGGTTACCCCGCCATGACCGACGAGCAGGCCGCCGCCTATGTCGACAAGGCGTTTGCCAATGGCTGGCAAGTCCTGGCTCACATGAGCGGGGACGCCGCTATCGACCAGTTCATCAGAGCCGTGCGCGCCGCCGAGAAGAAATACGGCAAGGCCGACCGGCGGCCGGTGGCGATCCACGCGCACACGGCGCGTCTCGATCAGCTCGAGGCGTTCAGGGAATTAGGCATCATGCCGTCGTTCTTCTCGATGCACACGTTCTACTGGGGCGATTGGCACCGGGACACCGTGTTCGGCGTCGAGCGCGGCTCCAATATCTCGCCGACGGCTGGGCTCTGCAGCGCGGCATCATCTTTACGTCGCACCACGACGCGCCGGTGGCCAAGCCCGACTCGATGCGGGTGCTCGACGCCACGGTCAACCGCGTCACCCGCAGCGGCCAGGTGCTCGAGCCGCAACATCGGGTGTCGCCGCTGGTGGCTTTGAAGGCGCAGACGATCTGGTCGCCTACCAGCACTTCGAGGAAAAATCGAAGGGGTCGATCGAAGTCGGCAAGCTCGCCGACTTCGTGGTGCTGGATCAAAACCGCTCACCATCGACCCGTTGAAGATCGCCGGCATCAAGGTGCTCGAAACCATCAAGGAAGGTGCCACGGTGTACCGCCGTGACGATGCAAAGAAGGCGGCCGTGCCGTCGAGCTGCGCCACTCCGATGTGTGCTTCAAAATGGCGAGCGACATGCTCGGCGAAGCCGGCGTCATCGATACGTATTTGCACTGAGACGGAAACGGAGCCGTCGCGCACGAAAATCTGCAAACAAGGACGAAAGTTCATGCGATATATCGGTATCGCCGCGACTGTCGCGACTATGGCTCTAATCTTTTGCGCGCACTCCAGCGGTTTTGCCGCCGACCAGAAGGCCGACATGATCTTTCATGGCGGCAGCATCATCACGTCAACGATGCCGCGCCGTTCGCCAAAGCGCTCGCTGTGAAGGACGGAAAGATTTCGCTGTGCGCACGCAGGCCAATGTGCTCAAGACCAAGGCGCTGCGACCAGGTCGTCAACCTGAACGGAAAAATCCTGCTCCTCAATTCATTGATACCTGGAGCCATATCGGCGCCGCGGCTCTCTTGGCAGATTTTGCTGACCTTTCGTTCTGGGGCAACGATGCCCCCGCCGATTTCAAGGGAGTTTTTGCGAAATTGAGGGAGAACCAGCAAAGCAATCCGTCAAAGACGGCGAATGGATCGTCGGATGGGGTTATGACCCGACCTATCTCAAAGAGAACCGTCACCCTGACCACGCCGATCTGGATGCGGCTTTCCCGAATAACCCGGTCGCAATCGTGCATTTGTCAGGCATCATGAGAGTAACCAACTCTGCGAATCTGAAAATTCTGAGTATCTCCGAGGCATCGACGGACCCGTGAGTGGATCCATCGTCCGCAAGTCGAGCACTCAGGAGCCAACCGAGCTGCTCCAGAAGATGTCCTTTGCACCATTAGCCAGCATCGCTGTGAGGAAACCCACCATGGAACAGCTGCGCGACAAAACTCCGCAAAACCATTCAAATTTACGCTGGCAATGTATTTACCACGTTCAGAACGGCATATCAGTGCCTGCATCGCTGGCATTATTCAAGGAAGCAGGAGCGAAGAGAGAAATCATCATCGACATCGTCGCGCTGCCTGAGAGCGAGATAGCAGATGCGCTCATCACAGGTGAGAAATCCGTGCCGTTCGAGGTCTATAAGGATCGCTGGAAGCTGAGCGGCATCGTGATGTCGGGAAATTCAACGCCGCAAGAACTCACTGCACTGTTTTCCAAACCCTACCTCACGAAAGTCCCCCAAAGACGCTGACTACCGTGGCATAGCGCTCTCCACCCAGGCGGAAATCGACAGGATCGCAAAGCTGACCTTTTCCAACAAGATCCAGTATATCGGTTACGGTAATGGCGATGGCGGCATTGATATGCACTTGATGGCGATCGAAAGAGCCGTGAAGGACTTCAAGGATACGGGACGGGATCGCCGAGCCGTAATCGCTCATTCGCAATTCGTGCGAAGTGACCAATTGGATACCTACAAGAAGTACGGGATCATGCCGTCCTTCTTCACCAACCACGCGTATATGTTTGGCGATGTTCATGAAGAGAACCTTGGAAAAGAAAGAGCATTCTTTCTTAGCCCAATGAAAACGGCAGCCCAAAAAGGCTTGGTGGTTACCAATCATACGGACTATTTCTCTTCACCGCCTTCTCCGCTTTTTGCAGTGTGTACTGCCGTCAATCGCTTATCCCGCTCAAACGTTGTCATTGTACCTGATGAGCGGTTACGCCCTATGAAGCGCTTCGGGCGATGACCGCTAACTGCGCCTATATGTATTTTGAAGAGAAAAGCAAAGGTTCACTCGAAGTAGGTAAACTCGCCGACCTCGTGATCCTCTACCAAAATCCGCTCACCGTGGACCGAAACACGATCAAGGACCATCTAGGTGCTCGAAACCATCAAGGAAGGTGCCACGGTGTATCTGCGCGACGATGCGAAGAAAGCGGAGCTACCGTCAAGCTGCGCCGACTCTGGATGCTGTGCTTCAGATTAGCAGCGACGTTCTCCGCGAAGCCGGCGTCATCTATATGCACGCGCACGCGAACTGACGTGCTTCGCCATTCGCCTTACGGCTCCAGGCTCGGTCATTCACTGGGGAGGAACGATGAAACTGACGATCCAATCGGTGGCCTTTTGTCTGTTGTCTGCGTGTTCGCTCGCCCCGTCTTCGCTCATTTACAACCCTACGCGATTACCGTCTTTATCGCCAAAAAAATCATCACCATGGATCCTGTTGGCCTTCTGCTACCGCGGTCGCGGTACGCTGCGGCAAAATCCTCTCCGTCTGTTCTATCGATGATCTGCAACCCTGGTTGAATCGGCACCCTATAAAATCGACCGCACCTTCGCCGATAAGATCCTGCTGCCCGGTTTGATCGAGGCTCATGGCACCCGGTGCTCTGCGGCACCGAGATGACGCTCCCGCTTCTGACGTACATGCCGTCGCCCAGCCCCTACGGACCTGCCTTTCCCGTGGTCAAGACCAAGAAGCAAGCGTTAGCCAAGCTGCGGGAGTATGTCGGCAAGGCAAAGTCAGGCGACGAAACTATTCTGGCCTGTGGCTACGATGTGATCGCGATGGGAGGCGAGCACCTCAGCAAAGTCGAGCTGTACCAGATATCGACAACGCAACCGCTGCTGGTCTGGGATGCCTCCGCGCACTTCGTTTATGCCAATAGCGCTGCGCTCACTAAATACAAGGTGACGCGCGACGATACCAGGATCAATGGCGTCAAGGCGGGTCCTGATGGCGAACCGAACGCAATTTCTCTGCACTACGGCAGCCCAGCGCATCATGCAAGAGCCGGTGGCGCAGCTGTTCCAACCGAACGTCGCCCTGAAGAACATCCGCTTCCTGATGTACCTCAGCCGCCAGAACGGGTCACTACGACATCTGAGCTCGCCTACGGATGTCAGCCTCGCACTCGAAGAAATCCTGCTCTACTATTATTTCAACTATCAAAACACCCCTATGCGCTGCGTCTTCTTTACCTATGTGTCTACTCTGATATCCAGCAAAATCTATCAATCTATTTCTTTCTCAAAGAGCCTGCCATCTCTCAACTCTTACAATCTCATCTTCTACTTAGTGTAGTTCTTCTCCTACTACAGCTTTCTTATTCTTTTTATATTCATCTAAAATCCCTTATACACCTACTTACTCCTATTCTTCTTCTTTACTCCGCCTTATAATATCTTCTAGATGTGTCTCCCTTCTTGTTAGTCTCTCTTCCAGTTACACTTCCACTCCTACTTCTACTTCTCCTACCATTCCACCTTCTACTCCCTTTATGTCATTGATGCTTCTCTAGCCTCTCTTCTATCACCTTTTCACTCTGCTACATTACTTCATATCCTCTCCTTAGATTTCTCTCTTTCTGTCTCTCCTTTACTTCTTCTTAAGATACCACGCGGCCTGAGGCGAGGTAAACTGCGGCGGCCATGGGGGACATGCAAAGCGGACCTCACGGTCACTTGATGGCGGAACGAACTTCCGAAGGCGTAGTTTGGCTCCGACATCCAATCTTGGCTCTGACACCTAATGGAGACGCCAAATGATGAACTGCAAAAAGCTATCCCTCGGACTGGTTGCCGCTACGATACTGGCCACTCCTGTGATGGCTCAGGGGGTCAAGCAAGAGCTTGGCGCGCCGGGCGTTCACCATCAAAACTCACGGTACCTCACAGGAGGCCACGGTGTGAGAGCGACGCCCCGGTCTGGCTACTATTACGGAAACCGGCTTCCCCGGGCGCCACGCGTCGGCGCGTTTGCGGCAGCGCCCCGGAATGATGGCCTCTACGGCTCCTCAGGCCTCGTTGAGCGCCAGTGGTGACGCGCTCTGACGCCTGAAGCATGGTCCGAAAAGATCTTTCGGGAAGATCATGCAGAGATCAAAGCGATGGAGCGGGTGACGATTAGAGGAAGTCTCAACCGTTCCATTATTTTCTGCCAATCAGCGAATCCAGATCAACATCGGTCTGTCCCGGCGCCCTGACGTGGCGGACTTCAAAACTGTCGGGCTGGAAACGATACTCCACCAGCCCGACCTCCTTGGTGCCGACGACTTCCTGCATCCGGTCCGGAATGATGAAGCCGGCGGAGGGTGCCCAGACGTGGCGGGTGTGGCCAAAGGTGAAGTCGCGGCGCTGATGGACGTGGCCTGAGGCGACCAGCCGCAGATCGACCGCCGAAAACATCTCGATCAGATTCTTGCGCCGAGGCTGCGGAACGTAGCGGATCGCGGATGCTTCAATCTCAGGGTCCTCAGGCGTGTTCAGATAGAGCGGCTTGTGCAGGAACAGCGCCACCGGCTTGCCGTTCACGCTTGCAAGTTCTGAGACCAGCCAACCGAACTGCTCAGCCTCGCTCTCGATGCCGGTGTTCATGATCAGTGAGTTTAGTCCGATAAAACACCAGCCAGCCGCGTCGAAACGCCAGCGGTCCTCGCCAATGACGGACAGATATTTCCGCCGCTCTTCCTCGGTCGCCGGTTGCTTTGGTGTGGGGCCGATCGCCGTCGGGTTGTCGCCGATGTCGTGATTGCCGGGCAAAAGCCTGCAAGGCACCGGCAGCGCGTCATGCATTTCTTTCGCGAATTCGAGATCGCTGCGGCTGGTCGGCCCGTCAAAGGAGATATCGCCGCTGTTGATAACAAGATCCGGGCGCGTCGTGTCGATATGCTCGCTGGTGCGGTGAAAATTGTCGGTCAATGACTGGAGGCGGCGGGCGAGGTGGGTGTCGGAAATTTGCGTCAGGCGAAATTCGGACATGCAGTATTCCTTTCGCGGCAAGCGTAGCCGGGCCCGACGTCCGAACGATGACGATCGTTGAACCGCCGCCTCATCCTCGATCGTCGTACCCCGCGAAGGCGGGGTACCCAGTACGCCGCGGCTTCTCATTTCAAACGCTGGCGTCTCTGGGATATTGGGTTACCCGCAAGCGCGGGTGATGACGGCTGTGTGTGGGCGCAACGCATCGCGCAAACCTCTCAGCCCAGCGTCCTTCGCCAGAACGCCAGCATCTCTGTTTTAAACACTTCAGCATCCCCATCGCGGCTGCCGATCTTCGCGCCCTTGCGACCGTAGCCGGCCTTCAGCCCATAGACGATCAGGTCACGGTCGACGAGCATGCTGTCTGCGACACCGGTGAGCGGATGGATGTAGGCGCCGTCATTGGCGATATAGGCAGTTGGCGCGCCGGGGAAGACCGATGCGTCGGGAATGTCTTCGATCGCGGTGCCGCGGTCAAAGCTGTGCTGCGCGCCGCCGATCAGCCGCATCGTCGCCCTGCCGCCGGAAAGGCGGATGGCCTGGCAATGGCCCTGCACCTGCATCGGCGAGCACCATTCATCGGCATCGCCCATGATGACGCGGATTTCGGTTTCATCGACGGACGGATCGAGGAACTGGTGGCCGCTCCAGGGATAGGCGGGCAGCACGCTGCGAAAGCCGGCGCCGGCGCCGACCACGGCATCGGCAAAACGGCGCGTTGCCGCCGTCAGTGCCGCCGAGCCGCCGCGGCTGTGGCCCTGCGCGCCGATCCGGGAGGCGTCGATTTCCGGATGGGCCGACAACACCTGCCAGGCTGCCAATACGTCATAGGCGCTCGCGGCAAAGGAGAACTGGGTCTGGTCGGCGACCGTCGAGGTGACGTCGCGGGCGCCAAAACTGTCGAGCACGAAGGCCGCAAAACCGTCATCGACCAGCGTCTCGGCATGTTTGACGTGCGAGGGCGCGATCCCGAGGCTGCCCGGCACCACCATGACAAGTGGCCATTTTCCGTCAATCTTGCGGCGATCTGTGGGCGGAAGGAACAGCTTGCCGTCGATCGTCAATTTGGGCAGTTCGCCGGAACGGCTGATGACGTGAAAGTAGTTGAGCGGGTTTGCCGTGGGAATTTCGAAATTGTGTCCCTTGGCGCCGCTCTTGAAGGCAATGGTCTGGTCGCGAAATCGCAAAGCTGCTCTCCTCCGCGGCTGCTCTTACTGGCAACCCTCAAGGACACAGTAGAGCGCTCGATATTCCCGTCAAAGCAAATGCGCGCTGCGTTTTTGCCGAACCAGGGTAATCGAGCGTCACGGTTCCCCGCAGGATGCTGCGGCCGTCGGGGGTGGAGGCCAGAGCGCCCTCGACCATGGCCAAGTTCGAGCCCAGAACTATTGGAATTCTCGGTAGTTGGTTGCCGGGCTTTGAACCCCTGGTTCAAGGACCCGAAGCGGCGCTTCAACAGGCCCGGGCAAGCGGATTTGTCAGGCGAAGGGCGGCTCGTTATTGCTTTCAGGCGTGGCGCAGGATTTGGGGAGATTCGCATGTCCGTTCAAATGGTTTTGCTGCCGGTCTTCGTGTCGGTAGGGCTTACTTTTTTCCTGTTGCTATGGATGGTGACCGCCCGTACCCGCGCGGTGAAGGCCCGGGAAACCAGCATAAAGGACATCGCCGCCGGCCAGCCGAAATACCCGGCCCGCGCCGCCCAGATCGGCAATTGCTTCTCCAACCAGTTCGAAGTACCCCTCCTGTTCTACATCCTGATCGCGCTGGCGCTGCCGCTGCGACGGGCTGATCTCTTCATTGTGCTGATGTCCTGGGTGTTCGTGGTGACGCGATTTGCCCATGCCGGCATTTTCGTCACCTCGAACAACATTCAGCAGCGCAGCATGGCGTGGTTCGCCGGCGTGCTGGTGCTGCTGGCGATGTGGGTCTACTTCGCGCTGAAGCTTCTGCTTCTGATTTAATCTTTGTTTGACGCGTTTTCTTCACGCGAACCGGTACCCACTTCGCTCGAAAACGCTATGGAAAGCTTTTGATGACTCCCGCCGCCCGGCTGTCCGCCGCCATCGAACTGATCGAGACCATCGACGCGCAGCGGGTCCCCGCGGCGAAAGCGCTGAAGGAGTGGGGCACCGCGCATCGCTTTGCCGGTTCGGGCGACCGCGCTGCGATTGCCGGGCTGGTCTGGGACGTGCTTCGACGTCGGGCGTCCAGCGCCTGGCTCATGGACGCGGATACACCGCGCGCGCGCGCGCTAGGCATGCTCCGGCTCGAGCGCGGCATGAGCGCCGATGATATCTCCAATTTGTGCCACGGCGAACGCTTTGCGCCGGAGCCGTTGAGCAGTGCCGAACGGGCAGCGCTGACCTCGCGCACGCTCGACGACGCGCCGCCGCATATTGCAGGCGACTATCCTGAATGGCTGGATGCGCATCTGGCGCAAGTCTTCGGCGACGACCGCGTGGCCGAGGCCACCGCCATGGCGAGCCGCGCGCCGCTGGATCTGCGCGTCAACACGTTGAAGGCCAATCGTGAAAAGGTGCTGCCGTCGCTCAAGCATCTCGGCGCTCAGCCGACGCCATGGTCGCCGATCGGCCTGCGCATCGAACTTGGCGCCGACGCCCGCAATCCCGGCATTCATGCCGAGGAGGATTTCATCAAGGGCGGTATCGAAGTGCAGGACGAGGGCTCGCAACTGGCGGCGCTGTTCTCGGCAGCGAAACCCGGCGAGCAGGTGATCGATCTTTGCGCGGGTGCCGGCGGCAAGACGCTGGCGCTCGCTGCGATGATGCAGGGCAAGGGCCGCCTGATCGCAACCGACCACGACAAGCGCCAGCTTGCGCCGATCTACGAACGGCTGTCGCGCGCCGGCGTCCACAACGCCGATGTCCGCGCGCCGAAAGGCGACGCTGATCCCCTGGCCGACATCCGCGCGTCAGCCGATCTCGTGCTGATCGACGCGCCCTGCACCGGCACCGGCACCTGGCGCCGCAACCCCGACGCCAAATGGCGGATGCGCCCCGGCGCGCTCGAAGTGCGCTTGAAGGATCAGGCGGAAGTGCTTGATCGCGCGAGCGCTCTCGTCAAGCCCGGCGGCCGGATTGCCTATGTCACGTGTTCGGTATTGCCGAGCGAAAACGGCGAGCAGGTTCGCGGCTTCGTGCTCGCGCCATCCGGAGTTTTCGGTGGTGCCGCCGCAACGAGACGGCGAGCGTGCTGTGGGACAAGGCGGAAGATTTCGAGAACGCCGCGCTGCAATCAGCCGAGGGCTGGCTGATGACGCCGCGCCGTACCGGCACGGATGGGTTTTTCGTCTCGGTGCTGAAGAAGGCGTGATCGCGTAGGGTGGGCAAAGCGTAGCGTGCCCACCATCTGTCCGAGACCGTCGTCTTGAACGGTGGGCACGCTGCGCTTTGCCCACCCTACAACCCGCAATCATTCCGGCTGGATATTCGCGTCCTTGACCACCTTGGCCCATTTCTGGATCTCGGCGCGAATGTGATCGGCGAACTGCGCCGGCGGGCCGCCGACGGGTTCGACGCCCTGGTCTACGAAACGGCGTTTTACATCGTCCGTCTTGAAGATCGCATTCATCTCGGCATTCAGCTTCTGCACGATCTCCGGCCGCATGCCGGCGGGCCCGACGATGCCGAACCAGACTGTGACCTCGTAGCCGGGAACGCCGGCTTCCGACACCGTCGGCACGCTGGCGGCAAGCGCCGAGCGCGTCTTGCTGCTGACGCCGAGCGCGCGCAGTTTTTCGCCATTGACCTGCGGCAATACATTTGGCGTGTTGTCGAAGGCGATATCGATGTGGCCGCCGAGCATGTCGTTCACCATCGGCGCGCTGCCTTTATACGGCACGTGCACGAGGTCGATCCCGGCCATGCTCTTGAACAGCTCCATCGACAGATGGTTGGACGAGCCGATGCCGGTGGAGCCGTAGCTGACCTTGCCGGGATTTTTCCTGGCGTAGTCGATCAGCTCCTTGACGGAATTGATCGGCAGCGAGGGTTTGATCACGAGGAGATTTTGCGTCTGGCCGGCAAAAATCAGCGGCGTGAAATCCTTCAGCGTGTCGTAGGGCAGGTTCTTGTAGATGCTGGGATTGGCGCCGAACGGAAACGCCACGCCGAGCAGGGTGTAGCCGTCGGGTGGGGCCTTGGCGACGGATTCGCTGCCGATCAGCGTGCCGCCGCCCGGCCGGTTCTCGACCACGACGGGAACGCCCCAGGCCTCGCTGAGCTTCTGCGAGAAGATCCGCGCCAGCGTGTCGTTGAAGCCGCCGGGCGGGTAGGGAACGACGTAGCGGATGGTCCGGCTCGGGTAGTTGTCTTGATCGGCCGGTGGTGCGGCGGTCTGCGCCGATGCGGCGGTGCTGCCAACAGAGCAGAACGAAGAGCGCGCGGCAGGCGAAGTGAACGAGACGGCGTGCGCTCGATGATACTTCAGCCCGCTGCGTTTCAGACATAGCAAGGTCCCTCGATCAGTGGATGGGCGTTGATGAAGGCCTCGTTGATCTCGACGCCGAGACCGGGCGTTTCCGACGGCTTGACGCAGCCGTCCGCGTCGAGCGTGTAGGGGACGCCGCCGACCTCGTCGCGGAACGGGTTGTTCTTGGCGACGTCGCCCTCGAAATAGCCGGGGACGTCGACCGCCGCCAGCACGTTGATGGTCGCGGCCATGTTGATGCCGGTCGCCGAAGTGTGCGGATTGAACGAGAGCTTCCAGGCCTAGGCCATGCCGGCAATCCGCATCGTCTCGGTGACGCCGCCGGTCTTGGACAGGTCCGGCTGCACGAAGCTCACGGCGCCGTCCTCGATCAGGCGGGTGAACTCGAAACGGGTGAAATGGTTTTCGCCGGCCGCGAGCGGCGTGGTGCCGAGCGAGGCCGCCGGTCTGGTAGGAGCGATAGTCCTGCGCCGGGAACGGCTCTTCCAGCCAGCCGATCCCGCAGCTCTTCATAGGCCGGCATCACGCGGCGCACGTCGTCGACGGTGTAGCCGGTGTTGGCGTCGACCAGGATCTCGATGTCGTCGCCGACCGCTTCGCGGACGGCGGTGGCGCGGGCGACGTCGTCGCGCGGATTGTCGCCGACGCGCAGCTTGATCGCGCGGTAGCCTTGCGCGATGTAGCCGAGCGCTTCCTGCGCCAGCGATTGCCGGCGGCTGGTAGCCGAGCGAGATGCCGCCGGCATAGGCCTTGATCGGCTTCGAAGCGCCGCCGAGCAGCTTGTACAGCGGCCAGCCGGCCGCCTTGGCGCGGATGTCCCACAGCGCGAGATCGAGGCCGCTCAAGCGCCATCGCGGCGGCATAGCCCATGCCGTGGCTCGCCAGCTGCATCTGGTAGACGCGCTGCCAGACGCCGACCACGTTCAATCGCGTCCATGCCGACGACGAGTTCCGATATCGTGGTGTCGATCAGCTTGGCGATCGCGCCCGGGCAGCGGCCGTGATGGGCCTCGCCCCATCCGGTCAGGCCTTCATCGGTCGAGACCTTCACCAGCACCGCGTCGCGCTTGACGGCGCGGCCGATGCCGAGCCGGACGTTCTGGCCCTCGGGCACGCGGTAGGAGATCGGGACGGCCTTGATCGATGTAATACGCATGGTGAGACCTCATGCCGCCTTGTAGGCGGGATTGACCAGATTGAGCGGCGCTTCGCCGCGCAGGATACGAAGCATTTCCTCGGCCGAGCCGACCGCCATCGCGCGGCCGCTGGTGGCGGTGATCCCGGCGGTGTGCGGCGTCAGCAGCAGGTTCGGACAATCGAACAGGGCGTCGTCCGGCGGCAAGCGGCTGCACGTCGAACACGTCGAGCGCGGCGCCGCCGATCTTGTGCGATCGCAGCGCGTCGATGAGGGCCGGCGTCTCGATGACTGCGCCGCGCGAAACGTTCACCAGCACGGCATGCGGCCGCATTCGTGCCGATCAGCGTCGCGGCTGACCATGCCTCTGGTCTCGTCGGTCAGCGCGCAGCACACCGCGATGGCATCGCTGCGGGCGAACAGGTCCGCCAGCGAGACCTCCTCGATGCCGGCCGGCAGCGAGCCCTTGCGGCGGGAGGTGCCGAGCACGCTTCATGCCAAAACCGTCGCGCGCGATGGCGGCGATGCGGCGGCCGATGGTGCCGACGCCGAGGATGCCGAGCGTGGTCGTGCTGAGTTCGGTCAAGCCGTCAGCCGCGCGCCGCGCGGCCGTTCCAGCCCTTGCTGCGCAATTGGCTGTCGAGCCGCTAGAGCGGCCGGCGCAGATGCATCAAGGCCGACATCACATATTCGGCCACCGCGTTGGTGTTGCTGCCCGGCAGATTGGCGACCGCGATGCCGCGCGCGGTGGCAGCCGCGACCGGGATGAAATCGAGGCCGACGCCGTGGCGGACCATGCCCTTCAGGCGCGGCGCATGATCGACGATGTCGTCGGGCAGTTTCGCGCGCACGATGATGCCGTCGGCTTCCTTGGCCCATTCGCGCAGGGTTTCCGGCCTTCGCGTCGGGCGGCGACGATCATCCTGACATGCGGCGCGAGGATCGCCTCGCCGTCGGGATGCATCGCATTGGTCAGGAGGACGATCGGTTTGTCAGGCATCTGGCGCAGGTCCTTCGATGATCGGATTGTGCAGGCGGCCGAGGCCCTCGACCTCGACCTCGACGGTCGAGCCCGGCTTGAGCCACGCCGGCGGCTTGTGCATGCGCGGCCACGCCGGCCGGCGTGCCGGTCGCGATGATGTCGCCGGGTTCGAGCGCCTGCAGGGTCGGACAGATAGGAGATGAGATCGGCGACGTCGAACAGCATGGTCCCGCGTCGAGCCGGATTGCAGCGTGCGGCCGTCGACCTTCAGCGACACCGTGAGCGCGTGCGGGTCCTGCACCTCGTCGCGCGAAGCGAGGATACGGCCCGAACGGCCCGAACGTCGCAAAATTCTTGCCGCGGTCGAAATGGCCGTCCGCCTTGATGATTTCGCTGGCGCTGATGTCGTTGAAGCAGCCATAGGCGACGACGTGATCGAGCGCCTGGTCCTTGCTGACCTTCTCGGCGCGGGTGCCGATCACGGCGGCCAGTTCGGCCTCATAGGTGACGCCGCCGATCCCCGCCGGCAGCACGATCGGCTGTCCGCGGCCGATGATCGTGCGCGGCGCCTTCATGAACAGCACCGGGTTTTCCGGCGGCGGCCATGCCGCGTTCGGCCAGCGCATCGCGGTAATTATGCGCGATGCCGAATATGCGCCGCGGCTCCGGCAGCGGCGCCATCAGCGTGACGGCGCCGAGCGGAAGCTTGGCTTCCTCCGCCAGGCCGTGCGCGCCGATGCGCTCCACGACGCCGGGCAAGGCCGGCCTCGATCAGGGCCAGCATCTGCGGCTGCGATGTCCCGCAGCGCCGCGCGCATCGACGGATGCGCGAGATCGACGATCTGGTCGTCCGCGCCGTCGCCATCGCCCGAGCAGCACGCCGGCGCGGACAACATCCTTGCGCGCTGAAGCTGACGAATTTCATGGCGGGACAACCCGGTTCAGGCGACGCGATAGCGGTCGATCACGGCTGCGATCGATCTCGATGCCGAGGCCGGCGCCGGTCGGCACCGCGATGACGCCCTTGACCTGCTCGATCGGCTCGACGGCGAGATGATCGCGGAACGGGTTTTCCTCCTGCTCGAATTCCAGCATCGGCGGCATCGGAAACAGGCTCGGCGGCTGGTCGGGATCGACGCCAGGAACTGGATGGTGGCGGCGAGGCCGACCGCCGAGCCCCAGGCATGCGGCACGCATTCGACGCCGATGGTCGAGGCCAGCGTCGCGATCTTCTTGCATTCGGAGATGCCGCCGGCGGCGCAGACGTCGGGCTGCACGATGTCCATCGCCTTGCGCACGATGGCGTCGCGAAAGCCCCAGCGGGTGAATTCGTTCTCGCCGCCGGCCACCGCCATGTCGAGCGCGCGCGACACCTCGACATAGCCGTCGATGTCCTCCGGCGAGATCGGCTCCTCGAACCACTCGATGTCGAGCTCTTCCAGCTTGCGGCCGAGCCGGATCGCGGCGGGCACCGTGAAGCAATGATTGGCGTCGACCATCAGCTTGATGTCGGGGCCGATCGCCTCGCGCACCGCCTTGACGCGCTCGAAGTCGCGCTTGATCGAGCCGAGGCCGATCTTCATCTTGATCGCCTTGAAGCCGTCGTTCTTGACATAGCCCGCGGCTTCCTCGACCGCCTCGTCGACCAGCCGGTCCATGTCGGTGAAATAGAGGCCGGTGGCGTAGGCATCGACCTCGGTGCGGAAGGCGCCGCCGATCAGCTTGTGCATCGGCTTGTTGCAGGCCTTGCCGATGATGTCCCACAGCGCGATGTCGATGCCGCTGATGGCGGCGATCGACATGCCCTTCGGGCCGTAATCCTTGATCCGGTTGTAGAGATCCTCCCAGATCACCTCGACGTCGAACGGATCGCGGCCGATCACGCGCGGCGCGAGCTGGGTGTCGATGAAGGCCTTGGCGACGGCCGAGGGGCCGTAGCATTCGCCCCAGCCGACGATGCCGTCATCGGTCTCGATCTCGACCAGGCAGGTGCCGCGGGTCTTGTAGAGCCAGCCGCGCGAGGAGGTGAAGGGCCGTGCGACCGGGCGCCGCAACGACGTGACAGGTGATTTTCTTGATGGGCAAGCGCGTGGCCTTTGTCTTGAGTGTGGGGATCGGAGAGGGCGGCAGTGCCGCCAATTATTCTTTCTGGTCCTTGAAGACCTTCGCCGCGACCGTGCCGAGCGCGCCGGCGACGCTGTCGACTTCCTTGGTCAGCGCATCGCCGGTGAGGTCGTCGACCAGGAACGCGTTCTTCTTGGCAAATTCCTTGAAGCGCGGATCCTGGATCGCCGCGCGGAACGCCGTGATCAGCTTGGTCCTGATATCGGCGGGCAGGCCGGCCGGCGCGACCACATAGGCCATCTGCACCACGGGGCCGTAGGGGAACACGTCGAATCCCCTGTCCTTGAAGGTCGGCACGTCGGGAAACATCTCCAGCCGCTCGTTGGCGAAGACGCCGATCGGCTTGAGCAGGCCTTCCTGGATCTGGCCGAGCGTTTCCGACGGCTTGAGCACGCCGGAGATCGACGTGCCCGCCGATCAGGTCGGCGACCACCTTCGACCCGCCGGTGTAGGGCACGTTGACGTAGTTGACGCCGGCTGCGCGCGCGGTCATCGACGCAAAGATGTGGTTGAGATTGTAGTTGCCGGGCGTGCCGATCGTCACCTTGTCGGGATTGGCCTTCATCTAGCTTGATGAAATCTTCGAGCGATTTCTGCTGCGGCCTTGGCCGGCACCAGCAGCATCAAGGGATCGGTCGAGACGCGGGCGATGTGGGTGAATTGTGCATTGGTGAGCGGCGTCTTGCCCTGCGCGATCAGCGCCAGCGTCGAGCTGGTGCCCATGCCGATGGTGTAGCCGTCAGGGGCTGCACTCGCGACCCGGCGCATGCCGATCGTGCCGGTGGCGCCGACCACGTTCTCGATCACGATCTTGATGCCGTGCTCGCGCAGGATCGGATCCAGCGCGCGCGCCGCGACGTCGTTCGAGCCGCCGGCGTTCCACGGCACGATGAAGGTGATGTCCCGCGCAGGATAGGGTTTGGGCTTGGCTGGCGGTGACCTGGAACGCGGCAAGTGCGCACGCCAGAATAATCGAGCGTCTGTTTGAGCATTGTTGTTTCCTCCCGTTTTGTTGTTTGTTATAACAAACAACATGAGCTGGTCAACACACTTGGTTAACCGTCCGGTTTGCGCCGTCGCCCGCGCTGGGATAGCGAGCGTCCGATGACGACGTCACTGAAACGAATCGAACGCGAGCCGCTGTGGGATCTCGCGCATGCGCAGTTGCGGGATGCGCTGCTGGCCGGCCGGTTCGAGCCCGGCACGGTGCTTGACCCTGCGCTTCGCTCGCCGAAAGCTTCGGCACCTCGATCACGCCGGTGCGCGACGCCGTCACCCGCCTGGTGGCGCAGGGCGTGCTGCAGCAGGGACCGCGCAATTCGGCGATCGTGCCGAATCTGACGCGCAAGGAACTGGCCGATCTGACCGTGGTGCGCTGCGCGCTCGAAGGCCGCGCGGCGCGCGAAGCCGCGCTGCAGCAGCACGACGCGGCAGCGCTTCGCCGGCTCGAGGAGCGGCTGACGACGATGCAGTCGCTGATCCAGGCGCGAAAGCTCGAAAGCTATCTCGAGCATCACCGCAAATTCCATTTCGGGATCTACGCGATGTCGGGCATCCCGCTGCTGGTGGAGACCATCGAGAACATGTGGCTGCGCTGCGGCCCGGTGCTGTCGTTCGTGATCCCCGAATATGTCGTGCTGCTGAAGGGCTGGGATCACCACACCGCCGCGCTGAAGGCGATCGTGGCCGGCGACGCCGACGCGCGCGGAGCGCGAGATCGTCGCCGATATCACCGAAGCCGCGCACTATCTCGGCGGCCTTGCGGATGCGACCGGGCAATTGCGCCGGCCGCCCGGTTAGTGCGGCGAGGGCGTGATCGCGTGGCACTGTTTATTCCTCATGGTGAGGAGGCGCGTAGCGCCGTCTCGAACCATGAGGCCCCGCCGGTGCCATTCATCCTTCGAGACGCCGCTGTGCGGCTCCTCAGGATGAGGTCTGACACCTTGTAATGCTCGCAATGACGGCGAGAGGCCCTCAATCCACAATGAACAGCTTCACGCCCGTCTTCGTCGACGACCTGATGCGCCGCGTCGCCGAAATCCGACACCTGATAGCTCATGCCCGGCTTGAGCGTGAACCTGCGCCCGTCGCGCAGCTCGGTGTCGAGTTCGCCCTCCAGCACATAGAGCACATGCCCGCGGTCGCACCAGTGATCGGCGAGATAGCCCGGCGAATACTCGACCATCCGCACGCGGAGATCGCCGATGTCGAGTGTGCGCCACAGCGCTTCGCCGGTGACGCCGGGATGTTTCGTCGCGGGCATCTGGCTCCAGTCGGTGACGGTGAAGGGCAGTG
Source organism: uncultured Alphaproteobacteria bacterium (assembly GCA_963742935.1). Classification (GTDB taxonomy): domain Bacteria; phylum Pseudomonadota; class Alphaproteobacteria; order Rhizobiales; family Xanthobacteraceae; genus Bradyrhizobium. Next base: position 7,579 of record CAVUOI010000040.1, on the reverse strand, counting down.
TGGGAATTTTCATGCGGGAAAGTCCTGCGGTGGATGCGTGGGGCGGGCCGAACGAAGTGTGCCCACTATCTATCAATGACCTTCATCGCACCCGTTGGGCAAATTAGGTCAATAATACTTACCTAATAGCCCATGTCCATGCCTCAGAAAGGATGTGGGTCAGCCATTTCCCGCGGTTGCGAGGCCGCCCTCCGTCGCGTATCTGCTTGCCATGACAGCCCCCAGCCAAGCCCGCGAGTCGACGCCTTCAGTGGCCTCGGCGCATGACAAGATTCTGATCGTCGATTTCGGCAGTCAGGTGACGCAACTGATCGCGCGCCGGGTGCGCGAGGAGGGCGTCTATTCCGAGATCGTGCCGTTCCAGAAGGCCGAAGCCGCCTTCAAGGAAATGAAGCCCAAGGCCGTGATCCTGTCCGGCGGACCGGAATCGGTGCACGAGGCAGGCTCGCCCCGCGCGCCGCAACTGATTTTCGATTCCGGCGTGCCCGTGCTCGGCATCTGCTACGGCCAGATGACCATGGCGGCCCAGCTCGGCGGCGAGGTCGAGGGCGGTCACCACCGCGAATTCGGCCGTGCCGATGTCGAGGTGAAAGCGGCGAGCAATTTGTTCGAGTCCACCTGGTCGATGGGCGAAAAACATCAGGTGTGGATGAGCCATGGCGACCGCATCACAAAAATGCCGCCGGGTTTCAGCGTGGCCGGCGTCTCGCCGAACGCGCCGTTCGCCGTGATCCAGGACGAGAAGCGCAAATATTACGGCCTGATGTTCCACCCCGAAGTGGTGCACACGCCCGACGGCGCCAAACTGATCCGCAATTTCGTCCGCAAGGTCGCAGGCCTCACCGGCGACTGGACCATGCGCGCGTTTCGCGAAGAGGCGATCGAAAAGATCCGCGCCCAGGTCGGCAAGGGCAAGGTGATCTGCGGCCTCTCCGGCGGCGTCGACTTCGGCCGTGGCCGCCGTGCTGATCCACGAAGCGATCGGCGACCAGCTGACGTGTGTCTTCGTCGATCACGGCATGCTGCGGCTCGACGAGGCCAAGACCGTCGTCGACCTGTTCCGGCATCACTACAATATCCCGCTGGTGCATGTTGATGCGTCGAAACAATTCCTCGGCGAACTCGAAGGCGTCACCGACCCCGAAATGAAGCGCAAGACCATCGGCCGCCTCTTCATCGACGTGTTCGACGCCGAAGCGAAGAAAATCGGCGGCGCCGATTTCCTCGCGCAAGGCACGCTCTATCCCGACGTGATCGAGAGCGTCTCCTTCACCGGCGGCCCCTCGGTGACCATCAAGTCGCACCACAATGTCGGCGGTCTTCCCGAGCGCATGAACATGAAGCTGGTCGAGCCGCTGCGCGAACTGTTCAAGGACGAAGTCCGCGTGTTGGGGCGCGAACTAGGCCTCCCCGAAATCTTCGTCGGCCGCCACCCGTTCCCGGGCCCCGGCCTCGCCATCCGCTGCCCCGGCGACATCACGAAGGAAAAGCTCGACATCCTCCGCAACGCGGACGCCGTCTATATCGACCAGATCAGGAAGCACGGCCTCTACGACGAGATCTGGCAGGCTTTTGCGGTGCTGCTGCCGGTCAAGACCGTCGGCGTGATGGGCGACGGCCGCACCTACGAATACGTCGTCGGCCTGCGCGCCGTGACCTCCACCGACGGCATGACCGCCGACTTCTACGCCTTCGACATGAAATTCCTCGGCGAGACCGCGACGCGGATCATCAACGAGGTGAAGGGCGTGAATCGGGTGGTGTATGACGTGACGAGCAAGCCGCCGGGGACGATTGAGTGGGAGTAAAGTAAGCTGCGGTCGCTTGCTGTATTTGTCAGCGTCGACAGCTTCGACCAAAAATGGCAAAGTGGTTTGTCGATCTTGTCTTGAATTTGGATTGGTTCTGCGCGCGCGGTGGAATGATTCTGCGACCTGTATCGAAGTCCAAGCTAGTTGATGAGCGCGGCCAGCCCGTAGAATTCTTACTGTACGGTGAGGGCGAAGCTATAGATCATTTGCGAGTTCTAATCGAAGCGCAAGACTATGAAGAAGCCAGTAAAATAGTTGATTCTAACGACGCGTTTTGGCGGGAAGCCATAGCTGTAACGTCAGCTATGAGCTCGTCAACTTATTCCTCTGCGGCCATACTTGTTCGAACAGTAGCGCTCACCCAGTGCTGATGGGGGAAGGTGATGCCGATACGCCTTTGCTGGCGTTCAGTGTTCAATCGGCAAAACCCGTCCCTGCGGATTACGAAGCAGCCGCGACGATCATGGCTATGTGGCCACGAGATATTCGCCACCACCTTCACTTTTTGGCAAAGTTTCTAAATCCAAGTATGCCAGCGGACGTCCGCTGGTTACAGGGCTATCGCTTCTTGGAGTGGCACTTCGAACGCGGTGCTGCCAAACTAGGGAAAGAATCAAAATTTAGAGAGTTTTTGGATCAGTACGGTGGCTCTTTAGATGAGTTTAAATTGGCCGACCAGTCGCGGGTAGGCTTCCTCGAGGAAATAAGAGCAGTCCTTGCGCATGCTCTTCTAGCCGATCGGCCTACGCGCGGCGCCGGCGAGCAAATTCAGAATGCCGCCACAAACACGTTTATGGCTCTTGAAGGCCTTGTCATGCAGGTCTTGAATGATCTCGGTCTTCCGGGGATAGAATTCAAGCGCAAGCGGCCTCTGGAAGCATGTCTAAAGGTGATTAGCGGGTACGGTGGATTAGCCGGAGGCGTAATCCATCGCACGATCTCGCCAACGTGTGCGTGAGGGCGGACCACGACGCAGGCCGCAATCCGTTACGTACCGCGAAACGGATTGGCGATGCGCAATCCCTCGTCGAGCTTCATGCCATGCTGCATGTCCTCCGACCAAAGCGTGTCGCAACCGGCGTCCAGTGCCGAGGCGGCAATCATCGAGTCATAAATTGAAAGACCGTATCGTTCGGCGATCCGGAGCCCGGCTTCATGGATCTCGACGGTGATCGGATGAACCGTCAGCAGGCCGCGCAACATGTCGAGGAACGCGTGCGTCTCGTCCCAGGACATCTGCATTTTCCGGCGCGCGACGTTGGCCAGTTCGTTCAGAACTTGCACGCTGATTGAACCGCCGCCGGCAATGGTCGCTTCCGCTCGATCGGCCTTCGAGGCGTCGCCGGACGCGAGGTAGACGAGGACGTTGGTATCGAAAAAGCTAACGGGCATTCGCCTCGTCCCTGTCGAATTTGAAATCAGCAGGGAGACGGCCGCGGAATGCGCGAAGGCGTTTCAATAGCTCGTCGCGCCCGGGCTTGCGCGCCACGCCGAATTGTCGCCCGTCAGCGACGTGGATTTCGATCTCGTCGCCTTCCTTGAGTCCGAGTGCTTCGACCACCACCGCGGGAAGGCGAACCGCGAGGCTGTTTCCCCATTTTGCGACCTGCATGCCTAGTTCTCCGTGGATATACTTAATTGATAATGTATATCTATACTCGGCGAAGGTCAAGCGGGCGCAAACTCGGGATGTGTCGTGCGGAACCGCATGGTACGACGTGGGCATCGCCGTTTTGGAGTGAGGCTTTATGTCTGTCGCGACCGCCCCCAGCCAGTCCGCCCCCACCGCCGCCGAGACCGATCCGCAAGCACTTGGCTTCATGCAGGGCTTTCCGCCGCCGCCGGACAAAACCATCACCTTCCAGAACGGCTCCTTCCGCAGCTTTCCCGAACTGCGCTGGGCGTGGAGCAATATCCGCCAGCTGGTGCCGACCGTGAATGTCTGGCGCGGGGCAGGGCCTGCGTCGGTGCTGCCGCGCAAGGAGCAGGATATCGGTGCGTCCGCCTCCGTCACCACGGACGGGCGGCCGATGACGTTTGAGCGCATGCTGGAAGAAACCTATGCCGACGGCATCGCCGTGCTGCACCGGGGCAAGCTGATCTACGAGCGCTATTTCGGGGCGCTGAAGCCGCACAAGCCGCATATCTCGATGTCGGTGACGAAATCGTTCACCGGCACGCTCGCCGGCATTTTGGTCGCGGAGGGCAAGATCGATCCGCAGGCGCCGATCACGGATTATGTGCCGGAGCTCAAGGCGAGCGCGTTCGGCGACGCGCGCGTGCATGAGGCGATGGATATGACCACAGGCCTCCAATACACGGAAGTTTATACCGACAAGAATTCCGATGTGTGGGGGCTGCGGCGGGCGAACGGCATGGCGCCGATCGAGCCGGGCTATGAAGGCGCGACCAACATCTTCGATTTCCTGTGCGCGCAGAAGAAGTCGGGCGAGCATGGCAAGGCCTTCGCCTACAAGACCGTCAATTCCGACGTGCTGGCCTTCATCTGCCGGCGCGCGAGCGGCATGACGCTGTCCGATCTGTTGTCCGAGCGCATCTGGGCGCCGATGGGCGCGGAAGAGGACGCGCATTATCACGTCGACCGCATCGGCACCGAAAGCGGCGGTGGCGGCCTGTCGACCAGCTTGCGCGATCTCGCCCGCTTCGGCGAGACGATCCGCAACCACGGCCGCTTCAACGGCCGCCAGATCGTGCCGTCGCAATTCGTCGAGGAAGTCGCAAGCGGCGGCGATCCCGCCAAGTTCAAGCCGGCCGGCTACACCACGTTGCCCGGCGCGTCCTACCGCCATCAATGGTGGATCACGCACAACGCGCACGGCGCCTACATGGCGCGTGGCGTTTACGGGCAGGGCATCTATATCGATCCGAAAGCCGAGATGGTGATCGCCCGCTATGCCTCGCACCCGGCCGCCGGCAACGCCGCCAACGATCCCGTGACGCTGCCCGCCTACATGGCGCTGGCCAAGGATTTGATGGCGGGCGGCTGACGCCGTCGTTACCTGCACGTTTGTTCAACGCGAAAGCGCACACACGCGCTAGCTTCCTCCCCACCCAGGGGAGGAAAACCAATGACAGCCACGGCACTTGCAAAACACGCAATTCCGCTTCGCGATGTGTTCGAGCGCTATCATGTCGGCTGGGAGACCAGGAACCCGGACCTGATCGCCTCGCTCCATTCGCAGGACACGGTCTTCCATGTCCATGACGGGTCCGCTGCGGTCCACGGCCGAGACGCCTTGCGGCAGCGCTGCATCGATACTTTTGAAAAGTTCGACTTTTCATTCGAGATGGGCCGCAGGCTCTACGGCGACGATCACTGGGTCTTCGAATGGACAATGGTCCTTGCGCTCAAGGAGCCCGGCGGTGCGCCGTTCACGGCCAAGGTCGAGATGCTCGATGTCGTGACGGTCAATGCCCGCGGCGAGGTGGTGCGCAAGGACGTCTACATGAACGGCGGTGAAACGCAGGCCGCGTTCGCCCGGGCCGGGATAAAGCGCTAGGAAACGCGAGCTACGTCCGAATCCGGTCATATCATGCCGCGGAAGATTTGCGCCAAACGAGGAAGTTGCCGATAGTAGGGGGCCATGCTGTTTGCGGAAACGCCATTCACCAGCACGATCCTGCCCATCGGGGTCTCGCGCCTCGCGGCGCATCCCAATGTCGTCACGGCCGTGCTGGCGGGCCGGGCAGGGCCGATCACGGTCGAGCATGCAGGCGTGAGCGTCACGGGTGATGTCCTGCTGGTCCGGCCCGGGATCGTGCACAGCGTTTGGCTCGGTCGGGGGGCTGATGTCGTCTACCTCAATGGGCTGGCATTTCCGTTCGAGGCCCCGCTGGCCGTCGTGCTGAAAGGCAATCTGGAACAGCTCGCGCGCCGGTCGATTGGTGGCGATCCCCGTGCTGCGGAGGAATTGCGGGAACGGCTCGCATTCGCGACCGATCCGCTTCCGGCAAAAGTGGCGGAGATCGTGCGGGCGATGCAGGTCGATCCGATGCGGCGCGTGTCGCAACACGAACTGGTACGATGCCTCGGCATGGAACGGACGCGGGCGCTCCGCTGCTTCAAGGCGGCGACGGGGCTGACATTTCGCCGCTTCAAGCTGTGGTCGGCGCTGCAGCATGCTGCGGTGAGAATGGCAGAGCGCGAGCTGGTGCGGACGGCCGCGATGGATGCCGGTTTTGCCGATACCGCCCATCTTTCGCGCGTGTTCAGCAGCATGTTCGGACTGTCGCCCAGTGTGGCGATCGCGGGGCTCGACGACCCGGATCGGGACCGTTGCCAGGCAGTGGAAACATAGCCCGGGCGAGCGCAGCGACCCCGGGACCGCTGTTCCCGCATATCGCTCCGCTCATGCGGGCTACGAACTGAGGCCGCCACCCTATCCTCGCACCGCGGCCTCGATCTTCGCGACGTCGATCTTGCCCATCGGCATCATCGCCTCGAAGGCGCGCTTGGCGACGTCGCCGCCCTTGGCCATCGCATCGGTCAGCACGCGCGGGGTGATCTGCCACGAAAGACCCCATTTGTCCTTGCACCAGCCGCAGGCGCTCTCGACGCCGCCATTGCCGACGATCGCGTTCCAGTAACGGTCGGTTTCGGCCTGGTCTTCGGTCGCAATCTGAAACGAGAACGCTTCACTTTGCTTGAACATGTCACCGCCATTGAGGCCCATGCAGGCCACGCCGCACACGGTGAACTGCACCGTCAGCACCTGGCCCGCCCTGCCGCCGGGAAAGTTGGAGGGTGCCTTATGAACAGACTCGACGCTGCTGTTCGGAAACGTCTTTGCGTAAAACTGTGCGGCTTCTTCGGCGTCGTGATTGTACCAAAGGCAGATCGTGTTCTTGCTCATCGGACTTCTCCTGAATTGGCCGCACAAGGCGGCGATGACGGCTGGTTCTCGGCAAAGGACGTTCGAGCAACCGGCGTTCCGACATCACCACCTGATTTTTTTTCAGGCGGCCGGAAGGCAGACGATTAGAGGGGTGCCTGGGTTCCGCGATCTCAGGCGTAGCCAACCCAGCCGCGCCATGTGAAGGCGGCGTAGAACAGCTCGACGTCCCGGAATCCGGCCTCGCTCAGAACGCGCGCGTCCTGTTCCGGGCTGAGCAGGCTCAGGCCGGCGTCGATGGCGGCGCGCGCGTTTTTGACCTTGTCCGGATCGGCGCCCGAGGCGACCGCATAGGCGGCGTAGCGTGATATCCAGCGCCCGCGGTCGCTGTCCGCTTGCGGAAAACTGGAATGGGCGGCCACGAAGGGCGCGCCGGGCCTGAGGCGGCGGTGGATTTCTCGCGCCGTCCGCCGCCGTTCGTCGGCGTCGAGGAAGTGCAGCGTGAGCAGGCACGTGGCGGCATCGAACGGCCCTTCGGGCGCATCGTCGATATAGCCCTGCTGCAGCTCTACGCGCGCATTTGATGGACCGAGTGTCCGCTCGGCCTGCTTCAGCATCTCCGCGGCGGGATCGAGACCGACGAAGCGCCAGTGTGGCTCTGCCTCCGCCAATGCCTTCAGCTCCAGGCCGCCGCCGGCGCCCAGCACCAATATGCGCGCGTCCGGCGCGGCCCGTTCTGCGAGCAGGATGCGGGTCATGCGATGCAGGTCCGCATAGCCCGGCACGAAGCGCGGCGGCCCTTCGGCATAGCGCGTCACCGCCACGGGATCGGAAAAGTGCGCCTGCCATGCCGGGGTTGTCGCATCATGTTGCATGGGCGGTCTCCAGACGATGGCGATTGCGCCGGTCACCCAG
>CAVUOI010000039.1:0-24672 GCA_963742935.1 uncultured Alphaproteobacteria bacterium | reverse complement strand
TGAGGGCGCCTCTCTCCGCAAGTCGTCCCTGCGAACGCAGGGACCCATACAGCGTGATCTATCGATGATGCGCGGTGGTTGATGATTTACTTTCTCCAAGCACCCGCCGTCGCTTGCCGAAGCCGTCTGCCAATGTGCCCATTACCCCGGCCGCGGCGTATGGGCCCCTGCGTTCGCAGGGGCGACGAGAGAGTGAGCTTCGCCTCAAACAATCAGATCGCTGAGATCGCGCCACTCCAGATTCTCACGCTCGATCAGTTCGATCTTCCAGTCCCGCTTCCAGCGTTTGAGCTGCTTTTCACGGGCAATCGCTTCATCCGGCCGTTCGAACGTTTCGACGTAAACCAGGCGGTAAACGCCGTAGGTTTTAACGAACGAGGAGCCTTCGCCGTTGCGGTGCTGCTCCATTCGTTTCGAAAGGGAATTGGTCACCCCGATATACAGGGTGCCGTGCCGCCGGCTCGCGAGGATGTAAACATAGTACATGCGCGCAACATCATGTGCCGTCGCCCCTGCGAACGCAGGGGCCCATACCGCGTGATCTCTCGATGATGCGCGGTAGCAAATATCTTACCACATAACGCAGGCCGGTGGTTATGGGCCCCTGCGTTCGCAGGGGCGACGCCGAGGGTTCGTGTCCGGCCGCCGCCTACTTCGTATCCGCAGCTGCCGTCACTGCGCGCACCGGGTCGCCTTCGCGCAGCAGTGCGCCGGCGCGGGCGACGACGATGTCGCCTTCCTGCAGTCCCGAGGTGATCTCGACCTGGCCGGCCGACATCAATCCGGTTTCCACCCGTCGCGTTTCGACGCGCGCGCGCCGCACCACCTGCACCACGGTGCCGGCGGAGCCGTAGAGGATCGCGGTGAGCGGCACCGAGACGCCGCAGCTCTGTCCGGTCTTGATCTGCGCGCGGCCGGATGAATTCACCAGCAAGCGACGGTTGGTGGTGATGCCGAGGAAGACCTGCGCGAGCTGGCTGTTCGGCTCGACGGTGGTCGACAGCCGCCGCACCTTGCCGTCGACCTCGCCGGCGCCGATCACCTTGATCCGCGCGGTCTGGTTGACCTGAAGTTTTTGGATGTCGCGGGTCGGCACCATGCCGACCAGATCGAACTCGCTGCGCGCGATGATCGAGAACAGCGCCTCGCCCTTGCCCGACGCCATCGCGCCGACCGAGGCCGTCGAGGCCGAGATGATACCTGCAACCGGCGCCTGCACCGAAATCTGACCGCCCTCGGGCAGCGTCAACCGCGCCAGCAACTGGCCTGCCGTAACGTTGTCGCCCGCATCCACCATCACCTCGGTGACTTTCAGCCCCATCCGCTCGGGACGCACCTGGTTCTCCTCGCGCGGGATGATGGTGCCGGAGACCTCGACGATATTGGCGAAGCAGGCTTTTGCGGCCTTGAGCACCGTGACGGCGGCGCCTTTCGGGGCCGCCTCGTCATCGGCGGCCTGGAGAGGCGAAGAAAACAGGCAGAACATCCCCGCTGCGATCAGGGGGGCCAGTCTGGGCGAAAGGGCGCGCGCGCGGATGGTCATCAGTATTTCGTTTCCGGTTTCGGTCTCAACCGATAGCAGAAGGCCCGCGGGCGCGCCAAGCGCCAAGACGTCACTCCCAAGACGTCACCCCTACGCCCCGCTAACAGCCTCCGACAGCGCCGTTTCGAGCGCCAGCGGAACAGTGGCGAGTTCGTCCGCGCGGGCGATATGCCCGGCGATCAGGGCATTGACCGACGGGGCATGGGTAAGCGGCAGCATATGGCCGGCGTCCGGCAGATGGCGGATCTCGGCGCAGTCGATGATCTCGCCGAGCCGCTGCACGATGCGCTGGGTGACGTAGGGCGACTGCCCTCCCGACAACAAAAGCGTCGGAACGCGCAGCGAGGCTGCCGCTTTCGCGACGTTTTGCTCGGCGAACGCCGCTGCGAAGTCGAAGGCGAGCTTGTGCGCGCGTTCGATCATGCGCGTCCGCGCGCTCTCCGGCAGCGGATCCTGCGGGCCGGACCCGTTCCAGAACGCCATGAACTGATCGATCGCCTCGAGCACCGATCCGTTCCAGATGTCCTCGGAAACGTCGCGCGCGACCTGCGCGAAGCGCGCGTGAAGCCTTCGGTCGGCCTCGTTGTCGCAGAGCAGCGTCGGCAGCACCGGCTCGATCAGCGTCAGGCTGCGCAGGCGGTGGGCGAACGGAAAGCGGGTCGCGATCGCAAACGCAATCGCGCCGCCATAGGAATGGCCGACGAGATGGATCGGCCCCTCCGCGTCGTTGAGCGTGCCGCGGATCGCCCGGATCTCTTCCGCGAGCGTCAGCGGCAAGTCCAGTGCGCATTCATTGGCGCCATAGCCCGCAATATCGGGCGCGAAAAACCGGTGGCTGGGCCTCAGTTCATCGGCGAGCGCCTTCCACTGGCGGCCCGAGCCGAGCGAGCAATGCAGCGCCACGACGCACGCCTTTTCGCGCCTCACACGCGACATCTCAATCACACTGGTCATCGAAAAATCGGTCATTGCAAAATTCCTGGTTTGATCTGATGGGGTCGGCGGGCCGCACGGACGGCCTCGCCAAAATGGCTGGAAGCGGACGTCTCACTGCTTGGTGATGACGACCGTCTCACTGCTTAGTGATGACGACCTCGAGATATTCGCTGGGCACGACCATGGTGCCGTCGCCGGAGCGGTTCATCCGCACGATCAGCGCATGCAGATCGTTGTGCAGCTCTTCCTGTTTTGCCGGCTCCAGCGCCGCGAACGCTTTCAGCACCGGGCCGTAATAGGTCTTGAACACGTCGAGGAAATGCGACGGCGAGCGGTAGCGGAACTTGAACAGGCGCGATTCGGTCCGGATCGAGCGCGCGCCGGCGTCGAACATGTCGTGCAGCCGCGCGGCCGTGCCCCACACTGCCGGCGATCTGGTCCCGGCCGGCGGCGCCACATGTTTGCCGAGCGTCTTGAAGACCTGTCCGATAAAGCCGTCCGGCGTCCAGTTGGCGAGGCCGATCCGGCCCTTCGGCTTGCAGACCCGCATCAGCTCGGCCGCCGCGCGTTCCTGATTCGGCGTGAACATGACGCCGAAGGTGGAGATCACGTTGTCGAAACTGTTGTCGTCGAACGGCAGGTTTTCCGCGTCGGCTTCGCTGAATTCGATCTGCCAGCCTTCCGCCGCCGCGCGCGCCCGGCCGCGCTCCAGCAGCGCCGGCACGTAATCGGTCGAGGTGACGTCGCACCACCGCCGCGCCGCGGCGAGGCTCGCCATGCCGTTGCCGGCGGCGACATCAAGCACTTTTGATCCAGCCTTGAGATCGAGCGCCTCGCACAGCTCCTCGCCGACGATCTGCAGCGTCGCGCCGACGATGGCGTAATTGCCCGACGACCACGCCGCCTGCTGACGCGTCTTGAGGGCGGCGAGATCCGGGACTGGATCGGCCTGGATTGGGGTTGCTGCGGTCGCGGTCTGGGCGGCCATCGATGTCTCCTCCCGGTGTCATGCGGCCACGGAATGGGCCGGCGATGAACCGAACATGGCCCTGTCCGGACCTAAAGACTCTGACGGCAGGCTGATTTTGCCTTGAGACGATCCTTATTTTTCAGTGAGATCTTTGAATTTGTGAGATGGCGCACACTTTTTCGCCGGGAGATTGGCTCTACCTTGTGTGTGCGTGTGGGATGAAATCGTGCGGGACCAGGCGGCCGGAGACGATGTTCCGGTGCGAAGCAATCGATGATGAGCAAACAGGATGAAGCCGTGCAATTTCATTTTTCCGACCATGTGCTGGACGTCAGGCTTCGCGAACTGACCCGCGGCGGCGAAAGCGTGGCGGTCGAACCGCAGGTGTTCGACCTTCTGGTTCACCTGATCGAAAACCGCGACCACGTCGTCACCAAGGACGATCTGATCGAAGTGGTGTGGGATGGCCGCATCGTCTCCGAATCCACGCTGACGAGCCGGATCAACGCCGCGCGTCGCGCGGTCGGCGACAGCGGCAAGCTCCAGGCCGTCATCCGCACCATCGCGCGAAAGGGCTTTCGTTTCGTCGGTAACGTGCAGAAGCGGCGCAACGGCGAGGCGCAGTTCGATGCGACGCCGGCGCTCGACTTCACCGGCGAACCGCTGCACCGGCCGTTGCCGGCGCTCGACCGCACCGCGATCGCGGTGCTGCCTTTCGTCAACCTCTCGGGCGAGGCGGAGCAGGACTATTTTTCCGAAGGGATGAGCGAAGACATCATCACCGCACTGTCGAAACTGCGCTGGTTCTATGTGATCGCGCGCAATTCCTCGTTCGTCTACAAGGGCAAATCCGTCCATCACCAGGAGATCGGCGAGGATCTCGGCGTCGGCTATGTCGTCGAGGGCTCTGTGCGCAAGGACGGCGACCACGTTCGTATCGCAGCCCAGCTCGTCGACGTGGCCACCGGCAGTCATCTCTGGGCGGAGCGCTACGACCGCGATCTCGCCGACGTGTTCGCGGTGCAGGACGAGATCACCCAGGCCGTGGTCGCGGCGATCGAGCCGCAGCTCTACGCCGCCGAGAATTTCCGCATCCGGCGCAAGGCGCCCGACAACATGGACGCGTGGGGCCTGGTGATGCGGGCGCTGTCGCATTACTGGCGCGTGACGCGGCAGGACAATCTGGTCGCGCAGGCGCTCTTGGAAAAGGCGATCGCCGTCGATCCCGCCTACGGCCAGGCGCTCAGCCTGCTCGCCGCCTGCCACACGTTCAGCGCCCATATGGGCTGGGAGGACATGACCAAAGCCGTTCCGATCGCGGAACGCGCAGCGCTGGCGGCGATCCGGGCCGACAGCGAGGACGCGTGGGCGCATTACGCGCTCGCCAGCGTCTATCTGTTCTACCGGCGTTTCGACGATTGCCTTGCCGAATTCGAGCTGGCGCTGCGGCTCAATCCCAGTTTCTCGCCCGCGCGCGGCATTTACGGCGTCGCGCTGGCCTATCGCGGGCGCTGGGAGGAGGGCGATCGTGCCGCGCGCGAGGCGCTGAAACTCTCGCCGCGCGATCCTTTCGCCGCGATCTATTCCGGGGTTTCCGCCTATTGCCAGTATATCGGCGGCAATTACGCCGAGGCGATCCGCCTGTGCCGCGAGGCGCTGCGGCAGCGCACGGACTTCGTCGGCGCCCACCGCGTGCTGACGGCTTCTCTCGGCATGGAAGGCGGCGCCGCTGCCGCCAAAGCCGCGCTCGAAGGCCTCCACCGCACCCAACCCAATCTCACGCTCGCCTGGCTCGCCAGCGACCTGCCGTTCGAGCACGACGCCGACAAGGCGCATTATCTGGAAGGGTTTCGCCGCGCGGGTTTGAAATAATTCCGCCCGATTATGTGAGGTGCCTGTATCCGCCACAGCAACGGCGTCGTCCCTGCGAACGCAGGGACCCATACGCCGCGGCGGGCGTGTAGGGCACGCTGGAGGACGACTTTGCTTCGGAAAGCGACAGCGACTTTAGGAAAGCAGAGCGCCAACCACCGCAAATCATCGATGGATCACGCGGTATGGGTCCCTGCGTTCGCAGGGACGACATCGAATTTATAGTTCGCGCATGTACTACGCTCGCATCCTCGCCAGTATGCGGCGCTAGTTTCGTGGCGATTCTCAAGAACGTCTGGACGGTAAATCACACCGGCCTGAAAGTCTTTGCGGGCTGTCACTGGCATGTTGATGCTGCGCTCGCTGATGCATCCATAGCGTTTTCGAGCGAAGTGGATCCCGGTTCGCGTGAAGAAAACGCGTCAACATAAATGAACATCAAGGAGAGTGACATGCCGTTGATAGAAGTTCACGTCATCGAGAACGTGTTCAATGCCGAGCAGAAGCGCCAGATGATCACCAAACTCACCGATGCCATGGTGTCGATCGAGGGCGAGGCGATGCGCGGCGTCACCTGGGTCAAGATTTCCGAAGTCGCCAGCGGCGAATGGGGCATCGGCGGTCAGGCATTGACCACCGAAGCCGTCAAGGAGCTCGCGGCCGGCCGAAAGGTGGCCTGAGGCGCCAGCGACCTTGCATCGTCGTCGGGCGTGTACCTGCCGGCCTACGGTGTTTCGTCGTTTATTTCATATCTTTGATCCTTCGTGCCCGCGCCTCACGCTTTCTCGCAACTTGCGCTGCTGCCACCACGCTGGCAGCAGGCGTTCGATAGAAACGCGGACGTCAAGCTAACCGGCTTTCGGCCATTCATTGAAGAACACAGCCATGACCATACTGACCACCATCCCGACTTCCACCACCAGAGCGTTTTCAAGCGAAGTGGCGACCGGTTCGCGTCAAGAAAACGCGTCAAATCAAAAATCTGGAGCCCTGTGGGGCTCCAGGCCATTGACCTGGCGCACCGCCCTCTGGCTGGCGCGCGGCCGCCGCCTCGCCAACCGCTTCCTCGCCGCAATGATCGCCCGCCACGAGCGCCACGCCACCCGCATCGCCATGCACCGGCTCGACGACCGCCAGCTCAAGGACATCGCCATGGTCCGCTCGCAGATCGACTCGAGGCTGGAAGAGCTGGCGCAGACGCGCGCGCGGATGCAGCAGCCGGGATGGCATTGAGGGTAAGGGGGGTGACAATATGTCGGCGCCGTCGCCGGCTTGGTGGCCGCGGGATATTTGATATGGTGCCGAGTTGCTCGTGGCCGCGCTCTTGCGGTTGTCGTCGAGGTGCGAACCCGAGGTGAGACCAGTAGCCACCGGCGCTCGCATGTTTGGCCGAGGAACTGGCGTTTCCTCCGATTACAAATTCGATGGACCAGGCCATCGAAAGGCATTCTTAGGCACCAACAGCCTCGGCCAAGCAGCGGCGTTGTTGACTAGAAATCAAGAGCGATCACTTTCGCTTTGAACTTGTAGTGTCTTTACAATTGCGGTTGCTCCATTCGGCCAGGTTCTAGTTTCGGAGCGCCACCGCCCCTACTGCATCTTCTTCCGTCGCGCCGCCGCCGCATCCACCACGTTATCGACTTCCTCGCGCCAGCTGATGATCTCCGCCGCCAGGATCGGATGATTGAACCCCTTCAGGTTCAGATCGTCGATCGGCTTGCCTTCGACCCATTGTTCGACCATGCCGTAGACGCGGCGGCTCACCACGATCTGGTTGGGCTGGGCTTCGCTGCAGAGGCGGGAGGCGAGGTTGGTGACGCTGCCGATCGCGGCGTATTCCAGCCGCTGCTCGAAGCCGACCTGGCCGAGCGTCGCATACCCCAGCGCGATGCCGATGCCGAAGCCGAGATTGTGGCCGCGGTTGCGCCACTTCTCGGTCAGCTCGCCGATGATATCGCGCATCTCGACCGACATGCGCACCGCGCGCGCGGTGTGGTCGTCGAACTGGATCGGTGCGTTGAACAGGATCATCACGCCGTCGCCGGCATAGCGATCGAGCGTGCCTTCGTACTTGAAGATCAGTTGGCCGAGCGCTGCGTGATATTCGCGCAGCACGTTCATCGCCTCTTCCGGCTCGGTCGTCTCGGTGAACGCCGTGAAGCCGCGCAGGTCGCAGAACACGACGGTGACCTCGCGGCGCTGGCTGGTGAGCAGCCCTTCGGGGCTGTCGGAAGAGGCGATCAATTGCGCCACTTGCGGCGCCAGGAAGCGCTCCAGCTTGCGGATCCGCTCGATCTCGCTCAGTTGGGTTTCGACGCGCTCCTCCAGCGATTTATTCCAGTCCTTGAGCTGGTCGGTCTGGTCCTGCAGCTTGCGGGCCTGCTGGCTGACGATGCTGTTGGCGTCCTGCAGCTCGCGGCTCTTGTGGTCCACTTCGGTGAACAGCCGCGCGTTGCGCATCGCCAGCACCGCCTGGTGCGCAAAGGTCTTCATCAGGCCGATCAGATTGGAGGAGAATTCGCCGGCGTTCTGGCGCAGCACCACCAGCGAGCCCAGAATGCCGGTCTGGTCGACCAGCGGCACCACCAGCACGGAGTGGAAGCCGGCTTCCATCGCGACGTCGCGCAGCGGGTGATCCGCCACCGCGACGAGATCGGGCATCGCGATCGGCTCGCCGGTACTGGCAGCCTCGCCGAGCGGCGAATCGTGGGCGTCGATGGCGCGGTGGCCGCCTTCGGCCGCCCGGTCGATGCCGATGGATTC
This sequence comes from uncultured Alphaproteobacteria bacterium, assembly GCA_963742935.1. Taxonomy (GTDB): domain Bacteria; phylum Pseudomonadota; class Alphaproteobacteria; order Rhizobiales; family Xanthobacteraceae; genus Bradyrhizobium. The sequence goes on along the minus strand of CAVUOI010000039.1, from coordinate 16,588 downwards.
GGTGAGGTTGAACTTTCGATTGGCCGCGTCATAGCCGTAGATCAGCACGGCGTCGGCATGGGTGATTTCCAGCGCGCGCGCGGCGACCGTGGGCAGCACGGCGTTGAGGTCGAGCGAGGAGGCGACCGCACGGCCGACCTCTTCCAGCACTTTCAGCTCGTTGATCGATTGCGCCAGATCGCGCGTCCGCTCGTTCACCTTGGCTTCGAGGTTCGAATAGGTTTCGGCGAGCTGGCCTGCCATGCCGTTGAACTGGTTGGCCAGCTCCTCCAGCTCGTCGGCCGTCTTGACGTCGATGCGGTGGCCGAAATCGCCGGCGCCGAGCCGCCGCGCGCCGGCCCGCAGCGCGGTGATCGGCACCAGCATGCGCCGCGCCATGATGGTGCCGGCGATGATCGCGACCACGAGGCCGAGCCCGATCAGAAGCGCGATCCGTACCAGCTGATCGCGGATCGGCGTCAGCGCCTGCGCGGTCTCCTGTTCGAAGAACACGCGCCAGCCGAGTTTCGGCACCAGGCTCGACGTCGTCAGCACCGCGTTGCCCTTGATGTCGGTGCCCGATGCCGGCGCCACGCCGCCGGGCTTGCTGACGGCGGCGACCTGCGGCAGCGCCGACAGGTTCTTGCCGACCTCGGGCCCGGTCGAGGAGGTCGCCAGCACGTCGCCTCTGGAATCGGTGATATAGGCGAACGCCACCTTGCCGACCTGGGCGTCGATCAAAAACTCCGACAGGAAGTCGAGATCGACCTCGGCGATGGTGACGCTGCCGTCGGCATGCGACAGCGTGATCGACGTGAACGGCCGCTCGCCGCGCAAATAGGCCGGCGCAAAAGAAGTGCCGCGCGAGAGCGTTTCGGTCAGCCTCGCGTCCCGGGAGAAATCGGCGTTGCTGTCCAGCGTGACGGTCTGGCGCGTCATGCGCAGCTGCTCGCGGCCCTGGGCGTTGATCAGCGAGAGCTGGCCGACCTGCGGCACCTGCCGCAACAATTGGGAGTAGTCGGCGCGGCGCAGATCGGTCGTGTTGGAGGAGGCGCGCGTCACCCAGGAAATCTGCCGCTCGAGGTCGGACAGCGATTGCTGGATCCGCTTGGCGGTGGCTTCCGCCTTTTCCGACATGCCGTCGTTCAGCGAGCTCTTGATGCCGCGGTAGGTGATCCAGGTTTCAATCGCGCCGTTGACCGCCAGCACGAACACGACGAGGCCGACCAGGGCGACGACGTATTTGGCGAACAGCCCTTCGCGCAGAAACCCTGCTCTGTCCTTGACCTCGTTCATCCGGATCCTCGTGCGCCGCAAGAAAAGCGCGCGCGTCGGCATTTTACTGGCGCCGGCCTGCCCCAGCAGCCCCGGCATCAGGGGACTGTCTACCACGAATTGGAGGCAGGGATTGTGGGTCCGCCCACATGGTTAGCACCAATTATGGGCGGGATCGCCGGGAATATATCGCGGCTGGGCTCGCCGACCTTGCCCCGCAAGGAGTGGTGGGGCGCGGTTGCCCTCAGCGGTTGAAAAGCTGCCGCAGGACGTCGTTCATTGGCTGACTGTCCTGCTGGGCGGCGGGCTCGTCGGGTGGCGCCGGGGGCGCCGGCTCGGTCTGGGCGGCCTCCACAGGCGGAGCCTGTGCTGACGTTTCGGCGGGCGAGGTGCGGCTCGGGATGCTGCGGCTGCCGGACCGGCCGCTGTCCTTGCCGGTACCGAATCCGCCCAGGCCCTTCTGCAGCAGATTGCCGATGGTCTCGCCGAGCTTGCCACCAAGTGGGCTGCCCGGCTGGGTTCCGCCCTGTTCGACAGCGCCGCCTTGCTGCCCGTCGGCCGCCCCCTGCTGTCCGCCGAGCAGGCTGCCGATCGCGGCTCCGATGCCTGCGCCTTTCTCGCCGAACAGGCCCTTGCCCATCTGCTTCAGCTTGGCATAGGCAGCTTCGGGATTGTCGAGGATGCCTTGCATCTCCGGATAGATCCGTGGGCTTGTCCACGGACCTTCGATCATCACGGGAATGCCGAGCCCGACCGGATCGGACAAGCGGCCCTGGCCTTCGGTGGTCATCACGAGTTTTGGTTCGACGCGGAATCCGATCTGCTTGGTGCCGAGATCGATGGTACCCGCGCCGGTCATCTTGACCAGCGGGCCGACCAGATTGAGATCGGTGGTCTGCGCCTGGCCCTTGTCGATTTTGAACGACGCCGACAATTGCGAAAGGTCGGTCGCCTTCTCCGTGCCCTCCTGCCAGCCCGACAGCGTGCTCGCCGTCAGCGAGCGGATCATCTGCGCGACATTGAGCCCCTTGATGGCGCCGTCCTGGAACACGATGAAGGCGGTGCCGGCCATGTCCGACATGATCGCGCGCTGGCTGGCGCCAGAGGAGCGCACGCTGATCTTCGCCTGCATCCGGCCGTCGAGCCGGTTGAAGTCGGCAAGGCCGTCCAGCAGCGGCAGCGCGCGCACGCCTGTCAGGTCGGCCCGCATCGCGTAAGTGGGATTGGGGGTGGAGACGTCCATCGTCAGATCGCCGGTGGCGGTGCCTTCATAGGCGCCGAGGTTGGAAACCTGTGCTTTCAGCACGCCGGACGTCAGGTTGGCGTCGATCGCGGCGGGCGTGAAGCGCGCCTCGCCGACGGTGAGTTCGGTCGCGGAAATGCGCGCCTGCAGATCGATATAGTTGAGGCCGTTGATATCGAGCGTCGCGCTGCTCCACGGCTGCGCGGACAAATCGCCGGTGCTGCGCGCCGCCGCGATGGCGAGCTTCTGAAAATCGAGGTCGAGCTTCACCAGCGGCTTGCTCGACAGATCGACCGAGGCCCAGCCGTTGAACGCAGCGTCGCCGAGCGTGCCGGTGACGCTGTTGATCATCGCGACGGCGCCGTTGAGCCGCGCTTCAGCCTTGGCGACCAGCGGAGCGCGCAACAGATCGGGCGCGTCGATCCGGATGTCGGCCGGGATATTCTGCCGCTCGATCGGCCCTGCCGGCAGCGCCGCCTTGATCTCGAATTTGAACGGATAGCCGCTGCGGCGGGCGTTGCCCGTCAGCACGACCTTGCGGCTGGGATCGATGGCGATGTCGACATTGATGGTCTCGATCCTGTTCTCGGCGCGGTCGCGCACGTTGGAGAGGATGACGGTGCCGCCGTTGACGCTGATATGCTCGATCGTGAAAGCGTCCGATGACTTGCCTGCAGCGGGCCTCGCGGCGGGAGCGGTGTCCCTGTCGCGCTCGCGCCGCAGCGGCAGGTTCGCCACCGGGCGGATGATGACGAGCTCGGTGATGTGCGGCTTGCCGGCCCACACGCTGGCGAGCGTCAGCTCCGCCTCGATGCTCGCAGCGGCGAAGTGGCGGTTGATGTCGCGGTCCTTTGGATGCTGCACCGTGATGTCGTTGAGCGTGATGTTGAGCGACGGCCACAGGCCGATCCTCGTGCCGCCATTGATGGCGATCTTGTAGCCGGTCTCGCGCTCGACCCGCTCCTGGATCTGCGTCGTCAGGAAACCCGACGGGATGCCGATCACCAGCAGAACGGCGATGACGACGACCACGACGCCAATGATGGCGCCGACAATTTTCAAAGCTCTCATATCGACATTCCAGACCGCGGCAACGGCACTTATTTCGGTCGCGCGACGCGCGCGCGCAACCGGTCAGGCGAGCTTATCCCGGAAAGACGCGGGGCCCAATGAAGCCAAAAATATTCCAGGGGTACTGCAAAGTTATGTGACTTATGACACACTGGTTGGCGTGGGATTCTTGCTAACGGCCTGAGGGGACGGGTCAAACTGATTTTGGAAGGATTAATACAATGAGCAAACAGGCCGAATTTGCGGTCATCTTGAAGATGAATCCGATGTTTTCGGATTTGGGCGCTGACGAACTGCAGCGCATCTCCGGCCTTTGCCACACCGAGCAGCTCGGTGTCGGTGAAATGCTGTTCCAGAAGGGCGATGCCGGCGATGCCCTCTACGGCGTCCGGCGTGGCCAGATCCGGATCGAAACCGGCGCCTCCGACGGTAGCCGCCTGACGCTGAATTTCATGGGCTCCGGCGACCTGTTCGGCGAAGTCGCCGTGCTCGACGGCCAGAGCCGCACCGCGGACGCCACCGCCGGCGAAGCGTCGGAACTATTCGTGCTGCGGCGCGAGGACTTCTTGGCCTTCCTGGAACGCGAGCCCAAGGTCGCGATCAAGATCATGATGCTGCTGTGCCAGCGCATTCGCTGGCAGAGCGAGCGGATGGAGGAATCGGTGCTGCAGCCGCTGCCGGTTCGCCTGGCGCGGAGGCTCTGCGCGCTCGCCTCCGATTTCGGTTCCGAGGTGCACATCTCGCAGGAACAGCTCGGCGTCTTCGTCGGCGCCGCCCGCGAGAGCGTCAACCGTCAACTGCAGCTCTGGCGCAAGGACGGCATTCTGGACCTGCAGCGCGGCCGCATTTTGCTGCAGAACATGACCAAGCTGACGGCAGTGGCGCGGAATGACTGAGGGACGGTCAAACCCGTGCCTCGCGACCATGCCACTTTGATGAGAACGTCGGATGTCTCGGAAAGAATGGCGTAACGGATGATATAGCCCGATGCGCCGAAGCGGATCACGATCTGGCGAATGTCCGGGTCTTCAGTTGGCGTTCCGAGTGCCGGGAAGTCCTGCAATCGTTCAATCGTTGTCCAGATGAGCGCCAGTGCGCGCCGGGCCGCACCCGGATTTGCCTGATCGAGAAAGGCCCTGACTCGCTCGACGTCCTCGATGGCATCGGGCGAAAGAAGGATCATCCGACCTTGCGCGGCTGCGGACGAGGCAGTTCGTTCTCGGATCCCCAACTCGAAACCCAGGCCTTGACGTCATCCAGCGGGACAGCGAGTCGCGTTCGTTGAAAATCGTCGTAGCGACGACGGTCCTCGCTAACGTCGGGACCGGCAAGATCAACGACGGAGTCTAGCAACGCGACGGCTTCGGCCAAAACGGCAGCGACATCCTGACCTCGCTCCTTCGCCATTTCGCGAAGTCGCGCATCAGTTTCTGCGTCGATCTCAAGCGTGCGGTTGACCAGGTTCATGAAATAAAATGTATCACCTATCGGTCGCCTGTCGAGGGTCTCCAACCAAGGCGCCCTCCGACAGGTCCCTTACTTCGCCGCAGGCGACATCGCCGGGGGTACCGCGGGCGGGCCCTTGGCCGGCGGCTCGGTGTGATGCTCCGATCCGTGGCCGTCGTGCTCCGACTCGCCGCTCGACACCAGCAGCTTCTGGCCGAAGCGCCAGCACAGCGCGCCGAGATCGTCCATCACCATGAACATCGCGGGCACGAACACCAGCGACAGGATGGTGGAGAAGATCAGGCCGCCGATCACGGCGAGCGCCATCGGGGAGCGGAATTCGCCGCCGGCGCCGATCGCCAGCGCTGAGGGCATCATGCCCGCGGCCATCGCGATCGTCGTCATCACGATCGGGCGCGCACGCTTCATGCCGGCGTCGATGATGGCTTCGTCGCGCTTCTTGCCCTCGCGGATCGCCTCGACCGCGAACTCCACCAGCATGATCGCGTTCTTGGTGACGATGCCCATCAGCATCAGGATGCCGATCCACACCGGCGTGGTGAGCTGCTTGCCGGTCAATAGCAGCGCCACGATCGCGCCGCCGATCGAGAGCGGCAGCGAGAACAGGATGGTGATCGGCTGCAGGAAGGTGCCGAACAGCAGCACCAGCACGGCATAGACCATCATCAGGCCGGCGGTGATGGCGGTGGCAAAACCATCAGACAGTTCCGCCAGGCTTTCGGCGTCGCCCGACGGGCTCACCTTCACGCCCTTCGGCAGGCTCTTCATGACCGGAAGGTCGTAGATCTTCTTGGTGGCGTCGCCGAGTGCCGCGGTGCCGACGAGGTCGGCCGCGACCGTGGCCTGCCGTTCGCGGTCGTAACGGTTGATGCTGGTCGGTCCCTGATCGAGCTGGATGTCGGCGACAACAGACAGCGGTAGGCCACCGCGTTCGCCGCGCTGGCCGAGCGGCACCCGCAATTGCTGCAGCATCTGCAGGTCGCTGCGCGCACTGTCCTCGAGCTGAACGCGGATCGGCACCTGGCGGTCGCCGGCGTCGAATTTCGCCAGCGCCGGCCCGACATCGCCGATGGTGGCGACGCGGATGGTCTGCGACAGGCTCTCGGTGGAAACGCCGAGCCGCGCCGCCAGCTCCGCCCGCGGCCGGATCCGCAGTTCGGGCCGATCAAGCGAGGTTTCCGAGATCACGTTGGCGATGATCGGAATCCGCTTCATCTGCGTCGCCAGTTCGCTGGCGACGTTGTTGACGATGTTGCTGTCGACGCCGGTCACGACCAGCGCAATCGCGCGCAGGCCGTTTTCGTCCAGGAACCAGAAGCGGATGTCCGGAACGTTTTCCAATTCCTGGCTGATCTCGAGTTCGAGCTGTCGCTGGGTGATCTTGCGACTGCCCTTCGGCGTGTAATTGATGATCAGCGCGGCGCGCCGCACTTCCTGCGTGCCCGGCGGCACCCTGCCGCCATCGACGAAGATGCTCTTGATCTCGGGCCGCTTGCGCAGGCGGGCGACGATTTCCTCCGTCACCTTCTCGGTATAGGCGAGCTGCGATCCCGGCGGCAATTCCATCGCCAGCAGCGAGCGAGCGGTGTCCTGCGCCGGCAGGAAGCCCTGCGGCAGCAGCGTGATGCTCCAGATCGAGGCGGCGAAGACGCCGAGGCCGATCAATACCGTGATGAAGTAGTGATGGACCGACCAGGTCACGAGCCTGGTGTAGGTCTTCAGGATGCGCCCGGGCGGCGGATCATCGTGCGGGTGATCCTTCAGGAAGTATGCCGCGAGTACCGGCGTGACGAAGCGTGCGGCGAGCAGCGAGAAGAACACCTGCACCGACACCGTGATGCCGAATTGCTTGAAGAACTGCCCGGCGATTCCCGACATGAAGCTGGCGGGCGCGAAGATCGCGATGATCGTCAGCGAAATCGCGATCACCGCGAGGCCGATTTCGTCGGCGGCTTCGAGTGCTGCGCGATAGGGCGACTTGCCCATGCGCATGTGGCGCACGATGTTCTCGATTTCGACGATGGCGTCGTCGACCAGAATACCCGTCGACAGCGTGATGGCGAGGAAGGACACCAGGTTCAGCGAGAAGCCGAGCAGGTCCATCACCCAGAACGCCGGGAAGATCGACAGCGGCAGCGAGATCGCGGCGATGATGGTGGCGCGTATGTCGCGCAAGAACAGCAGGACGACGACGACCGCGAGGATCGCGCCTTCGAACAGTGTCGAGATCGCGGCGTGGTAATTGCCCTTGGTGAATTCGACCGAGGTGTCGATCAGCTTCAGGTCGACGTCGGGGTAGGCGGCTTTCAGCGCGTCAATGCGCTTCTCCACGGCCTCGGCCACCTTCACGTCGCTGGCGCCCTTGGAGCGCTTGATGCCGAGCGCCACGACAGGCTCGCCGTTAAAGCGGGCAAAGGTGCTGCGATCGGCGATGGTGTCGGTGACGGTGCCGAGATCGTCGAGCCGCATTTCGCCGCCGCCAAACAGCGGGATCATGGTGCCGGCAAGCTCGTTCAGCGTCTTGGCGCCGGCCAGCGTGCGGATCGCCTGGTCGTTCTTGCCTATCTGGGCACGGCCGCCGGCGACGTCGACATTGGTGCCGCGCAGGATCTGGCTGACGTTGACGGCCGTCAGCCCTGCGGCCTGCAGCCGATCGGGATCGAGCGAGACAAGAATTTCGCGCTCGACACCGCCGATACGCTCGACCTGCGCCACGCCGCGTACGCCCTGCAGCGCGCGCTTGACGACGTCGTCGACGAAATAGGAAAGCTGCTCCGGCGTCTTGCCGGGCGAGATCGCAGCATAGGTGACGATCGGCAGGCCGATCACGTCGACCCGCTGGATCAGCGGTTCAGTGACGTTTTGCGGCAGGTTGGAGCGGACGCGCGTGACGGCGTCCTTGATATCGTTCAGCGCGCGATCGGTATTGGTCTCCAGCGCGAACTGGATCGTTGTCACCGACAATCCGTCGGTAATCGACGACGAGATGTGACGCACGCCTTCGACGCCGGACACGCCGTCCTCGATCGTCTTGGTGACCTGCGATTCCAGCTCCGAAGGCGCTGCGCCGAATTGCGAGACTGCGACCGAAATCACGGGAATGTCGGCGTTGGGCAGTCGTGTCACCGCAAGCTTGGTGAAGCTGGCCCAGCCGAGCACCAAAAGAATGATGGAAAAGACGATCGAAGGCAGCGGGTTCCGGATCGACCATGCCGAGATATTCAAAGCCATTAGCGTGCCCGCGTGCGCTCGAGTTCATCGGCGAACATGGTCTTGACCTGGTCGCCCTCATGCAAGGACGTGCCAGCATCGGCCACGACGGTTTCGCCGACGTCGAGGCCTTCAAGAATTTCGGTGGAGGTTTCGGAGGTAAGGCCGACGCGCACTTTTCGCGTCTCGATGATGTTGCCTTTCACGACCTGCAGCGTCAGGCGGTCGATGGCGGTGCGCGGGACGGCGACGCCGCAGGAGCGCTTGGCGTCGATATTGGCGCGGGCAAACATGCCGACCTTGAGCGAGGGATTGTTGTTCAGCGAAATCCGCACCTTGCCGAGCTGGGTGGCGCGGTCGATCTGCGGCGAAATTGTCCGAACCTTGCCGACGACATCGGGGGCGTCGTCCCGGCTGATGCGCACGGTCGCACCGGGACTGAGCTTCAGCAGATGCACGCTCGGCACTTCGGCCTCGAGCTCGATTTCGTTGTTGACGGAAATGCGGAACATCGGGCCGGCCTGCGGCGAGGCGGGAGCGCCGACCGCGGTCCTCAATTCGGTGATGAGGCCGGCGGCGGGGGCCTTCAGCGTGATCGGGCCGGGCCTGCCCGCAGGAGCGCCCGGCATCTGCGGCGGCGCGGTGAGGCGCGCCAGTTCCTGGTTTTCGGTAACCATGTCGCCTTCCTTGACGAGCAGGTCGGTGACGCGCGAGCCCTCCTGATCGACGCCGACCTGGGCCTCGCGGCGCGGCACGATGAAGCCGGTGACCCGTACCATGTCGGAGAAGCAGGCATTGGTGGATTTGGTCACGATCACCAGCGCCTGGCCCGGGGTTTGCTTTTCTTCGGGGTGCGGACGGTTCTCGAACCAGTAATAACCGTAGGCGAGAGCGGCAACGAAGACCACGCCGAGCGCAGGTTTGAGGTATTCGGAGAATTTCATCGCCGGATCAATCCAGACTGGAAGTCAAATCAGAAAAGGGCGCGTGTTGCCGGCCGAACACCTGCAATGGAGCCCAAAACGAATACGTCCCGCACGGGTGCTGCGGGACGTATTGTAGCCGGAAATGATTGGTCGGCGCCACGCCCTTACTTGCAGGGGCTCATTTGGCAGATGCCGTGGACTTGTTTTCCATGTTCACGACCTGGACGCGGCGATTCACTTCCGCCATCGGCTGGCCCGGATCCTTGAGCTTGCTCTTGCCGTATCCGACGGTGACGAGGTCGGTGCCGTTGATGCCGTATTTGTCGACGAGATAACGCTTGATCGCGTCGGAGCGGCGCTCGGAAAGATCCTGGTTGTAGGCGTCGCCACCGGCTGCGTCAGTATGACCCGCGACCACGAAGGTCGAGCCCTTGAGATCATTGTTGGTGAGCGCGCGGCCAAGCGCCTGAACCGCGGGCAGCGACTTCGCGCTGATATCGGCCGAGTTGTAGTCGAAGTTGATCTCCAGATCGATCTTCGGCTTGTCCTTGACCATGGCCGCGATCTCTTCGCGCTCGGCGTTCGAAAGCGAGCGTGTGGAGCGGCCACGGATCTTTTCCACGAACTTGGTCTCGGCGGCGCTCACGGTCGGCTCGACCGTGGTCTGCGGACCGGTGGAAAGGCCGCGGGTCAGCGGCTTCTTTTCGGGCGCCAGCGCGCGGACGATCTGGTCTTCGGTGACACTCTTCTCTTGGGCGAGTGCGGTTCCCGCAAAGGAGATTGCGGCGCCGAGCGTCGCAACCGAGGCCATCATGCCAAAGGTTTTCGCTGAGATACTTACCATTACCAGTCCCCTTTCGCGGGCTTCCCGCGCGGTTCCAATGTCATCCAAATCGGGCTGCCGTACCCCGTTGCGGCCGGCTGCTCTGTCTTAGTCTGGACGGCCCGCCTCGGGGTTCGAGGAGCCGCCAGTTTTCATCCAAAAAAATCGTTCGTCACTGCACCCCGTATTCGGCGAACTCCTTGACGATATTGGGGTCCATCGCCTTCGCGTTGTTGATGTCCAGGTCGCCTTCCGAAATCGAGCCGTTGCGCTTCTTGGCAAGGCCGCGGCCGTACAGCGACGACGTCAGCCGTGGGTTGATCTTGAGGGCGGCATCGAAATCAGAAATTGCATTCTTGTTCTGGCCGCTCTTGAGGTTGACGAGGCCGCGGCTGTCGAGCGCGTCGACGAAATTCGGCCGCAGCCGCAGCGCTTCGTTGCAGTCTTTCAGGGCCGCCTGCAGGTCGCCGATCACCGTGCGCGCCCAGCAGCGATTGTTGAAAGCTTCCACGTCCTTCGGGTTCAGCCGCAGCGAATTGTTGAAGTCCTTGATGGCGAGTTCGTAGGCGCCCTTGCTGGCATAGACCTGTCCGCGCCGGTACAGCGCGGCGGCATCGTCCGGATTGTCATTGAGCTTGGCGGTGAGGCTCTTGATGGTCGGATCCTCGCCAAGCGCAGGGGCAGGCGCGGGGCCTTCGGTTGGCTTGACGGGGGGCGCCGGCGCCGTGGCCGGAGGCGAAGGCGCGGCTACGGCCGGTTTTGACGGCGCAGGCGGGGGCGGTGGTGGCGGGGCCGGTGCTGCGATCGGCGGAGACGGCGGCGGGGGTGCCGGAGCGGGGACGGGTGGTGTTGCGGGCGCCGTGGCCACCGGGGTCGATGGCTGACTCGCCGGCCGCGGGCCCGAGCCGCTCGGAATGAAGGAGAAATCCTCGGCCAATGACGACGAAATCCACGGCACCTGCTCCTGTCGCGAGGCGCGGGTCACGCCGACGCGGGTGCGGTTCAGCGTTTCTTCCGCCATCAGATCGGGGGTGCGGATTTCCTTCAGCAGCTCCTTCACGAACAGGCTGCGGTCGCTGCCATTGTCGGAAACGACGGACGAGAGCGCGGCCGAATACATCACCAGCGTGCCGTTCGGTGCGATCACCGGCGCGAGGCCGGCGGAAAAGCTCCGGAACCGGCGCTCGAACGGATTCCGCCTGGAAGCATCGATCAGCGCGATCTTGACGCCGGCGCCGCGGCTGTTGATCTCGCCCAGCACCGTTTCCAGGCTGAAACCGTCGCGGCGGACGTCCGGCTCGGTCCAGATCTGGGCGTCGACCGGGATCATGTAGCTCTGGCGGCTCGACTGCACGCCAAAGCCGGAGAAGAACAGCAGCGCCACCGAGCCCGGCTTGATCTTGCCGTACAGTCGATCGAACGCCCGGCGCATCTGCTCGCCGGTCAGGTTCTCGCCGATATCGACGTTGAAACCGTCGCGCTTGAGCTCCTCGGCGATGTCGCGGGCATCGTTGATCGGCTCTTTCAGCGGTGCCTCGGCGTCCGGGTACTTCGCGTTGCCGATCACCAGCGCATAGCGCTCACCGGCGGCGAAGGACGGGGCGACCGACGCGACTGAAAAAAACAATGCAAGGAACAATGCGAGGCGGATTTTCATAATGACGGCAGTCCAGATCACGGCAGTCCAGCCAAAATAGCGCCGATACCAGCTCGCGCCGCGGCGACCTTACTCTACGCTCCCGGCATTATCAAACCGAGTCCGCAGTCCGTCAACCGCTTGCGATATCGTCATTAATTGCGACAATTAACCGCGACGGGACGGGGGCGGACAGAGGAATAAAAGCGGCTGTGATGATAGAACCACAGCTCGGGTTTTGGTCGGCAACGAACGGTTCCGGATGGGCCTGCAATGCTTTCGCACGACGTGCCCGGCGGCTCATTCCGTTCTCTCACATCGCGAAACCGCAACAATGTGATCTGTCTCACATAGCTTGCTGCGCAGTCGCGCGGCTGTCATTCGCGGGCCGCGTTTGACCTTTGCGAATGACGATGGCTTGTTGGCGGCATCGGCCCAATCCAGACATCCAAGAAAAAAGTGACACCGATGGGAAATGCCTACGAAATCTACGCGCTGCGCTATGCGACGATGTCGCCGCGCACCCCCAACATGAATTTTCTGGTCCCCGACCCGCACGAGACCACGGCGCTGGACCTCGATTATTTCGTCTGGCTGGTCCGCGGCGGTGGACGCGACATTCTGGTCGACACCGGCTTCAACGCCGAAGAGGCCAAGGCGCGTTCCCGCAAGCTCACGCTCAATCCGGTCGATGCCTTGGAGAAGTTCGGCGTTTCAGCCGACAGCATCAAGGACGTCATCGTCACCCATTTGCACTACGACCACGCCGGCAACCTCGATCGCTTCCCCAACGCGCGGTTTCATCTGCAGGAACGCGAGATGAGCTACGCGACCGGGCGCTGCATGTGCAACGGCATGCTGCGGCATCCGTTCTCGGTCGAGCACGTCACGACCATGGTGCGCCACGTCTATGGCGAGCGCGTCACCTTCCATTCCGGCGACGGCGAGATCGCGCCGGGCGTGACGGTGCATCGGGTCGGCGGCCATTCCGACGGTTTGCAGGTGGTGCGGGTCGAGACCGCGCGCGGGCCGGTGGTGCTGGCGTCGGACGCTGCGCACTATTACGCCAATTTGCAGAAGCGCAGCCCGTTTCCGATCGTCTACAATGTCGGCGACATGGCGCAGGGTTGGGAAATCGTCGAGCGGCTTGCCGGCCATCCCGATCGTTTCATCCCCGGCCACGATCCGATCGTGAGCGAAATCTATCCGCGCGCCAGCGACAAGGTCGACGCGTTCGCGCTGCATCTGGCGCCGTCGCGGTCATTTGCGAAATAGCAGAGCGTTTTCAAGCGAGGTGGGGACGGGTTCGCGTAAAGAAAACGCGTCAAAAGAGTAAGGCTTAAGAACAAGATGTCAGCCTACAAGACACTCGGCTTCATCGGCCTCGGCGTGATGGGCGAGCCGATCTGCCGCAATCTCGTGAAGAAGAGCGGCAAGCGCGTGATCGCGTTCGATCTGTCGCCGGAGCCATTGGCGCGGCTGCGTGCCGACGGTGCCGAGGTCGCGGCCTCCGTAGCCGAATTGATCAAGCAGAGCGATTTGCTTTTCCTGTGCTTGCCGAGCGCCAAACATGTGCGCGCGGTGTTTGAAGGCGATGGTATTCTCGGGAATATCCGGAGCGGGCAGGTCGTGGTCGATCTCGGCACCTCCTCGGTCAGCCAGACCCGCGACTTTGCAGCGCAGTTGCAGGCCAGGGGAGCATCCTGGGCCGACGCGCCGATTGCGCGCACGCGGCAGGCGGCGCAGGACGGCACGCTCAGCGTGATGGTTGGCACGACACCGGCGCTCTACGCCGATATCGAGCCGCTGATCCGCTGCTTTGCCACCGACGTCACCCATTGCGGTGAGGTCGGGGCCGGGCAGGTGACGAAAATCCTCAACAACATGGTGCTGTTCGAAACAGTCAACGCACTGGCCGAGGCGGTCGCGGTCGCAAAGCATAATGGCGTCGATCCAAAGCTGCTGCTCGATACGCTTTCCAAGGGCTCGGCCGACAGCTTTGCGCTGCGCAATCACGGCATGAAGGCAATCGTGCCGGGCAATTTTCCGGAGCGAGCGTTTTCGACCGAATATGCGCTGAAGGATTTGTCCTATGCACTGGAACTCGCGGCCGACGCCGGATTGAAAATTCGCGGCGCAGAGCTGATCGGCACGGTGTTGCAGGAAGCGATCGACGCCGGATCGGGCGATAATTATTTTCCGGTCATCGCGAAGCATATCGATATCAGCTAACCGGAGATTCCTGATGATCACCCGCTTTCCCGGGCTTACGCCGACCCGCAGCCGCGCCGTCATGCACGACGACCACGTGTTCACCGTGGCGGTCGCGCCCGACCCGGTCAGTCCGTCGATGTACGAGCAGACGGTCAAGGCGCTCGCCCGCATCGATGAGAGCCTCGCGCTGTGCGGCAGCGACAAGAGCAAGATCCTCACAGCGATCGTCTACGTCGCCGACATCAAGCAAAAGGGCGAGATGAACCGCGCCTGGGACGAGTGGGTCGATACCAAAAACCCGCCGATGCGCGCCTGTCTGGGTGTCGACCTCGAACCGCCGCATATCGTGGAGATCGTGGTCACGGCGGCGAAGTAAGCTGCAACAAGCTTCGTCGCTGTTGTTTTATCTTCCTTCTCCCCTTGTGGGAGAAGGTGGCGCGAAGCGCCGGATGAGGGGTTCCCTCCACGAGTAATACGGGCCGAGAGAACCCCTCATCCGTCTCGCTGCCGCTATCGCGTCAGCGATCCACCTTCTCCCACAAGGGGAGAAGGAAGGGCGGCGTCGCGGAGCGAGCACACCTCAATACGCTTCCTTCGCGTCGGCCTCTTCGCTGGTCTGCACCAGATCGAGGCTCTCCTCGAGCTTGCCAAGCAGGCGCGCAAGGTCACGCCGCTCCGGCGCGGAAAGGCTGGACAATATTTCCTGCTCCTTGCGCAACAGACGCGGGATCAGTTCTTCATAGAGCACAGCACCCTTGCGCGTCAGGCGCAGCCGGAATTCGCGGCGGTCGTCCGCGTTTTCGACGCGCTCGACCATCTGGCGCTTCATCAGCGAGGTGACCGCGCGGCTGATGGTGGATTTGTGCGTGCGGGTGCAATCAGCGACGTATTGCGCGCTGCAGGGCTCATGTCGGAAGCCGAGCGTCGCCAGCACGCGCCATTCCGGAATATCGAGCCCGTAGCGGGTCGCATATTCCACCGAGAGCGCCGAACTGACCTCGGCAGCCAGCCGGTTCAACCGAAACGGCACGAACCCGAACAGGTCCAGCCTGCCATCCTTCTTCGCTGCGCCTTCCTCGCGCGAATTGGTCAGTCTTCGGTTGAAAACGCCTTTGCCAAGGATAGCCTCGATTTGGGTTGACGGACCCGGCCCGGGGATTAAGATAGTTGCAGATGCGACTATCTAGCACGGTCGTCCGCTCTTGACCAGTCACAGCCCTTGGCCAGTCACAGGGTTAAAGCCCGCATGGCGCAGACCAAAACCCAGTTCGGCTATCGCCGCCATCCCGATCAGGATCGGGCGGGGTCGAATCCGGCTGAACATGCGGTCGTCGTGGTGGGCGCCGGTCCGGTGGGGCTGTCGCTGGCAATCGACCTGGCGCAACGCGGGCAGTCCGTCGTGCTGCTCGACGATGCCGACCGCATCGGCGAGGGCTCGCGGGCGATCTGCTTTTCCAAGCGCTCGCTCGAATTCTGGGACCGGCTCGGCATCGGCCAGCGCATGGTCGACAAGGGCGTGGTGTGGAGCGTCGGAAAGATTTTTCACGGCGAGTCCCAGCTCTATCAGTTCAATCTGCTGCCGGAGCAGGGGCACAAGCGACCGGCCTTCATCAATCTGCAGCAGTTCTACGCGGAGGCCTATCTGGTCGATCGTGTCGGCGAGCTTCCTGCCATCGACCTGCGCTGGCGCAACAAGGTGACCGCGCTCGAACCGCGCAACGATCATGTGCTGCTGACCATCGAAACGCCCGATGGTCCGTATCGCATCAGCGCCCGCTTCGTGATCGCGTGCGATGGCGCCAAGTCCTCGCTGCGCGGGATGGTCGGTGCGGAATTCGCCGGACAAGTGTTCGAGGACCAGTTCCTGATCGCCGACGTCAAGATGACGGCGGCTTTTCCGACCGAGCGCTGGTTCTGGTTCGATCCGCCATTCCATGCCGGCCGCTCCGCGCTGTTGCACAAGCAGCCGGACGACATCTGGCGGATCGATTTGCAACTCAACCGCTTTGCCGATCCCAACGTTGAAAAGCTGCCGGAGAATGTGCGGCCGCGGATCGCCCGCATGCTCGGGCACGACAAGTTCGATTTCGAATGGATCTCGCTTTACAAGTTCCAGTGCCGGAGGATGAACAAATTCATTCATGGCCGCGTTATTTTTGCCGGCGATTCCGCGCACCAGGTCTCGCCGTTCGGCGCCCGCGGCGCCAATTCCGGACTGGAGGACGCCGAGAATCTGGCGTGGAAGCTCGATGGCGTGCTACGGGGAACGTCGCCCGAGGCATTGCTCGATAGCTACCACATCGAGCGCAGCGCCGCCGCCGACGAGAACATCCGCGAGTCCACGCGCTCGACCGATTTCATGGCGCCGAACTCCCACCAGGAGGCGCGACTGCGCAAGGCGGTGCTGTCGCTCGCCAAGGAGACCGAGTTCGGAAAGCGCATGGTGAATGGCGGGCGTCTGTCGACGCCGTCGATTTACGCAACGCCACTCTCGACGGCCGACACTGATTCCTGGCGCGGCGGCCCGCAGCCCGGCACTTCGATGGCGGATGCGCCGGTTGCCGCCGCGCGTGGCGAACCGATGTTCCTCACCGATGCTTTCATTGGAGCCGGTATGCGGTTCACGCTGCTGGAATTCGGCAACGGCGCCGCGCCGGAATTGCCCGACGGAATGGCCGCGATCCGGATCGGCGGCAAGGACGGCCTCGTCGATGCGGCAGGCCTTGCCGCACAGCGTTACGATG
>CAVUOI010000038.1:0-20459 GCA_963742935.1 uncultured Alphaproteobacteria bacterium | reverse complement strand
GCAGCCGGCGGCCGCCCGCGTGGGGCCAAGCAAAGAGCCCAGCGCGCGCTGGATTGCTGCGCGCTTTTCATCAGGTGCCACGATCTGCATCGAGAACACGATCAAGACTTGATTTCTTTCCGTTGTTTCGACGGGTCTTGGCAAAACAACTCTGTTGGTCTTCATCGCAAGAACCGCGCCAACACGCGACGCGGATGACGCTTGCCGGGAAATGCCCCTCAAAACAGCGGGATAGGAAATCAATCGGGTGGAGCGGCTGCATGCTGCAACGCGGCGCGACCTCCGAAATTTCGGGCGCGCTCGCGTGGTGCCGGGCACCAAGCCACGGCTGCCGAAATTTCTACGTCGCTGATCTACCGAGCATTTCTTGCTGAAAGCGCAGCGCGGCCGCGCGTGGCCCGGTTCTTGCGAAGTGAACTTGCCGTTGAGTTGATTGGCTCAAAATTGATGAAAGAAAAGGACACATTGATGTTCAAGAAATTTCTGGCGACAACAGCGCTTGCACTTCCTCTGGCATTCGGCGGCGCTGCGCTCGCACAGACCGCAGTCAAGAAACCCAACATCGTCGTCATCATGGCCGACGATGTCGGCATCTGGAATATCAGCGCCTATCACCGCGGCATGATGGGCGGAAGCACGCCCAACATCGACCGCATCGCCAAGGAAGGCGCCCTGTTCACCGACTACTACGCCCAGCAATCCTGCACGGCCGGGCGTGCGGCGTTCATCCTCGGGCAGACCCCGTTCCGCACTGGTCTTCTGAAAGTCGGCTTGCCGGCCGCCAAGCAGGGCCTGCAAGACAAGGACCCGACGATCGCCGAGTTGCTCAAGCCCTAGGCTATGCCACGGCGCAGATCGGCAAGAACCATCTCGGCGACCGCAACGAGTACCTGCCCACGGTGCACGGCTTCGACGAGTTCTACGGCATCCTCTACCACCTCAACGCGATGGAAGAGCCTTATGAGGCCGACTATCCGAAATCGCCGCAGTTCCGCGCGAATTTCGGCCCGCGCAATGTCATCGACACCAAGGCAACCACGGTAGACGATCCGACCACCGATCCGCGCTGGGGCAGGGTCGGCAAGCAGACCATCGTCGATGGCGGTCCGCTGCCGCCGCACCCGAACATGGACCCCAAGGCCAAGTTCAACATGGAGGACGTCGACGACGAACTGGTTCGCCGGTCCGTCGATTTCATCGACCGGTCGGCCA
Source organism: uncultured Alphaproteobacteria bacterium (assembly GCA_963742935.1). Classification (GTDB taxonomy): domain Bacteria; phylum Pseudomonadota; class Alphaproteobacteria; order Rhizobiales; family Xanthobacteraceae; genus Bradyrhizobium. The sequence goes on along the minus strand of CAVUOI010000038.1, from coordinate 19,247 downwards.
AGGCCAACAAGCCGTTCTTCCTCTGGCACAACACCACGCGCACGCACGTGTGGACGCATCTTCGGCCGAATGGAAGGACAAGAGCGGCTACGGCCTCTACGCCGACGCCATCATGGAGCTGGACTGGGCGGTCGGCGCATCATGAAGAAGCTCGATGACCCCGGCATCGCCGACAACACCATCGTGGTGTTCACCAGCGACAACGGCGCCGAGACATTTTCCTGGCCGGATGGCGGCAACACCCCGTTCCGCGGCGAAAAGGGCACGACCTATGAAGGCGGCTTCCGCGTGCCGATGGTCGCGAAATGGCCCGGCACCATCAAGCCCGGCAGCATCGTCAACGACATCATCGCAGGTGAGGACTTCCTGCCGACCTTGCTGGCCGCCGCCGGCGAACCCGACGTCAAAGCAAAACTCCTGAACGGCATGAAGGTCGGCGACAAGACCTTCAAGACGCACCTGGATGGCTACAACTTCCTGCCGTTCTTCAAGGGTGAAGTCGCCGAGGGACCGCGCAAGGAATTCTTCTACTTCACGGACAATGGCGATCTTACCGCCGTTCGCTACGACGACTGGAAGCTCAGCTTCAAGACCATCAAGGGCAACCTGTTCACCGGCACCGAAGAATCGACCAACGTTCCCCTGGTGACCAACCTGCGGCAGGACCCGTGGGAGCGCTACCAGGACCGAAGTCGATGTTGTACGGCCGCTGGTGGGGCGAAAAGCTCTGGACGATGGTGCCTGCCGTGACCCTTGTTGGCGGCTTCCTCCAGACCTTCAAGGAATATCCGCCGAGCCAGGTGGGCGGATCGCTCAGCATTGAGAAGGCGCTCCAGATGGTCGAGCGAGGCGCCAGCGGCGGCGGCAAGTAGGGCCACGAACAGACACCGCGGTGATGGCCGCGACTTCGGCCATCACCGACCCCGATCAAGCGCGCAGCGCTCGGTAATTGGTCCGACAGCAATCCTCATCGCTCACGAAGGAAACGCAAGATGATAAATGTCACGAAATTGAATCGGATTGTCGGAGTGTTTGCCCTGAGCGCAACGCTGTGCGGATCGGGAATGGCGCTCGCACAAACCGCTCCGGCCATGAAGACAATCGGCACTCCCGCCGCCGCACCCAAGCCCGAGATCGTGCCGTCGTTGTTCGTACTCAATTCACGCGGTGCGACGTTGCAAGGCGATACGTTTACTCTGACCGGCGTTGTGCCCCATTCCATCATATTTGCCGATCGACCGGTGAGATCAGCCGGCCACCAGCTTACCGCAGATATCATTGCTGACTGGGGAGCGGGTGACGACAGCTTTACCAAAAATCCGCCCAACGCGACCATCTCTGTCTTCAGCAAGGACGGTTCCGTGAAGGATGCCGTCGTCGTTCTAAAATCTCCAAAGCTCGACGGTGACAAACTGACGTTCAATGTTCAGGTCCTCGAAGGCGACCTCGCCGGCGGCGACGGCGGGGCCGCCCTCTTCATCGACATCATCGGTCGGCCGATGACGCCGATGTCCTTTGCTGGTGTCGGACGGCGCACGGCGTTTCGTGGAGCGATGTACGCCGGTGCTGCCGTTGGCGTGGCTGCGGTTGGAGCGGCGGCATATGCCGCGCCCTATGCGTACGCGCCTCCCCCGGTCTACGCCCGCCCGGCATGCGGCTATTATCCCTATCCGCCCTGCTACTGACAGGACAAGGTGGTGACGGTCTCGTCGGAGCAATCAACGGGTCGGCAGCAGCCAGCCCGCTGCAGCCTGATACCGTCAACGCAGTCGTTCAGCGGTACAACGACGAAGCAATCGACACCAGCACGCAGCGAGTATTCGCTTTGAATATTCTTTGTGTGTTACTGCGGAATTGAGAATCCGACTACTCCAGCAAGTGAGGCCCGTGATGCGCCGTTTAGCCCGCACTGTTTTGCTTTCGACTACTGCGAGCATTCTCAGTCTGTCCGCGCTGGCTGCCGATCTTCCGGCGCGAATGGGCCCGTTGCGCCAGTCGCATATGTGCCGGCGTTTTCGTGGACGGGTTTTTATCTCGGCGGCGCGCTCGGGTGGATCGGAACGAACCCCGAATATACTACCGGGGCTGTTGTGTTGGGGACGCCTTTCCTCGTCTCGTCCTCATCCAGCAAGGATGGCCTGAGCTACGGAATCCTGAGCGGTTACAATTACCAGGTCGGACAAGTGGTGCTGGGCGTCGAGGGTGACTTCACCGGCTGGACCGTTGGCAAGGTACGGTACACCGCGATCACCGGCGATTTTCTTACAGCGCACAGCAAATGGGGTGGCTCGATCCGTGGACGGCTTGGTTACGCCGCCGATCGCGCACTCTTGTACCTGACGGGCGGCGCAGCATTCATCTCCAATGAAACCTCTATTCCTACGACCGGAATCTCTATCGGTGGCGATGGCACACGGGTGGGGTGGACGGTCGGCGCTGGCCTTGACTACGCCTTCACGAACAACTGGTTCACGGGCATCGAATACCGCTATTCGCAATACGAGACCAAGACCTTTGTGTATCCCATACCGATCCTGAATCTCGGCCTCGTCGGTTTCAAGCAGGATCTGAGCACCAATCAAGTTACAGCACGCATCGGCTACAAGTTCTGACGATTGAGACGGCAGTGCCAGCGAACAATTCCAGAAAGCGGGAAGTTTAGTCATGTTGAAATCCCTTATTGCGCTGGTGCTCTTTTCGTTCGCTGCGGTCGTTTCTCCAGCACATGCACAGACCCCACCGACGACCAGTGCCGGTACGCTAACCTGCCAGATGGCGCCTTCGATTGGCCTGATCTTCGGATCCCGGCAACGGATGGCCTGCCGCTTCGCTCCCAATGGTCCATACCCGCCGGAGGCTTATGTCGGCGTTATGGGCACGATTGGTCTCGATATCGGCATCACCGCAGGTGGCGTTCTGGCATGGGGTGTGTTGGCGCCGACGGCAGGCCCAATGCGGGGAAAACTGGCCGGCACCTATGTGGGCGCGAGCGGCGCTATAGGCGTCGGTGTTGGCGTTGGTGCCAACCTCTTGTTCGGAGGATCTAACCGTTCGATCGCGTTGCAGCCGCTTTCCGTTGAAGGCTCGGTTGGGATCAACCTGTCTGCTGGGAGTTTCAAGTCTCACACTCGCTCTGGCGCAGTGAGGATATCAGCCAGGACACCCCTCAGCCTGTATCGGGCGAGCTGCCCGGTTCGGAGCCAATCATCAGAGGATATTCGATGAAGTTCACAATGCGGTTGCTGGCCAATGTCGGCGTGACCTTGTTGGTCATCTTGTCGATCAGTTCCGTTTCGGCGCAGTCGAATGTCGGAAAAACGATTCTGGAAAAACTGACTGCGAGGGTCTCAAAACTCGAGAGCGCGTGCGCCAAGGACATCAAGAAGTACTGCCGCACGGTGACGCCCGGCGAAGGGCGAATGATCTACTGCATGCAAGCTCATGAGGACAAGATAAGTCCCAAATGCGCGTTCGAACTGGGGGATGCCGCGGCGAGCGTGCAGACGACAGCCGACGCCCTGAAGGACGGAGTGATCGCGTGCAAGGCAGAGATAGCCGGCGTGTGCGGAAAGATCGTGCCTGGCCAAGGGCGGATCGCGACGTGCCTGCTTGAAAACAAATCTACCGCCTCGAGCGGTTGCGCAGAAGCCATCAAGAAGATCGAGGCGATTGCCGCCCAATAGGGACACACACCTTCAACGGGGGATCACGCCCTAAGGAGCCGCAGTTTTGAGCACGGCCCGGTTCGACGAGGATACCGTTGACGCCCAGGCAGACGATCATCCTGGCATGGTCCTGATTCCAGGCGGCACCTTTCGCATGGGGTCGGACAAGCACTACCCGGAAGAAGCTCCCGTTCATCGTGTTACGGTCGATTCCTTCTTCATCGACCGCACGCCGGTCACGAACCGGCAATTCAAGGAATTCGTCAAGGCGACCGGTCACGTCACCTTTGCGCAGATTGCTCCCGATCCGAAAGATTATCCCGGCGCACTGCCGCATATGCTCTATGCCGGCTCACTCGTATTTGCACCGCCCTCGCGTCCGGTCGACCTGCGCAACTGGGGAGAATGGTGGACGTTTCTGAAGGGCGCCGACTGGCGGCATCCCTATGGACCGAAGAGCAACATCAACAATCTCGACCATCATCCGGTGGTCCACGTCTCGTTCGCAGACGCCCTCGCCTACGCGCAATGGGCTGGCAAGGACTTGCCGACCGAAGCCGAATGGGAGTTTGCGGCGCGTGGCGCGTTGGACGGCGCCGAGTATGCGTGGGGCGATGAATTCACGCCTGGCGACAAGCACCAGGCCAACACCTGGCAAGGTGAATTTCCACGGCAGAATCTGAACAACGACGGCTTCGAGCGCACCTCGCCGGTCACCTCCTTCGCACCGAACGGATACGGCGTTCACGACATGATCGGCAATGTCTGGGAATGGACCACCGACTGGTACACCCAGAAGCATGAAGCGGATGCCCCCAAAGCCTGCTGCATTCCCGACAACCCGCGCGGCGGCGCTGAGGCCGCAAGTTACGATCCCTGCCAACCGAATATCAAAATCCCCCGCAAGGTGATCAAGGGTGGCTCGCACCTTTGCGCGCCGAACTATTGCCGCCGCTACCGTCCCGCCGCGCGCCACGCCGAGGCGGTCGACACTTCCACCAGCCATGTAGGATTTCGATGTGTGGTTCGAAACAGAGAAATGAACGTGGCCGAACCTGTACTGAGGAACCGAGGATGAAACAACGTGACAAGCTCTTCGGATTGAGTTGTCGGGCATTACTATCGGCTTTTGTTGCGCTGTCCGGCCTCCTGTCAGTCTCCGCATTGGCGCAAACCGCGACGACCGACCCATTGCCGTCGTGGAATGACACGGCAACCAAGAAGGCAATCGTGACGTTCGTCGAGCGTGTGACGAAACAAGGTTCGCCCGACCTCGTGCCGCCGGCAGAGAGGATTGCCACCTTCGACAATGACGGCACCCTGTGGGCGGAGCAGCCGATCTATTTCCAGCTGGCCTTCGCGCTAGACCGCGTGAAGGCGCTCGCCCCGCTGCATCCGGAATGGAAGGACAAGGAGCCGTTCGCTTCGCTGCTCAAGGGGGATATGAAGGGCGCGCTCGCCGGCGGCGAGGCCGCCATTTTCGAAATCGTCACCGTCACGCATTCGGGCATGACGACGGATGAGTTCGAGAAGATCGTGCGCGACTGGATAACCACCGCGAAGCATCCCGTCACAGGGCGGCTCTACACCGAAATGGTCTATCAGCCGATGCTGGAACTGCTCGCCTATCTGCGCGGCAACGGCTTCAAGACTTTCATCGTCTCCGGTGGCGGCATCGACTTCATGCGGGTTTTCGCCGAGAGAGTCTATGGCGTCCCGCCCGAGCAAGTGGTGGGCAGCAGCGGCAAGCTGAATTTCGAGCTACGCGACGGCAGGCCGATCCTCATGAAACTGCCGGAGCTCAATTTCAACGACGACAAGACCGGCAAGCCGGTCGGCATCCAGATGCATATCGGCCGGCGACCGATTGCGGCTTTCGGCAACTCCGACGGTGACCTTCAAATGCTCGAGTGGGCCAAGGGAGGCGGCGGAGTGCGCTTCGCCCTCATCGTGCACCACACCGACGCCGAGCGGGAATGGGCCTACGACCGCAACTCTTCCATTGGTCGCCTCGACAAGGCGCTTGAAGTGGCGAAGGCCGAGGGCTGGACCGTGGTCGATATGAAGAATGACTGGAAAACAATCTTCCCGTTCGGGAGCAAGTGAAGTCGCTTGAATTCTCTTCGGGGGAACCTTCGCCAACATAAGCGGGCTGACAGTTTAACCTGCGGCAAGTCGCAGATCGCTCTGTGGGACCCAATGGCGGTCCCGAACAAAGGAGGCCATTATGAAGCTTTCGATCGCTCTATCGGCGCTACTGATAACTGGGTTCGTGGCCGCAAGCACTGAACCGGCCAGTGCCGTGGTGTACTGCCAATACGTCTCTTATCCTGTCGGGTGCATCGTAAGGCCCGGAATTGTGCTGCGACCCCGCCCGGTCGCACGAGCCGTGGTGACCCCCGGCGTCGGCGCCGTTGGTGTGGGAGTACGGCCCGGAACCCCAATGAATCGCGGCGGCCCGGTCAACCGCGTCGGCAGGCGCTAAAAGGCCCGTTGCGCACCCACCCGCAGACATACCCAAAGACTGGATCTCAATGATCTCCGACACTCCGTCCGTCAGTCAACTATCGAACGTCATTTCGCAGGCGGCTGCGCCCGCGTTCCTGCTCGGCGCGCTGGCTGCGTTCATTGCCGTCCTCATTGCCCGCCTAAACAGGATCATCGACCGAACGGTACTCCTGAACGGGATTCCGGATGACGACACTGTCCGATCCCGCCTCAAGGCCGATCTGCCGCGCCTGATGCGGCGGGCGGCCATGATGAACCGAGCCATCTTCTGGGCGGTGATCGCCAGCATTTCGGTGACGCTTCTTGTTATCGTCGCGTTTGTAACTGCGTTCTTTCAGCTCGAGCACGAGCGCGGGGTCGCCATCTTCTTCATGATTTCGCTGGGCGCTTTTACCGTCGCGCTGGTCGATTTTGCACGCGAGGTGCGAATTGCGCTGAGCGAATTTGATCACTACGCCTGACGCCTGCCGAGCCGATGCCGCTATCCGTCATGAGCGATCCTTCCATCACCGCTCATTCCGCGAAAAGACGATCCGTACAACATCACCAGCGTCTACAGCCTGCGAATTTCAACCCCGCCTTCTACTCAACAAGCGCATCGCTTGACGAGCGACACACGCTCGGCCGGTGCCTTCGCATGTTAGCTGTACTGAGATTTTCTTTGATCTCCCGGTGCACACACCGTGCACACGCGGCCTTCTAACTAGTTGAGAAGATTGAATTCTCGGTCCAATCCATCATCGGCGCCACAGAAAAGAGATAGTCTTGCGATTTCAATTTACCTTGTACTCTCAATGGGATGAAGCACGAACGTGTGCACTCCAAACTAGACGAAATTGCACATGTTTGCACCCGATTTGACCTCTCGGTGCACACGAAAGCCGGATTGCACCCGCGTGGCGACCTTCACACAATTGGCATCCGGAAACTGGCGCGTCCGGGTCCACCGCAAGACCCGTTATGTGGCCGAGACGTTCCGGCGACGCAAGGACGGCGAAGAATGGGCGCTCGAAATGGAGCGCAACATGGACCGCAACGGATCGTCCAAGCCTCGCGCGGCGCGCAACGTTCGTACGTTTGGCAATCTGATCGATCTGCACGACGAAGACATGCACGAGGTTGGAAAGCCCCCTCGCCGGTCAAAATCTGCCAAGATGGCGTCGCTCAAGACTGCACTCGGCAGTGTGAAACTATCTGCGCTCAATCGAGAGCGGCTGATCGAGTTTGGAAGAAAGCGCGCCAAGCAAGACGCTGGCCCTGCGACCTTGAATTGGGCTGACGTTTCGATTTTGGGGCATTTTCTTCAGCCGAGACAATGGAGAGGCAATTGACGGAAGGGCGCATGAAAGATCACGAGGATGACGGTTTGGTCGGCAAGGTCGCGATCGTCAGCGGTGGTGGCGCTGCGGGCGACGGTATCGGCAATGGTCGGGCTGCGGCGATCCTGCTGGCACGCGCCGGTGCCAAGGTGGTTGTGGCCGATCTCGATCCCGGGCTTGCGGGACGCACGGTCGAGATGATCGAGGCCGAGGGTGGCGTTGCCCTGGCCATGGCCTGCGACGTCACCGTGGAGGCCGACTGCAGACGGCTGGTCGAGGCTGCCGTCGACCACTGGGGCCGGCTCGACCTCCTCGACAACAATGTCGGCATCGGCAGCCGCGGCAGCGTCGTCGATGAGAAGGTGGAGGAATATCGGCGCGTGATGCAGGTCAACGTCGAAACCATGTTCCTGCTTTCCAAACATGCCATTCCCGCCATGATCAAGACCGCCGAAGGCGGCGCGATCGTCAACATCTCGTCGATCTCGGCACTGCGGCCGCGCGGCCTGACCACCTACACGACCTCAAAGGCCGCGGTGATCGGGTTGACCCAGGCGATGGCGGTCGATCACGGCCGCGACAACATCCGCGTCAACTGCATCTGCCCAGGCCCCATGTACACGCCGATGGTCTATGCCCACGGCAAGGGCATGAGCGAGGCTGCGCGCGCCCAACGCGCCAACGCCTCGCTGCTGAAGACGGAAGGTACCGGCTGGGACGTCGGCCACGCCGTCAAATTCCTGCTCAGCGATCATGCCCGCTACATCACCGGCCAGGTGCTGGTCGTGGACGGCGGTGTCACGCTGCAAGGCCCGGAGCGCGACTCGCGGGACCGCTAATCACGGCTAGCTTAGAAAAACTCCTCGGGCGGGACACCGAGCAGGATCTGCCCGACCTGCTCGAAATGGGCGCTGCGTGCCTGGATCTGCTGCGAGAGCGTGTGCATGTCGCGGAAGCGGCGCTCGAACGGGCTCCCCGGGAAGATCGCGTCGACGCCGGCTCCCTTGTACGCGAAATCCGCGACTTCGGTCGCGGCCTGGATCGCGTTGGCGCAGGCAAGCCGCACGCGGCCCCGGTCGGCGACCTCGATCGGCGCCACGCCGTCGGCGTTCGCGTAGATCGTCGAGAGCGTCTCGATCAAATAGGCGCGCGCCGAGCCGAGCCGGGCCTCGGCGCGCGCCACGTCGGCCTGCACGACCGCGTTGTCGGCGAGCCGGGCGAGGCCCCGCGGCGCCTTGCGGGACGCCAGCGCGATGAACTCGGACAGCATCGCGCGCGCAATACCAAAGCCCACAGCGGCAACCCCGACCGCGTAAAGGCCCTGCATGGTGAAGGCATAGAGCGGACCGCGCTCGCGGCGCAGTGTCGGGTCCTCGCGCGTCGAGCTGAACGCCTCGGACACGAACAGCTCATTGACGCCATAGGAGTCCGACGCTGTTCCGCGCAGCCCGATCGTCTGCCAGGTATCGAGCAGCGTCGCGTCGCCGGCCGGAAACAGCAGCGTGCGAACCGTGGGCCGCCCGAAACGATTGAGCCGCAACGTGCCGTCCGCCTCGAGCACATGGCAGTGTGCGCCCATCCAGCGGGCCTGCCGGCAGCCGCTGGCGAAATCCCACCTGCCGCTCAGACGATAGCCTCCTTCGACTGCTTGCGCGCGCGAAGCGTTTGGCGGTCCCCAGGCCACGAAGCTGCGTGGATCGAAAAACACCGCGCGATTGGCCGCGGGCTCGAGATAGGCGGCAATCAGGCAGGAACTGTTGGCGACGAATACATTCCACGCGATCGAGGCGTCGTGCCGGGCGAGTTCTTCGACCGCCGCCACGTAAAGCGCAGGCTCCGTCTCGTCGCCGCCCGCCGCCCGCGGCAGCAGCATGCGGAACAGCCGCGAGGCATGCAGTCGCTCCAGCAGCGCCTCGGGGATACGCCGCGTGCGCTCGATCTCGTCGGCTGCGGCGACGATCTCCGCCCCAAGCTCGCGGGCGCGGGCGACCGGGTCCGGACTGGTCTGGACGTCCATGCGTCACCTCGCATTGGCAGGGCATTGCGGCCGCCGCGCGCGGACCGGGCTCCCCTATTCGCGGTATCTCCACGGCGTGCCGCCGGCCACGGTTTCGTCAATCGTCCATTGCGGCAACGCCAGCCCCGGCGCGATATCGGTGAAAACCATCCGCACCCGGGTGCCGATGCCTACCCGCTCGACTTCGGCCTTCGGCGCGAGCACCCCGTCCGGCCGCACCAGATTGCCGATCACGCGGAGCCCCTCTTCCCTGGTCGGCATGCCGCTCTGAGTATCCAGTTCGACCAGCAACACGAGATACGGCGTGTACTGCTTGAAAGCTGGTTGAATGGCATGATGGACTTCGGTGTAGGAATGCACGGTGCCCCGCCCCTCGACCGACACCCATTCCGAACTCAGCTCCGAACACCAGGGGCACGCCGTTGTCGGCGGGTAGCGAAGCAGCTTGCACGAGGCGCAGCGCTGCAAGCGAAACTCATGCTTCGCACAATAGGCGAAGTAGTTGAGGTTCTCATGGTCGAGATCATTGATCTCGAGCGGCATGCCGAGATATTGCGCTGAAATCATCTGCCCTATCCCCTCCGCATCACCATGGCCGATCCCGTGCCGGGCATCGCCCAACCGAAATTGGCCGACACCTCGGCATTTTTCACCTGGCGACAACCACCCTCGCAATAATCATAGGTGTGCTGCCGCTTGCCGTCGGGCCCGATCGGGCAACTGTCATCCGCATCGTGGCGGAGCTGGCGCACGTTCTCGATCACCATGGCGATGCCGTGGGTGTAGCCTTCGCAGAGATGGCCACCTGACGTGTTATTCGGCCTCTTCCCGCCGAGCATGATGGTGCCGTCGGAGACATAGTGGCCGCCCTCGCCCTTGTTGCAGAAGCCGTAATCCTCCAATTGCAGCATGGTGGTGAAGGTGAAGGCGTCATAGGAGCCCGTGAGATCGACGTCCTCCGGGCCCACGCCGGAATTCGGCCAGAGGATGTCTTTGGCGTAGTGACCGGCAACGGTTGAAATCGGCCCGGCCTGGTAGTGCATGTCGACCCGCGGCTTCGAGCAGCGGCCTACCACGCCGCGAATCTGCACCAGCGGATGCTTCAGGTCTTTCGCTCGTTCGGCCGAGGTCACGATGATGGCATTGGCGTTGTCCGTCTCCACGCAGCAGTCGAGCAGATGCAGCGGTTTGCAGATCATGCGGCTGTTGACGACATCTTCCGCAGTGACGCGCTTCTTGTAATAGGCCTTGGGATTGTTCGAAGCGTGATGGCTGTGGGCGACGCGGACGTGAGCGACCTGTTCGGCGGTGGTACCGAAGTCGTGCATGTGGCGCATGAAGGTCGGCGCGAACATTTGCCCCGCGCTTTGCCAGCCATAGGCGCGGCTGTGCATCATGTCGCCCGAGACGGGTATTGCGGAACGCACACCGGTGCCGCCGATCCGCACTTGCGAGAACCCGTTCATCGAACGGAAGATCACCACCGTCTTGCACATGCCGGCCTCAATGACGCCGATCGCGATACCGATCAGCGCCTCGGTCGACGATCCGCCGCCGAACACGTCCATGTAGAAATTGAGACGGATACCGAGGTCGCCTGCGACGAATGGTGAGAACACCGAGTCGTTGAATTGATACGAGAGCATGCCGTCGATCTCGGAAGGCTTGAGACCGGCATCGACCATCGCGTTGCGCACCGCGATTGATGCGAGCGCCCGCGTCGACTTGTCCGAGCCTCGCGTGTAGGAGGTCTCGCCCACACCGACGATGGCGTACTTGTCGCGCAAGAACTTCGATGTGTTGGCTTCGACATCTTCTCTCGGCAGAGGCATGTCCCAGGGCTCCCGATCGGTTTTTTGGTTTCTTGTCTTGTTCTCGCGCCTGAACGAGAATGCTGCACAGCTTTCTCTTTGTCCACCTTCCAACGCTGCCGGGCGTTCGCCCTCTCTCACGCGTTCGCGTAAGGCTTGATGATCTCCTCGCCGAAGCGAGCCAGCGTCGTTTCGAGATCCGGCATAAAAGCCGTCACTGGCAGCGCAAGGCGGCCCACGTCCCGTGCGATACGCTCCTCGACAGCCGCTCGCGGGTCGACGCCCGAATTCGGCAGTGCACCGGGACAGCCGAGGATCAATTCGACCATCGCCGGATCGCGGCCGGCCTGCTCGGCCGAACGGGCTACGACGTCGAGCAACGGCAACGTGTCGACCTGGGCACCGATCGAGGGGAAAAAGCCGTCGCCCAGGCGGCCGGCGCGCCGGGCGGCCGCCTCCGAATGGCCACCGACGATGATCGGCACTGATTTAGCGACCGGCTTCGGATTGCAGTTGACCTTGTCGAAATTGACAAACTCGCCGGCGAAGCTGGCAGCATCGCTGGCCCACAATGCGCGCATGGCCGCGACATACTCATCGGCGCGCTTGCCGCGACGCTCAAAGGGAATGCCGAGCGCGTCGAACTCCTCCTTGAGCCAACCGACCCCGATGCCGAGTTCGATCCGCCCGCCGCTGAGATAGTCGAGCGTGGCGACCTCCTTGGCCAGCACCAGCGGGTTGCGTTGCGGCAGGATCATCACCGCCGTCATGAAGCGCAGGCGCGTGGTGGCCGCGGCGACCCACGTCAGCCAGATCAGCGGATCGGGAAAGCTCACCGACGGGCCGCCCGGCAATCGGCCGCCCGGCGCGTAGGGATAGACGCTCGCGTAATCGTCGGGAACCACGACATGTTCGACGGCAAACACCGAGTCGAAGCCGGCCGCCTCCGCCAGGCGAACCAGACGGCGCGCGCCATCCGGGTCGGGGAACGCAAAGTTACCGAAGTGCAGCGCGAATTTCACGGCGGCGGCTCCTTCCCGGATCGAGCAGCGCGCTCTATCGGCGCTTTCCAAACGCCATCATGGCACAGGGCAAGGGCATCCGGGACCCACAGTTCATGGCAGCATTCATGCACCTACCGACACTGTTCAAGCGCCCCGGCGCTTCGTATCCTCCAACCAGGGAGGACCTGACGATGAAGCTGGGCCTGTCAATCGGCTATTCCGGCGCACATCTGGAAGTGCCAGTCGCACTCGTGCAGCGGGCGGAAGAGCTGGGTTACGACTCGGTCTGGTCGGCCGAAGCCTATGGCTCGGACGCGATCACGCCGCTCGCGTTCCTCGCCGCCATGACCAAGCGCATCAAGCTCGGCACCGGCATCATGCAGCTCGCCGCGCGAACGCCAGCCAACGCCGCCATGTCGGCCGCCAGCATCGATGCGATGTCCGGTGGCGGCCGTTTCATCGCCGGCCTCGGTGTTTCGGGACCGCAAATCGTCGAGGGCTGGTATGGCCAGCCGTGGGGCAAGCCCTATTACCGGGTCAAAGACTACGTCGCGATCATGCGCAAGATCTTCAAGCGCGAAGAACCCGTGACGCACGAAGGCCGCGAGATTAGCCTGCCCTACCAGGGCGAAGGCTCCGCTGGCCTCGCCAAGCCGCTGAAGTCGATCCTGCACATGAACCCCGACATCCCGATCTATCTCGCCACCGGCGGCGAGAGCATGGTCAAGCTGACGGCCGAGATCGCCGACGGCTGGCTGCCCATGGGCTTCGTGCCGGGCGCCATGGAGGAGTACGGCCCGTGGTTGGAGGAAGGCTTCCGGCGCGCCGGCAACGGCAAGAGCCTGAAGGATTTCACTATCCAGGCCTCCGTCCATGTCGAGGTCGACAACGACGTCAAGGGAGCGCTGACGCGCCTCAAGCCGGAGGTGGCGCTCTATGTCGGCGGCATGGGTCACCGGACCAAAAACTTTCACAACGACATCATGGTCCGTCGCGGCTTCGGCGACGCCGCCAGCCGCATTCAGGAACTCTACCTCGCGGGCCACAAGGACGAAGCCATCGCCAGCGTGCCCGACGAGTGGGTCGATCTCAAGTCGCTGGTGGGCCCACCGGCGCGCATCCGCGAGCGCTACCGCGCCTGGGAAGACAGCGGCACGGATTCGCTCAGCGTGCGATCACGCCAGCTAGATGCCATCGAGGTGATGGCCCAGGCCGCTCGGCTGAACCAGGTCTGACCGGCGGAGAACAAGCGTCATGCGTCCACCCCTTCGCGTCGGCACCGTCTACGATTTCCGCAACACGCCGGAATTGGGCATGGACATGCCGAGCCTGTACGCCGCCATCATGGACCAGGTGGTCATGCTCGACGGGCTCGGACTGGACCTTGTGTGGTTCACCGAGCATCACTTCCTCGATGACGGCTACCTGCCCTCGTGGGTACCGATGGCGGGCGCGATTGCCGCGCGCACCAAACATGTGCGGCTATCGAGCGACGTCTGCCTGCTGCCGTTCAACCATCCGGTGCGGCTGGCCGAGGATCTGGCGGTACTCGACAATATCAGCAATGGCCGGATCGAGGTCGGCGTCGGCATGGGCTATGCGCCGCACGAGTTCCGCGGCTTCGGCCTGCCCGTCGCGCGCCGCGTTTCGCTGACGGACGAAGGCATCGAGGTGCTGCGCCATTGCTTCACTGGCGAGAAGTTCAGCTTCCATGGCAAGCGCTACGATTTCGACGATGTCGTGATCAGGCCGCGCTACGTGCAACCGGGTGGCCCACCGCTATGGATCGCCGCGATGTCGGAGGCCGGCGCGCAGCGCGCGGCACGCAATGACAGCAACTTCCTGCCGCAGGGCGCGCGGTCGATGGTGCTCGATCCGTGGCGCGCGACGTTGAAAGAATCGGGCCGCAATCCCGATGCCTACCGCGTCGGCATCATCCGCTCCTGCCTCGTGACCGACGACAAGGAGCGGGACTGGCCGGCCGTGCGCGCCGCCGAGCGCTATCGCGGCGAGGTCTATCGCAGCTTCAACAAGGACGACAGCGCGGCCGGCGGCGTTTCAGGCAACACGCGGGAAGCCAGCATCCCGCAGACATGGGTGGTCGGCAACGTCGAGCACTGCGTGAAGGAGCTGACATCCTTCGTACGCGAATACGGCATCACCGACCTCGTCACCTGGGCGGTGCCGCCGGGCATGCGGCCGGAACAAATGAACAGCAGTCTCGAACGCTTCGTGCGCGACGTAGCACCTCGCGTCAAAGCCGCAGCCGCGGCAGCGCATGTCCGAAAGTGTCAGCGGTTTCCGAAAAGATCAGAGCAAAAGTGAGGAAAGATGGCGCATGGGTGTCGGGATCGGACTGGGCTGCGCGGAGTTTCCGTTTTCCGGCGCGGCGGCCTACTGGCGCTGGATCGACATGTGCGAGGCCGGAGGCGTGGATTCGATATGGCAGACCGACCGGATCGTCGGCCGCCAGCCGTTCCTTGAATTGATGACCACGATGGCCGCTCTGGCAGGACGCACGCGACGCATGCGGTTCGGCATGAATGTCGTGTCGCTGACGTTCCGCGACCCCGTGCTGCTGGCCAAGCAGTGCGCTACCATCGACATGCTGTCCGACGGCCGTTTGCTGCCCGCTTTCGGCATTGGCAGCCCGCTGGCGCCCGAATGGCAGGCGCTCGGCGTGGACACCAGGACGCGCGGACGCAAGACCGACGAGTGCCTCGATATCATCCGACGCCTCTGGCGAGAGGAATTGGTCGACTACAGCGGCGCCTTCTACCAGCTGAAGGGCGTCACCATCACGCCGAGGCCCGTGCAGCCCGATCTGCCGATGTGGATCGGTGGTTCGACGGATGCTGCGATCCGGCGCACCGCGCGCATCGGCACCGGCTGGCAGGCCGGCGGCGATACGCCCGCCGAGGCTGGTCGCGTCGTGGCCGCGATCAAGGCCGCCGCGCGCGAGGCCGGCCGATCCATCGACGAAGATCATTATGGCGCCGGCTTCGCGTTCCACTTCGGCAGCCGGGATGCTCCCGGTGTCGGCAAGGCGATGGATGTCTACGCCAAACGCACCGGGCGCGACGCCGCGCACGCATTCGCGATCGGCGACGCCGACACGATTCTCGCGCACATCGCCGAATATGTCGACGCCGGCGTGTCGAAGTTTATTCTGCGGCCACTCGGCGGCGATGACGACGCACTTCTGGCCCAGACCCGTCAGCTCATTGAACAAGTGCTGCCGCGCGCGGAAGTGCGCTGGCCGAAACATCCAAAGACAAGCGATTTATAACGACACAACAAAGAGGGACAACGATGCGCATCGGCGGGGCCATGTTTTTCACCGACTATTCGATGTCGCCGACCGAATTGGCGCGGGCGCTGGAGGAGCGCGGCTTCGATTCGCTGTGGGTGCCCGAACACTCCCACATTCCGTTGACGCGCAAATCGCCCTTCCCCAGCGGCGGAGATGTGCCGAAGAAATATTACGACGTGATGGACCCGTTCGTGGTGCTGAGCGCGGCCGCGGCGGTGACCAAGACACTACTGCTCGGCACCGGCATCTGCCTGATCGCCCAGCGCGACCCGATCCAGACCGCCAAGCAGGTCGCTTCGATCGACCAGGTCTCGGGCGGCCGTTTCCTGTTCGGCATCGGCAATGGCTGGAACGAGGACGAGATGGCCAACCACGGCACGGTTTTCGCAAGCCGCCACAAGCTGGCGCGCGAGCGTGTCGAGGCGATGAAGGAAATCTGGACCAAGTCAAAGGCGGAGTACCATGGAGAGTTCGTGAACTTCGATCCGATGATGACCTGGCCGAAGCCGGTCCAGAAACCGCATCCGCCGATCATCGTCGGCGGCGCTTTCCCGTTCGGCGCCCGGCGCGCCTTGCGCTACGGCGACGGCTGGATGCCCCACCGCACGCGCAGCTCGTATGCAGACGTGCAGGCGTTGCTGCCGAAATTCCGCGAGATGGCAGCCGAAGCAGGCCGCGATCTCGCGTCGGTGCCGATCACGATCTGGGGCGCCAAGGAGAACCTCGACCTGCTCAAGCGCGACCGCGACGACGGTGTCTCACGCCTGGTCGTCAGCCTGGATTCCGGCAAGGCCGATACGATCCTGCCGGAACTCGATCGCTGGGCGACGTTAATCCGCCAACTCGGCAGCTAAACGAGAGGCATGACCTCGGCCCGGAATTTCTGCATGGCTGCGAGCACTTCATCGGCCGTCGAACCGCCGAAACCGAAATCGAGGCTGCCGACGCCCATATCGCGCAGCGCCCGGATATCGGCGGCGACCAGCGCCGGCGGCCCGGCAAACAAGCGATGCTCCCCGTCGCTGGCCTGCGGTGGCGCAGTCTCGCCGAACACCGTGACGCGCAGGCTGAGGCCGACCGCCTTGGGATCGCGTCCGGCTTCCGCGGTCATCTTGCCGAGGCGCGCCGCCTGGGCCTTGAGGCGCGACAGGCTATCGAGCGGATTCTGCGGGTTGGTGCCGATCGGATACCAGGCATCGCCGATGCGGGCAGCCCGCCGCAGCGCCGGACCGCTCTCGCCACCGACCCAGATCGGCGGATGCGGCTTCTGCACGGGCTTCGGGTCGAAACCGATATTGGCGAACCGGACATGCTTGCCATCGAATTTTGGCGTGTCCTTTGTCCAGAGTTCAACGAAGGCGCGCACATATTCGTCGGTCACGGTTCCGCGCGCATCGAAATCCGGTGCGTCGATGGCCTCGAACTCCTCCCGCATCCAGCCCGCGCCGATGCCGAGCGTCAGGCGGCCACCCGAGAGGACGTCGATGGTCGAGAGAATCTTGGCGGTCAGCACGGCCGGCCGGTGCGGCACCACCATGACTGATGTCACGAGACGCAACCGCGTCGTTTTCGCGGCGATCCAGGCGATCTCCGTCAGCTGTTCGTGCCGCTCGCCGCGGGTACCGCTGGGGAATTCCCCGGAGGCGCTGTAGGGGTATTCGGCCGCGATCGCGGTTGGAATCACGATATGGTCACTGAACGTCGCATAGTCGAAGCCCATCGCCTCGGCGCCAACCACGATTTTCGCAAGCTTATCTGCGGCCGACAGGGGGCCGGCGGTCGGGGCGTTGAAGCCGATCAGCATTGTTGCGTCCTTCATTGCATTGCGGGCGTCGATGCGACACCATGCGGCCGCCAGCGGGTGGCGGCAAGCGGCTCCCGCCGGAAATAAGACCCTCTACGGGCGGAGATGATGGATTGTGACGACGGCCGGTAGACAGGCGACACGGCAGCGGTTCGAAGCGCCGCTGGCAGAACTGATGGCAGAAGCTGCGGCCTTGCGCGATTCCGCCCATGGCCGGCTGATCTCCTATTCGCGCAAGGTCTTCATTCCGCTCACCAAACTCTGCCGCGACGTCTGCCACTACTGCACGTTCGCGCAAGTGCCGCGCGCGGGCAAGCCAGTCTATCTCTCACCCGACGAGGTGCTCGCCATCGCGCGCGCCGGAGCGGCCGCTGGTTGCACCGAGGCGCTGTTCACGCTGGGCGACAAGCCCGAGTTGCGATACCAGGCCGCGCGCGACGCACTGAAGGCGCTCGGCCACGAAACGACGATCTCCTATCTCACCGCGATGTGCACGCTCGTGCTGCGCGAGACCGGATTGCTGCCGCATGCCAATCCCGGCGTGATGACGCGCGAGGAGATCGCCGGCCTGCGCGAGGTGACGGCGAGCCAGGGCATCATGCTGGAGTCCACCAGCGAGCGGCTGTGCAGGCAGGGCGGCGTTCACTACGGTTCTCCGGACAAGCATCCCGCGGTCAGGCTGGAAACCCTGCGTCTGGCCGGCGAATTGAAGGTTCCGTTCACGACCGGCATCCTGATCGGCATTGGCGAGACACGCGACGAGCGGATCGACGCGCTGGAGGCGATACGGGATCTGCACGCCGCGCATGGTCATATCCAGGAAGTCATCATCCAGAATTTTCGAGCCAAGCCAGATACCAAGCTCGCCGATTCCGAGGAGCCCGATCTCGACGATTTGCTGTGGACGATTGCGACCGCGCGTCTCGTTCTCGGACCTGATATGAACATCCAGGCGCCGCCAAATCTGTCGCCAGGCGTCTATCAAAAGCTGATCAACGCGGGTCTTAACGACTGGGGCGGCATCTCGCCGGTCACGCCCGACCACGTAAACCCCGAAGCACCGTGGCCCGCCATTGCCGAACTTGCGCGCAAGAGTGCGGAAGCCGGCAAGCTATTGGTGAACCGCTTGCCGATATATCCCGCTTATGCGCGCGCCGCCGATCAATGGCTGGCCCCTGATATCGCCACCCGCGTGCGGCGCATGAGCGACGCCGAAGGCTTTGCCCGCGATGACGACTGGGCGCCCGGCAACACCGCGCCACCGCCAGCGCCGCTGGTGCTCGCCCGCAACGTCGATGCCGGCATCGCGGGAATTGTCGAGCGTGCCACATCGGGCGAACGGCTCGCCTCTGATGACATCGTGCGCCTGTTCGCGGCGCGCGACGCCGACTACCGGCACGTCACGCAGGCCGCCGATGCGCTGCGACGCGCGGTCAGTGGCGACGTCGTGCGTTACGTCGTCAACCGCAACATCAACTACACCAATGTCTGCCATTTCCGATGCAAGTTCTGCGCCTTCTCGAAAGGCCGCACGCACGAGGATCTCCGCGGCTCTCCCTATGATCTCGCCATCGAGGAAATCACGCGTCGCGCGATCGAGGCGTGGGATCGCGGGGCGACGGAAGTGTGCCTGCAAGGCGGCATCCATCCCGATTACACCGGCGCCACCTATGAGGCGATCTGCCGGGCGATCAAGGCCATCGTCCCCGAGATGCACATCCACGCCTTCTCCGCTCTGGAAGTCACGCAAGGTGCCGCGACACTCGGACTATCGGTCCGCGAATTCCTCATCAGGCTGAAGGCGGC